>NZ_VDCZ01000001.1 GCF_006491645.1 Flavobacterium profundi
TACTTCATCAGTTCGCACTCTGTGCTCGGGTCTCCGAAAATTCCACAAGGAGTTTTGTACTTGTAAACTTTTGGTTTAAATTTACGCAACTGCTACAAGCGGCAAACCGTTATATGCTATGGTAGGACAACACACAACAATTAAACGACAATGACGAAAATCTTAACATATTTCTTCGACAAATGGTGGCGACCTGTTCTTGTTTTCGGGTTGACAGCTTTAATTATGGTTTTGTGTGAGTTGACATATATCCGCAAACTACAAGACTACTCTTTTCTGCTATTTGTTCTTGGTTTTTTAGGACTAATCATTTCGACAATATATCAGTTAGTAAAAAAACGCTGGCGTTTTGCAATTTTGACGACAACAATTATTGGAGTTTCATTGGTTGCATTTTTCTTTTACTCAATAGCCTTGTTTTGGAAAGACCAATCAATGCCGGACACATACGCTGACAATTTAAAAATTTCGACAAATCTAAAAATCAATGAGCCACTTGACCAAACTGAACCAACTGACATTGCAGACATTGACTTTTACATTTACAACTCATTTCAACCAGGACTTTATTCATACGCTGTTTGGACAAAAAAAATTGAGAGTGGTTATTGTTATTTAAAAGCATTTGAAGTTACACACAACGACCCTTTATCAGCAGACAGACTTAAAGAAAGAAGCAGAATAAAAGTTTTTAATTCAAGTGATACGACAGCAAAGTTTGAAATGACTGCAAGAGAAGGTTATAGTACAGAAGGTATTTTTACAATTTATGAAGGAGATTGGGGTAAACCTTATGCCGCAAGATTTGAAGTTTGGTTTGTTCCCGACAATGGTAGAAAAGAACGAAAACTAATTGAAAAAAACTTTAAAATTGAAGGATGGCAACGGTGACGGACAAAAGAACCACTGCATATAACAATGTATAACCGCAATTACGGCGGATTCGACTACGTCCGAATCCACTCGGAATTGCTAAAGCCTGTGCTAAACCGAAAATTTTCGTATATTTATCCGTAACTGACGGTTATACTAGTCCGTTAGCGGTAATTCGCCAAACTTGTGCTAAAAATTAACTACAAAATATGAAAAATAAAGTTGTTTGTGTTTGGATTGGAGAGTTTGATTCAAAAGAGAATTTCTATAATAAATACTTTTCATTCAACTACGAAGACGATGATATATCGCAGTTTGTAAAAGATTCAGAACTTGAATATTATGACGAAGATTTTATAGAAAGTTGGTGGTTTGAAAAACTTTCGATTTCTGAACTTAAAGAAAATAAAGAAGTTGTCTTAGATTCTGAATATTTCTTTGACGATTTGATTGTCGAACTTTCGAAGCAGAATATTTCAACTTACAATACGATAACTTTTTTATTTGGAGAAAAGGGAGAAAACGCGTCGAACCAAGATTTGTTTGATTATGAAAGCAGCAACGATCAAAAAACTATAAGGTTTGTTTTCAAGAAAGAATATCAAAAGTAATCATGAACTGCTGCCAACAGCGGTTAGTAGCCATTGCTGGTTTTTCGTAGTTTCACGTTTGTTTTTCACGTAAAAATTCTATCTTAGCTGACAGTACGCAGTTCGCTGGTTTCGCAAAAAGCCACTAGCCGCAAACCGTTGGCAAACAATAGTAGAAACAGTAAATAATTAATGGAATATGTAATCAAAACTTTATTAGCGGATAAAGATTTACTAGTTGAAAAACTAAAAAGTAAAGAAAATACAGATGCTAATATTGAAAGAATAGCACAAATTAAGAAGGCAATAAACTGGTTAAATAAAATCTCTGAATTAAAACTCGAAGAGGTTAACAAATATGAGATGGTAAAACTACCTGATATGAATACTGGTTATTCTGAATATAGACTTATGAATGATTGTGAAACTGATGATAGAATGCAATGGATTGAATTCAAAGATCACATTGGATTGACTACTGGGGATTTTATTATTGGTAAAAAACCTTAATAATAAAAATGAGCAAGTTGCATATAGAAAAAATAAAATCTGAATTAGAAAATTCTAAATGGATTATTAGAACGGATTTATCTACAAATGAGTTTTTGAATATTTGGGAAATTTCAAGACCTAATGGAGATGGAGATTGTTTATTAAAAATAAATTTTTCAATATTCGGAAATGGAAAATATGGTGATTTAATAGGCAATGAAACAATGGATAATGCTAATGGGTGCTCAATCATTGGTCATTCAGAAATTGATATTTATTTTGGAAAGTACTCTGGGCAATTTCAAAAAGATTTGTTTGATTTCATTTCGAAACTTAATAAATTGAAATAACGATTTGCCAACACAGTGTATAAAACATAGCTAATAAATGCTTAATCGAAAGGTTTGTGCATATTTAGATAGTCCGCCAAATTTTTAATTTGGCTTTTAAAAAGTAAAAAATTAAAAACAAAATATAAAAATTTGGCTCACTGTTAATCCGAAAAGTTAGTGTCTTTTTGTACGCTACGTTTCATACACAAGACCGTAAGCAACTAGTACGCGACCAACAATAATTAGATAAAAATGAAAAATACTTTTTTTTGTATTTGCATTAATTTCCGTAAAAAAATTATGGTTAAGATTAATCTTTAATTCATAAAGTTAGATAAAAATTGAGGAGAGAAAATATGAAAAAGTAGAAAGACTACTAAATAGAGTGAAAAAGCAGATTATGGATTTTGAGGAACAGCTCGTATGCAAACAGATATAGAAATTCAAGAGTTGCTATTTTTGTTATATAAAGAAACAAATAACACTACTAAGATAAAACAATTATTAGATTCGATTGAACCAATTTTTGAAGGCTCTAAATACAGTTTAGAAAGAATTAACATTTTATTAAAAAAAAACCAATAGATTCTTTGAAAATCAAAATTGAGAATGCAATCAAAATTATGATTGTAAAAAATAAATTATTGGAATACTTACAATTTAGAAATTGGCAAAAACGAATATTTAAATTTATATATTGATTCAAATAAAGTTTTTAAATTAATGAATGATGGTTTTAATCGCTCAGAAGCTTTTAAAAAATATTATTTTGAATCAGAATATTATAAACTTTTACCAATAAATTAAATTTATGAAAAGTCTTTTAAACAAAAAAAAAATCGTAATTGTAATAATCTTTATTGCACTTTCTTCCAAGTTGTTTTCTCAAAAAAAAAGCAACGAGCAAAACGTTTACTATGAACTTCAAAAAGATAGTATACTTGAAAAAATAACAAAAATAACAGATGGAAAACATATTTTTTATAATAAAAATAGGCAAATTTTAATCCAAGGCACTTTTATAAATGGTATTTTAATAGATGGCTTGGTTTATATTCGAAATAAAAATGGCTTTCTATATTCCATTAGATTTTATGAAAATGGAAAATATTTAAGAAATGTTCATGCAGTAGAAATTCAAGATACACTTTCTCAAAGATAGTAACAATATGAGTATATCAAAAGTTTAACTAACTGCTTATAACAGCAGTTTGTAGCAATTGCTAGGCTTAGCTTTTTTTCGGAATTTTACTTCGTCAGTTCGCACTTTGTGCTCGTGTCTCCGAAAATTCCATAAGGAGTTTTGTACTTGTAATCTTTTGGCTTAAATTTACGCAACTGCTACAAGCGGCCTAACGTTGTAACACATACGAGAAAACGAATGAAATTAAAATTTACTACCATATTTTTTTGTCTAATAGCAATGACTTCTTTCAGTCAAACTGCTGAACTTTTTGACACAGATAATTCCGAGATAACAGATAATGACCTTTGGGAAGTAACGGTTGACAATAACGGAAAGTTATATTTAGGAACTGTGAAATTCGGACTTATAACTTATGAAAACGGAGAATTTAAGAATAACAATAAAGAAAATTCAGCAATCAAAGGAGATGCAGTAACACCAATCTTTAAAGATTCAAAAGGAAACATTTGGCTGAATTATTCTAAACCGAACTCTGAAATTGCCAAATTTGATGGAACTGAATGGACAATTTATACAACTAAAGAAATTCCCGTTTCAAATATTTCAGTTATTGATTTTGCAGAAGATAAAGATGGGAATATATATTTCGGAGGAGGCAACGGAATTTTCAAATTTAATGGAGTTTCTTGGTCTGAAATTGATATTCCAAAAAAAGGAATTACGGTAAGAGCAATGGATATCAATGAAAACGGAGATATCGCTATAGGACACAATAGTGGCTTGATAATTCGCTCAAACGGAGAATGGAAAATTCTTGATGATGAAAACTCTGAATTACAGCTATCAGTTGTTAGAGCAGTAAAGTATATAGATAATAAGCTGTATGTTGGTTATGGTGGAGGATTTGGAAATGGTGGCTTATCAATAATGGAAAATGGAAAATGGACTCATTTCAATAAATCAAACTCGAAAATTCCTGACCATATGGTCAGAGACATTGAAGTGGATAAAAATGGGACAATTTGGATGGCAACAAACAACGGAATGATAAAAATGACTGGGAATGAAATTGAGCCAATATACTTTAGAGAAGGAATGTATAAGAATACAATATTGGATATCGCTACTCAAGAAAATATAGTTTGGGTCGCAACGAATTTTGGACTGATTAAAATAACGCTATAAAAAAAGTACGTGTTACAACAATGGCTATAAGTAATTGCTTGTTCTCGTCTACTTCTGAAAATCCTTGCGGATTTTGCTTACGCCAATTCGCTGAGCTCTTGTCAGTTTGGCGTGTACTTGCAAAGTTACATGCTAAACCACGCAACTACTCATAGCCCAACCGTTAGCTACAATTAAAACATCATCAAGTGAAAAAGACAATTTATTTGATAATTATAATACTTTCGATTTCTTGTAAAAACAATAATTCTGATAATAATTTTAGGAATGAAATTGACCGAATTAAAAATGAAGAACTTCCGAATAAAGAATACGCAGTGACAACTTTTGAATTTGATACTCTAAATGGGAAAAAGTTCTTCAGCGAAATAAAAAATATATCGAATTCTGGAATTAAATCAATTAGAATATCAACTGAATATTTTGAAAATGATAGCCTAATAGGACAAATTGAAATCGGACCATTTAACAACTCTGAATTCTTAAATCAGAAAATAATAAAAGACAGGAACGGAAATGAAAACTTGTATTTCTTACTTGAGAATGAAAATGGAGCCTTTATTTATGAAATAAAATATGAGAAAAGTAATCTGAAGAAAAGCCGAATTGAATCAAATTATTTGAATTGGAATGAGCTAATTGTTGAAATGAATAAAGAAGATGAATAAAATAACTGTAGCCAATAGCCGTTTGTAGCAATTGCTAGGCTTGGCTTGTGTTCGGAATTTTACTTCGTCAGTTCGCACTCTGTGCTCGGGTCTCCGAAAATTCCACGAGGAGTTTTGTACTTGTAAACTTTTAGGCTAAATTTACGCAACTGATACAAGCTGCAAACCGTTGTTTGCAATTTGACAAAACAATCGGATGAACATCAAAAAGTACATAAGAACAGAATATAAGGGTTGGATAATTGCAATCTTTCTGTTTTTGATTTTACTCGCTTTTGGAAAATCATTTGAATACGTAAAATCAATTACGGAACTAAATCCGATTTTTAAAATTGGACAAATAATCTTGATATTAACTTTCGGATTTTCATTTGTTTTTTATGCAATTTATGTAAGCGGACTTGAGCATAACATGGAACTTGAATTTAGAGAATATGAGCCTGAAAACGTGGAAAGATTAATGCGGAATTCAAAAAAGATGCTGATTATCTTTTCTATAAGTTCTGTAATATGGATAATCGGAAACTTAATTATCGGAATTGAATACGGAAATGCTGAAAATTTTAAGTATTTTATTGTAATAATTTCACTTCCAATAATTGTAAACGGAATTATGATTTATATAAAAAACGCAATAAAAACTGCTTACAACAATGTATAATCACAATTACGGCGGATTCGACTACGTCCGAATCTACTATACGAGAACGTTGTACATAATGCTAATAAAATGACAAGCGAAGAAAAAATTGATTTTTTAAAAGCCAATATAGAACCATTATTTGACCAAATCTATGGTAATGGATTCAGAGCTTCTGTTTACTTAACTGATGGAACTTATATTCCTTGTGTTAGATTTCGAAATCCTGAATTAATAACTCAACTTGCCATAAAAAGATTTGAACAAGAAAAAAAAGGAATTAGCATTTTCAAGAGCAGTTCAAAAAATCGT
Source organism: Flavobacterium profundi (assembly GCF_006491645.1). GTDB lineage: Bacteria > Bacteroidota > Bacteroidia > Flavobacteriales > Flavobacteriaceae > Flavobacterium > Flavobacterium profundi. The sequence goes on from NZ_VDCZ01000001.1 coordinate 6,240, forward strand.
TATAAAGAAATAGTTGAATTATTTGTAACTAATGGAAATAATTTAAATGAATATGATATTGACAGAATTGAAATTAGTCCGTTTGCATTTTCAAAAAACATTCTTGACCAAATAGAAGGAGAAACAACAATGTCTTGGACTGGATTTTGTGTAAAAATGAAAGATGAAAAAGTATTTGCTTTTGGAAGTAGATTTTTATTTGATTTTTTTCAAATGCCAAAAGGTTACAAATCAAATGATATTAAAGAAATAATTAATCACAGTTATATTTCTAAATCCGGAGAAATAAAAAAACATAAAGTCCCATTTCTTGAATGGCCAACTGATTATGACGAAAATGCAGTATATCGTGAAAGACCTTTTTTTGACTGTTATATTAAAGGACTATAAAATAAGAAGTACTATATACAACATTGGTTAGCTGTTATTGTGGTTTCTCGCCTACTTCAGAATTTTACTTTGTCAGTTCGAATACTGACAGGTATCTCCGAAAATATACTAGGAATTTTGTACTTGTAAACATTTAGGCTAAATTTACACAACTGCCAAAGGTGGCAAAACATTATGTGCAATTTGAAAAGTAATCCGTGATCAATGAATAAGGTTAAAATTTTGAGAGAACAAAAAAAACTAACTCAAACTGAACTTGCTGAAAAATCAGGCATTTCTTTAAGAACAATTCAACGCATTGAATCTGGAAGTCGTTTAAAAGGTTATACCCTAAATGTAATAGCAAACGCACTAGAAACTGAACCCCAAAATTTATTTTTCACATCTGAAAAAGAAATATCTATTGAAAGAGCAAAAGAAATTAATCTTTCTGCATTGGCTGGTTTAATAATTCCATTTGGTGGAATAATTCTTCCCTTTATTTTAACTTATAACACTAAAGATGTATACAATAAACAATTAGGAAAAAACATTGTAAGCATTGAAATAATTATTACTACACTTTTTTCAATTGCGCTTATTTTATGTCCGTTTATTCAAAAATATTTTTCTATAAAAACACCATTTTTTCTTTACGTTATTATAATTTTTCTTGTTCTTAAACTCATCATTGTTATTATAAACGGAAAAAGTTTAAACACCAAAAAAAAATTAAATATAAAACTGAAAACCAACTTCTTATAATTAATGACAGTAAATTGACGTAAAAATGTCGCATTGATTTTTAGAAAACACAACAATTATTTTCGGAAAATTGCAGAAAAAAATCAATGAAAATATTTAAAAGAATTATCATCTCATTTTTTATATTAGTTGCATTATCTATTCTAATTGGATATATATACTTTGACAGAAAATTTACACCTGAAAAAAATTACTTGATTGTAAAAAATGAAAGTGGAAACATCAAAATAAAATGGGAAGATGAAAATAAAAGTGCAATACTTTTGCCAATTCATTTTGAAAATGACACGATAAAATATTTTATACAATTTGACACTGGAAGTCCCTATACTTTATTTTATAAAAAAGCCATCGAAAATATTGCATCAATAAAACAAAACAACGAAAAAGGAAAAGCCTCATTTAAAATCGGAAATACAGAAATCGAATCCGAAAATTTCAAAATAATTGACTACGGTAAAAAAGTAAAAAATAATGAGCCAAAAATTATTGGAACATTAGGTTCAGACATTTTAGAGAATAGAAAAACAATCATAAATTTTAAAGAAAATTGGTTGAAATTAAATTTATCCGAAACACCTACTCTTTTTAATGGAAACTTATTTGATTTTAATTTCAAGAAAAGAAAAATCATAATTCCTGCAAAACTGAATAATGAAAATATGAAATTTTTATATGATACAGGAACAAGTGCATACGAACTTTTAACAAGTAAAGAAAATTGGAATCAACTCAAATTACCTAACTCAAAAGTAACTCTTGAAAAATCAAATTCTTGGGGAAGAACTTTGACAACTTTTACGACAAATACAATTTCAAAAATAGATTTTGGAAGCACAAAAATTCCTCTTAATCAAATAACTTATGTGGAAGGATATTCAAAAACCCAATATTATTTGATGAAATTTTCGGGAATGTCTGGAGGAATGCTTGGGAATAAAACATTTTTGAATAACGCTATTTTTATTGACTGTAAAGAATTGAAAATGTGTATTTACTAAAAAACTACAGGTAACATCATATTACCTAAATGAGGGAAAAAGTGCTGGTTTCTTGTAATTTTCAAAAACATCTCTATATTTGGTTTGACTTGGTATTGGTTTAACACCACTACATATAGTCGTAAAACGTTAACTACAGTTAACCAAACGAATGAAGCAATATTCTATAAACAATAGATCCTTAACTCTAAAAGTCAAAAAATCATCTTTCGTAATTAGAGGTCTACTATTTTTCCTTTCATTTACTTCATTACTTTTACCTTTAACTGGAATGATATTTGGAGTTTCCTCTGGAAAAGGATTTCATATCGGATATCATAGGACTGTTTCTATTTGGATATATGGGATTCTATCTGTTGCGTGTTTTATTATGGAATACATACGGAGAAGAAACAATTAAATTAAATATATCAAATATTGAATACGAAGCTAATTATGGCTGGTTTAGGGGCGAAAAAAAAGTATAGAACATAAAAAATTGACTTTCTCAGTTAATCAGATAGGCCTTCAAGAGGATTATACTGGAACTTTAATCATCGAAAATGAAGATAATAGAATTGAATCTGTAGTCAAAATCCCCATAAGCGAACTTGAGCAACTAATTAATGAAATAAAGCTTGGTGGGAACTATTCCGTAAAATGTTTCATTCGCTCTCCTTTTCTGCTCTTGTCTCCAAAAATCCAAAAGTATTTGTATATTTGATAGGACTTGTAATAAAATACCTTAACAGCTGCTAGCCCAAAAAAGTTACCTCAAATTATGAAAAAAACAGTACTGATATTGATAATTTTGTTCTCAAGTCATTTTTTTGCTCAAGAAAATCTTAACAAAAAAATTGATGAAGGTATTGAACTTTATAAAAAGGGAGAAGAAAAAAAAGCTCTAAAAGTTTGGAAAGAGATTGAGAACAAAGCAGAAAAAACTTCATCTACATACGGTGTGACTCTTGGGAATATTCTGCATTACTACATTGAAAATGATGATGAAAAGAATATACTGAAATACTACCAAAAAATCATCGATTCTGACTTAAATGATAAAGATGAAAACCATGAAAATGGAAAACCATATAAAAATTATCGCTATCATGCTACAATGAGACTAGCAAGTTACTATGGTAAAAAAAGAAAATTTGAGAAAGGCTTGAGTTACGTAGAAAAGGCTGATAATGAAATGACATTTGAAACTACTTCGCTAACCTCTTTTATTTATCAAAAAGTGGATTTGGCATTTTGGAAATACCGATTTTTAAATGATTTGGGACAAAAAGAAAAAGCAGTATCGAAATTAATTGAGAGAGCTTTTGAATATGATTATAAATCCATGTATTCCAATTGGACAACTGTTTCACCAAGTAATGATGAAGACGAATTAGCCGAAACCATTTGTTCTGAATTTGAAGATTTGGAAAAACTTAAATTGAACATTGATAACGGAATTGCTAATCTGATTTTTGACAAAGAAAAAAACACAATCAAATTAAATATTAACGGAACTGAATATGATATCAACTTATATTCTAATTTAGAAAATCATGAGCAATGTAAAAAGTATTTACAGAATTCATTTTCTATCAATATTTAACAGAAAAAGCAAAAGTACGTTAGTTAGTTTTTAAATATGGAAAACATAAAAAATAAAACAGACAGATTTAAATTAAGTGAGTTTTACAAAGGAAGTGAATCTGATCCAACATATGTATTTGTCCAACAATTTAACGATAAAAAATTAAATTCAGAAAATATACATATTCATAGTTTATCGTTTTTATACCATACTTTAAATTCCAAAGGGAAGTTAGAAATCGAAAAAAAATGGATGGATATTTTTCCTACACTAAATGAAGTAAAAAGAATGAAAATCACTTTTGGAATTAAACAAGAACTATTTGATTCATTGAGTAAAATACCAAATTTAGAAGAATTAATAATTGATTCATCAAAAATTACTGATTTGTCTCAATTACCCAAACTAAAAAGATTGAAGCGATTTGAAATCGAAAGTTTTACTCAACTTAAAGATATTTCAATTTTAGAAAAAACAAAATTATTTCAACTTAGAATTGAAAACTGTTTCAAAATAGAAAATTATGAAGTAATTGGAAATATTAATAGTTTAATAGGAGTTGCTTTACATGGCTACGTTGTTGGACCAAAAAATTTAAAAATTGAAAGCTTGAAAATTTTTAAAAACCTTAAAAAATTAAAACACTTAGATTTAGGCTGTACTTCACTAGTAGATAAAAATTCTTTTAATTATCTTTTAGAAATTGAAAACTTGGAAAGATTTGATTATTCAGGAAACATAAAGTTTGAAATAGTTGAAAAAATAAAAAAGAATCATCCAAAATTAAAAGCTGGATTTTTTGTTGATTGGGATTATAAAAACGAACAACTATTTGAAGGGAAATTTTGGTAAACTCTTATACAGTTGCCTAATAACGATTTACTTTATTGACTATCTTTTGGATTATCCATACAAAATCTCCAACTAAACAGAATGTTTGTGATATTTACAAGGACATAATTTTGATACAACATCACTAAAATTATGCAGTTGGATAATACTAAAAAAGTTAAATTGGAAATTACATAAAACTGCCTATTAACAACTTTTTAATTTTTTAATTAATCTTTACAATAACTTTCATTTTCCCTCTGAAAAATCTTATCTTAGCAAGAAATCATTCTTCCACGCAGTCACTAACCCATTTTTTAGAGTGTAGTGCTCCATGCAAAAAAAACAAAATGAAAGTAAAAACAGTAATTACCACTTTAATTGTAACGATTCTAATTCATTGTCAAATTTCAGCTCAAAATAAATCTAAAACAGAAATTCTTTTAGTTGGATTTGATCATTTAGGCCAAATGGACAACGGAACTCCTTCTTCCAATATTTTCAGTAAAAAAAAGCAACAAGAAATTAGTAAAATAACTGAAAAACTAAAAGCCTTTTCACCAGACATCATACTAGTTGAAAAAGAACCCAGCGAACAAAATCAGTTGGATAGTTTATATAATGCATACAAAAACAATAATTTAAAACTTTCTGATATCGATTATGGAGCTTCAGAAACCTATCAAGTGGGTTTCCGATTAGCAAAAATTTTAAACTTAAAAAGTGTCTATGGAATTGACCATTATGAATCCACTTCGCAATCCTTATTACAATCTGGAGATAATATAGAGGTCTTTAAAAATGGACTAAAAGAACTAATGCAAACAGCGAGACCGTTGAAACAAAAAGTACAACAAGACAGTTTATCAATTTATGAATATATAAAAATAATGAATCAAGATAAACTTATCGACTTAACCCATAACCTGATTTTTAATGTACCTGCTTATGTGGTAAATGGTGAATTTTCTAAAAATGGAACCAATACAGTAGACATTGGTGCAATTGATACAAAATATATAGGTGCTGAATACATCACTTTATTTTACAACAGAAACCTCAAAATATACTCGAATATTTTAAATACACAGTTAAAACATAATTCTAATAAAATGATACTTATTATGGGACAATTGCATATAGGCGTACTCAAAGGTTTGTTTGAGCATAATCCAAATTATAAAATAGTTGATATATCGGAATATCTAAATTAATAAACACCAAATACAGTACTAGTCCCATTATTAAAACAATCACGATTATTTTATGAAACATTCCGTTTTTATAGCATTCAGTTTTTTTGTTTCATCTTGTGTTACCAAAGAAAATGATCTAGAACTTATTATTTTGAATGAAGAAATCATTTCATGCAATTATAACGAAAAATATAATGAAGATATGAATGCTTCTAATTCAATAAATATCATTAAATACAAACTTATCAATCATTCTGATAACACCTATTATTTCAATAAAAATTATCATGAAATATATAAAAAAGATAGTTATTTAGTAGGCTTATTAGCGAATCAAAACACTGTGTTTATAGATGAAAACAACAATATAGCACAACCTTATTTTTCTTCAATATATTCAACAGACAGTATGGGTACTTACATTAGATTTCGTGATAAACTTCAAAAACAAGAAGCAAAAAACTTAGGTTATAAATCAGGAATACTACCGCTGCAAAATAATTTTGCAATTCATCCAGGTGAAACTTTATATTTTGAATATTTTGTAAATTTATCCAACGACAAATTTGGCAGAAATGAATCAAGAATAACTTTCGATAAAGAAAAAAAATACAAGATGAAAATTCAAATCTATAGCGATTCAAAAAATTATGACCAAACTATTAGTCATTCCGATTTAAAAACAATTGAAATGAATAACTATAAAATTTTTAATGGATTTATAAATTCAAAAAATGAAGTGCCTTTGAAATTTATAAAATGCAACTAAATTCAATTACTAATCTCATCAATAAATTTTAGTATAACTTATGTTTGATTTTTACTGCTTCAATTGCCACTTTGTACTCGAGTCTCTGAAAATTCAATACTTAATGAAATATTTGATTACTTAATAATATCTAATTCTCATGAAGGTAAGTAATGTAGCAAAATGGAATTAGATAAATTGCTATAATTGAAAGTAAAATTCAAAAAAACATACAAAAAACAATGCTTTTATTAATATCTAAAATAAAAATAATAATACTTCTTTTTGTTGTAGTTTCACAATCATTGTATTGCCAAGATACTACAAGAACAAATCCAATCCTCTTTACTGAGTTAGTTTTCGGAGGTGGCGGAAGTTTTGGTGAGTATGGCGGATTTTTATACGGTGGAACAGCAAACTATCAATTCGAAAATAACTTATTTACCATACGTTATATTGAAAACCCTGAATTCAAGTTTAACGCTACTCTTTTAGCACCCACTGTACAATTTCCATATGTAGCATCAAAAATGGGAAATACTGAAATTGCAATTTTGTACGGAAAAAGAATTATCAGAGACTTTGTTTCATACAGTTTTTCAGCAGGATTAGCACATAATAACTTTCAATCAAAATATAGAGATGAAAACAATCAAATCTACAAATATAATAAGGTGCACTATGGATTTTCTTATGAAATCAATATAAAATGGTTCAACTCAAAAAAAGAAAGGTATCGAATTTATATGTTAGTGCCTGTTGGTAAACCAACTTCATTCGGTAGAAGCATCGGATTTAAATTATTAGGTAATATATCAAATCATAGCTATTTAGGTTTTGCAGTAACGTATGGATTTGGATACCACAAAAATTATAATTAATAATCACAAATGATTGATACTAAAACTTTAAACAATAACCTTATTGAGGTTAAAACCAAAGTCTATGACCAATTAGCACTCAATATTTCTAAATTGTACATTGAAATTGAAGGAACCGAATATGATGCTTGTCAATTCGAACTCAACGGAATGAAAATTATTTCGAGAAGTTCAAAAATAACTCCTAAAAAAGTAGGCCAATTTGTAACGTTTTGGAAACGCAATCAAAACGGAGAAACGGCACCTTATTCAGAAAATGATTCATTTGATTTTTATGTAATTCATGCAAAATCAGAAAAGCGTTTTGGACAATTTGTATTTCCAAAATCTGAACTTATAAAAAAAGGGCTTATAACAAATGCAAAAAAAGAAGGAAAACGAGGTTTTAGAGTGTATCCTATTTGGGACAAAACATTAAATAAACAAGCAGAGAAAACTCAAAAATGGCAACTGAATTATTTTTTTGAAATTAATGAAACCCTAGATTTAAAGAAAATAAGTGAGCTGTACAATGTAAATAATTTACATTTGTTTGCATAAACTTTACTCATAAAATAACTGTTAAATCAAATAAGAAGTATCCTAATTTTAAAATGGGAAATAAAAGAAAAGGACAATTAACCTTTGATAAAGAGTGGCACAAGCATCTAAGAAAAATGGGGAAACGTTTTTTTTGGAAAGGAGAACGCTTGGCTGAAAAGAAAATGATTCAAGAAGACGTAATTGAAAGAAAAGAATTAAACGAACTACCTATGCTTACTTTTGAAAAATTATTTGATTTAGTAGAAGAAAATCATTTTAAAAATGAAATCGATCAAAAAATAGCTACTAAAATACTAGAGGCAGAAAATGATTGGCCAACGCCTATTCAAAGTCTTAATGATTTTATATTGATTTTGGAAAAAGAAATTGGAGGTAAGGTGACACAAACTAGTTTAAACTACCTCATTTCAAAATACAACCAAAACCTTAAATATAGTTGGGAAGGAGAAAGTGTATGTACACTTTTAGAGATATTTGAATTAACAGACGCAGTAGAATTGAAAAAAATCTTTAATAACTTGATCGAAAAATCAAAATAAAATTTGAACCTTTTAAATACTTTACATTCCTAATTAAGCCGAAAACACATTCTATTCTAATGAAAAAAATAGCATTTGTAATTGTATCATTCGTGATTCTAAGTTGTGCCCCAAAAATAAGTCCGTATTTTGAACAAAACCATTATATCAGAAATTATAGCATTCATATACAAAACGATTCTTTACAACTCTACTTCAAAACTCCTGCAGATATTTCCTATGTAACCGATACAAAAGAATTAAAAAAGTGTATTCGCAATTCAAAAATTAAACTAACTGATCCTGTTTTAATTTATGGTAAAACCAATGATCCTCCTTACGAATATTTTGTAACGGTTTCAGAAAACAAACTTTCCAACTATTCCAAAGAGCTAGTCGTTTTTGATACTTTAGTAGAGAATCAAACCATTCGTTTCATTGGTAACGCACTTGAAAAAAATGCTAAAAAAACATTGGAAATCGATTTAAAAAATTGTTTTAAAAGCCTAGAAGTTGGACCTACATACAGAAAGCAAATTCAAACCATTTTTGATATTGTACAAAAATACCAGCTTTCCAATAAATTTTATGCAGCTCTTCAAGAAATTAGTGATTTTCCCTCTTATGATAAACAAGAAGAATGGTCAAAGCTTCAAATGCAATTGACTTTTTCTTCGTTCCTAGGAAAAAATAAACTTTATGATACGTATTTAAATCAACTCGAATCTAGATTTAAACCCAACGATACTATTGTTAAAATAGTTAAAGAAAAATCGTTTTATAATGCGCAAGCTTTGGATACCATACTTCAAGAAGCCAAAAAACATCGCATTGTAATGATTAATGAAAATCATTTTTATCCAAATCATAGAATATTGGTTTCAGATGTATTGGAAAAACTGAAAGCCATTGGTTACAACTATTTGGCTTTGGAAGCGTTAAACACTAAACAAGATAGCCTTTTAAATATACCTAACTCCTATCCTACTTTAGAAACTGGTTTTTATACTAGTGAACAAAATTTTTCAAATCTCATTCGAAAAGCAAAAGCATTAGGATTTCAATTTATCGCTTACGAAAATACCGATAACCATAAAAACCGTGAAGTTGGTCAAGCAGAAAACATTTACAACAAAAGCTTTTTAATCGACCCAAATGCTAAAGTTGTCGTTCTTGCAGGAATTGATCATATCTTAGAAAAACCAACTAGCCAAGGAAAAGAATGGATGGCTACTATCTTCAAGAATAAGTACAAAATTGATCCTCTAACCATCAGCCAAACTCATTTAAATGCTTACCGAAATCAAATAGAAGCTAACTATGGAATCATTAATAGCAACCACTTTAAAGATACTCGATGGAATGCTGTGGATTACTTAGTATTAAATAACAATACAAAAGAACCAATTGAATTTCCTTTTAGTGCCTTTGAATACCAAAATACTACAAAGACTGATATTCAAATCGTTTTGTTCTTGGGAAATGAAATTAAAAACCCATACGATTTCAGTAAAAAAATTCCGTATTTTACAACAATAATTCCCTCAAGTAAAAAATTGAAAGTACCTTTAGACCGAAGTAAAGAAACCTTTTTATTGGCCTTTGACAAAAATGGAAACCAAGTGGATAAACAAATCATTTGTGCTAGAAATTAATGAATAATACACTGAAAACAACTTCGTTTTATAAATAAAAATGTATTTTTAAAACAAATACAACGCAACTCATGGACAAATACAAAGAAACCTATCAAACATGGAATAATATTGCAATGCTCTATCAAGATAAGTTTATGGATTTAGACATTTATAACGATACCTATGACTATATCTGTAATGCCATTAAGAATCCTAAATCGAAACTTTTGGAAATAGGTTGTGGTCCGGGAAATATTACGAAATATTTGTTAACCAAAAGACCAGACTTTGCTATTTTTGGAATTGATATTGCTCCTAACATGATTGAATTGGCCAAACAAAACAATCCAACTGCAAAATTTGAAGTTATGGACACCAGAGCAATTTCTACTCTTGAAGAAAAGTTTGATGGTATTGTTGTGGGGTTTTGCTTACCTTATTTGTCACCAAAAGATGCAACCGAACTTATAACTAATGCTTATAATTTATTAAACGAAAAGGGGTTACTCTATTTCAGTTTTGTAGAAGGAGAACCTGAAAAATCAGAATTTAAAGTGGGAAGTGGTGGTCGTGTATTTTTTTATTATCATGATTTGGAAAATCTAAAAATTCAACTTAGCAACTCTAAATTTAATGAAATTACCGTTTTTAAAGTACCGTATAAAATTTCAGAAACCGAATTTGATATCCATACAGTTGTAACTGCTAAGAAGGAAATATAAAAACCATACCGCATTTATGAGGAAAATAATAGGAGCGCTTAATATGACTATCGATGGCATTTGTAATCATACTGCAGGAATTCCAGATGAAGCAATACATGAGCATTATACTGAACTATTACATCAAGGAGATGCTATTTTGTATGGAAGAAAAACCTATGAATTAATGACGTATTGGCAAACTATCTTAGAAAATCCATCCGAAGAAAAATCTATGAATGAATTTGCACTGGCTATTGATACTATTCCAAAAATTGTTTTCTCCAATACACTTAAAGAAATCAATTGGAAAAGTGCTTCCTTAGCACAAAACAATTTAAAAGAAGAAGTCGTTGCGTTAAAAAATCAATCGGGAAAAGCTATTTTTGTTGGAAGTCGCAGTTTGATAATTGCACTTTTACAACTAAATTTAATTGACGAAATCCAACTTTGCATTCACCCAATGGTGGAAGGTAAAGGCTTATCCTTATTTGAAGATATCAGGGAACGTATGGTTTTTAATTTAGTAAAACACAAAACTTTTACAAATGAAGCTATTATTCTTTATTACCAACCTAAAAAACAATAAACCAAAATCAAACAATAGTTTTTACTTTATTATTTTTCAATAAAAGATGCATTTTTATTATAGCGTAACTTATACTCTACTGGCGATAAACCTGTTATCCGACAAAAAACGTCTCTAAAAGCTTTCGCATCGTTATAACCCACTTCATACATCACTTCGGTTACCGTTTTGGGATAATTTTCCAATTGTTTTTTAGCCGCTTCAATTTTAACTCTTTGTAGATAATCTAAAGGTGTAACACCTGTTGCTTTAATGAATCTTCGATCAAAATTTCTTCTTGTAATATGTAATTTTTCAGACAAATAAGCTATCGATATCTTTTCTTGAAAGTTTTGCTCTAAATACTCTTGAGCTTCCAAAACGGCTTCATCTTCATGTTCTTTTTGTCCGTTAAAAATTATAAATTCTGATTGCTGACTTCTATTCATATCTATTTGAAATATTTTGGAACACAATAAAGCGGTTTCTCTATCGTAGAATTTTTCAATTAAATACAAAATTAAGTTTAGAAAAGAATACGCTCCTCCATTGGTATAAATACCATTTTCATCTGTTATCAATTGGTCTGGTTGCAAATTGATATTTGGAAAACGTTGCTTAAAAACAGCTGCTGCAGACCAATGCGTTGCACACATTTTCCCTTCTAACAACCCGGTTGCTGCTAATAAAAAAGCACCTGTACATATACTGGCAACTTCTGCACCTAAATGATATTGTTTGTTGATCCAATCTATAATTTCTTGATTTTCCTGTACTGCACTATCAAAATTATGATTCAAAGAAGGAATGATAATACAATTGGTCTTCTTAATTTCGGATAACTTTTTATGAGGTTGAACCGTAAATAAATCATCATAAAAACCTATTTTTTGGGAGGTTCCAACTAATTCTATTGTAAAAACGGCATTCCTTCCTTTAGCAGTAAAAATAGCATTGGCACGATTAAAAATCTTATACGATCCCACAATACTACTCAAATTGTTTTCTCCATTTGGAACCAATATCGTTAAATGCTTCATGATATCTTTTCTTACAAATATACAAAACACACTTGTCTAAATCAACCCGTTAATATGTCTATATTGCACTACTTTATTCTCTATTAGATTACAGAAATTTGTAAAAAAAAGATGAAATCTCACATTTTCAAACTTGTATTCGTTTTACAAACATTCTTATTTTATGGACAAAATCAATCTACAATTAAAAATCAAAATCATATGAAATCATTCACAACAACCATAGAAGTAAATCAAAATCCTGAACAAGTATTTCAAACCATACAAGATTTTAGAGCGTGGTGGTCGATGGATATTGAAGGTAAAACCAATGTTTTGAACGAAACTTTTTTCTATCATTACAAAGAGGTTCATTTGTGTAAAATTAAACTTATCGAACAAATTGCTAATAAAAAACTAGTCTATCTAGTTACTGAAAATCAATTCAATTTTACCCAAAATCAAAGCGAATGGGTAAATACCAAACTTATTTTTGACATTGAATCACAAGGTTCACAAACAAAAATAACGTTTACTCATGAAGGATTGGTTCCTACTTATGAATGTTATCAAGTTTGCGAAGATGCATGGACAAGTTATATTCAAGGCAGTTTGAAAAGTTTAATTACAACTGGAACTGGAAAACCAAATCCGAAAGAAGGAGGTTTAAATGCTGAATTAGTTGAAAAATGGGGACTTCCAAATAAATAAGAATATGAAACATACGAATTACAACTTTCGTTTTAGCAGTTCGAAATCGGCTGCGACTATTTTCAATATTCTTTTACATCCTGAAAAATGGTGGAAAGGATTATTTGCAGAAGAAATCACGGGAAAAAGCCAACAAATTGGAGACGAATTCTCCTTTCGAGCTGGAAACGGAGCTCATTTTTCAGTTCAAAAGTTAATTGATACTATTCCAAACCAAAAAATTACTTGGTTGGTTACCCAAAGTCATTTATCATTTTTGGATCAAAAAGACGAATGGAATGAAACGCAAATTACTTTTGAATTAGAAGAAACTGAAGATCGAACTCTTGTTACTTTTACTCATAAGGGTCTTGTTCCTGAAATAGAGTGCTATAACCAATGTTCCAATGCTTGGTCGCAGTATCTACAAAATTTAAAAGTTGCCTTAGATTAAGCAAAATATTGTAGTTTTTCCAATGTAATTCCGGTATATTTGTTTTAGGTGTTTTTTGAAATAAAACTTAATTTCAATTTTCTAAAACCAATATGAAAGATAATTTTTCTTCTCAATCAGATCAATATGCAAAATACAGACCGAAATATCCTGCTGAACTTTTTGAATATCTGAATACATTAGTAATTAACAAAGAAAAAGCTTGGGATTGTGGAACTGGAAACGGTCAGGTAGCTCAAGAATTAGTAACCTCCTATACAACTGTTTATGCTACCGATATTAGTCAATCACAAATTGATAATGCTTGGCCGTCAAAACAAATCATTTATTCGGTACAACCTGCTGAAAAAACAAATTTTAAAGACAACTTATTTGATTTAATCATTGTAGCACAAGCGATTCATTGGTTTGATTTTGAAAGATTTTATGCTGAAGTACAACGTACTGCAAAAGAAAAGGCAGTATTTGTGGCTTTAGGTTATGGTCGAATTACTATTTCAGAAGAAATCGATGCACTTATTTCTCATTTTTACACCGATGTAATTGGCGAATATTGGGACAACGAACGAAAATACATTGATGAAAATTACAAGACCATACCTTTCCCTTTTGACGAAATTGCAACGCCACATTTTACGAATACGCAACACTGGAGTTTGGAGCATCTTATTGGTTATTTGAATACTTGGTCTGCTGTAAAACACTACATGAAACAAAATCAGGTTAACCCAATACTTGAATTAGAAACAAAATTAGAAAAAATTTGGGGAACAGAAAAAATGAGAAAAGTTCATTTTCCCATACTTTTGCGTGTCGGTTATGTAAACCAAAAAAGTTTATAAAATGAAGCTATTTCCAGAAAAAGATATCAATATTCCCTTATCAGAAAATCATCATAACCTGATTGTAAACTTGAAAAAAAATACAATCGATAGTAAACAATTTACAGGGTATTGGGAAGATAAAACGTTTGTTGGTGAAATAGTAACCAATACATTTACCATTCAACTATCTAGTTTTTTTGGTAATTTTTGTATCATAAAAGGACAGATATATCCAAACAATTTAGCATTGCATCTTTTTACGGGTATGAAACTAAAAATATACTTTACGCTTTATTCAATAATGGTTGTACTCATATCAATTGACTTGCTAAATAGAAAAGAATTCGGTACAATATTCGCATTTATATTTTTTTTGTTGCTATTTAGAGGCATTATAGAAATAGGATTTCGAGTTGCTTCACCTATAATTTTGAAAAAATTAGTCTACGTTTTGAGAAAGAAATCTTAATGTTACGTACAACCTCTTTTAATCTCAAAATCTTATATAAAAGAATAAAACAATCGTTATACAATATTATTGACTGTAATCTTTTAACTTTGTAACACAACATTTAGTCTCTTTTAATGACATCTACTGTTTTACTTAGCGAAAATTTATCCATCGGTTATAAACATAAAAACGAATCTAAAACGATTATTGAAAGTTGTACCATCAATCTAGAAGCAGGTCAATTGGTAGCGCTCATTGGTGCCAATGGAATTGGTAAATCTACTCTATTAAAAACCCTAACAGGTATTATTCCTCCTTTAAAAGGAGAAATAGTATTACAAGGTAAACCATTAAAAAATTACAATCCCAACTTATTAGCGCAAGAATTAAGCATTGTTTTAACCGAACATTTGCCACCAAGTAATTTAACGGTTTATGAGATTGTGGCTCTTGGGAGACAACCTTATACCAATTGGTTAGGTACTTTAACCAATGAAGACAAAGAAAAAATTGATCATGCCATTGCATTAACTGGAATAGGCAATTTTATAGATAAAAAACATTATGAAATAAGCGATGGTCAATTACAAAAAGCATTAATCACAAGAGCTTTAGCACAAGATACGGCTATCATTATTTTAGACGAACCTACCACACATCTCGATTTATTACATAAAGTTTCCTTAATAAAACTTTTAAAAAAACTAACTCAAGAAACGAATAAAACAATTCTATATTCTACACATGACATTGATTTAGCCATTCAATTGTGTGATGAAATGATTGTTTTAACACCTAATAAGCTCGTAAAAGATCAGCCTTGTAATTTAATTGAACAAAATGTTTTTAACGAATTGTTTCAAAATGAAGCCATTACTTTCGATAAAACCATAGGCAAATTTAAAATCGTTTAACTCTAAAATTATTTTCCCTATTTGGTAACCCAAATAACTAAAGTATTTAGTAATTTTATAAAAAAATTAATCCATGAAAAAATATATAGTTTTTGTAATTTCCCTTATTAGTTTCTCTATGAATGCTCAATTAAAATCAGTTGCCTATACTGATGGCGGTCAAAAATTAGAAGGCTTTTTTGCTAAAGCAACTACGGCTAACCCAAAAAACATCGGAGTTATCATCTTACCTGCTTGGATGGGTATCGATGCACATGCTAAAGAGTCTGCTGAAAATTTAGCTGCATTAGGGTATCATGCTTTTGTAGCAGATATTTATGGTGTAGGTAACACCCCTAGTAATACTACTGAAGCAGGAAAATTAGCTGGGTATTTTAAAAACAGTTATAAAGATTACCAAAAAAGAATTCAATTAGCTATTGATCAATTAGTAAAACAAGGTGCAAATCCTGATGAAATTGCAGTTATTGGGTATTGTTTTGGTGGAACAGGAGCTTTAGAAGCTGCAAGAGGGAATTTAAAAGTAAAAGGAGTAGTTTCTTTTCACGGTGGTTTAGGAAAAGATCCAATGCGTCAAACTGAAGCCATCACTCCAAAAGTATTAGTACTTCATGGAGCTGATGATCCATATGTACCTCAAAAAGAAGTATTAGCTTTTCAAGACGAAATGAAAATTGGAAAAGCAGTATGGCAAATGAATATCTATTCAAATGCGGTTCATGCATTTACGCACAAAGATTTAGACACTGATAATAGTAAAGGTGCAGCTTATAATGAATTAGCCGATAAAAGAAGTTGGCAAGCGATGCAAGATTTTTTTACAGAAATTTTCAATTAATAGAAATACTAAAAAAGGTTCACAGTGGTGAACCTTTTTTAGTATTTCTATTTTTATACTTCACTATTGTTTTACAAATTTTTGAACACTCGTTCCTTCAGGAGAAGCAATCGTAACCATATAAATTCCAGCTACTAAATCAGAAACATTGATTTGAGCTTCAGTAGCATTAACATGGCTTTGTTTAACCATTCTTCCATTAACATCCATTATAGTTATAGTATTCATCTGTGTATTTTCTGAAGAGATTGTTAATTGGTTTACCGCAGGATTAGGATACATACTAAAACCATTTACTGCAAATGCCTTAGAACTTAATGTACTCGTAACCGCTATATCATCTATATTTAATTCATATTGATCCGTAACATCATGATGTCTAAAGGCTACATAGACAGTTTGACCATAAAAAGAAGAAATATCTAATGTTCTAGATACAAAAACTCCATCGCCTCCATTTTGACCAATAATTTCTGTAAAACTAATTGGAGATGCTAAAAAATCTGTAGTGGTATTTGTAGTAGCCACATAAACAGAGTAATTCTCATCTGGATAGTCTGAATCTATACCTCTTGCCAACCAAGACAATTCAATTGTGGTTCCATTAGCATATGATGATAAATCGATTGGATAAGAAATAATCCAGTTATCTGGTGTTAAAGCTCCTGAATTATTATCATAAGAAGCCGAACGCAAACATGGATTCCCATCTGGTGTACCATTTTGATCTAAATCATAATCAGCAACATCCCATGTAACTCCATCTCCATCTTCATCTAACGATTGCCAACAAACATAGGCAACTCCAACATTGGTAAAGTCTTCTGTAAATGGCGGTGCCATAGCTGTAGGACAATTCACAACCGTTTCAGTTATTTCAAAATCGAAACCAGCTGCACTCCATTCGTCAGTCCATTCAAGAAAATAAACTTCTCCAGGTTGTACCACAAAACTTACTTCAGACAAATAATTGCCTGATGCAATGTCATCATTATATGTAATACAGTTTAAGGCTCCACAACTTCCAGAATATACATTGATGTACGTATCATCACTATTAACTACACCATCATTTTGAGATAAATTAGAAGTGATTGTTACAATTCCAGAAATAGTCGATGTATAGGAATACCATTCTGAATACGTAGCTGAACCATTGCCACACACATCTAGAAATGTTCCGTTTATTGCTCCAACAGTAGTAATTCCTGCTGTTGCCGTAACAGCTGTAGCGCAGGTGTTTTGTGAATTAGCTAAAAAAAAGTTTCCTAAAAGAAACGTAGTAAGTAAAATTTTTCTCATTTTGTATTATTTTATTTACAATAAAAATATAAAAACCAATAAAAAGTAAATATATTTTAACATTTATTAACTTTTTTTTATCAATTAAACAGATTTTATATTAAAAAAATAAACTTAAATGAATTTATATTAGATATAAACAACAAACAAACTACAAAACAATTTGTGAAACTTCTTTAACAGACCCAACATCTATTCCTTCCAAATACATTTTTCCTACTCTAACTCGTACCAATCGTAATGTAGGAAAGCCAATAGCCGCTGTCATTTTTCTTACTTGACGAAATTTCCCTTCGGTAACCGTTATGGAAACCCAAGAAGTTGGTCCGTGACGTTCATCTCGTATTTTTTTTCCTGGTCCAATAAAAGAAGGTAGCGTTTCAATTCGTTTCGCTTTACAAGGCAAGGTTTTATATTTTGAACCATTTACACCTATTTCTACTCCTTTTTGCAAGAGTTGCACGGCTTCATCAGTAACAATACCATCCACTTGAGCATAATATTCTTTTTCAACAGTTTTACTTCGCACTTGTTCACTCACTTTGCCATCTGTAGTAAGCAATAACAAACCTTCCGAATCTTCATCGAGCCTACCAATTGCCATAGTACCTTCTGGAAAAGGATACAATTCGCCTAATAACTTCTTTTTTCTTTTCAATTCATAAATAAACTGACTCAAATAGCCATGCGGTTTATGAAGCATAAAATGTTGGTGACTCATTTTTTTTTGGATTTACTGCAAAAATACAGTATTCAATTTATATGAATTCTGATTTTAAAGTTGAATTAATTCCTTAAATTTACAATTGAAATTTCTTAATGTATATGTCACAAATTATTTTAGTATTAGCCGTATTTATTCTCGCTTTAGCCATAGGTTTTTACCTTGGCAAATTGCTTTCTAAAACCCAAGCTCAAGCCGAAAAATCTTCTTTAGAAGAAAGGGTTTCAGGTTTGGTAAACCAAATGGAACAAGTAAAAAATCAATTGCAAGCCGAAAAATTACAATTTGAAAAGACCTTAGCACAAATTGTTACTGAAAAAGAGAATCTTCAAAAAGAGAAAGAAGCATTAGCCATTCATTTGGCCAAAAAAGAAAACGATTTTGACAATTTATTAGAACGCAATAAAGAACAGAAACAAGAAGTAAATGAACTTCAGGAAAAGTTTACCAAAGAATTTGAAAATTTAGCCAATAAAATTTTAGAGGAAAAAACCACAAAGTTTACAGAACAAAATAAAGAAAACTTGAAAATTATCTTGAATCCGTTACAAGAAAAAATTCAATTGTTTGAAAAGAAAGTAGAAGACACTCATAAAGAAAGTATTGATTATCATGCCGCATTGCGTCAGCAAATTTTAGGTTTGAGAGAAATGAATGATAAAATGTCGAAAGAGACCGTTAATTTGACCAAAGCTTTAAAAGGAGATAGCAAAATGCAAGGAAATTGGGGCGAATTGGTATTAGAACGTGTTCTGGAAAAATCAGGTTTAGAAAAAGGACGTGAATACGAAGTACAGCAAAGTTTTACGAGTCAAGAAGGTGGAAGAATCATGCCTGATGTGATTATCAACCTTCCAGATGGTAAAAAAATGGTGATTGACTCTAAAGTTTCTTTAACTGCTTACGAACGTTATGTAAATGAAGAAGACGAAACCGCAAAAAGTATCATTTTAAAAGAACATGTTACTTCAGTAAAAAGACATGTTGACCAATTGAGTGATAAAAACTATCAGGATATTTACCATATGGAAAGTCCCGATTTTGTATTGCTTTTTATTCCAATTGAACCCGCATTTGCATTGGCACTTAATGAAGATAGCACCTTATACAACAAAGCTTTTGAAAAAAACATTGTGATTGTAACACCTGCTACTTTATTAGCAACCCTTCGTACTATTGACAGTATGTGGACCAATCAAAAACAACAAGAAAATGCCATTGAAATTGCACGACAAGCCGGTGCTTTGTATGATAAATTTGAAGGTTTTGTTTCCGATTTAATTAAAATTGGTAAAAAAATGGACGAAGCCAAATCGGAATATGGGAACGCCATGAACAAATTAGTAGAAGGAAAAGGAAACCTTGTGGTAAGCGTAGAAAAACTTAAAAAAATGGGTGCCAAAGCTAAAAAAGCACTTCCAGAAAGTGTTTTAAAAAGAGCTTCTGAAAATGAAATCAATTCCATCATAGAAAACGAATAAATTATGACAGTCTTTAAAAAAATAGTTTTTTTCAGCATCTTAGTAGCGATTCTTACACTCGTTGGTTATATGAGTTACATTTATTATGTTCCTTACAGTGAAGGTGTTCGTTCAGGTGAATTAATAAAAATTAGTAAAAAAGGATACTTTGTTAAAACTTGGGAAGGAGAAATTAGTCAAGGTATTTCAGGAGCGCAAATTTTTAAATTTTCAGTTTTAGACGATCAGCAACCCGTAATTGATAGTTTGAAAAACTTACAAGGAAAGTTTGTAAAAGTGGAATATGTGGAGCGCTTACGAACCTTCTTTTGGTGGGGAGACACTCGTTATTTTATTACCAAAGTTGAAAAAGAAACTTCTCCTTATTTTAATAATGGTGAATAATGAACCTCAATTTTTAAAATAGCATTTAATTGAGTTGCTTTAGATAATAACGGAAATAACCCTTGGAATTTATAAGAGAATGAATAAGAAAAAAGAATCGAATACTGTTGAAGCATCAAAAGTTACGTTAAGCGAATTGATGCTTGCTTCACATACTAATTTTAGTGGTAAAATACATGGTGGCTATTTGTTGCAGTTAATGGATCAAATTGCCTTTGCAAGTGCCTCTAGATATTCCGGTTGTTATTGTGTTACCGCTTCTGTAGATAAAGTGGACTTTTTAAATCCTATCGAGATTGGTGAATTGGTTACTCTAAAAGCTTCTGTAAATTATGTAGGCAACACCTCTATGGTTGTAGGTATTCGCGTGGTTTCAGAAAATATTCAAACGGGTGTTGTAAAACATTGTAATTCGAGTTATTTTACCATGGTGGCCAAAGATGAATCAGGAAAGACCACTTCGGTTCCGCATTTAATTCTATCGGATTTACAAGAAGTAAGACGTTTTTTCGATGCCTTACGACGTATTGAACAAAACAAAAAAAGAATCCATCAAGAAAGTTCTTTTGATTATACATCCAAAGCTGCTTTGGATTTACTAAAAAAATATAATGTAATTATCGATTTACCTTAATGGCTTAATTGTTCTTTTTAAGAATAATTTCTTTTCGGTCAAATTGCAAATAACCTTCTTCTTGAAGTTCGTTAATCAAAATATTTAAAGTGGGTCTAGACGTACCTATTAGAGAAGCAATTTCTCTTTGTGTAAAAGGGTGTTTGATAACGGTATCTCCAGAAACTGTATTTTTATATCCATAATCCAAAGCGAGTTCATTCAAGTATTCTTTCAAACGCGTTTTAGTATCTTTAAACAATAACAATTTCAATCTACGTTCCAATCGTTTTAGTCTAAAACCTATAAACTTATAAATTTTCAAGCTGAGTTCGCGGTTTCCTCTAATTAATTCGAGCATTTCATCGGCAGCAATAGGGCAAATTGTTGTATTATTTTCGAGTGCCAATGCAAATTCGTTCCTTTTTTCTTCACCTAGAATTGCTTTCTCTCCAAAAATTTCTCCTTTTGATAAAATCGCAGATATAATCTCCTCACCTTCTTCGTTGATGTAACCAATTTTTATCTTACCATTACTAACAAGGTATATTTTATCAGCAGTATCGTCTTCTGTATAAATAATATCATTTTTTTTGTAATTTTTAGACGAATGACTGTGCCCTGCATCTTTATATTTATGCGGACACATGATATTAAACAGGTTGACATCTTCAAAATACCAAATGGAACTCATTAGCAATAATTTTTAGTATATCAAAAATACTGATATTATTACAATAAAAAAATGCTCTAGAGATTCTAAAGCACATTTATCATTTTATTAACGAATTCCTATTGAAATTAAAGTCGTTTTTATTTTACACTTTCCAATTTAACGCCATGTATTGGGCAAAAATTCCAATTTCCTTTCATTTCAGCGTGATCCACAGAACATTCTTTGGTTGGCAACAAACTCACTAAAGGTAGTTCATATTTAAACTCTCTATTGGAATGTTTTACTGTAAATTCACCTTTTTGATATTCATTTATAAGATTTAATCCTTTTTTATCTTTTACTTCAAAAACATAAAAATGCATCCCTTCACCCATTTTACCCATCATATTGCTGAATGTTGGTCTAATTCTGTTTAAAAAAGACAACACTTCAGACGATAGTTCTTCCTTTTGTAAAGGTGTATAAATTATCCCATTACTATCTATGATAGAAATTTCTTTTTTTAGATCATCATCACTAGTATAACTTATTGCACCATTAAATTTCACATCCATATTTAAAGCACAAATAATTACAAAATCATCAAACACGGTTTGAATTTGATTAATTGCACCAGGAGTAAACTGTTCATTATCTTGAAAAATTACTTTCCAAAAACTAGTTGGGATCCAAAATGATAATGCCATATTATTTTCATTTTTATCCCATTTTTGAACATCTCTTACATAATCGGTATAATTTACTTTTCTGGCCGATTGCCCATAAACTTGTCCTATTGTAACTAATAGTAGGGCTAGAATTGTTGCTTTCATTTCTTTGTTTTAGATAGATTTACTCAGCAAATGCAAATATAAAGCGAAATATTATAAAAATAGTTTTCGGAATAAACTTATTTTTTATCATTATTTTATATTTCTTAGAAAACTATTTTCTTTATTTATTCTATTTACCAACAATGCTCATTTCTGTTTGTAGGTGACCAAATACCAAAAGATAGTCTTACTTCTGATAATACATTCACAAAAGTGTTTAGATAGTCAGAAACAAATTCTTGATGATTTTCGTTCATTTAATCTATTGTTATGAATTATTCTTTTACACTAAGAGATAAAAGTGTAGTAAACCGTAACTAGTATTTTTTAGCCCCGATAACAACGGCATCCTTTTTATTTGTTTTGCTTTATTGAAAATTTACAAGGAGAAACAAATAAAAAGATACAGTGAATAGCGGGAGATGGTGCTACTGAAAAATCTATCTTGTGCTTCTCAAAAAACTAATTAATTTACTCTTTCAAAGGGATTTCACAGTATTTATTGTAAATTCTAATTTCGGTAAAATCTTTTCGAGCTCTTACTATATTTGATTGAATGGCTGAATAATCGATGATTTCGTTATCGACTTCTACAATTCCTTTTTCAAAGGGCAGACCAATAATATTCAATTCTATAATTTCATAAGAAGTAGTAAATTTCCCCGATTTAAATTGTTGGATAATTAAAACGTCTTCTTTTCCAACCAAATTGAAATTGCGAATGCTATAACGTCCTTTCATGTAATCGTAACCGTCTTGACCATCTTCATATACCATGGAAGATTCTTTACCTAGTTTATAATAGACATCGATTTTTAATTCGGTAATTTCTAATTCTCCTACATATTGTTGGATGGGATATTTTGGAATAATTGCGCCTTCTTTTACAAAAACAGGCAAGGTATCAATATCAGCATCTACCCATTTTTCTTCGCCACCTTCTATTAATTCGTTATTGAAAAAATTATACCATTTGCCATTCGGAAAATACATTCTTCTTCCTTTGGAATTTGGTTCTACGATAGGACAAACTAAGATACTCTCACCATAAATAAATTCGTCATTTCGGAAATAGGTTTGCTGGTCTTCTTGATCATAAACAACCAAAGATTTAATAATAGGCACTCCTTCTTCTATGTATTTCCAAAATGCGGTATATAAATAGGGTAATAATTGGTATCGGATTTCAATAAATTTACGTACAATATCAGTAATATTGGTACCAAAAGCATATGGTTCTTGATCGCCATGATCACCTGAAGAATGAGTTCTACAAAAAGGGTGAAACACCCCAAGTTGAATCCATCTTGCGTACAATTCGCCATTCGGTTGTTCAGCAAAACCACCTATATCGGAACCTACAAATGAAAAACCAGAAAGGCTCATTCGTTGAGCCTGCGCATTGGCAATTTGTAAATGTTCCCAAGTTGCTACATTATCGCCTGTCCAAGTAGAAGTATAACGTTGCGTACCCGAATAAGCAGCACGCGTAATTACAAAAGGCCGTTTTGGATAGGAAAACTTTTTCAATCCGTGATAGGTAGCCCGAGCCATTTGCATCCCATACACGTTGTGTGCTTTTCTGTGACTACAATTCGAACCGTCGTAGTTATGTCTTACATCGTCTGGGAAAGATTTCCCTGGCACATCCATTACAGCTGGCTCATTCATATCGTTCCAAACTCCTTTTACCCCTATTTCTTCAATTAGTTCTTTAAAAAGATCGGCCCACCATTCTCTCACTTTTGGATTGGTAAAATCGGGAAAATAACATTCCCCTGGCCAAACTTTTCCTTTTACATAGGGTCCATCAGCTCTTTTACAAAAATATTTATTTTCCAAGCCTTCTTGGAACACCCAATAATCAGGATCAATTTTTATACCTGGATCTATAATAACAATAGTTTTAAAACCATCATCGGCCAATTCGGCCACCATTCGTTTAGGATCTGGAAAATAGTCTTTATTCCAAGTAAAACAACGAAAACCATCCATATAATCGATATCGAGGTAGATGGCATCGCAAGGAATTTTAAGTTCTCTGAATTTTTGAGTGACTTCCTTTACTTTGGCTTCTGGGAAATAACTCCATTTGCATTGATGATAGCCTAATGCCCATAACGGTGGCAAATGTTTAGGACGACCAGTTAAATCAGTATAATTAGCAATTACATCATTCATTTCAGGACCATAAATAAAGTAGTAATTCATTTCGCCACCCATGGCCCAAAAACTGGTTACACTTCTTCTTTCATGGCAAAAATCGAAATAGGTTTTGAAGGTATTATCAAAGAAAATTCCATAGGATTTTTTTGAATGTAAGCCAATGTAAAACGGAATGGCTTTATAAATTGGATCGGTATCTTTTCCAAACGCATAGGAATCGGTTACCCAATTTTCAAAACGTTTTCCTTTCAAATTATTTTGACAAGGTTTGTCGCCTAAACCGTAAAAACTCTCACTGGTTTCAGAATGTTTCGACATTTTCACAATATCACCGCCTAATTCATAACTTTCTTCCCAGTGAAATCCTAATTCGTCTTGACAAATTAAGGTTTTATCTACAGCATCATACAATACGGTTTTTAAATCTTTTTTAGAAATAACGCAGATTATTTTAGAAGTACTAATTTCATAGCTTTCAGTCGTTTCTGTAATATCCAATTGATTATAACCTCTACTCGCTTGGGATGAAATAGCGTAGGAAAAATCCCTACTAAAAGAACCCACAGTTGTAAATCGGAAACGCAGTACACTATCTCTTATTACGGTTACTTGTAAAACAACATTATTCGCTGTATAAAAGTAAATTTTATCAACATCTTTCTTAAAGGAAACAATTTTGTTTGGAAAAAGATTCCCTTTATGTTCTAACTCTGTATTTAAAATCATGACTTACTTTTTTTACCATCATTTATTACTATCCTCTAAAATAACAAATTATTTATACTTATATACCGAAATCCCCAAAGGAGGCAAAGAAGTTATGAACGAAAACGTTTGATTATGAAAGAAAAAATGTTCTGTAGTTATTTCATGTTCATTTATAACATTACTTCCTCCATATTTAGAAGCGTCACTATTAAAGATTTCTTCTAAAATTCCTTCTTTACAAACTCCTATTCTATACTTTTGGAGTGGATTCGTTGAAAAATTACAAACCACTACTAATCTATCGCTTTCATTATTACCTTTTCTATAATAGGATATCACACTATTTTCAGTATCGTCATAACTAATCCATTCAAAACCATCCTGTGTAAAAGGGATTTCATACAACGCTTTATTTTCTTTGTACAACAAGTTCAAATCAGCTATGTATTGTTGAAAATGAATATGAGGAAAAAAATCCAATAAATTCCAGTCGAGACTCGATTGAAAATTCCATTCTTCATATTGTGCAATTTCATTTCCCATAAATAGCAACTTTGTGCCAGGATGTGTAAACATATACCCATACAAAACTCTTAAATTAGCAAATCGTTGCCATTCATCTCCAGGCATTCTTCCGAGAATTGATTTTTTCCCGTAAACTACTTCATCATGAGATAACGGTAGCATAAAATTTTCACTAAAAGCATAGGTTAAACTAAAAGTGATTTCATTTTGATGGTATTTTCGATATATGGTATCTTTATTAAAATAGTGCAAGGTATCGTGCATCCAACCCATCATCCATTTCATACCAAAACCTAAACCGCCAATTGAAGTAGGTTTAGAAACCATTGGAAAAGCAGTCGATTCCTCAGCAATAGTTTGAACATCGGGGTAATTCAAATATACGGTTTCATTGAGTTCTTTTAAAAAGCTTATCGCTTCTAAATTTTCATTTCCACCAAAAACATTGGGTTCCCATTCTCCTTCTTTTCTAGAATAATTCAAATAGATCATAGAGGCCACAGCATCCACTCGAAGACCGTCTATGTGATATTGGTCTAACCAAAATAAAGCATTGCTAATTAAAAAGGCACGAACTTCATTTCTCCCGTAATTAAAAATAAGGCTTTTCCAATCGGGATGATATCCTTTTTTAAGATCAGGATGTTCATATAAACAAGAACCATCAAATCTACCTAAACCGTGTGCGTCTTCTGGAAAATGAGAAGGTACCCAATCCAGAATTATGCCTATCTCTTCTTTGTGAAAAGCATCTACTAAATATTTAAATTCTTCAGGATACCCTAAACGAGATGTGGGTGCGAAATATCCTGTAATTTGGTAACCCCAAGAAGGGTCATAAGGATATTCCATTATCGGCATGAACTCAACGTGCGTGAAATTCATTTTTTTTACATAGCTGACCAATTCATCAGCCAATTCAAAATAAGACAAGGAACGATTTTCTTCTACTTTTCGTTTCCAAGAAGTTAAATGCACTTCATAAACAGAATAAGGGGCTTGTAAGTTATTTTTACTCGCTCTTTGTTGCATCCAATTAGTATCGTTCCAGACGTAGACATCATCCCAAACGATAGAACCTGTTTTGGGTGGATGTTCACAACGTTTGGCAAACGGATCTGCTTTTTCAATTTTCCCTGAACTAAGTTTGGATCGAATCGCATATTTATAAACAGTTCCTTTACCTACATGAGGAATAAATCCTTCCCAAATACCAGACGAATCCCATCGTACTTGCAACGAATGCTCCCCTTCCATCCAATAATTAAAATCTCCTACAACAGATACACTAGAAGCATTTGGTGCCCAAACTGCAAAATAAGTTCCTTGTTCACCATTTACGTCTATTATGTGAGAACCTAGTTTTTCATACAACCGATAATGTTTACCTGCTTTAAACAAATCGATATCAAATTCAGTAAAGAAACTATGTGCTATAACCATTCCCATATTAAAGTGTAAAGTTCGATGGAATAATCGCACCTTTTTTCACAATAACAATTCCATCTCTAACGGTATAAGTAGGTGTATCGACATCTTCCAAATGGGGTCCTCCTTCAATTTTAACATGATCTCCAATACAACAGTTTTTATCTAAAATTGCATTTTTAATATAACAGTTTTTACCAATACCCATGTTTACAATATTCTCATCCAATATTTCTTCCAAAGCTTGATAAAAATCACTGCCCATCATATAGGTATTTATTACGGTAGAACCACTTTCAATTTTGGATCGAATTCCAATGACAGAATATTCAATTTTTTCCGCATTAATAATACAACCCGAAGCTACAACAGCTTTAAACATTTGTGTCCCTGAAACCTTAGATGTAGGAAGCATTCGAGCATTCGTATAAATTCTTTTTGAGCGGTTATATAAATCAAATTCTGGAAAATCATCAGCTAAGCCTAAATTTGCTTTAAAGAAAGATTCAATATTACCTATATCAGTCCAATATCCTTCAAATTGATAACTCACCACTTTATTGGTATGGATAGATTGTGGAATAATTTCTTTACCAAAATCAATCGTGTCTGGATTTTCCATTAATTTAACCAATAGCTCTCTGTTAAAAATATAAATCCCCATCGAGGCTAAATATTCTCTTCCTTCTGCTTCCATTTCTTTACTTACAGCAGATTTCCAATCGGGAAGCAAATCTTTTCCTGGCTTTTCGATAAAAGAAGTAATACTATTGGTTGCATCTGTTTTCATAATACCAAAACCAGTTGCATCTTTGGCATTCACTGGAATTGTAGCTATGGAAATTTCTGCTTTCTTTTCGATATGGTTGTCCAACATTAATTGGAAATCCATTTGATACAATTGGTCACCAGATAAAATTAAAAAATATTCAAAATCGTGTTTTAAAAAATGATGCATACTTTGTCTGACAGCGTCTGCCGTACCTTGGAACCATTTTTGACTCATTGGAGTTTGTTCCGCAGCTAATACATCAACAAAAGCAGAACTAAAAAAGCTAAAATGATACGTATTTTTTATATGCCTATTTAAGGAAGCCGAATTAAATTGGGTTAAAACGAATATGCGTTTAAAATTGGAATTAATACAATTTGAAATAGGTACATCTACTAATCGATATTCACCAGCTATAGGAACTGCTGGTTTAGACCTGTTGTCTGTTAAAGGATACAATCGGGAACCTTGTCCGCCACCTAAAATAATCGAAACGACTTTTTCTGAAAACATACGTTACTTTTTTAATTTTTTATAGAGTTGTTGGTATTTTTTAGCTGAAGCCAACCAAGAATGGTCAATCTTCATAATTTGATTTCTAATTTGCTTAACAACCAATTGGTTTTGAAAAAGTTGCAAACTCCGATCAATAGCAGTTTCTATCGAAGTAAGACTAACCTCTTCCATTACGATTCCAAAACCGTTAGGCTTGTCATAATCAATAATTGTATCTTTTAAACCACCTACTCTATTTACAATAGGAATTGTTCCATAACGTAAAGAATACATTTGATTTAAACCACAAGGTTCTACTCTAGAAGGCATGAGTAAAAAATCAGCTCCCGCATAAATAATATGAGATAAGGCTTCGTTATAACCAGAAACATAGTGATATTTTCCTTTAAAAGCAGTATTTAATTGGGTTAATTCAGACTCTATTTTAGGGTTCCCAGAACCTAAAACAATAACAGACAACTCCACTTCAGATAAATAGTTGGAAAAAAGTTCAGCAAATAAATCGCAACCTTTATCTTCAACAAATCGTCCTATAAAGGCAATTAAGGGACGCTCTTTGTCTAAATCATAATTTTCACACAACCAATTTTTATTGGCACGTTTCCCTGTTGTCCAACTTGTTTTTTTATAATTCTTTTTCAAATAACTATCCGTTTCTGGATTCCAAATTTCTGTATCTATTCCGTTTAAGATGCCAGAACATTTTGCGGTTTCATGTTGCAATAATTGTTCTAATCCGTTTGCTTTTAATTTTAATTCCTCCATGTATGAAGGAGAAACCGTTGTAACTGCCCAAGCACATTTTATTGCAGCAGCCATTGGATTTATTGTTCCATCCCAATCTAACAAACCCACTTTAGAAAAATCAAATTTGGGAATCCATTCAATATTATCATGGGAAAACCAACCTTGATATTGTGCATTGTGAATGGTAAAAACAGTTGGGATCATTTTTAAACTATCAAACTGATAACATTGCGTCATCATAAAAGGGATTAACCCCGTGTGATGATCGTGAACATGTACTACTTCAGGTTGAGTTTCCCAAGTGGTAATCCATTTTAATGTCGCTATTTGAAAAGCTAGAAAACGAAGCGTATCATTTTGGGAATATACATAATCGGTATATAATAATTCAGGAATGTCTACTAAATAAATAGGAAATCCAATGTCTTTTTTTAACTGTTTAATTGTAAAGAAATATTTTTTCCCGTTTAAAGGTAACTCCTCTTCATAAAGTGTCGTGAATTTATGGTTGTGTAGAAATGGCAAATTATAAAAAGGCATGATTACTTCCGCCTTTTGATTATTTTGATTCTGATATTTGGGTAGTGCACCTACCACATCAGCTAAACCTCCCACTTTAGCAATAGGAAAACATTCAGCTGCCACATGAATTATTGCCATTTTTTTTTGTTAAATTACAATTTTTTATTCAAAATAGAGTTAAGAAAAAGAAAATAAAAAAGGTGTTTTGCAATCAAAAATCAATTTTTAAAGTCTAAATTTTATCAATTTGTTATTATTCAATTAATTTTTAAAATTAACTTCTCTTTAGATATAAAATACTATACAATTCCTAAAGTATTTTACTACAATTTAGCTATTCTCAAAAGACTATAAATTAACATTTTACACAATAAATCTATCAAAGTTTAACAAGTTTGCTTTTTAATTTTACAGGAAACAATCAAAAGCAAAAAATCATGAAAAATTGTATCTTAATTATCCTTTTTTTATTTACTACCTGCATCTATGCACAAGTAGGAATTGAAACCACTAATCCTACCGCTACTTTGGATATTAATGGTGATTTACGAATTAGAAGTACAACTTTAACAACCAATTTGACAGCAGCAAAAGATTCTATAATTGTGGTAGATAATGTAGGTAATTCAAAACGAGTATCCTCAAAAACGGTGGTTAACAGTTACCTTAAAACGGTTATTAAAGGACAATTTTCAAGTGGTGCCCTTGTAAATCTGAATCTCTTATCAAATAGAGTAAAAATTCCGTTTGATTTAATTCAATTTGATGCCAATTCAGAATTTAATACGACAACGAATACTTTCACAGCAAAACAAGATGGCATTTATGCGATAAAAATTCAGATCAAATCCAATTCAACAGTAGGTGTGTCAACAAATTTTGGGGTAGCCATAACCAAAAACGGAACAATTATAAACCGAAACAGCTTTGCTAATATAAGCGTTCTTTCAACGAATGTAACACCACCTGTAAGACAAGTGGAATCTCTTATTGAATTAACGACAGGTGACACCGTTATTTTCGAAATTGTTAGTGATCTAGCTTCTGTTTCTATTTTAGGCACCAGTGAAGATTGCTTTTTTACGATTCAGCAGATACGATAAAAAAAGCTCCAATAAAATTGGAGCTTTTTTAAAATTATAAGAGAACTGAATGTTACGCTTTTCCAGCTGCAATTAAATTTAAAGCAGAACCTGCTTTAAACCATTCAATTTGACCTTCATTATACGTATGATTTGCTAAAATTACATCTTTGGTACCATCAGCGTGAACGAATTCAATTGTTAATGGTTTTCCAGGTGCAAATTCAGTTAAATCTAAGAAGTTAATCGTATCATCTTCTTGAATTTTATCATAATCCGCTTCATTAGCAAATGTTAATCCTAACATACCTTGTTTTTTAAGGTTTGTTTCGTGAATACGAGCGAAAGATTTTACTAAAACCGCCTTAACACCTAAGAAACGTGGTTCCATAGCAGCATGCTCACGAGAAGAACCTTCTCCATAATTGTGATCTCCTACCACAATTGAGGGAACACCAGCAGCTTTATAAGCTCTTTGTACAGCAGGAACTGCATCATAACCTCCTGTCAATTGGTTTTTAACTTTATTCGTTTCTTGATTGTATGCATTTACAGCACCAATTAACATATTATTAGAAATATTATCCAAATGTCCACGGAAACGTAACCAAGGCCCAGCCATTGAAATATGGTCTGTTGTACATTTTCCAAAAGCTTTGATTAACAATTTAGCACCTGTAATATTTTCACCATTCCAAGGAGCAAATGGAGCTAATAATTGTAAACGTTCAGATGTAGGAGAAACAACTACTTCTACATTCGAACCATCTTCAGCAGGAGCCTGAAAACCAGCATCTTCTACATCAAAACCTTTATTTGGTAATTCATCACCTTTTGGAGGGTTTAATTTTACTTCTTCTCCTTTATCGTTTACCAACGTATCCGTTAATGGATTGAAATCTAATCTTCCTGAAATAGCTAATGCAGCAACCATTTCTGGAGAAGTTACAAAAGCATGTGTATTTGGATTACCATCAGCACGTTTAGAGAAGTTTCTATTAAACGAGTGAACAATTGTGTTTTTTTCTTCTTTATCTGCTCCTTCTCTATCCCATTGCCCGATACATGGCCCACAAGCATTGGTAAACACTTTAGTACCCATTTTCTCGAAAGTTGCAATAATACCATCTCTTTCGATAGTGTAACGAATTTGCTCAGAACCTGGATTAATACCAAATTCAGCTTTTGGAGAAATACCATGTGCAACTGCTTGCTCTACAATTGAAGCAGCACGTGTCATATCTTCGTAAGATGAATTGGTACAAGAACCAATTAATCCCCATTCCACTTTTATCGGCCAACCATTTGCAGCAGCTTCTTCTTTCATTTTAGAAACTGGTGTTCCTCTATCTGGAGTAAATGGTCCGTTAATATGTGGTTCTAATTCTGACAAGTTGATTTCAATTAATTGATCGAAATATTGAGCAGGATCAGCATATACTTCTTTATCAGCTGTTAAATATGTCGCAACTTTGTCTGCTGCTTTCACTACATCCTGACGGTCTGTAGCATTTAAATAACGACGCATCGAATCATCATAACCAAAAGTAGAAGTCGTAGCTCCAATTTCTGCTCCCATATTACAGATAGTACCTTTACCTGTACATGACATCGATTCAGCACCTTCTCCAAAATATTCAACAATTGCACCCGTTCCACCTTTAACTGTAAGAATATCTGCTACTTTAAGAATAACATCTTTTGGAGCAGTCCAACCGTTTAATTTACCCGTTAATTTTACTCCAATCAATTTTGGAAATTTCAATTCCCAAGACATTCCAGCCATTACATCTACAGCATCAGCTCCACCCACACCAATTGCTAGCATACCTAATCCTCCAGCGTTTACTGTATGAGAATCTGTACCAATCATCATTCCACCTGGGAAAGCATAATTTTCTAAAACAATTTGGTGAATAATTCCAGAACCTGGTTTCCAAAAACCAATTCCATATTTATTAGAAACGGAAGATAAAAAATCGAAAACTTCACTAGATTGTGATTTTGCTCTTGACAAATCTGCATCAGCACCAACCTTTGCTTGAATTAAGTGATCACAGTGAACTGTTGTTGGAACAGCTACATTTTTTTTACCTGCATGCATGAATTGTAATAAGGCCATTTGCGCAGTCGCATCTTGACAAGCTACTCTATCTGGTGCGAAATCAACATAATCTTTTCCTCTTGTGTATGCTTGTGTAGGCATTTTTTCCCACAAATGCGAATATAAAATTTTCTCAGATAATGTAAGTGGACGACCCACAAGCTCACGTGCTTTATCCACACGTTCTGCCATAGTAGCGTACACTTTTTCAATCATTTCAATATCAAAAGCCATACTATTATAATTATTTTTTGTTAGTTTTTAAAAGTGTCACAAATTTAGTGAATCTTAATGAGATTTAAAAATTTTTAATAAAACCTTAATTTCTACTAAATATTATTCTCAATTACGTATTTTTAATGATGAAAATTCAAAAAAAATAATTTTTTATAGTATTTTTTACTAAATTCTTAATTTAAGAAACAAAAATTATTAAATTATCAAAATTACTAAAACGTTATCGTACTACATTTAAGCAAAAAATAAGAATTTGTATCAATATTTTTTTACTTGCCTTTTAAAAAATACAATTAAAGATTGCTTCTACGATTATTTATCTCTCAATTGCATCATAGGTTTTTCATAAAAACGATATAAAAAATAAGAAAAAACAACAGTTCCAAAAAAATAGAGCAGTACTACAAAAATAGTAGAAAGTACAAGATACTTATCGTAAAGTAATTTTTTTAGAAGTACCGTTATGATACTATAATGCAATAAATACATACTGTAAGATATTTTACTAATACCCGTTATAACTTTAGAAATTTTAGAATTAGACTTTTTCCAGTAAATAAAAACAGGCAAGCCCATAGCAAAGGTAAAAGCACAAAATGTAAAGTAAAAAACTCTAAAATACAAAGGCTGTGTATGAATATCAAAGCCATATACATTAAAAACTACAAATTGTAGAAAATACAAATGTGCCGCAATAATAAACAGATAAACTCTATACTTTTTAAGAAACGAACCATAATAATAATGAATCCAAGCCACTAAAAACCCAATTATTATAGCGTCAATACGATATATTACAATTAATTTCAATTGGGTATTCCATTGGTCCATATCATTTATAGAACTATTTAAATAATAAAAATAGCGCAGTCCATTAAAAAAAAACAACAATAAAAGTGTTATAAGTAAAAAACTTATCTTTCTATTATAATTCCAAATTTTACCAACTATAAACAATACTACTGGAGCCAGAATATAAGTAAATTCTTCAACAGACAAACTCCAAGATTCACTAAAAATAGTAATATGATACGCTGAAAAATTTTGAAGAAAGAAAAAATACCTCCCTATATTTTCAAGAGAATACCCCATATATACTGCCAGTAGTATATTGAGTAATAACACTAGATAATAAGCAGGCAATGTGCGAAACCATCTTCTTTTTAAAAATACAAAAAGGTCTTTTTTTGTAAAACTGCTTTCCACATAATTCTTTAATAAAATGGAACCAATAAGAAAACCGCTTAAAACAAAAAACAACTCTACACCTGTAAAACCTATTAAACCGCTTAAAGCGATAATGGAAGGGTCATTAAGATCAATTAAATAATACACATGAGAAAATAGCACCAAAACAATGGCAAGTGCTCTTACAACATCTAAACCAAAAATTCTTTGCTTGTTTTTCGATTGTATACTCATTTCACTTATTTTTGTTGTTATTCTTTTATAAAATGGTAATAAAATCAAAGATATATAAATATTTAGCCTTTACTTTTATTTTTTCAAGCGTTTTTGGAATTACCGTTTATTCTTTTTTATCTACTCGTCATCAAGCCATACTAAAAACGAAACTGTTATATACTTTTGGGTTGGTTGATAGCAATTGGAAAGTTGAAAAAGAACAGAATGAATACAAAATGCATTCTCCTACTTTTTTAATAGATGCAATTTATAAATCTATGGAAGGTCCGAAATCATCTAGATATATTCAACTAAGCCAAGAGAATGATTTACTTTGGATTACCGGTTTTGAAGTCAGCGCTATTGATGCACAAACCAATGAACCAATTTCTAAAGATTTCATTTGTCATACAAATGTCGATTTAAATGATGTGAACTATTATACCCAATGGCACTTAGAAAATCGTATTGGCAAACAATATCCAAGACTTACATCATTATCCAATGGATTTGAAAAATACAAATATCCAGAAGGCTTTGGAATCCCCATTAAAGGCAATGAATATCTTTTCATCACTTCTCAAGCGTTGAATCATAATTATCCATCCATTTTCAAAAAAATAAAACATGAAATTTTAATTTCACATGAAAAATATGATGGGTCGCAAAAACCACTATTAAGTAAAACCGTCTATATACAATTACCCTACAATAAAAACAATCCTTTTGAAGAACCTTTAGATCCGGGAACTAATCAATGTATTCCTGTAGAAACAAAAAATCACAGTTACATGGATAAAGAAGGGAATATGCTTTCTGGTCATTGGGTCATTCCCAAAGGAAAAAACACGTATCGCAGTAATATATCAGAACAATTAGACTTAAAAGATAGTCTTAGCTTGCACTTTTCTGCTATACATGTACACCCTTTTGCTACTTCTATTGCCTTATATGATAGAACCGCTCAAAAAAATGTATTTCGAAGTCCGATTTCCAATTATAAAAACAAAACGGGGTTACTTGAAGTTACACCTTTTAGTTCCCAAGAAGGAGTATGGCTTTATAAAAATCATGATTACGAACTCGTTTTAGAAGTTGACAACACCTCTGCGACCCAACAAGATATGATGGGAAGCATGTTTTTGTTTTTTTACGATAAAGAATTGGATGAGGCTATCCAACAGAATACTTTATAAAATATAAATATCAAGACGTTACAACTTTTCTCTTTTAAAAACAGCAAAAAAAGATTCAGTTGTAGCACCATGAAAAAACATTCCTCCCGAAGTAATGGATTCCATTTTGATTAATTCCCAACCTTCATTACCCCATTTTTGAAACTTTTCATCTAATTCTATTTGAAATTTTTCTTTTTTTAAATGATTCACATTAATGGTAAGCAATTTATATTCAAATTTTCTCATTATTTCGTTTACTTTTTTTTTAATTCTTCTTTCATCAATCAAATCTAGACTAAATTTTATAATTTTCTTATAAAAAACTACCTTTTCCTTACGAATTAAAAACAATAGGAGCAGCCAAACAACTGTCTGGTATAGCAAAAGCATCAACAAGACCAACAGCATTTGGACGAATTTCCCAACACAATTGATTTACCATTTTTCGAATGGCTTTCGTTTTCACCGATTCCATATATCCTTCCTCTAAATACCAAGCCTTATTTTTCTCAATTACTGAAAGCGCAAACAATTGAGCCAACTGCTTCAGAACTGCTTGTACTGCTTGATCTTGAACTTTAGAAATATTCTCTTGGAATTGTTCCAATAATATTCTTTCCAGATAAGCTTGAGCGACTTCAATCATATGATGTTGTACCACATTAAAAGCATCGTAAGGTTCCAACCCTTCATCAATTAATCTTTTTATACGCTTGGCAGCGGAAGCTAAAATCGTTTTCTCTCGATATTGAAACGCCTGTAAATGAAATTCGAAATCCAATAAATGAGTTGCATCGGTGGTGCGAGTAACAATAGGATTTTTTTCAGTAAGTGCAGTTTTTGCATTTTCAAAAACATAATTAATCATGCCCAAAGAATTCATTTTCCCAAATTCTTTTCTAAATTCTGACAATCGATTTTTAGCCACTAACTGCATTAAAACCGTATTATCACCTTCAAAAGTGGTATAAATTTCCGTATCGTTTTTTAAATTGTCTATTCTATTTTCAGATAAATAGCCTTTACCTCCGCATGCTTCTCTACACTCTTGTAAAGTAGCTGTTGTACTCCAAGTAGAATAGGCTTTTAAACCCGCAGCCAAAGCCTCAATTTCTTGTATTTGTTCTTCGGTTTTTTCTAAAAAAAGACGTGTTAAATATTGCAATCCAAAATGCGTAGCATAAATAGTAGCCAAATGCGGAAATAATCTTCTTTGGTGGATGCGGTAATTCAAAATAGGCACTTCTGATCCTCCATCTGGACCAAATTGTCTTCTCTTATCTGCATATTTAATCGCAATTGTAATTCCTGATTTCGCAGCTGATAAAGCAGATCTTGGAATACCAATACGCCCACCTACCAAAGTCCCTAACATCGTAAAAAAACGTCGGTTATCACTTGGAATAGGACTTTCAAATACTCCATTATCATTTACTGAAGCAAAACGATCTAACATATTTTCTTTGGGTATAACCACTTGATCAAAACGAATCGTTCCATTATCAACTCCATTTAATCCCATTTTGTAACCACAATCGCCAATGGTAACCCCTTTTACCACATTTCCATCACTGTCTCTTAAAGGCACAATAAAAGCATTTACACCATAATCATGATTATCTATTATCAATTTAGCAAATACCGTAGCCATTTGACCGTGTACAGCAGCATTCCCTATATATTCTTTCTGAGCCTTCGGATGTGGTGTATGAATACTAAAAGTCTGATCTTTATGATTATAAGTGGCAGTTGTTTCTAATCCCTTCACATTGGAACCATGATGCGTTTCTGTCATCGCAAAACAACCTGGCAAAGTTAAATCGCCAATATCTTTTAAATATTTTTCATAATGCTTTTTGGTTCCTAACGAATAGACACTCATACCCCACAATCCAAATTGAACTCCAAATTTAATAACCAAACTTAAATCGTGATAACTTAAGGTTTCTATAATCGCAAAATAGGCTTCTATGTCATTACCACCTCCATATTCTTTTGGATAAGCTTTATTTCCAAAATTTTCTTTTGCCAAAATTTTACACCAATCATAAACTCTATTACGGTAAGTAGCAATATCTAGTCCATATTCATAAGCAAATTCAGGCCTTGAAATTACTGCTTTTACTTTGTTGATAACACCTACTTGATTCCCATCGAGAATAGCAGTAAGCTTAGGCACATCAAATTGTGAAAGGGTATTGTTTTTAGAAGTAAAAGTATCTGCTGTTGTTTTAAACGTACTAATTACTTCTTCACTTAAATAGCCCAAATCATTCTCAATTTTCAAAAAATAAGGCTTTAGATCTATGATTTGTGCTTCGTTCTCGGAAAGCATTTTAGCTACATCATAACTGGATGCTATGGATGGATTTTTTAAAATAGCGTTACGAATTTCTTCTTTCCACTTATCTATAATTGCACGTGAAGGCGGATTAGATCGATCGATATTCGATAAAAGATACTCTTTTTCTTCTTGGCTTAACCAATCTTGATTTTTAATAAAAGTAGCAAGGGTTTGAAACTCTTTTAAAGTTAGTAGATCATCAGACCAAACCAAATAAAAAAGAGGTATGAAAGCTTGTAATTTTGGACCAACCATATCTAAAAAAAATTAGAAATTATATGTTACATCTTGTAAATCTCTAATTTACTAAAAATACGAACTAACCCATTTTAATTTTTTATAATATATTGTTAAAAACGATGTAAGACACTTTTAGTAGATTCTTACCATTCAAGGTATTTCAATTAGTAATCAAAGTTATCATATTCTCGAACCATATCTTCTGGACAATGGTTGACTATCAAATTAAAATGAATGACTTTATCCATTGGAATAATATACTTTTCTTCAACAATGGCATCATGATTATATTTCAATTGATAGACATCTTTCATTCCACTAGGTTGAATCGAAAAATGAGATTGAATAACAGTATTCTTATCAGACAAGGTTAGTAAAGTTGCATTAAATATCGTATCATTTGATGTAACAACTCGATGTAACAATGCTGCTTCAGGTTCTAATTGACGGAAAAAATATAAAGCTTCATCAGTAATTACAAAGCTTTCCGTATTTCCATTACAAGGCCGGTAAATTAAAAAGTCACCATTTAACTTTTCAATCGTTATCCATTTTCTTGGAAAATTAGTAATGTCTTGCTTTTGTAAAGGAAACTTTTTAGTAATCTCCTTCAGAAAATAAGAAAAATTTTCATGTTGAAGATTTGGGTTCCAATTGTAATAACTTTGAAAAAATTGCGAAGTCTTTGTCGTATCAATAAACAATTGCTGTTTAGACAAATCCAATCTTATAGGATCGTTTTTTTCTAAAACAGTATCTATTTCCTCGTAGTTTTCATTACTATTAGAGTACTTATCATTCGTTACATAAAGAGTTGCCTTTTCTTTACAAGCCAACAGAACAAGCAATCCCAATAGGATTATATTTTTAAAAAATTTACACGTAATCATGGAATCAATTACATTTCAAGAGTAATACAAAATTATTATCAGAGAAAGAGGCAGGTTAAGATCAGCTAAATTTAAGACTATTCTCTTTTTTTATCCACTATTTAAAATAACTTTTTAATTATTTCTTCGTCTGAGATTCCTTCTGCGTCTGCTTTATAATTTTTAACAATACGATGACGTAAAATACCGGTTGCAACTGCTTGAACATCTTCTATATCGGGAGAGAATTTTCCTTTTAAAGCCGCTTGCGTTTTAGCAGCCAAAATTAAATTTTGAGAGGCTCTTGGACCAGCACCCCAATCGATGTAGGTTTTTACAAAATCATTGGTTAGTGGATTATCAGGTCTGGTTTTGCTTACTAAGATAACGGCATATTCGATAACATTATCAGGAACAGGAATCTTACGTATTACATTTTGAAAATCGATAATCTCTGTTGCTGTGAACAAGGAATTCACTTCTGGTTTAAAATCAGTTGTAGTCGCTTTTACCACATTTACTTCTTCTTCAAATGAAGGGTATTCCAACTTAATAGCAAACATGAAACGATCTAACTGAGCTTCAGGTAGAGGATACGTTCCTTCTTGTTCAATAGGGTTTTGAGTTGCCAAAACGAAATAGGGCAAATCTAATTTATAATTATGCCCTGCTACTGTAACCGCTCTTTCTTGCATGGCTTCTAATAATGCAGCTTGTGTTTTAGGTGGCGTACGATTGATTTCATCTGCCAAAATAATATTTGAAAAAACAGGTCCTTTGATAAATTTAAATTGGCGATTTTCATCTAAAATTTCACTTCCTAAAATATCTGAAGGCATTAAATCGGGTGTAAACTGAATGCGTTTAAAGTCTAGCCCTAATGCTTTCGAAATTGTATTAACCATTAAAGTTTTGGCTAGACCAGGCACTCCTATTAACAAAGCGTGACCTCCTGCAAAAATGCTAAGTACGATTTGATTAATTACTTCATCCTGTCCAACTATAACTTTTGCAATTTCTTGTTTTAACGCTTTTTGTTTTTCTACCAGTTGTTGAATGGTTGCTACATCTGACATATATGGGATACAATTTAAATGTTATCTTATAGGCTACTAAAGTAAGAAAAAATACTTACAATTTTAAAAGACTTTTACAGTTTAGCTTTACTAAAACAAAAGCGAATAGAAGGAAACACTGATGCTTTACCTTTACTATTCGCTTTTATTAAAAATATAGGATTATTTTTATTTCTTTAACCAGTTATTAGTAAACTCACATTGCTTATAATCTTGACTAATTTTTATATAGGTCTCAGCAATTTTTTCTTCTGTCCATTTCCCAATGGTTTTAATCTGTTTGTCACGCAAAGCCAATTCTTTAATTTTAAGATAATCTTGAGCAAAATCAGCTTTATGCTCTTCCATTCTATTATTTACAGTGATGATTTTATAGAACTTACCTATACCTTTTTCTTCAGAAAGAATAGGCTGCGAGATTTCATTATCTTTTAAAGAAGAAATCTGACCGTACAAAACAGGATCCATCTTCGTTAATTCAAAACGAGGTTCTAAAGTTCTTGGATTTAAAAGTACCCCTCCGTTGTTTTTGGTTTCTTTTTCATCTGATGAAGCTTTTGCTGCTTCTGAGAAAGAAATTTCATTATTCATAATTTTTGAACGAATCAATTCAATTTTTTCTTTCGCTTCTTTTAATGCTTCATTGGTATATTTTGGCGAGATCAAAATATGTCTCAATTCTACTTCTTGCCCTTTAATTTTTTCTACCATTATAATATGAAATCCATATATAGTTTCAAAAGGTTCTGAAATTTCGCCTTCATCCAAAGAAAAAGCCACATCTTTAAATTCTTTTACAAATTGAGTTTTCCTATTTATTTTATAAAACCCTCCATTTCCAATAGATGCCTCATCTTCAGAAAACAGTACCGCTTTACTAAAAAAACTGGAACCATCAATCACTTCTTGACGAATTTGTCTTAATTTATCTACTACTTTTTGTTTCTCTTCTTCTGAAACTACTGGCTTTACCACAATTTGAGCTACTTCTACTTCAGCACCAAATGTTGGAATTTCATCTTGAGGTATTTCTTTAAAGAAGTTGCGCACTTCTTCGGGAGTAATTTCTACACCATCAATAATCTTTTTTTGCATTTGTTCCGTTAACTTATTATTCTTGATGATATCAAAAAAATAAGATCTAAAATCATCTACATTTTTCTTGCGATAAAAAGCGATAACTTTATCTAATGAACCCACTTGTTCTACCATAGCATCAATTTGTTGGTCCATAAAACTATTGACTTCTGCATCGGTTACGATAATACTATCTTGAATCGCTTGATGCGCATATAATTTATCTTCCAATTGTTTTCCAAACAATTCACAACGAGTAATTTGATTGGTATCTACTCCTCTAGCCTTTAATTGTATATATTCTAAATCAATATCAGAATCTAAAATTACAAAATCTCCTACCACACCCACAACTCCATCTACTTTCTCTTTTGGTGCCTGTGCAAAAACACTAGTCATTGCCATTAATAAAAGCGCTAATGGTGTATTTCTAGTTATAAACTTCATATTTTTTATTTTTAATCGCATCATTTGTAATATCCTTTTCTATTGACTTTATTAATTCTAATTTTCTATTATTTATAATTACTTGTTTTATTGTAGGTTTTAAAAATTGTAAAGGAGTAGGACTATCTTTCGGTAAAACTTTATTGACTTTTACCAACCAAACGGTTGTAGAATCTGGATACTGGTAATTAATTCCGTCTTCTAGATATTTTCCTTTATTCTCTAAATTTATAAATGGCAATTTTTGAAAAACTTGATTAACATCCACCCAAATGGAATCATTAAAAGCATAACTTTTAAATTGTATCGATAAATCCTCCAAATATTTAATATCTTTTTTGGCAAAGGAAGTAAACTTTGCTCTAATATTATCAAACTTTGGATTTTCTTTAACTAAATTAATATATCGCAACTTAACTAATTCCGTAGGATTTTTAAAAAACTGCTTGTTTTTTTCGTAATATTCTTTTATTTCGGCATCAGTAACAACTGTATCAATTTTTTTAAAAACCAATTGCTCCACATATCCTTTCGTATATAAATCAATTTTATATTGATTTATTAAGGCTTCGTATTCATTGATCTTTTCTTTAGAAAGATTAATTTCTGCTCCATTAAACAACAGTTTTTGCGTTGCCCATCGATCCAAATAACTTTTAACAATAGCAATACTATCTTGCTTAGAAGTTCCTTTAGGTACTAAATTTTGAATATCTTTTTTATATAAATAATCATCTCCTACTCTTGCAACTGCCAAGGGTTCTTTTGGCTTTCGAAAGTATTCACAAGAAGTAGTAGTTAAAAGAACAAGTAGGATTACTCGAAAAAACTTCATTACTTTTTAAGTTGATTTTTAATTTTTGCAAAGACATTTTCATCAACTTTTACATTGAATTCCTTTTTCAATTCGCTTACCCAGTTACTTTCTAAATACTGTTGGTAATCGTTAATTAATTTTCCTTTACATTCTGACAAGGCTTTAGGTTCTGCTGGCTTTACCTCTTTTACTAAAGCTGTAAAATAATATTCTCCTTTAGAAACGATTGGAGTTACCCCTTTCTTTTCAATTTTAAATTCTGGTAGAACATCAAAATCTTCTTCAAAAACTCCAGATTTAACCATGATATTAACTTGGCCTTCTTTATTTAATTTTTCCTTAATATAGTCTAATGATTTTCCATTTTTAAGATAACCTTGTGCTTTTTTGATTATTTTGCCATCAGTAGACGATAATAAATCCACATCTACTCTTTTTTTCCACATATAATCATTTTTATGACTTTGATAAAAAGCTTCTAAACCAACTGTATCTGTTTTTGCTTTAATCCATATTTCTTTTTCCATTAAATCGAACAGCAACAATCCGTCTCTATACTCATCCATCACATATTTAAACTCAGGAAATTCTTTTTCTAAATTTGCATCGTAATAAGCTATTAACTTATCATCTAGCCAATTTTCTAAAAGTTGGCCTACTAATTTTGAAGTAGGCTTAACTTTTACACTTCCTTTTTGTTGAGAAACCATATAGTTTAAAAACTCTTTCGTAGCAATTTTCAAATCATCATTGATGATTACAATAGGCCCCTCAATTTCTTTTGCATTTTCAGGAATAGTCCAAGTTTGCGTATAAAAATCATCTGTAATCCAAGATTTAATTTTGGAAACCATTTTTTCATCAATCTTTATAGGGTATTTTGCTCTTGCTTTTTTAGCCAACGAATTAGTTATAATTAAAGAACGTTCATCTCTACGTATTTTGTTTTCCAAATCATAACGCATTTCATCAAGAGATTGTACCGGATGTTTTTCAATTAATTTTACGATATGCCATCCAAATTTAGATTCAAAAGGAGCCGAAATTTGATTTTTATCTTTTAAAGAAAAAGCAACATCTTCAAATTCCTGAGAAGTTAGTTGCCCTGAACCAAAACGCTGTAAAACACCACCATTTACTGCACTAGACTTGTCTTCTGAGAATTGTTTTGCTAAAGCCTCAAAACTTTCTCCTTGTTGAATTTTTTGATAAATATCTGTAATCGTTTGCTTCGCTTTTTGTTCCTCCGCAGCTGCTTTATTACTAGGTTTTAAAATCATGATATGAGC
Source organism: Flavobacterium profundi (assembly GCF_006491645.1). Taxonomy (GTDB): domain Bacteria; phylum Bacteroidota; class Bacteroidia; order Flavobacteriales; family Flavobacteriaceae; genus Flavobacterium; species Flavobacterium profundi. The sequence goes on from NZ_VDCZ01000001.1 coordinate 50,295, forward strand.
CACGGTTACTTCACCTCTATTTACCCTTTTATCAGTAACTTTTATAATATGATAGCCAAATCGAGTACGGAAAGGTTTAGAAATAGAACCAACTGGTGTTGAAAAAGCAGCATTTTCAAAAGGATAGACCATTTTAAAAGCTGTGAAATAACCTAAATCTCCCTTGTTCTCTTTTGCTGATGGATCCTCTGAGTATTTTGCAGCAATTGCATCAAACCCTTCAGAACCCTCTGCTCTAGATTTTAAATTCATAATAGCATTATAAGCTTTTAAAGTGTCTTGAGGTGTTGCACTTTCATCTACTAAAACTAAAATATGAGAAGCTCTCACCTCATTTTTAATTCTTTGATACGCTTCTTCAATAAGACCGTTTGTCACTTTAGAATCATTCAAATAATTTTTTGCTAACTGTGTTCTATAAGAATTTAACTCATTGATATACTTACTATCATTTTGCAAACCCAATTTGTTTGCTTTTTGCACCTTTAATTTATATCCTAAAAAAAGGTCTAAATATTTATCTAAATCTTTTTGAGAATCATCTTTTACTAGGTCTAAGTTTTTATTATATACTCGTACAAACTCATCCGTATAAAAAGGTTGATCATCTATTGTAAATAATACCTCTTTTTCTTGAGCATACAAAAAGAAAGAAGAATAAAAGCAAATTAAAATAAATGCAATGTTTCTCATATGATTTTTATGATTTTTTTTTATTTCTAACCCACAAAAATAATAATTCAAATGTATATACCAACAATATGATTCGCTATTAACAAAAAATTATAAACAAAAAAAACTCTCTATTTTTAAGACATTCATAAACAAGTTGATACGTTTTATTTTACACTTGTACCAATAAATTTTCAGGACTTCAAGATTATAATTCAAATTTTACTATTCCATATATATAACTCCAAAAAGAAGAAAAAAGTACATTTATTACATAAATAAAAGCAACAAATAAACTAATTATTAACCCTTAAGATATATCTAAGGTTATTGCAAAAGGTTATATATTTGCAAAAATTTTAAAAGAATGAGTTTTAAAGACGAAATAAAGAAAAGAAGAACCTTTGGAATTATATCCCATCCTGATGCAGGAAAGACCACTTTAACTGAAAAACTATTACTTTTTGGTGGAGCGATACAAGAAGCAGGTGCGGTAAAAAGTAATAAAATAAAAAAAGGAGCTACTTCAGACTTTATGGAAATAGAACGCCAAAGAGGTATTTCTGTTGCAACGTCTGTACTTGCTTTCAATTATAAAGAAAAGAAAATAAACATACTCGATACACCAGGACATAAAGATTTTGCTGAAGATACTTTTAGAACCTTAACCGCTGTAGATAGCGTAATTGTTGTAATTGACGTTGCAAAAGGTGTGGAAGAACAAACGGAAAAATTAGTTGAAGTTTGTCGAATGAGAAACATCCCAATGATTGTTTTCATCAATAAATTAGATCGAGAAGGTAAAGATGCTTTCGACTTAATGGATGAAGTAGAACAAAAATTAAAATTACGAGTTACTCCTTTAAGTTATCCAATTGGAATGGGTTATGACTTTCAGGGAATTTATAATATTTGGGAAAAAAACATTAATTTATTTGAAGGAGATAGCAGAAAAAACATTGAAGAAACAATTGCTTTCTCTGATATTGAGAGTAAAGAACTAGAAAAAATTATCGGTGAAAAACCAGCACAAAAACTTCGTGAAGAATTAGAACTTATTAGTGAAGTATATCCGGATTTTAATGAATCTGAATATTTAGATGGAGAATTACAACCCGTCTTCTTTGGTTCAGCATTGAATAATTTTGGAGTGCGTGAATTATTAGATTGTTTCATTGAAATTGCACCTACTCCAAGAGCAAAAGAATCCGACACTAGATTGGTAGAACCAGATGAAGAAAAATTTAGTGGTTTTGTTTTTAAAATTCATGCGAATATGGATCCAAAACACAGAGACCGATTAGCCTTTGTTAAAATTGTTTCGGGTACCTTTGAAAAAAACAAACCCTATCTACATGTCCGTCATGGTAAAAACATAAAATTTTCAAGTCCGAATGCTTTTTTTGCTGAAAAGAAAGAAATTGTTGACATTTCCTATGCTGGAGATATTGTAGGATTACATGACACGGGAAATTTTAAAATTGGAGACACTTTAACCGAAGGTGAAAAAATGAACTTCAAAGGAATTCCAAGTTTTTCTCCTGAACATTTTAGATACATCAATAATGCAGACCCATTAAAAGCCAAACAATTAGAAAAGGGAATTGATCAATTGATGGACGAAGGAGTTGCCCAATTGTTTACCTTAGAAATGAATGGTAGAAAAGTCATTGGAACAGTAGGAGCCCTTCAATATGAAGTAATTCAATATCGTTTAGAACATGAATATGGAGCTAAGTGTATCTATGAAAATTTCCCTGCACATAAGGCTTGTTGGGTTAAACCCAAAGACCCAAAGAACGAAGAATTTAAAGAATTTAGAAGAGTAAAACAGAAATTCTTAGGACATGACAAATACGGTCAATTGGTATTTTTAGCAGATAGCGAATTTTCTATACAAATGACCAAACAAAAATATCCGTCAGTAGAGTTATTTTTTACCTCAGATTTTCGTATTACATAATTTTTTAATATTATTGCAAGATATTGAATGATATTCAATAGTACTGCTAATATATTAACCTATTACAAAATGAAAGTGAAATTTACTACGTTTTTCTTAACCTTATTAATGAGCTTGTTCAGCTTTGTAGGTTTTGCACAATTAGACCCACCTGCTGATGATGATCCTCCTGCAGCTCCAATTAATTCTAAATTAATTTGGTTAGCTCTTGCAGGAATTGTATTTGCTGTTATTTATTTTAAAAACAATTTTCAAAAAACAAAAACCATTAAATAATAAAAATAAAAAAAGTTGCTTTAGCAACTTTTTTTATTTTTATGAAATTCTTTATTTACTTCTCTTTTGTTCTCTTGCCAATAAAGTATTTTTCAAAAGCATCGCTATAGTCATTGGACCAACACCTCCAGGAACTGGTGTAATATAAGAAGCCTTTTTAGAAACGTTTTCAAAATCTACATCACCTGTAATTTTATACCCTTTTTCAGTTGTTTCGTCAGCAACACGTGTAATACCAACATCTATAATGACAGCATCATCTTTTATCATTTCAGCTTTAAGATAATTCGGAACTCCTAAAGCCGTAATAATAATATCAGCTTGACTCGTAATTTGGTTAATGTTTTTAGTATGACTATGCGTCAATGTTACTGTTGAATTACCTGGAAATCCTTTACGTCCCATAAGAATACTCATAGGCCTTCCCACAATATGACTTCTACCTATAACAACAGTATGTTTTCCTTTAGTCTCTACATTATATCTTTCTAATAATTCTAAAATTCCAAAAGGAGTTGCCGGTATAAAAGTAGTCATATCTAAAGCCATCTTTCCAAAATTTTCAGGATGAAAACCATCCACATCTTTACTGGGATCAATGGCTAAAATAATTTTCTGAGTATCAATTTGTTTGGGTAATGGTAATTGAACAATGAATCCATCAATAGTATCATCCTCATTTAATTCTTTAATCTTTTTTAGCAATTCCGTTTCTGAAGTAGTACTTGGCATTTTAATTAACGTAGATTCAAAACCTACTCTTTCACAAGATTTCACCTTACTTCCTACATAAGTCAAACTTGCTCCATCATTACCTACAATTATAGCTGCCAAATGTGGAACTTTCTCGCCATTTTCTTTCATCTTTAAAACTTCTGCTGCTATTTCATTTTTAATATCATCAGAAACCTTCTTACCGTCTAATAAATTCATTTTGTTGTTGTTAGTAGTTATTTTATATAAAAAAAGAAGACGCGAAAATTCGCGTCTTTATATTATCTCATGCCTTTCATACCACCCATCATCTTCATTAGATTCTTACCTCCGCCTCCTTGCATCATCTTCATCATCTTACTCATTTGATCAAATTGCTTCATCAATTGATTTACTTCTTCAATTTTTCTTCCTGATCCTTTTGCAATTCTAGTTTTACGCTTAACATCTATAAGAGAGGGCTTACTTCTTTCAGCAGGTGTCATCGATTGAATAATAGCTTCAATATGTTTAAAAGCATCATCTTCAATTTCAACATCTTTTAAGGCCTTACCTGCACCAGGAATCATACCTACAAGATCTTTCATACTACCCATCTTTTTTATTTGTTGAATTTGAGATAAGAAATCATCAAAACCAAATTCATTTTTAGCAATTTTCTTTTGTAATTTTCGTGCTTCCTCTTCATCATACTGTTCTTGTGCTCTTTCTACTAAGGAAACCACATCACCCATTCCTAAAATTCGATCAGCCATACGAGAAGGATAGAAAATATCAATAGCATCCATTTTCTCTCCTGTTCCAATGAATTTTATTGGTTTATCTACAACCGATTTAATTGAAATTGCAGCTCCACCACGAGTATCACCGTCTAATTTTGTTAAGATAACACCATCAAAATTCAGTCTATCGTTAAATGCTTTTGCTGTATTTACAGCATCTTGCCCTGTCATAGCATCTACAACAAAAAGGGTCTCCTGAGGTTGTATAGCTTTATGTACATTTGCAATTTCAGTCATCATTTCTTCATCGACCGCTAAACGCCCTGCTGTATCGACAATCACTACATTAAAGCCATTTGCTTTGGCATGTTTAATCGCATTTTGAGCAATTGCAACAGGATTTTTATTTTCTGGTTCCGAATAAACTTCTACTCCAATTTGCTCCCCTACTACATGCAACTGATTAATTGCTGCAGGTCGATAGATATCACACGCCACCAATAACGGTTTCTTACCTTTTTTAGTTTTTAAAAAATTAGCTAATTTACCCGAAAAAGTAGTTTTACCAGAACCTTGTAAACCCGACATTAAAATAACGGATGGGTTTCCTGACAAATTAACTCCTGCCGCTTCGCCACCCATTAATTCTGTTAATTCGTCTTTTACAATTTTAACTAATAATTGACCAGGCTGAAGTGTCGTTAATACATTTTCACCTATTGCTTTATCTTTAACCTTAGATGTAAAATCTTTAGCAATTTTAAAGTTAACATCGGCATCTAAAAGAGCTCTTCTTACTTCTTTTAAAGTATCTGCTACATTAACATCGGTAATTTTTCCGTGTCCTTTTAATATATGAAACGCTTTATCTAATTTATCGGTTAAATTATTAAACATAATAGTATTTGATTTTAATAAGTCGCAAAGATAGTATAAAGTGTAAAAGTTTCAAAGTGAGAAAAGAAACTTGTTTTTATAACTCACAAAATATTCTAAATTAAAAGTATAATAATGAAAAAACCAGTCATAAAGACTGGTTTTCGGGACTTGGGGCAACTAATAAAAAACCAAATTTTAATTCTTCGATAAATACATATAATTATTTCCACCGTTACCTTGACCCACTAACCTTAATTTCACAAAGGTCTCTGAGTATTCAATAACTTTCCATTTTTCTTCTAATTGAATCAGCAAATCACCATCTAATTCTATTTCTAGTTTTCTTTCGCTAGCATTTGAATTGATTTCCCAATCTCCATCTAAATCATTTCCATTACCCGCTACATTCATATCTCCGTTTGCAAAAAAAGTTAAATTATAACCTTCAAAATCTGTAGTTTGATCCTGATTATTTTTGAAAAAATAAGAGATATGCCACATACCATCTGTTATAACAGATTCTAATGTTAAACCTGAAACATTACATTCCATTATCGCTTCTTCAATAACTTCTTCAAACATTTCATTGGAAGTAATCACAATATTTTGACCATTTGAATTTGTAATTGAAATAGGATAATTAATCCCTACATACATGGTATCTTCCAGATTGCTAAAAAACTCAAACAATGCTGTATCACTGTCAATAGTTACCGTTGCTGCAACTTGATTGTTACTGTCATACGTATTAATAGTAATTGGATAATTTATGGTAATGCATTCAATTTCATTGAACTCTTCATCTTCATCACAATCTTCTATTACATCTTCTAAAGCATCAGTATCTTGAATTACTTGTGTTTCAAAATTTTGAAATTGTATCGTAATTGGAAAAATAAAATTAACAATATCATCATCTGTTGTAAATGCATCAATTGCATCTTGCACTAATTGATAATCACTTGGATTATTTACTTGTATTTGTTGACTATTTACAATTACCTCAACTGGCAACATTACTGCAAAGCAACTCGAATTATCAAGCACATTATCTCTTGAAGTAGGATTTTGCGCTACTCTTTCCACTAATTTATATAGTGGAGCATCAGCCGTAAGACTGTTTTTATCGTCTTTAATGATTTCATTTTCTTCATTCTGACAAGAAAAAGTAAGCATCAAAAGACAAAGTAGAGTTAAAAAGTTACTTTTTTTCATATATATCTTCAAATCAGTTTTTTAAAATTAGATTACAAGGTAAACAAATTAAAGATAAGTAGCAAAATCAAACTCCATATCATAGTTTGTATGATTACATAGTTTGCCTTCTTTTCTTCGAATGTTTTTTTATTTATTTGCATGCCCATAATTTAAAAATACTAGTTTATTAAGTTTATTTTCATAAATTTGTTCCTATATAAAACAGCTAAACTAAATTTTACCCTACCTGTTTTTTTATATTTTTAATGAAAGAAAAAAAAAATATTTGTGAGGAAGTAAATTTTACTGCTTTTTTTAGATTACATGCGCAAGCATTACGCAATTATTTAATTTATAAATTTGGAAACGAAGAGTTAGCAGAAGACATTACTCAAGAAGCTTTTGTAAAACTTTGGCAAAATTGTAAAGATGTTCCTGTTGAAAAGGCTAAATCCTATCTTTATACTGTAGCTAATAACGCTTCTTTAAATGTACTATCGCATCAAAAAGTAGTTTTAGAATATTCAAAGAATAATACCAAATTAGATGTTCATAACGAAAGCCCGGAACATCTTTTAGAACAAGAAGAATTTAAACAGAAGCTAATAAAAGCTATTAATAACATAAACGAAACGCAACGAGTAGCATTTTTAATGCATCGAATCGATGGAAAAAAATATGCCGAAATTGCTGAAGAATTGAATATCAGCATTAAAGCAGTTGAAAAAAGAATTCATTTGGCTTTAATAGAAATAAAAAAAGAGATTAAAAATTTTAAGTAGGGTAAAACAACTTTTACTTGTTTCATAATAAAGAATATCCGTATGGAAGATAAATACATTTTAGCGGAATGGATGAACAATGATTTGCCCAAAGAAGAATTGGACCAACTCAAACTCGACCCTGATTACTCTATTTATAATAGTATCAGAGAGCATGCTGCTGAATTGAATACAAGAGATTTTGATGAAGATAGTTTATTAAACAAAATAAAACTTAGAAAAAACGATACAGGAAAAGTCATTCAAATGGCTCAAAATTGGTTCTTCAGAGTTGTTGCTTTAATTCTTATTTCTCTAGGTGTTTTTATGGTTTACCAAGAAAACACAAATGTGGTTGAATTTGCTAAAAAAGGAGCAAAATCTACTTTTTTATTGCCCGATCAATCAGAAATTACACTTAATTCAGATTCAGAATTAAAATATAAAAATAGAAATTGGGACAACAATAGAACCTTACATTTAACAGGTGAAGCCTATTTTAAAGTTGCAAAAGGAAAAACTTTTGAAGTAAATACAACTTTAGGTAAAGTAACCGTTTTAGGAACACAATTTAATGTTAAAGCTAGAAACAAACGCTTTGATGTAGTTTGTTTTGAAGGTAGAGTTCAAGTAAACCATAACGACACCACTATTATTTTAACCCAAGGCGAAAAAGTTTCTTTTGAAAATAATGACTTAATTATTCAGAAGAAAACCAATGCAACAATTCCTAGTTGGTTAGAAAATGAATTAGCATTTGAACAAGAACAACTTAAAAATATTATAGAAGAAATTGAACGACAGTATAATATTTCAATTGGTTACGACCCAAAATCAGCTAACCAATTATTTACAGGAAAAATTCCTACCAACAACATTTCTGTTGCGCTTGAAATTATTGCCACAACTTATCAATTACAACCTATAAAAATTTCAGATTTACAATATGAATTGATAAAAATGAATGAAATATAGCGTATATCTTTCATACTTATTTTTTATTGCCATTATTCTGAATTCTTTTGCTCAGGATAATGGCAATACTATTGAATTAAAGAAAATTTTAGAAAGTATTTCAACCCAACACAACATTACTTTTAATTATTTAGAAGAAGATATTATTTCCTTTAAAATAATTCCTCCCAATTCAGAATCAACTCTTACAGATAAATTAAATTACCTAACCAATCAAACCAATTTAAAATTTTATTTGGTTACGGAACATTACATTTCTATTGTACCCAATAAAGAAATCAAAATTTGCGGTTATCTTATGGATTCGGAAACCAATGAAGCCATAGAAAACGCTTCCATACATTATACACAAACCAATAGCTTTACAGTTTCAGACGAAAAAGGATATTTTGAAATCACCTACTCTACTTCAAACCCAATAGAAGTCAATCATTTAGGCTATAAAAGATTGACATTACAGTTAAATAAAGAACAAGTCAACGACTGTATTACGTATTATTTAGAGCCCAATTCGAGTCAGCTAAAGGAAGTAATTGCACAAATATATTTAACCAAAGGTATTAGTAAAAAAATTGATGGTTCTTTTGAAATTCAACCTAAAAAATTTTCAATACTTCCAGGTTTAACAGAACCAGATGTCTTCCAAACAATGCAACAAATTCCTGGAATAAATAGTCCAGAAGAAACGGTTTCTAATATAAATGTAAGAGGCGGTTCGCACGACCAAAATTTATTTTTATGGAATGATATTAGACTCTTTCAAACAGGACATTTTTATGGTTTAATTTCTGTTTTAAATCCCAATTTGCCCAATAAAATTAAAATTACAAAAAATGGTACTTCAGCATTGTTTGGAGAAAGTGTATCAAGTACCGTAAGTATTAACACAGAAAACAACACTTCAACCAACAACAATTCCTTCGGTTTAAACTTATTAAATTTTGATTTCAACACTGATTTTAAAATTTCCCCACAATCTAGTTTAACTGTTAGTGGTCGTCGCTCTTATACTGATTTGTTAAGAACTCCAACGTATACAAATTACTACCAACGTATTTTTCAAAATACTGTAGTTTCATCTACTTCCAATGAAAATATCCCTTTTTCAACAGATGAGAATTTCTATTTTTACGATGCAACTGCTCAATACAACCATAAGTTATCCAATAAAAATAGTTTTCAAATTAATTTGATAACTATTTCTAATCAATTAGACTTACAACAAAGTAAAATTGAAAATAACACGGCTGTTCAAAAAAACAGTAGCTTAGAACAACAATCTTTTGGAGGAAGTGCTTGGTTTAAAAGGAACTGGAACGCAAAACATACTACTAAAATGACAGTGTATGCTTCTAATTATCAAATCAATTCTAAAAATGAATCTATTAACGGTAATCAAGTATTTCAACAAGAAAACACTGTTCTAGATACTGGCATTCGAATTGAAAACCAACATGAAGTTAAAGATGTATTCACCCTTAGAGAAGGCTACCAATTTAACGAAATTGGTATTCGTAATAAAGACGCAGTTACCATTCCATCCTTTTCCAGAAATATAAAAAATGTTTTACAGAATCACGCAGTAATAGCTGAAGGAGATTATATTTCAAAAAATCAAAAATGGAACGCCACTTTGGGTTTGAGATATACTTATATTTCCACTTTTCAAAAGTCAATTGTAGAGCCAAGGATTCGGTTCAATTATCAAGTTTCAGAAACCTTATCTTCTCAAGTTTTAGCAGAAAAAAAACACCAGATAAGTACACAAGTAATCGATTTACAACAAGACTTTCTTGGAGTAGAAAACAGAAGATGGGTTCTCGTTACTAACGATGACATTCCTATTATAACTAGTAATCAAGTTTCTTGGGGTTTTACCTTTAAAAAAAACAATTGGTTAGTTTCCATGGATAATTTTTATAAAAAGGTAGACGGAATTACTTCAAGAAGTCAGGGATTTCAAAATCAATTAGAATTTGAAAGAATTGTGGGTGAATATACTATTATCGGTTCTGAAATATTAGTACAAAAACAAATACAAAATTTTACAACTTGGTTAAGCTATACCCTTTCAAGAAACAATTATACTTTTGAAAACTTTGAACCACAAAAATTCCCAAATAATTTTGACATCCAACACAATCTGGAACTAGGTCTGGTTTATAATGCCGATCCTTTTAAAATTGCATTCGGTAGTAGATGGTTTAGTGGTAGACCTACTACACTTCCATTAACAGATATAATTGTAGATAATGACATTGTTTATAACGCTCCCAACTCAGCTCGTCTTCCCGATTATTTCCAAACTAATCTTTCTGCTGGATACACCTATACTTTCGATAATTTAAACAAATTACAAATGGGAGCTTCTGTGCAAAATATTTTCAATACTAAAAATAATCTGAATCAGTATTATAGAATCAATCAAAATACAAATAGTATTGAAAAAGTAAACACCTATTCTTTAGCGCTAACACCTAACGCGTATATTCGATATTTTTTTTAAAAACAAACTACATTCTCCTATCTTCTTAAAATTGTTATCATAGAAATGAAACAATTAAGTGATTTAGACGACTAATTCAATACACTTTTAAATCACAAATTATGATTGTAACAACCACTCCTTCTATTGAAGATTATAAAATAATTGAATATTTAGGTATTGTATCTGGAATTGCAGTGAATATGCAAAAAATGAAAATGACATTTAACATGCAAAAATATTACGAAGGTATTAGTGAAAGTATTGCAGAAGTGAAACAAAAAGCTTTTTCACAATTAAAAAAGAATGCTGAAAATTTAAATGCAAATGCTGTAGTAGGGATCAATATTGATATGGAATTAACGGCTAGTAATTTTGTAACTGTTACCATAACTGGAACTGCTGTATATGTTGCAAAAAAATAAATTTTGGAATTATCAACTATAAATAATAAAAAATGCCGTTGCTGTACAACGACATTTTTTATTGGTAAATGTTTACGCTTTAATTTTAAAGACTTTCCTAAGTATATCTTCCATTAAACACCATTTTGTAATCGAGGATTGTAACAAATTAGCGCCTACAAAAAGGGTAAACCATAACCAATTTTGGTTGACATACATTGCTAAAAGAACACTAAGTAGTATGAATGTTCCTGCAATAGCTCTTATTAATCTATTTATCATATTAATTGTGTTTTTCTACAGTTAAAACTGCAGTGTGAATATGTGATACTGTTTCTTGTTTTGAATTAAATTTTGCTACCAAATCAAATAAAGTATCTATGTTTTGTTTTTCAACAAATGCAAAGAATACTATAGATTCGGTTTCATTCATTTCAGAGCCAAACCAATTGGTTTCAACTGCATCTTCTGTACTATCGCGATACCCTTTTACATCACGATAGGAATAGGACAATACATTTGCTTCCTTCAGTATTTTTTTAACTGTTTTGTCAAACTCCGCGATAACTGTTATAATTACTAATTTCATAGGTTTACTTTTTAATTATTGTTTTCCCATTTTTTTCTCTCGGTGATATAATAGATCAATGGTACAACAAGTAATGTTAGCAAAGTAGAAACTATAGCTCCTGCAACTAACGAAATGGCTAATCCTTGAAAAATAGGATCAAACAAAATAATCGAAGCGCCAATTACTACTGCACCTGTAGTTAATAAAATAGGTGTCGTACGCACGGCTCCTGCTTCAATAATAGCTTGCTTTATTGGAATACCATCATTTAAACGTATTTCAATAAAATCGATTAATAATACCGAATTTCGAACCATAACTCCAGCCAATGCAATCATACCTATAAAGGAAGTAGCGGTAAAGAAAGCTCCCAATAACCAATGTCCTAGAACAATCCCAACTAACGATAATGGAATAGCTACCATCATCACCATAGGTGTTTTAAAATTTTGGAACCAACCTACAATAAGCATATAAATGATAATAATTACTACTAAAAAAGCGGCTCCTAAATCACGGAAAACTTCTAACGTAATTTGCCATTCTCCATCCCATTTTACCGTAAAATCACTTTCATCTGAAGGTTGATCCATATACAATTCATTCACTTTATATCCTGAAGGCAATTGCATTTGTTGCAATTTTTCATTCATTCCTAAGATTGCGTAAACCGGACTTTCTAAAATGCCAGCCATATCTGCCAAAACGTACACCACTCTTTTTTGATCTTTGCGATAAATCGTATTTTGTAAAGTATCTGCTTTTACTTTTACCAAATCGCTTATTGGTACTACATTTCCTTGATTGCCTTTTATTTTTAAATTTTCAATATCCTGAAGTGAGGTTTTATCAGCATCTGCCAAAGACATAACAATACCTACGGGATCATTAGAACGTTCATCATATAAATTAGAGACTGGCATTTCTCTTAACAAGTAGGTTAAATTCCCAACCACTTGCTGTGGAGCAATCCCATTTAGCATGGCTTTTTCTCTATCAATTTCCAATTTATATTCTACTTGAGGAGCTTCAACCATCCAATCGGTATCCACTACATCCGAAGTGCTTTCTAAAATTCTCTTTACTTGATGAGCAACTTTAATTTGCTCTTCATAATCAGGACCATACACCTCAGCTACCAATGTAGATAAAACTGGAGGACCCGGTGGCACTTCTACAATTTTTACATTGGCTCCATATTTTTTAGCTATTTTTTGGATTTGTGGACGTACTAATTTAGCAATATCATGACTTTGTAAATCTCGATCCTCTTTGTGCAATAAATTCACTTGAATGTCTGCCATATTGCTTCCACCTCGCATATCGTAATGACGTACTAAACCATTAAATGTAATAGGTGCTGACGCTCCAATATAATTTTGATAATTCACTACCTCAGGAATCGTGGTAAGATATTGTGCAATTTCTTTAGTAACTACGGCTGTTCTTTCTAAAGTTGTGCCTTCTGGCATATCGATGACTACTTGAAATTCATTTTTATTATCGAAAGGCAACATTTTTACGGCAACCGATTGGGTAAAGAACATCATTACAGAACCTAATAACAACAAAATAGTAATACCAAACATCAGATTTCTTTTTACTGAACTATCTAATAAGGGCTGTTCCAATTTCTTATAGATTTTAAAAATCAGACTGGTTTCTAAACCTTGTTCGTCTTTGTGTTCCTGTTCGTCTTTCTCCTGAAGCAAATGATATCCTAAATAAGGAGTTACCGTTAAAGCAACAAATAAGGATAACAACATGGCTATTGAAGCCCCTATCGGCATCGGACTCATATAAGGTCCCATCATTCCAGATACAAATGCCATCGGTAAAATGGCAGCAATAACGGTAAAAGTTGCTAAAATGGTTGGATTACCTACTTCATTTATGGCATAAATGGCAGCTTGTTTAAAGGGTAAACGCTTCATTTTAAAATGCCTGTGCATGTTTTCAGCAATAATAATACTATCATCTACTACAATTCCTACTACAAAAACCAATGCAAAAAGCGTAATTCTATTTAAAGTATATCCTAATAAATAATAACTGAATAACGTAAGAGCAAAGGTTAAGGGAACCGAAAAGAAAACAACTAAACCTCCTCTCCAACCCATTGCCAGCATGACTAAAATAGTAACGGCTAAAATAGCAACACCTAAATGCAATAATAATTCTCCCACTTTATGGGAAGCTGTTTCTCCATAATTACGTGATACTTCTACATGAACATCTGTAGGAATTAAATGCTTTCTTAACGTTTCTACTTTGCTCAGAATTTTATCTGCAATTTGCATGGCATCTGCTCCTTTTACTTTAGCAACAGAAATGGTAACGGCTGGATATTCCGATTTAAATTGGCTGTACTTTTCATTCGTTTTTCCGTAACCAAAAGAAACGTAGTTCTTAGGAGTTTGGGGTCCGTCTTGAATGATAGCAACTTGTTTTAAATACACCGGTTTATTTTGGTTCACCCCAATAACTAAATTTTCAACATCTTCAGAAGTCGTTAAAAATTGCCCTGTAGTCACTAAATATTCGGTGTCATTTTGAACAAAATTTCCAGATTGTGCACTGCCATTATTGGCTTGAATCATTTGCATAATGCTCAAAGCATCCACATTATTTTCAGCCATTTTATCTTTATCCAACACAACTTTTAATTCTCGTGTTCTACCTCCAATTTCTTTTGTAATGGCTACGTCTTTTACTTTTTCTATTTCTGAAGTAACTTCTTCCGCAATTTGACGCAATTGAAAATCACTATAATTTTCGCTCCAAAGCGTTAACCCTAACATCGGAACATCGTCTATCGAACGTGTTTTAACCATAGGTTGATACACGCCTTGAGGAAACATATCGCGGTGTTTCATCAATTCGTCATATAACTTCACATAAGAATCTTCACTGTTTTCTCCTACGTAAAACTGTACGACTATCATCGCCTGACCGTTCATGGCCATACTATGAATATGCTCTACTCCTTTGATATTTCCAATGATTTTTTCCAAAGGTTTAATTACCCTGCTTTCCACTTCTTTAGGACTAGCACCTGGATAACCCACCATGATGTCTGCCATGGGAACATTAATTTGTGGTTCTTCTTCTCTAGGAATTAAGAACGAACTGTATGAGCCAATTATCATTAATGCTACCATTAATAAAATGGTTAGTTTTGAATTAATGAAAAAATGGGCTATTTTTCCTGATATACCTTCTTGCATTTTTTTTAAGTTTAAAAGTTAGACTTCTCGCCTCTCGACTACGCTCGAGGTGACGGCTTGAAGTGACAAAACTGTGACTGATTACTGGATACTCACTTTTGCTCCATTATACAATTTCCCTTCTGTAGCCACGATATAAGGTTCATTAGCTGACAATCCTGACAACACTTCCACCTCATTTCCATATTTTTTTCCTATACGTAACCAACGTAAGATGGCAATATCATTATCTCCTAAAGTATACACTCCTGTCAATTGTCCTTCTCTAACCAAAGCCGTTTCTGGAACCAAAACAGTAGTGGTTTCATTAGCGATTTGTTGTTTTTCTATTGGAAATTGTACATTTACAAACATGCCCGACAAAATTTTAGCATCGGTTTTTTCTAAATCTATTTTTACTAAATATTGTCCGCCCGTATTTCTAGCCGATAAACTCACTTCACTAACTGCTCCTTTTACTGTGATTCCTAATGACTTTACTAATACTTTTACTTGCATTCCATTGGTAATAGACGTAATATCATTTTCGGAAACCATAGCTGTAACTTGCAGTTTCTGAGCATCTTCTATACTTATCAAAGGCATACCTGGATTAGCCATATCGCCTTCTTTCACAAAAGAATTGGTAATTATTCCACTAAAAGGTGCGGTAATATTTGCATAAGCAAATTGGGCATTAATCTCGTTACGCATTTGTTTCGCTGCTTCTAAACCTGCTTTTGCCATTTCATAACGAGAGGTCATATCATCTAATTCTTTTTGAGAAGCACTTTGTTGCGCAAATAGGTTCGTAAAACGCTCATAATCTTTCTTAGCATTGTTATAAGCTGCCTTAGCTTGAATAATAGAAGCATCTACTTGTGCTTTTTTAGCTTCTAAATCGGTGTTATTAATACTAACTAACAATTGGCCTGCTTTCACTTTTTGTCCCACTTTCACAGGTACTTTGGTTACAAATCCCATCATTCTGGTACTCAAATTGGCACTATTTTCAGATTCAATTTTTCCACTTGCTGCCACATAGGATTGTGTTGCAGTACTAGTTTTTCCATACACTATCACTTTTATGGGAGAGGAAGTAGCAGTAGTATTCTTGGTTTCACTTCCACAAGATATTGCGACAAGTGCTACGATTATCATTAAAGTTATTTTTTTCATATTTAATTTTTATAGGTGGTCTGTCGACGGTTATTTATTTTCTGTTCTCTCTTCACGTCACTTCATGTGCGAAGCGTATCGAGAAGTTTTACTTTATATTTTTTGTTCTCGATACATTTTTTATTGCATTGCATTTCATAAAAAACACTCGAACTAACGGCTTTATTTCATTAAAAACTGCAAATACTCTTTCGTAAAATTATATTCAAAAACGGCTTGCAATACTTCCAATTCTTTCTGAGCCATTTGTGTTTCTGCATGTAGTAAATCGGTTGTTTTTTCTAAACCTTGTGCAAAGCGATTTTGACGAATGCGAAAAACTTCCTGAGATTGTTCATATGCCAATTGACTTAATTGCACTTTGTTTTCAGCATCCACTAATTGACGACTCGTTTTAGTGACTTCTAAAAGACTTTGTTTTTTATAGTGTTCGGTTTCAATTTTAGCTTTATTAAAATCGGCTTTGGCTTTTTGGGTTTTCCCAATGTTTTTATAGCCATCAAATACATCCCAAGACAATTGCGCTCCAAGCAAATAGCCTTTCGCTTGAGTTCCTAAAAATTGACTATCGTATAATTGATAATTTCCAAAGGCATTTAAACGTGGTAAAAAACCATACTTAGAAGATTGAAACATTTTTTTATACGCTTCGGTTGACTTTTCCATGGCTTGAATATCTTTTCTATTCGCATTCAAACCCACCTCAACAGCTTCTAAGGTTACTTCATTGGCTAACGATTCTGCTGGC
Organism: Flavobacterium profundi; assembly: GCF_006491645.1. Classification (GTDB taxonomy): domain Bacteria; phylum Bacteroidota; class Bacteroidia; order Flavobacteriales; family Flavobacteriaceae; genus Flavobacterium; species Flavobacterium profundi. The sequence continues at coordinate 67,047 of NZ_VDCZ01000001.1, forward strand.
ACATATACTTTTCCATTGGTATCTTCATTTAAAAGAAAAGCCAAATAATCGGAAGCATTTTGCACATTACTTTTGGCATATTGCAATTGGTTTGTTATTTCGTTTACACGAACTTGTACATTCAACACATCGGTTTTTTGTAGCATACCATTGTTGAAGTAATTTTCTACTAGTTTTAAATTTCCTTTTGCGGTTTCGTTTGCTTTTTCTAAAACAAGAACAGCTTTGTAAGCCAATTGCAATTGCATATAGGCTTTGGAAACTTCTAAGACCAAATATTCTTTGGTTCGTTCGGTTTGCAATTGAAAAGCATCCATTTTAGCTTTTGCTGCCTGTCTTCCAAGCAATCCGTCCACATTAATTAGCGGTTGTTTGACTTCAATTACAGTTGCAAAATTTTGAGTTTGATCGGGATTATTCAACAAAGCAGGGTTAAAATCAGCTTGGGTTAAGATTTCCTGATTTAATTTGGACCCAAATGCCATTAGCGGATTGGTAGTAACTATACCTGTATAAGACACATTTACATTCGGCAAAAACAAAGCATTCGATTGACGATAATCGGCTTTTGCAGCTTGATAAGAGGCATCGGCAGCTTGTAGTTGCAAATTTTTCTCAGAAACTTTTTGTAATATTTCTTCTTTTGAAATTGAGATGGTTTCCTGACTAAAAACACCTGCTGTAAAAAAGAGTACGCCTGTAAAGAGGTTCCATTTTATATTCTTCATTGCTATTTTGTTCTTAATTTCTGAAACAAAAGTACAATGGCAAAATGGCCCAATTGGTAACCAAAGTTACACAGACTTGTAACTAAAGTTACATAACTATTTTATTTCCACTATAAGATTTAATGAATAAACTGAAGTTAATTCGGTTGAAACGTAACTCGATTCGTAATAAGCATAATTTGATTTGGTTTAAACATAACTTAATTAGCAATAAGCAAAACTTAATTCGGTTTAAACATAACTTAATTAGCAATAAGCAAAACTTAATTCGGTTTAAACATAACTTAATTAGCAATAAGCAAAACTTAATTCGGTTTAAACATAACTTGATTCGTAATAAGCAAAACTTAATTTGGTTTAAACGTAACTCGATTACTAGTTCTATGCAATCGGTTCATAGAACTATGCAATTGATACAGTGTTCTGTGTAATTGATACATAGTTCTGTGTAATTGATACATAGTTCACTGTATTGAGTTCAGAGTTCTGTGTAATTGATAACTAGTACACTGCAATTGATACACCCTTCACTGTATTGGAAACATAGTCAAGTGCATTGGTTACATAGTTAACAACGCTAAATTTGGTTGAAAAACAATAGAAAAACTAGTTCTCGATACTATTTTTATAAAAAACATTCTCTTTGATAGAATAAGTTGCGAGATTTGACAACTCTTCTAAGATTGTATTTTCTTTTCTGTTTTTTTAAAGTAATTTAATAGAGCCTAATGATATTCATTGAATTTTATAGACTCTATTATGTTTGTTCTGAATGCTTTATTTTTATCAAAATTATCACCATCAATCATGAATTGGATAGAATAAATAGCACCTTTATAAATAAAACTATAATTTTCTACTATTTTCTTTTGTTCTTGAACTTCTAATACAATTTTGATATAAAAAAACTTCACATTCTCTACAGAAAAAACTTTGAAATCTTCAGTAGTAGAAAAAGTTTCACTAATGAGCGTTCCCTTAGTAGAATTAAGGACTCCTTTTTTTATCCCTTTTAAAAACTTATTCATACCCTTTTCGTCACTTATCTTTGAGGCTTCATTTATTCTATCAAATTTTGTATATACTATAATTTCAGTATCGTATATTCCTCTTATAAATTTTCCATTTGCGATTACTCCTTCTTCGGCATTATCAAGAACATCAATAGTAATGTTTTCATCAAATTCATATTGGAATACTTCTTGACTAAAACAATTTAAACTAAAAAAAACAATAGCATTGTAAATGAATTTTAGCATGAATTTCATTTTATTAAATTATACTTGACAAAACTAATCTTTTATTTTTCTAAAAAACTACCAAATGGGAGTTCTCGATACTATTTTTATAAAATTGTTTTTTACATTTTATAAAAATCACTCGAACTGACGCAGTGCTGATTTAAATTTTTATTACATCCGTTTTGTTTACTGTTATGAGTTCTCGATACATTTTCTACTCCATTTCATTTCGTAAAAAACACTCGAACTGACGCAGTGCTGATTACAAAAATAGTAGATAAAATTATATTAACGACTCGTCAGTTCGATTGGTTTTGTGAAGCGCAACGAAACAAAAATATATCGAGAACTCATTTTAATTACCACACCGTCAGTTCGAGTGTTTTTGTGTAGAGTAACGAAACAAAAATGTATCGAGAACTTAAAATTTCTTCTTTGCTAAATTAGGTAAGTCATCAAATTCACCAAATATTAAAGCTTCTTTTTTAGCTCTAGACCACTTTTTTATTTGCTTTTCTTTTTGAATTGCAATAGTAATATCCGTAAACTCAGCATAGAAAACCAATAAAACTGGTCTCCTATTAAAAGTATAACAATCTTGAAAAACACCATTTTCATGCTGAAAAATACGTTGCGAAAGATTACTTGTAACTCCTGTATAATAAGTGTTATCAGAACATTTTAAAATATATACATAAGAAGCTTTCATCTATATTTTTTCAAGTGAGTTCTCGATACATTTTTCCCTCTATTTCATTTCATAAAAATCACTCAAACTGACGCAGTGCTGATTGATTATGTCTGTTTTGAAAAGCGTAATTTGTTTATTTAAGGAAAGAGATTTACTATTTAAGAATCGCTTTTATTTGCTTTTCTAAATCTTTTATTCCTTTAAATTTTTTAAAATTTAACTCTTTCCCAGTTGCTTTTAATTCACTAATTAATTCTAGAACGAGTTCCAAAGGTTCTGCTTCAAACCCAAACATGTTTTGATCAAATTCTGTTCCAATGATAAGTCCGTCATGATCCATACCAATACACCAATTTTCTATAAATTCCACTAATGGAATTTCAGCAATTTTATAATTGGACCATTCTTCTGTTATACAAGATTTTGCCAAAGCAATATCAGACCAAAAGCAAATAATACCAATGGGCTCCTCATCGTAGTTTATATAATTATTGGATGTAGAAGTTGCGTATCCTTCTGTATCTTTTAGGGTGTAAACAATAGAAGATTTACAAACGTTTTTTATAAATTTTTTATATTGTTTCTCTATTAAAATGGAGTCTTGTAGCATTATTATTATTTATAATTATAGAAAACCTTGGGAACAGATTTTATATTTTCAATTTTCTTAATTTGAATCATTCTTTCAAAATCATTTAAGACTTGTTCTACTTCTGGCAGATCGCTAACCACTTTGATTTTATACAACTTACATATTGTAAGTGTAGTTAGATATAATCTTTCCTTTTTATATTTTCGAGCAAATTTTAATCCATATACAAAACCGTAATTTTCATTTTTCAATCTATTTTTAAATTCTAAAATCAGTTCTAATGTAATTCTATTATTTAGTACTTGAAAACTACAATGATAGGTATATTCATCTACTATTTTAGAAAACCATTTATCTAATTTTTTCTGTTTAGAATTTTCTAATTCAAAACCAATATCTTCTAGTTTTTTAAATAAAGGAACATGTTCGAAATTTTTTTTTATTTTCTTTAATTTGAAATGCTCATATATAATAGAACTTATTAGAAACATGACCATTAAAACTAAAAATAACATACCCATAAATTGTTTGATTTTTTTATATATGATAGATTATATCAATTAATTGTTTTATTTATTTGTTTGAATTTCTTTTTTAGCGAGCAAAGCTAACCTTTTATTTTATAAAAGAATACCAAATGCTAGTTCTCGATACAATTTTTATAGAATGACAAATTGTATTGTTTAAAAAAAAGAGTGTCTCAAAAGACACTCTTTTTTAGTTTAATTAGTTAAATTCTATTGAATCTAGAATTTTCTTTCTAAAATCATTATTTTTTTCAAATTCATCTTGTGCATTCATGAATTGAATTGTGTATATAAAACCTTTATAAAAAAAATTAAAGCTTTGGGTTCTTTTACTTTCTCCTCCTGCAACAAAATCTATTGTAAAGGAATAGATTTTAACATCGTTCAAAACAAATTCTTCCTCACTCACAAGCTTTCCTTTTGCAGACTTTAGCAGGCCATCTTTAACTCCTTTAAAAAAATTAACTTTCTTTTTTTCATCCTTACCTTTAAAGATATCTTTTGGTTTATCTGAACTTAGGTAAACAATAATTTCATTTCCAAAGGCACCTTTTACAAATTTCCCATCTAGTAATTCACCTTCTTCAGCTTCTTCAACAACATCAATAGTTAGATTTTCATCAAATTCATATTGAAAAACTTCCTGACTAAAACCATGTAAATTAAAAAGTACGAAAACCGCAAAAAATAGTATTTTTTTCATATTAAAATTTTTTATATATCTATTCAATTTATAAACAAGCTACTTTTCATTTTGAAAATAGCTAGGCAAATCTACTATTTAAAAATTTAAATCTATTATCTTTTTTTATATTTAAAATCTCATTTAAAATAAAAATATTACTATTTTACTTCTTCACCTGCGCTTTAATTTGTTCGAAATACTTCGTATAATTCCCATAATCGATATGTTGGGTAATCTTTCCTTTTTCGATAGTGAGAATGGTTACAAATGGAATGGCTACAAGAATGGTTTCATTTGTTTTTTCCTGAAACCAAGCATTGGGCAAAACACATTCAAAAGTGGAATTGATAATGGTATGATTTCCTGATGTAAAGACTTTTTCGATAACGAAATTCACATAAGGAGGCTTGTCGTTTTTAAATTTGTCTTTAAAAACCGTTTTGAAGAATTGGTACACGTTTTCTTTTCCATCAAAAACAAAATCTTGTTGAAAAGCTGCTTTGGCAGTAGGATCTTCAAAATGAATCGCATCTGCATAAAAGGTTTTCATGGTATCAAAATCCCATTTCCCATAGGCTTGCATATACGCTAAAGCCAGTTTTTCATTTTGATTTTCATTGGTTTGACCAAAGGAAAGAGTAGAAATAATAAGTAGTAACGTTAGGGTTAATGTTTTTTTCATTGTATAATTCCATTTATATTAAAATCCGGCATCAATTCGTTTTTGCACATCGTAAACTTCTTCGTTTAAAAAAATTTTGTGCTGTTTTGGCTCTTTAGAGGAAATAATTATTTTATAAAACAGATAGTTTGCTGTCTATTTTCTTTCATTTTTCGAATAAATTTAAATTTGGGTTAAAATAATACTCATAAAGCAAACCATTTATCAATAGGATTGGATGATACCTAAATTTTATTTCCAAAATTCCCACCATTTTTTTTCAATTATTTGTAATGCTCTGTTACTTTTTGAAATTTCAACGCCTTTACCTTCTTCCACTAATTTCTTTGCAATTTCAAAATCCCATCCAATTTCTGGTCTTATGTGAGGTCCTTCATGCCAATGATCATATGTTACTTTATTTCCGAAAGATTCTATTAACTGTACCAATGCCTCAGTTCCACCAAAAGGAAAACCACCAGGATCGAAAAACAAGGTTCCTTTATCTTTTAATTTCTCTAATTTTATTAATTCATAATCTCCTTGAAAAATAACTTCAATAACAGAATTAAAATCCCAATTATCAGCTGTATTAAAAATTGGATGCTTGTGCCTTATTTCTGGTTTTGTTAAGTTCCAAAGTGCATTATATATTTTTCTTTGTTCAGAATTTGGGGTTAACTCAATTTTAGTAAACCATTTTCTAGCATTTTCATCTAAATATATTGTCCAATCAATATCATTATAAGAGATTTCAGTTTCAGCATTATAATATTCCTCCTTTACTTCCTTTAGCTTTTGAAAGAAAATTTCAAATTTCTCATGCCTCTCATTATCTTCAAAATCATAGTCTATATAAAAAAATTTGTCTCTCATTGTATAAAACTAACTAAATTCTACTTAAGCTCCTATTCATAACTTTTCAATACTTATGAAAAATACTTATAAAACAAAAAAACTAGCTTATTTCTAAACTAGTTTTTTTATAAGTAAGCAAGATACCAAATTACAGTATATAATCGGTATTAATGAAATTACTTTTTTTACTGTCTAATAACTCTTGTAAAATAGCATTGTTATAGTCGTTATCTTTTGACGCAACAAAAGTTCGTATCGAAAACGAGCGCAACGCGTCATGAATACTCAAGGTTCCTACAGCAGAATCTTTTCTTCCAGTAAACGGAAAAACATCTGGACCTCTTTGGCACGAACTATTTAAATTAACCCTACACACTAAGTTAACTAAAACATCAATTAGCGGTGCTACTGTGGTAATGTCTTTTCCAAAAAGACTCACTTGTTGCCCATAATCAGAAGCCGCCATATCATCTAAAGGCTCTTGTATGTCTTTAAAGGTTAAAATCGGCACGACTGGTCCAAACTGCTCTTCGTGATACACTCGCATCGCTTTATTTACAGGAAACAAAACCGCTGGAAAAATATAATTTTCCATGCGTTCGCCCCCTCTTTCGTTGATAATGTTGGCACCATTTGCTTTGGCATCATCAATTAATTCTTGGATATAATCGGGCTTATCCGGCTCAGGAAGTGGTGTTAAAAACACATTTTCTTCCCAAGGATTACCAAATTTTAGCGCATCTACTTTGGCAGCAAAACGCTTGTTGAATTCTTCAGCAATCGATTCGTGTACATAAATCACTTTTAAAGCTGTACAACGTTGTCCGTTAAACGAAAGTGATCCTGTAATACATTCAGAAACGGCCAAATCTAAATTCGCATCAGGTAAAATGATGGCTGGGTTTTTGGCTTCCAAACCTAAAATCAAACGCAATTTGTTTTTATTCGGATGCAAATCTTGTAAGGCAATCGCAGATTTACTATTTCCTATTAAAGATAAAACCGTAACCAACCCCGATTTCATAATGGGTGCCGCCACTTCTCTACCGCGTCCGTATAAAATATTGATAACACCTTTTGGGAACGAACTTTGGAACGCTTGTAACAAAGGAGCTAATAATAAAACACCAAATTTTGCCGGTTTAAACAATACGGTGTTTCCCATAATTAAAGCTGGAATTAATAAAGAAAAGGTTTCATTCAAAGGATAATTATACGGACCCAAACACAAAACCACACCCAACGGACTCCTTTTAATCATGGCATTAATACCTTGCACTTTTTGAAAGCGATTGCCTTCCTGATTTAAGGCTTTGTAATCTTTTATCGTGTCATAAATATATTCTACGGTTCGATCAAATTCCTTTTCGCTATCCGGTAAGGTTTTCCCAATTTCCCACATTAATAATTTAACCACTTCCGAACGCGTTTGTTCCATTTGTTTTACAAATTGCTCCATGCATTTGATACGGTCTTGTACTTTCATGGTAGGCCAATCACCCTGACCATTATTATAAGCTTTGTGTGAAGACTCTAAAGCTGCTAAAGCAGCCGCTTCATTCATATTTGGTACAGAACCCAATAAAGTAGGTTGATAATTAGTCGTTGTAGAAATGGAAGAATATACCTCAGCCGTTTCACCTTCCCAAATTTTAAGTTCGCCATCTAGCAAATAGTCTTTTTGATGCCAAGGTTGTTGCAGTTGTATTTTTTCTGGAATTGTTGTCATTTTATTTGTTTTTATTTTAGAGTTCCAATACTTTTCTATACAAAAAAAGCTACTATAAAATTCCAACTATTTACTGGAAGAACCAAACTTTTTCAACTGAAATACAATTATTTGACGCATTATTATTGATAATTTAAAAAATAAAATACTTCAAACGTTTTCGCATAAAACAGAAATTAAAAAAGCCAAGTATTCTTTAAACAAAAACCTAGAAATCAAACAATTATTTATTGCTTTTTACGTTATATATTTTCAAACAACAACTATGAAAAAAACAGCCCTAAACTATTTCAAAACAGTAGGTTATTGTTTTGTAATTCTAGTAAGTATAGCTTGTTCCAAAGACAATGCGGAAGAAGGTATTGAAGTACACAATCCATTAGAAAATCCACAAGACGGACCACCAGCAGGAAACCCAAATGGCAATTCACCCATTCCTGTAGGAGCAGGAACAGAAAGTGTTACTAATCCTGATGTGGTAATAGGCAATGGAACACCTGAGAGTTGTACCTGTGATGCCGTTGTTGCTGCAGTTGCACAAGGAGGAAAAATTACATTTAATTGCGGTCCCAACCCTGTGACTATTGTTATGGATCGACCGGCACGTGTTTTTAACAATGCCAACCCTGATGTGGTAATTGATGGTGGTGGATTAGTTACTTTAAGTGGTGGTGGTACCACTCGCATTTTATATATGAATACTTGCGATCCTGATTTAGTTTGGACAACAGACCATTGTCAGAATCAAGATCATCCAAGGGTTACGGTTCAGAATATCACTTTTGCAGACGGACATAATATGGATACGGGTTCATCTGGTGGTGGCGCAGCGATTTGGGCAAGAGGCGGACGCTTAAAAGTAGTGAATTGTCGTTTTTTCAACAATCGATGTGTAGGCACAGGTCCGGATGTAGGTGGTGGTGCTATTAGAGCTTTTAGTCAATACAATAGTTTACCTATTTATGTCGTGAATACCACTTTTGGTGGTGGCAGTATTTATGGAAATAGCGGTTCCAATGGTGGTGCCATTAGTAGTATTGGTACCTCTTGGACAATAATTAATAGCTTATTCTCATACAATAAAGCCATTGGAAATGGTGGTAATCCAGCGCAAAGTGGTACACCCGGTGGAGGAAGTGGAGGCGCTATTTACAATGACGGAAATGAAATGACACTGACAATCTTAGGCAGTTTAATCGAACAAAATGAAGTAAATGCTTATGGCTCTTCAATTTTCTTTGTAAGTAATAATCATACAGGAGATATTCGAATTGATAATTCTACCATTAGAAATAATATTGGCGGTTCTTGGTATCCAGTATATCCGAGTATCTCCATGCATGATGACACACCTATTGTTGTAACGAATTCAACTATTCAATAGTTACTCTAATTCAATACACGTATAATTGAAGGTATTAAATAGTTCACAAACTGTTTTAGAAATATTTTTTTCGGCCACAATTCGTAGAATATTATCACAATCTTCTAAATCGAAATTCCATCTTTGAATGTCTTGTATCTCATTTAAATTTTTAGAAATACTTTTAATTTGTTTTTTATCTTCAATTGAAGTTTTGAAAACGTAAACCATAGCTAAAACTAATTATTTATTTGTGCTACAAACTTAAAACCCAAATATGACAACAGTATGTCAATAGGTTTTAACTTTTTTTAGATGAATCAAATAAAAGCAGCAATAATTAGGACTAGCAATAAAAAGTAAATAGCAACTGACACATTAAAATACAAATTCGCATAAATGGATCGGAACGAAATCAACGTTTTCTCTACATACAATTTTAAGAAATATTGACAAGAGGAAATAAAAAAACTAATAACTGTAACCGCTACAAAAGAAAGCAAAAGTGTTTTCAGCATTTCTTCGTAGGTGAAGTTTGACTTAAAATGATTTGTTAAATAATTAAATATTCCAAAATTCAACAAAATTAAACCAATCACAAATAGCACTCTTTTCATGATAAATATTTATTATGTTATAAAATTGGTTATAATTAAATGACAGACCTGTAGGCAATACAGTGCGGTAATAGCATGTCTTTTTGAATGAGAAATAAAAAACGATATGTTTTTTTGTTAGGTACAAAGTTAAACTATAATTCAACATCATGCAATACGTATTTACACGTATTTTGAGCCTTTTTTTATACGTATTTATACGTATATTCTTGATTTTGCCTTCTTATAAACAAAAAAGAGCATTATAAAATACTCTTTTTACTAACCAATTAAAACTACTAAATATCATTTATATAATGATCATTAGTTTCTTGTTCCTCCATGACCTCCAGCAACAATTTTTAGAATTCTTATATTTAAATAAATGAATTTAAAAAATTGAATTATTGGATTTTTCATTTTAGCATGTTGAGATTTTGATATTCTTTGTGCCATAGTATATACTTTACTGGTTAAATATTACTTTAAAAAATTTCTATTTTATATTTACTAAATCATTCAGGAATTAACCACCAAAAAGGTTTCATTTTAGCTTTATAAATAAATGCATAATGTAGGGCTAGTTTTACCCAATGACCTGCTAATCCAATATCGCCAAATGTTTTCTTAATATCTCTTCCTCCTGTATTTTTATATTTTTCATAATCGGGCACAATGGGAAAAGTAGTTATACTTACACCACTTCCTTGTGTAATTCCATAACCTGCAGATGCAATACATGCGGCTCCCATATTTCCTAATGATCCTTTGTGAGATAAACTGGGTTGTCCTTTCTTAATACTATCAATAATATTATCGGCTACCAATTTTGCAGTAATTCCTGAAGGCATTCCTGTGCGAGGTGGTGAAGGAAAGATTTCTGTACCATTTTTACTTTTACGAGGTTTGGAAATAGAATGAGGTGGTGCAAAAGCAATACCTGGTGCAAAAATGTTCTTATAGCTAGGATTTTGATACGTTTCAGGCCAATCTTGCACAGTCCATTCCTCATAAGGCTTGGCTGTATAATCGGCATCAACAATCATAAATCCTTTAAATAATTTGTCTGTGATATCTTCTTCTTTTTTATTATATGCTTTAAATCCATGACCTGAAAATGCAGGAATTAGCATTGCAAAATCAAAAGTTTCAGTTTTATATTCTCCTTCTAAATTTTCATAATATGCTATACCATCCTCAATTCTTTGAACTCCAGCACCTAAAATCCATTTTATTCCTCTGTCTTCAAAAATCATTTCAACCATATCTTTAGACTTCATATTAAATCCATTGTAATCTAAAAGCATTCCGTCCATCCCAAAATCACCTAACTCATATTCGTTAGAAATCCATGTAATTTCCACTCTATTTCTTATACCATATTTAACAAGTTCCTTTTCGATATTTAAAATATATTCGAAAGCAGCTCCTTGACAAGTTGCTTTAGCATGACCTGTTCCAATGAGAATTTTTGCTTTTTTATCTGTGGCTTTTAGTTGCTGTACTAATTTTAGAAAAGCTTCAGAAGCATGTTCTGCATGATCATAAGTACATACAGAATAAACTTTATTAGTTGCTGGTAATAATCCTTCGGTTAATTCAAAAGCTAATTTTGGACCTGTTGCATTAATTAAATAATCATACGTTACTTTTTCCTGATTTCCTTTTTTCTCACCATGAACATATTCTACATTTACAAAAGGTTTTCCAGAAGTATCATTACCTTCTGGATGAAAAGAAATTACTTTAGCTTGTTTATAACCAATATTTTTCTTTTTGTATAAAGGTTCTAAAGGGAAAAGAATTTGTTTTGATTTCATTCTTCCTATTCCTACCCAAATATTCGAAGGAATCCATTGATAATTTTTATTTGGAGAAACTACAAGTACTTCATGTTCTTTACCTAATTTTCTTCTTAAATGAGCGGCAGCTGTATGACCTGCAATACCTGCTCCTAATATTACTATTTTTGACATCTTATTTATACTATTAGATTAATATCTTGAAAGATTACGATTAAATGCAGCTAAATGATTGTATGAAGCATTTAAAAGATTAGTATAAATCTCTTTAGTATAAACATCATTTGTATTACTAATTGCCATTTGTAAATCATAGATATCTTTTTCTTCAATATTTTTTCCTACTTCTAAAGCTTCTATAGTGGAATTTGAACCTTTTTGAATTAAATCATTGTAAAGATGTTGCAATTCTTGACTCATAAAAACTCCAGATTGAGAAGAAATTTCATAGGCGACCTCATTACTTTCCAAAAGTCTTTTTACAGCCTCCATATGCTTGGCTTCACTTTTTTTTATATTTCTAAATATTTGCAAATCCCATTTGTTGGCTAAAAAAGAATAGACATCTAAAGCCATTTTTTCTTCTTCTAACATAAATTTCATTTGATTAATTTCTTCTTGGCTCAAACTAGTTGCTTCTGAATTATTTTGACATGATATATATGTTAATGAAAGAAGGAAAATTCCTAAAAAAATTAATTTTAATCTATTTTTCATTTGTATATAATTAAAGATTACTATACAAATTTGCTATTATTTATTAACTTGTACAGCTACATTTGTTACATAAAAAAAGTGCCTAAGAGGCACTTGGTTTAGTAATAAAAATGAATTGTATCAATAACTCGTATCATCCAATTTTACCTTCCCATAAAACGTTTTATATAGGAAAAGAAAATAAGCCGCTAATAAGGGAGAACCAATGGCTACAATGGTTAGCATAATTCCTAAAGATTTTTGAGAAGAAGCTGCATTATAAATGGTAACACTATGTTCTGGATGTATGCTTGAAGGCAACAATACAGGATACAATTGAAAAGCTACCAACATTAATAAAAAGGCCATAGTTAATGAAGAAAATATCAATGCATAACCGTATTTCTTCTTTGAAACCAACCGTGGCACATTGGCCACAGCCAAAAAAGCCAAAACTGGTAGAACAAAGAAAATGGGATTTTCTTTAAAATTATCGGTTACTCCAGGAATAAAAATTAAGGTATATAAAGACGTAACGGAAAAACTCAAGATAAAGAAAATCATTCCCTTTCTAAGCAGAAATGTAATTCTTTCATACAACTTTCCTTCTGTTTTTAATAACAGAAAAATAGCACCTTGTGTCATAAATAAGAATAAGGTTGTAATTCCTACCATAATGGCATACGGGCTTAAAAAAGAGAGAAAAACACCTCCTTGATATTTAAATTCATGACCAATTTCAAAACCTTCTAAAATATTTCCTAAAACTACACCTAAAAGAAACGAAATAAGTATATTCGAAATAAAATAGATATAATCCCAAGTAGTTCTCCACCAAAGCATTTCTTCTGCACTTCTAAATTTTATAGCCGAAGAACGCAATACTAATAAGACTAAAAAAAGCATAAAAGGAATATACATTGCAGATAACATAGTGGCATACATCACAGGGAATCCAGCAAATAAAGCACCTCCACCAATAATTAACCAAACTTGATTGGCATCCCAAACAGGTCCTATAGCATTAATAGCAATTCGTCTGCTTAAGTCTTTTCTTAGAAACAAATGCCAAGCACCTGCTCCATAATCAAACCCTTCCAAAATAGCGTAACCAGAAAATAACAACCCAACTACTAAATACCAAAGTGTAGGATAATCGATTCCTAAAAATGTTTCCATTTGATGTTTTTTAAATTATATCTAATGCATTTTGAGCTTCATCATAAGGTCCATGCTTAATTTTCTTATTTAAAGAATATAGAAACAATAAGAAAAGTAAACTATAAACGATAGTAAACAGTACTAAGGAAAATACTATTTGGTTTGCAGAAACTTCTTGAGAAAACCCTTGACTGGTTCTTAAATGACCGTAAACAATCCAAGGTTGTCTTCCCATTTCAGCGGTAAACCATCCTACTTGATTGGCAATTTGAGGCAAAATAACAGAAAAAGAAAAAATCCATAAGAGCCATTTCGTTTCAAACAATTTTCCTTTCCACCATAAAAAACAAGCATAGATTGTTAATCCAATTAAAAACATTCCAATAGCAATCATAATGTGATAAAATTGAAATACTGCATTTACTTGACTTGGTCTATCTTCTTTAGGAAAAGCATTCAATCCTATAATTGGTGCTGCAAAATCTTGATGCACTAAAAAAGATAAACCTCCAGGAATCCCTAAACCAGTTACTTCTTGTTGTTCATTATCAACCCAACCCAATAGATATAAATCAGCAGGTGCACTTTCTTCATAATGACCTTCCATTGCTGCTAATTTAGCAGGTTGATTTTTAGCGACTCCATCAGCAGAACTATGTCCTGAGATCAATTGAGAGAATGATATTACAGTTGCTACAACCAATGCCATTTTAAAGGCTTTCTTAGAAATATCGGTATATCTTCCTTTTCTTAAGTAGTAAGCATGTACACTTAAAACCATAAAGGCACCTGCTAAAAAAGCACCTTGCCACACATGAATGATACGATCCAAACTTGACGGATTAAAAACCATAGCCCAAAAGTCTGTCACTTCCGCACGAGCATGAATACCTTCACCTACAATATGATAACCTGCTGGAGTTTGTTGCCAACTATTTGCTACCACTATCCAAACAGCAGAAAACATGGAGCCTAAAAAAACACCAACTGTAGATATAAAATGGACTCTAGGTGACACTCTATTCCAACCAAAAAGCAAAATCCCTAAAAATGTACTTTCTAAGCCAAAAGCAAATAGTCCTTCCGCTGCAAGTGCACTTCCAAAAATATCACCCACATATTTGGAATAGATGGCCCAATTGGTTCCAAATTCAAATTCCATAATGATGCCTGTTGCCACTCCTATTCCGAAGGTTATAGCAAATATTTTTAACCAAAAACGAGTGAGAATTTCATATTCTTTTTTCCTCGTTTTTAAATACAAACCTTCCATGATAACCATTAAAAGGCCAATTCCGATACTTAGTGGAGGATAGATGTAATGAAAAGCAATTGTAAAGGCAAATTGGATTCGAGCAAGTATTTCAACATCCATGGTAGTAAATTTTAGCTTCTTACAAAGTTACCCCATTTGCTTTATATAAGAGTAACAAGAGTTACAATTTTTTACTAATAAAAAGAATTATTTTTTAATTAAATAATATCTCTTTTTCTAAATACTGTTAGTTCGTATTTTTCGACTTTATCTTCCGTAAAATAAATATAGAGGTAATTTTTTTTAAAATAACTCATCCTTTCATTCAAGCGAAAAACCCAAATATCACTATAATAATCATTATAGGATTCAGAAAAGATAGAGTTTATATCTTTTTTGCTTAGCCCAATTAATTTTTCGTAGTTTTTTGAAAAATAATTGGCACTTTTTCGTTCTTTATTAATCGGTAATTTATCGAAAATAGTGCTTAAATCGCTTTCCTTTTTCGCATCATCTAATATTTCATTCAAGTTCTTCCCTAAGCTATCATTACTCATTTCGTCGTTTTTATTGTTGTCTATTATTTCTGTTGCTAAAGCTAAATAATTTAAAGCACCTTTACTGCTAGCATCATAATCTATCACTGTTTTTCTATGACTTTGCGCTTCACTAATAGTAATATTTCTCACTATTATTGTAGAAAAAACCAATGTTTTGAAATGATTTTTAATCTCCTCTACAATTACGTTGGAAAAAGCCAAACGCTTATCATACATCGTTATTAATACCCCTTCAATGTCTAAATTACGATTATAATTGTCTCGTATTGTTTTGAAAACGTTAAATAATTTAAACAAGCCACTAAGTGCATAAAACTCACATTGTACTGGAATCAATAAAGAATTGGCAATACATAAAAAACTAGTAGTAATAAAATTTAAAGAAGGACCGCAATCTATTATAATATAATCATACTCGTTCTTTATATCTTCAATAGAATGTTTGAGTTCGTGATGTGTTCCAAAATAATTCTTTTCTTGAATTTCCAGATTGGCTAAATTAATATTGGTGGGTATAAAACTAAGATTTGGAGTTTCTGTTTTGAAGGGACGAATACTATTTTTTTCATAATTATATAAATCAATAGTAAAAGTACAATCTTCATTATCTGAAACAGGAAAAGAACTGGTTGTATTCGACTGTGGATCAGCATCAATAAGCAGTGTTTTTTTCTCCAATACAGCCAATGAGGCAGCCAAGTTTATAGACGTAGAAGATTTTCCTACACCTCCTTTTTGATTGGCTATCGCGATAATTCTACACATCAAGTACTAATAAGTCATTAATAAATGTTTTTTGCAGTATTTTCTCCCTCTCCTACAAATATATAAAATAAATTTTTGTAAAAAAATTATTAAAAAAACAAATAAAAAAAGAGGTTTTAAAGACCTCTTTTTCATTCAAAATATCTATTTTCTACATTCTTTCTGGCACTTGTATGCCTAATAAATGAAATGCATTTTTGATTGTATTTCCAACCGTTTTAGACAATTGTACTCTAAAGGCTTTCTTCTCTAAATTTTGTTCAGGTAAAATAGGTACATTTTGATAGAAAGAATTAAACTCTTTTACCAAATCATACGTGTAATTTGCAATCAAAGCCGGACTATGATGGGTTGCTGCATTTTGAACTACCTCAGGGAATAATTGCACTTGTTTGATTAATTCTTTTTCTTTCTCCTGCATTTCCAATCCACTCGATGTTATAGCAACAGTAGAATAATCAAAATCGGCCTTTCTTAAAATCGATTGAATACGTGCATACGTATATTGAATAAAAGGTCCCGTATTGCCATTAAAATCTACCGATTCCTCTGGATTGAATAGCATTTGTTTTTTTGGGTCTACTTTTAACATATAATATTTCAAAGCCCCTAATCCAATTACTTTGTATAAAGCTGCTTTTTCAATATCTGTATAACCATCTAATTTCCCTAATTCTTCTGAAATCTTTTGAGCAGTTTCCGTCATTTCCTCCATTAAATCATCTGCATCAACAACGGTTCCTTCACGTGATTTCATTTTACCAGAAGGCAATTCTACCATTCCATAACTCAAATGAAACAAATGTTCCGCCCAATCAAAACCTAATTTCTTTAAAATTAAAAACAGTACTTTAAAATGGTAATCTTGTTCGTTACCAACGGTGTAAACCATACCGCCTATATCTGCATGATCTTTCACACGTTGAATTGCTGTTCCAATGTCTTGTGTCATATAAACTGCTGTTCCATCCGAACGCAGTACAATTTTCCTATCCAAACCGTCAGCAGTTAAATCAATCCAAACAGAACCATCTGGATCTTTCTCAAAAATTCCTTTTTCCAAACCGAATTGAACCACTTCTTTACCTAAAAGATAGGTGTTACTTTCGTAATAATAACTATCAAAATCAACACCTAAATTTTGATACGTTTGCGCAAAACCATCATAAACCCATTGGTTCATCTTTTTCCAAAGTGCTACTACTTCTTCATCACCCGCTTCCCATTTACGTAGCATTTCTTGTGCTTCCTGAATGGAAGGTGCCATTTTTTTAGCCTCTTCTTCTGTTTTGCCTTGTGCCATTAATTCGTTGATTTCTTTTTTATATTGTTTATCAAATGCAACATAAAAATTACCCACTAATTTATCGCCTTTTAAACCCGTATCTTCTGGAGTGACTCCTTCACCAAATTTTTGCCAAGCCAACATCGACTTACAAATGTGAATGCCTCTATCGTTTATAATTTGTGTTTTATATACTTTTTTACCAGAAGCTTTAATAATTTCAGCTACGGAATAGCCTAATAAATTATTACGAATGTGTCCTAAATGCAACGGTTTATTGGTATTTGGTGAAGAATATTCCACCATAATAGCCTTATCACCTTCTACTGGTGCAACATATCCAAAAGTATCTTGATTTTTAATTGTATTGAAAAAATCAACATAAAAAGTATCGGAAATAACAATATTTAAAAATCCAGCGACTACATTGAATTTTTCAACTACAGCAACATTTTCAACTAAATAGGTTCCAATTTTGGTTCCAATTTCAACTGGATTGCCTTTTAATGCTTTAACCAAAGGAAAAACAACCATTGTAATATCACCTTCAAAGTCTTTCCTAGTCGCTTGAAATTCAACTTTATCAATGGTTAAATTGAAAACTGAATGAACGGCTTCTAAAATGTGTTTGGTTAGTGTTTCTTGTAATGTCATTTTTCTTGATTTTTATAAAGGTGCAAATTTAGTGATTAGTGATTAGTAATTAGTAATTAGTTTACAAAATTTGTTGTAGTGTTAAAAAAAACCAAAAAAACGATAGTCCTTGTAACAAAGAATAAAAACTACAGTCTAGTATAGTATCAATCAAATCACGTTAAACAGTTATTAAAATGAAATTAAAATTATTTATTTTACTTGCATTGAGTAGTTGGTATTCCCTATTTGCTCAAATCTCTGGAAATATTTCAGGAAAAGTAATCGACAAAAAAACAAATGAACCTTTACCTTATGTGACCATTGTGGTAAAACATGACGCAACTTTGGTTACAGGTGGCATTACCAATGAAACTGGAAATTTTGAAATTAATAAATTAGTCCCTCAAAAATATACTCTTGAAATTCAGTTTATTGGTTACAAAACTTTAATCAAAGAAGTAGATTTATCTGAAAATTCACGTATCGACTTAGGCACCATTGCCATTGAAGAAGATGTGGCTCAGTTAGCCGGTGTAGAAGTCGTGAAAGAGCGTTCAATCATGGAACAAAAAATCGACCGAAAAGTAATTAATGTGGGCAAAGATTTAATCAGTGCTGGTGCTACTGCCGGAGAAATCATGAATAACATTCCTTCGGTTTCAGTTGATCCACAAACCAATCAAATTACATTAAGAGGAAATTCGAATGTACGAATTCTTATTGATGGAAAACCAACGAATCTATCACCCGAACAAATATTAAAACAAATTCCATCGGCTTCTATCAAACAAATTGAATTAATTACCAATCCATCGGCAAAATATAATCCGGAAGGAATGAGTGGTATTATTAATATTGTATTGCATAAAAATGCAAATGATGGTTTTAATGGTTCGGTAAATTCTGGAGTTACTTTTGGTATTACTCCTAAAGTAAATTCGTCTTTAGACTTGAATTATAAAACAGGTAAAGTGAATTTCTATGGTAATTATGGTTTCAATCATGGAAAAAATGCCAATAATGGGTATATCAATAGTTTTGAAACCAACAACAGAAACAGACAAGACTTTGATTTCAACAATAAAAACACATCCCATTTATTCAAAATAGGAATGGATTATTTTATTAACGACAAAAACACAGTTTCTTTTTATACCACGCAAAATCTTTTTTATGGTGGCGCTATTGGTCGTACCGATGTTAATTATGAAGACCCAGCAACTAATGACATATTACAGCTATTCAATTCTAAAAGTGACAACACTTCGCAAGCATACAACTTTGATTACAAACACAATTTTAAAAAAGAAGGCGAAAATATTGAATTAGAAGTTAATTTTAATCAAAATGATAGTCCTGAACGCACAACATTTGAGTTTCCACTCATCCCAAGTTATACATTAAATACTGTAGATAACACAAACGACAATGTAATTATTAATTTGGATTATGTAAATCCATTAAATGAAACGACCAAATTAGAAACAGGGTTAGAAACCCGAATTGAGTCAACTGATAATTTATTAAATGTGAACAACAATTATAATTCTAGTTTTAGTTACGAAAGAAAAATATATTCTGCTTATGCTACTTATGGAAAACAGTGGAAAAAATGGAGCGCGCAAGCGGGAGCGCGATTAGAAAAATTTGAAGCCGCAGCCGATTTTAATCAAGTAGGAAATGCAAGTGCTCATTTTTCTGATAGCTTTGTAACAGTGTATCCTTCTGGATTTGTAAGTTATAATCCGAATGACAACAACTCATTCAACTTTAGTGTTGCCAGACGCGTGGATCGTGCCAGCATTCAACAAGTAAACCCAATTAGAGAATGGTCAACACCAACTATCGATTCAAAAGGTAATCCTGATTTAAAACCTCAGTTTACCAATTCTTTTGAATTGAATTATACTCGTAGAACTAAAATTGGTTCCATTACATCTGGTATTTTTTATAGAAAAATTTATGATGAAATCAATCGATATATTTACGAAAGTCCAACAGATCCTAACAAAAACATCTTAAGTTATGATAACTTTAAAGATAATGATGCCTATGGAATGGAAGTTTCTGGAAATTTAAACTTTACAAAATGGTGGAGTGCTAATTTTGGAGTTGATGCTTATTTTAGAAAAATAAGAGGTGTGGTAAGTACTGATTTTGTGGAAGCAGATGCTACTATTTTTAATGCGCGTATCAATAACTCTTTTAAAGCTACCAAAGATTTACGTTTTCAACTTTTTGGAATGTACAGAGGAGAAGACATCAGTTTACAATTTATCAGAAAACCGATGTGGAGAACCGATTTAGGTGCAAGTTACACTGTTTTAGGTGGAAAAGGAACCATTAGCGCTCGTTTTAGCGATATGTTTAAAGCAATGAAATTCAGTTTTGATGGTGACTTGCCTTATCCACAATCTGGTGCTTTTCATTGGGAAAGTCAAACGGTATATCTAGGATTTAATTATCGTTTTGGTGGTGGAAAAAACAGAGCCTTACAACGCAAAGAAAGAGACAATAATCAAACCCAAAAAAGCGGTGGATTATTATAAATCTTGTTAAAAAAGAAAATGCGATTCAAAATTGAATCGCATTTTTTATATTTATTAATTAAGATTACCATCTAATTATCACACTTCCCCAAGTAAAACCACTACCAAAAGCAGCTAATACTACTAAATCGCCTTCTTTTATTTTTCCTTTTTCCCATGCTTCTGTTAAAGCAATAGGAATAGAAGCTGCAGTTGTATTACCATATTTCTGAATATTGTTATACACTTGATCATCTGTCAACCTAAATTTTTGTTGGATAAACTGAGAAATTCTCAAATTGGCTTGATGTGGTACTAATAAATTAATATCGGATACCTGTAAATTATTAGCTTGTAAACCTTCATTTATTACTTCACTGAAACGAACTACTGCATTTTTAAACACAAATTGTCCATTCATATAAGGATAATAACTCTCATCATTAGGATCATTATCAGCTATAATATCTGTAACCCATCTTTTCCCCATTCCTGGAGCAATTAATGATAATTCTTCTGCATGTTGTCCTTCTGAATGCAAGTGCGTAGATAAAATTCCTTTTGTAGTATCTTCTTCTCTACTCAAAATAGCAGCTCCTGCTCCATCTCCAAAAATAACGGAAACACCTCTACCTCTTGTTGTCATATCTAATCCAGTAGAATGTAATTCAGAACCAATGACTAATATGTTTTTATACATACCTGTCTTTATGAATTGATCAGCTACAGAAATGGCATACACAAAACCAGAACATTGGTTTCTAACATCTAATGCACCAATTGTTTTTAAACCTAAATCGCGTTGCACTAAAACACCTGGTCCTGGAAAATAATAATCTGGACTTAAAGTAGCAAAAATGACAAAATCAATATCATCCTTATCAATTTTGGCTCTTTCAATGGCAATTTTAGCTGCTTTTACACCCATTGATGTTGTGGTGTCTTCTCCTCTAATGATATGTCTACGCTCTTGAATACCGGTTCTTTCTTGAATCCATTCATCATTGGTGTCCATAATTTTAGACAAATCATCATTGGTTACTATATTGTCAGGAACATAATATCCTAATCCTGTTATTTTTGAATGATACATTTCTTACACTATTAATATTTTAGGGAGGACAAATTTAATAAATTATCATTTTAAATGAATTATCTAGCTGTTTTTTTCGGTAATCTCAAATTTACAGATTTTAAACTTACATTTTAACAAAATTTACAGATTTTCCGATTTTAATTGGATTATTTTTGAGCAACTAACCATTTTTTATTTTACAATGAAAGTATTTTTTATTAGTGCATGCCTTTTAATTGCTGGTTTCTCTAGCTTTTCTCAGGAAAATGTAACCTACCAAAAACCCCCACAAGAAATTTTAACCTTAGCAGATTACCAAAGAGCGCCAAGTGTTTCCATGGATTCTAAAAAAGAATACATGTTATTAACGTATAGAAATACGTATAAAAATTTAGAAGATTTAAGTCAGGAAGAAATGCGTTTAGGAGGATTGCGCATTAATCCCGTAACTAATATTTCTAGTACAATTACATACGCAAACAACTTAAAAATTGGTACGGTTAAAAACAAATCTGAAACTCAAGTTTCAGGCTTACCTGATAACCCAAAGATTGCTAATATTTCTTGGTCACCCAATGAAAAATATATTGCTTTTACGCACACAACTTCACAAGGTGTAACTCTTTGGTATATTGATGTTGCCACAGCAAAAGCTACAAAATTAAGCAAGGTATTTTTAAATGCCAATATGGGAAACCCTATCAGCTGGTACAAAGACAGTAAGGCTTTATTAGTAACAACTTTAGCAACCAATCCACCCGCTTTAATCAATTCAAAAGAAGCATTACCTAAAGGTCCAATTGTATCTGAAAGCGAAGGAAAAGTTTCTCAAAACAGAACCTATCAAGATTTATTAAAAAACAAAGCTGACGAAGCCAACTTTGTAACTTTAGCAACATCAAAGGTTGATAAAATCGATTTAGATGGAAACCGAACTTCTTTTAGCAAAACTTCTGGATTGTTTTCTGATGTTAGTTTTTCACCAGATGGTAATTATGTTATGATTACTTCTATTGAAAAACCTTTTTCTTATTTGGTTCCTTATTATCGATTTCCTCAAATCACGGTTGTTTATGATATAAATGGTAATGAAATTAAAACGGTAAATGAAGTACCTCTTAATGAAATTTCTCCTAAAGGCTTTATGTCTACTCGCACAGGTAAAAGAAATATGGCTTGGAGAAGTGATGTTCCAGCAACACTTTATTATGTGGAAGCTTTAGATGGGGGTGATCAAGCGAATGAAGTTCCTTTTAGAGACGAAGTTTTTTTATGGGAAGCGCCCTTTACTAATGCACCTCAATCGTTATTAAAAGTACAACAACGTTTTGCTGGAATACAATGGGGAAATAACACAACAGCTATTCTTTCGGATTACTGGTACGACACTAGAAACAGTAAAACCTACCTTATCAACCCTTCGGTTAATGGTGCGGAACCGAAATTAATTTGGGACCGAAATTACCAAGATAAATATAGTGATCCAGGTAGTTTCGAAAGCAAGAAAAACGATTTTGGAAATTATGTTTTAACCATTGAAAACAATAAAATGTTTTTATTAGGCGACGGTTTTACCAAAGAAGGACAATTCCCTTTTATTGATGAATTTGACATAAAAACATTAAAAACCAAACGCATTTACACTTCTAAACTAACTGATAAAAAAGAAGACTTACTATCTATTGAAGACAGTAAAAAAGGAGATGTTTTGGTCATGTTGCAATCTAAAAATGAATATCCAAATTATTATTTTCGAAATTTAAAAACAAAAAAAATCACACCCATCACCGCTTTTAAAAATCCTTTTAAAAGTTTGAACAATGTGTATAAAGAAGTTATTACATACAAAAGAAACGACGGTGTAACGCTTTCTGGAACTTTATATTTACCTGCTAATTACGACAGAAACAAAAAAGATCAGAAATTACCTTTATTGATTTGGGCTTATCCAGAAGAATTTAAAGATAAAAATAGTGCCGGACAAACCACTCAAAATCCAAATGATTTCACCTTTCCATATTATGGCTCTTTTGTATATTGGGTAACCAGAGGTTATGCCGTTTTAGACGATGCTTCTTTTCCTATTATTGGTGAAGGAACGACAGAACCAAACGATACTTTTATTCCACAATTAGTGGCTAATGCTAAAGCAGCAATAGATGCTGTAGATGATTTAGGATATATTAATAGAAAAAAAGTGGCTGTTGGCGGACATTCTTATGGTGCTTTTATGACTGCAAATTTATTAACACACTCTGATTTATTTGCTTGTGGAATTGCGAGAAGTGGTGCTTACAATAGAACCTTAACACCATTTGGCTTTCAAAGTGAACAGAGAAACTATTGGGATGTTCCAGAAGTTTACAATATGATGTCACCTTTTATGAATGCTTCTAAAATGAAAACACCATTACTTTTAGTGCATGGAGAAGCAGATAATAATCCTGGTACGTTTACATTGCAAACAGAGCGCTATTTCCAAGCTTTAAAAGGATTGGGAGCTCCTGTTAGAATGGTTCTTCTACCTAAAGAAAGCCATGGTTATGTTGCAGAAGAAAACATCTTTCATCTCTTATGGGAACAAGATCAGTTCTTAGAAAAATATTTAAAAAATTAAAAAGATAAAAAATAGACTTGTAAAACTACAAGTCTATTTTTATTTTTAGACCTACTGTAGTATTCGGCACTATTCCATATTTATTTTCAAAGAAAATGGTTTGGTTACCCAAAGTCGATTCAATTAGATACGAATTTCCTTTAAAATAGTTTTTCCGAACAACTACTTCAAAGGTAGAATTTTCAGAAATTTCCAATTGATGTGCATAAAGAAATAAACTATCCTCTTCCCACTTGATTTGATTTACTTCACCAAATAAAGAAGCCGAATAAAAAGAACTTGGGTATTTATAAATTTCTTCCGTTTGACCAAAATCAACTAATTCTCCTGCTTTCATAACTAAAACCTGATCACAAAATGACAATACATCCTGAGTATCATGAGTGGCTACGATACAACTAATTTGCTTTTCTTTTAAATAAGCAAAAATTTTTCTTCTCAAACTGTTTTTTAGAAAATTATCGATATGACTAAAAGGCTCATCAAGTAACAACAATTCAGGTTCAAGAGCTAAAACTTTAGCCAAAGCTACTCGCTGCATTTGTCCGCCACTTAAAAACTTCACTTTGGTACTTGAGAAAGAAGTCATTTCTACCACTTCTAACAATTCCTTTACGCGATTCTTTTTCTCTTCTGGATAAAAGTTAGATAAAAATTTACCTACGTTTTCAGCAACAGTTGTGTAAGGCATTAGGTCAAAATCTTGAGCCAAATATTTCATTTTTGACATTCCAGGAACCAAATTGGATTTAGGACCTAATACGGGTTCGTCATTCCAAAAAATAGTTCCAAAATCCAAATCATGTAACCCGTATATTAATTGTAACAGGGTACTCTTACCACATCCGCTTTCTCCAATAAGGGCTAAAAAATTCCCTTCTTTTAAAGAAAAGCTCATTTTTTTTATCAAAGGTTCATTCGTATATGAAAATGATATATTTGATACTTTTAACATTATTTACTCCATTTTTCAACAAACTTACAAATAAATTGACTTTTATGCGGTCCAAGTTTAAAAACAATACATTGTTAATAAAAAGTATTATGGAACATTGAATTTAATTTCTATCTTGCGGCACCCAAAATAACAACCTATTCTAATTTAAAATGGTACGAAATTTATTTTCCATTAGTTTCTTTTTTTGCTTATTTACCCTAACTTCTTATGCGCAATTTGGTATAGAAGTAAATTATGGTCTTAACGGTGTTTTACAACCTAATATCACAAATTTTTCACATATAGGAGGAGGTCTCTTATATGATTTTAACGAATCTTTCGGTGCTAAGTTAGATTTTGGATCTGACCAATTTAGAACCGACAATACTTTTTTTAATAAAGAATCTGGTATTAATATAACTCGTTTTTCACTTCAAGGTACTGCTAATATTTCAGATTTAATTGACCCAACAAGCCTTTATAGTTCTTTTAATTTATCGGGACATTTAGGAGGTGGTTATTCTTTTATAAAATCGACAGAACATAAGAATTCAGATAATACCGTAAATGCTATCATTGGGTTGACCCCAAAACTTAAAATTACCCAAGGATTATATTTCGCAGTAGATGCTTCTGTAATTTTTAACCTCTCTCAACATTATGGTTTCGATGGTGAATACACTTATGATAATTATCCTAATTCAATTACAGGTATCATGTATAATGTTACAGGAGGATTAATCTATAAGTTTAATGAATATTATTAAAAACAAAAAAAGACTGTTGCGTTAAACAACAGTCTTTTTTTTATTGATAGCAATTTTAATTTTGTGCTTCTTTTTGAGCGTCTTGTATCATTTTTTCATTTGCTACAATTGCAAATTCTACACGTCTGTTTTTACTTCTTCCTGCATCAGTATCATTATCTGCAATTGGATCTGCTTCACCCATACCTTTAATTACAAATCGTGAAGAAGAAAGCCCTTTCTGAACTAAATAACTTTTCACACTCGTAGCTCTTTGCTCTGATAAATTTAAGTTATAATCATCTGCACCTTTGCTATCAGTATAACCAAAGATGGTTATATCTGTATCTGCATAATCTTTAAAAACAGGAACTAATTTATCTAAATTTTGTTTCGCTAAAGGTGTTAAACTTGCTTTATTGAAATCAAAATTAACTGAATTTTCTCCTAAAACTAATTGAATTCCTTCTCCTACCCTTTTTACTTCTGCTCCAGGAAGTGCTGTTTCAATTTCTCTTGCTTGTTTGTCCATTTTGTTACCAATAACGCCCCCTGCAACACCACCTACAACACCACCAATAACTGCTCCAAGAGCACCATTACCACCTTTCCCTACATTATTTCCAATAACACCACCAATAATAGCTCCACCAACTGCTCCTATGGCAGCACCACGTTGTGTCTTATTCGAATTTTTAACTGAATTACAACTATTTAAACTCATTAACAAACTCATCGAAAGAGCTGTTAACATTACTATTGATTTTTTCATTTTATTTATTTTTTTAATTATTTCTCACAAATTGATACGTAACTCCTGTATTTTTCCCTGCAACATCAACATGGTCTACTAATTGAAAAGTAGTTTCTGTTACATTTATTAAATCTAAAACATAACCTGTACCAACTCTTTTTGCTTTTTCTGCATCTAAAATTTTCATCACAAAACGACCATCCTTATTCACATACCAAGTGATATTGGATGAATATAGAGAACAAGCATCATTCGTTAAACTAAAGGAACCTTTATTATTGTTAGAAATAAAATTCCATTTACTACCCACAAAACAATTAGAATCTACTAAATCAAAAGAAGTGATTTTTACATATTGTGAATTAGGATAACTCACTTGAGTTAGTATCCAATCTCCTTTTAATGCAACTTCAGTTTTCATATCCAACTTCGTTCCAACAGGAGAATTTGATTTACATGAGATTAATGATAGAATTAAACCCATTAGTATAAGTACTTTTTTCATATCTGTTTTATATTAAATTTTCTTTTACAAATGTATATCAGAAACCATCATATTTTTTTACATAATATTATTTTTCGCTTTCAAAATTTCCATTCAGCCAATTTGTCAGTTTCTGAAAATTGGTATTTCTTTTGAACAATAGAGTATATTATTATGTATAATTAAAAAAATATCAAATATGTCAAGTGGAAAAATTAATGTATCAGTAGAAAACATCTTTCCTTTAATTAAAAAGTTTTTATACAGCGATCACGAAATTTTCTTACGTGAATTAATCTCTAATGCAACAGATGCTACGTTAAAACTAAAACATTTAACTAGTATTGGAGAAGCAAAAGTAGAATATGGCAATCCTAAAATTGAAGTAAAGATTGATAAAGAAGGTAAAAAATTACACATTATCGATCAAGGTTTAGGAATGACCCTAGAAGAAGTGGAAAAATACATCAACCAAATTGCTTTTTCTGGTGCAGAAGAATTTTTAGAAAAATATAAAGATACTGCCAAAGATTCAGGTGTAATTGGTCATTTTGGTTTAGGATTTTATTCTGCATTCATGGTGGCCTCAAAAGTGGAAATCATTACGAAATCCTACAAAGACGAACCAGCAGCACATTGGTCGTGTGATGGAAGTCCAGAATTTACTTTGGTTCCAACAGATAAAAAAGAAAGAGGTACCGAAATTATCCTTCATATTGCAGAAGATTCATTAGAATTTTTAGAAGAAGGAAAAATTAAAGGCTTGCTAACCAAATATAACAAATTCATGCCTATTCCAATTGTTTTTGGAACAAAGCAAGAAGCCTTACCAAAACCTGAAGATGCTCCAGAAGATTATAAAACGGAATATAAAGAGGTAGAGAATATTATTAACAATCCTAATCCTGCTTGGACCAAACAGCCTAGCGATTTAAAAGATGAAGATTATAAAAGTTTCTATCGTGAATTGTATCCAATGCAATTTGATGAGCCTCTCTTCCATATTCATTTAAATGTAGATTACCCATTTAATTTAACCGGTATTCTTTATTTTCCTAAATTAGCAGCAGACTTACAAATTCAGAAAGATAAAATTCAGTTGTACCAAAATCAGGTTTTTGTAACGGATAATGTGGATGGAATTGTACCTGAATTTTTAACGATGTTAAAAGGAGTTATCGATTCACCAGATATTCCATTAAATGTTTCAAGATCGTATCTACAAGCAGACGGAAATGTAAAGAAAATTTCTAATTACATTACTCGTAAAGTTTCAGATAAATTAAAATCCTTATTCAATGAAAATAGAGCTGATTTTGAAGCGAAATGGAACGATATTAAAATTGTATTAGAATATGGAATGCTTTCTGAACCGAAATTTTATGAAAAAGCAGGTGATTTTGTTTTATATCCAACAGTTGATGAGAAATATTATACTTTAGCGGAACTGAAGGAGCAATTAAAAGCTTCTCAAACCGATAAAGATGGAAAATTAGTAGTACTATATGCTTCTAACAAAGAAGCACAACATAGCTATATTGAAGCAGCGAAAGAAAAAGAATATGAAGTATTGTTATTGGACAGTCCAATCGTATCGCACTTAATCCAAAAATTAGAAGCTGATAATGAAAATCTTACTTTTGCTCGTGTTGATGGTGATGTTATTGAAAAATTAATTCAAAAAGACGATGCACAACTTTCCAAATTATCAGATGAAGAAAAAGAAAGCTTAAAATCAGTAATTGAAGCAATTGTACCTAAAGAAAAGTATAGTGTCCAATTAGAAGCAATGGACAGCAAATCAGCACCTTTCTTAATCACCCAACCTGAATTCATGAGACGCATGAAAGAAATGAGTCAGACTGGTGGTGGCATGTTTGGAATGGGTAATTTCCCAGAAATGTACAATTTAGTGGTGAATACGAATTCTGATTTAGCGACTTCTATTTTAAATAGTGAAAATGAAGAAGTAAAAGCCAGTTTAGTAAAGCAAGCATTAGATTTAGCTAAACTATCACAAGGTTTACTAAAAGGAGAAGAGTTAACTTCTTTTGTAAAACGTAGTTTTGAAACCCTAAGATAAGAAGGTATAAAATAGTTCAAACAAAAAACCTGCAAGTAAAAGCTGCAGGTTTTTTTATTTTATATTTGTTGCATAATTTTATGCATTCAAAAATGAAAAACAATTTTATTTTAGTATTTCTATTATGCAATTTTTGTTGGTCACAAAACTTTGATGAAGGCACCGGTTTAAGTAAATTGAATGTAGGAGACACAATTCCTGAATTTAAGTTTACTAATTTAGAAGGTCACCTTATTAATAGTACCGAATATAGTGGAAAATATATTTATATTAATTTTTTTGCTACTTGGTGTGAACCATGTATTAGGGAAATGAAATTAATTGAAAAAGATATTTGGGAAATCCATAAATCGAATTCTAACTTCATAATTTTAAGTTTTGGTAGAGAAGATACAGACGATGATATCAAAAAATTTATTAATCAAAGAAAATTTACTTTCCCAATTTTTCCAGATAAGGATAGAACTATTTATAATTTATTTGCAGTATCATTTATTCCAAGAAATTACATTATAAATCCTGAAGGAATAATAATTTATTCAGAAGGTGGCTTCTACAAAGAAGAATTTGAAAAAATGAAAGAAAAATTGAATTTATTATTATCTAAATAATCTCAAAAAAACCTAAACAATACTGTAAATCATAAAATAGTGAGATATACTTCCACTAAGTACAAATAAGTGCCAAATAAAATGTCCGTAAGGAATACGTTTTGAAGCATAAAAAATCGTTCCCAATGTATAAAAAACACCACCAATAGCCATGTAGGTTAAAGCTTCCCCAGATAACAAATTAAGCAATTGGCTTAGCTCGGCAACTACTAACCATCCCATTAATAAGTACATAAATAAGGATAATTTTTCTACTTTTCCCGTAAGAAATAATTTCATCACTAATCCAATTCCTGCAATACTCCAAATTATAAAAAACAAACGCCAACCTGTTGTTTGTTCTAAAGTAATTAAACAAACTGGTGTATAGGTTCCGGCTATGAGCAAAAAAATACCAATATGATCCATAATTTGAGCTTTTTTCTTTCTTCCTTCATGTTCTAAAGCATGATAAACGGTGGAAGCAGTATATAAAGCAATCAAACACAAACCATAAATCCAAATGCTCAACGTGCTAAAATGCGTTACTCCTCTATTTTTTAATAATAAAAATACTAATCCGAAAACTCCCAATACAATTCCTGCAGCATGTGAAATGGTATTTAAAAATTCTTCCTTATTTTTGAAGTGTAATGCCATTATAATTCCCTACTAATTAATGGTGTAAAGATACAAAAATCCTATGAAAGAAAAACCACTCTTATATTTCAAAAATGATACAGAATGGCGCGAATGGCTACATGAAAACCATACACAATATGAAGGCGTCTATTTAATTTTTTACAAAGTAGCTAGTGAAAATGATAGTATGCGCTGGGAAGAAGCAGTAAAAGTAGCTATATGTTATGGATGGATAGATTCTACCGTCAAAAAAATCGATGATGCTAGAAGAAAACAACTTTTTACTCCTAGAAAAGATAAAAGTGTATGGAGTAAATTAAACAAATCCTATATTGAAGAATTACACGCTCAGAAATTAATTCATGAAAGTGGCTTAAAAAAAATTGAAATTGCCAAACAAAATGGCTCTTGGGAAAGTTTAGATGCGGTTGAAAATTTAGAAATTCCTTTAGATTTACAAGTGGCTTTTGAAAAAAACGAAACAGCTTTTAGCAATTATACCAATTTCAGTAAAACCTATCGAAAAAGTTATTTGTATTGGTTAAACCAAGCCAAAAGAACTGCTACTAGAGAAAATAGAATTCAAGAAATAATCAGTTTGTGTGAAAAAAATATAAAATCTAGATAAATTTTATTCGCAATTTAAATAAAACATAAACATTTAACAAAAAATACGAATTTACTGTAATATAGTTATTTTTTTAATATTTATTTTTATACTAAATCTAACCAAACAATTATAAATATGAAAAAAATTAATTTTAGAAAAATGGTTCTTTTAGCCATTTTTTCGATGACTGTATTTGCATGTGACAAAAATGAGGTACAGGAAGAAGACATTTCAGAAAATGTAAATTCAGTAACCGATGAAATTTACAACACCAAATCTTCTGGCAATTTAATTGATGCTATTTATCTTGGAAGAAATGTAACACTTTTGGAAGTAGAAAATGGAAAATACCTTTATGATGGTGACGTCCTATTAGAAAGAAATGATTTTTCAATTCCTGTTGAAGAAAGCAATCGAGGTGTTTATGGCGGTGGAAATTGGCCCAATCGTAATGTTCGTTGGAAATATGCTAGTGGTGTTTCACAAGATCTTAAAAACAAATGGACAAGTGCTATGAATACTTGGTCAAGTCAACTAAATTTTTCATTTACTCAAATTTCTGGTTCTTCTGGAGATTACATTTTGGTACAACAAAATTCTAGTGGTTCAGCTTATAGTACTAGTATAGGACGAAAAGGCGGACAACAAATAATAAGTGTAGACCCACGATATTATGGTTCGGGAAATGTAGTTCATGAAATTGGCCATGCCGTAGGATTAATACACGAACAAAAAAGACCTGATCGAGATAATTATATTATTGTTAATTATTCGAATATTAGACCTAATTGGACTTCTCAATATGACAAATGCTCCAGTTGTACTCCTAATGGAACTTTTGATTACAGCTCCATTATGTTATATGGTTCAAGAGCAAGTAGTTCGGTTGTATACAATACCAGCATTCCAGCAATGACAAGAAAAGATGGCTCAATTTGGAATGCCCAACGCTCCTATTTATCTACTGGAGACAAGGCTGCAATTAATGCCAAATATTAATATCAAGAAATAAAACAAATCTTGAAAAACAAACTTTAACAAATTCTATAATTTTGTTGTAAGGTGAATTTAAAATTTCTATCTAGATTTGTATCAACAAACAAACAGATCAAGCATGATGAAACCGTCTAAAAATTTTTTTTTAGACGGTTTTTTTCTTTTTAAAAATTATGAAAACAAATTAAACCTAAATTTAAGGTTGCACTTTCTTCTAGAACACAATCAAGATTCCTATATTTACATAGTAAATTATCTTTAAATTATGAAAAAGGAACTTTTTATTGTACTATTCACCATTTTATCTTTCCAAAACAGTTTTAGCCAAATCACTAAAAAACCCTTAAACATTGGTGAAACGGTAACTTTAAACTCTCAAATTCTTTCTGAAGAACGGGTCTTAAACATCTATTTACCCGAAGGATATCAGGAGAATGATTCCATTAGTTATCCTGTTATTTATCTTTTGGACGGTTCAATTAATGAAGATTTTATACATGTAACAGGATTAGTCCAATTTTTTAATTTACAATTACAAATGCCTAAAACGATTGTTGTAGGTATTGCTAATATAGATCGAAAACACGACTTCACTTTTCCTACAACTATCCCTGATTTAAAGAAAGATTTTCCTACTACTGGTGGTTCTGAAGCTTTTATTGCTTTTATCGAAAAAGAAGTTCAGCCATTTATAAACAGTAATTACAAGGTTTCAGAAAAGAAATATCTGTTAGGACAATCTTTAGGAGGCTTATTGGCAACAGAAATATTATTTAAAAAACCTGAATTATTTACGCATTATATTATTACTAGTCCAAGTTTATGGTGGGATGACCAATCCTTGTTACAAAAAGCCAACACGTATTTATCGAAGATTCAAAAACCAGTTTATGTATTTGTAGCAGTTGGTGAAGAACATAAGATTATGATTAGAGATGCTAAAAACTTAGCTTCGGAATTAAAAAAATATCCTAAAACCATTCAATCAAATTTTCAATATTTTGCAAAAGAAAATCATGCCACTATATTACACAACAGCTTATACCACGCCTTTTTATTAGAATTTCCTTATAAAGAACCTAAATAATCATTTTATGAAAACAATCTATTTTTGGTTCGTTTTACTAACTTTTGCAAATGGTATTAGCCAAAATGAAACAGTAGTTCCAGCCTTTGATTTTTTAATTCAATTTACTAATTGTAGAGACTTTACGCTTTCAAAAAGTCAGGATGAACTATATTTTACCATACAAAACACAACGGAAGAAATTTCTCAAATTGTTTGCAGTAAAAAAATAAAAAACAAATGGACAACTCCAGAATTAGTTTCTTTCTCAAGTGAACATAGAGACATAGAACCTTTTCTAAGTGCTGATGGGTTGCGATTGTATTTCTCTTCCAACCGACCTTTGGAAAACACTTCAAACCAAAGTAAAGATTATGACATTTGGTATGTGGAAAGAAAAAACACAAAAGAAAAATGGTCTCACCCCATTAACATTGGAACACCAGTTAATACAGTTAAAGATGAATTTTACCCATCTGTTGCTTTAAATGGAAATTTATATTTTACTTCCGAAAATGACAAATCACTAGGAAAGGACGATATTTTTGTTTCTCGCTGGGAAAATAATGCTTTCACAAATCCAGAAAATTTAGGCCCTAGTATTAACTCAACAGGTTATGAATTTAATGCTTTTATTGCTCCAGATGAATCCTTTTTAATTTTCACAGGTTACAAAAGAGAAGATGGTTTAGGAAGTGGTGATTTATATATTAGCTATAAAAATAAACTGGACGTTTGGGAAAAAGCCACCTCGCTAGGTTCCAAAATAAATTCTTCGGCTATGGATTATTGTCCTTTTTATGATTCCTTAACTCAAACCTTATACTTTACGAGTAAAAGGAATAGAGCTACAAACCAATCCTTTTTAAATCTAGAAACGTTTCTAAAAGAAATAAATCAATATGAAAATGGTTCTAGTAGAATTTACAAATGTAATTTAAAACTATGATGGACTTACAGCCTACCTTAACTCATGAACTTGTGCTTTTAAGACCTTTATTAGAAGACGATTTTGATGATTTATATCAAGTTGCCTCTGACAAATTATTATGGGAACAACATCCTAATTCAGACCGATATCAAAAGGAGGTGTTTGAAGATTTTTTTGAAAAAGCATTAGATTCAAAAGGTGCTTTTGTTATTATCGATCAAAAGAATAAAAATATCATTGGTTCTTCGCGTTTTTATGATTTTAATGCGGATGAAAAAAGTGTTATTATTGGATATACTTTTATAGACAGAAAATTTTGGGGCACAGCCTACAACAAAACCATCAAAAAAATAATGTTAGATTACGCTTTTGAATTTATTGAAACTGTTTATTTTCATGTTGGAAAAACTAATTTTCGTTCGCAAAAAGCCATGGAAAAATTAGGAGGAAAAATCGTAAGCTATACAACAGCTGCAAATGGTACAACAGACAATCCGGTTTATGCAATTTCAAAAGAAGAGTGGTTTAAAAATTAATTTGGCACACTTATTGAAATTCAAATGTTAAATTTTTAACATTTGAATTAAACCTTTTTACCTTTTAAACATCTTATACATAAACACTAAAATAATAAATTATGAAAAGAATATTTGTTTTAACAGCAATCGTAGTATTAGCGGGGTTTTCATTCCAATCTTGTAGTAAAGATGAAACAGAAGCTGCAGTTGTAGATCAAGAATTATTAGTAGCCAATGCTCAAATTGATGTATCTAATGAAATGGATTTTGACTTAGGTTTGGATGTAGCTTCAGAACAAGATACCTACTCTAGTAGAAATGGAGTTTCATCAGCTAGAACTTTTCCTTCTTGTGCCACTATAAGTGTTGAAAACGGAACATTAGGGCAATTTCCTATTACTTTTGCAGTTGATTTTGGCACAGGCTGTTTACACAATGGTATTTTACGCTCTGGAATAATTCGAATTACTTTCGATGATTATTTAATTAATTTTGGAAGCCATATGACCATTACTCGTTCTAACTATTATGTTAATGGTAGAAAAATTGAAGGAACAGTTGTTTACCAAAACCAAACTACTAATGCAGAAGTTCCAAAATGGTCAAGAACAGTTACCGATGGTAAATTAACAACGCTTACTGGCAGTGTATTCACTTTTTCTGGAACAAGAATAGTACAACAAATTGAAGGAGTTGGTACTTTAACATTAGGAGATAATGTATATGAAGTTTTATCTGGAAATCATACTGTTACTAGACCAAATGGAACTTCACTAACAGTAACAGTAGTAACACCACTAATTAAAAAATATGCTTGTACCTATATTTCTCAAGGCCAACTTAACTTACAAGGTGCTTTATTAGATGGTATTTTGGATTATGGAGACAATACTTGTGATAATTTAGCTACTTACACGCATTCCAATGGTGTTGTATATAATGTTTCACTTTAATAGATAACAACATGAAAAAGATTTCTTTTTTATTTTTTCTATTAGCATGGAGTTTTTCTTTCTCTCAAGATGTCGATACAACTCAAAACACAGGAGACAATTTTAGTCTGGAAGGAGCATTAGCTTTATTAAAACAAGCCTCCAATTTAGAAGAATTTGAAAAATTACTGAATGAAGAGCAAAACAATGTTAACAATTTAGATTTAAATGGAGACGGTGAAATTGATTATATTGTAGTAAATGCTATTCAAGAAAAAGATACGCATGTACTTGTTTTAAGCACGTATTTAAATGAAACAGAAAAACAAGATATTGCTACTATTGGCATAGAAAAAACAGGTAATGAAGAAGCTATACTTCAAATTGAAGGAGATGAAGACTTATATGCTGAGAATACTATCGCAGAACCTATAGCTATTGAAGAAAAAGCTACTAAAATGGGTCAAGGCCCAAATTCATTTGAGATTGAAACCATTGCAGTTGTAGTAAACGTTTGGTTTTGGCCTAGCGTTCGTTACCTTTACGCTCCTGGTTATGTTGTTTGGAAATCTCCTTATAGATGGAGGGTTTATCCAAAATGGTGGAAACCTTGGAAACCATACCGACATACCGTTTTTTACACCAAAACAACACCTCACAGAGTGTATTATACAAGAACACCCACAAGACGTGTTGTGGTGGCAAGAAAAGTGTATACTCCTAGAAGAAGCCGATCTACCGTAGTAGTTCACACAAGAAGAGGTACAACAGTAGTTCATAAAAACAAAAGAGGAAAAACTACAGTGGTTCGAACTAAAAAAAGAGCCCGAAGATAATTGTTTAAAATCGCTAATCCTCTCAATTTGATTAGCGATTTTTTTTTGGTTTATCTAAAAATTACCGAACTTTGATTTTTTCAAATAATACGCTATGACTCTTTCGATAGAAACACCAGCTTTACTTTTTTCTGCAACTTCCTTAATTCTTTTAGCTTATACCAATCGTTTTTTAACTATTGCTCAAATTATTAGAAGTTTAAAAAAATCATACGATGAGGAAGAAAGTAAATTAATCTTACTAGAAATTAAAAATTTAAATTTAAGATTAACATTGATACGTTATATGCAACTATTTGGAGTAATGTGCTTGTTTCTATCTGTTTTTGCCATGTTACTTTTATTCTTAGGACATCAACTTACTGGCATCTATCTTTTTGGATTATCCTTATTATGCCTATTAATTTCGTTAGGACTTTCTTTTTGGGAAATTAGTATTTCCGTAAAAGCATTACGCTTGCATTTAAGCGATTTGAATGACAAATATTAAATAAAGACCTTTTCTAAAACTTCTTTTAGCTTTTCCACTTCAAAAGGTTTCCACAAAAAACCGCTAAAATAATTTGTCTCACGGGTTTCTGAAGTTACCATAGTATCAGCTGTAAGTGCTAAAATAGGCGTACTCGAATTGAGATTTTCAGTTGTTCGTATCAATCGAGTGACTTCTATTCCATTCATTTCTGGCATATGAATGTCCATTAAAATAAAATCATAAAACTGCTCTTTTACTTTTTGCAACGCTTTTTCGCCATTATCTACATGTTCAGAGATAATATTCCACCTAGAAAGTAATTTTTGAAGCAGAATAGCATTGATAGTAGTATCTTCTACAATTAAAACTTTTTTATCTTTTAAAATGCCATCTCTAGCATTTGGAACTACATCCACAAGTTGATTTTCTATAATTTCATCTCTTTTCAATTTCAATTTAAAGAAGAAGGTAGTTCCTTTCCCAACAGTACTTTTAACTTTAATCTTGCTTTTATGCAGTTCAATAATTTTCTTAACAATAGCCAAGCCTAGACCTGTTCCACCTTGTTTGCGAGTTAAAACAGGTTTCACTTGAGAAAAACTCTCAAAAATTTCATCTAAATTTTCTTTTGAAATTCCTTCTCCTGTATCTTTAACTTCAAACAATAAAGTATCTTTTTTAGGCGACGACTTTACATGTTTTATTTTTAATTCTACACCTCCTTTTTCTGTAAATTTAATAGCATTACTGATTAAATTATTTAATACCTGAGTAATTTTAGTCTCATCTAAGTTGTATCTAATTTCTTTAGATAAATCGCAATTTAAAGTAAGATACAATCCTTTTTCATGAGCTTGTTTTTCATAAACACTAACAATATTTTTCGCTAAAATGGCTAATGCAGAAGGAACCATTTCAAGTTTTGATTTATTGGAATCCAATTTGGTAAAATCTAAAACATCATTTACAATTTTAATCAAATTTGAAGATGCAAATTTTAGACTCCCTAACAATTCTTTTCCTTCTGGATTCACCTCATCTTTCAATAATTCTACTATTGAAGTAATTGCATTTAAAGGGGTTCTAATTTCATGACTCATAATCGACAAAAAGTCTTGACGCATTTTAATAGCCTTCGCTTCATCAAGATTTTTTTTCTCTAAAAGCAATTGTTTTTCTTTATGAAGTTTTGCCTCATTTTTAAGAACTTCCATTTTAGAAATCAATTCATAATTTTCAATTACTTTTAAAGTTTGCGCATTAATTACGGTTTCCTTTTCTTTTTGATAACGTTCAAAATAATCTAAAGCTAATGCGGGTTCATTTTTGGCTTTATAAATATGATAAATTAGTTTTTTTAATTTAATAGTAGACATGGCTAGTTTTAAGGATGTAGCAATTTCCAGTCCTACAAATGCAGTATCTAAGGCTAACTCTAAATCATTCTTTGTGTAATACAGTTCACCTAGTTTAGTATAGGTCATTGCTTTACCAGTATTTTCACCCATTTGATTGTGAATCTCTAACCCTTTAAAATAATATGCTTCTGCTTTTTCATAGTCTTTTAAGTAAAAGTAAACTTTCCCTTTACCATACAAAGCATAAGCCATTCCTCTTATATCATTGGTCAATTCTTTTTGTGCAATTGATTTATTAATAAATGCCATTGCAAATTTTAGTTTACCATTCTTAGCCAGTATTCCCGATATATTATTATAAACATTCGATTCTAAATTAAAATCATTTATCTTTCTAGCATTTTTTACCGCACTGTAGTATGATTTTAAAGCCGCATGTTGATCTCCAATGTAACCATAAATGGTTCCTAAGGATTTCTCGGTACGGGATTGATTGTAATAATCGTCATTTTTTTGATATATTTTTAAAGCATCGGTAAAAGAAACCAAGCCCAAATGATACAAGTTTGTTTTGTAATACACACCTGCAAGACTGTATTTTGCATCAGCTATACCTCTTTCGTCTTTTAGTTCGGTGTAAAGTGTTAAAGCTAATTTTGAAAAATATTCTGCTTTATCCATCTCACCAATAATCATATAATACAATCCTAACTGGCTGTAACATTTAGCCAATAAAGATTTACTACCCAATTGAGCACTTGACTCAAGGGCAAAAAGAGTCATCGAAATACTCTTCGGAAGATTATGGATTCTAATTTGATGTGCTTCATTAAGCAATAAAAGAATCTCTTTTTCTCTTTTATTAACTTTCAAAGGGTTAGACATTTAAGCAGTATTGGGTCGATAAAAATAGCAAAAAAAAACATATAAAAAATTATTTTTTTATATAATCCACAATAAAACAGGTTTTTGAGTGTTCTGAAGTTGCTTATCTAACTTCTCCATAAAGGCATTTGACACAGCTGGACAACCCCAACTTAACGGACTAAACTTTGGGTATATTTCGTTGTTTTTCACAGCATTCCACGAATGTAAAACCACTACTCTATCGACTGCTGTGGAATTTGTATTCTCCAAACCATGTATCCAATATTTTATTTTAATACCCCAAGAACTACTATCTCTTTTACCAATTTTATATTTGCCTTTCATGGAGCAATGACTATTATTTCTCACATCAAACTTTACTTTTTGCCATTTTTCAGGATTCTCTTGAAACTGATCACAACTGCCATGAGTAACTAAATTCTCATCGATAATCTTTTGATTTTTAAAATCATAAACATAAAAACGGTTTTTACCAGAATGTAGACTCAAATCAATCAAATAATAATAGTCGGTATTAAAATTGTTTTTTTCAATGTATTCCTTAGCTTCCTTATGAAAAGCACTGTAGTCTTTTTTATATTCTTTTGGCTTATTAAGATTTGGAGTAACCTTATTCTCTTTACAACTGAAAAAGAGTAGAGAAAAAATTAGAATTATGTTTTTCATTGAATACTATTAAAATGGAAATTTAAAATTTAATTTAAACCTTTTGTGTTAAATTTTATCTAAAAATAGTAACACTTTTAATTATGAATACAGCAATCACTTGGTCTTTACGATTAGGCTTTTCTAAAAAACAAAGTATTTCTATTGAAAAATTAGGGATTGAGAAATTTTTGGAGCAATCATTTGAATCAAAAGTAGATACTTCTTTACCAGATTGCTTAAAAGAAAGTCCGAAGACACTTGCGCAATTAAAAGAAGTAAGAGAGAAAATAAAAAATGCAACTTCTGAAGAGCAGAAAAAACTTTTAAAAAGTCAAATTAAAGATGCGAATGAACTGCGAATATGGTGGTTGAACAAAATGAAAAACGAAAAATTTCCCTTGCGAGAAAAAATGACTTGCTTTTGGCACAATCACTATGTCGCTTCGATTCAAAAAGTTAAGGTCAATTATTGGGTGTACCAACACAACATGATTTTAAGAGAAAATGCATTTGGAAATTTTAGAGAGCTTACAAAAAAAGTAATTCATACTAATGCGATGGTGCGCTATTTAGACAATATCGATAATCGCAAAGGCAAGTTAAATGAAAACCTAAGTAGAGAATTACTAGAATTATTCACCATAGGCATAGGTAATTACACTGAAGAAGATATTAAAAATGGTGCAAAAGCGTTAGCGGGGTTAAGTTTAGGAGAAGAAGAAGCAATTTATAGAACACGTTTACAAGATGATGACGAAATCACTTATTTAGGGAAAACTGGAAAATTTAAAGCCAACGACTTGATTGACATTATATTCGAACAAAAACAAACCTCTTATTTCTTAACCGAAAAACTGCTAAAATGGTTCATTTATGACAATCCTTCTGAAGATATTATACACTATTATGGAGATTATTTCAGACAAGTAGATTATGAAATACAACCTTTATTAATTAAAATTTTCACAGAAGAATATGAAAAAAATAATGCGGGTTCCAAAATTAAAGACCCTCTTGTTTTTGCTTTTCAACTTTTGGAAGAACTTGAAATAGAAATGCCTGCCAATATTATTATTCCCTTTTTAAAACAACAAGGCATGGAATTATTTAACCAACCTAACGTAAAGGGCTGGATTGGTGGCAATCATTGGCTTACTTCTCAAATTTATTTGCAACGGAATAACGCAATAGATTTTTTAATCAATGGTCAAAATATTCTTGGCAGAAGAAATAAAAACGTAGAAATGAATAGCAACGAAATGAGTAATGACAAGAGAAAACCAAACCTCGTTTTTAATTCTAACGGTAATCATCTAACGATTATTCAAGAGCTCTCTAATAGATTGCTTTTTTTAGTAGAAGAACCCATTCAAAAAGATATGGAAACTATTTTAAAATATGATTTTAATCCAAAAAGTGAAAATGCACAAACTGCTGTCTTACGATTATTTGCATACATTACTAAACTTCCTGAATTCCAACTTATCTAAACTTATTAATTATGGATCGTAGAAAATTTTTCAAACTAGCAGGAACTTACACAGGAGGCTCACTTTTGCTACCTAATTTCCTTCATGCTTTTACCGATTATAATTCCTTTTCATTACAAGAAAAGAGTGTTCTTTTCATACAACTTAATGGTGGTAATGATGGGTTGAATACTTTTATCCCATACGACAACCCTTTATATTACGATTTACGACCCAATATAAGTTTGTCAAGAGATCAAGTTATTGGTAAAAACAAGGGTATGGCATTTCATCCCTCTTTAAAAGGATTTGCTTCAATACAAGATGCAGGCGATTTAACTGTAATTCAAAATGTAGGATATCCTGAACCAAATCGTTCCCATTTCAGAAGTCAGGAGATTTGGCAAACCGCATCAAATGCCAATGAATATAAAAACGACGGTTGGTTAGGACGC
This sequence comes from Flavobacterium profundi, assembly GCF_006491645.1. Taxonomy (GTDB): domain Bacteria; phylum Bacteroidota; class Bacteroidia; order Flavobacteriales; family Flavobacteriaceae; genus Flavobacterium; species Flavobacterium profundi. The sequence goes on from NZ_VDCZ01000001.1 coordinate 108,513, forward strand.
TATCTCGATTTTCATTACAAAGAACATCATCCTACTGGTGGAATCAATTTAGATGCTATTGATAATTTAGCCCTAAAAGGAATAGAACCTAATAGTGTTACTGTAAAAGATCCTAACCGATTTAAAATAAAAAACAATTCAGAAGAAGGCATTAAATTATCGAATAACCCGCAATTAGACTTTGTTCGAAAAATTGCTAATTCGGTTATTGATGGTTCAGATGAAATACAAAAAGCCTTATCAAAAGCTAAAACAGAAATAAACTATCCGAAAACAGGGTTAGGTAAAAACCTAGAATGGATTGGAAAACTTATTAAAGGAAATTTGAATTCAAAAATATATTATACTTCATTGGGAGGATTTGACACCCACGACAATCAGTTGGCTGTACATTCCAATAAATTATCTGAATTAAATGATGCTGTATTTACATTATATACCGATTTAAAACAAGCGAATTTATTACCTTATACTACGATTGTGATTTTTTCAGAATTTGGCAGAAGAGTTCAAGACAATGGAAAAGGAACAGATCATGGTACCGCTGCACCTGTTTTTATTATTGGTGGAAATAATCACGGAAACTGCATTGGACATAATCCTAATCTAACCGATTTAGATCATGGTGACTTAAAGTATGCTATTGATTTCAGAAGTGTATATGCTAGTCTTTTAGAAAACCAATTAAATTTCAATCCAAAGACAATTGGTATTCAAAATCCTTCATTAAAAGGAATATTTTAATTCTATGATTAAAAAATTAATTCTTTGCTTATATTTGCGCCCCTTAAAAAAATGAAGTATATGTCAAAGAATGAAATCATAAAAGGAGTTTTTCTAGTAGGCTTAGGAGCAACAAGTTATGGCATGCTTGCTACTATCGTTAAACTAGCCTATCAAAGTGTTGAAAAGTTTACTACTGCAGAAGTAATTTCTGCTCAATTTATATATGGTATTTTAGGAATGCTTCTTATGAATTTGTACCAAAAGACCACAAAAAAAGAAACCATCGTTAAGGCTACACCAAAAAATATAAAAAATTTAATGCTTGCAGGAACTTCTTTGGGAGCTACCAGTATTTTCTATTATTTATGCGTAAAATATATAAATGTATCCATAGCAATTGTATTGCTAATGCAAACTGTTTGGATGGGTGTGCTTGCCGAATGGTTTTTAGATAAAAAAGCACCTTCGAAACAAAAAATACTTGCGGTTTTAGTGGTATTAATAGGTACCGTTTTAGCAACTAATTTATTATTTAGTAAAATCGATTTTAATTGGACTGGATTTATGTGGGGAATTTTAGCAGCGGCATCCTTTACTACAACCATGTTTACCGCAAATAAAATTGCATTAGGTGTTTCATCGGTTCAAAGAAGCTTATACATGCTTTTTGGCGGTGCAATTATTGTGTTATTCTTTGCTCTATATACACAAACAGATGCTTTCAATTTTGCTATTTTTGGAAAATACGGAATTCTTTTAGCATTATTCGGAACAATTATTCCACCCGTATTAATGAATAGTGGTTTTCCAAAAACGGGATTAGGCTTAGGAAGTATTGTTTCTTCTTTGGAATTACCCGTTTCTGTTTCAATGGCTTTTTTCCTTTTAAACGAAGAAGTAGTTGTAACACAATGGCTTGGGATTCTCTTAATTATAGCAGCAATTGTAATTATGAATATAAATTTCAAGAAAAAATAGTTCGTTTCCTTTCTTTTTGGTACTTTCGAAGTAAAAACATACCCTAATGGACTTACCTTGGCATCAATACATGATGGGATTACTTTATATTTTAGCAGGTTTGAATCATTTCAGACAACCTCGTTTATATCTTAAAATTATTCCTCCTTATTTCAAAAACCCTAAACTATTAAATCAACTGAGCGGATTAACTGAAATCATCTTAGGAATATTGGTTTGTATTGAACCTACAAGTATATTTGCTGCATGGGGAATTATCATTCTATTAATTGCTGTCTTTCCAGCAAACTATTATATGTATCAAAATGAAAATGCTTCTTTAGGATTACCTAAATGGCTAAGATTACTGAGACTACCTTTACAGTTAATATTAATATATTGGGCCTATTCATACATTCCTTATATAACCTATGCATAAAAGACAACTATTATATTTTAGTGTATGTTAGATTTATTTCCAAATGAAAAAATCGTTTTAGATTTACCGGATGCCATTTTTGAGTATTATCCCAATTTTCTTACCCAAGAAAAAGCCAATATGATCTATCAAAAATTGTTGGATGAAACTCCTTGGAAACAAGACAGTATAACTATTTACGGAAAAAATCATTTACAACCAAGATTGACTGCTTTATATGGAAATGAAGGCAAACCGTATTCCTATTCAAATATTGTAATGCAACCTCACGCTTGGAACCCAACTTTAATGTTTTTGAAAAACGAAATTGAAGAACATACGCAATTGTCATTTACAACCGTACTTCTTAATTTATATCGTGATGAAAATGATAGTAATGGTTGGCATTCAGATAATGAAAAAGAATTAGGAAGAAATCCAACTATTGCTTCTTTGAGTTTAGGGCAAGATCGCGTTTTCCAAATAAAACACATTGAAAAAAAAGAAATAAAACAAAATATTATTCTCACAAATGGGAGTCTTTTAGTAATGAAAGAAGGCAGTCAAATTTATTACAAACATCAGTTACCAAAAGCCTCAAGCCCAAAAAGAAGCAGAATAAATTTAACATTTAGAACTATTATTTAAATATTTTTTAAAAAAAACTAAGAAAGCTATATTTATATTAACAAATTTTTAAAAATGAAAGAATATATTTTTTTTACCATTTTTTTTAGTAATATTGAACTAAATAACACTAATACATTTACAGATTAATTTTTCATCTGATGAAGAAAAGAAAGATTTCAGAATTGGACAACGAAACACTAGAAAGAGTTGTAACCATGGCTCAAGAGGAAAAAAAACCTTTTGAAGTCTTAAAAGAAGAATTTGGAATTTCAGAAACTGAAGTTACAGAATTAATGCGAAAAAAATTATCGAAAGATAACTTTGAAATTTGGAAAAAGAAAGCTGTTTCAAGTAAACCCAAACCAAAACCCTTAAAATTTGATCCTCTTGAAGATGATGATTTAGATAGTAAATACTACTTTAAAAATAAATTTGATTAAAAATGTTAAGCTCTTCCTAAATGAAGAGCTTTTTTTATTAAAAAATGTAACATTTGCATTGCTTTAACGTCAAATCAAAATATCAATAACGATTTAAATGAAAAAAATAATTTTAACCCTTGCAGTAGCAAGTTTTATTTGGAGCTGTAAACCAGGTGCTACATCTTCAAAAAAAGACGAAGTTAATGTTGCTATCGACTTAGTAAATGTAAAAGATGACAAAGTAATGGTATCCATTGACGCACCTACCTTTACATCAGAAAGTACAACTTTTTTCATACCAAAAACTGTTCCTGGAACTTATTCAGAGGATGACTATGGAAGATTCATTGAAGATTTTAAAGCTTTAGATGCTTCAGGAAATGGTTTACGAGTTACCAAATTAGATAAAAACTCTTATAAAATTGAGGAGGCTAAAAAATTAGCAAAAGTAACCTACCTAGTTAACGACTCTTTTGATACTGAAGGTGGTGGCGGATTTGGACAAAGTGAAGATGTGTTTTCTCCAGCAGGAACGAATATTAAAGCAGGTGAAAATTTCATGTTAAACACCCATGGTTTCGTGGGATATTTTGAAGGAAAAACAGAAACTCCTTATACGCTAACCATCACACACCCAGAAAGCCTTTTAGGTGTATCAGCTATGGTTGATTTAGATGCTTCAAAAAGTAAAGATGTTTTTCAAAGTTCAAAATATGCAACTTTAGTAGAAATGCCATTAATGTATTCTAAACCAGACATTACCACTTTTATGGTTGATGATATGGAAATTATCATTAGTGTTTATTCTCCAACAGGAAAATATACAGCAAAAGATATTACTCCTAACATGGAAGCGATGATGACAGCACAAAAGAAATTTTTAGGCAAATTCAATGCCACTAAAAAATATGCAATTCTATTGTACCTGTCTACTATGGAAAATGACGCTAAAGGTTTTGGAGCTTTAGAACATCCAACTTCTACAACAGTTGTTATGCCAGAAAGAATGGAATTAGAACAATTAAGAGAGCAATTGAAAGACATAGTTTCTCATGAATTTTTCCACATTGTAACACCATTAACTGTTCATTCTAACGAAATACAATATTTCGATTTTAATAACCCTCAAATGTCTGAACATTTATGGATGTATGAAGGTGTTACAGAGTATTTCGCAAATTTATTCCAAGTAAATCAAGGTTTGATTGATGAAACTGAATTTTATGAAAGAATGTCTGATAAAATTCAACAATCTAAAAGAATGAATGACAAAATGAGTTTTACTAAAATGAGTAAAAACGTTTTAAATGAACCTTATAAAGACCAATATATTAATGTATACCAAAAAGGAGCTTTAATTGCAATGTGTGTTGACATTTTAATTAGAGAAAACAGTAATGGTCAAAAAGGTATTCTGAATTTAATGCAAGATTTATCAAATGAATTTGGAACGAAAAAAGCATTTAAAGATGAAGAATTATTTGGCACTATAACTAAATTCACCTATCCAGCTGTTGGTGATTTCTTAAATAAATATGTGGCTGGTGAAACTCCAATTCCTTATGATGACTATTTTGCAAAAATGGGAGTAACTCCTGCAGAAATTGAAGTAGAAGGAAATCCTTTCTTAAAAGGTGGGCAAATTCCTTATATTACTGTTGATCAATCTACAAAAGAGATTATGATTATTCCAAGTGTTGAATTAAATGCATTCATGACCAATTTAGGATTAAAAGGAGGTGATAAAATTTTAGCTGTAAATGGAACCAATTATAACTTAGATAATATTTACGATTTAGTTATAGGAAGTATGGGTTGGAAAGATGGCGAACCGATAACTATGAAAATTAAAAGAGACGGTGCAGAACAAGAAATTAAAGGAACTATTGTGATGCCAAAAGAAAAACGTCAAGGATATCAAGCAACTGATGACTCTAAAAAAGCTGTTAGAGAAGCTTGGTTAAAAGGCTAATCTTTATCATATAAAAATACAATCCTCAAAGTAGCTTCTATTTTGAGGATTTTTTTTATTATTTTGCAACCAAATTATATAATGATGCAAAACCCTCCTTATTTTACAGATGATACAATTGTTTTTGGTTTACTAATGTTACTCTTAGGTTTCGTTTTTTATACCTCTTCAAAAGAAGAAGGCAATTGGAAAAAATTCTATAAAATTGTTCCTGCACTTTTAATGTGTTATTTACTTCCTGCTATTCTAAGTTCAATGAATATTATTGCTCCTGAATGGACAGAAATTTCAGCAAATGGAGAAGAAATTAAAAAATCTTCTCAAATTTACCACATAGCTAGTCGCTATTTATTACCCGCAGCTCTAGTTTTAATGACATTGAGCATTGATTTAAAAGCACTTATGAATCTAGGATTTAAATCAATTATAGTTTTCTTAGCAGGTACAATTGGAATTATTTTAGGAGGCCCTATCGCAATTTTAATAATTTCCATTTTTTCACCAGAAACAGTTGGCGGTAATGATTTTGATGCGGTATGGAGAGGATTATCAACAATTGCTGGTAGTTGGATAGGTGGTGGTGCAAATCAGGCTGCTATGTTAGAGATTTTCAAATTTAACCAATCTAAATATGGAGCAATGGTCTTAGTTGATATTGTAGTAGCTAATATTGGAATGGCATTTTTATTATTTGGTATTGGTAAAAAAGAAACTATAAATAAGTGGTTAAAAGCCGATAATTCATCCATTCAAAAACTACAAGATAAAGTATCCAATTATCAAGAAAGTGTAAAGAGAAATCCTTCTTTAACCGACTATATGGTTATTTTAGCTATTGCATTTACATCAGTTGGAATATCTCATTGGGGTTCTCAAATCATATCCAATTTTTGCACACAAACTTTCGAAGCAGTGAATGACCCTAAAAGTTTTGCTTCAACTTTTGGTGGAACTTTCTTTTGGATGATAACTATTGCTACAATTTTAGGAATTATACTTTCCTATACAAAATTAAAAACTTATGAAGGAGCTGGTGCTAGCAAAATCGGGAGTATCTTTATATATATATTAGTAGCATCAATTGGTATGAAAATGAATTTAACTTCAGTATTTGATAATCCAGGATTAATTCTTGTAGGAATTATTTGGATGATAATTCATTTTATTATCATCTTTGCGGTCGCAAAATTAATAAAAGCACCCTATTTTTTTATAGCGGTTGGTAGTCAAGCAAATGTTGGTGGTGCAGCTTCTGCACCTGTTGTAGCTTCTGCTTTTCATCCTTCCTTAGCTAGCGTAGGAGTTCTTTTAGCAATTTTTGGATATATTATCGGTACATATGGAGCAATTATTTGTACTTTTTTAATGGAACATGCTGCTCCTCAATAATAAAAAAATGAAAATTAAAAAAATGAAAAAAGGACTACTTCTTGGATTTGCATTACTAAGTTTAATAGCTTGTAATGATAATGAGGCTCCAAAAGAAAATTTACACTTAACAGGAAATGTAAAAGGATTAAGCCAAGGTAAATTATATATTAAAAAATTTGAAGACACCACTTTGGTAGCAATCGATAGTATTATTATTAAAGGAAATTCTCATTTTGAGACCACTATACCTTTAAAAAACCCAGAAGTATTCTATTTGTTTTTAGACAGAGGTCAAACCAATTCCATTGATAATAATTTAGTTTTTTTTGCTGAACCAGGTGAAATGAATATAGAGACTTCTCTAAAAGAGTTCTATGCGGGTGCTAAAATTACAGGTTCAAAAAATCAAGAACTTTTTGATGAATTTAATAGTTTCAAATCTAAATTTAATGATGAAAATATAGCCATCATAGAAAAGAGAATTGAGAACAGTACAAATTTTAACCAACAAAGAGCAGATAGTATTGAAGAGGCTTATGGCAGATTAGTTAAAAGAAAATACCGCTATACAGCCAATTTCGCAAGCACACATGGTGAATATGAAATTGCCCCTTATCTTGCATTAACAGAAATTCCCGACATCAATGTAGCTTATTTAGATACAATCGCTAAGCACATGAGCAGAGAAGTTGCTGCTTCGAAATACGGAAAAATTCTTAGAAAACATATTTATGATACAAAAAAAGAAACTTTATCCAATAAAGAATAAGCTTTCTTTTTGAAATTCATTTGTTTTTAGGTATTTTTCAATAAATTTTAATTCCTATAATACCTATGAAAAAACAGCATATTCAAACATTAGCAGTTCATGCTGGTGAAACCAAAGGAAAGAATAAAGACATTATTCAACCCATACATCTTTCGACCACATTTGAACGCAATGAGGACGGAACCACAGGAGAATATATTTATACTCGTGGTGAAAACCCTAACCGAATTGCTGTAGAACAAAAATTGGCACAAATTGAAGGTGCAAAAACAGCTATTGCCTTTGCCTCTGGAATGGCAGCAATAAATGCTTTATTTGATACTTTATTAGAACCAAATTGTCATATTATTATTCCTGATGATTGCTATCATGGAACGCGTCAGTTATTAGATACTTTTTTTAAACGTTGGAATGTAACTACGAATAGGATTGATATGACCGAAGCCACACATGTTGAAAAAGCGATACAACCCAACACGAAATTAATTTGGATTGAAACACCATCAAATCCTCAATTAAAAATAACCGACTTAGAAGCTGTCATTTCGATTGCTAAGAAGAATAATATACTAACCGTTTGTGATAATACTTTTGCAACACCTTTAGCTCAAAAAACAATTCAAAATGGTATTGACTACGTCATGTATTCCTCAACTAAATTTTTTAGCGGTCATTCCGATATTTTAGGAGGTGTTGTCTTAACTAACAAAGAAGATGAATTGAGCCAAAGTATTCGAACGTATCAAAAAATGGCAGGTGCTGTTCCATCTCCATTCGATTGCTGGCTACTCAACAGAAGTTTAGCTACATTTCCTTTACGTTTTAGAGCACAATCTGACAACGCTATTACTATTGCAAATTTTTTAAGTACGCATCCTTCCATTGAGAAAGTGTTTTTTCCTGGTTTAGCTTCCCATGAAAATCATCATATTGCAAAAAAACAAATGCAAAATGGTTTTGGCACTATAGTCTCTATTTTGGTGAAAGGAAACCAAGAAAATGCCTTAGCGTTTACCAATAAACTACACATTTTCAAACACGCTACCTCTTTAGGAGGTGTAGAAAGTTTAGTAGAACACCGAAGAAGTGTTGAAGGCACCAATCCGATTAGCCCAGAGAATTTAATACGTCTTTCAATTGGAATTGAGTATATAGATGATTTACTTTCCGATTTGAAACAGGCTTTGGAATAATTATCCAAAAATATTTTTCATATCTTTAGCTAACAAAAGTAGATCTAAAAACATGCTTTCTATAATGAAATGGTTCAGAAATTACAAAACAGCTATTTTATATGGCATAAGTTTATTTGTTTTGCTTTTTTTTCTGAAATGGTTAGAACTTCGTTATATTTTATTTGATCATTCTTTGGAAATTTATATTGGTTCCATTGCAGTTCTTTTTACAGCATTAGGAATTTGGCTTGCTTTAAAACTTTCTAAACCCAAAACGAAAACCATTATTGTAGAAAAAGAAGTTTTTATCCCAAAAGAGGAAGACTTTACAATGAATCAAGCTCTAATTGAAAAATTAGAATTAAGTGCAAGAGAATTAGAAATACTTGATTTAATGGCTCAAGGAAATAGCAATCAAGAAATTGCGAATAGCATTTTTGTCTCCTTAAGCACCGTAAAAACACACAATCAAAATATTTTTGAAAAATTAGATGTAAAAAGAAGAACGCAAGCTATTGAAAAAGCAAAACGTTTACAAATTATACCTTAAGTGAGTCCTACTTTAGTACTAAATTCATGATAAAAAACAAAAATGTACTAAAGTATGAGTAAAAAAAAGCGGTTAATTTTCACATTTGTGGTTATAAATGATTCCTAAAATGAAAAAAAACATTCTTATCTTCGGACTAATAGCTGGTATAGTTGTTTCTATACCTATGCTTATCATTACTTCTAATTGTACCTCTTTCGATTTTGAAAAAGGAATGCTTATTGGCTACTCCTCCATGCTCATTGCTTTTTCTATGGTCTATGTGGGTATTAAAAATTACAGAGACAAATACAACCAAGGTGTAATCAGCTTTGGTAAAGCATTTAAAATTGGTAGTATTATCGTATTAATTGCTTCTACTATGTATGTGGTGAGCTGGTTGATTAACTATTTTTATTTTGTACCCGATTTTACTGAAAAATATGCCGAGCATATGATAAACGGTTTAAAACAAAGTGGTGCTAGTTTGACAGAAATAGAGCAAAAAACAAAAGAAATGGAAGAGTTTTCCACGATGTATAAAAACCCTTTTTTTAACGCCATGATAACGTATACAGAAATTTTACCTGTTGGGATACTTGTGACGTTAATTAGTTCTTTCATTTTAAAAAGCAAACCTACAGAATAATAACACAAATAGGGAAGTTAACTGAAGACAAATATTATTTTTATTTGGCTTCCCTGTATTTTATTGTATCGCATGACCAAAAAAGAAATTGTTACTCATTTTTTACATCTTGCTGCTAAAGGGCAATCTAGAGAAGCCTTTGAAGTATATGTAGCACCTGATTTTATCCATCACAATGCCTATTTTAAAGGAGATCGAAACACCTTAATGCTTGCTATGGAAGAAAATGCAATTCAAAATCCGAATAAAATTTTTGAAATACAACGCATTTTAGAGGATGAGCATTTGGTTGCTGTACATTCTCGCATTCAATTACAACAAAACAATTTGGAGTTAGCTGTCATGCATATTTTCAGATTTAATGAAAATAAAATTGTAGAACTTTGGGATTTTGGGCAACCCGTTCCAAAAGATATCATTAATGAAAATGGTATGTTTTAATATACAAAAAGTGGAAAAATAAAAAAAGGAAAGCAAATGCTTTCCTTTTTTTTGAGCCGATGGAGGGACTCGAACCCACGACCTGCTGATTACAAATCAGCTGCTCTAGCCAGCTGAGCTACACCGGCAACTCTTAAGGAAACAGCCACTAAAACAAGCTACCTGTTTCCTTTATTGCGGTGCAAATATAATTTTGATTTTTATATTTGCAAAGAAAAATCTGCTTTTTTTTTACTATTTTTTTAATTCAATTTGTTGATTTTTTCAACTATTTGATTTGCAGTATCTTCGTATTCTTTACGAATTTGCTTAAAATGCGCTTTTTTATTTTCAACATCTTTTTTATTGATTTTGGTAACCAATGCATCATAGTTATCGTAGATTTCATCAATAATAGCATCTGTAGTTTCAGTAGGTTTTCCACCATTTGTCATTTCCCACACATACACAATATTTACTAAATCTCCTAAAACGTAGTTGATTTCTTTCTTCAAGTTTTTAACGCTTGCCATTTTGTATTTATTTAAAATTTGAAGCAAAATTAAGGAATATATTCTTATGATATTTAATTAAATAGAAATTTCTAACAACGTAGCATTTCCTTTAAAAACTAAATTATCAATTACAGCTGGTATTAAAATCGTATTTCCCGCTTTCAAACGGAAGCAATCTTCTTCAAAAAGCAAATCCAATTCACCTTCCGTACACATAAAAACACTAAACGCATCTTGTTTTTTGGACCAATTATAGATTCCATCTAAAGGAATTATATTTGTTTTAAAATAAGGACAATCCACAACCTGGTTAGAAGTATTTTCAATGGCCTGAAAAGCAATTGCTGCGTTTGTTTTTTCAAAAGTAATGGCTTCTAAAGCTAAATCAGTATGCAATTCCCTACCCTTACCGTTTGCATCAACCCTATCCCAATCATAAATGCGATACGTTACGTCGCTTGTTTGTTGAATTTCTGCTATAACAACACCAGCTCCAATAGCGTGAATGGTACCTGTTTCTAAAAAAAAGACATCTCCCTTTTTCACAGGTACTTCATTTAAAATTGAAACTAACGTTTTATTTTCCAAATGATGTAAATATTCTTGCTTGGTTGTATTCTCTTTAAATCCAACAACTAAGCGTGAGTTCGAATCGGCTTGCATCACATACCACATTTCTGTTTTCCCGAAAGAATTATGCCTTTTTTTAGCTAAAAAATCATTTGGGTGTAGTTGAATAGATAAATCTTCTTTGGCATCAATAAACTTAAATAATAATGGAAAATCATTTCCAAATCTTTTTATTACAGAATCTCCCAAAAAATCTTTAGAAAACAATTCAATCAACTCATTGATATTTTTCCCTTTTAAAGCACCATTATTCACTACACTCAAATCGTTTGGAACTGTAGAAATTTCCCAACTCTCTCCTGTTATCTCAGAAGAAATAGGTTTATTTAAATAGGTTTTTAATTTGGTTCCGCCCCAAATTCGCTCTTTGAGTATCGGTTTAAAAAGTAATGGATATAAACGATTCATAATGTATTTTTTTGGATACAAATATTGAAGAATTGTAATTTTATTTTATTTTATTTCGACGAATGCGCAACTTATTTATTTCAACAACAAAAAAACTGAGACAACTCGTAAGTTAAATATCGATTTACTTAATTTTTGAAAGCATTATTAAAAAAGCAATAATAGTGAGAATAATATACCCTGAAAAATAGCGTTTAGGAATTTTAGTTTCTTCGTTAATTTTAAAAAGTTTATTTTTGGCAGTACTCGTCATTTCAAAAGGTTTAAGATCTCCTTTTTTACATTGTGAACAACCTACAACAGTTCTTTTTTCTAATGGAAAAATAAAAATTTTTAGTATTAAAAACTTTAGATAAACATCAACAAGTAAACTTGTATCTTGGTTACAAACTTTACATTTCTCGTCTTTGATAATTCCTTGAGAAATTAATCTTTCTCTTGTTCCAATCATAAATAAACCATTTAAAAAGCAAAAATAGAAACTTAAAAGGCAAAAAAAGATTTTATTCTATTTATTTTTAAAATCCTTAAAAATTTCTTTAACCTTATCTTTTGCAATTGAAACATGATTCTTTGCCGACATATTATTATAAATGTACACTAAAGTCCCTTCTGCATTAATAATATAAGTTACCCTACCGGGTAGCAATCCTAATAAATTTGTTGGAACTCCAAATAATTTCCTTAAGCTTTTATCTTGATCAGACAATAATATAAAAGGCAACTTGTATTTTTGAGCGAATTTAGTATGTGCTTTTTCAGAATCACCACTTACACCAATAACTTCAGCACCTAATTCTTTAAAGTCTTCATATTCATCTCTAAAACTGCAAGCTTGAGCTGTACAACCTGGCGTATCGTCTTTTGGATAAAAATATAGTACTATGGGTTTACCTAAATGTTCATCCCAAATAAAATTGGCTCCATGTTGATCTTTCGCACTAAAATTTGGAACTTTATCTCCTACTTTTAAACTCATTTTAATTACCTTTATACGTTACAAAATTTCTTGGAGTCTCATATAGTACCACTTCCATTTCCAAAGTAGAGTCGATGTAAGGCCTTAATTTGTTCCAAATTACCACAGCTATATTTTCTGCAGTAGGATTTAAATCTTCAAAATCTGGAACATCTAAATTTAAATTTTTATGATCGAAAGCATCTTCTATATGTTCTTTTATCAAATCCGATAAAATTTTCACATCCATAACAAAACCTGTTTCAGGATTTATGGGACCAGTTACACTTACAATTAATTCGTAATTATGCCCATGATAATTAGGATTATTACACTTCCCAAAAACCAGATTGTTTTTCTCTTCTGACCAATCTTTTCTATATAATCGATGGGCCGCATTAAAGTGTGCCTTTCTTGAAACCGTTACTTTCATTTGTTTTTAGAAAATTTGTGGCATTAAATTTTATGACTTTCTAGATAATGATAAAATTCATCAAAAATAATTTTAAACCATACCGTATAGCGTTCTGGATGAGTTGCCATATCTTCTCTAATATCTTCTATTTTCATCCATTTCCAATCTTCAACTTCTTCTTTATTAATAACAGGCTCTTCATTATATCTTCCAATCATAACATGATCTAATTCATGTTCGGTTAAACCGTTATCAAAAGGAGCTTTATAGATGAAGTGAAAGAGTTCTTTTAAATCGGTAACAAAACCCATTTCTTCCATTAAGCGCCTTTTACCTGCTAAAATATTAGACTCTCCAGGTCGCTGATGACTACAACAGGTGTTTGTCCACAATAAAGGAGAATGGTATTTCTGAGCTGCTCTTTGTTGCAGCATTACTTCATTTTTATCATTTAAAATAAATACTGAAAAGGCTCTATGCAAAAGCGCTTGTTCATGTGCTGCCATTTTTTCCATTAAACCAATGGCTTCATCATTTGTATCCACTAAAATTACTTTTTCTTCACTCATAGTATTGATTAATGTCTCAAAAATACAAAAAAACTTTGGCTTATGTAAGTCTTTAGAAGTTTATGAGAACATTAACAATTGTATAGCTAAATTTAATTTCTTAACTTAGGTAAAGAATAAACAAAAGAATAAACAGTTGACATTCAATTTTATAAAATTCAAACATTCTCTTCAATTAATATTGTATATTTGTTCCTTAGAAATTTTTTAAATTCTTTTCATTATTTACCTCATAAATAGTTTTAAGTACTACTATAAGATATAATAATTGTTTTTTTTAAATTTTTATCATCTTAAATAATCACTTAAAATTATAAATTAATTAATGGGCAGACCTCAACAATCATTTAATAAAAAAGAGCAAGAAAAGCTTCGTGCTAAAAAACGAAAAGAAAAACAAGAAAAAAAAGAGGCAAGAAAAGCCAATCCTAAATTATCTGGTGAAGATTTATATGTATATGTAGATGAAAATGGTTATTTAACCAGTACACCTCCAGATCCTTCCAAAAAAATAGTTACAGATGTAGAAAGCATTGAAATTAGTATTCCAAAAAGAGAAGAAACAGAAGAAGTTGACAAAGAAAAAAAAGGAATAATCGATTTTTATGATACTTCAAAAGGTTTTGGTTTTATTAAAGAAATCGACTCTGATAATAAATTCTTTTTTCACATAAAAGGACTAATTGATGAGGTAAAAGAAGGAAATAAAGTTACCTATGAATTAGAGAAAGGAATAAAAGGAATGAATGCCGTACGCATAAAAAAGATATAAATCTATCCTTCAATAACCATATAAAATGTTGCTCCATAAGGGAGTGACATTTATTTTTACATTAAACTTTCAGCAATTTTAATAGCACATTTTTCACCATCTATGGCTGCAGAAATAATTCCTCCTGCATAACCTGCTCCTTCACCACAAGGATAAAGGCCTTTTATTTCTAAATGCTCCAAAGTAATTGGATCACGAGGAATTCTAACAGGAGAGGAAGTTCGACTTTCTGGTGCATGCAAAATTGCTTCATTTGTAAAATAACCTTTCATAGATTTTCCAAATTGAACAAAACCCTCTCGCATGGTTTGGGTTAAAAACGAAGGGAATACCTCTCCCAACTCCACTGAAGTAGTTCCTGGAACATAGGAAGTTTTAGGAATTTCCGCAGAACTCTTTTTCTGAGAAAAATCGACCATTCGTTGCGCTGGCACTTTTTGTGTTTTACCAGCAACTTGCCAAGCTTTTTGCTCTATTGCTTTTTGAAATTCCATTCCTGCTAAAGCACCAAACTTTGCAAAAGGTTTAAAATCCTCCAATCGCAATTCAACTACTATTCCAGAATTAGCGGTAGCTTGATCCCTTTTTGAAGGTGACCAACCATTCGTTACAACTTCACCCGGACTTGTGGCACAAGGTGCAATAACTCCTCCAGGACACATGCAAAAAGAATACATCCCTCGTCCTGCGATTTGCTTAACAATTGAATACGGTGCAGGTGGCAAAAATTCTCCTCTAAAATCGCATGAATATTGTATTTTATCAATCAACTCTTGTGGATGTTCTGCACGAACCCCTAGAGCAAACGGTTTTGCCTCAATAAAGATTTTTTTCCTATCTAATAGTTCAAAAATATCTCTTGCAGAATGTCCTGTTGCTAAAATAATTTTTTTTGTTGAAAGGACATTTCCATCCTGCAAAACAACTCCTGCAACTTCATTACTTTTTAACAAAATATCGGTAACCCTTTTTTCAAATAAAACTTCACCACCACTGGCACGAATTTTTTCACGAATATCTTGAATAATTTGTGGTAATTTATTGGTTCCAATATGAGGATGTGCTTCAATCAAAATTTCATCTGAAGCTCCAAAACCAACCAAAAGTTTTAAAATTCTTTCAACATCTCCTCTTTTTTTGGATCGTGTATATAATTTACCATCGGAATAGGTTCCTGCACCACCTTCTCCAAAACAATAATTGGAATCTTCATTAACAATATGATCTACATTTATCGCTTTCAAATCTCTTCTTCGTCCTCTCACATCTTTTCCTCTTTCTAAGACGATTGGTTTCAGCCCTAATTCTATTAATTGTAAGGCTGCAAATAAACCTGCTGGTCCAGCACCTACAACAACTACTTCTTGTGCATGAGACACATTGGGATAATCTGGTAATTCTATAGATGTCGCAACAAATGGCTCACCTAACAAAAACACATTTGCTTTAATGTTTATTTTAATCGATTTTTGTCGGGCATCAATAGAGCGTTTTACCACAATTACCTTTTGAATCTCTTTTGGAGAAACTTGAAATAATTTAGCAACATGATGTGTTAGCAAAACTTCGTTTGCTGCAACTTCTGGAGAGACTTGAAATTGAAATTCGCGTGGCATTAATTGTATTCTATTATAGCTTCAGAAATTAATACTGGTTGGGTTGAACTCACACTATATTTTTTAATTAAAACTGGATAATTATCATTATCATATGTGATTTCATATTCATGCGAAAGTGTTCCGGTAGAAGCGTTCACATCAGAATAGGAATATCTTTTTAAAATATTATTACTACTTATAAAATCGCAAGTTTCATATTGAAGAATAAACTTTAAATAAGGATTCATCATTTTCATTGGATTATTCTTTGCATCATACTCAAAAGTTGATTTATAGGAAGATGAAAAGCTATAATTCTCTGTAATAACTTGCTGAATATTATTCGTAAGAAATATGTATTGTTTTTCAGAATCTGTTATCCAATTTGAGCTTTCTAAATGTTGATTCTTTACCAAAGACAAAGTACCATTATTGTATGTCAAAATTTGCTTTTCATCATTAGAATCATTGACAATTGAGCTCAATAAGGATCCCTCGTAATTTAAATAATTGATTGACATCAATTGATTATTAGAATATTTTTTTATTTGGCTAATCTTATTTGAATTGTAGTAAAATTCAAGAACATTCTGAGTATCAGAAATAGAAACAAGTTTACCTTCTGAATAATTAAAATTAGCAGTGAACTGATAATCAACTTGTTGATTATAATATACCTTTTCTGAATATTTTTTTATCGTTTTTGATAAAGAAACCGTTTCACCATTCTCAGTAGTATCATCATTACTACAACCAAAATTTAATCCAACAACAACTGTTAATAAAACTACTCTCCAATTCATCTTTACATTTTTTTTGCAAAAATAGTGTTTTAAAATAAAAATGAGAGGTAGAAACCACCTCTCATCCCAATTAATTTACTCTATTCTTAATTTTTTAAAAATTTTTGAATAACTATTCCTTCATTAGTGTTCAATTTTACAAAATAAATACCCGATTGCAATTCAGAAACATCCATTTTCAAAACAGTTTCAGTAGTGGTTATATTTTGCAATACTTGCCCGTTTATGGAAACAATTGTTGCTTCATTTATAGCAACTCCTTTATTATTTTCAATTGTAATTTCAGAAAAGGCAGGGTTAGGATATAAAGTAAACCCAATATTGTTTTCAAAATTAGGAGTACCCAAAACTGCAGCATTGTCTAGATAATCAGGAATTGAATTGGTATTAATATCATCATCCATCGGATTAAAATTATGGTTATAATCTTCATCCTTAGTTAAAACACCATCCCCATCATCGTCATCATCAAGGTAATCTGGAATTGTATCGTTATCCGTGTCTAATAAACTACTTGTAGTGCCACGATTAGATCTTGCAAAAACATATTCGTATTCTGTTAAAACAGTATCACCATCATCATCATTATCAGCAAAATTTGGAATACCATCATTATCGGTATCATCATTTGCCAAATTTCCGTCGCCATTTAAATCCTCACTTGATGTTGGCACACTATCTGCGTCAAAATCATTTGAACAATCAATAACTTGAAGTTTTACATCATAAATAACACCTTCAGAAAACGCATAAATTGTTTGTTGTGATTGTGTATTTGCATAATTTAAATCACTTAACGGGTTTGTGTTGTTTTCAGCATCAGCGTAAGTTTCAAAGAATAAGACACTCGATGAGTTTGTTGCATTGATATCGTTTTGAGCTACTGCTAAATTAAACAGACCTAAACCATCAGTATCATCATCACATATGGTATAATAATACACATTAGAATCAAAAGGCAATTTAAAACGATACCCTTCTTGTGCAGCTGTCCAAGCACCTGTATTTCTACCAGGTGGAGCCAAACCTAAAGTCCCATCTGTATTAATTAAACCAACAACAGTTCTTCCTGAATTCCATGTAGCACAGAGCGGTTTATTTACTATTTGTACATCTATCATATTATAGGTTTCATACATAATCACCTGAAAGGTACTTTGTAATGTCGTACAACTAAAATGAGGTTGATTGGTAAACAACACTACCATTTTTCTATAAGGAGCTGTACCTAATATAGAATATATAATTTGTCCTACATTTGACCTATTATCTAAATCATGATAACAACCCAAAATAGCATTTTTTACTGGAAAAGCAGTATTTGGAATGGTTGCATTAAAATTCCAAGGAGACATCTCCATAGGATTACCATCAAAAGTTATATAACCATTTGTGCTCACTAAAAATTGGTCATATGTGTTTCCAAAAAAAGCAAAATCAAATCCTATAGGCACATATTGTGACAATGCATCATCATTTGTAACTAAAGGAGCTCCATTAACCGAATACGTTTGATATGGAATTTGACTTACTTGATAATTATTTTGGGAAAAAAGAAAACTTAAGAATAACAATCCTAAGCATAGAAAAAAGTATTTTTGCTTCATAAACAGGGCATTTTTTAAATTTATTTTCAGCTTACAATATAAACATTTTATAGGAATTACAACCTATTTTTTTGATTCAAAAGTTCTTAAGGCAAAAGAAGCCAACCAATGTTCTCCTTCATAGTTTCCATCTACTACAGAAGGTAAAGAAAACTGCAAATGCGCGTCAGCAATCTTTTTTAGATAAAAAAACTTTTTAGGATACTGTTTGATTAAAGCATATAAATTCCAAGCTCTACTAAAATTCAAACCATCTAAATGTACTAACTGACCATCGGTTCTATCCGAAACTTTAGCGGTTTCCCACTCGAAACTCTTTTTACATAAATTAGGTGCAAATTTATCTAACCAAGGTAAAAATTCTTTTTCAGTTAAAATGCGTTGCATTAATCCAATTTCTTCCATACAAGGAGATAAAAAATCGGTACCACTTGGTTCCCAAATAAACGGACAATTTTCATCGGAACCATACATTCGTAAAGCATTTTCTTTAATTACATTTTGGAATACTTCATTTTTAGAAAAAACAGCATAATCCCAAGCATTTGTTAGCCCAAAAGCAGTATTAGAATGCGTTCCTACACGAATGGGGTACAATAACTTTGGTAAAAAATCGATGTATCTTTCAATTAATAAATCCGTTAGTGGTTTTAAATTTTCTGATAACGGTTTCGCAAATGGCTCATTACTTTGTTCTAATTCTAATTGTAATTTTAGTAACCAATTCCAACCATAAGTTCTTTCAAAAGACTTTTCATGAGGTTTAGCAAAATAAAGCATTTCTTGTTCGATATGCTCTTTCGATAAGTTGGTTTGCAACTTTTGAATAATTTCTTCCCTGTGTGCTAAATCTTTAAAACTATTCAATAAATATACTAAACTCCAATGACCATGTACAGAAGAATGCCAATCAAAGCAGCCATAAAAAGAAGGATGTAACGTTTTAGGTGAAGCCAATTCTGAATCATCTTTTAACAATTGATTCAATTTATTAGGATATTCTTGTTGCAAACATTTAATAGGCAAGCTCGCTAAATGATTCGCTTGTTCCAAAGTTAATTCTTGTGCAAATAAGAAATTCATTCCAAAAATTAAAAAAAGAAAATATTTCATAAGACAAAGTTTTTCCAAATTTAATAAAAACCTACCTTTGAATATTGATTTATTAGAAAGAGGTTCAACATGCGAAAAATAAAATTAATTTGGGATTTTAGAGGAATGGCTGCAGCAAAAACTGCTGAACACCATGAAATTCATTTAAAAGAGTACATTCAAATTGAAAAGTTACCTATAAATATAACCGGTTGGTCCTCTATAAATGAAATGCATGCTATAGCTTATATGGTTGTTGAAGAAAAAGATATGATTCTTGTAAGAGATGCTTTGAAACCACATCGAGGAGAAGTTTACAACACTTGATTTTTCATCCTTTGAAGAAACTCTTTAGTGGTACTTCCTTCTCTTTTTTTAAACAATTTAACAAAATAATTAGGAGAAGCAAACCCTAATTCGTCAGCGATTTGATTTACAGAAAGCTTTCGTTCAACGAGCAAGCGTTTCCCTTCTAGGAGCAAACGTTCTGCGATAATATCAGTTACTGTTTTATCAAGAGTCGCTTTAGTAATTCTATTGAGGTGTTTCAACGTAATTGCCATTTTATCTGCATAAAAAGAAGGCCTTTTTTCAATTTTATAATGCTTTTCCAGCAGGCCTTCAAATTGTTTTAATTTCAAATTAGAATTCGAATTGGTATACTCATTTTTAGGCTCATACCATCTCGCTATTTCAATATGAATAGTATCCAACAGATTGATTAATTTATCTTTTTTGTAGATGAAATGATGCTCTTTCTCTTCCAACATCAAATTAAAATAGACTTGCAATTGTTTTCTTTTTTCATCTGACAATAACATTTCGGAATGATCTTGAAAAGACTCAAAAAAAGCATAGCTTTCAATACTTTTCCCTTTAAAATATAAATCAAAAATTTCTTTGGTATAGAAAACAATATAACCTTCAATATCATCAGATAATTTCCAAGAATGCATTTGCCCAGGCTGCATAAAAAACAAACTTCCCTTTTGAATTGTATACTTTTTAAAGTCTAAAGAATGTACGCCACTTCCATGAGTAAAGAATACTAATAAATAAAAATTATGACGGTGTAAATCTTCAATAAAACGATGTTTTTTCAAATGGTTGGCAAATGAATTTACATAGAATTTATTTTTAAAAATGGTTTCTTCAAAATTTTCAATTTTATAAACGGGATAACGCATAAATGTCTTTTTTGTGCACTTTTTAGCGAAGATACAAAACAGAAACAAATATAAAAGGGGTTAAATTTGCAATAAAAAAAATGACCAACACAATTATTACACTTTTCAGCAATAAATGTCCGAATTGTACTAAAGGAAAAGTTTTTAAAAACGGATTATTTAATTTAGGGTTTGGTTTCCCCAAAATGAATACCACTTGTCCCAATTGCAATTTTAAATTTGAAAAAGAACCAGGTTTCTTCTTTGGAGCTATGTTTGTGAATTATGCATTAGGATGTGCTGAGGCTTTAGTGACGTATTTTATAGCGAAACCTTTTTTTAAAGCTACATTTGATTTACGGGTTTTTCCTATAATTGGAATTGTAATTTTAGCTTTATCCATTTTTAACATTAAACTTTCACGGTTAATTTGGATTTATATTTTTAAAAATTACAAGAAATAAAAAAACTGTTCAAAAACAAGACAAGAAATCTATTTCTTATGTAACGTTTTTGAACAGTTTATAATAGATTAGTTCGCTACTTCGCTAATAAATTTGATTCGCATTAAACGCAATTCTTCAGTATCATAATCACCGTCAAATTCTTTTAAGGCATCTTTGATATTATCCGATTCTGATTCCATAAAATAATCATGAATTTCCTCTTGTTGATCTTCATCTAAAATATCATCTATCCAATAATTAATATTTAATTTGGTTCCGGAATATACAATTTGTTCCATTTCTTTTAACAAACCATCCATATCTAATCCTTTGGCTTTAGCAATATCATCTAGAGCCAATTTTCGATCAACATTTTGAATAATGTATAGTTTTAATCCAGAATTAGCTCCAGTAGATTTCACTACTAAATCATCAGGTCGAATGATATCATTATCTTCAACATAACGAGCAATTAATTCTACAAAATCTTTACCATATTTTTTTGCTTTTCCTTCTCCAACTCCATGAATATTCCCTAATTCTTCAACAGAAATTGGATATTTTAAAGCCATATCTTCTAAAGATGGATCTTGAAAGACAACAAATGGTGGCACACCTAATTTTTTAGCCACTTTTTTTCGCAGATCTTTCAACATACTCATTAAAGCTTCATCTGTTGTACCAGACGATTTGGCTGTTGCAACTATATTTTCGTCTTCTGTTTCACTATATTCGTGATCTTCAGACATCATAAAACTTTCTGGTTTCTTAATGAAATCTTTTCCTTTATCTGTTAATTTAATAACTCCGTACGTTTCAATATCTTTTTTAATATATCCAGAAACTAAAACTTGACGAATTAAAGCCATCCAATAGCGGTCATCAAAAGCACTACCTTTTCCAAAAAAAGCTTGATTATCTAATTTATGAGCTTTCACAACAGCATTTATTTTACCAGTGAGCACTAGTATAATTTCTTTTGCTTTAAATTGTTCTTTCGTTTCATTAATTACGGTTAGTAATAATTGTACTTGCTCTTTTGCTTCGATTTTCTTTTTAGGATTTCTTACATTATCGTCCATATCAGCTCCCTCTCCATTTTCCAAATCAAATTCCTCACCAAAATAATGCAACAAATATTTTCTTCTAGACATGGATGTTTCAGCATAAGCCACAACTTCTTGTAGTAATGCGTAACCAATTTCTTGCTCAGCCAAAGGCTTACCTGCCATAAACTTTTCCAGTTTTTCAATATCCTTATACGAATAGTAGGCTAAACAATGTCCTTCTCCTCCATCACGACCTGCTCTACCGGTTTCCTGGTAATAACTTTCTAAGGATTTAGGGATATCATGATGAATTACAAAGCGAACATCTGGTTTATCGATTCCCATTCCAAAAGCAATCGTAGCTACTACCACGTCTACATCTTCCATTAAAAACATATCTTGATGTTTGGCACGTGTTTTTGCATCTAGTCCTGCATGGTAGGGAACTGCACTTATTCCATTAACTTGCAATAATTGTGCAATTTCTTCAACTTTCTTTCTACTCAAACAATAAATTACTCCTGATTTACCTTTGTTTTGTTTGATAAAACGAATGATATCACTTTCTATGTTTTTTGTTTTTGGGCGTACTTCATAAAATAGATTGGGTCTATTAAAGGAAGCTTTAAAAGTATTTGCATTAGGCATATCCAAATTTTTCAAGATATCTTCTTGAACTTTTGGGGTTGCAGTTGCTGTTAAACCAATGATTGGAATATCACCTAATTGCTTGATAATAAATTTTAAATTTCTGTATTCTGGTCTAAAATCATGTCCCCATTCTGAAATACAATGTGCTTCATCGATAGCTACAAAAGAGAGTTTAACACCTCTTAAAAATTGTATGTACTCTTCTTTGGTTAAGGATTCTGGTGCCACATACAACAGTTTGGTTATTCCTGATGTAATGTCACTTTTTACTTTATTAATTTCTGTTTTGGTTAATGAAGAATTTAATACATGGGCAATACCCGATTCGGAACTGATACCTCTAATGGCATCTACTTGGTTCTTCATTAAAGCGATAAGAGGAGATACAACAATAGCAGTACCTTCTAAAACTAGCGCAGGAAGTTGATAGCATAGTGATTTTCCTCCACCCGTAGGCATAATTACAAAAGTATTATTTCCATAAATAATACTATTAACAACTTGTTCTTGAAGTCCTTTGAATTGGTTAAACCCGAAATATTTTTTTAATTCTTTGTGTAAATCAATTTCGTTTGGTTTCATTCTCTATTAATATGATTTTACCTAAATTTGCAAACATAAAGATACAATTTTCTTTAAAAAAACAAAACATTAATCTATTTAATACTTTGGACACAACAACAACCATTTTAAATTCGGCGAGAAACACTATTTTAACAGAAAGTAAGAGTATTGCTAATTTAACAGAGTATCTTACAGAAGATTTTGCAAAAGCGACAGAAATCATTTATAAATCAAAGGGAAGACTAGTAATTACTGGCATTGGAAAGAGTGCAATTATTGCTCAAAAAATAGTAGCTACGTTGAATTCAACTGGAACACCTTCAGTTTTTCTTCATGCAGCAGAAGCCGTTCATGGCGATTTAGGAATGGTTTTACCAGATGATGTTATCATTTGTATTTCCAAAAGTGGTAATAGCCCTGAAATAAAAGTTTTAGTTCCACTACTAAAACGCTTTGGCAACATTTTAATTGGTATGACAGCCGATTTAAATTCCTTTTTAGGAAAAGAATCACATTATGTTTTGCATGCTTATGTAGAAAGTGAAGCTTGTCCTAACAATTTAGCACCTACCAATAGTACCACAGCACAATTAGTCTTAGGTGATGCTTTAGCTGTTGCTTTAATGGAACTTAGAAATTTTAAAAGTGAAGACTTTGCTATTTATCATCCAGGTGGCGCTTTAGGTAAAAAATTATTATTACGTGTGAAAGACATGTTAGATACAACCCATACACCACAAGTCGCTCCCAATGCAAGTATAAAAGAAGTAATTGTAGAAATTTCCGAAAAAAGATTAGGTGTTACTGCTGTTATTGAAGCTGGAAAAGTTATTGGAATAATTACGGATGGAGATATTCGAAGAATGTTAAATACGAATGATACTTTTACGCATTTACAAGCAAAAGATATCATGACTCACAATCCAAAAAACATCGCATCTTCTATTTTAGTTGCTGATGCTTTAAGCATTTTAGAAAACAATGCTATTACCCAATTGGTTGTGATAGACGATGGCGTTTACAAAGGAATTGTACATTTACATGATATTTTAAAAGAAGGAATTGTATAATGGCAAAGAAAAATTTAGGAGAGATGTCATTTTTAGATCATCTCGAAGAATTAAGATGGTTATTGATAAGAAGTACAATTGCAATTCTAGCTTGTTCGGTAGTTGCCTTTTTCTTTAGTGATTTTGTTTTTGACCAAATTCTTTTCGGACCTAAAAACCCAGATTTTTTTACCTATCAATTTTTTTGCGATTTAGCACAAAAATTTGGTTTAGATAAAAGTTTATGTGTCACAGAAATTAACTTGCCCATTCAAAACAGAGAAATGGGCGGTCAGTTTTCGATACATATGTGGACTTCCATAACGGTAGGATTTATAATTTCTTTTCCATTTGTTTTGTGGCAAATTTGGAAATTTATTAGTCCGGCTTTATATGAAAATGAAAAAAAATATGCAGCTGCTTTTATTATCATTTCCTCTTTATTATTCTTTATAGGTGTTTTATTTGGATATTATTTGATTGCTCCTTTGTCGGTTCAATTTTTTGCCAGTTATATTGTAAGTCCGGAAATCAATAATTCAATTGACATTACCTCTTATATCAGTTTAATGAAAACCTCAACAGTAGCGAGTGGTTTATTATTTGAATTACCCATTATTATTTATTTTTTAACCAAAATAGGTTTAGTTACTCCTCAATTCTTAAGAAAATACAGAAAATATACGTTAGTCATTGTATTGATTTTATCTGCTATTATTACACCGCCAGATGTATTGAGTCAGATTATCGTTTCAATTCCAATTATGTTACTGTATGAGATTAGTATTTTTATAAGTGCTGCCGTAGTAAAAAAACAAAGTACAACAACCGATTTAACAACCTAATTTATGTCAAATTTAGTCCAAGAATTTAATGACTATCGTGCTAAAATGAATGAAAAATTATTAGCCGATAACAACAAAGTAATCAAAAGAATTTTCAATGTAGACACCAATGCCTATATGGCAGGTGCTTTAGACGTTAAAACCAAAGAACTTCTAGGTTTAGTCGCTTCTGCAGTTTTGCGTTGTGACGATTGTATCAAATACCATTTAGAAACTTCATATAAAGAAGGTATTACAAAAGAAGAAATGATGGAAGCTATGGGAATTGCAACTTTAGTAGGTGGTACCATTGTTATTCCACATTTAAGAAGAGCTTACGAGTTTTGGGAAGCTTTGGAAGAAAACACCAAATAAAAAAATAAAAAGAGCTACTTGTTTCAAATACGGAAACACCATCTGACTATAATTAAAATTATGATTTTAAAAAGACAAAATATAAAACAACTCTTAATTTTGTTTTTATTTTTTTTCATCTCTACAAATGGATTTTGTGATACCATTGATTATTGGCATGTATATATTAACAACAAAGTTGTTGCAGAATTTAATCAAAACAGCAGCGATTTGACAATTAAAATTAAAAAGGGTGAAATAACAAAAAAGGACTTAATTACAGTTAGATATTTTTCAGATCACCTTTGTACGGATTGCGTCTATGGGCTAACAGCGCTTGCAGAAATTAAACGCAAAGCCCCTGAAGTAGAAACAGATAATCATTTTGGAGAACTAACAATATCTTTTGATGAATTATTAGACATTCAGAAAACAGATGGAACCAACAAGTTTTATTTTAATTATCATCAAAGAAAAAACAATGCAATTAAAGCTATGTTTAATAAATTGCTATTTATCTTAATTTTACCTGAATAATAATTCAAATTATCTTTTAAAACAAAAGCATCAAAAGAATGAGCTAATTAAGTAAAATATTTTTTTTATGTATTTTAGTTTCGGTTTAAAAAAAATTAAAAATTATTCAAAAACAATGTTTCTTTTGACTAGCTGTATAAAAGTTAAAAATTAAACTAAATTTGTTAAACCTAAAGGCTTTAAAATTTAAAATTTAATACATTTACACCTTACATATTCCATTAAATGAAATTAAGAGCAGAAAATTTAGTAAAAACCTATAAAAAGAGAAGTGTTGTAAAAGGGATTTCTGTAGAGGTAAATCAAGGAGAAATCGTAGGTTTATTAGGTCCAAATGGTGCTGGAAAAACAACTTCATTTTATATGATTGTAGGATTGGTAAAACCAAATAGCGGTACTATTTATTTAGACGATATGAATATTACTAATTTTCCAATGTACAAACGAGCTCAAAACGGAATTGGATACTTGGCTCAAGAAGCTTCTGTTTTTCGAAAATTAAGCATTGAAGACAATATTATGAGCGTTTTGCAATTGACTACGCTTTCGAAAGCAGAACAAGAAGCTAAAATGGAAGCCTTAATTGATGAATTTGCTTTACAGCACATTCGTACCAACAGAGGTGATTTATTATCTGGAGGAGAAAGAAGACGTACCGAAATTGCAAGAGCTTTAGCTACCGATCCTAAATTCATTTTACTGGACGAACCCTTTGCAGGTGTTGATCCCGTTGCAGTAGAAGATATTCAACGAATTGTAGCGCAATTGAAAAATAAAAATATTGGAATTTTAATTACCGATCACAACGTACAAGAAACACTTGCCATTACCGATAAAACCTACTTGATGTTTGAAGGAGGTATTTTAAAAGCTGGAAAACCAGAAGAATTGGCAGAAGATGAAGTGGTACGACGTGTATATCTTGGACAAAACTTCGAGTTGAGAAAGAAAAAAATAGATTTTGAAGCTCCTAAAACCACAATTATTCATGGTAAAGGAGAACTTCTAAAACAAGAAGAAAATAAAGAATAAAAAAAAGAGTACTGTTTAGTACTCTTTTTTATTTTAACAATCACAAGTATAAATTAGTCAATAATTGGAATTTCAATATAACTATCATTATACCATGTAACTTCTAATGGAATATCTGCATCTACAATACTTTCATCTGAAACATCTTTACCTGTTCCGTAATTTATTTGCCAGTATTTGCTTTTACTAACACCAAATAATAAAACGAGTTTACTACCTTTCTCAATTTTTTTACTAACAAAACTAGCATTTTTGACAGGTATTACTTCAATTTTATTTGGCTTTAAAAGTTGACGCTTTGCGCTGTCTTTGGCATAACTAGCTCGACCTATGTAGTCAGAGAGATAAAAAACTTCACCATTAGGCTTAATTTGAATTAAATCAATAGCAATATCTAAATCTTTTTTATTAATAGACAATTTTAAGTTTCCTGTAAAAGATCCATTAATTATAATATCATGTTCTAATGTTTCAGATTCTATAGCTACTCTACCTACACCTATCGAAGCACTATCAACAGCTGTAGAATAATATTTCCTCTTTTCATCCCTATTTTTAAAATCTATGCTCTGTTTGAAGAAAGATTTTATGGAAGGTCTTTTAAAAACTGATTTTAAATTTTTATCATTGTTTATATAAAATTTTAAAGAAATATTACTAGATTCTTTTAATGAATTATAGCTTTTCCATTCATTTGTACCTACAACTTGGATATTAACTTTATCCTTAAGAAATTCAGGTTTAGGTTTATTTTTTAAAATATAGTCAAACCAATCATAATTAAGATTTATAAAATTAACTTTTGCAACAGAGTCTAATTTTAAACCGTATAATTCATTATTTGCAAAATTTTGAGCTGTTTGATGGTCATAAGGACCAATAACTAAATAGTGTTCTGCATTTTTATTATATTTAATATGCTCTTTAAAATAATATAAAGCACCCGTTTGATCAGCATCCCAAAAGCCAGTTGTTGTTAAAATAGGGATATTTATTTTTGCAAATTCTTCTTTATAAGCAACCATACTATTCCAATAAAAATCTTGGCTAGGGTGTTGCAACCATTTTTGAAATATTGTATCTCTTTTATTATTTAAAGAATCTAAATCTTTAAATTTAATTCCTGTTTTATAGTATTTAGTATCTAATTCATACCATCTATTACTATCATCAAAATTTGTTCTATCAGAAAAATTGTCTAATGTTACATAATCCAACCAACGCAACATGTAAGTCATAAATACATTATTCCTCATTGGGTAATCCATGGATCCAATACCAACTGCAACTTGCGGTACTATTGTTTTAAGCGCTGGATGAAGTTTTTTAGTAGCTGCCCATTGACTAAAACCTAAATAACTTCCACCAACCATACCTAGTTCTCCATTACACCATTCTTGTTTACTAATCCAATCTATAATATCATAAATATCATCTCTTTCATGTTCAAAAGGTTCATTTATATCTTTGCTATTTCTTTTCCCTCTTGTATTTACTATTACACCAACATAATCTCTAATTGCAGCTCTCATGCAAAAAACAAAATCCTTATCACTAGCATAGATATTATTTGTTAAAATTACTGGTAAAGATTTTTTTTGCTCTTTACGTTTCATAACAATGACAGACAATTTGGCTCCAGTAGATGTTTCAACCTCGTAAGTTTCAGTAGAAAATTTTTCTTGTATTTTTTTTTCTAAAATTTGTAAAGCCCTATTGTTTACTTGTGATAAAACTTGATAATCTATTATAGACTCCATAAGAACATTTGCGAAAGCTCCATTTATGGAATCTTTATTTTTTAAACTCTCAATATTAATATTTTTATTTTTTTTATAATTTTCAATTTTAACATCAAGTTCCTTTTTTAAATCAATAAGTAAGATTTCATCTAGATTATTGATCTTATCTGTAATGACTTTATTTAAAGCCTTATCAAAATTAATATTCTCATTTATTTGTAAAAGTTTGGTTATTGAAAAGACTTCAAAAGAAAACAAAAGATTTCCATCCCAATTATTAATAGCAGACTGATTCCTATATTCTTTTATTGTATTAATTGCTGAAGAAAAATCTCCTAAAAAGACCTCTTGCTTTATTTTAGTTTTTAGAGAATCTAAATCTCTAGCTTTAAGAAAATTCAAATTTTCTATTTTTATTATTTCTTTTAAATTATTATTGAAAGAGACTGAATCTTTAAAAATATTTTTAGATATAAAATAATTTTGAGCAATAGAAATATTACTTATCAATAAAAAGGTTAGAATGTGTTTAATTGTCATCCTTAATTTCATTTTATATTTTCAATAAAAATATTAAAAATACTCATATGAATTTTTACTAAAGTTTTTAATTAAATAATCAAAATTCAATATGAGTTAATATTTTTCTATGGTATTTGATTGATACCATTTGTTCCTAAATAGGATTTACCATTATCTTCACAATTATCATTATTTTCAGTACCTCTATTCAGATTTTTCATTTTTTCAAAACTTAAAAAAAACTAAATTCATGAAAAGCCAGTCGAAATTCACGAATGTCGACTCACTTTGTTTGCAGAACTTAAAAAACACTTCTAGTTTTGATATCAGAAATAAGGGATGTGCTATTCCTTTATAAAAGATTTAAACCATGGATATGCAATACCTCTTTCAAATTGTTTTAATCATTACCATTCTTATCATATTATATTATTTAATCAAAGTATTGAAAAAGATTTTAGAATTGTTTGATAAACTGGAATAAAGAGTACGTAAAATTACTGCCAAACCTTAAAAATTATAGTTGGCCACTATATTGGGATTGATTCAGCTGTTAGTAACCCATTAAAAAAACGAGCAAAACAGGAATTGGTTAGATTTCCTAAAACAAAACTACCCAACAAGAATAAAGAGAGAGTTGGCTTTTTCTTGTTTTTCGAAGTACCAACTAAAAAAAACAGTCCTACCTAATTATGTTTTGACGAACACTAAGTATGACTGTAATTAATTTAATTAAACAACAAATTTATGAAAAAATTAAATTCAAAGCTTTTTGAAAGCTTACAATTGAACGAGACGGAAATGCAAAGTTGTACAGGAGGAAATTACACTTCTAGAGGTACTGACACTGCATTAAGTTCTACTCAATATGACGTAGTATTTCAAACTACTGATGAAAAAGGAGGTAATGGAGTTTGGGATAACCAAAATACTGGAGCAGGAACAAAAGATCAGCCAACACCCGCTACGTTAACTCAAGAGTAATTTTTTTTAAATTATAAGAAGTGTTTCAAAAGGATATAAGTTTTAATACTAATGACATAAAAAACCATACAGATAATGTACAAGCCATTCATAAATATATTTTCTCTTTAGTAACTTAAACAGAACATTTATCTGCATTGAAGCACTTCTTTACATATAATTCAGTGACAATCAAATTAATCAATTATGAATTCATTATCCAAAATTCTTTTCGTTTTTTTATTTGGGTTAAATAACAGTGTACATGCTCAAGAAAATTATAAAGAGTATTATACTTTATTAAATCTATCTAAAACAACAACAAATCAAGATTCTTCATTTTATTATCTAGAAAAAGCCATTACAACTACTTCTACTCCTTTTGCTGAAGATGTGATGAGTTTAAGCATGCAATTGTTTAATCGAAAGGATATTTCTAAAGCAAAAAAAGTATTCTTAAAAGCAGTTTCTCTAGGGTATGAAATTGATAATGATACTGTGGTTAATTTTATTCCTTATAAAATTGATTACTCTTCTTTTTCTTTTACTTATAAAGTTAAAGAATATATGTTACAGCATTATGAAAAAGAAATTAAAAAACACAGAACAGCCTTTTTAGAAAACTCATTCACAGAGGAGAATAAAATTTTTGAGTCATTTCTTCATAATGAACATTATTTTCAAGATTTACGTTTTCTTTTTTATGATAAAAAAGTGAAAGACTCTGTAGCATTCAATGCTATTTCAAAATATGGAGCAACTCCTAGTAGTTATTTTATGTTAGAAATTTTAAAAAAGAATAAATTCCCTGATAGGAGAAAATGTATACGATTTAATGGACAAACCATTACGATGTTATTGAATCACGCAATTGCTGGCTTTTTAAATAAAGAAGATGCTTTAATGTTTATTACTTTATTATGGCCATTAGTAGAAACAGGTAAATTAACACCTCGTGAATATGCTATGGTATACGACCATTATTATCAATGGTATGTTAGTGAAAATAAAAATTATTTTGGTACTGTATTTGTTTTAAATGACGATAATAAATCGTCTATAATGAGTCTTGCAGATCCTATAAATATTGATACTATAAGAAAAAAACATTTTTTAATTGATTTAAAAACGGAGTGTAAAAACTACAATGTTCAATTACCTGAAAATTATGGAAAAGAATAAATTAATATTAATTTGTTCAGATGAAAATGAACCCAGCACAGATATCGTTTGTTCGTGGTTAAACTATCATAACAAAAAATTCTTAAGAATCTCAGAAAAGAACTTAATTACAATAAAAAAAATAATTATTGAAAACAAAAATGTAGATATCATTTTTGACATTGATGATTTTGAATATAAACTCTCTGAATTGAAATCTTATTGGTATCGAAGGTCTCAATTGAAATTTCAAAATCCAAACTTTATAAAGATTTTAAATAAAACAGAACAAGCGTTAGATGAAAAAATCAATGTGTTTTTAAATAAAGAATTTCATAAAACAATTGAATTTTTTGAATATGAATTAAATAAACTAGCCGTTTTAAATAAATTTGATGATAACTACATAAACAAACTTAAAGTACTCTCTATAGCTAAAGATTTGGGTATAAAAATAAGTAACACCTATATAGTTAATGATTTTGATTCAATTGATTTTAAAGATTCTTATATAACAAAAGCAATATCCGATTTAGTAATTTTTCATGAGAATACAAATTACTATTCTATGACACAAAGAGTAAGTTTTGAAGATGGAGAAAACATTAATAATACTTTGATTCAAAAAGAAGTTAAAAAGAAATTTGAAATTAGAAGTTTCTTTTTTGCTAATACTTTCTATAGCTCAGCCATTTTTTCCCAAGAAAATGAAAAAACATCTTTAGATTTTAGAAATTATGATTTTGAAAACCCTAACAGAGTGGTTCCATATAAATTACCCATCGGG
Organism: Flavobacterium profundi; assembly: GCF_006491645.1. Taxonomy (GTDB): domain Bacteria; phylum Bacteroidota; class Bacteroidia; order Flavobacteriales; family Flavobacteriaceae; genus Flavobacterium; species Flavobacterium profundi. Next base: position 140,765 of record NZ_VDCZ01000001.1, read on the forward strand.
TTAGAAACTAAATTAAAAGAATTATGCAATTTGATTGATTTAAAATCTGGAAGTTTAGATTTAGTATATACCACTGAAAATGAATATTTACTTTTTGAAATTAATCCTGTAGGCCAATTTGAACAAGTTTCTTTTCCTTGTAATTATAATCTACATAAAAAAATAGCAGAAATCTTATGATTTACAAAATCAAATTACCCATAATTATCAAGAAAATCCAATCTACTGAAATTAAAGAGAAAAGTTTTCATGAAATCGAAAGCAATAGTTTACAAACTAAAAAGCACCTTGCGAGAGAGATCTATCCTAGACAATCTTTTTTCCCTGAAAAAAAATAAACCATGTATCAATTTTTTAAAAATATATTTTTAACGAAAGGATTCAACAGAACCTTGGTATACGATTCCTTAACCTCTAAGATTCATTTTTTTCCGAATGATTTATATGATCAATTGTTGTTAAATAATTTTAGAATAGATAAAAAAAATAATGAAGTTTTTGAATTTCTTAATAAAAAAGGATTACTTCAAAAAATAAGCGATGATCTTGTGGATTGCTTTATTGATTTAGATGATGAAATACAAATCCCTTATGATATAGCAACTTTAGTTTTTGAATTATCAGGTTCATCTTCTAAAAACCTATATAAACTTAAAAATCAAAATATACTGCAATATAATTTTATTTTCGCTGATTATACTTCTTTAAAATCAATTGAATTGTTTGTTGATTTTATAAACGAATGTGAATCTGACACGATTGAATTGACTTTTTTAAACGGATTTGTTTATTCTAAACATCTTTTCGAGTTAATCAAATCAGTTAAAAAGATAATATTACTAAATAATTTTGCAGGAATTAAAATTGATGATCCTTCAACACATAAGAACAGGTATCTAAATTCTTGGAACGATATCCATTTTAGGTTATCAATAAATTTTATAAATTATTTGGAATCATTAAAACATCACACCTATTTTAATAAAAAAGTTTTTATAAATAAGGATTGTGAAATAAAAAACTCACAAGAAACAAAAGAAATCTATGGAAATCTAAACAATGATAATTCGTTTGATATAGCTAAAGTTTTTAAAAACCCAACGTTTAAAAAGCTTTGGAGCATAAAAAAAGAAGACACATTGGTTTGTCAAGATTGTGAATTTAGAAGATTATGTGTAGATAATCGATTACCTATAAAAATAAAAAATAATTGGGTTCATGAGGAAGAATGCAATTACAATCCATACATAAGCAAATGGTCTCACGAAGATGGATTTAAATCGTTGAAAGAATTAGACATTATAACCAAAAATGGCTATTTAGAAATGAATAAAGAAAAACTTTCACTAATTACAAATGAATTATGGGAAGGATAACTTATAAAACAAGAAGAGAATAAAGGATAGTTTACTTTAATCAAATAGATTATGCATTGAATGTTTTTTAGTTTAGCCTTTAAAGCATTTTTAGGGCTTATATTACTAGCTATTCTCACAACTTTTATAGTTATAACTAAGCTATTATATATAATATTTATGAATTAAGCTTGCTACTGTAAAAAATTTATTAAAAACTGTGACAAAATAATTTTAAGAAATAAAAATGACACAAGTTTGTGTAAAAATAAATGTGTCAAATTATTTGACACTATATAAATTGCCACAAAATGAATAAAAAATATAATATTCAAAAAACTGTATAACAATTGTGTCTAGATGTTTGTTAAAGTACTGTAAGATAAAGTTTTATATTGTTGTTTCTGTGTTAAAAAAGTACTTAATTCCTGAAAAGCCAGTCGAAATTCCCGAATGTCGACTCACTTTGTTTGCACAACTTAAAAATCACCTCTAGTTTTGATATCAGAAATAAGGAATTTGCTATTCCTTTATAAAAGATTTAAACTATGGATATGCAATACCTGTTTCAAATTGTTTTGATTATTACCATTCTTATCATATTGTATTATTTAATCAAAGTATTGAAAAAGATATTAGAATTGTTTGATAAATTGGAATAAAGAGTAAGCAAATTTACTGCAAAACCTTGAAAATTTATAGTTGACCACTATATTGGGATTGATTCTGCTGTTAGTAACCCATTAAAAAAACGAGCAGAACAGGAATTGGTTAGATTTCCTAAAACAAAACTAACCAACAAGAATAAAGAGAGAGTTGGCTTTTTCTTGTTTTCAGAAGTACCAACTAAAAAAAAACAGCCCTACCTAATTATGTTTTGACGAACACTAAGTATGACTGTAATTAATTTAATTAAAGAACAAATTTATGAAAAAATTTGAAGATTTTCACAACCAGAAATTAAATGCAAATTTAGAAAGCCTAAAAATAGATGAGCAGAATTTAAAGCAACTGTATTAAAGACATTAATAGATAGTATTGCTGGAAAGCAAATTAACAATAGTAAATTTGATATGTTGGAATTAAAAAGTAAAAGTAGTAACGTATCAATTTTAAAAATTAATACGTTATTTTTAATGACAAAGCTACTTCCATTTGTTTTGGGATGCTCATTATTTTTATCATGTTCAATAGTAAGTACTGATGCTAGAAAAGATAAACTCCTTAAGCAAGATGAATCTATAGTAATAAAAAAAATAGATCAATTGGTTAAGTCAGACCAAGACAATAGAAAACTTTTAAAATTACATAAAAGTAAAAATGAAAATTACGGTCTTGAAATAGATTCTTTAACTTACATGCATTGGAAAGATTCAATCAAAATGTTACAATTAAAAATTGATTACTCAAATTCTATTGAACTAATTAAAATCACAAAAAAATATGGCTTTCCCGATAGTTCTAGATTATCTAAAAAAAACCTTTCATGGATTATTTTTCAACACACTCCAGAAAGATTAAAGAAAAGAGTAAAAAGAATTTTGATTAAAGAAAATGAAAAAGGAAGGTTTAAAAATAAAGCAACTTTAAAATTTATTATGTGGCATTTAGAAGGAAGAAAGATGGATTTTTTTTAATGATATCAAAAGAAATGAAAAAAGTATTAATGAAAAATGAAAAAATCCCCGAAGGGATTTTTTAAATAATTATGATATGCTATTTAAATTTCACATCGAAAAATATTTCCAAGGTACATACAACATCCCAAAACATTCCCCGTGTTCTTTTCCTAAATGTTTGTGATGAATTTTATGTGCTTTTCTAAGACCAACTAAATATTTATTTTTTGTATTCTTGAACCATTTAAATCGTTGGTGAATTAATACATCATGAATTAAAAAATAAGCAACTCCATAACACAAAATTCCCAAACCAATGAAAAATAAAAAATTGAGTTCTGGATTAATCCCAAAATAAAACAAAGCGATACTCGGAATGGCAAAAATCACAAAAAAAGCATCATTTTTCTCAAATATACCTTGATATTTGGGCTGATGGTGATCTTCGTGCAAATACCATAAAAAACCATGCATTACAAATTTATGAGTCAACCAAGTAACTCCTTCCATCGCTAAGAATGTTAGTATAGTAATTAAAATGTACAATATGATAGACATTAGGCAATAATATTAAATTGATAACGAAGATATGATTTCCCCAAAATTACTAATTTCAAAGGATTTGAAACACTAATTCTTTTACTTAAAAACTCTTCGGGTTGGGTTTTATTAATTTTTTGCATAAGACTTTTATAGTAACGATATGCTGTATAAACTCCAAATTTTGCTTCTGTTGGTAATCTTAAAATACCTTTAAAGGCTTCGTCAAAATCTGAATTAATTTCTGCTACAATTTGTTCCTTATTCGCGTTTGTTAAAGACGAAAAATTGATACCAGGAAAATAAACACGACCTAAATTCTCATAATCGTGTTGCAAATCTCTTAAAAAATTTACTTTCTGAAAAGCGGAGCCTAATTTCATCGCACTCGCTTTTAGCTCATTATATTTTTTTTCATCCCCTTTTACAAATACTTTTAAACACATCAAACCCACTACATCCGCTGAACCAAAAATATATTCTTCATATTCTGCAATTGAATTGTATTCTTTCTTAGTCAAATCCATACGCATACTTTTCATAAACGGAGTAACCAATTCATATAATCCATATCGATGCACCACATCTTGGAATGCATTTAAAATAGGGTTTAAACTAATGCGTCTTTCTAATGCTTTTTGGTACTCAGCTTCAAATTCATCTAATAATAGCTCTTGTTCATACCCTTCAAAAGTATCTACAATTTCGTCTGCACAACGTACAAACCCGTAAATAGCATAGATATCATCTTGGATTTCTGGGGCTAACATTTTAATGGCCAAAGAGAAAGAAGTACTGTACTTCTTTGTGATTGTTTTACTGCATTCTAAGGATGCTTGGTCAAATAATGCTTTCATGATGAGAATTCTTTTATAATTTGTTCACTTACGATTTTTCCAGAGATCAATGACGGTGGCACACCTGGACCAGGTACGGTTAATTGGCCAGTAAAAAATAAATTTTGAACTTTTCTACTCTTTATTTTAGGTCTTAAAAATGCGGTTTGAGTTAAAATATTGGCTAACCCATACGCATTTCCTTTATAAGAATTGTAATCTTTTATAAAATCATTCACACAATACGACTCAACAAATATAACATTTTGTTTTACAGACTGTTGTGTTATTTTCTCTAATCTATGAATAATAATGTCAAAATACTGTTTTCTTATGGCTTCAGTATCTTCAAGACCTGGAGCGATTGGTATCAAAAATGTGGCTGCTTCTTTCCCCTCAGGAGCAAAAAAAGAATCTGTTTTGGAAGGAAAACTTGCATAAAACAAAGGTTCTTTAGGCCAAACTTTAGTATCATAAATTTCTTTTGCATGCGGTTCAAATGGCGTATCAAAAAATAAAGTATGATGCGAAACGTTTTCTAATTTTTTATCAAAACCTACATAAAATAAGAGAGAAGATGGTGCAAATATTTTTTTGTCCCAATAGGCTTCCGAATACATTCTGTTTTTTTTATCTAATAATTGCTCCGAGTGATGATAGTCTGCTCCACTAACCACTATATCAGCATATTCATCACTACCATTCACATGTACTCCAATTGCTTTTCCATCTTTTACTAAAATTTTAGAAACGGTTGCATTGGTGTGTATATCTACCCCTAATTCCTCAGCTAAATTTTGCATGGCTTCAACCACAGCATACATTCCTTTTTTTGGATGCCAAGTACCTAGACCAAAATCTGCAAAATTCATAAAACTATAAAAAGAAGGCGTATCTGAAGGTTTTGCTCCTAAAAACAAAACTGGAAACTCTAAAATTTTAATTAATTTTTCGTTTTTAAAACGCTTTCTTACTTCTTTAGAAATCGTAGAAAAAAACTGCCCCACTCTTGTAATCGTTTCAGGAGTTACGAGTTCTAGTGGAGAATTCCCTGGTTTATAAACCATTTTATCCACTGCAATCGCATAATTATCTTGCGCCTCATTAATAAAGGAACGCAACTTTTTAGCACTACCAGCTTCAATATTTTCAAATGTAGTAGCTATGGCATCCAAATGATCATCAATAGTCACTTTTTCATTCCCTTCAAAATAAACATCATAAGCAGGTGCTAGTTTTTCAAGAACATAATAATCGGATACTTGCTTTCCAAAATCTGCGAAAAACTTATCAAAAACACCAGGCATCCAATACCATGTAGGGCCTATATCAAAATGGAATCCTTCACGCGAAAGCCTTCTTGCTCTTCCACCAACGGAGGCATTTTTTTCATAAAGTGTTACTTTATTTCCAGCTTTCGCTAAATAACAAGCCGCTGATAAAGAAGCAAATCCTGAACCAATGACTATAATTTTTTTGTCCATTATTGTTATTTGTTTTTAAATATAATAAATATTCATTCTTTTTTAAAGATCCAATAGCAAATTTTGAATTTCCGAATAACACATAACCGACTCATATTTTTGAGTTACGTGTTCAATTTGCTTGCCTAAAACATACAATCTATTAGGGGTATCTTTTAAAATAGTTTGATAAAATTGTTCCAAATAGGCATTCACATCTTCCGATAAAGGTTGTACCGTAAAATACGAAATGAAATGTACTTCATCAAAATATTGCTTCATATCTTCTAAATCTTCCATAGGTACACTCTCCCCTAAATACAAAGTGCTATAGCCTTTTTTTAATAATAAATAATTAATGAATACCAAACCTAGTTCGTGAATCTCATTCATTGGAAGGTATAATACAAATACTTTTTTACGGCTATATTTTATTTGTTGATGAGCTTCCTCTATAACAGTATACAATTTTTGTCGGATTAAAGCACTAATAAAATGCTCGTGTATCGGTTTTAAAGTTGCGGTCTGCCATAAAACACCTATTTCATCTAAGAGAGGAATAAAGACTTCATAAAAAATTTCCTCAAATGATTTGGTTTCTGCTAATTTCGCATAAGTCTCATGAAATAACTGCGTATCAAAATTAAACATCGCAAATTTAAAGGAAGAAATAGCTAACGAAGAACTGTTCTTGTCAGAATAGATTTGCTTCACCAAACTATTCATATCTTCAGTAGACAAAGAAGATATTTTCGAAATCTTGTAACCAAAATTATTTAAAAAAGTAATATTAAGTAATTTCAGTAAATCATCTGAATTATACGATCGTATATTATTTTCATTTCTGTCTGGCGAAAATATAGAATAACGCTTTTCCCAAATTCTGATGGTGTGCGCTTTGATTCCTGAAAGGTTTTCAAGATCTTTTACACTAAAAGAAGTTTTAACATTGTTCATCGTTTTTCGAATTTCGTTAAACAAATATAAAACTATTTTTTGATTTATGGTTTAGTACTTTCAATAAATTTTACAAAATCCCCATTAAAAACATTCAAATCTATCATTCCTTTGATGCCTTCAACTTTCGCTTTTTCAGTAAATTGCCACATAAACCACTCCTTTTCGGGTTTCTTTTTCCAAATATTGTAATTGGCAATCCAAAATGGATAATCGGAAAATTCTTTTTTTAGAAAATCGTTGTAATAACTTTCCCCAGAATAAATGATGGGTTTCATTTTATAATGTGCTTCCACTTTGGTTAACCAACGTTTCAGTCCTAATTTCAAACTATCTAAAGATTGTGTTTTGGGTAATTTTTCAATATCCAAGACTGGCGGAAAATCTCCTGAAGACAATTGTACGGTTTGTATAAAGTTATTTGCTTGAAGTATTGAGTTTTCATTAGGACGGTAATAATGATAGGCTCCTCTTACAAAATTATTTTTTTTGGCTTCTTTCCAATTGTATGCAAATTTACTATCCACTTTATCTTTTCCAGCAGTTGCGCGAATGAATGCAAAGGATAAACTAAAAGTATCTTCTACTTTTTGCGCCTTTTCCCAATCGATATTTCCTTGGTATTCTGAAACATCCATGCCAAAAATAAAATCTTTGTGTTCGCTAAGCACTTCATAAATTCGAATATCAGCAATAGCGCGTTCTTCTTTTGTTAGACCGTCTAAACTATTCGTTTTAAATCCCAAATAATACAATACTCCATCTTTAAACTGATATATTCCAAGACTAACGATAATTATCGCACAAAAAAATAAGACATAACCAATACTTTTAGCCAAAGTAAAATTATTTTTTTTAGCTGTTTTTTTTCGAGTAGCTGGACGCTTATTTGAAGAAGGTATCTGAGGCTTATTTTTTTTCAAATTGGTTGACTATTATAGAGATACTGATGTAACCTAAAATAATTAATGGAATAGCTACAAAATTGAACAACAACAATAAAGCTATTGCAAAAATCATAAATAAAATTTGAAGTTTAGCTTCGTTCCAACTGAATGTTTTAAATTTTAAAGCAAACAACGGAATTTCTGCATTTAATAAGTAACAACTTAAAAGTGTGATTCCAAGTAAAATATAAGGATTATACAATGCATCAGTCAACCATTGATACGAATCTACATATTGAATCATTGGGATACTCATAATTAATAATGCATTTGCAGGTGTTGGTAATCCTATAAAAGAATTGGTCTGACGTGTATCAATATTAAAATTAGCCAATCGATAACAAGAAGCCAATGGAATTAAAAGTCCTAAATAAGGTACTACTCCCATATAATAAGTGGCTTCAGTAAGCATATATTCAGGTTGGTTTTGTTGAATGGTATCAAACAATTTGAACATCATTAATCCTGGCACTACTCCACTAGTAACCATATCGGCTAAAGAATCTAATTGTAAGCCTAATGCACTTTGTGCGTCTAATTTTCTAGCTAAAAATCCATCCCAAAAATCAAAAAATATACCTAAACAAACCAATAAAAAGGCATGATCATAATATCCATTAAAAATACAAATAATGGCAATTAAACCACTTAACAAATTTAAAAGAGTAAAAGTATTAGGTATCGACTTTGTAATATTCATAATAACGTGCTTAAAAATGCTCTTAGTTGGTTTGTTTAACCCTGATGGTAGTGAAATCCTTTTTTATTAAAAAAGTAACCTATTTACAATCAATTAATTACTTTTTTAATAAAAAAGATTGAAACGAACAGCAGGAAAACGATTTAAAAAGAGCCTATTGTTTGGTTTTTACTAATTTTAGAACAAATGTAATACAATAAGTTAATACATTTAGAGTTTACTAATTAAGATTTTTATTTCATCTTTGTAAAAAATTAATTTGCTTTGAAAAATACGTTTGTTGTTGTTTTGTTTTTCTATGCCTTAACCTCGAGCAGTCAGACTTTTAGGAAGTATTCCAATGAATTTTTGAGCATTGGAGTGGATGCTGCTGCATTAGGAATGAGTAATACCGTTACAGCTCATACTGGTGATGTTAATTCGGGTTATTGGAATCCTGCAGGTTTATTACAATTAGAGGACAAACAGATTGGTTTGATGCATGCCAATTATTTTGCCAATATAGCGCAATATGATTATGCTGGATTTGCCATGCCTATTGATGACCGAAGTGCTTTAGGAATTTCCTTAATTCGTTTTGGAGTAGATGACATTCTTAATACCACGCAATTGATTGACAATCAAGGCAATATTGACTATAATAGAATTTCTCTTTTTTCGACTGCTGATTATGCTTTAACCCTTTCCTATGCTAGAAGTTTACCTGTCCAAGGAATTAATTATGGTGTAAATGCAAAAATAATTCGTAGAGTAATTGGAGATTTTGCTAATTCTTGGGGATTCGGCTTTGATTTAGGAATTCAATATCAAACTGAAAATGAATGGATGCTTGGATTAATGTTGCGAGACATTACTACGACATATAATACTTGGTCGATTAATACAGAAGAATACGAAAAAATTAAAAATGCAATTCCAGGTGAAAATCAGGAGCTTCCTGAAACCAGTGAAGCTACTTTACCTAAAGCACAATTTGGTGTTGCTAAAAAATACGTATTTCGATACGATTATAGCCTAACCGCTGCTGCTAATTTAAACATGCAATTTACCCAAACGAATGATATTATTTCAACAAGTTTAGTGAGTATTGATCCTGCACTAGGATTTGAATTTGGTTATGTTGATTTGGTTTTTTTAAGAGCAGGTGTTGGTAATTTTCAACAAATCACACAAATTGACAATACAAAAAAATTAAGCTTTCAACCTAATATAGGCTTGGGTTTTAAGTACAAAGGCATCCAAATTGACTATGCTTTAACCGATTTAGGTGATCAAAGTGCCGCTTTGTATTCCAACATTTTCTCTCTAAAGGTTGATTTTAGTATCTTTAGATAGTACAACACCAAAATAATGTTTTGAAATAAAACGATATGATAAAAAAAATACTGTTCTCTTTTTTTCTATTCCTCACTTGTACTTCTTACAGTCAAAATATAAGGTTATCAGAACAAGCAGAAGTGAGTGTTTTAACTTGTGGTACGGGAAATGAATCCTACTCTTTATATGGTCATACTGCTGTTCGTATTAAAGACTTACCGAATCAACTTGATATCGTTTACAATTATGGAACTTTTGATTTTGAAACCCCTAATTTTATTTTAAAATTTGTAAAAGGAGACTTACAATATTTTATGTCGGTAAGCAATTATCCTAGTTTTGAATACAGTTACCGATATGAAAATCGTTCGATTTACGAACAAACACTACTACTCTCTTTAGTAAAAAAACAACAACTTTTTGACTCTTTAAATTCTGACTTGCAAAGTGAAAATCGATTTTATACCTACAAGTTTATTGATAGAAATTGTACCAATATGGTTGTAGACAAATTAAACACTATTCTTGGTGATACGCTCATTCATACTCAAAAACCAGTTGAAATAACCTATCGAGAAATATTATTCCCTTATTCAAAAAATCATTTTTGGGAACAATTGGGAATTAATATCATTTTTGGAACTAAAGTAGATCAGAAAGCCGAACGCTTATTCCTCCCTTTTGAATTTCTTGAGGCTTTAAGAAACACAACCCAAGATAAGAAAGCTTTAACCACAGAAACAAAGACACAATTTGAAGCAACAGCAGCAAATTACACCTCTTCTTTTTTCAACAGCATTTATCCTATTATAATAGTACTACTACTTATTGTTTTACTTCACAAGAAAAGCATAAACTTCATCTATTTTGGTTTTGTTGGGTTAATTGGTGTATTTCTATGTGGCGTTGGTTTTTATTCGTTACACAAAGAAGTCATGTGGAATTACAATGCGTTATTATTTAACCCATTATACATTGTTTTTCTATTTTACTATTACAAAAACAATAGCAAAAAAATGATTTTTTGGGGAAAAATTATAGCCGGATTATTATTGGTATATTTATTATATATGCTAAACAAAGTGCATTTATATCTTATGACTCCGTTTATAGTGGCTCATTTTATTTTCTTAGGTAGAATAATAGTAACACAAAAGAAAAATAGTCATTAATAAAGACATTCTGAAAAATCTATTCAAAAGTATATTATTGTCCTCTTGCAAAAAGAATGGTACTCAATGTTTTCATTACGATATTAATATCCAAAAACAAACTTCTGTGCTTAATATAATATAAATCGTAACGCAGTTTCATCAAACTATCTTCCAACGAAACTCCATAAGGATAATTTACTTGTGCCCAACCCGTTAATCCAGGTTTAATAACATGTCTCGTTTGATATAAAGGAATATTCTTGGCAATCTCATCCACAAATACCGGACGTTCTGGTCGTGGTCCTATAAGCGCCATTTCCCCTTTCAATACATTTATAAATTGAGGGACTTCGTCAATTCTTGTTTTACGTAAAAACCGACCGAATGATGTTATCCTTATATCATTTACTTTAGCAAATACAGCGCCATCCTTTTCTGCATTTACAATCATCGTTCTTAATTTATAAATCTCAAAAGGAATACCATTTTTACCAATACGTTCTTGTTTATATAGAAGAGGACCTTTATTCCATAATGCATTAAATAATATAATAAAAGGCAAAATACACAATAACCCCAAAAGACCTATAATAGATAAGAGCACGTCTAAAAAACGAATATAAAAAGCATATAAAGCATTTTGATTACTTCTACTAAAGGGAAAGAATTTATACAATTCTTTATCTTCGAAATGAATCGGCAAACGATTGGTGCTGTATTCATACACTTCTGCATATTGACGTATTACGATTCCTTTTTCAAGTAATTTTAATAGTTGAGAATACAATGCAACAGAAATCACTTTACTATTGTCATTGGTAACTACAATTTCAGAAATATAATGCTTTGAAAAAAAGGACTCCAATTCTGAAAGGGATAAACTTTGCAAGGTTGTCTTAACTGTTTTATCATCAGTGGCTATAAAACCAATTACTTTATAATGTGGATTCACTCTTGTAAGTTCTTCTACTAAGCTCTCTACTTTTTTACTACTACCTACAAACAATACTGTTTTTACGAAGCGGTTAGCTGCTAAGAAATAAATATAAAGGTTTCTCCAAAGCAACAAAGCGAATAAAATTGCAACAAAGAAGTAAACAATCTGAAGTCGGTTCGACGGAAGTATTGGCGTATAAAAAGGTGTTAATAAATATAAAAGAGTGGTAACTGCTGTTGTTAAAATTGTGCTTCTTAAAATTAGAAATTTATTATTCGCGATTTGAAGGTTATACATTTCAAATATAGTTCCTATACTTGTTATATATAAAGCCAGTACAATAGTCCAATAATAATTGGAAGCGGTAATTTGAAAGTAGGTAAAATTAAAATATTTCCCAATTAGGAATAATACAAGCAAAACGAAAAAAATATCAAAAACACGAAGTAAAATTTTCCTTTCCGATATTTCAAAATGTATTTTTCTAGAAATTGACATAATTTGGGGAATTATTTCCCTGCAAATTAAGGAATAAATTAGCAACAAATTATCGAAATAGTAACTTTTCTATCCTAAAATTAAATTCCATTGTTCTTTTACCCTATTCCAATCCATAGTTTCTACAAGTTTTCTTGCAGCATTTATTCTTGAATATGATTCTTTTGGATAGATTACAATGCTATCTATTGCCTGACACATAGCTAATACATCACCATCATTAACCAACAAAGCATTTTCATGATGGGTTAATAAAAAGGGTAGACCACCTACATTAGTTGATACGATTGCTAATCCTAGAGCCATTGCTTCTAAAACGCTTACTGGCGTGTTATCAAAATGAGTAGTATTGATAAAAATATCATGTTCAGATGCTAATTGCCACCACTCTTCTTTAGAAAGTTGCCCTGTAAAACGAACAAAAACGCCCAAATCGTTTGCTTTTTGTTGAACTTTTTGCAAACTACCGTCTTTATCAGGTCCTACCATTGTGAGTGTTGCATTTGGGTATTTCTTTTGAAGTTCAAACAAAACTTCAACTGCCATAACAGGGTTATAAATAGTTGCAAAAGCTCTTACCCAAAGTAATTTAGGGTGAAATACTTTTCTTTCTTTAAATTCATAGTTTTCAATGGAAATAGTATTAGGTACATGTATGACATTTGTAAACCCTTTAGCTTCAAAAGCAGCTTTTAGATAATGAGATGGAGCAACATTTCTCCAAGCATTTTCAAATAGTAATCGACATAAAAAAGGATTGCTTTGCAAACGATTCGGCAAATTACCACCGTGTAGTATAGGAATGTATTTTAGGTTTAGAATTCGAGCTAACTGACTCGTAATCCATGCATACCAAAATGCCTTTGTGCTATAGGTATCGATAAGTACATAATCCGTTCGGTTTGAGTTACGCAATAATGTATAAATCATATCCAAAAGTCTGAAGAAAAAATTCTTTTTTGAAGAAACTGAAACAACTTCATATCCTTCTTCTTTAAGTGATTCTCCTAAAGTCTCAATGGTTGTTTTATTCAAACCATGCTGCGAAAGTTTATTCCCTATGTACAGTAGGTTCTTCATCTTCGCTATTTAATTTTATTCGTATAAGTGACAAGCCGTAAACAAAAGCTGGAGCCGCTAATCGCATAGCAGCATGATTAATAGTTAATAACCAAAATATAAAAAAGGACAATGCAAAAATGTTTTGCCTATTCATAAAGAAAAAAAACAAAGGTGTTATAAATAAAATTAATAAACCTATAATTCCTAAAACGCCATGCTCAGCGAGCATTCTTGATATTTCATTATGAGAAGCAGCTTCAATTCCTGTCAACATTTCCCTATATTCTTTATTTTTACCGACACCTACACCTGTTATTGGATTCTCATAAAACATTAATAACTCCGATTCTATCAATGTCTCTCTACCTGTTAATTTACTTCTCTTTTCTTTTCCACTTGCATCCTGATTAGCGTATCTCTTATCAATTAAGCCTCCAGTTGCTACTGAACTATAGGTCCATATTCCTAATGCTAAAAAAGAACCTATTAATACCATCGCTATTACCCTCATTTTTGCTTTGGAGTTAACCAATGTAAAAGTTATTAAAACCAAAAGCAATATCATTCCAACCCCTACATAAACTCCTCCTCTAGAAAAAGTAATGATTCCTCTAAAAGAAACAACAACTAAAAGAAAAAGAGTAATAATTTTATTTGTTTTCGTTTTTGAAAAAATATAAAAAATAGTAAAATATATAAAAATACCAAACCCTAAAATTGTCGACATTTGATTGGGGCCAAAACCTCCAGAAGTACTATGATTTGATTCGGTACCTGTAATTACAGAACGTATATCTGGAGCATAGAAAATTAAATAAACCACAATAGATAATATAGGTAATCCAAACGCTATAAATATTTTTTTTATTTCCGAAAAAGTAACCACTCTCCCCATACAATACAAAGCGGAGAAACCAAGACAAACTGGCCCAGAAATATTAAATGCTATTGCTTTTCTAATATTAGTATCAAAGCTTAATGTATGAATTCCATAAAAAACACCTGGAATTAATAAAATAATAAATATTACATAAATCATACTTGCTTTATAGGTTTTTCTATAGAGAATACCTAGAAACATTAATATGATAATATTGTATTTTCCATATTCATTAATGTACATTCCGTTAGTCATTCTCAAAAAAACTTCCACACCCACAATGTAAGCACTTACAATAAGAACCTCATTATTCCTATTTTTGTTTTTAATTACGATACCATAACCAAACAAAAGAATTAACAAGCTAAAAATTTTTGCTAAAAAAGGAATAGCAAAAATTATTGCACCTAAAACAGCATGAAATCCTAATAATAAGAGATAATAATTTTTACTTTTCTTAAACACTTTAACTTTTCTTATTTATTTTAAATATTTTGCAAACTCTATCGAACATTTCCGCCTTCCAATTTGATTAACATGAATATTATCATAAAACATTTCCTCGTCAATAAGGAAATTGGATTGATCAATTATACTATCATCATGAATTTTTAATTTTGTTTTGAATATTGGAGAAATGTAAATTCTTAATTTAATATTATTTTGAGAACAAAACTCTTTAATTTTAAAATAAAATGGATTATTAATGACTACCTCTATTTCATCTATTTCTAATTTATTAGGTTTTCCATTTGTTGGATAACAAAAATTACCTTTGTCGTCAAAATGATTTCTTTTATTCGAATTAAAAAAAGATATAATTGATGGATAGAAAATTTCAGTATTGTAATAACTCACTCCTATAATTGGAAAATATCTGGAAAAAGACAAGGGTTTAAATGTTTTTGTTTCCAACTCATTGTAATAATCAAACACATAATCTTCCTGAACGTAAGGAAGAAAACGATAATCATTATTATTTAATTTTGGATTCTTATTTTTTAAATCCCAAGGCGTAACTGCTAAAACCAAACATTTTGCACTCTTATTTGAAGCTTTAAAATGCTGTAGCATTAAAAAATGAGAATTTAAAGAGGTGTCATCCATACTGATATTCAAGCCTTTTTTATTTGTAATGGAATCAATCAATTTCGTATCTAAAGTTGTGAGTCCTGTACTCGATCCTAATACAACATAATCAAAATTAGTATCAATTACAGTATTTTTAACGAATTCAGGTTTATAAAAATTCGATTTACCTAAAATTTGCAAACTCAGAAATGCGATACCATTGAAAAGCAATAAACTCATCAATACATAAAATGCTATTTTTTTTATAAACTGTTTCATATCAAAATTGAAAATATATAAAAGACAATTGATTGCGATAAACCCCCATAAATAAAAGCATTGCCACTAGTAAAAAAAGCATTCCTTTAGACAAAACGATTTCTCCATTATATTTTTTCAAAAAACACCATTCTAATAACAGCAATGCAAAAGATGAAACAAATACTATTGCTGACAATAAGATATATTTAGCGTTTTTAATGTAAAACTGAATGCTAATGGAATCGAATTGAAGCATTCTATGTAAATAATCAAATGCAATTGAAACTGAATCAGCCCTAAAAAATATCCATGCTAAAGATACTAGTAAAAACGTAAGAATGATTTTTGGAAAATCTTTATAACTATAACCTACATTGGATAAATTCCTTCTATTTTTATTGACCAATAACAGTGGAATAAATAAAAAAGCGTGCAAGCCTCCCCACATAATAAAAGTCCAATTAGCACCATGCCAAAATCCGCTAACCAGAAAAATGACAAACACATTTCTAATCTGATACCATTTAGATCCTTTACTACCGCCTAAAGGAATATATAAATAATCTCTAAACCATGAGGACAAAGAAATATGCCATCTTCTCCAAAAGTCGGCAATATCTTTGGCAAAATAGGGAAAATTAAAATTTTTCAATAATTCAATCCCAAATAATTTAGAAGTTCCAATTGCTATATCAGAATAGCCACTAAAATCACCATAAATTTGGAAAGCAAATAAAAAACTTCCAATCCATAATTCAACAGCTGTAAAATTAGTATGATTTTCAAACAATTGATTTACAAAAAATGCACAATTATCAGCAACTACCACTTTTTTAAACAATCCAAATAGGATTAATTTAATTCCTTGAATTCCTTGTTCATACTGAAAAAAACGTTTTATTTTCACTTGTGGTAATAAATGAGTCGCTCTTTCAATAGGTCCAGCTACTAATAGCGGAAAATAACACACGAAGAGCGAATAATCAATAAAGTTTTTTTCTGGTTGTATCCTTTTGTAGTAAATATCAATTACGTAAGACAATCCATGAAAAGTATAAAAAGAGATTCCTACAGGTAGCACTAATTGCAATAAATAAGGTTGTACTTCCAAACCAAAACCTTGAACGAATTCAGCAAAAGAAGAAGCAAAAAAATCATAATATTTAAAAACCCCTAAAAACCCTAAATTTATACTTATAGTTAACCATAGCCAAAATTTTCTTTTGGTTTTCGATTCATATTTACCCATCATTATACCACTAGTATAATCCAAAATAGTAGAAAAAATTAATAAAAATAAGAAGCGCCAATCCCAACACGAATAAAAATAATAACTGGCTAAAATTAATATTGTGTTCTGACTTTTTTTGGATTGATTAAATACAAACCAATACAACAAAAAAACAATTGGAAGAAAAATGGCAAATGTTATGGAGTTAAAAAACATAATACGGTTTTTATTTTATTGAAGATTGGAGAATAGCTGCAATCTTCTTTATTACATTTTCATTACTATACTCATTCAATACTAATTCCCTATTCTTTTCTAGATTATTTCTTTTATTTTCAATAATCGAAAGTTTCATAGCCTCTATACTCATTATTTTTTCTACATTTCCATTTTGAACCCATTCCTCAAGACCTTCATGATATAATGCTAAAACACTTGTTCCTGTTGCAAAAGCTTCCAAGAAAACATTAGGGGTACCTTCTAATTTTGAAGTTGAAATTAAATAATCCGCTTCATATAAATAAGGCCTTACATCATCAACATTTCCTAAAAAATGAATAGGTAAATTATTCGATTGCTTTTTTAAATCTTCCATTAAATACCCTTCACCAAGAATTTTAGCGTCAATAGTATATTTTGCCGCAATCAATAGTGAAACAATACGTATAAATAAATGGGGTTGTTTAATTTCTTTTAAACTTCCAATAAATATTAAATTAATGGTATTACTACTCTTTTTAGGTTTAAATTCAAAATGAGATGCATCTATTATATTAGGCACAAATTTTAACTCTTTTGAATAAAATATTTTTTTACAATTCTGTATCGCATTTTTTGAGTTTGCAATAATGATTTTAGGGAAAAAATAATGCAGCCAAGAGAAAATTCCATTGGCTTCTTTTTCAGCTTTACCATTACTTCTTATGGAACCTATACTAAAAGCTCCTAAAAACATTCCTATTAACCCTACATACACACCCGTATAAAAATGAAAACCATAAATAACATTAGGTTTGAAACTCTTGGCAACTTTAAATATCCTGTATAATTTAGAAAACTTATTGGGTGTGTTTTTTATACTCTCAACTGTAATTCCTAGTGTTCTAATTTCATTTTCGTAAAACTCTCCCGATGTTAAACAAATTACCTTAATTTCATAATTATCTTTCAACAATTTACATAAGTAAAACAATTGTTTTTCCGCTCCTCCTCTTCCTAAAGTTCCTGCTAAAAATAATATCCTCATGAGCTAAACACGATTTAATTTAACATTCCATGACTTTTCCAAATGGGAACCTATTTCATTTGCCCAAGCTTCTAAAGTAAATTGCTTTGAATAAGCGATTGCATTTTCACTCATTAGAGAAAGATTATTTGGATCAGAAAGTAATACATTGATTTTTTTAATCACTTCCTCAGCATTTCTTTCTTCTAATATGGCTCCCGATTTTGATTCTGTTATCATTTGACCCAAAACAGAAACCGGTGTGGTTATTACAAGTAACCCTTGACTCATTGCTTCTAAAACTACTTTTGGAAATCCTTCTGATGCTGTTGGATAAATAAAGAAATCATTTTTTTGTAAAACTTTTAAAACTTCTTCATGATTCAATTTACCGTAAAAGTGAACTTGTTCTTCTACTTGCATTTCAATAGCATACTGCTTTAGCGTTTCCAAATAACTACCATCACCAACTACATCGAACTTAAAATTCATTCCTTTTTCTTTCAATTTATGGATGGCTTCGATTACAATTTCTGTCCCTTTACCTTTTTCTTGTCGACAAACTATACAACAACGAAAAGGATAGTTCCAATTTCTTTTAGCTTCAAAAATTTTTATTTCTTGTAACGTAAGACTGCTAGAAAAAATCCACTTTATATGCTCATTTTTTTGAGAAGGTGACTCTTTTGATCCACCTGTCGTTAAAAAAACGTTTCTCCCTCCAGCAAATTTTTCCATGTACCAATGCCAAAATTGTTCCGCTTTTGTGCGCTGTACAAACCAGTTTCCACAGTGTCTAATATACAAAGGTTTTTGGAACAAATGAGCCAGCAAAAAACCAATTGTACCTATATTACTTGGAATAGGTGCGTGAATAGCATCACATTTCATAATCTCATAAATGAATTTTGGCAAATAAAATAAAAGCCAAAAAGGCATAAATAGCTTGTTCAATATTCCTCTTTTAATCCAAACTTTAACAGGTAAAATGGTAATAGCATCATTTGTAAAAAACACTTCTCCCTTTGGCATTCTATCAATTTGAGGAACTATTATTCTTGTTTCATCAAACAATTTAGACAAATAATCCATATGCATGGCAAAGCCTCCATCTGTAGCCCATTTTGTAGGTGATGCATCACTTTTCCAACATTCTTTATGTGAAAAAACTAATAGTCTCATTTAATTAACTATTTGTATTAAATCGGATACAAACTTTAAATAGGTATTTTCAAAAGTAAACTCCTCTTCAATTTTATTTTTTGCGTTTTTAGCGATTTGCATACGTAATCGCTCATCTTTAAGTGCTTTCTTAATGTCTTTCTCCCAAGTACCACTTGAGACAAGCACATTTACTTTATCTTTAAAACCCATTCCCCAAATTGCGTCTTCAGTAGTTAAAATAGGAATTTCATAATGCATTAACTCTATTAATCTACTTCTGAAACCATACTTGCCTTCAAAAGGAATTACTGCTAAATCTACACCTTCAAAAGCCTCTTCTAAATTTTCAACAAACCCTAACAAAGTAATTCCCTTTTTTTTAGCAATATAATCCTTTAAAAAAGAAGGCGCATTGGAACCTACTATTATCATATGAATTTCAATTTCTTGTATTTTTTCAACAGCTTGAATTACCTGTAAAGCAGCATGTGAATTTCGAATACTACTCAATCCTCCATAATAAACAATAGTATAATGGTTGTGAATTTCTTTTGAATTCCTCCAACTTGCAATTGGATTGAACTTAATTCCCATTGGAAAGTAATAAATTTTTTGGTTAGGAAATTTTATTTTAAGAATGTTTTCCTCTTCTTTATTAATCGCAATTATAAGATTAAAATTTTCCTTTAAGGCTATTTCAAATTCCAAATGAGCATATTTTTTAATTAAAAAGGATTGGTATATTTTGGGTAACCACTTTTTTTTACGAATAAATTCTGTAAAGGAATTCAATAAAATATTATGCGTATCACAAATGACAAATATCCCTCTATTTTTAAGTCTTTTCGCTAATTTATATAAATGCCAATATTCAAAAAGCACCACATCAAATTGAGTTGCTAATTCCTTTTCAATCCCATCAAATAAAAACGGAATAGAAAAATTAGATTCTTTACCGTAACCTAAATAAGGTAAAAATTTAAATAAAAAAGCGACAATCCAATTTGGTTTTTTATTTTTTACATAAACAATTGAAATTCTTTTATTTATAGAACACAAAACTTCCATCTTATTTGGATGACTTTTATTTTCATGTAAGGTATAAATAGTGAGTTCTTCCCATTCATAAGCTAATGCTAATAGCGTATTATAGACACGCTCTACTTGTCCACTTCCTTTTGAAAACGGATTAACATGACTAACAACAGCTATACGTTTACTTTTCATTATGAATAGTAGCAATTACACTTACAAAATTCTCCTTTATGCTTTGACTTAAATTATTTTCAAAAAAATCGGCTATGAGTTTTTGTCGCTCCACAGCAAACTCTTTAGGGTTTTCAATCGCATTTTCCAATAACTTCTTCAAATGTGCTTCATTAATCGCTACTTGAACGGCACCACTTTCGACGATAGGTTTATAGTGATCAAAACTATAAAAACGTGTGTAATTATAGGGATAAATATTTTTATCGGGTGGATTATATCCTACATTGATTGCAGGCTTATTTAACATACATAATTCTAAAGAAACTGTTGATGCCACATTAATTCCTGCAATAGCATTTTTCATTAGACTCACAAAAAATTCTTGATCACTAAGTAAAGGCGTTTGAAAATTAGGTTCCCAATCTACTTCAGGAATAAGAATATCTTTTCTTCTTGTTTTTAACTCCCTAAATACGGAAGCTTTATCTTTTGCATAGGTTCTAACTACTAATTTTATTTCTGGATCTATTGAATAGATTATATCGGCTATTCGCTCTACTACATAAGGTTCATAAGGCATATGATGACTCATTCCAGAAGAATATAAAAAATATTTATCCTCTAAATTAAGCCCGAGTTTTTCATACAATTCCTTTTTAGACAAACATTTATCCTCATCAAAATGATTGATAAATTGAGGAGTCCCTGTTACAATTACCTGATTTTTTTTAACATGAGGATAAATCGTATGAAAATCATTTTTAATTTTTGAATTCCATGCAAAATAGAAATCATATTTCGGCACAACGCGTCCTTGCGAAGTAAGGTTATCCCATGAATATAAAAAGGTGGTGGTCTTGATATTTAAATTATTAGCGGCATAAACTAACGGCAATGCAATTCGCGCATGCGAGTGAGAAGTATTAAAAACCAAATCAAATTTATTTTCTAATAAAAATTTCTGATATTCCAATACTTGCTTTTCTTTACTCGCAAGCCATGCATCAATTTTTTCAGCCCATTGTAGGGTTTTACGATGTGCTAATAAAATAGCAATGCTTTTCTTAATTCTTCTAATTATTTTTTTCTTAATAGAATTCGCTTCCACATCTCTCATTTCCCATCGCACTTTAGCAGCTTCTGACCACATGTACCGATTGTGAGCCAAATCAAAAATTTCAAAGAAAATTTTATATCCATAAGAAAAATTTTCTGTTTTTAACTCGTATAGTTGATCTGAACTTTCAGACAATAATTTCCAAATAGTCTCATTGGGCTTAACGGCATAAAGTGTTACGTGGAAGTATTTCATTACATCTTTAACAATACCCGTGTAGATAAAGTTTCGTATGGTTTCTCCTCGAGGTAATATGATTAAAATTTGGGGTTTCATTGTTTATACAAAATCATTAAGCTTATTGTAAAATTCATGAACTTCATTCGGTTCAATATTTACTTCGTTACTATTATTTTTTTTCTTTCTAAAAAGTCTTTTAATATAAACCTTTGGTCTTAATGAGGTTTTTCTATCGAGCCTTAAGAAATCTTTGACTCTATTTATGAATCTAGTGTCTACTTCTTTTCGATATTTGAGTAAATTATTTTCAAGATTTCTTTGATCTATTTCATTCCATTTTTCGAGTTCCATTAAAATTTCATCCGCAACTCTTTTATATGCGAGGCCATCTAATTTGCCAAATATACCTTCTAAAAAAGTGGCCACATTATCTACATTCCAATTTTGATATTCTTTACTTTTTATAAATGCATCTAACTCTTCAAAATTATTGATTAAGTAGGAATAATCAAGATGTTCTTTATAAGTTTTGCTATTGTAATCGGCATCATCTAATTGAACAACTGGTTTCCCTAACAACCAAGATTCTAAAGCTGTAGTACAATTTCTCTGAATTACTAAATTACTATATTGCAAAAAAGGTCTCACATTCTCATTACTAATTAATTTAATATTGTTAACTCCTTCGAAAACTGTTTCATAATTTGAAATATATGCTTCAGAAGGATGTGCTTTGTAAAAGAAAACTATTTCTGGATTGGATACTGCTAGTTTTTTAATGATAGTTGTATGATTTCTAAACTGATTTTGATTATCATCATAAAAATTACGAATAATTTCATCAGAAAAATTAGCTTTCTTTTTATATCTTGAATAAAATTTTTCAAAACTATATCCTTGATAAGGAGTAGTAGACATATAGGTTATAATCTCCTTATAATCTTGTAAATCATATTTTTTTATAAAATCCAATTTACTAAATCCAAATGAAGACAAACTGGTATTGGTTAAAAAATCGAACCTTGGACTTCCAGTGACAATCATTTTTTGAGAAAACTCATCTGAATAATCTAAATCCTTTACACGCTTTACCATTTGGTTGTTCCAGACTAAGTACTTTGTTACATTTAATTTATCGGCATTTGGATGACCAAAGATTTTGTCGAAACTAGAAATGTCTTTGTAATACCCTTCTGTAAAGAGTAATACAACTCTAACACCAACTGAGTTTGCCCAAACAGCAAGTTCTTTTTTATGATCCCAAACCAAATGATCCATAATTAATACGGCCGGCTTTAGTTTTTCAATCTCTTGTTTCACAGAATAGCCATGAATAAATTGAGATTCTATCGCATAATTTTTATACAAATAATAGCCTACTAGAGCATTCCCTTCAAAATCTCTTGCTTTATATGTTGTTATAAAAAGTACTTTTTTTTCAGATAAATTCATTCTAAATCCTTTGTTAAAAATCGCTCCCCTTTTTCAAAGTCCCTATCTGCTTTGGTTCCTAGAATTTTATTATAATGTTTTGGATGCAACCCAAATCCTGGCCGCACTGATTTAAGATTTTCCACAGTAAAAACAGCTCCTTTTTTTACGTCTTGAGTGATGTATAACGACCTACAAAATTCTCTTCCTTTTATTTGCTTTTCAGTTAATGCATAATCCACTACACCAATAGCTTTTTCTGCTTCTCTTACCGCTTTTACCATCGAGGAAAATTCGGTTTCATCCATAGAAAAAGAAGCATCTGGTCCACCTATTGCTCTATCTAAAATAAAATGTTTTTCAATAATTTTTGCACCAAAAACAGTAGCAACTATAGGAACAGTATTTCCCATAGTATGGTCGGACAAACCGGCAATTACATTATATTTTTCAGCTAAATCTTTTACCATACACATATTGGCTTCTTCAATAGGCGCTGGATAACTGGACGTACATTTAAGTAATGCGATATTTTTATTTCCTACTTTATAACAAGCTTCTAATGCCAATTGAATATCTTCTTCAGTAGCAACACCAGTTGAAATAATGACGGGTTTCATTTTAGAAGCTACGTATTCAATTAAAGGAATATCAGTAATTTCAAATGATGCAATTTTATATGCTGGAGTACCTAGCGTTTCTAAAAAATCAACTGCTGACTTATCAAATGGAGATGAAAAACAGACTAAACCTTCTTCTTTCGCTACTTTAAATAACTCAGCATGCCATTCCCAGGGTGTATAAGCCTCATTATATAAATCATATAATTTTCTTCCATCCCAAATGGTACCTTTTATTAAAAAATCTTCTTTTTCTGAATCCAAAGTAATGGTATCTGCAGTATACGTTTGTAATTTAATACAATTTGCACCTGCCCTCTTAGCAGCTTTGATTGTCTGAATAGCTGTTTCTAAACTTCCATTATGATTTGCGGATAATTCAGCTATAATAAAAACTGGGCTGTTATCATTAATATGAAAAGTATCTATTTTCATTATCTTTTAGTTCTTTTATTTCTTCTTCAGTAAAATATTTTGGATTATAACATCCCACGAGAATTCTATCCTCATTCTTTCCTTCAACCATGTAAAATCCTTTTAATCTGCCTTCAATAACCCATCCTGCTCTATGATACGCTTTTATTGAGGCTACATTAGACACATACATCCCACCATATAATTTTCTAATATCAAACTCCTGAAAAGCCAATTCATTCCCTAATTTAATTGCTTCGACTGCTAAACCTTTCCCTAGAAAATTTCTATTTCCTATCAACGCTACTAAATCAGAAGTTTTATGAACAAAATTAATAGGCCCTAGCTTTAAAGTTCCTATTAGTTCGTTATTTTCATGTACAAATATTCCAAAAGTAAACAAATTCCCTTTTTGCTTTCCTTCTTCAATGGATTGCAAAAGCCTCTCTTTCGTAATTTTATTTTTAGAATTAGAATAAAATTGCATCAACTCTTCATCATCAAACCAAGCCATAACGGTATCATTTATGTTATCAATTTCAATTTCCTTTAAGTACAACCTTTCACTTTTATATTGATTCTTCATAATTCTATTTTTTTACATTCAATTTAGCATGGATAACAACATCAATATACTGACTTTCAATAATAACGTGTTCTTTTAAAACCGCTTCTTTCTTATATCCATTTTGTTCAAATATTTCATATAAATGAGGTCTTACATCAAATGCATAAGTGGAAACTTTATGCAGATCTAATTCTTGAAAAGCAACATTTTCTATTAGTTTTAGAAAAGAGGACCAATTCTCTTTAAGAAATTCTTTTTCCAATTCCGTTTTCATCACAAATGAAATTTCAGCATTTTTATCTTTCCAATTGATATGAACTAATCCACCATATCCAATAAACAGATTATTTTTAAAAAAAGAAAATAAAATTTGAGATGGAAAATTGACTTCAAACAAATTCTTAACTACCGTATTGAAATAAGTATCTTGATCTTCTAAGGTTAATAATTTTTCTTGTCTTAAATGATACAATTGTTCATTTCTAATAGTCATAATTTCATACTTATCACTATCTCGTATAGGTTCGATATGAAAATTTTCAGTAGAAAAAACCGATTGGGATATGCATTTATATTTTCTCATTTCCTTTAAATAATTGGTACTTTAATTCTGCTAGCTTCCAATCTGTTTCATTATCTATATCTTGTACCATAGTTTCTTCTAAAATTATACTACTTGAGTTATTGGTTAACACTGCTTTTTTGTCTAAAACTGTCTTGGCATTCATGAAATAAAACTGCCCTACATCGTGATAGGTGGGTTCCAAATCTTGTGAACGTGTTAATGCAAACTCATGATTTACAAATTCGATTTTTTCATTTATAAAGTGTAACGCTCTTTGTATTGGAAACGAAAAAGGAACAACAGGAAAAACAGAATCCCGAGTCTCCTCTTTTAATTTTTCAAAAGCTCTTTTTATATCTGAAATTTGAATTAATGGCGCACAAGCGTAAAGACAACAGGCGTATTCGAATGTCATTTCTTTTTTTGCATAATTATTTAAAACCTCTTCAATAACATCATACGTTGTAGCAAAATCATCACTATTTTTAGGACTCCTGAAGAAGGGCACACTTGCACCATATTGAGTTGCAATTTCAGCAATTTCAGTATCATCAGTAGAAACCATAACCTCATCAAATAAATTGCTTTGTAATGCTGCCTCGATGGAATAAGCAATTATTGGCTTTCCTAAAAAAAATTTACAATTTTTTCTTGGTATTCTTTTGCTGCCACCTCTCGCAGGTATAATAGCTATATTAGACATAATATTCTTTAATCATTCTAATTACAAAATCTTGCTCTTCTTCAGTTAAAGTGGGGTACATTGGTAAACTGATACAATCTTTATAGTACGCTTCAGCAACAGGTAAATCACCCGTTTTCCACCCTAATTGTTTATAGTAAGGCATCAAATGGCAAGGTATATAATGAATTTGAGCGAAGATATTCTGTTCTCTTAGATAATTATAGAGACCTAGTCTATCTTTTACTTTAATAACATATAAATGATACGCGTGTCCTTCTACAACTCCAGACTGGTTTTTTATGAAATCTTCACCTATAAAACTTTCATAATACTTTACAGCAATTGCAGTTCTTCTTTCAATACCTTGATTTGCTCTTTTTAATTGACTGATTCCTAAAGCTGCTTGAAAATCGGTAAATCGATAATTATAACCTAACTCCTTCATCTCCATATACCATCCTGGATAGTCTCCTTGATTTTTTTCCGTTCCGTTTGCAAAATCAACTGTGTTTTCAAATAATTCCTTGTCTCTAGTTATGCCATGAGTTCTTAGAGTGAGTAATTTTTGATACAATTTTTCATCATTAGTCGTAATCATACCTCCTTCTCCTGTTGCAATATGTTTCACGGGATGAAAAGAAAAAATAGCTAAGTCAGCATATTTTCCATTTCCACAATTTTGTTTAATCCCTTTACTATCTATAAAATATCCACCGGGTGCATGACAAGCATCTTCTAGTATCCAAAGATTGTGTTGGTCTGCCAAATCTTTTAAAGCTTCTAAGTTAACGGCTCTTCCAGCAAAATCTACAGGAATAATACCTGAAAAAGTACCTTTAGGGTGACTTTCTATTACTTTTTGGAGTTGTGGAATATCTATTAAATACGTATCTTCATCTATATCGGAAAACACAATTTGGCCACCACAATAACGGATGCAATTTGCAGAAGCAGCAAAAGTTAAAGGGGTGGTTAAAACTTTTGAATTCTCATTAACACCTAAAGCAAGAGCACTTAAATGCAATGCAGCCGTTCCATTTGAAACAGCAACAGAATATTTGCAACCTATGTAATCTGAAAATGCTTTTTCAAAAGCTAAAATAGTGGGACCTTGAGTTAAAAAATCACCTTTTAAAGCTTCCGTTACAGCTTTTATATCTTCTTCTGTTATATTTTGTTTCCCGTAAGGTATCATAGGAATATTATTTAGGTTCAAAATCACTGTAAAGATGTTCTTTTATTAAAGCACGTAATGAAGCTACAGTTTCCCATTCTGTATTTTCTCCTGAAGTATAACTAAATCCTTGAGGCACTAATGTTGCCTTAAAAACATTTTTATATTCATTTAAATCCCAATTGGTAAGTTGTGGTAATATTACATAATATTCCCCTAAATCGTAGGTTGTAAAAGAATCTGACGCTGTTATCATTTCTTCATGAATTTTTTCTCCTGGGCGAATACCTACTATTTCATGTTTACAATTTGGAGCTATGGCGGTAGCAACATCTAAAATCTTGTATGACGGGAGTTTAGGCACAAATAATTCTCCTCCCCAAGCCTTGTCAAGAGCATGTAAAACCATATCCACTCCACCTTGAAGTGATATATTAAAACGAGTCATTTTTTCATCAGTTATGGGTAACACCCCTTCCGTTCTTTTGTTCATAAAAAAAGGAATTACGGAACCATTAGATCCCATAACATTTCCATAACGAACTACAGAAAATTTAATATCTTGTTTTCCTTTGATATTATTAGCAGCTATAAACAGTTTATCTGAAGTTAATTTTGTTGCCCCATATAAGTTGATAGGTGCACACGCTTTATCGGTTGAAAGAGCAACAACTTTGGTTACAGCACTTGACAAAGAAGCTTTAATCACATTTTCTGCTCCTCCAATATTTGTTTTTACACATTCGTCTGGATTGTATTCAGCGATATGAACATGTTTCATTGCCGCTGCATGAATAACATAATCAATACCATTAAAAGCCCTTTTTAATCTTTCTAAATCTCTTACATCTCCTATAAAATATCGTATTGCTTTATATTTGGATTCTGGAAACTCTTGAGCCATTTGATATTGCTTTTGCTCATCTCTAGAATAAATAACTAGTCTTTTTACATCTGGCCATTTCTCCAAAATTGTTTTAGTAAGCGCTTTCCCTAAAGATCCAGTTCCTCCTGTAATTAATATTGATTTATTATTAAGCATTATTTTTTACTATTTTAATTAATTGATTTGCAAAAAAGGCTCCATATTTACCCTCATTTTTTTGTTCGGCTAGTGCGATCACAATTTCTTTACTTTTATTTTGAATGCTATTTTTATCATTTATATACTGATGCAATTGATTAAAAAACATCTCCCAATTCGTAATATTATTTAATAATTTTTGGTCGTTTAAATTTTTAAGGTGAATAAATTTATAACTAACATCTTTTAAAAAATCATCATATTGTTTGTCTTCCGTCAGATTTTCAGTGATATTAATATGTGGTTTGTTAAACATACTTGCGTCTAATAATGTTGTAGAACTGGTAGCAATTACAATATCAGAATAATAAAAAGTACTTACCCAATTTTCCAACATGGCTTTATTCATAAAACGATTTTTCTCTGTTTTTGAAGTTTGCACTTCACTTTGTATTTTGATTCTTGTATCAATATGTTTAAATTTTGGTATATATTCTGAAAAATCTTTTATAGGATGAGGTCGAATTAAAATTTGATATTTTTCTAAAATTCCTTCTTGCAATGCTAATTTACAAAATTGAAGACAAACATCTATTTCTGTAGTTATAAATAAAGGCGAACCTAAAGTATAAAGCAAAATAGGTAACGAATCATTTAAATGATATTGGTCCAAAAAAACTTCTTTTTTTTGTAAAAAATGCGCATTTGAAAAAATATCATATTGAGGTGTACCAAAAACAAATGTTTTTGCTTTTTTTGTGTAAGGATAATAAGTAAATAATTCTTTTATTCTTACCGAAGACCACAGTCCGTAATAATCTGACTTATAAACCATTCTAGATTTTGTAGTAACATTATCCCATGAAGGAATTATACTTATAATAGGAATATTATTTTTTTTTGCTTCTAATGCTACAATGGGTTCTTCCACCCAAAATGGATTAAAAACCAGCAAATAATCAGGCAATGATTGCTTTAAATCTTGGTTTATTTTCTTATTTCTATTATTTACAGAAACCAATTTAAAAACCAAATTTTCAAGTAATTTGTGCAATCCTAAAAGTGAAAACAAATAGCCTAAAAGAAGTAAAAACTTTATCAGAAACGTTTTTTTGACTTTATATTTTATATTGATTTTAATGCTTTTAGCATCTAATCGATTCATCCATGCATATTCATTTACTCTTCTAATATAACTTGTCCAGTGAGGCAATGGATTAACTTTTGGAAAAGACTTTACTAGTATATCATCCATTTTCCAATCTTCTGGATTTGAAATAAAAGATTTGGCCCAAATTTCTACTTCGAATTCTTGTTTTAATCTTTCCAAAAAAGTAGAATACTGAAGCATTCTATCAGTAAAAACCGATGTAGTTACTATAAGGATTTTAGGTTTATTCAAGTTCTTATTATTTTAGTTCTTGCATCTTTATAAATTCAGCCATTCTCGAATTATTTCTATTTAATAATTCATTGTAGGTTCCATTTTCAATTATTTTACCCTTTTCCAAAACATAAATTTCATCTGCTTTCTTTATTGTTGATAATCTATGTGCAATTACAATTATAGTAATTTTACCGTTTAATTGTTCTAAACTTTCAATAATATTATTCTCAGTCTCAGAATCCAGAGCACTAGTTGCTTCGTCTAAAATTAAAATTTTTGGATTCCTATAAAGTTCTCTTGCAATAGCAATTCTTTGTTTTTGACCTCCCGATAAAGACACTCCTCTGTCTCCTACTTCTCTTAACAAATCCTTTTCAGTTGTAATGATTTCATCTAAATGACTCATCTTTATTACTTCCCACAATTTTGCTTTATCTTTCACAGGATTATAATTCCAAGAAGTAATATTATTTAAAATTGTATCATTAAAAATTACCGATTCTTGTGTGATATATCCAATCGTATTTCTCCATCGATTTACATCAATTGCATTAAGTTCAACTGCGTCCAGAAAAACATTTCCTTCATCAGGTTTTAAAAGTCCAGTTAAAATATTCACAAGAGTACTTTTTCCGGTTCCGCTTTTGCCAACAAAAGCTATTGTTTTGTTTATTGGAACAGTAAAATTAATAGATTGAAGCGTATACTCTTCTGGAGTATATTTAAAACTTACATTTTTTACTGTAATTTGATTTAAGAAATGAGGT
Organism: Flavobacterium profundi; assembly: GCF_006491645.1. Lineage (GTDB taxonomy): Bacteria > Bacteroidota > Bacteroidia > Flavobacteriales > Flavobacteriaceae > Flavobacterium > Flavobacterium profundi. The sequence goes on from NZ_VDCZ01000001.1 coordinate 171,123, forward strand.
TCTAAATCACCCTTATTCATTTCTTGGTTCTCAATTAAACTATTTTCTAGATCAATTACAGAATTTGTACTTCCAATTTGACTTAAAAAATTATTCCATGTAGATTGTGAGGTTAAAAAATAATTGGTTGATCTATAAAACAAAACCAATAGCATTAAAACAATAGAAGTTTCAATTTTAATATAATTTACAGAAATAAAAACTATAAAAAGAACCAAAACGAGTACTGCTGGTTCTTGTATAGCCGAAACAAAATTAGTTCGAATATCTTTTTGAATTTTCAAACTTCTAATTTTTGATACAGTATCACTTAAAAAAGTAGATAAATTTGAAAAATTATTAGTCGATTTTAAATATTTAAAGGATTGGATAAATTGAATTAATAAACTATTAAATTTCGCGTTATGATAGGTGATTTCTTTAGAAATATCTTTTATTTTTATATTTAATTTTTTAAAGCCCAAATAATAAATTGCACCAAAGAAAAGTATACTTATTGCAAAACGATATTCAATAAAAAGGATTATAAAAATAAAGGAAAGACCTGTAAAGATAGTTACCAAATAGTTTGAAAAATAAATAAACCCAGAAACTAAGTTTTCAACTTCTAAAGTAAAAGTGCTAGATAATTTTCCCGTTTCTCTCTTTGTATAATTTGCATAATCAAGTCCTGATAGTTTTTTAATTAACTTTTTTCTAATATCAAGTAAAAATTTACTAGAATAATGGAGCTTTATGTATCCTGTAAAAAATTTAAAAAATGCTTTGATAATAAATAATGAAACAAAAATTAATGTTAGATTTCTAATGGAATATTCAACATTAAAGAAGGAAAGTACATCACTAACAATGGGAAAGTTTAATTCTTTTACGGAATTATTTGTATCCAAAACGGCTTGAAGTATGGGAAAAATCATACTTACTCCAATACTTTCAAGAATCCCAGTTAAAAACGAAAGAAAAATTATAAAAAAGATACCAAATTTTATATACTTGAAATAAAAGGATACTATTCTTAATTTATAGTCTAGTGCTTTTTTAATTTTCATACAGCATTTCATTCAAGTTAATCCATTGCCAAATATAAAAACTATTTTCTTGATTTCCATTTTGATATTCATGCCATAGAGAGAGTACTTTGTCTTTTTTAACCAAATCTGAATTTGAAAAATTTTCAATTTTACTTGTAATATATTCCAATAAATCAGATGCCATCCATTCCCGTTGAGGTGTTTGTAGAGGTCTTTTAGGCGCAAGCGCAACTTCATTTCCTAGCAAATCTTTCATGAGCTCTCTTAGAAGCCATTTTCCTTGTCCTTCTTTTATTTTAACGGCTTCCTTTTGTGAGAATGCTAATTCTACTAATCGATAATCTAGAAAAGGTTCTCTTAATTCTGTACCATGCATCATACTGATTCTATCATTAAATCGTAAGGCTCTTGGAATTTTTGTATAAAATAAATCTCTATATTGAAGATTTTGTAAATCATTATCAAATGGAGTTTCATATACTTCTTTTGATGCATATGCTTGATATTCTTCTGTCAAGACTTCGGGTCGCACTGGTGAGGTTTTTGTACCTTGAATGGTATAACCCGTTTTGGTTTGATAATAGTCATATCCGGCCCAAGCTTCATCCATACCTTGTCCGTCTAAAAGCACTACAACTTTTTTCTCTCGTGCAGTAGCAAAAATTTGGCTATAAGCTAATGTTGGAAAACCTCCAAAAGGCTCATCTTGAAAGGTTGCTATCTTTTTTATTAATTGAGGTACATCAGCAACTTGCAACAAACATTTATTTAAGGGTTTCTTTGTTTTTTCTAACATTAATTCTACCCAGTGCAATTCATCATAACGATAATCATTTGTATAAAAAGTAAAGGCTTCTATAGCGTTATTATTTGGAAATTCATTATTTACTAAAGCTAAAAGCACAGAAGAGTCTAAACCACCACTAATATTAAATCCAACAGCTACATCAGCTCTAAAACGCAAACGTATACTATCTTGTAATAATTGCAAGTAGTTTCTTTTCAACTCTTCCTCAGCAAGTTGTGGCATTTTTAAAACATTTCCAACAAAATCATACCATCTTACAGGTTGAATTTTTTCATCTCCAAGGCTATATTCAAAATAATGACCTCCAGGTAACTGATTTACTTTTTCCCAAAAAGTCTCATTGGGTAAGCCATACGTTCCAAAACTTAAATAATTTGCCCATACCTTTTTATTCTTTACCTTTTCGACACCAGCCGTAAATAACGTCTTTATTTCACTAGCAAAAACTAAATTTTCTCCAATAAATGAATAATAAAAAGGTTTTACTCCAAACCGATCTCTAGCTGCAAAAATTTCACCCTTCAATTTATCATAAATAACAAATGCAAACATTCCGTTCAAATCATGCAACATATCTTTTCCTTTTTGCTGAAAAAGAGCTAATAAAACTTCCGTATCTGAAGAAGTTTTAAATGTATAACTCAGAAGTTGTTGTTTTAATTCTAAATAATTATAAATCTCACCATTAAAAACGATGATATATCTGCCGTTTGAAGAAACCATTGGCTGATCAGCCTCACTACTTAAATCTATAATAGACAATCTGTTATGGCCCAAATAAACATTCCCATCATTCCAAATATGTGTAGCATCTGGGCCACGATGCGCTTGAGATTTCAACATACTTTCTAACTGTTGAATTCCATTTGAATTTGAACCTATTATACCCGCAATTCCGCACATATTATTGTATTCTTAATTGAGAAATCTTATTTTCTGCTATTTCCCAATCTTTCAAAGTATCAATATTGCAAAAATAGTCAGGATTACTTTCAACATAGCTTATAGAGTCTCCGTAAAAGGATTTTTTCTCCTTAATGACATTTATTTTAGTTATATAAACACTTCCATCTCTAAAATAAGCATTAGGCAAATCTTGTCTCCTTTTAATAATTTCTTTCTCGCCAGTTGCAATCTTTAAAGCCCCATTTTTGTCTTCTAAAAAAGTCCAATGAGGATTGTATTCATGAGGAACTTGCTGAACACTTATTAAACAATCCGTTTTTTTATTTATGAATTCTTGGATACACTTATCAATAAATTGATCTTCTCTAAAAGGCGAGGTAGGTTGTAAAAGACAAATAGCATCAAAAAAAATATTTTGTTTTTCAAAAAATTCAACTGCATGTAACACCACATCAATAGAAGATGCTTCATCTGATGCTAGTTCTTTAGGTCGTACAAAAGGCACTTCTAACCCTATTGAATGAGCAATAGAAATGATCGATTCATCATCTGTAGATACTATAATTTTAGATAACAAAGTTGAATTTATCGCAGCTTCATAAGTGTATTGAATAAGTGGTTTATTATGCAGTAACTTACTGTTTTTTTTGGGAACGCCTTTACTTCCTCCTCTAGCGGGTATAATTCCTAATATTTTCATTAGTAAGTTATGGTTTTATGGAATCTAAGTGGACTTTCAGCTAATAAGTTTGCAATTTGAACACCAGCATCACCTCCACCGTAAACAGTAGATAAATTTGGTTTTGGATTATGTAACCAATGTAGTATTGCTTTTTCTATTGCACTACTATCATATTCAACATCAAGAATATTATTTCCTCTTTCTCTTTTGTTTTGTCGAGTACCGATATTAACCACTGGAACGCCTAAATAAGCACATTCTCTTATTCCAACACTAGAATTGCCAATTAAACATTTAGAATTCACAAGTAATCTTAAAAAATCCTCTCCTTCCATATTTTTAAAAAAATGAATATGGTTGGGTTTAAATTTTTCTCTAAAAGATCTAATTCCTGTAGAAGTTCCATCTGCACCTGCGTCTACATTAGGCCAAAACCATAAAACAGGTATTGAAATAGTATTTATAGCTTGTAATGTTTCATTAATATGTTTTCTACTATCTGCATATTCAGTTGTCACTGGATGCTGCATTACAACTATATAACCGTTAGATAAATCTGGACTAGAACCTACACCTCCATATTTTTGATAAGGGTCAAAGTTTAATTCTGGTTTTTCTAAAACATTTTTAGCCAAGTCTATAGAGGGACAACCTGTATTAAATACAGATTCTGATTCTTCCCCTAGTTTCAAAACTCTTTGTTTGGCCCCTTCAGAAGCAACGAAATGATAATCGGCTAATTTTGTTATAGCATGCCTTACTTTTTCATCAATATTTCCAGTCACTTCACCTCCTTGAATATGCACTAAAGGAATATTCATATAAGATGCAGCTATAGCTGTTGCCATCGTTTCAAATCGATCGGCAATTGTTACCACCATATCAGGTTTCAAATTATCAAACACGGTAGAGAGTTCAAGAATCCCTATTCCTGTTGTTTTTGCAGCAGCAGTCAAATTTTCTCCTTCAAGAACATTAAATACTTTTGCACTAATTTCAAATCCATCATTTACGATATAATTTACAGCACTTCCATATCTATCCAATAATGCTGAAGCCGCTACTACTAATTGTAATTCTAATTTTGGATGATCTTTTATAGCTTGTAAAGCAGTTTTAATTCTACTATAACTTGGTCTGGCTGTTACTACAACACATATCTTTCTTTTCGACATATTAAGCGATATTTTCTTTATTTAAAAAATCCCATTGCTTTAAATCTACTAGCAACTCTTTACCAATAACACTTTGAAAATCTTTGGCACTTATCCCTTTATTACCTGGCTTTTTAGATTCTAAATCTGTCATAGTAAGTATGCTTCCTTTTTTCAAATCTTTATTAACACTTAATGATTTACCGAACATAATTTTCAAATCATCAAACTTATTCGTTTCTACTTTTGAAAAATCTGAATGTAGAGAAGTTTCAATAGCTCTCACTCCTTTTACTAGTTCTTTTGTTTCTTCTATGGTAACGGAAGCTTTTGCATCCGGTCCAAATAAATCTTTATGAAAAACCACATGAAATTCTAAAATGGAAGCTCCCATAGCGGTGGCTGCTAATGGTGCTACGATACTAGCAGAATGATCTGAAAACCCAATTGGTATATTAAATTTTTCTTTTAATTTATGAATTTCATTTAGACCCCATTCTTCTGCTTTTGTTGGATATGCTGTTGTGCATTGCAGTAAACTTAATTCATTTTTAAATGGCTTTAGAAATTGGATGGTTTGCTTTAATTCTTCATAATCACTCATTCCAGAAGATAAAATTATTGGCTTACCTGTTTGAGCAATTTTCTGCAACATTAAATAATTATTTAATTCTCCCGAACCAATTTTATATCTTTTAACACCAACCTCTTCTAACAAATCAACAGCTGTACAACTAAATGGAGAGGATATAAACTCTAAACCGACTTCATCACAATGCTGTTTTAGTCCTTTCCATTGTTCCAAAGTAAATTCCATACGACTCCAATATTCATATCTACTTTTATCTTCATAGCTAAAGTTAACTCTAAAAGGCTCAAACATACTACTTTCGGCTTCTGCAATATGCGTTTGAAATTTAATAGCATCAACTCCTGTTTTTGCTAAAGCATCTATATAGCTATGTGCAATACCTAAACTTCCATCATGTGCTTGAGCTATTTCAGCAATTATAAATACTTTGTTCATTGTTAAATTTAAATAAAAGTTCTTTAAAAATCTTTTTAAGACTTTAATTATTTCATATAAGCTGTCAAAAATAAGCTATTTTAGATAGGTAACAAACAATTTTAGTTCTTAAACTCAAATCGAAAGTTCATGATTTAAAGAATAACATTACTTTTGTAAAAAAAATAAAAATGTTATCCTTTTTCAAAGCGAAGCCAAAACTGTATGAATTTATACCCGAAGACTATGTAGACATTCACTCTCATATTTTACCTGGTATTGATGATGGTGCTAAAACCATTGAAGATTCTGAATTTTTAATGAAACAAATGATTGAATTTGGCTTTAAAAAAGTGATTGCAACTCCACACACTATGAGTTCCGTTTGGGAAAACACTAAAACTACCATTCAAAATGCCCAAGCGAAAGTGGAAAAAGAATTAACTGCAGAAAGTAATCGACTTGAATTACATAGTGCTTCTGAATATTTTATGGACGACAACTTTATGAAACGTTTTCAGAATGAAGCGCTATTAACTTTAAAAGATAATTATGTCTTGGTTGAAATGTCCTATCTAAATGCTCCCATTCAACTTTTTGAAATTCTTTTTGAATTGCAATTAAAAGGTTATCAGCCCGTTTTAGCCCATCCTGAACGCTACACTTTTTATCATTCAAATATAAATCAATACGATAAACTAAAAAAAGCAGGTTGCTTGTTTCAAATGAACTTACTTTCTACTGTAGGTTATTATGGAAAAGAAGTGAGTACAGTTGCTGAAAAACTTCTTTCTAGTAATTCTATTGATTTTGTGGGTTCTGACATTCATCATAAAAACCATATCTACTCTTTCAAAGATAAAATAGTTATTAAATCTCTCGATAAACTAGAAAGTGCTATACAAAAAAATTCTTTTTTTAAATAATTGATTTTATTTCTTTAAAAAAGGCAGAAAACTATACCACGGTTTTTTCTCTTCCGTTTGTCCGTAACCATAACCATAACCGTAACCATAACCGGTATTAATTTCGGTATCATTAATAAGAATTGACATATTAGGAAGTTTTTTCTCGTTGTATAAGCGTTCCGGCAACTCTAACATTCTTTTATCTAAGAAATTTGCTCTAGTAACATAAATAAAAGCATCCGCGTATTTAGCAATTAACAAGGTATCTGTAACTAAACTTACTGGAGCTGTATCGACAATGATATAATCATATTCTTTTTTAAGCGTTGCAAATAACTCCCCAATCTTTTTACTCATTAATAATTCGGCAGGATTAGGAGGAATAATTCCTGCTGGCAACACATTTAAATTTTTAAACCCTTCTACCGAAGTAATATAGTTTTGAATAGGTTTCTCATCTTTTGAGGAAAGATAATTGGTAACACCTCTCGATTCTAATTTTAAATACTCATCTAATTTTGGATTACGAATATCTAAACCCACAAGTAAAACTTTCTTTTCTGACAACGCTATAGTAGATGCTAAATTCACAGAAATAAAGGTTTTCCCTTCTTTTGGATAGGTAGAAGTTAAAAACACAACTTTTGCTTCATCTTCATTTACATTAGTTAACAAAAATTCTAGATTGGTTCTAATAATACGAATTGCTTCTGCTGTGCTGGTTCTACTTGTACTGTCTATTATTAATTGTCCACTTTCTAATTTTGGAATTTCACCTAAAAACGGAATTGTAGTGTTTTTCTCTAAATCATATCTAGATTTGATTTTGGTATCAAATAAATCGATTAAATATAAAATACCAAATGGAATTAATCCTCCTAAAAGCAAAGCTGCTAAATAAATCATCCTACGATTGGGAGAAACAGGACTTTTTGAAGCTTTAGCCGCATCAATAACTTTTGCATTTGGAGCCGTTACAGCTAATGAAATAGCCGTTTCTTCTCTTTTTTGCAATAAATACAAATACAAAGATTCTTTGATATTTTGTTTTCTATCGATATCTCTTGAATTTCGCTCTTGAGTAGGAATTTGAGAAATTTTACCACTAATAATTGCATTCTGTCTATTTAAATCGTTTCTTTTAATTTGCAAAGAAGATTTTAATTGACTTAAGCTAGAACTCACACTCCCTTTTAATGCATTAATTTTTGCATCTAAATTTTGCACCAAAGTATTTTTTGAACCAGCAGTTTTTAACAACCTATTTTTTTGTAGAACAAGTTCATTATACTCAGAAATTAATTGGCTCGCTCCTTGATCTTGACCAATAATATTTACAGGTATGAGTTCATTTGTATCCGATGAGTTTACATAATTCATCATGGTTTCTACCACACGTAATTGTGTAGCATTTTCAACTTGCATTCGCTCAAAATCACTTGCATTTTCAAGATAAAGTCCCGCTTCAGAAACAACATCAGTGATACCATTATTTTTTTTAAATACTTCTTTATCTTTTTCAACATCTTGTAATTCTTCTGAAATAATACTCAATCGCTGTTCAATAAACTTAGACGTATTTTCAGAGATGTATTTTTTATCTTGTATAGCATCCTTATTGTAGTTAGCGATAACAGTATTCAAAAAATCTTCTGCTTTTCCTGGAACCGGATCAACAATACTCAATTCTATAACACTCGTATTTTTGCTTAAAGCTGCAACCGTCAGTCTATTTTTAAAGCTTTCAGCTAGTTGAGAAACAGGTAAATATTGTACCCCAATATTATAATTTAAGGTAACAAATTCGGGTTTGTTTACTAAAACTATAAATACTTCTTCCCCAATTTTAAATTTTTCTCCGTATTTAAAAGTACCAATTTTTTGATCGTTGCTATCATAAATAGTAAATGTTGTTGTAGTTGCTTTTTCTATTCGGTAAAAATGACCTTTAGAAGCGTATGCATCACTATACTTTGATAAAATTAATTTGATAGGAGACTTTTTATATAATTCTTCCCATTTTACTCTACCTTGAGAAAAATAAGCAACATTCAACTCTAACTCTCTTACTGCAGATTCTATAAGCGTTCTAGACTTGATAACTTCAATTTCATTATCCACATTACTTTTCACATTTGTCATTAAACCCAAATCAGAAAATGCAGACAATTCTGAGGCCATAGTTCCTTTACGATCATCCTTCACTAAAATAGTAGCAACGGCTTTATAATTAGCCACTGTATATCTTAAATAAAGAAATGCAGCTAGTAAAGCAATAAATATTCCCAAAACAAACCATTTCCAATGCTTCAGATATTTTACAACTTCTTCTTTAATATTAAAATTGCTTTGTGTATGTTGATGTTCTGTCGAATGTAAATTTTGCATTTTATCTAGTGGTTAAAGCGATAATAGTTACGATTAGCGATAAAGCAGATATACCTACAGTAATATTTGGACCAATGGATGAAGAATTAATTCTTGTTTTATTAGGCTCCACATAGAGAACATCATTTTGAGACAAATAATAATAAGGTGAATCTATAAAATCGGTTTTGGTAATATCGATTCGTTCCATTATTTTAGTACCATTTTGTTCTCGAATTAACAAAATGTTATTTCTTTTCCCATAAATAGTTAAATCTCCTGCAAGACTTAACGCTTCTAATAAAGTAATTCTTTCACTTTTAACTGTATAACTTCCTGGATGTGTAACTTCACCAAGAACAGAAATTTTAAAATTTAATATTCTAATATTAACAACAGCATCGGTTACATGTTCTTTTAAAGCTTCTTTTACTCTAGCAACCGCGTCTGATTTTGTTAAACCAGCCAAATGTATCGTCCCTAAAATAGGAAATTCAATGTTCCCATTAGAATCAATAATATACGTTTGTAATTTTGTATTAGCAGTAGCATCTTGCGTATTATTATCTACTATAACAGACTTTAAATTATAGGGTGCTGCTATTTCAGGATTTTCAGAAGTAACTAAAATTAAAAGCACATCATCTTTTTGCAAGTAAGGCTCATAACTAGAGGCCTCTTGATTTTCTTTATTATTTTGTAAATAAACCAAATCTTTTTTAGAAGCACAAGAAACCAAACAAAAGAAGGCAATAGTAAAATAGAATATTTTTATTTTTTTCATTAATTTTCTTTTTGCAAATATAAATGAGATAAATTTAATTGTCTAATTGTTCATAAATTGAATTCATACTTTTAAATTCAGGTATTATTTTCTTCATTTCACAAACAATTTCCATGTCTGTTGCTTTATGGGTTTTATCAATTAATTGCGAAATTTTTAAAATATTATCGTTGTAATTTTCATCCATTTCTTGAGAAATCATAATTTTATCATGATGAGTTGGCAATGTTTTAGAGGTATCATTTAACAATTCTTCATACAATTTCTCACCTGGTCGCAAACCTACAATTTGAATATCAATATCTTTATAAGGTTCATAACCAGCTAATTGAATCATCTTCTTAGCCAAATCAATAATTTTGACTGGTTTGCCCATATCAAATATAAATATTTCTCCACCTTTACCCATGGAACCAGCTTCTAATACAAGTTGACATGCTTCAGGAATTGTCATAAAATAACGAATAATCTTAGGGTGTGTAATCGTAATTGGTCCACCTTTTCGAATTTGCTCGGAAAAAAGAGGCACAACAGATCCATTGGAACCTAGTACATTACCAAATCGTGTGGTAATAAATTTAGTAATTTTATGCTCGTCGTTTTTGTATTTAAAATATAAGGATTGCACATATTTTTCTGCAATTCTCTTACTGGCTCCCATTACGTTACTTGGATTAACTGCTTTATCAGTGGAAACCATAACAAATTTTTTAACACCGTTCTCTAAAGATAAATCGGCCAAATTCTTGGTTCCCAAAATATTGGTAAAAACAGCCTCACAAGGATTTTCCTCCATTAAAGGAACGTGTTTATAAGCTGCTGCATGATACACCATTGTGGGCTTATATTTTTCAAACACACGCTTTAATACTTCTTTATTACGTATATCTCCAATAATGGGAACAATTTTCGTATCCTTTTCAAACTTTGAAATCTCAATAGCTAATTTATGTAAAGGAGACTCAGCCTGATCAAAAATGATAATCTTTTGAGGATTAAATTCTAAAACTTGCCAAACAATTTCACTCCCAATCGAACCTGCAGCGCCCGTTATAAGAACGACTTTATTAGAAATTTGTTTTGAGATTAATTTATTATCTAAAATGATTGGTTTTCGTTCTAATAAATCTTGAATTTCAAAATTTTTAATTTTTTTAGAAATCTCTCTCTCGTTTTCCCAATCGGTAATAATAGGTACAACATATACTTTAATATTGTTTTCCAAACAATCATCAACAATTTGAATTTTTTGCTCTTTAGTTAGGGATTTTTCTGCAAGAATTAATGTTTTTGCACCTATAGAACGAAGTAATACTGAGGCTTTTTTATTCTTGTATAAAATAGGTAATCCTAAGATACTTTTTGATTTATTATGTCTTGATTTATCTAAAAAAGCTACAATTTTAAATCGTGCTGGTATTTCTGATTTCACAGCATTCGCAATAGCAATAGCATTGGCATCTGAACCATAAACCACCGTTCGTATTAGTGTTTTTGAATCGGTTGTTGTAATCTCAAAAACAAATTTTACAATAATTCTAAAAAAGAATAAAAAAGTAAAAGAAAGTACAAAACTTATAATTAACGCTGGAAAGAGGAATATTTTTTTATGCGCAATAAAATAGCAACCGTAATTGATAATACTTAAAACAAGAAAAGAGCAAAAACTTGCAAAAAATATTTTTACAGCATCAATAAAAGTAGAATGCCGAATGATTCCTGAAAAAGTTTTAAAAACTCTAAAGAAAAGAATATTAACTAGTAAAATTAAAAGGTATTGTTCAACCAATGTGATTGTTTTATAAAACCCTAATGTTAAACTAATTACTATAAGATGTGTAAGTAAATTTGCAAAAGATAGAATAATTATATCGATACAAAAAATAATCCACCTTGGTAGATAGCCAATAGAAAACAACCGCTCATTCAACTTTATCATTTGCTCCTCTTAAATTATTGCAAAAGTACTAAAAAAAACTCCTTACTACTGCTGTTATTCTTTCTTTATCTAATGTCGTTAAGTTAGATCCAGAAGGAAGGCAAAGACCTCTTTCAAATAAGCTTTCAGCAATGTTATTTCCGTAATAAGGACTTTCCTTAAAGACAGGCTGTAAATGCATCGGTTTCCACAATGGTCTTGTTTCTATATTCTCTTTTTCAAATGCTAATCGTAATGCTTCTCTTTTGGTATAATCTGGTAACAAAATTGCACTCAACCAATGATTGGAATAAAAGTCGGAATTAGGTTCTTTAAAAAGGACAACATCAGAAATAGATTCGAAAAGATGTTTGTAAAAATGATGCATTTCCCTTCTTTTTGCAACGTGTGCTTCTAAAACTTCCATTTGCCCTCTACCTATACCTGCACAAATATTACTCATTCTATAATTGTAACCAATTTGAGAATGCTGATAATGTGGTGCCTGATCTCTAGCCTGAGTAGCTAAAAAAACAGTATTTTGTTTTACTTTTTCATCTTTGGTAACCAAAGCACCTCCACCAGAAGTAGTAATAATTTTATTTCCATTAAAAGATAAAACAGAAATGGTTCCAAAAGTACCGCACTTTTGTTTTTTATAAGTACTTCCTAAGGCTTCAGCACTATCTTCTAGAACAGGAATATCATATTTTTTAGCAATTGCAATAATTGCATCAACTCTAAAAGGCATCCCATATAAATGCACAGCGATTATTGCTTTTGGTTTTTTACCATTTTCAATACGATCCAAAATAGCTTTTTCTAAAGCTTTGGGACAAATATTCCAAGTATCTTCTTCACTGTCTACAAAAACAGGTGTGGCACCCAAATAAACGATAGGGTTAGCCGAAGCAGAAAAAGTAAATGTTTGACAAATGACTTCATCACCAGCAACTACACCTAATTGTATCAATCCCAAATGTAGAGCAGCCGTACCTGAACTTAATGCAGAAACATGTGAATTATTTCCTAAATAGCCTTGTAAATCTTCTTCAAAACCTGTTACATTTGGTCCTAAAGGTGCAATCCAATTTTCTTTAAATGCTTGTTCAATATAGTGTTGCTCATTGCCACCCATGTGAGGAGAAGACAACCAAATTTTTTCTGGATTCATCCTTTAAAAACGGTTTTAAAAATTATATGCAAATCTACTAAAATACTTCGCTTATAATAGTATTCTAAATTCATTTTTACCTTATCGGGAAACAAAACGGTATCATTATACAATAGGGGATTTTCTTGCAGACTTAAAATAGCTTCTTCATTAGCATATTTAATAGACGCTTCCGACGTTAAACCTGGTTTTAATTCTAAAATTTTTTTTGCTTCCCCTTCTAATTGATCATAATATCCAGGTATATCAGGTCTTGGCCCAACAAAGCTCATCTGTCCAAAAAGAATATTAACCAATTGTGGCAACTCATCTAATTTTGATTTTCTTAAAAAATGTCCATATACAGAAATTCTTTTAGTTGAATCATGAACTGATTTTATCTTGTAAATCAAAAAAGGTTTCCCATACTGACCTATTCTTTTTTGCAAAAACAATCCAAAAGATTTAGTATCAATCGAAGCAATTACAATTCCAAGGAAAAGTATCCAAAAAAATAGCACTAATGCTAGAAAAGAAAAAACAACATCAAAGAGCCGCTTGACTGTCATTTTAAATTCATTTTAATTACTCTTCCTGGATTGCCCACAACTACAGCAAAATCGGGAACATCCTCAATAATAACTGCTCCAGCTCCAATGGTTGCCCATTTCCCAATAGTTATTCCTTGAATGACAGACGCACCTATACCAATTTGAGTTCCCTCACCTACAGACACGTTTCCTGCCAAGGAAGCATTTGGAGAAATATGAACATAATCAGACAGCACACAATCGTGTTCCACAATACTCCCAGAATTTAAAATACAATGTTTACCAATAGTTGCAGCTGCATTAACAACTACTTGTGGCATCACTACACTACCTTCTCCAATTAAAGCAAATGAAGAAATTATGGCTTTTTGATGAATTGCTGTGAGATAATTAAAATGATGTCTTTCTACAATTTCTTTTCTAACCCAATTATCACCAATAGCAATAATAAATTTACTAGAATTGTTTACTTTGAAAACACTTGTTTTAACAACTGGTATCGACAAAAGAAAATCTACCTTTGGATTATCATCTACTATGGAAGAAACTGAATTATCATTTGATAACAATATATCTAGAACCACTTTAGCATGCCCACTTGCTCCAAAAATATAATAGTTTGACTCCATTACTTATAAATTACCTTTAAAAACTTCCATTGTAGCTGCACCTTGCTGAGAAATTCCCTCTCGTACAAAGACTTTTTTTATTGTTAAAAATACTATTTTTAAATCGAGTAAAAAATTATAATTTTTAACATACCAAACATCATATTCAAATTTTTGATTCCAGCTGATGGCATTTCGACCATTAATTTGTGCCCAACCCGTAATACCAGGTCGAATTGAATGTCTTTGTTTTTGAAAATCATTATACAACGGTAAATATTGAACGAGTAAAGGTCTAGGGCCAATTAAACTCATATCTCCTTTAATTACATTAAGTAATTGAGGTATTTCATCTAGCGAAGTTTTTCTAACGAATGCGCCAATTTTAGTCAGCCTTTCCTCATCAGCTAATAAATTTCCGTTAGCATCCTTTCTATCATTCATTGTTTTGAATTTAATAATCTTAAATATTTTTTCCTTTTTTCCTGGGCGCATTTGAAAAAAGAAAGGTTTGCCTTGATTGGCAATATACAAACCTACGGTAACTAAAACAAATACAGGAAGTAACAACAGAAATCCTAATAATGAAAAACTGAAATCTATCATCCTTTTGAAAAAGCTCTTATACATAGTAATTACTTGTTTCTTTATATGAAGCAATGGTTTTATCCCACAATTGTTTTTGCTCAAATTTCGATAAAATTATGCTTCTCGTGGTACTAGCCATCTTTTCGACTATATTTTTATTTTGGAAACAATACAACATAGTTTCATAAAGTATTTTTTCATTTTTAGAGGGAATCAAAAAACCATTAATACCATCAATAATAATTTCATTACATCCAATAATATCAGATGAAATTGAAGGAACATTCATGGCTGCAGCTTCCATTAAAGATATCCCAAAACCTTCTCGATAAGAAGGAAAAACAAAAAGATCCATCATTTTATAAAAAGGTCTAATATCCATTTGAAAACCTACAAGAATAATATTAGGATTAGCATGTATTTCATTTTTAATTTCAGGTAACAAAGGGTCTAAGGTTTCTTCAAAATTTCCTGCAATAATTAATTTAACATTGTTATAATCATTAGAAATAGTTTTAAAAGCAGATACTAATTCGTTAATTCCTTTATCCTTGACCACTCTGCCAATAAAACCAAAAACAAAATCATCTTCAGCTATACCGTATTGTTTTTTAAAATTATTAGAATCAACGATTTGCGAATTAAAAAAAACGCCATCAATTCCATTTATACTTCCATTCCAGATAATTTGAATTTCTTTTTTTGTTATCTTATCATCCTGCATAACCTCTTTTACTCCATGACTCACAGCATAAACCGAAGTTGCTAATTTACAAGAAACTCTTTCCATAGCCATTAGTAATTTCCTCTTAAAACCTGCTACTCCTTGATAACGCAATCCATGAACATAATAGATTCGTGTTGGCACTCTACAAATCCAAGCTGCAATCATAGATAAAAAGCTACCTTTTGGAGTGTTTCCATGAACTATATCTGGTCTTTTCATTATGAAATATCCAATTAATCGCAACAAGCTAAGAAAATCGTTTACTAATGCAATTTCTCTTTTCATTACGATTCCTTTACAAGCAACATTATATTGTTTAGCTGTTTGATAAAGTCTATCTTCAGGAGATGAAATTAAAGTAACATCAAATTCTTCTTTAAGCAAAGCAAGTTGGCCTTTAAAAAAAATTAAAGACAAAGGGATTGTTGTAATGATAAATAACTTTTTTTTACGCATTTAAACCCTTAACTTTTGTGTTTTTAAT
Source organism: Flavobacterium profundi (assembly GCF_006491645.1). Taxonomy (GTDB): domain Bacteria; phylum Bacteroidota; class Bacteroidia; order Flavobacteriales; family Flavobacteriaceae; genus Flavobacterium; species Flavobacterium profundi. The sequence continues at coordinate 186,798 of NZ_VDCZ01000001.1, forward strand.
AATTGTAATTGCTTCTTTAAATTTAGAAATATATTCTTCTGAAACTACCCCTTTACCTCTATTTTTTTGTAGCAGATCTATTTTTCCCATTCCATCTAAAAGATAAACGACTAATGATTTAAAATAAGACTTGGCAAGTAAAATATGAAAACGATTTTCTCCGTATTTACGAATCATATTCCTTTCATTTTTGTAAGCTCTGATAAGTTTTCTTCTAGTTACATTATTTTCTTCCCTGTAGATATACAAAGGTTCTTCTATAGAGATAACCTTTAAATCGTTTTTTTTGGAAGTACGCAACCATAAATCTAAATCTTGAGCAATACTTAAGCTTTCATCATATTTATTTCTTTCATACCATGATTTTTTAGCAATAAGTGCAGCATGCGTAATTCCTACTTTTCGAGTCAAAATATCTTGAAAAGTAACCGATTTATAGTTAACACCTCTCACACCAACGATTTCTAAATTATTTAAAACAGAATACACTCCTGTTGTAACAATATCGACATCGTTTTTAGAGAATAATTCCAATTGTTTTTCAATTCTGTTTGGCATCATTAAATCATCAGCATCCATTCGTACTATATAATCATGTTTTGCCCATTGTGTAACTTCATTCAATCGAGCTGCTAATTTTTTATTTTTCCCATCTGAAATTACTCTCACTCTCTCATCATCTACTGACTTTGCAATAGCAAGAGAACTATCTGTAGAACCATCATCTATTAGTAATAATTCCCAATCTTGAAAAGTTTGAGCAAATACAGAGCGTATTGCATCTGGCAAATATTCTTCGGCATTATAAAATGGAATTGCTATTGTTATTTTCATTATGGGAATAAATTTGGATTGAACTCATACGGAACTAAATTGGACATTTTGGATAAATAAATACCAAAAAAAACTAAATGTATACCTATAAAAGCGACTCTAGGCAAAAGACGATTAAACATGGGCACATCGTTAAGTATAAAAGGCCAGATTAAGATATAACCGAATGAAAAATACAAAGACATTCGTAAAAAGTTTACATCAGAACCTGTTAAACTAACTACCATATAGATAATAGAACTAAAAACGCAGGTATTCAAATAAATATTAAAATAGGCTAAGTTTTCAGTTTTGATATACTTCCTAAAACGAATTAAAACAAATGTCATTACAATAAAAAACAAACTCAACAACAATCCTCCTTGAGCACCTCTATCCTCATATACAGAATACCTGTCTATGGTTGCTTCATCAAAAAGTAGCAAAAATCTACTTAAAAATGTTAAGGCTACAAAAGATAAAATAGAATAATAAAATAATTTCTTTATCGAAAATTCATTTTTCAGAATAAAATAAAAAGGAATCATTATTAAAATGGTTTTGTGAAAAAATGCCCCAACAAGTATCCAAAAAAGGTAATATTTCAAATTTCGTTTTACTAAAAAATAAAAAGAAATACCAAAAAAAGATGCCGCTATGCTTTGACGTGCTCCATTAAACAAGAACAAATAAAAACCTAAAGTGATATATATAAAGATAGAAATTCTTGCATTTAAACTCATTTTTCGAATAGCAAACAATGACAAACCCACAGACAACAAAGCAATTAAAAACAATAAAACCCAATATTGATTTGATATAAAATAAGCTGCTTTTTCTAGCATTAAATATCCAATCTCTAGAGATGAATTCGTTTTATCTATAGGCAATTGCAAGTATTTTAAATTTTGGAAACTACCAACATAATTATTCGTATCTGTACCTACATTTGAAGATCGAAAAGCAGGAAAAATTACTAGGATAAAACCAGACAAATAAAAGGATAAGTTATTATTTTCACCTTTCTTGCTTAGAATACTAAAAACAATTAAAACTAAAAACAATATAATAAAATAGATAATCATTCTCCTTTATTTGAAATATTGATTAAACAGTGTCTGAATCACTTCATTATGCGATTCACATCTCATAATATTATGACTAGAACGCAGGTATTTTTTACCATATAAAATAGCGACCACTCTATTTTTTAAAATTCTATTAAGGTGAATCCAATAGCGATTCAATCCTAAATATTGAGGGAAATACATTTCTTGTTTTCGCTTACAAAAAGCAATCCAAGATGCCATTATAAATTGTGAATCATACACTTTACTAGATCGCTCTTCAATTTGCTTGGATAATGTTATATTTTCAGTAGCATTCATTAAACGGATTCCTCCTTGTGTTGCAGTAATTCCTTTATGGTGCACAGCAAAAGTGTTATTTTCATAAAATTCAACTTTTAACAACAAACCTTCATTCCAAGAAGAATTATTTTCTTTATAACCAAAAATACTATTTCCTTGTCCGTATATAATTTTTTTATCTTTATATTCTTCAATGGAACCAATGCAATGACTGTGTTGACACGTTACTAAATCAGCACCTTTTTCCACAAATTTTCTACATTTCTTTTGAAGCAAAGGGCTAGGATACTCATAATATTCAATACCTCCATGATAAATTACAAGCAAGAAATCAACCTTTTCTTTTAATTTTTCGATGGCATCTAAATCTTCGTAGGGATCAAAATAATTGGAACCGTATTCCGTATCATTGGCACAATTAAATTCTTGTTCCGCATAAGCAAGAATTCCAATTTTCACACCATTTACTACTTTTACAAATGGTTTTTTGGCTTCGTTTATATTTTTTCCAACACCAACTATATCAATTTGATGCTTCAAACAAGTGTCCATAGAAGATTTTACACCCTCTTCTCCACAATCTTTAATGTGATTGTTGGCTAAGCTTAATAAATGAATTCCTGCTTTCTTTAAAACACGAATATAATTGGTTTTCCCGTATAAAATAGGCCCCGATTTTTGTATTGGTTTAGGGGTATCTGTTAATACAAATTCTAAATTTGCCACAACCAAATCGGCTGAATTAAACTCCTGTATTACATCATTAAAAAGCGAACTAGCATTTTCTTCTTCGAAAAACAAAGAGGTATCTTTTGTAGGACATATATCGCCACATAGTATTATTTCAGCTTTTCGATTCATTTTATGCATGACTTTTTATTTTAGCAAATTTATCTTTTAAAATGTATTGCTTGCTTCAAAATTTAAACAATTTTACTATACAGTTCTTCAATTTTTTTTGTATTTATCTCGATATCAAACCCTTTAGACATAATTTTTTCTCCAATCTTTTCTTTAGCGATTGTTTTGTTTTTAGAAATATTATAAACAATCGCATCTGTCCATTCTGAAACAGAAAAAGAATCAAAAAAAGTTACTAAATCTAAATTCATATCTACTGTTTTAGGAAAACCTTTATATAAATAACACGGTAATCCAGCGGCTTGAGCTTCTACAGCAACTAAACCGAAACCTTCTTTTAATGCTGGTCCCACAAATACATCAAAAGAATGCATCACTACAGGAACATCTTCTCTTACATCCAAATACCTAATGCGTTCTGTTACCTTATATTCTTCCGCTTTTTGAAAAATTCTCTGTAGATAATCGGGTTGATCTGCTCTTCCTGCAAACACAAAAACAACATCTAATCCTTTTTTTTGGAGTTCATTTAAAACTTCAATAATAAATAGGACGTTTTTATGACTTACAATTCGTCCCACATTACCTAGAACCAGCGTATTTTCAGTTATATTGTAACTCTTTCTAAGCTTTTCTACAGCTTCATCAGAAACCATTTGAAAAGCTTTTGTGTCTATTGCATTATTAATAACAGCAGTTTTATTTTTTGTAAGTAGTCTTTCATAAAACAAACTTGCATTAGCTTCATTGGAGCAACCCCAATAATAATCAGCATATTTTGCAATTAACCATTTTTGAAATTGAAGTTCTAACTGACTCAAAACTCTAGATACCAGATTTCCTCTAAATTTCAAATCTGCATGTGAATGAACAATTACCGTTTTAATTCCTGCTTTTTTTGCAGCCCAAGCAATAACACCCGACTTTGCATTCATATGTATATGAACTATATCAGGTATTCCTAGCTCCTTACAAATTTTTTCAAATTCAAAAGCATATTTTTTCGGACCAACATCCCATTGTGTAGGTATATATTTGATTTGAGCTCCATTAGCTTGAATTTCTTCGTCAAAATCACCTTTTACTACACCCAATTTACGTTTGTAATTTATTAAAAAATCAAAATGAAAATTTTCTGAAATATTTCTATAGATATCCATCAACATTACTTCTGCACCACCTCGGTTCATAGCTCCAGTAACATGTAGTATTTTTATCTTTTTCATTCGCTTATTGGATTAGGTAATACTAATAAATCGCCCAGTATTTGATCGTATTCTAAGGGCTTAAAATCGGGTAATCCACTTTTTGGATAAAAAGTCATTTCTCCAAAAATGATTTTAGTTTCCACTTCATAAAAATCAATTCTTACAAAAGGAAAATCTTTTGATAAATCCTCAGCAATTTGTATCATCTTATTCAATTGAACTGGAGGATTAATTTTAATATCTGGTCTTGGCAATAGATCTTTTCCAAAAGGTTGAATGTTCCAATTTAAATCATAAAAATTTTGTGCATGATTCGCAGTATCTCTCCCTTTATTAGCTTGAATAAACTGTGCTTTACCATTGAAACAAAAAAACTTATAATCCATTAACTGGCCACTTTCATCTGTAAGAAATTTTTCAACTATTAATCTTGGCTTCATGTTTTTATAAGGCCATTCCCTTCCTGGCCAAAAAATAGTATTGGTTAACCAAAGATTCATAATTTTTTTCCAGATGAACCAATTTATTTTATTTTTATTGGTACACAATAAATTCCATCCACTTCCATGAGTGGCTTTTATAATAAATTGATTGGGTAAATCAGCTACTTTTAATTCAGAAATTGTATCATAAACTGCAATAATTTCATTCAATAAATCGCCATAACCTTTTTCTATCAAAAAGTGTCTCACTTCATATTTATCGGCACAAATTGTGGTTAAATTATTATGATAATGCAACTTCAGCCACTGCAGTTTTTCGCTAAAGGTTTTAGGTTCTTCCAGATTAGGTTTTTTGCCTGAAAAATTTTGATACAATTTCACAATAGCTTCTTCATCAGTAAATTGCTGAAGATTTTTAATTCCTTTTTGTTTCTGTTGGTAAGACCAAAGATATAATAAAAAAGGATTGCTATTTTTCAATTTAACGAGATAACTTCTAATCATACTGACTTTATTTTTCGAAATATAAATCTAGAAGTATACCATATAGAAAGTTTAATTTTCGCCCATAGGTTACCTTTCAAAGATAAATAAAAATATTTAGCTTGTTTTCGTAATGGTTTTCCTGAATGGATGTATTCATAATGTTCTACAAACAATCTATCCACTATTAATTGTTTAGCTTGTGGTTTTAAATCCTCTTTAATATTATCATACATCCCAAAGAGCAAATTCAATTGTTGTCTTAAAAATTCGTCTTTATAAGTTTCATACTCTTGATTTTCTTTTAGAAATTCTTTTACAATATCTAACACATATGCCAAATGAAATAATTTTTCATTTTTCTTAGCTGTTGTTGCATTGGGTTGTTGTCTATAAAAACTTAATTTTTCAGGTAATAGGCTAATGGTTTCCAATTTTGTAATTAAATGCCAATGCACTGGAATATCTTGTCGTGTATAACCTGGAGGAAAATAAATGCCTAATTTTTTAGCAGTTTCCGTTTTAATCATTTTCACCCAAGTAAATGAAGGGCGTTGAAGAAGGGCAATTTTATTTGCAACCTCAAATGTTTCAAGTGCTGATTTTTGTTTTTTCAAAGAATCAATTTCGTTAGTCTCAAAAAATGACACATAATCCCAAATTACCATGTCCTTATTTTCTTTCTCTAAAATGGAAATTGCTTTTTCAAAAAGGCTTTGATCATAAATATCATCTCCATCAAAAAAAACAACATATTTGCCTTTTGCTAGTGCTAAAGATTCATTTCTTGCAACAGCTAATCCTTGATTTTCATTTTTTGCAATAACTTTTATACGTTTGTCTAATGACGCATATTCATTTAAGATAGCTACTGTATTGTCTTTAGAACCATCATCTATACAAATTACTTCAAAATCTGTAAATGTTTGATTTAAAACACTGTCTATACTTTCTTTAATAAAGTCTTCTACGTTATAAGTAGCGATTGTTACAGATAACATTAAATTTTCCATATCATTAATTTAAAAGAGAATTAAAAATATTCTCCCATCTTTCAATCATTTCTGTTTTATTAAACTCTTTTTGAAAATCATTACGAATTCTTTTGCTCATACTATTTAACAAGAGTCTATCATGATATAGGATTTCAATTTTCTTTACCATTTCATCAATATCTTTTGAAACTAAAAAACCGTTTTTCCCATCTTGAATTACTTGACTTGGCCATCCAATATTTGTTGAAACACTCGGTATACTCATTAAAGATGCCTCTCCAAACATTGATGGACCTGCGTCAGCATCTGAAGCAATTAGAATAACATCTACATCTTCATAAAAATCTGGCAATGTTTCTATAGGTCCTGAAAATCGAGATTTTAATTTAATATTTGCATATTTTTGTTGAAGCAATTCTACTACTTTTACAACATGAGAATAATATCCTTTAAATTCTCTTTTAGGATTTCCTGTCCATCCTATTATAAAATCATCTTTTTCAACAATTCTTTTTTTTAAAAAAAGTTTATCATCAATGATACAATTTGCATAAAAAACTTTAGGAAAATATGCAGCATAAAAATTTTTAATTTGATTCGATCCACAAACTAGAACATCAGTTGTACTGCAGAATTCTTTTATAAATTCCTCTGGTGAACCATTAAAATTGGAATTAGATGGAGGAAAACCATCGGTATAAATTCCTGTAATTTTATATTTATAAGTCCATGAAACTTGTAAATGTTTTTCAAAATAAAAAGCTAAATTAAGAACTATATCGTAATTACAATCTTTCTTATGAAGGGTATATTTTTTTTTATCTAAAAAAGTACGTATTCTTTTGATTGGGTTTTTAGATTTTTTTTTTGTGTTATAAATTAGATAATCACAATAAATATCAAATTTATCCGCTAAATTTATTTTTATAAATTGTTGAATTTCAAAATAAGCCCAACCTGGGAAATCCGCTATTATTAGAATAGATGGCTTCATTGTTTTTTTTGATTAATTGATATTATCGTTGTTTAAGATAATTTAATATCTTCTTTTAAAGAAACAATTCTTTTTTAATTATTGCGGGAATTCCTGCAACCATAACATTGCTAGGAACATCTTTAGTTACTACAGAACCCGCAGCAACAATTGAATTTTCACCAATTGTAAGTCCTGGTAAAACGACTGCACTAGTACCTATAAAGACATTATTATGAATTCTACAATTACCTGAAATATTTACATTTGGACACAATTCTACAAACTTACCAATTGTCACATCATGTCCTATAGTTGTATTTAAATTTATTAAAACTCCATTATCTATTTTTATCGAATTAGTAAGAACACAACCCGATGTTATAATTACACCGTATCCTATTTCATTATCAAAACTTCCCACTTCTGCTTTGCTAGAAATGATAGTGTATGGCTTTCCTCCCAAACTCATAAACTTTTCATACATTTTTTTTCGTAGTGAAGGATTACCGATACCAATAATAAACGCATTAGATTTTTCTTTAAAATGCTTTTTAACTTGAGATTCATTTGTATATATATGAAATAAATCAAAAAGTTTTTCGGGTACATTTTCAGTAACATCATCATAAAAACATAAATCTAATGTTTCTCCATTTTTATGTAATATTTCTAAAACCTCTTTAGCAAATCCTTTAGCTCCAACAACTATCATTTTATTAATTATTTTGAATTCTCAACATTAAACGACAAATTAAATCTACTTCCTCATCTGTTAAATCAGGATATAATGGCAAACACAAGACTCTTTTTGAAATATCTTCTGTAATTGGCATTTCTTTAGCTTCTACGTAAGGCAAAACTTTAGATAATGAAGGATAAAAATACCTTCTTGTAAAAATTTCATTTCCATCTAAAATCTCTACAACTTTAAGAAGTAATTTTTCGGATTCAATTATTATAGGATAATAAGCATAATTATCAAATGAACCATTAAACCAAATAGGTCTCGTTGCTTTGAAACTTTTTAAATTGTTAGTATACCTTTCTACAATTCTTTTTCTGTTTTGATATATATATTCGATATATTTTAAATTAACAAGTCCCATTGCAGCATGAAATTCTGAATTTTTGCAATTAATCCCCAATTCAGAAAAAGATTCCGGTCCATTAAAACCAAAATTACGCATATAGGCAATTCTTTTTAAAAGTTCAGCAGATTTAGTTATTACTAACCCTCCCTCAATTGAATGGTATAATTTTGTTGCGTGTAAACTACAAATACTAATATCACCATATTCAAAAATAGATTTGCCCATAATGGTAACTCCAAACGCATGAGCCCCATCATAAATAACTTTTAAATTGTATTTTTTTGCAATTCGATCTATTGCAATTACATCACAAGGGTTCCCATAAACATGGGTCGCTAAAATTGCAGTTGTAGAAGGAGTTATAGCTGCTTCAATTTTATTCGCATCAATATTTAAAGAATTAATATCAATATCTACAAAAATTGGTTTACAACCTTCCCAAACAATACTGCTAGTTGTTGCTACAAAAGAAAAGGGAGTTGTAATTATTTCTCCTCTTAAATCCAATGATTTAATTGCTAATTGTAAAGCTAGAGTTCCATTAGTAACAAAAAGCAAATGTTTAACATTTAAAAAATCTTTTAATTGCATTTCTAAATTGCTAGCTAATGGTCCCATATTGGTTAACCAATTGCGTTGCCATATTCCATTTAAATACTTATTGTATTCTTCTTGAGGAGGTAAAAATGGTTTAGTAACTGGGATCATCTTCTTCTAAGTATTTTTATAATTTCAAAAAAAGCGTTTATTCTTAGTAAATATGTAGTTAACAAATAAGAACTGAGACCAATAGTTGTACCTAGTATTAGCCTTACAAAATCGGTATATTTATGAAATAAAATATCCAATTTAAAGGTACAAAATCCTATTAACATACCAATCAAAATTGTAGGTAACAAATCTTTAAATTGTTCCCAAGCCGTATAGTTTAAAAATTTCCCACTATAATGTGTATTAATAAAAAAGGCTATTACAGAAGTTATAATACTTCCATATAGTAATCCATAAATACCATATTGAAAAGAAATTATTAATACAATTGTCATGATAATTTTCTTTATTATTTCTAATTTAAAAAACAAATCACTTCTACCTTTTACTTTTAAAATTTGCAAATTATAAGAATGTATCGGATATAAAATACCAGTTAAACATAAAATTCTAAAATAAGGAACAGCTGGCAACCATTTATCTGTAAAAAGAAAACGAAAAAGAGGTTCAGCTAATGCTGACATTATAAGCAAAATTGGTACAACCAAATACAAAACCATTTCCATAATTCTCTTATATACTTGCTTAAGTTTGATGTTATCATTCTGTATTGTTGAAAATAAAGGATAGGATACTTTCGTAATAATAGTACTAATATTACCTACAGGAAGCATCTGTAATGTGTCGGCTCTATTAAAATACCCAACTTGTGCTGGTGCAAAAAATTTACCAATAATTATAGTATAACTACTGCTATAAAGTATATCTAAAACACTTGAAAAAAGTAAATTTGTTCCAAATTTAAAATGCTTTTTAAACTTATTTTTTTTAAAACACCATAAAGGTTTCCATTTTGCCCAATACCAAAGTTGAATGGAACTAATAATTGATTGACATATGGCCATATAAACAAGACTCCAAACACCATAATTCAAATTCGCCAAACAAATTCCTAAAGTTCCACTTACTATTAAAGAAGGCACACTTACTTTCATTTGCGTCTTAAAATCCATAAGTTTAGTAAGCCTAGTAGTTTGAATAGTTGAAAATGCATTAATAATAAAGGTTAATCCATATACTCTTATAATTGTTATTAATAAATCTTGTTCATAAAATTTAGCTATATAGGGAGCAGCTATAAAAAACAAACTATAAATCATAAAGCTACCTAGTAAATTAAAATAAAAAACAGTAGTATAATCTTCTTCATCTATTTCTTCAGAACGAATTAAAGAACTGGATAAACCACTATTAATTAACGCATTACCTATACCTATAAAAACGCTTAACATTGCTATAAGTCCAAAGTCTTTTGGCATTAATAAACGTGCTAATACAATATTAACAGAAAATGAAATAATTTGATTAGAAGAAAGCTGTAAAAACGACCAAACGATTCCTTTTAAAGCAATATTTTTTAACGACATTTAATTTATTTTGAATAATAACTTTTATACCATTTTATAAATTTCTCCACCCCTTTTTTAATATTGGTTTGAGGAACATAATCATAATCGGATTTAAAATTTTCTATATCTGCATAGGTCCGCATCACGTCTCCAGCCTGCATGGGTAAAAAATCTTTTATAGCTTCTTTTCCTATTTCTTTTTCAATTGCTTCAACAAAATCCAATAATTTCTCGGGTTTACTATTCCCTATATTATAAATAAGATATTTTTCGGGTCTGATTTTTTCAATTGTTGCAACAACTCCAGAAATGATATCGTCGATATAGGTAAAATCTCTGTATAAATCTCCATGATTAAAAACTTTTACAGGCTTATTATTTAGAATAGCTTCCGTAAATAAAAACATAGCCATATCTGGTCTTCCCCAAGGACCATATACGGTAAAAAAACGCAACCCTATAGTTTGTATATCAAATAAATGACTATACGTATGAGCCATCAACTCATTCGCTTTTTTGGTTGCTGCATATAGACTTATTGGATTATCCACACTATCATTTGTAGAAAATGGAATTGTATCAGAATTACCATATACACTAGAGCTACTAGCATACACCATTTTTTTAACATGATTGTGTCTCATACATTCTAATAAATTGACAAACCCAACCACATTACTCTCTACATACACCATGGGTTCCTCAAGACTGTATCTAACACCCGCTTGAGCGGCTAAGTTACAGACTACATCAAATTTATATTGTTTAAATAATAGTGGTAATTGAACTTGATCTTCGAGACTTAGTTTTGTGAAATGAAAACTATTTGGATGTAAATGGCTTATAGATATTTTGTGTTCGTATATATCGGTAATACCCAGCTGCTTTAAACGAGCCAATTTGAGAGTTATATCATAGTAACCGTTTATATTATCAATTCCCACAACTTCATGACCTAAAGCCACTAACTTTTCGCAAAGATGGTATCCAATAAATCCTGCAGCTCCTGTAACTAATATTTTCATTTTTTTTTAGTTTACATTTTTTAAAGCAAAAAACTTAAAAAAAATTATAACTTCTTATAACTTACCATCTACCTTATCGCCAAGAATACCTTTAACATCGTAAACAACTCCATTGTCGTTTAAATGGGCTTTTAAATCAATTGTTAAAAATTCTTTATGAGAGACTCCTAAAACAATTGCATCATATTTTTCATAAGATAATTTAGTTCTACTTTCTATTTTATATTCGTGCTCTACTTCTTTAGGGTTAGCCCAAGGATCATAAGTAGTAACAGTAATACCATATTCTTGCAAAGCAGTAATTACATCTACTATCTTGGTATTCCTTACATCTGGACAATTTTCCTTAAAGGTAATACCCAACATTAAAACCGAAGCCTTATTAACACTTATTCCTTTCTTAATCATCAACTTCACAATTTGAGAAGCAACATATTCACCCATAGAATCATTTAATCTTCTACCAGCTAAAATAATCTCAGGATGATATCCTTTTTCTTGTGCTTTTTGGGCAAGATAATATGGATCCACACCTATGCAATGCCCACCTACCAAGCCTGGTTTAAAAGGTAAAAAATTCCATTTAGTACCAGCTGCTTCTAGTACAGCATGGGTATCAATTTCAAGTAAATTGAAGATTTTAGCCAATTCATTTACAAAAGCAATATTGATATCTCTTTGTGAGTTTTCAATTACTTTAGCAGCTTCTGCTACTTTAATAGTAGGAGCTAAATGTGTTCCTGCTAGGATAACACTTTTATATAAATTGTCTACTTTCTTCCCTATATCAGGAGTTGAACCAGAGGTGATTTTTAAAATTTTTTCAACCGTATGCTCTTTATCTCCAGGATTAATTCTTTCAGGAGAATATCCTGCAAAAAAATCTTTGTTAAATGTAAGCCCAGAGACACGCTCTAACACAGGAACGCATTCTTCTTCAGTAACTCCGGGATAAACAGTTGATTCATAAATTACTATGTCTCCTTTTTTTAACACTTTCCCTACAGTTTCACTTGCTTTATACAAAGGAGTTAAATCTGGTCTATTGTGTTTATCTACTGGTGTAGGTACTGTGACTATAAAGTAATTACATCCTTTTATATCTTCTAACTTGTTAGAACAAAAAAGACCAATTTCATTATTATTATTTGGCAATAGTACTTTTTTCAAGACATCATTTTCAACTTCTAAAGTAGAGTCGATTCCTTTATTTAGTTCTAGTATTCTATTCTCATTAATATCAAAACCAACAACTGAAAACTGAGTTGCAAACAGTCTAGCTAATGGCAAACCGACATATCCTAAACCTATAATAGCGATTTTATCTTCCATAATTTATGATCCAATAGATTGATAAACAAAACCAATATTTTCCAATTGTTCTTTATTCAATAAATTTCTTCCATCAAATATGAATGCAGGTTTCAGCATACTATCATATATTTTTTGCCAATCGTAATCCTTAAATTCATCCCATTCTGTTAAAATTGCAATTGCATGAGAATTTTCAACAGCTACATATGGATTGGATGCTACATGAATGTATTTTTTGTTTTCCATTTCAGTTCTCGATTCTAAATAATTTAAATCTGAAAGTATTTGTGTTTCTTGAACTTGAGGATCATAAACTGCAACTAAAGCTTGTTCGCTTATCAAATCATCAGCTACATATATGGCTGCTGATTCACGAGTATCATTAGTATCTTTTTTAAAAGCCCAACCTAAAAAAGCTATTTTTTTACCAGAAACTGTATTATAAAGAGTGCTGATAATATTTTTTGAAAAACGTCTCTTTTGGTGATCATTCATTATAATAACTTGTTCCCAATAATCTGCTACTTCATTTAAGCCGTAGGACTTAGCAATATATACTAAATTTAAAATATCTTTTTGAAAACAAGAACCTCCAAAACCTACTGAAGCTTTTAAAAATTTTGATCCAATACGACTATCCATACCAATTGCTTTTGCAACTTCACTAACATCTGCACCTGTTTTTTCACATAACTCACTCATGGCATTTATAGATGAAACACGTTGCGCTAAAAATGCATTTGCTGTTAATTTTGATAGTTCAGAAGACCAAACATTTGTAGTTAGAATTTTATCTCGGGACACCCAATTTGCATAAACTGCAACCAAACTTTCTATTGCTTTTTGACCTTCAGAAGAAGTGTCTCCCCCTATTAAAACCCTATCTGGAGAAAATAAATCTTCAATAGCAGTACCTTCTGCTAAGAATTCAGGATTGGATAAAATTTGAAAATTAACACTGTTTCCAGTATGATCTAAAATATCTTTAATTGCTTGAGCTGTTCGCACAGGCAAAGTTGATTTTTCAACTACAATCTTATCGTTTTTAGCTACTCTTGCAATTTGTCTAGCACAGAGCTCAATATATTTTAAATCTGCTGCCATTCCTTTTCCAACACCATATGTTTTAGTAGGCGTATTCACTGAAATAAAAATCATTTCTGCTTCATCTATTGCCTGATCAACGTCTGTTGAAAAAAATAAATTTCGCCCTCTAGCTTCTTCCACCACTTTATCTAATCCAGGCTCGTATACTGGTAATTTACTAAGGTCTGAATCATTCCATGCGTTGATTCTATCTTGATTTAAATCTACTACAGTTACTTTTATATGAGGACACTTTTGAGCAATTACTGCCATGGTAGGTCCTCCTACATACCCTGCTCCAATACAACAAATATTTTTAATCATAATTTATTTTAAATTTTCCCAATACCAATTTACAGATTCTCTTAATCCCTCTTTTAATTGATATTTAGGTTGATAACCTAAAAGTCTTTTTGCTTTTTCAATACTTGCAAGCGAATGTGGAATATCTCCCACTCTATTTGCTCCATGCAAAACGCTTACATTTTTAATCTCTTGATTGTATTCCGATAAATATTCTTTTAAATAGTACACCAATTCATTTAGTGTGGTTCGATCACCACAGGCTGTATTATAAACTGTATTCACTGCTGTTTTATCTTCAACCAACATTGCTAATTCATTCATTTGAATTACATTATCAATGTAAGTAAAGTCTCTAGAGTAATTTCCATCTCCATTAATAACAGGACTTTCTAAATTTATTAATTGTTTTACAAATTTAGGAATTACTGCAGCATATGCTCCATTTGGATCTTGATTTCTTCCAAAAACATTAAAATAACGTAACCCTATGGTTTCAATTCCATACGTTTTTGAAAACACATCCGCGTATAACTCATTTACATATTTAGTAATTGCATAAGGAGATAGAGGTCTTCCTATAACTTCCTCCACTTTTGGCAAGGATTCAGAATCACCATATGTTGAAGAACTAGCTGAGTAAATAAATCGTTTTACTTTAGCTTCTTTAGAAGCCAATAACATGTTTAAAAAACCAGTAACATTTACATCATTAGAGGTAATTGGATCAGCAATTGACCTTGGAACACTTCCTAATGCCGCTTGATGTAAAACATAGTCAACTCCAGTTGTTACCTTTTTACAATCTTCTAAGTTCCGTATATCGCCTTCAATCAGAGTAAAGTTAGGATTTGATAGAAAAGGCTCAATATTATGTTTGTGACCAGTGGCAAAATTATCCAAACAAATTACAGTATTATCTTTATTTAGAAAATAACCACATAAATTTGAACCAATAAATCCAGCACCTCCTGTAATTAATATTTTTTTATTACGTATCAAATTATTCTTGCTTTATTTATTTTTTATTTCTTTTAAGCATTTTTCGCCATCCTTTTGGTTCTTGCGATTCATCATGATATCCTTCTCCATACACTCCATAACCGTAACCATAGCCATAACCATAGCCATATTTTGCTTTATTTTGAAAACCATTAAACAAAATACTTATGTTTTGTAGTTCACCTCGTCTATGTTTTTCATTTACAACAGATAACATTCCTTTTTTGGTAAATCCTTGTCTGGTAACATACAAAGTAGCATCACAAAAATGGGCTAATTCCAAAGCATCAGAAACCAATCCAACTGGAGGAGTATCCAAAATTATATAATCATATTTTTGCTTAAGCTCTTCTATTAATTCTCTCATACTTTCACTCATCAACAATTCTGCTGGATTAGGAGGTATTGGACCTGAAGAAATTACATCTAAATAAGGTACATGCGTTTTTTGAATTACATCTTCTAATTTCTTTTGACCAATTAAGTAATTTACTACTCCAAAAATATTATCAATATTAAAATCACCAAAAATTCTTGGTTTTCTTAAATCGAGACCCACAATAACTGTTTTCTTTTCGCTAAGAGCAAAAACTGTGGCTAAATTAATCGAACAAAACGTTTTCCCTTCACCACTTACCGAAGAGGTCAGCATTAATATTTTAGCACCGTCTTTGTTTTGCTTCTTATATAAAAATTGTAAAGAAGAACGAATTGCTCTAAATGATTCCGCTAAAGGCGATTTTGGCTTTTCAAACACAGACAAATTGGTATCCGTATTTTTCTTTCCTATTACACCTATTACAGGAATTTTAGTTAGTTTTTGAATATCTTCGATTAGATTAATGTTATTGTCTAGTAAGACAATAACAAAAATAATCAACAATGGAATTAGCAATCCCAATATAGTAGCTAAAATATAGTTGATACTCGTTTTTGGTCCTCTTAAACCTCCTCCTACATCTTTTGCTGGATCGATAAAATCGATATCTGAAATATTTGCAGCTTTAACTATTTCTGCTTCACTTCTTTTTTGTAAAAAAGTGCTATAAATATTATCTTTTAAATTGTATTTTCTAGAGATTTTCAAATGCTCTTGTTGTTGTTCTGGTAAAACACTTACTTCAGACTCAGCTTGAGAGATATTTCGATTTACAATATTCAAATCAATCATTAAAGCACTTTTAGAACTTGAAATATTTTCTAGAAGCACTTTCTTTATAGCGTCCATTTCTACATCAAACTCAGTAAACATCTTACCACTTTTAACCGCATAATTTAATTCGGCTCTTTGTTTAGATAACTCTATTAATCTAGAAACATTATTTACGATATTAGGATCTTCAATACTCGCTACTGTTGGCGCTGGTAAATTAGAAAAATCAACACTTTTGTCTAAATAGGTTTTTAAATTGTCTAAATATCTAATTTTTCTGACAGTCTCGTCTTTTTGAATATCATATTCTGAGATTCTTTGGGTTAATAATTCTCCACCACCTTCTAATTCAAAAACGTTTTTCCCTTTTCTAAAATTTTTCAATTCATTTTCAGCCTCTTTAATTTGACCTTCCATCACCAAAAGAGTACTATCTATAAAATTAATGGTATTGGTAGCAAAAAGGTTTTTGCTATGCAACTCATTCTTTCTCAGTAATTCTACGGTCGTATTTAAATATTCAACCAATCTGTTTTTATTAGAACCAACTAATTGCAAACTAATAACTGATTGTGCTTTATTATCTGCTGCAACATCTATATTTTTATATTTGGCAACTGTAGAATTAAAGTCTTCGAATCTTAAATAATACTCTTGATTCACATATTGATTGGCATCTGAATGAAGATGTAGTTTAAAATGAGCAAAAGGTAAGTTTACTTCTTCGTCTATTTTAAATTTTTTACTAGAATAAGTTTCATCCAAATTTACTTGACTTCTCGAATTATCTACATAATGAATGAGTGTTCGGGAAGGAAATTCATTAAAATCAACACTTAATTCGTATTCACTCGCATTGATAAATTTTATTTTTATCGGAACAAATGCTAATTGTCCTTTGTTTTTATCAATTTTAACATAAAATGGCACATTCCCGTAGGCATCTTCGTAAAAGTATTTCCCTTTCGTTTGATATTGAATGTAATATTCTAATTTATCTACAACTAATTCATTATGTGATCTAGAACGAAGTGTTGTTATAACGGTTTGGACTTTATCAGAAACACCTCCCCAATTAAAAACCAAGCTAGTATTTGAAGTAAAAAATGGATTATTTTCATCTTTAACAACAATTAAAGACTCCATCCCATATAGTTTTTCTTTTCTTATATTAACATTATAAGCAACTACAAATGAGATTAATAATGATAAAACAAACCATTTCCAATAACTAATTACTTTTATAAAAAAACCTTTAAAATCGAAATTAGATTGAGATTCAAAAAAAGTAAAATCTTTTGCGTCTAGCATCTTGTATTACAAATTTCTGGTTAATAAAATTGTGGTTGTAACCAACGACAATGCGGTGATAATAGTACTAATTGTTTGTACACCTGTTGTACCTGTTCCCCAAGATTTTTGTTTTAATGGTTTAATATAAATATAATCATTTGGCTGTAAGTAAAAATAAGGAGAATCTATCGCAGTGTCTTTTGTTAAATCTACGGTATACGTTTCATATCCATGAGGATATTTACGAATAATTTGTACTTTTCTGCGGTCACCAGTCATCGTAATATCACCAGAATTAGCAATAGCTTCCATTATTGTGACTCTATCTTGATACAGTACATTCGTTCCAGGATTTGTAATTTCACCATTTATAGTATATCGTAAACCCGCTAACTTTACTGTAACATACAATCTTGCTTCCGAATTAAAATATTCGTCTAATAATTTCTTTTCAATAGTTGTTCTAATCTCATCTAAGGTATATCCTAAAACATTAAGATTCCCTAAGACAGGAATTCTAATATTTCCATGATCATCTACACTGTATCCCGTAAAATATAAATTTTGAGGCGTATTTTGATTTTGACTTTGATTTTGAACGGTAGAAGTGTTAAACATTTCAACTAACTTTTGATCCAAAGCCTTAATATTTATGGTTAAGATGTCATTGGTTTGTACCCTGTAAGGCTTAGCCACAACTTCTTTCACTTCATTATCATTCGTTTTTTTATCTGTTTTTTGCAGATATACTAAATCCTTATTCGGAATACATGAGGTAAAAAATAACGCAAAAGCGAATATATATATACAATTTTTAATTTTCATTTTCTCACTTTAAATAGCAAATATAGTTTTTAGGAATTAATCTATAACGATACGTACTTAAAATTATATTAAACTTGTTTAATGGATTGTTCAAATGGAATGCGGTGCATTAAGCTTCTACCTAAAGTTACTTCATCCGTATATTCTAATTCATCTCCTATTCCAATACCTCTAGCGATGGTAGATGTTGTTATTCCAAATTCCTTTAATTGTTTATAAATATAAAAATTAGTGGTATCACCTTCCATAGTGGAGCTTAAAGCAAAAATAATCTCATTGACCCCTCCCAAACGCACTTTCTCTATTAACGGTTTTATATTCAATTGCGAAGGTCCAATTCCTTCAATAGGATTAATTTTCCCTCCCAAAACATGATATACTCCTTTAAAAAAACCTGTAGCTTCTATAGCCATAACATCTCTAACGTCTTCCACAACACAAACTGTAGCTGTATCTCTTTTAGGGTTAGCACAAATTAAACAAATGGAAGTGTCAGAAATATTATAGCAAGATTGACAATATTTAACTTCATTTCTCATTTTATCCAATGCTGAAGTCAACTGATTGGTTTGCTCGACAGGTTGTCTCAAAAGATGCAAAGCCAAACGCAAAGCAGTCCTTTTACCAATACCCGGCAATTGAGCAATTTCATTTACTGCGTTTTCTAATAATTTTGAAGGCAATTCCATAACGGCAAAAATACAAAACTTAGTCTTTACAATAATTTATTTATTCTATTATCTTTGTTTCACAAATTAAGATTATGAAACCGATTACAATTATCACAATAATTCTCTCTTATTTTTTAGTATTAGTTGCTTTTTCTTTTTGGGTTGGACGAAAAGAGGAAAAAACGAACGATTCCTTTTTTAAAGGTAACAAACAATCGCCTTGGTATTTGGTAGCATTTGGGATGATTGGTGCCTCGCTTTCTGGAGTAACTTTTATATCCGTTCCAGGTTGGATTGAAAGTTCTCAATTCAGTTATATGCAAGTGGTACTTGGTTATATCGTAGGTTATTTTGTAATTGCAACGGTATTACTTCCTTTGTATTACAAATTAAATCTGACTTCAATTTACACCTATTTAGAAGGTCGTTTTGGAAATCATTCCTATAAAACAGGAGCTTCCTTATTTTTAGTATCCCGAGTGGTAGGCGCCAGTTTTAGATTGTTTTTAGTGGCCAATGTTCTACAAATTATATTATTTGATGAATTGGGAATTGCATTTTGGCAAACTGTAACAATTACCGTTCTTCTCATATGGTTATACACCTTTCAATCGGGAATTAAAACCATAGTCTGGACAGATACTTTACAAACCCTATTCATGCTTATTGCATTAGGAGTGACTATCTATTTTGTAAGTGATTCCTTAGGATTAGATGCTACAACAATCACTAGTTTTATTTCAGAAAGTAGTTTATCAAAAACCTTCTTTTTTGAAGATGTTTTATCCAAAAATTATTTTTGGAAACAATTTATTTCTGGAGCTTTTATCGCTATTGTTATGACAGGTTTGGATCAAGATATGATGCAGAAAAACTTAACCTGTAGATCATTAAAGGATGCTCAAAAAAACATGTTTTGGTTTACCATTGTACTTACAATAGTCAACTTAATCTTTTTATGCTTAGGGCTTTTATTAACTGTTTATGCTCAAAAAAATGGAATTGATGCACACAAAGACGACTTATTTCCTGTTTTAGCCAAAAATTATTTAGGTTCTGATATTTTTATTTTCTTCATCTTAGGATTAATTGCAGCTGCATATAGTAGTGCGGATAGTGCTTTAACCTCATTAACTACTTCGTTTAGTATAGACATCTTAAACATTGAAAAAAAATACAATACTGCTGAGCAAGTTAAAATTAGAAAAAGAATACATGTTCTGATATCACTCCTTTTAATTTTTGTAATCATCGCATTCAAATACCTAATCAAAGATGCAAGTGTTATTTCAAAGTTATTCACTTTTGCTGGTTATACTTATGGTCCTTTGTTAGGTTTATATGCATTTGGCCTTTTTACCAAAATGAAAGTACACGACAAATGGGTGCCGATAATCGCAATTACATCTCCAATATTAACCTATATCATAAGTATTGGAGGTGCAATATACAGTTACCTAACCATCGATTTCGCAACTTGTGAAACCACAAAATGGGATTGTGCAGTTGCATTCGCATCCAATCATTATTACCAATTTGGATTCGAATTATTATTAATCAATGGTGTATTAACCTTTTTAGGCTTAATACTGATTCGTAGCAAGCAAAACTAAAGTACAAGCCACTTCATACAGAATATTATTTTCGTCTAAAAGTGTATAAAATTCTGGATTTTCTGTTCCTGGATTAAAAATAACACGTCTTGGATGTAGTGAAATGATATAATCATAATATTCTCTTTGTACGGTAGGATTAATATATAAAGTAACAGTATCCACTCCTTTAAAAGGAATTTTTTCAGTTTCAATGGTAATATCCAATGCCATTCCTTTTTTGGCACCAATAGCAACCACCTGATGACTTTTCCCTACAAGATTATGAATGGCTTTATATGCGTAACGTTCTTTATTTGTGGTAGCCCCAATGACTAAGGTTTTCATTTGTATTTGTTTATAGTTTGTATTAAATCGAATTGCAATTGTACAATAGTACTTTTTTAGCTTATTTTTAAAGTAATATTTTAGATAAAATTAGTAAAATAAAATATTAATTTTAACTTTGAGATAACTTTATTTTAAAACGTTGTTTTAAAAACAACTGTTTCTTTGCAAAAAAACTATGGAACTATTTATTTATGTCTTTGCTGCTTTATTTTCTGTTTTAAATCCATTAGGTGCAGTACCTGTTTTTGTAGGTTTAACTCAAGACGACAGCAAACAAGAACGCTCTAGAATTTCATTATGGGCTGCAATTAATGTAGCTATCATATTAATCATTTCGTATTTTATAGGAAAATACATGCTTCAATTTTTTGGCATTAGTATTAATGCTTTACGAATTGCGGGTGGTTTACTAATTGTAAACTCGGGCTTTAGTTTGCTTTCGGGAAATGTTAGTAAAAGAAGAGGTGTTAATAAAAAAGTAACGAACGATGCCATGCAAAGAAACGACATTGCTTTAACTCCTTTAGCGATGCCTATGTTAGCAGGACCAGGCTCTATGTCTTTATTAATTGCTATGTATCAAGAACAACCAGAACTACTTCAAAAAATAACAACCTGTGCCGCTATTTTATGTGTTTCAGTTACCATTTTTTTAATTTTAAGAAGCGCTCATTATTTATCCAGAATATTAGGTGCATCGGGTTTAGTTGCTATTTCTAGAATTATTGGTTTTATCGTAATTGCCATTGGAATTCAATATATCAGTAGTTCTATTGTAAACATCTTCCAATCTATTTAACGAATGTTTAATGGTTTTTCTTAGTAACTTTAAAGAAAAATCTTTTTATGAGAATTCTACTTACGGGTGCCAATGGTTATGTAGGAAGACGGTTGTTACCCGAACTTCTAGCCAATGGTCATGAAGTAATTTGTTGTGTAAGAGACAAGAATCGTTTAGGAATCGATGAAGAAACCCTTAAACTTATTCATATTTGGGAAGTTGATTTTCTATTGGAACCTAATTTAGACAATCTTCCTCAAAATATAGATGTTGCTTATTATCTCATTCATTCCATGACGTCTTCAACCACTGCTTTTGATGAAATGGAATCCAAAACAGCTGAAAACTTCAACACCTATATGCTGCACATGAGACCACATCAGGTTATTTACCTAAGTGGCATTGTAAACGACAAGCACTTATCCAAACACTTGCAATCACGAAAAAATGTGGAAGACATTTTATATCAAGGGGATTACAAATTAACAGTTTTAAGAGCGGGAATCATTGTTGGTTCAGGAAGTTCTTCGTTTGAGATTATTCGCGATTTATGTGAAAAACTTCCTTTTATGATTACACCTAAGTGGGTTTTAACGAAAACCCAACCTATTGCCATTCGCAACGTTATTCAATATTTAATTGGAGTGTTATTTCATGACGAATGTTATAATAAATCCTTTGATATTGCAGGACCAGATGTATTATCTTATAAACAAATGCTTCAGTTGTATGCCAAAACTAGAGGCTTTAAAAACTGGATTGTTACTGTTCCTGTAATGACGCCAAAATTGTCTTCCTATTGGTTGTATTTTGTAACCTCAACTTCTTATAAATTAGCCATGAATTTAGTAGACAGTATGAAAATTGAAGTTATTGCAAAAGCCAATAACTTACAAGAATTATTAAATATACATTCGATTAGCTATGTTGAAGCTATTGAATTGGCTTTTTTAAAAATTGAACAAAACTTAGTTATTTCTAGCTGGAAAGACAGTTTAGTCAGCGGTCGCTTTCGAAAAAACTTAACCGAATTCATTCAAATACCGAAATACGGTTGTTTAACAGATCATCAAACTATTCCTGTAAAGAATCTTGAAAAAACTTTGGATAATATTTGGTCTATTGGCGGTTCAAAAGGTTGGTACTACGGCAACTGGATGTGGAAAATAAGAGGTTTTTTGGATAAACTAGTTGGTGGTGTGGGTTTACGAAGAGGTCGTACACATCCTACACATATAGATAATGGAGACGTTTTGGACTTTTGGAGAGTACTATTGGCGGACCGAGAAAAAAAGAGACTATTGCTATTTGCTGAAATGCGTTTACCTGGAGAAGCTTGGTTAGAATTTCGCATTGACGAAGAAAACATCTTACATCAAATTGCAACCTTCAGGCCTAAAGGTTGGTTAGGCAGGTTGTATTGGTACACCTTAATTCCTTTCCACTTTTTTATTTTTGGAGGTATGATACGTAATATAGCCAAAACTTCAGAAAAATGATACATTTAAAAGTGAAACATAAAAATTGAGGCTGTCCTCTTCAACAGACAGCCTCTTTTAATTTTGGATTAAAAAAATTAATCTTTTAAAAGTTTACTTACCTGTAAAATACGGTTACTATTATCATAAAGTTTTAAAAGATAAACCCCTTGTTTTAAACTTTCTAATGAAACTTCTTGTTCTTTACCAACTTTCTCTAATGGAAAGGTTAATACTTTCTTACCATCTATACTATAAATCTCGATTTTGTGAGCATTATTATCCTCATTATATGTAAAGTAAAGATTCTTTTTTACTGGATTAGGAAAAAAATGATAGTTGCTAGCGAGTACATTCTCCTCTAAAGATAAGGTACTCATATTTTTAAATTCATAATAATTAGTTAAGGGAAATTCCTGAATTGTAGGTGTATCAATAAAAAAACTTGAAAATGATATCAGTAATTTTTCATTGGTCAATTCTAAGATTTCATATGTTCTCCCATTAATAATAAGAGCGTTATTCGAACCAAAAGACCAGGTACTCTCAGTAATTTCACTAGGAGTAACATTAAAATAGGCTTGGTAATTATTATTTTCATTAAATCTATACACTAAACCTGTGTAATCTGGATAGGTAATTTCTGTATTATCAATTGAATAATGAACAATCCTATCATCAGGAGATTGAGTAAGAATAGAATAATACTGTTGTATTTCCCAATTTTTATTAATCAATAATTCTGTTTGTGCTTGTACAAAAGAGATTGCTATAAGATTTAAAATAATTATATATTTTTTCATAATTTTTATTTTATAGTTAGTTTTGACCATTAATAAATTTTTTCAAAGCAATATCTGCATTTTTGAAAATAATACATCCTTCAATAAGATTGAGTCTTCTTGACAAGTCTGCTAATTTATTTCCTGAGAAATTACCTTGACAAAAATGATAACCAGTACCTGAAGTCACCACATAAATCTTATTATCAACTTCTACCACACTTCTAGCAACCATACCCGGGTCAAGTGCATGCCCTTGTTTGGTAAAGTTAATAATGGTATACGTTTTATCATAAACAAACATTGTGATAGGGTCATAATATACATCCTCTACTGGATATGCGCAAGAAGGAAAAGATAAAAGTTTAAAAACTCTTCTACCACCTATAAAGCTTGGAGAATTATAAAGCCTATAGGTTTTATCATTTTTACATTCTATTTTATCAGCTGTTTCTTCAGGCTCTTTATTAAAGTTATTCTGTATTTCATTCAACTCATCTTTATCATGAACCAATGATTCAGAAGAAGGTATTTGAGTTAAATCAGGAATCCAATTACTATTACTATTGTTAAATTTATCTTGAACACTTTGAGAAGAAGTTGCAAAAATATCAGATGCGTTTTCAATATGTTCAGTTTTAGTATTAACAGTATTATTAATATCTATAAAATCTTGTTCACTTAAATCAAGTAAAAAACCATTAGGCATTGCATCTTGACTCATCACAAGAGGAGACGCAATCTGAAATTTTGAATACTCTTGCATCGTTCTGTAAACATGCTCTTGAGTACATGGAATACAAACATTATTTGCATCGTAAACTCTAGTTTTATCACAAATTTCTGTAATAATGGTATATTCATGATAAGAAGGATCACCTCCTGGAATATTACTTCTAGTTTCCATTTCATCTAAAACTCTTCTAGCATTTGTATTTTGACTAGTCCTTCTTGCAACAACATCGGTAGCATACTCATCATCTGTTGGAACAGAACCAATATTTGCCTTTATAATTCCATTATCGGTTGCAATCCATTGATTTAATTTATAATCCAATTCTTCTTCAGAATCATCTACAATAGTTTCAGAAGTTCCAGCTAAAATATTATTAGATAGTAAACCATGTCTTTCTTGATTGTATAATGTGTATGATTTCTCTTCAGTTACAGAACCTCTACCATCATATACTATTAACCCTTTGTCGGTTCCAAAAAAAACATTCCCATATTGATTACTCCAAATTGCCCTTGTATTAAAACGTGCTCCAGCAGGTATAATATTTGAAAAATTAGTACTATTCAAATTTGTCCACACACCATCTTTTAAAACAGAAAAACCATTTCCAACTAATGGTGTGGTTGTCCAAACTCCTTTTTCTGTTGCATAAACCCCATTAAATATGCCTCCTGATGTTGAAAAACCAGCTTGCTGAGTTGTTACTTCTGAAACAAATTGCGGTACAGCTGAGTTAGTATATTTTATTAATCTTGGTTTCAAATAGGTAGTAGGTACTACATTCCCCGATGAATTAAAAACCCCATTCGAATCATTATATCCATATACACTGATGTAAATAAACTCACTATCAACAAAAATTGCGTTTACAGTTCTGCTATCGGGACTAACACTAACAGGTGGGTTATAAGTATAAGCTGGATAAGGTAATCCTTCTAACATAATACCTGTTGTAGCTCTATTCTGCCAATCGTTCCAAGTACTATAGTTCTCAAAGGGACCACTAGCATCAGCTATTCTCGAACTAATAGAACCCGGAGTAACAATATAATCAGGAGAACTTGTTACATCATGATAGCGATGTGCTGTCCAAACTTTATTATTTGGATCAACTACTATTTGTTGTACTCTTCTAGTTGGAATACCATCACCTTCTGTATAAACCGTAAAACCTCTAGCATTGATTCCTGGACCAAAATGTTGCACGGCTAAAGTAGTTACATTCACTTTTTCAATTCCTCCTACTCCTCCAGTTGTGTTAATACCTTCATGAGCAATCCAAATATTACCCGACTGATCTTTTGCCATAGAAGTGATTCTTGTACTCCCAATTACAGGATTTGTTCCCAATGATTGTGCAGAAAAAGTTGGTGCTTGCTGCGTCTGATCCATAAAGAAAAGACCTTGACTCGTCGTTCCAGCCCATACATTATTATTACCATCTGTAGTAATAGATGTAAAAACTTGACCTGTTTGAAAAGTTTCAAATATGGGCTGATTATTCACCGTCTGGGAATAAACCAAATGCGCCATAAATAAACCTACATACATTGCAAGCTTACCTAAATTGTAATTTGTTTTCATTTTGTTTGTTGTTTGTATTAAATTAAAAATTATCGTTTCATACTAAAATGTGACTTAAATTCTTTATCGGTACCATTTTCTCTATAATAAACTGTGAACCAATAGTCGGTAGAAGGCAAATTGTGGCCGTTATAGGTGCCATCCCAACCCTCTTTATCGGGTTCTAATTCTTTTAAAAATTTACCATAACGATCGTATATGTACACTTTCGCATTCGGCTGATTTTGTATCCCTCTAATGTGCCAAGTATCATTATAACCATCTCCATTTGGAGTGAAAAACTTATCGTAATCTAATACAATAGCTTCTAAAGTTACTGGCTCACAACCATTGGTGTCATAAACCGTAATGGTATACATTCCAGCAGATACATTTTGAAAAACATTAGACATTTGAACAGGTTCGTTATTCAACTCATACGCATAAACTCCATTCCCAATTGCAGTAACAATGATGTGAATACTATCCTCAAATGAATATTCTACTTTAACAGAAGCCGCTGCTGGCTGAGAAACAATAACTGTACTCCCGATTGGCTCAGAAACGCAACCTGTAATAACGTCAGTAGCCACTACAAAATAATTTCCGCCTTGTGACACTTCTAAAGTAGGTCCAGTTGCATTGGGAAGTAAGGTGCTTTCTTGATACCATTGGAAGGTATAGGCATTATTATCTAATTCCGAATCGATTGTAAAAGTGGAAATCAACTGATTAGTTAGTGGATCTGTACAGATAAATCCATCTTGAGGTGTTGGATTAGGTAACATGGGAACACTAATATCAAAACTTGTAGTCGCCATACATTTGTTCTGTGTAGATTCATCTACGACTTTTACATAAATGGTTTGTGGACTACTTACATTAATATAGTTTGAAATATCTGCGATGGGCTGATCTGACCAAAGATCCATTTCAGATGCATAAAAATGAATTGATATATCAGAATTTCCATTTTGAGAGCCTAAAATATTTGGTACCAAAGGGTTAAAATCAAACACATGGAAACCGTCATTTACACCATCTTCATCACAAATTGTTATAGGACTTGGAGCAACTGCAAAAACGGCATTTTCAGTTACCAATGCAATAGAAACCGTGGCAATACAATTGGTTTGAGTATTCAAAATACTTGCCCAAACAGTTGTAGAAACACTTACATAAGGCGAATTAATAGGATTGATTCTTAATTTTGCTTCATTTTCTGACAAATGATAGCTAACCAAAAACTGATTCGGATTTTGTCCATTTAAAATTTCTGTAGTTTTGGTTTCCAAATCAAACTGTGCTTCACCAGATGTGTTGATGATACAGCTTAAATAAGGTGTAACAGGAACTACTGCTGGTAGCGGATTCACAATAATAGTTTGAGGAACTACTACCGCACAAGTGGTTAAAACACTTACAGGAACAGTAATAATTCTTACATAAATAGTAGTGCTTCCTGTTTCATAGTTCGTAAAATTTAAAATCGGATTCAGTCCCGTTTGCGCATCAGTAGCCAACTCATGATAACTCACTTGATAGGCATTCCCATTCAACATCAAGCCTGTATTTAAGCTCAAATCAAAAATTTCTGTCAAGTTCCCTGAATTAATATCATCGCAAGCAATTAAAGCAGGCAAATTGGTAACCAAATTAGTTGGCTTCGCTACTACCTCTATTTCTTGCTCTACTTCTATAGCACAATTTTGTAAAGTGGTAGCTACATCAGATTGTACTCTTATCCAAATACTAGTTGTTCCAGAAAAATAATTCGTCACTGAAGTAATCGCGTTTATTCCTAACTGCGCATCATTTAAAGAAGCATGATAGGAAACCAATGCCGTTACATCTCCATTTCGAATATAATCAATATTAGTACTTAAATCAAATGACTCTTGTAAATCTCCTGTTAAATTGTCATCACACAAAAGAATTTTAGGAGGATCTGTTCTTGGCATTGGCAAAGGAATCACTTCTAATTCTTGCTCAATAAGTACAGCACAACTCGTTAAAGTACTAATAGGTGTGGTTACCACTCGTATCCAAACACTGGTTGTTGCAGAAGAATAAGCCGTTGGATTCGCAATAGGATTCAATGCTAATTCCGCATCTTGAAACGTTTCATAATAGGTTATGTTCCAAGTGCTATTTCCATTTCTAATATAGGTTTCATTTTGAGTGATATCAAAAATTTCTACTAAATCATGATTCCCAGTAACATCACATAATTCAATTTTTAAGGGTTGCGTTAACGGATTAGGATACGGCACAATTTCTATAGTTACAGAAGTAACGGAATAACAACCCGCTACATCTTCAAAACGCACCCAATAGGTTTGATTGGCAACCGTTTGCAAATAATTGGAATTCGAAATTAATTCCGATGCAACTTCATTCTCAGCCCCATTTTGTGTAAGATAAGAAGTGATTGTATAATTGGATGCATTTGCATGTAAATTCGAAAAATAAGAAGACAAATTAATAATTTCTGTAGTATTTCGATCTAGATCACAAAGTTGAACAGTATGCGGAGTTAATACAATTGGTGCATAAAAAGCATATTCCAACTGCTTAATAATTGGACAACTGGTAGCTATATTGGTTATGGTAACAAAAATAGGAGTTGTAAAATTGGTAAACGTATACACAGAAGGAATACTATTTGTATTGGCCAATGCATCAGCATAAGAAGTATAAAATTGTAAATTCAATGAAGCTGGTGTATACATGTTCAAAATACCATACACTGTTGCTCCTAAATCTATTATTTCTGTTCCATCTGCATTGTTATCGCAAAATTGAGTTAAGACTGGAAAATCATACACTTCATAAAAAGGATTTAATGTTAGGGTAGCATAGGTATCACAATTATTCGCACGACTCAATCGTACATAAACTACACTTGGATTCGGTCCTGCATTTTCATAATTGTTAGGATTTACTAGTGCATTGGTATTATTCTGCATATCTGACAAGCTGGTAAAATATGCAAAACTTACTCCAGTTGCATTTGTAAGCAAACTCGTTGCATCGGTTAAATCAAAAACAGCAACCCCATCATTGTCTGGATCACATTCAGTAAGCGTAGCAGCATTGGTTAACATCGGTACATTAGGCACTAAACCAATAATCACCGCTTTTACCTTACTACAATTATTCACATTGGTTCCTTTTACATAAATGGTTTTGGGAAAATCTGCCAAAGGAATCGTATAATTGGTAGTATTCGTTATCGGATTAATGCCTGCTAAACCATCCGCTTCGGAATTAAAATATTGAAAAGTAAATGGCGTTGGGTCTTCTACCACAGTACCATTTAATTCAGCCAAATCTAAAACATAAATACCATCTAAATTTCCATCGCAAATATCATAGACACTATTAACGAATTTTGGCAAGTTATAAATCTGCAATTCAAGTACTTTTACAGTAAAACATCCGGTTATATTGTCTTGAAAACGAACATATATCGCTGTGGTTTGATTGGCCACTACAGTATAATTTATTGTAGTAACAATCTCAGCCACATTATTTACTGCATTGGCATTACTGGTATGAAAAGAAATGGTATAATCATTTGGATTGCTAATCATTCCTTGGGTTCCTACACGAGGTATTGAAGCTTCTAAATCAAAAATCGCTTGTAATTGATTGGTCGTAGAAATATCACAGCTAAATTGAATCGCATCATAAGCTTCAATAAGTGACAAACGCTCAGGTGTAATGGTAGCAACCGAATAGCATTGAGTAGTATTATCAATCACTTTAACATAAACCGTTTGTGCCACATTGGAACTATTAAAAATCGCATTAAAATTGGTCACATTCGCATTAGACAAAGCATTGATATTGTTTTGTAAATTGGCCAAACTGGTATAGTATTGGAACGTTAAGCCTGTCATAGAAGTAACCAATTGACTTTGGAAAGCGAATAAATTAATCGTTTCGGAACCATTTCCTAAATTATCACACACTAACGGATTAATACTTGTTACCAAAGGAGTTGGTTGAAAATCAATTTCAATTGGGAACACACGAGAACATCCCGGATTCAATCCGCTTTGAATGCGGACATAAACCACACTTCCATCTTGCACTGTAAAACCAACTGGCAATTCTGGTGTTCCTGCAGTAGCATCGGCAAGGGTTTCAAAATACTGAAACGTATATAAAACGGTATTTACAGAAATAATCTGCGCATTAAAAACCTGAAAATCTCCAATTGCCTCGCTATTATCATTATCAAAATCACATTGGTTTACAATAGTAATAACTGATAGTGGTAACGTTCGAATTTCAATGGCAATCGGCACGATACGCGTACAACCTGTAACCGAATTGGTCAGTTGTAAATAAATTGTACCAGAAGTCCCCAAGATCGTCGTATCATAGGTAAACAAATCCCAATCGGGTAGTATCTCATAAACCGCATCACTGGTTTGTGCTGCTAACAAACTCGTATATAATCTTCTAATAATTGGTTGTGAAGGATCTTCGATAACAATAGCAGTTACCAAACTATTTAAATTGCCTAACACAACTTGGTTATCATCATCTAAATCACAATATTCTTGTGTGCCAATGGGATTCACATCCACAGAATCATAAAACCCAAATTGAAATTCCTGAATAGCCGGACAAACTACAGGTGTATTAGGTGGTAAAACCGCTGTCTCTTCTACCCTTACAAAAACCGTTGTGGTAGTCGTTACATTGTATGTAGTGGCATTCGCAATCACATTGGTATTCAAATAGGCATCATTCAAGGTTGGATGTAAGGTTAAAACAGGAGTGGTATAACCCGTAACATCGACCGTTGGTAACAAAGTAGTCAAATCAAAAACCTCAACTCCATCCGCATCAATATCACAAACTTGAGTAACTATGGGTGTTTTAATATCATAGGGTTTCAAGTTGAAATTCAAGGTATAGTCGCTATCACACCCATAAGACGAAACTTTTACATACACAGTGGTTAACGGACCGTTTAAGGTAATCGTAGTAATCGGATTGGAATTGGTAAGATAATCAGCCATAGAAGCATAAGCCGTTACGGTTTCTCCTGGATTATCATTGCGTATGGCTTGTAAATAGGAAACAGGAACGGGACTATTTTCCATATCGATAAACTCTGTATCATCGTTAAAAACATCACAGATTTCGTATTCGATAATTTCATGTCGTTTGTATTTCAAAGGCACAATAATTCTTTTGATTCCAACGATACCATTGGCATCTATAAATCGCACCCAAATCTCCGAATAAGGAGCTACAGGAGTATAGGCACTCACTTCTGCTGGAGTTAAAAGCACAGCAGCATCTGCGGTTTGCGCTCCTAATAAGGTGGTGTAAAAACCAACAGCCGCTGGCACTGGATTTACGGGAACGGCTTGCATCACATTGGTATACACCACATTCAAATCGAAAGTAGGGATCACATCCCCTGTTTCCAAACAAGCACCTAAACCTCCAAAACCGCCGTTTCCGCCTCCGCCGCCACCGCCGCCATCACCACCATCAGCAATACAGAATGTTAAGGTTACTGGAACCACACCAAAACAATAACCCAAAGCATTGGCTAACACATAAATAGTGGTTTCCGTTTGCCCTTGTGGAATACTCACATTAAACGCATTTGGATTACCAATCGCATTGGTTTGGTTATTGGCATTTGCCAAAGAGGTATAGTAGGTTAATTGCAAATCCGCAGGATTTATTGGTCCAACTGAAGCGGTAATTGGAATACTCGTAAGATCAAAAATTTCATTCAAATCGAAATTGGTATCGGGTATACAAGCAACTGTAGGCACATCTAATACCAAACGCGGCAACAACTCCAAACGCACGGTAATAATATCAAAACACTCAGGATGAGCTGTATTATAAACCCGTACATACACATCATAAAAACCAGGTGGATTCGTCAGGTTGATATAGGTAATCGGATTGACATTTGCAGTGGCATTGGCTAGATTCTGAAAATAGCGCACCGACATCCAAGAGCTGGTATACCCTGCAATTTGATTGGTTAAACCCGGCAAATAAATGTTACTTTCTACATTATCATTATTTACATCGCAATAGTACAACGTCACATCATTTAAATCGGGGGTTTGATATAAATTAATGGTAATTCTACCAGTAGAATAACAACTTCCTAAAGTTCTACGATAATATAAAGTAGTAACCGCAGTGGCTAAGTTGTACGCATTCATGTTGGCCAACGGATTCAGGTTATTGTCCGCTTCCAATTGGGAACCATGAAAACTAATCACTTCTGAACCTATTGGCGTTACCAAAGCTTCCACATCATATATTTCACTAGGAAATGGAGCTGTAGCATCACAAACATTTCGAACAATATCGGGGGAAGCAGGAAAACTCGGATCATAGGTAACAGTAAAAACACCTTGAATTTGTCTTGGAATACAGGTATTATAAGTAACCGTAGCGGTATAAAAAGTATCCGCTTGTGGTGGAATTACTTCGATAGGATTACTTGTTCCAATGTTTACTCCAAATTGATTGGTCCAAACAATAGAAGTTGCCGAAGCTCCTGAAGGTGTAAAAACATAGGATTCATTGCTCACTGCAAATTCAGACGTATTTCTACCGGGTGCAGCCACACCCAAAGTCCCATTGGAATTATTCAAACCAATTAACGAGTTACCGTTTCCATTCGCACTACTATTACCTAAACAAGGTAATGGTTTGTCTTGCACATGAATCTCAATCGCATTAGTCGTTTCAAACAACACCACTTGAAAATAAGCCTTAATGGCGTTGGCTCCCAAACAGTTAAAATAGTTCAATCCGTTAAAATTGACTACCATTTGTCGAAAAGGAGCGGTTCCTGTTGTATAATAACTAATGGAACCGCAATCTTCACCAGTTGCACAACCAAACCCAACTGGTGCCATAATATAATCTTGAAAGCCTCCAAAAATCGCATTGCGAATTAAAGACGGACTCGGAGTGCTATTGGTAATCGAGGAAAACGAACCTTCTGGTGTGGATGGGTTGTAACCAAAACGAACGATTCCGTTATCAGAAACGTTTAAAGACGTATAGGAATTGCCATAAAAACAAAAAGTAAACCCAATCGGCACGGTAGCACTCCAAACATCATCACCCGTAATTGCAACAGGGTTTCCGTCGGACAAATTACCGATTAAACCATACGGTATAGTAGCAGCTGTATAATCGGTAGTCGATTGCAAACTCGGATACGTAGCGGTAAGTTGGATTCTTTGAGGAGGGATAAAATTATAGGTACAATCTAGTAACGCATCGTCTACATTGTCATTATGGTCGGAAATAGAAACGGTAGGTGTTTGTCCCATTGCCAAAAAACTAGCCATAGCAAGGGCTAGTGAAAAAATAATTTTTTTCATAGATAGTTTAGATTTTACGCAAAAAAACAACAATTTCCAAACAACCTATCTATATAATCGATGAAATCATCATTTAATCGATGAAAAAAATCGGTCTCTTTTTTCGTACTTTTTATCTCACCAAAAAATTACATTTTAACTATATAAAATGTTAAAAAACAATACTTTTAGCAATTTTTACAACACCCTTATCTTGTAACACTGAGGAAGATTTTTTTCTTAGTTTTGATATACAAAAGAAATGGAACACGAAATTCCTGAATTTCGGGTTAGAGTTTTGTTATTTTCTATAAAAATGTAGCATCTAAAATTAAAAAAATGGATATTTACGGTTTTAAATTTCAAACAAACTATAAAAACAAATTATAAAACAATGAAAAACATCTTTTTACTTAGTTTTTTATTCTTATTACAATTCGCATTTACACAAATTGATAAAAAAGAAGTAAAAGAAATGAGTTATGATGAATTAAAAAAGGGCTTTTTTGAAAATGATGGCAATCTTTTATTGCAAAAAAAATATGCTAATGAATTTATTCAGAAAGCAAAAACTGAAAACAATCAAAGTAAGTTAGCAAGAGGATATTACTACTTTTCTTTAATCAATAATGATAAATTAAAAATTGTGTATTTTGACAGTATAATTAATTATACCAAAACTCCAATAAGTGATAAAAACTTTCCTATAGTCGCCTATTATGAAAAAGCAATGTTTCTTGAAAGTTTATTTCGCTATGATGAAGCTATAGATAATTATTTAAAAGCTGAAAAAATATCGTTAGAAAGAAATACTGACTACTATTATCATTGCAAATTCGCAATAGGAATTTTAAAATCTGAGAAAATGGGTGAAGTTGAAGAAGCTTTACCATTATTTAAAGAATTTAATGCATTTTTTGAAAGTAAAAAGAATGATTCGATATTCTCTTATGATTATGAGAATTCTTTATTTGCTCTTGCTGATGCATACAAATCTCTAAAAAAACTAGATAGTTCAAGCTATTACAATAATATAGGGTATTATCACTCCAAAAAATTCAACAACAAAAATTTAAATGGGATTTTTATTTTAAATGAAGGTGCAAACCAAGTATTAAAAGGTAACTATAGAGCTGCAATAGACAGTATTAATAAAGCCCTTCCAATATTAAAAGAAATAAATGACATTGGGAATAACATACTAGCATCGTACTTTTATTATGGCAAAGCTTACGAAGGACTAAAAGAAAATGAAAATGCTGTAATAAGCTTTATTAAAGTAGATTCTATTTACCAAAATACAAAAATTATAACACCCGAATTCACTGATGGATATCGTTTTTTAATTAACTATTATAAAGAAAAAGATGATATAAAAAAACAATTATACTATATCAATACTTTAATGACTATTGATACTTTGTTTCAAAAAAACTACCGAATACTAACTCGCAAAATCCAGAAAGATTATGATATCCCACATCTCATAAAAGAAAAAGAATCTATAATAGAAGAGTTGAATAATGGCAAAAAAAAGAATTATTTTTTTATTGGTATTTTATTTCTTATAATTTCAATTTCTATTTTTTTAAATATCAGGCAAACAAGACTTAAAAAAAAGTATAAAAAACGGTTTGAAGATTTAATTAAGAATAAACCAAACAATATCAATAAAGATATAATAGCTGAAAATAAAATAGCAACACCAACTAGTGAAAACTTAGGTATTGCTGAAGAAGTGATAGAAATGATTCTTCACCAATTAGAGACTTTTGAAACAAACAAGGGGTATCTCAATTCAAACTTAACCGTTCAAAATTTAGCTCAAGAATTTAATACCAATTCCAAATATCTTTCTATAATAATAAATGCAAAAAAAGAAAAAAACTTTGTCAATTATATTAATGAACTACGAATTGATTATATCGTAAATGAGTTAAAAGAAAATAAAACTTTAAGTAAATTTACTATGAGTGCTATAGCAGAAGAGGCTGGTTTTAATACTGCTGAATCCTTTTCAAATGCTTTTTTCAAGAAAACAGGAATAAAACCTTCATATTTTATAAAAGAATTAAAAAATATTTAACAAACAACAAATCAATACATTACAATTTTAAAGGATCGAAATTCCTGAATTTCGACCACTACTTCCTTTTAAAGGATTTATTTTTAAAATTGAAATGTATATTTGTCTTAGCAAACAAAAAAACATAATGACATGAAAAAACAAAAAGAAAAAAAATTTGGATTTGATAAATTTGAAGTAGCAAAACTTTCAACTTTAAAAAAAACAATAGGTGGAACAGGAGACATCTTAACAAATAATGGTAATGATGATCCAGGTGGTATAACTGATATAATTAAAAAATTAAGTAGTGACAAGTGTGTATAATCAAAACAATAAAAAATCAATTTTGAATAAAATACTTCTAATAATATTTTTAATATCAATTTCTTGTTCAACAAATAAGGAAATAACAGAACATAAAAATACATTTTGGCATCAAAATGATAAAAAAATAAAATTTTCTAATAGTAACCTACTAAATAAATGGCATTCAGAAAATAAATTTAATAAAACAAAAAACACAATAATTGTCGCTGTTTTAGACACCCAAATAGACTTGAATCATGAAGATTTAAAAAATCAAATATGGATAAACAAAAATGAAATACCTAATAATGGCATTGACGATGATATAAATGGTTACATCGATGATCTAAATGGTTGGAACT
Organism: Flavobacterium profundi; assembly: GCF_006491645.1. Taxonomy (GTDB): domain Bacteria; phylum Bacteroidota; class Bacteroidia; order Flavobacteriales; family Flavobacteriaceae; genus Flavobacterium; species Flavobacterium profundi. The sequence goes on from NZ_VDCZ01000001.1 coordinate 223,225, forward strand.
TTGTGGGTAAACCCAATGGAGGCTATTATGTTTATGGCAATTTTGAATACACAAAAATTGTCAGAAAATATGATTCAATTTTTAACGACTCAAAAGATATTCAAAATGATTCAGAATTTTTGTATAATGAATTTAAAAGAGCCAAACAAAAGCATCAAATTTATTCTGGATTTTATTCAAATTGGTTAAAATCAATGGAGTTTAGTGTAAATGTAGGTCAAATTGCTCGTGATACTTTAAAATATTTCTTCCCAAAAGAAGATTACACTATTGAACAGCTAGACAGTTTATATAAAATTTACAAAATAAATGATAAAACTTACAAACAAAAAAGAGATAGTAACGACAGGGATTTAGGTGCATTAATACATTATGTAAAATCAGATTATTCTACTGGTGATAAAACTGTACGAGATTTAGTAAAATCTAGAGATGACAAAGATTCAATTTTAAACAGAAATTTAAATATCTCTTTCAACCCCAGAGATTTTATTAAAGATGACACTAAAATTCTAAAAAAAGGATACGGTAATAACAAACTAAATAACGCTCCAAATTTAAGAAAACACAGCACAACTGTATCAAGCATTATAGCTTCCAATAGAAAAAATAATATTGGAACTAATGGTTTCCATGACAAGATAAAAATAATGCCTTTAAGTATTTCTACCTCAGGTGACGAATACGATAAAGATATTGCAATGGCTATTTATTACGCCGTCGATAATGGAGCCAAAGTAATTAACATGTCATTTGGGAAAGAATTTTCATTAAATCAACAATGGGTTACTGAAGCATTTAAATATGCTGAAAAACATAATGTGCTCTTAATACATGGTTCAGGAAATAATAGTTTTAACATTGATACCAATCCCTATTATCCTTCTGATTATGATTACGAGAAAAAGAAAGACTTAGTAGCAAACTTCATTAACGTTGGTTCTATTTCCAAACGAACGGATAGCACTATGGTATCCTCTTTCTCTGATTACGGAAAAAATAACGTCGATATTTTTGCTCCAGGAGAAGACATCTATGTTGCTATTCCAGACAATCAGTATAAATATGATTCAGGAACTTCTCTGGCTGCTCCTATGGTATCTGGTACTGCTGCATTGATTTGGTTGTATTATCCTAATTTGACCGTACAAGAAGTAAAGCAAATCATCTTAGAATCGGGTGTAACTATAAACAAGCAAGTCATTAAACCCGGAACAGAAAACGAGTTAGTCCCTTTTTCTGAATTGTGTAAATCTGGCAAAATTTTAAATACCTATAATGCTATAAAAATGGCAGAAGAAAGAAGCAAAAAGAAAAATAAATAATAATGAAGATATATTTTCTTTTATTCTTATTTGTTTTAAATTGCTTTTCTCAATCTAAAGCTATAGAAAAAAACCAATGGCATCTAGACAACAATTCTGACGGCATTTTCTTAGAAAAATGGCATAAAGAAAATCCAAAAAGAACAAACAACACAATAATTGTAGCTGTTTTAGACACCCAAATAGACTTGAATCATGAAGATTTAAAAAATCAAATATGGGTAAATAAAGATGAAATTCCTAACAATGGTATTGATGACGATCAAAACGGTTACATTGATGATACAAATGGATGGAATTTTCTAGGTACAATGGGTGGGCATCATACTACTAAAAACAATTATGAATATGTAAAAATCGTAAGAGACAATAGGCAAGAATATGAATTGAATCAATTGAATTCATATGAAAAAAAAGAATATGAAAAGGCTTCTGAATATTACAAGAATGGATTAAAATATTATACTACATATTTGAGTTCACTAAAATATGCTAAAAAAATTTATCCATTAGCAATCGATAGTCTAAATTATTATTATCCAAATAACAAGTACAAATATACAGAATTAGATAGTATATATAATATAATCAAAAAAAGCGACAATAGGACTTTTAATCAAATGAAAGAAACTAATGCAAATGATTTTATTGCATTAGTTTTTACTTTAAAATCATTTTATCAACTAAACTATTCATCATATAATGAAATTTTAGAAAACGAAAAAAGTTTCGACTCAATAGTCAATACTAATATAAATATCAATTTACAAGAAAGAAAATATATCGGTGATAATGTAAATGTTATGTCCAATAATTATGGCAATAACAAATTAAATATTTATGATCGTCAACTAAACCATAATACAGAAGTCTCAGGAATTATAGCCGCAAATAGAGATAATAAAAAAGGTATCAAAGGTTTTTCAAACAATATAAAAATAATGCCAATTTGTATTGCAAATAATGGTAGTGAACATGATAAAGATATTGCTAATGGCATCTATTATGCGGTTAACAATGGTGCTAAAATAATTAATATGTCTTTCGGTAAAGAATTCTCAATACATAAAAAATGGGTTTGGGACGCAATAAAATATGCTGAATCAAAAAATGTCTTAATTGTTCATTGCTCAGGAAATGATAATATGGATGTAGACATAAACCCCTTTTATCCATCTGATTATGATTACAATCAAAATAAAGAACTATTTAGTAATTTCATCAATGTTGGCTCTATCAATAATAATAAAAACAATGTCTTTGTATCTAGTTTTTCAAACTATGGCAAAATAAATGTAGATTTATTTGCCCCTGGAGAAAAGATTCTTGTTTGTAAAAAACACAACACTTATGAAGAAGATTCAGGAACTTCTCTGGCTGCTCCTATGGTATCTGGTACTGCTGCATTGATTTGGTTGTATTATCCTAATTTGAACGTACAAGAAGTAAAGCAAATCATCTTAGAATCGGGTGTAACTATAAACAAGCAAGTCATTAAACCTGGAACAGAAAACGAATTAGTTCCTTTTTCTGAATTGTGTAAATCTGGTAAAATTTTAAATACTTATAATGCCATGAAAATGGCAGAAGAAAGAAGTAAAAAGAAAAGTAATTAATTATGAAAAAACTCTTGATCTTATTTTTATTTGTTTCTAACTGCTTTTCTCAATCTAAAGCTATAGAAAAAAACCAATGGCATCAAGATAACAATTCTAACGGCATCTCCTTAGAAAAATGGTACAAAGAAAATACAACAAAAAAAAGTAACATTATCATAGTTGCAACTATTGATTCTCAAATAGATTTAAATCATGAAGATTTAAAAAATCAAATCTGGGTAAATAAAGGAGAAATCCCAAATAATAGCATCGATGACGATAATAATGGTTACATCGATGATATAAATGGTTGGAGTTTTTTAGGAAAACCAAATGGTGGTTATTTTAGATATGGGAATTTCGAATACACAAAATTTGTAAATAAATATCAAGATTTATTTAATGGTAAAAATGATATATCTCAAGATTCTTTATACTTATTTAATGAATATAAAAGAGCAAAAGAGCTACATCAAATTTATTCAGCTTTTTATGGTAATTGGTTAAAATCAATGAAATTTAATGTCGAAATAAGACCCTTAGTAGAAGATACTTTAAAGTATTTTTTTCCAAAAGAAGACTATACTATTTCACAGCTAGACAGCTTATATAATATTTATAAAATAAACGATAAATCATTTAGACAAAGAAGAGATGACAAAGATAAAGATTTAGGTGCGCTAATTTACTACATGAAATCAAATCTTGAAGTTAAAAATAGGACTATAAACGATTTGATAAAATCTAGAGACGACAAAGATTCTATTTTAAATAGGAATCTTAATATTGAATATAATCCAAGAAAATTTGTAGGAGACAATCCAGATATTTTAAAGAAAGGTTATGGGAATAATATAGTAAATAATAATACTTTTCAATTAAGCCATAATACATCTGTTTCAAGTATTATAGCATCTAATCAAAAAAACAAAAGAGGCACTTTTGGTTTTCATGATAACATTCAAATAATGCCGCTACATATATCTTGTTCAGGTGACGAATACGATAAAGACATTGCTATGGCTATTTATTACGCAGTTGATAATGGAGCCAAAGTAATTAACATGTCTTTTGGGAAAGAATTTTCATTAAATCAACAATGGGTTACTGAAGCATTTAAATATGCTGAAAAACATAATGTGCTCTTAATACATGGTTCCGGAAATAATAGTTTTAACATTGATACCAATCCCTATTATCCTTCTGATTATGATTACGAGAAAAAGAAAGACTTAGTAACAAACTTCATTAACGTTGGTTCTATTTCCAAACGAACGGATAGCACCATGGTATCCTCTTTCTCTGATTATGGAAAAAACAATGTCGATATTTTTGCTCCTGGAGAAGACATCTATGTCGCTATTCCAGACAATCAGTATAAATACGATTCAGGAACTTCTTTGGCTGCACCTATGGTTTCAGGAACTGCAGCCTTGATTTGGTTGTATTATCCTAGCCTAACAGCGCAAGAAGTAAAGCAAATCATCTTAGAATCGGGTGTAACTATAAACAAGCAAGTCATCAAACCAGGTACAGAAAACGAGTTAGTCCCTTTTTCTGAATTGTGTAAATCTGGTAAAATTTTAAATACCTATAATGCTATGAAACTAGCAGAAGAAAGAAGCAAAAAGAAAAGTTAAATACGAGTATCTTGCTCGTGCTAACTTTTCTTACTTAAAATAAAAAATCATTTACTTGACTCTTTTATTATTTGATCCAACTCTTCTTCTAGCGCAACATTTTCTGTTAAACGAATGTATTTATCAATCCAAATTCGTGCTTCTAGCTTCAATATAGTTTCAATGTTGTTTAAATAGGCTCCTTCATAATAGAAATTGGTTCCAATTTCTTCTAAATCCATCCATGCATAATAAAGCAAATAGAATTTAATTATACGAGAATCATAATAAACAACATATAACTGAAAAAGGGTTTTCAGATTTTCTCGTATTGTAATTCCTTTTAGAATTTTGGAAAGCAAATAATGGGTTTGAGCAAGAACCGCTTCTTCACATTCCAATTCTTCCAAACCTAATTCTCGTAAAACAGCTGTAACATACTTACTAATTTCATGTTTTTCTATAGGCTGAGTAAAAGAGGCCAACATCAAGACTGCATCTGAATCATTCCCTTCATGAAGCAACTCCATCGCCCAATCGACTGCCAATTGATAATCAAAAGGCTCCAAAGCTTTATGACTTTGAATAAATTTATCTATTGGGCTTCTTTCTTTCATTTCAAGCAATTATGTTTTATTTAATAAGTCCTGAGTTGGTGAAGGCTTCTTAGGAAGAACCTTATTTTTCTTGTAGCGACTTTTCCTATAGGCTTTTTTAATTTTCATTTCAAGGGTATCAATATCACATTCTAGAAAAACACTAGAAATAATAATACTCTTTTTATACTCCCAATTATGAGCCCAGCGCAAAAATTTTTTTAATAGATTATCATTTGGACTTTGAATGCGCTTTTCCTCTTTAAAAAAGAATTGAATACTTTTTTTCTTAAGTCTTTGAATCTTAGAAATTTCATCCCATCTTATTTTTCCTATTGCTTCATATCTAGAACGATCTATAATATATTCCTCACAAATAATTATGGCACACTTTCTTGGAAGAAGCATTACTATAGAATACAGACCCGCTAAAAAAAAGACACTTGCAACAATTCCAAATATCACATTTTTAGTTTCAGAGGACAAAAAATTACGCATAAAACGCTCCGGTTCTAGTATAAACCAAACGGATAACCTCAGGAACACAATAGCTAATAAAATCCCTAAAATTATGCGTTTCTTATCAAAATTAATCCTTTCCTCCATTAGAATCGTATTCTAAATTTTCAAATTATTCCCTAATCTTCTGCTGTTCCTTTTCTTGCTGCTGTGATGTCTTTTGGCAAATGCGCTTTTACAATTTGTAAGGCTTCTTCTGCATTTCCTTCGCCCAAGTAAGTAGTACCGTTTATCGTGACTACATATTGGACTTCACTTGGTTTATTTCCTGTAATACCTACAAAAGTTTCAAATCTTTTAGAAGTCACATTAGGCAAACCTACACTATCATAAGGATAACCCGTACACCTACTAAAACATAAGGTATATAAACTCGTATATGGAAACAACAATCGAACAACCTCATCTTGGTAAGCCAATCTTACAAAATCAGTTAACTCTAAAGAGGTGTCTTGTAAAATTAAATTCCAAGTATAGGCAACTTCTTGGTTTGCATCAAACGCAATCGCAATCTCATTAGCCGTAATAGAAGAAAACCGTTCTGCCAAGGCTCTCGTTGGAATTGCATTACAAAGCCAAAACTCCAACATATCGACCAGTTCGGAAAGACTAGAAGCATGTCCATTGGCAAGACAAACGCCATCACTCCAAAAATCAAGCAAAAAAAGTTTCTCATTTTTAGCAATATCAACCTGAGAAAACTTTTTCCCATTTTTAATTACAGCATAGCTAAATGGAAGTGTTTCTAAATCAGAAACTTCAGAAACCCTCAAAACAGAATTTCGCTCCACTAATGCTCTATTTATTACTTTTCCTAGCCCAGCTACTAATTCCAACTTGTCAGAATTGTTTGGAGCAGTTGCTTTCGTTTTAAAAAGTTGTAAAAACTTTGTTATCATATTACCTTCCAAAAGTTTTATTTTCTTTACCAATTTCTATTATCCCAATTCATTATACAGTGGACGTTTACGTTTTCCCGAAGCCACGTCTTGTAATAATGTAAAAACGTTTTGATTTATAGCATCATTGGGTTCCATTTCTATAGCTTTTTCAATATATTTTTTTGCTTCTTCATCATTGCCAGAAACCATCAAATTCACAGCATGATTACAATAAAGTCCAGCATCTTTAGGATTGCGATGCAGGGCCTCCAAAGAGTACTGCAAAGCCAATGGTATATTTCCTAAATCCATTGCTGAAATTGAAGCCTCTCTTGGCAAATCTGGATTCGTTTTTTCAAAAGCAATAGCTTTTTCAAAATGACTCAATGCTTTCTGATGGTCTAAAAGAACCTGATATACTTTTGCAATTAACCAATTCGTTTGCCAATGATTTGGAACCAATGATAAACAAGTTTCATAATATCGAATCGCTTTGTTTGCTTTGCGTTTATCCCAAAAACCTAATTTAGTTGAGACTTTCTCTTTAAGCAACATCACATCTTTTACCAAATCATTGGCTTTTTCAAACTTGTCATTAAACAGTTGTATTTTATCTTCTGGTAATTCGTATTGCATTTTCTGACTATCAATTAAAGTTATTGGGAACAAGAAACCAAACCTTTTACTACGTAATACAATTAGATCAAAGTTGGGCTAGGACACTTATTCTTCGTAAATATAATTTTTATTCTTTTGCAGTACAAACCAAACATTCAATTCGCTACACAAAAAAAGGGCTTTTTAAAGCCCTCTTTCTTAATGTACTAATTTGGTGGTATCCTTATTTCGTTTTGCGCGTCGCATTCTCGATGCAATTCTCGTTATAACATATTCATCCCGCTTCGTTAAGCCATCATACATAATCTTACCCGCTTTGGAAATGGTACTAATGTAAGCATACAAGGCGTCATATTCCTGTCTGTTATCGCTATGCAATTGCTTTTTGATATTCATGACCACGTTTTGCATACCATTTTTAACTTTCATCTCTTCTTTTAATGCGTCTATTTCAGCGGGGAAAGTCGCACTCATGCCTTTGGCTTCTAACACCGCTCTTTTACTTTCCACAAACTGAAGCAACCCATCCAGTTTTAAAATCGCGCCTTCTATGTTTCTATCCATTAGATTGCGCTTTACAGCAGTAATACTGCTCGTACTGATTGCCGCACGTTTAAAATAAAAAGACAGAAAATTCAGGTCTTTGTTAATTTGGTCCGACGTAGTATACAAACTAGCCGTTACGCCTTTTTGTTCCTCGGTTATGACGAGGGATTGCTCTAAACGCGCCACTTTCGCCAGTTGGGCTTCAAAATCGTTTAGATACGTAGTTGAAAATTCGCTAAAACGCGTCGCTAGTTCTTCTCGATCACGCTCAAAACTAGCCTTTAGGAAGGTACCTGCAGGTACATACTCTTCCATCTTTAAATAAAAACCTTTACTCATGTTTATAATTATTTGTTTAATTATGAAACAACATAATCACAACAACTAAGCCAAAAAATAGAACTTTTCTTATCAAAAATCATAAAATTTTCATAATTTCTAAATAAAACGTTGAAGTGTCAATAATATAAGATAAAGGGTTGTTTTTTTTAATATATTCCTATTTCAAAAATTCTCATTATTATTATTGCTCCAGTAAATGTACCAATTAGAATGTAATTTACCTTTTTTGGAATATTAGTCAAGCCATTAAGAAGTAACATTAATGCAGTAAATACTGAAAAAATCTGTAGTCGTAACCTATACAATTCCTGATTATGAAAAAATTCATCTTGAGAGAGCAAAGAATTTCCTTGTACACTTATACCTATCACTGTAATATCTTCTTTCGCATCAGAGAGGTTTTCAAAGTCTGAAGGTGTAAGATATAAATCAACCATTTGTCCACCTTTTAAACGGGATAGGACATCGTGTTTTCCTCTAGTTATACTACCTTTCAAAATATGAAATTGATTTTTATATTCCTTAGTCCAAAATTTATAATCTACAGAACTTTTTCGCCCTTTTACATGAATTATGTCTTTATAAAGCTCAACTGTTATCTTCTTTAATTCTGTTTGTTTTGTTTCTTGATTGTTAGTCAAACCAAAATAAAAGATTAAAATTCCTACTATTATAAAATACCAATTTAAATTTGATTTTTGTCTTGCCAACTTCTATTTATTTTAAAATTACTGCTAATGTTCCTCAAGCTGTGCAAAGCCAGGAGTCCGAAACTTCAGACTTTGCAGAGTGGGCTTTTCATTTTTTCAGAAACCAAGATTTGTCTTTTAATGCTGTTAAAGTAGTTGCAGGAATTCCATGCAAATCATACATTTTTTTACAAATTTCATTAAAGTCTGCCTCTTCAAGAAATGCCATCTCCAGTATATGGTCTGTATCTCCAAAACCACCAGCTGCAAGTAGTAGCTCGTCTGATTTTCTGAATGCTTTGCCTATTTCATTAATTATTTTAAACAATTCAGAAGATATGTTTTTATCTTCCAAATAAAGACTTGAAAACCTTTCGACACAACCTATATGTATTACTTTTTCGTAAATATCAATTCTAAAACTATCTCCTTCACCAGTAATATATTCGGGATTTTCGTATTCAGAAGGAACCAAAAGAATCCACCAATCTCCATTTGGTTTTTTGGTAAAACTTCCGTTTTCTTCTAAATGTAAATATTCCGATTGCAATCGGTTGTAAACACTTTTTAGTTTTGATTTTATTTCCGCAACGGAATAACTTTTTTCTTTTGGAATTATACAGTCAATATGTGTTCCCATAATGTATTTTAACATTAACTATAAGCCATTTTTAAAAGCAACACGCTTGCAATACAATACTTATTTTAGGAAGTATAAGCAAAGGGTTGTTTTACTTTTATTCTCCAAATATAATTTCCTAATTTCTTTTCACAATACACAGGCATACATTTTTCATTCATGGTCGCTCAAAGTAAGAGGAGTAGCACTTTACGCAACTGGACCGATATTATTATCAGTAGCATTTCCCATCCAATTTTTAGCGTATAAAATTCTCATATTCGTTTGTTGTTAACACCCAACTCGTAAACGGATAAATTGAATTCTCATCCTCGTCATTATATTCCTGTATAATAGTATACACATTCTGTCTGTTAATTTTGTTTTTTCCTAGTCCCGTAAAATAAAATGCCGTTGTCCCATTTTCTTTATTGGAACGAAAGAGAACCAATGTCCTTTTGTATTGGGTTGAATAATAAATTACCTCGTTCGGAGTTTCCTCTAGTAATTCAAAAGATCCTGATAATTTTCGTTCTTGGTCCACGCAACCATGTTCATATTCCGTAAACGACAATTTCTTTGGGAATAGTAATTTATCATCCAGTTTAAAGCTAAAATGAATATCGGTTGAATAAGCGTCGGGGGCTCCGCAATCCGGTTCATGTATGTTAAAAGGTATATTCACAAGAACACTGTCATTGGAAATTGTGACCACATTCCTAATATACATTTCCTGAAGAAAACTTTCTTTCAATATTTTATTTTTCTTTCCTTTCAGAATTTCATTTCGAAGAGCGTCTTGATATTTTCCCCAATCATCGAATTGCTTCTCGGTCGTTTTGTTATTTTCCTTTTCATCAGTTATTAAATCCGTGGAAATAGCACTGCTATCTAAAAGAGTTCCATTCGGAGATGTTTTAGCCGGTTCACTTTGTTGTCTACAAGAATACAAAACTAATATTGTTAAAAATGCAAGTAGCTGTCTCATTCTAAAATTACTGATAACTTATTTAATACCCTATACCGTAACATTAATTCTTCTTATTTTATATGGTTTCCCTTTTAGTATTCTCCAAATATAATATCCTAACTTCTTTTCACAATACAAAGGGCATACATTTTTTCATTCATGGTCGCTCAAAGTAAGAGGAGTCGAACTTTAAAGAACGTGGAAAATTAGAAAATATCCCTTTATTACAACATATGTTGTAACGAATTTTTTATATTATTCCGTTCTAAAGAGAGTGTGTTAGATTTATTTTCAGTAAATTGGATTAAATCCAAAAGACGCTTTTTTAGAGATGGATTCTTTTTCAATCTTTCTATAAGTTCAGATTTAATACCAGAATTGACACAACTATAAATCAATACAATTATTTCATCTAATGTTCTGATGTCAATCTGATTGAGTTTTGAAGATATCACTTCGAGTCTTTCTTCAGTAATTTCTAGAATAGATATAGTAAAGTTAGTTTTTATAACACTATCAAGCTCATATAGTGCTTCAAGTTTCGTCTTCTTTTTAGGCTCGAAAAGATTTTCCAAGAACTCTTGAAATTTTTCAATTAATAAACCAATTGCTATTGCTCCACCTTTTGACATCTGTTTTTATATTCATTTATTAAAAATTGAAACAATTCATCTTGTTATTTTAATTATCAATGCCAATCATAACGACAAAATCTACATTGTTTTGCATCTGTTGTACGAGCTATTTTTCCGCATTTCGGACATAAATTTAATGTCAATTCATTTTTATATTCTTTATAAATCCTTGTTGCAGCTTTTATTTTGAATTCCTCAAATCCATTTTCCAATAGCTTTAAAACATTTTTATCAGTAGAAATATGCCTATCTCTTAGCTCAATTAATTTTGGAGGTAAATTCTCTCGACTTCCCCATTTACTCATTCCTATATTATGATTTCTTGCTTTTCTCTCAAGCTCAGTATTGAATTCAGAACAGTATTGATGAATATAATCAATTAATTCAGGATAAATTCCGTCCACTTTTATTCTCTTTCGTATTTATAAATCCGATACCCCTCTTTTTGCTCAAATCCTTTTGGCATATATCCTTTTTTTAAAATTTCGTCCCCTATAATTGCCATATTCATTCCCATAGCGTCATTTAATTCATCCGAAATCATTAGAATTTCTTCTTTTTCATCAAATGATTCAGTTACATAATTTCGAGCTTCTTCAAGTTTCGTAAAAGCCTCCATTTCTTTATTGTTTTCTTTACAGCCAACTAAAATCATTACTGTCAGTAAAATGTAAATATATTTCATATAGGTGTTCGTTATTTTATTTCGTTTCTCATTCTGTTAAACAATTGTTCTATTTCTGTCCAGTCGGTTTTGTCAGTTGGTTCTTGTTCAAGTAGCACAAGAGTTGAGAAGAACTCTTCTTTTCTTTCTTTGTGTTCTTCAACTAATTTTTGCTTGTCTATTTTAATATTTCCCCATTCTTTTGCAACAGCTAACTCAACTTGTTTGTCCATTGCGGCAAAGAAAGATTGTCCAAACACTTTTATTTTATCTATAAATTCGGAATAGTCCATTTCAAAGCTACCGTCTTCCGCTGTCCACAAACTGATTCCATTTTCCAATATATGTTCTGTCTCCCAAATAATTCTCACTTTGTTGTTATTTCTAAAAAACGACAAATGTGGTCCGCCAATCAAGTGTGCAGAGTTAAAAGTTCTTTGGTAGGTCCACGAAATTAATTTGTCATACTCTTCAAAATAAAATTCGCTGTATTCGTCTTCGTCTGAGTCGTAAATGTCTAGCCATTTTTTTGAATCAGATTTGAATTTTTTAAGGTCTTTTGTCAAGGAGTAAAATTCTTTAGGAATAGTTTCTCTAATCTTGTCAAAAAGTTCTATGAAGTCTTCAATAAATCTGACTATCGGATAGTCATTGTATGGTGTAGGTTTATTCTCCCAATGATTAATAGCTTCTGTTGAATATTCATAAATTGTTTGATCCCCAAACTTTAACCATAAGTCACCTTCTGTCAGCCAAAACCAACTTATAGCCAAATTGGGTTCTTGTCCAACGGGTAATATGTCATCTATTTTTTTTAGCTTAAAATTTATCACTGTCTTTTTTTTATAATGACGCCTAACTCACCTATTCACGCTACTCAATAGCACCAATCTAGCCCGTCAGCTGCACAAAACCAGGAGTGCAAAACTTCGGGCTTTGCAAAGCGGGTGTACTTTCAGAGAGGAAAGTCATAAGCAATGAACTATAGCCGTTCTTGTAACCAGTTACTTTTTCCATATCCACCATTTTTTTTGAGTTTCATTTTTCACTCTAAATGGCTTGTCTTCTATTATTTTTCCATTAAAATCTATTAAGTATTCGTTTGATTCCCAGTCAAACAATCTGATGGCATTTTTTTCAATTTCAACTTCTTTCTTTCCGTTTGTATTAACCCAAATATCTCTAGCAGAAAAAGTCCATTTGATATTTCCTTTCAAGTCTATTCTGTGAATTCCCAATTCTCCTCTTAAAAGAATATCTTTTTCAAATTCATAAAATTCAAAAACTTCGGCTACATCAGGTCGTATTTTCCAATTTATGTTCAAAGTTTTTAAGTCAATTGATATTAATGTGAATCCAAGACTTAAAATTAGATTGTCATTATTTATTAAAACTGACTGATATTGATTTTCTCCTTTAGATTTTGAGAATAAAATAAATGATCCATCGATACCAGACAAGATGCAACTTTTCATTGAGCCTTTATTGTCGGTTGCATCAATTTTAATTGCCGTGTAAAAGTTTTCGCTTGTTACCTGTATTATTGGAATATTTTCATTCAGTTCAAGTTTTTTCGTCTTTGCATTTGAACTTTCATAGGACAAATCTACTTTCCAATTTTCATTAGAAATCGAAGTTTCGTGTTCGAAAAATATATCTTTTGTCACTTCCATTTGAAATTCTCGAGTCGCGTTAATTAACTACAACGTCCCGCCGGCTTTGTGGATGGCGAGGATTTTTATTACTGATGCTCACAAATATACCGAAAAGTTTTAAAGGAAAAATCAGCTGCGCAAAGTCCGAAGTTTATGACTTTGCGGAGTGGAAGAATAAATAACTTGTACCTATTAATACCATTCGTTATCTTATCCCCAGTTTTTTTAATAATTCAGTTTCATCAAATCCAGAACAAGAACTATCTTTTATTGCTATTTCTTCATCTCCCACTTTTAGATGGAAATAGGCTTGAAGTGTACAACCTCCATTTGGCCTATTCATCAACTTCATTTGTTTTTCAAAAGTTTCAATAAACACAATTTCTTGTTCTGAGATCATTTTCTTAATTACATATTTCTTTTTCCTATTCGCGTTTTCAGGATATTCCCAGTACGTATATTTAGCTAATAACCCATTTTTTTTAGGTGTGATTTCGAGTTCAGAATCGTCTATTCCAAAACAATGAACAACAGTCATTTTCAAATTCCAATTAGTGCTATTTTCTAAAGCTTTTGCAATTAATGAGCTTGAATTATAATCTTTGAATTTATCTACACAAAGATAAATGCGTTGATTGTTTTCTGTTATTTGAAAAACGGTATCCAATTTTTGCTTGTAAATGTTTTCAAATTCAATTGCAACTTTAGGTTCACTTGTTTTAAATTCTAATTGAAAATTACAACATTTTGTTGTATCAGTAACTAACTCGTGATTTGTTAAAATCTTAAATTTAGTGCGCTCCAAGTCAGTCATAGAAGTACCACCCGATTTACAATAAGAAGTGAATAACTTAATTGTTTTTTGGCTGTAAACAAGACTTGAATAAAATAGTAAAACTAAAATTATACTTTTTTGCAATTGGTTGGTTTTAAATTAATAGCAACGTTAAGCCGTTTGTAGCGGTAGTATCTATTTGAAACAATTATTTCTAGCTAAGATACGTTTTTTAGTAAAAAATCGAACGTGTTTTCTATTGTAAATGTAGCAATTGCTCCAAACCACTGTTATGCGTTCGGCTTTTATCATTTTCTATTTCTTTATGGTAAAAGCCAAAACCTCCATCCATACCAATATTGACTATAATAATATCCAAAATTTTTATAATCTGCATTATAATCAAGGTTTTTGGTTTTCAATATATTTATATAGTCATTTTCTTCTTCAAAAGTTTTGACGGAATTATTGACCAAGTCATAGATGAAATAGCTTCCTTCATAATTTTCATTTCCTTCACTAATAAAGCCATATACAAAATCATCTGCTATTATGAATCTGTCAATTTCTATCATACTTATTGGTCCTTCATCTTGGATATATGCTTGCATTGCATCTACTTCTTGAATTGCTTTTCCGTGTCCGATAGGAATTCTTGCACTGTCACCAAGTCCGTGGTCACCAAAGTGAGAAAACATAAAAAAGAAAAGAAAAATAGATATACATAGACCGCTTAAAACCCAAAGTTTAAGCTTTATCTTTGAAACTCTGTCGAACCAAGAATTTGGTTTATAAATTGCAATTATTTTAAAAACCAAAAGTGTTAAGCTTGCGTAAATACAGCTTAAAATTGATATTTTAATTAGTTCAAATAAGAGGTGAAATAATGCCATTTCTTTTTTTTCTATTTTCCGTACAGTTTTTTAAGCTGATGCATATCGGTTTCGGGCTTTGCATTCGGGCGGGTTTCGGAGCTGATTATTTTCTGTTAAAGATAAAATTTCTTACGAATTATAAACGTGAATTTACCACATAATTCGCAATCTTGTCAAACGCTTGTTAGCAGAAGTTTATTATTCAAAAAATACATCGCCAATTTCTAGATTTTCAGGGTTGATTTCTACAGTAATGCTGCGCTCGTCTCTATGTTTATCATCAGTAAAACCCAATACAATTTCATATTTTTCATTATAGATAATTTCATCGTTTTCAAAATCCCAGAAATCTTTTCTCCATTCTATTCCAATACTATCTAAATAAATTTCATTGCAAAGTCTTTTTCTTTCTTTTTCTCTTTTCTCAGGTTTCCAATGTTTAAGTGATTCATCGCTAAGTTTTTGAGATATTTCGACTTTATAATTCTCAAATTCATTTTTATTTAAGAAGTTAATTAACTTGATAAATAAATTTTCTAAATGAGTGAATTTTTCAAATCTATTAGTACTCAGTTCATTAATAATTTTTTTTTCAACTGTATTAGTAATCGCATATTGAATTCCAATTATATTAGGCAAGAAATCAAATTTGTAATCTCCATCAAAATAATCCTCTGATATTTTAGTATTTTTTAATATTTTACTTTCAAAATTCATATTTGTTTTTTGAATCGAATTTTCCTTAAATTTCTACTAACGGTCCGCGGCTAAAGAAAGTGGCGTAACCGAAAACCAAGTTTACAAATAGTCTTTCCAATTTGTACACCAATATTTTTTAATTAGACTGTAATCTTCAAACGGCAGTATAAACCTCAGCTGGGCAAAACTAGTATATAAACGCTACTCAATAGTACCAATCTATATCTTTAAAGGTGCATATACGAAGGTTTGTTTCATTTTTAGTATACTCCAAATATACCTTTTCCAACTTCTTTTTACAATACGCAGGCATACATTTTTTTACTTATTACTTTAAAGCTATGAGATTTTGAGAAGCTTGTGTTAATCCTTTTCTAGACCAAGAACACTTGGGTTTAAAACTTCTTCTAAATTACCTATTTTCAGCAAATCTGTTATCGTTGCATGAATACATTCTCTTGTCAATTCTGCAACAAATAAGTCTGGTGGAACAATATAAAGGCCCTTTAAATTATTATTTTCGTTTATATCTTGAGTAATAGCAGTTGCTAAAAATTGAAAAGTCCAAACATTTATTCCATAATTTCTGCCATCTGGCAAGTCCACGTGTATGTTTGCAAAGTCATTTTTTATATCCCAAGACGTTGGGTCAACTTCCTCAAATTCCAACCACAATTTAAATTCTGTCATATCAATTAATTTGTCATCTTCCAATAGTTTTATGGCGCCAAACCGCAATCACGTTTGTGTCTGCATGATGCTCGTCTGGATTGTTTTCTATAAGCATCTTTTTTATTTCATAAGCTTTTGTAAAATCGTCAATTAGACCTTTGTCATTCAAATCTGTTGGCAAAAAAGTTTCATCAAAACCTCCACAATTTGTTAAGGCACTTATGCTGAAATCTCGATCTAATAATTCGTAACCCACAAATTCAAAACCTTCAACCATTACATATTTGCAATCTTGTTCAGGTTCTAACACAACTGCTAAAAGGTTAAACGTATCAATAGCTTTCAGTCGTTTAAATACAAAATCAACTGATGTAAAAAGGTCTGTTTGAAATATACCCTCACAATAAATAAAATTCCAATCTTCAGCACTATCAAAATCAGGCTCAACCAAATTTTCATTAAGCATTCCGTCAAGTGAAACAAGTTCTGTCAAGTGTGTCAATTTAGACCATTCAATATATTTATCCCAAGAGAATTCATCTCCTCCATATTCTTTATTGTATATTCCCCGAGCTGCATATAAAAATTTCATTTTTTGTTTCTTTTATGTTGTACAAAAACTAACCAGCTGTGCAAAGTCCGAAGACTTTTCGGAGCGGGAGCACGGTCTACCAACTTTGCTTAGCTAGATTTTCCTATATTTTAATTCTATATTTGAAAATAATCCATACGAATTTAACAAATCATTTTCAATTGATAAAAATACCGCTCGAGTAAAAGTTTTCAATGTATAACTATAAGTGTTTTTTATTTTTTTAATAAGGAGGAAGAAAAACTCTAAAAAATCCTTTCCATGTATAAAGAGTCTAGGTTCATTTAATTCTTTAAATTTATCTTTTACAAATTCAATTTCTTTTTTAAAATCTTCCAATTTATTCACACAATTATTTTTAACAAGAAATTTATTTAAAATTTCTTGTTGGTTATAAGTTATACCCCCTTGAGAATAATTGAAGATTTTTTCAGGTTGTATCAATTGATAACTGCAATTAATCTTTTCACGAGCATATCTTAGACAGAAATTATCAACTAAAATTGGAGTCAATGTTTTAATAACTTCTTCGCTTGACAATGGAAAATTTTTTAACCCTATTTTCAAAATTTTATTTAAACTTTTATTATTAAATAAATACATTTCTAAATTAGCATAATCTGTATAATATAAATAAGGATTTACATTAAAATTCTCATTTAAAACATCAAAATCTTTATCAATCACACATGCAATATTATTTAAAGAATTATCAAATTTTTCGTATATTTTTCTTGATAAAAGCAACACTTTTTCTCTATTGGAAAATATATTCTCATCAAGTTCTGAAAAATCAATAATATCAATGGGATAAATTTGAACATCATTAATTGAATGAAAATCAAGAAATAGTTCAAAAATATTTCCATCTTCTGGACCTTCAATAAATAAATTTTTACTTGTAGGTTCTAATTCAAGTAAAGCTATGTGTTCACTTAACTTTCTTTTATAAGTTTCTTCCATAATATTAATCTTCCAGTTTTACTACATTATTAGTATTTGGAGCTAATAGTTCAATAGAATGGGTAGCAATTATAAATTGGACATAATTTTTTGAACTAAATTTCAACAATGTTTTAAGAAGCATTCTTTGCCATTTTATATTTAATGAAATCTCTGGTTCATCAATAATAAATATAGTTGCTTGATCAGTTGCTGTTATTGTATTAATAAAAAGAAGCAATAATTGTTTTTCTCCGGAAGATAACATTTCAAGATTAAGAGGTTCTCCTGATTTATGATTAATCGAAAAACCTTTAGATAAATCAAAAACTAAAGTCTTATTGGTATAAAATTCATTTATAGCATTTACAAAATCATTAATTACATCATATAATTTTTGCAATGCGTCTAACCTCGCATTTGTACTATTGATAAAAAGTTGAATAATTCCTTGTAATGAATTTTTATTATCAATACTTATTGAGTTAATAGATTTTTTTAACTCTTTGAAATCCAACGAGTCAATTAATCCAATTTCAGAAAGTTTATCACTTTGAGCTTCAAGAACATTTATTTTTTTTATTAACTGATTTAGAGACGGAACTTTTTCTTTTGGTTTATCAAGATTTTTTATTAATTCACTATAAATATGTAAAGTATTAGTCTCTCCAATTTTTGAACTTTGAATTACTTGTTTTCTTATCCAATCAATAAATCTTTCAACTGTTAATTCTAGTGACAACCTTTTTTCATTAAGATATTTTTTAGTTCTTATTTTTTCATAATTACTTGATAGCTCAATATCTGATTTGTTTGATAAAAAATTTAATTCATCATCATAATCTGTAGAATTCTGGCTACTTAAAGTCTTTCTATCTTCTGAAAGATAATAAATAGAAATATTTAAATTTTTAATATAATCAAGAAATCCTCTAAATTCTACATCTTCTTGCGTCTCAGGAGTTACTTGTATTTCATGAGTATCTTTAGTGGCTTTTAATTCAATTTTTTTTATAAATTGACCATTCCTTTTGATATAATAATTATACGATCCAATTATTGATCCTGTTCGTTTTGCACCAATTTCAATACCGTTTGTCAAACTAATAGAAAACAGTTCAAATTTAGTTTGAGCAAGTTTAGTCTTATAACCACTTCTATCTTTTGTTGACAAAAGATAAAAAATTAGATTTAAAATAGTAGTTTTACCTGCTCCATTATCTCCATATAAAATAAAAAGTTTATTTAACTCTTTGATATTACCTTTTTTCGGAAGTTCATAATTATAGTGTCCGAATAATTTTTTGACATTTATTGATTTTATTCCTATTTCCATCTCTTTTTTAATTTTTATAAAGATTTATTCAAACTAGTAAAAATAGTAATATATTGCTTTATTCAACTCCAATTATTTTTCGAAAATTTTCTTCTAATTTAATTTTAATTTCAGGTACTTTTACTCTAATTTTATTAGTTGCGTTTTTTATATTTTCATATTCCATTTCAGCTGATGTTGGTCCAAAAATATACTTAAACGTAAAATCCGCATGACTTTCTTTTAAAAGATTTATAATTTCGTCGATTAATTTGCAAGTTTCAAGATTAAAATACAATTTATGACGCATATAATAAATTAGAAATTTATTTCCTGAAGTTTCAGCTTTTTTTACATTATTTAGTTCTTGTTGTTGTACTTCTTCTTTAGTCATACCTGTTACTATTTTCCAAGATACTATTATTTGCATATCATTATGAAAATCATTCAACATATAATATAATTCCTCAATTCGATCAATTCTTTTGTCATGAAGCTTACTTGCTTTTTGAGAAATCAAGAATAATTCTTGTTTATATAATTCAGCTTTTTTATTTAATTCTAATTCATATGTTTTTAAATCTTTATTAATTAAATTTTGACCTAATTGCTTTATCAACCAAGTTATTAATCCTGATATGATAGTTAATAAACCAAGTTCTTTTAAAATTAATTCCCAATTCATTTTTTAAAAAAATTTACATTTAATTTTATTCTCTATATAAAATTCTAAATTAAGCCATTTTAAAATAGATTTATAAAAATATTCTTACCCCTCAAATCTAACCCATCCCCTTCAAACCCACAATACGTATTTATACGTATTTTTCACCCTTTTCTATACGTATTTATACGTACAAAAAAGCATTTTAGTAAGAAATATTCCTTTAATATATAAAAAAGAAACAGGCAAAAAGAGTACGAATCGACCAGCACCCTATAAAAACGTTTCACAACCTACTCTGTTTAAAAAATTTACTACTCAGACAGCCTAACTCCTACTCAGACGGTCTACTCACCTACTCAGATGGTGTTTTCACCTACTCAGATGGCGTTGCTCCTACTCAGATGGTATTTTCCCTTACTCAGATGGTCTTTCCCCCTACTCAGACAGCGTTGCTCCTACTCAGATGGTGTTTTCCCTTACTCAGATGGCGTTTCCCTAACTCTAATGAGGTATTAACATATTTAAATTTAGCACCACATCGCAAAAAACAGGTTTTAAATGAGTTTATACCTCTATTTTTATAGGGGTATTATAAAAAAGTGTGATTTTTAGTAAAAAATAAGCCCTCAAAAGGTTATTTTATCAAGCTAAAGTGTTATTATACAGTATTTTATAAATAAAAATAAAATTAAAAACGGTTCTCGAAACCTTCCGATTCGCATCGGAACACTTAACCATTCGATGGCAAGAACGCCATCTATAAGAATGTCAATTTTCTTGCTTTACCAACCTCCACCAGGAGAAAACAGAAAATCAATCGGGCTTTCATGGGCTTGTTCGTCTAACCATTGGTAACCGGCTGCACTACCCGTTACAAAAGGTTCGAGCAACTCCACCATATTTTGATAACCAGCGATATCTAATCGGCAAACAAATTGGGTTGCACCCAACCGAGTTATCCCTGTATTACTAGGGTCTTTTACCAAAGTCAATTCGCAAGCCAAAGCTTCAATAAAATCTTGCTCGTGTAAAGCAAGAGTCGCCTTTTCATCTGCAGCTATAAAAGCAACAATCAAATTTTGAAACTGTAAGGCTTCATTGGGTGTAAAATTCCACAACCGAATGAGATTTTCACTAACTACGTCTGTGTATTTTCCGTTATCGGTTAGATCATGTAAATAGTCGAGTTTCATAGGAATTCATAAAGCACCTCAAGTTAATTATTTATTTCAAAAGTAAAGCCGCTTTTCGCTGTTCTAATCTTTCCCTGCCTTTTTCTCGCAACAAATTAAAATAACTGGGATTTTCCATCATAAGCAACAAATCTAACACTTCGCTATCGGTTAATAACGCTAAGTCTTTCTGGAAATACTGTTCGCTAGCAGCTGTCACCCCCATAGCACCATTAGCAAAATCTACCTTTTGTAAAGCAAAATCCAAACATTTTTTTCCACCCACTTTACGAGTCGCTTCATACATAAAAATAGGAGGTGCAAATCGGTTGTAAGCATCAAAATAACCTGGATGTGCATAAATGGTTTCGCAAGCACAAGGTTTTGGTTTACCCAAAAACCGAGACAACAAAGAAGCAGTATAGCCACGCTCCAATCCGTTCGGATTGATTTTCTCATATTGTTTATAAAAAGATTCTGGTAAAGCGGGAGCTGCTTGTATCGATGCAAAAACCTTTTCCTGTTTCGCTGGGGTCATTACCGAGTCAATTCCATTTCTTAAATAAATATAAAAACCCAACAAGAATAACAATCCAATTGACAACACAAATACAAGGCAATTTTTAATTTTTTTTCGCATGACTTCGAATGCTAATTTCTTTGCTAAATCGGCTCTTCCCATTTATTATTTCTTCTTCTTTAAAATAATCTTTTCTTCAGTAAATGATTCTTCTAAAGGTTTCATTTCTTGAAAACTTTTACCAGTCAACTCTAGTATAGAATCGTTTACTAAAGTTATTTCCCACTGATAGGTGTATTGAAACCAATTAGGTGTATCTAAATGCATTTGCATAAAAGTATTGGAATGAGATAGCCTGTATTTTGACTTACTCCTTGTATCTAAATCATAACTATAAATCGTATCTTTTTCAATACGATATTCGGGTGGCCAAACTTCCTCATAAATTGCAATTGGCGGATCCAATGGTGGCAACTTTAGTGATATATCCCTATCAGTAGAGTCCGCTTCTTCATTAATCCATGTACCATATAATTTTTCTTTATCCCATTTGGGTTCAACTTCAGAAACAGTAAAAGAACGGTCTTTGTTAGCTAAAGCAGTTACAGTAAAAGTATTGGCTTTCTCATCTTTCTTAATACCATAAACAACCTCTCCAATAATTAGAAAGTCATTCCCTTCATCAGTCTTCAATTTCCAAGGATAATTTCTAGAATCATAGTCAATTTCATTGCAAATAGAATCCTTAAAATCAACATAAAACGATATGCTGTCCGCTGGATTATAAAACAAAAAGGTCTTTCCTTTAAAAGCGGTCGCATCTAAAGGAGTTGGCTTTGTAGTACAGCTTATTGCAATACCTAAGGCTATAAACAAGTAAAAAAAACGTTTTATCATGTTCTATTTTTTAGTGACTACATTTGATAAAAGTCCCATAATTTGTACTTATCTTTCAAAAATAGCTTATTTTACATACAAATTGATTTCAAAAGACATTTTTATGCGTTCTAGTACTACAATTAATACTTTTATGATACACCAAAAAAAATCCCTAAAGTAAAATACCTTAGGGATAACCACCAAATTATAAATGACACTTAACTATTGAACAAAGCCAACAGCAACTGTGTTATTCGTTTGGGCATCAATTAAAATAAAAGCCCCATTTGCTTTATTGGTTGCAAAAGCATCCAAATACATGGGGTTGGCCAATTTTAATTGTACCAAAGCAATATCGTTTAATTTCAATTCGTGTGAAGCTACATGCTCTAATGGATTTTCGGGTTGGATTAAGTACTCAATCTCTTGAATCTTACACACTCCTGTGCGCGAACCGGTTTGGATATGGTATTTCGCTGAAGTATTTGCAGCTTTTTCGTCTAACCAAACCAAGCGGGCTTTCAACTCTTTGGCAAAAAGATGCTCCTGACTTTCTTTTACGAATAACATCCCGCGACTGATATCGATATCGTCTTTCAAACGCACTTGAATCGAATCTCCGGTGTGTGCTTCGTCTAAAGTGTTGGTAAACTTACGTACCTCCACTACTTCAGAAGCTTTTCCAGAAGGTAAAATCGTCAACGTTTCGCCTACTTTTACACTCCCCGAACTAATTCTTCCTGCATAAGCCCTATAATCGACAAAATTTTCATTTTGTACATGATATACTTGTTGTACATCCATACGGAACGGTTTCGTATCTTCCTCTTTTTTGTTGAAACCATGCAATACAGTAGACAAGGTTTCTCCTTTGTACCAATCCATTTGCTTAGAAAAATGCACCACATTATCCCCTTTTAAAGAACTTATAGGAATAATCGCAATCTCTTGTTCCAATGGCTCTAACTGACGGATCATTTTGTCAATATCGGCTGCAATATTCAAATACACGTCTTCACTATAATCGACCAAATCCATTTTGTTGATACAAAACACCACCGATTGCAAACGCAACAAGCGACTGATAAAATAATGACGGTGGGTTTGTTCCAATAACCCCTTACGAGCATCAATCAAGATAATCGATAAATCCGAATTGGACGCCCCCGTTACCATGTTACGGGTATACTCGATATGCCCAGGACTATCGGCAATGATAAACTTTCTCACCGCAGAAGAAAAATAGATATGCGCCACATCTATGGTAATTCCTTGCTCACGCTCGGCAATTAATCCATCGGTAATCACCGAAAAATCTAAATCTTCTAATCCTTTTTCTTTTGTTTTCTTGCGCACCAACTCTTCTTGTTCAATGGTTAGTGCATTGTTATCGTAAAGGAAGCGCCCTATTAAGGTACTTTTCCCATCATCTACACTTCCTGCTGTATTTATTTTTAGTAATTCCATTGTAATTTTAGTTTTTACACCTCTTTGTTTATCAAAATGATAACCAAAGAAATACCTTGTTTCATTCCCAATTTCTAGTTACCAACATTCGTCAGTTCGAGTGTCCCGATGCGAATCGGGATCTATCGAGAACAATTAAAAATACCCTCCTTTTTTTCTTTGTTCCAATGCTGCTTCCGAACGTTTATCATCGATTCGCGCTCCTCTTTCAGATGACTTAGAAGCTTTGTTTTCATACATCACTTCTTCAATAGTAGCAGCATTAGAAAGTAACGCAGCGGTACACGTCATGTCTCCCACGGTTCTAAAACGAACAACATCGTTTACAATTTCGTCGGTATCTACTAAATTCAAATACTCGGAATGCGCTAAAAAGGCACCGTCTCTTTTGACTAATTTTCTTTCGTGCGCAAAATAAATAGAAGGCAACGCTAAATTTTCTTGTTTGATATAACTCCAAACATCCTCTTCCGTCCAATTGCTAATTGGGAACGCTCGTACGTTTTCACCAAAATTAATTTTCCCATTTAAGATGGTAAACATTTCCGGACGTTGCTTTTTGGCATCCCATTGTCCGAAATCATCACGTACCGAGAAGATACGTTCTTTGGCTCTCGACTTTTCTTCGTCTCTACGGGCACCACCTATACATGCATCAAAGCCAAATTCTTCAATGGCATCTAAAAGTGTTACCGTTTGCAATGAATTCCGACTTGCATATTTACCAGTCTCTTCCTGAGCTTTATTGGAATTGATACTATCTTGTACATAACGCACGACTAATTCCACACCCAATTCTTTAATTAATTGATCTCTAAAAGTAATGGTCTCTGGAAAATTATGACCGGTATCGATGTGCATAAAGACAAATGGAATTTTAGCAGGATAAAACGCTTTTTGCGCTAATCGTGCTACCGTTATTGAATCTTTACCACCCGAAAATAAAAGCACAGGCTTTTGAAATTGAGCTGCTACTTCCCTTAAGATATAAATGCTCTCGTTTTCTAATTCTTCTAAATAATTTCGCATTATACTTACTTTTAAAAATTAATTATTGTTTGCTATATGGATGTGTAATCCGCATTCTTTTTTTCCGTTTTCCCACCACCATCTGCCGGCTCTAAAATCTTCTCCTTCAGCTAAAGCTCTGGTACATGGAGCACAGCCAATACTTAAATATCCCTTTTTATACAAACTGTTTAAAGGAATAGTATGTTGGTTAACCAAGGTTTCTAACTGCTCTAATGAATAATGCAACAACGGATTGAATTTGATCAATTGGTTGTCCTCATCCCATTCTAAAAAAGCCATACTTTCTCTATTCTGAGATTGTTCTGCACGTAAACCCGTTACCCAAACCGATGCTCCTTGTAAAGCTTTACGTAAAGGAATTACTTTTCGTACAAAGCAACATTTTTTTCGGCTTTCAATACTATCATAAAACCCATTTATACCATCTGAATCGATATACTCTTGAATATCTTGTTGATTCGGTAAATAGGTTTTTATTTCTAATCCTTTGTATTTTGTTTGTGTCTTTTGAAACACCTCATAGGTTTCGTTAAACATTCTTCCAGTATCTAAAGTAAAAAATGAAAAATCATTTTTAAGAGGATACAAAAAATGAGTCAATACCTGATCTTCAATTCCGAATGAAGTCGAGAATACTTTCTCGCCTTCTAAATTCTCATTTACAAAAGCCAAACTTTCTTCTAAACTTAATCCTTGTAAAACCGCATTAAGTTGGGTTAATCTTTCTTTTATTTTGTCCATTTTGCCCAAGCTCTTTCGTGAAAAAAGTACAATATCATTTTTGAAAACACCTCAAATCCTCCAATTGAGAAAGCGACTTTAAAGCTGCCTGTCATAAAATAAGACACCACCATCGTATCGATTGTACCTACAATACGCCACGTAATTGCCTTATATGCAGAGACTTTAACCTCTTTTCCTAGCTCAAAAGACTTCTTAGGTCTGATCAAATCTAATAACATAACTTTTAAATTTATTTCATTTTTCAAATATACTATTAGTCTATCGATTTACTAGGGTATTTTTGAAAAAAATTTTTAAAAATTTGCTAAATCATGTAAAGTCTTCTTTTCCAATACGTTAAGAGCATTGTCTCGCACTTGAATCATCAATTTATTTAACGAACAAGTTTCTTCGCTCGGACAATCGTCGCATTTTTCGTAGAAATTAAGACTTACACAAGGCAATAAAGCAATTGGTCCGTCTAAAAAACGGATAATGGTAGCCACTGTAATTTCTTTAGGGTTTTTTAATAAATAATAACCGCCTCCTTTTCCCTTTTTGGAGCCTACTAGACCAATTTTTTTTAAGTCTAAAAGAATCGCTTCTAAAAACTTTTTAGAAATATTCTCTTTCTCTGAAATTTCAGAAATAAGGACAGGCATTAAATCATCTTGCTTTGCAATATAAATTAATGCCTTAATCCCATATTTAGTTTTTCTTGATAACATTTATTCTGCTTTTGGTAAAAATACTTCTGCCATCATACAACGTGCACTTCCTCCACCACAAGCCTCAATAATATCCAAACTAGCATGCACGATTTTGCAATGTTTTTCAATTTTTTCAATTTGAGACGGTGTTAAACTTTCGTAAGCTGCATTACTCATAATTAAGAAGCGTTCGTCATTTGTGCCTCTTACTTGCAACATATTTCCAGCGAAATTATTAACTTGTTCTTCACTGATTACAATAACTTCTTTTCCAGATTCTTTCAGTTTAGAAAGCACCATTTTTCTTTCGGCTTTATCATCGATACAGTCTGCACAAATAACAGCAAAGGTTTCAGCCACACACATGATCACATTTGTATGATAAATATGCTTGCGTTCGCCATTTACGGTTTGAAAAGCTTCAAAAATAACAGGATCGTATTCAAAATCTTCGCAAAATTCAATAAACAATTCTTCATCGGCTCTTGGAGATAACGCACAATAGGCAATTTGATTGGCTCTATCCAAAACAATACTTCCTGTTCCTTCTAGATAATACCCATCTTCCTCAGCTTCGGTATAATCCATGATTTCGTTAATCTCAAAACCGTTATCTTCAATGATATCTAGAATATCTTCTCTACGTTCTAATCTTCTGTTTTCAGCAAACATGGGATACAAAACCACATCTCCTGTTTCATGGAAAGAAACCCAATTGTTTGGAAAAATACTATCAGGTGTATCTGGATTTACTGTATCATCTACAACAATAACTTGTATTCCTACCGCTCGTAATTTCTCAACATACGCATCAAATTCAACTTGTGCTTTTGCATTAACAGTTGCTGGCAATAAATCATCTAATACTTTTTGATAATAATTATTTACAGCGGTTTGTTCGTTCATTCGGAAAGCTACCGGACGAATCATTAGTATGGTATTTGTTGTTTGATTCATTTTATTTATCGTTATAAGTTGTGTGTTGTAAGTTTTAGGTTTTATGTTCTAGGTCTTCCAGTTTTCTTCAACATATTTTATAAAATTAAAAATTTTAGCACTTAATTCATTATACCTACGAATTAATTCTAAATCATCTGGTATTATTTCGGGATACAAATTATTAATCTTTTCAATATGAAAAACTGTTTCTAAACAACTAGACCAAGAGTAAGTTAAAAACTTGATAAAATCAGCTTTATATTTTTTTCTACCATAACCTTCTACAATATTTGTAGTAACAGAATCCGAAGCCCTTCTTAATTGACTTCCTAATTCATACATCTCATATTTTGGTAATTTTAAAGAATATAAATGAGCAATATAAAACAATTCTAATCCTAAATTATATATATCTAAATCTTTATAACTTTTCATCTTCTACATTTAAATTTTACAACTTAGAACTTAGAACCTAGAACTTCTCTTAATCTCTAATTAATGGCAAAGTCGAACATCTTAAAAGTCCTTCTTGCTTTGATATTTCAGCATATGGAATTTCTTCTACAGTGATTCCTTTGCTTCTCATCCAGTCATTTAAACGAGTAAAATTTCTTTCAGAAACGACTACATCTGGTGCAATTGAAAAAATATTCGAATTCATATGATACATTTCTTCTCTTTCGATATGGAATAAATTTTCTTTTCCAAAAAGATTTACTAGATACATATAATCGGCTTCTTCTCTAAAACCACTTTTATAGATAATACCTAAATTGGTTCCCAAAGGTTGAAAACAACAGTCTAAATGTAAAGCATTATCACGAGGTTCAATTTTAGATTTTACCAAATCAAATTCTTTTACAATTTTATGTGGAAACAAATCTTTAATATAATTTACGCCATGCATATTGGTTCTTGCCGTAATATAATCTTTATAATCGGAACCTTTATAGGTACCAATAAAAATATAATCGTTCCAAACCATAACGTCTCCACCTTCAATATGTACTTCTTCGGGTGGTCTCACAATTTTATTGGGGTCAATTTGATCTAAAACATATTGAATGGCGTCCAATTCTCTTTCTCTATCGGGAAGGATATTTGCTTTTACAAAAATATCATCAATAACAAAACCGATATCTCTTGAAAAGATTTGATTATAATTTTCGATGATTTCGGGTCTAAAAACCTGAACCTCATACTTTTCAAACACCGCATTAAAAGCTTCCATTTCTTGAATCATATCTGCTTCAATGGGATAGGTACCTGCTAACAAATGTTCTAATGACTTGGGATCATAAGCCTCTTCCACTTTTGGAGTTGGTCCGTTACTTACTGCAGTTCCTAAAACTACAGCTCTAAGTCTTGAAGACTCGTTCTTAATATTTAATTGCAACATAGTAATTGACTATTAATTCGCCTTTTCATAGCGCTCATACGGCAAAGATAGAAAAAGGAATGTAATTGCATAATTCTAAAAAAATAAATATTTGTAAACATAAATTGTATACATTTGATAAAAAACAACACAAATTATGGGACTTTCAATTTTTTTTAACAGCTTATTCGGCAAAGCCAAAGTTACTGCCGACGAAACTATAGACAAAGCAGCTGAGTTTGCAGCTGAAGCAAAAGTATCTTTAGAAGAATTAGCGGCTTCTGCTTCACAAAAGATTGAAGAATTACAACTTTCAGAAAAAACGGAAGATTTTATTCAAACAACTAAAGAGAAATTAGACGAAGCCAGCGAATGGGCAGATGAAAAATCGCATCAAGCAAGAGAAGCCTTTGAAGATATTATTAAAAAAGTAGAAGAAAAAATAGAAGAATTAAAAAAGGATAAAAAAGAAGCTACAGATACTTCTAATACAGAAGATGCCAATCAAAATCCTGAGTAAAAAGCATAAAAAAATCCGAGTAAAACTCGGATTTTTTGTTTATTATCTTTGATTCACTTCTTTAAAAGATCTAGAAGGACTACCTGTGTAAACTTGTCTAGGACGACCAATTGGTTCTTTGTTGGTACGCATTTCTTTCCATTGTGCAATCCAACCTGGTAAACGACCAATAGCAAATAATACTGTAAACATTTCAACTGGAATACCCATAGCACGATAGATAATTCCTGAATAGAAATCTACGTTTGGATATAAGTTTCTTGATTTGAAATATTCGTCTTCTAAGGCAACTTTTTCTAATTGTTTTGCAATATCTAATAATGGATCATCTACTCCTAAGGCATCTAATACATCATCAGCTGCTTTTTTAATAATGGTTGCTCTAGGATCAAAGTTCTTATACACTCTGTGACCGAATCCCATTAAACGGAATGGATCATCTTTATCTTTTGCTTTCAATACATATTTAGCAACATCTCCTCCATTATTGTTGATTTCCTCTAACATTTCCAAAACCGCTTGGTTAGCACCACCATGTAAAGGTCCCCATAAAGCAGAAACACCAGCAGAAATAGAAGCAAATAAACCAGCATGAGAAGAACCTACAATTCTTACTGTGGACGTAGAACAGTTTTGCTCGTGATCAGCATGTAGAATAAATAATTTATCCAAAGCATCTACAATTTTTTGATCCATTTTGTAGGGTTGTGTAGGAATTTCAAACATTAAACGCATAAAGTTCTCTACATATCCCTTTGTATTATCATAATAATTTAAAGGGAAGCCCATTCTTCTTCTGTATGTCCAAGTTGCAATAACAAGGAATTTACCCATTGTTTTACAAACGGCATCATACATTTCTTTTTCGTTTTCAACATTAACAGACTTTGGATTAAAAGCTGTTAAAGCACTTGTAAGAGAAGACAAAACACCCATTGGATGAGCTGTTTTTGGGAAACCTTCTAAAATAGATTTCATTTCTTCGTTTACCAAAGTGTGCTTTCTAATATCGTTCTCAAATTTATCTAATTGAGCTTGGTTTGGTAATTCACCAAAAATTAAAAGGTAAGCAACCTCTAAGAAATCTGCTTTATCAGCTAAATCTTCGATTGAATATCCTCTATAACGTAAAATTCCTTCTTCACCATCTAAAAAAGTAATTTCACTTTTGCAAGAACCCGAATTTTTATATCCAGGATCTAAGGTAATAGCACCAGTTGCACCGCGCAACTTCTCTATATCGATAGCAACCTCATTTTCAGTTCCAACTATTACAGGAAACTCATACTTTTTGCCATCAATTTCTAATATTGCAGTTTTCGACATCTTATATTATGTGTTTTTGAAAATTTGTAAAGTATTCTGCGAATTTAACGAATTCTAATGTAATTTTAAAGGAATTAACAATAATATATCGTTATAGTTTGATAGCTTTAACTTTATGATTTAACAAATCATAATTTACAAAAAAACCCGATGCATTTTTAGAAGCATCGGGTTGTTAAAATTGTATTTACAAGTAATTTTATTTTTGCTTAAAAGCTTTTTCACCAGGAAAATAAGCTACATCCGCTAATTCTTCTTCAATACGCAATAATTGATTGTATTTAGCCATACGATCTGAACGTGAAGCAGAACCTGTTTTAATTTGCCCACAATTTAAAGCAACTGCTAAATCTGCAATTGTATTATCTTCTGTTTCTCCAGAACGATGCGACATTACAGAGGTATAACCCGCATTATGTGCCATATTAACTGCAGCAATCGTTTCAGAAAGTGTTCCAATTTGATTCACTTTAATCAAGATTGAGTTTGCGATTCCTTTCTCAATACCTTTAGATAATCTTTCTACATTGGTAACAAATAAATCATCCCCAACTAATTGTACTTTATCTCCTATTTTTTCAGTTAATAATTTCCAACCGTCCCAATCGTTTTCGTCCATACCATCTTCAATAGAAACAATTGGATATTTAGCTACTAATTCTGCTAAATAATCTACTTGTTCTGCAGAGGTTCTTACTTTTCCTGTTGGTCCTTCAAATTTAGAATAATCATAATTTCCGTTTACATAAAATTCTGCAGAAGCACAATCTAAAGCAATTTTAATATCTTCTCCAAAAGCATAACCTGCATTGGTAACCGCTAATTTAATAGAATCCAAAGCATCTTCAGTTCCACCAGCTAAATTTGGTGCAAAACCACCTTCATCACCAACTGCGGTTGATAAATTTCTATCGTGTAATACTTTCTTTAAGTTATGAAAAATTTCAGTCCCCATTTGCATTGCTTGAGTAAAAGAAGTTGCTTTTACTGGCATAATCATAAATTCTTGAAAAGCAATAGGTGCATCAGAATGTGAACCACCATTTATAATATTCATCATTGGAACTGGCAATGTGTTACCAGAAACACCACCTACGTATCGATACAAAGGTAAGCCTAATTCGTTAGCTGCAGCTTTAGCCACCGCTAAAGAAACTCCTAAAATAGCATTCGCTCCTAATTTTGATTTATTTGAAGTTCCATCTAATTCAATCATGGTTTTGTCGATTGCATTTTGCTCAAAAACAGACATCCCAACAATTTCAGCTGCTATTGTTGTGTTCACATTTTCAACAGCTTTTAGAACCCCTTTACCCATAAAAGCTTTACCACCATCACGCAATTCAACAGCTTCGTGTTCTCCTGTTGAAGCTCCACTTGGAACTGCTGCTCTACCTAAAATTCCGTTTTCAGTAATTACATCTACTTCAACAGTAGGATTACCTCTAGAATCTAAAATTTGTCTTGCGTGAACTTTAATAATTATGCTCATTCTTTATATTTTTAATTAATATTTTTTACGAATACTAACAAATTTAAAACTTAAAACGTAATAAAATTGTCAAATTCAAAAAACTTATAAACGATAACGTTTTAGTTCTTTGAAGATTTTATATTTTCAATAAACTGATCAAATAAATAAGATGAATCATGAGGTCCAGGACTAGCTTCAGGGTGATATTGAACTGAAAAACAGTTTTTATTTTTCATACGCATTCCAGCCACAGTACCATCATTTAAGTGTTGGTGTGTTAATTCTAATTCGGGATGTTGATCTAATTCTTCTTTAACTACAGCAAAACCATGGTTTTGAGAAGTAATTTCCCCTTTACCAGTTATTAGGTTTTTAACAGGGTGATTAATCCCCCTGTGGCCGTTAAACATTTTGTAAGTAGAAATACCATTAGCTAAAGCAATCACTTGATGACCTAAACAAATCCCAAAAAGTGGTTTATTTTCTTGAAGAATCTCTTTGGCAACTTCTTGCGCATTATGTAATGGTTCAGGGTCACCAGGTCCATTAGACAAAAAATATCCATCTGGCTCAAAAGACTTTAATTCATCAAAACCAGCATTATAAGGAAACACCTTAATATAACAATCTCTAGCAGCTAAATTCCTAAGGATATTCGTTTTAATACCTAAATCTAATGCAGATATTTTAAATTTCGCTTCTTTATTGCCAAAAAAGTAAGGTTCTTTAGTAGAAACCTTAGAAGCCAATTCAAGACCATTCATTTCAGGTGCATGTTTCAGTTTTTCTTTTAAAGCTTCTATTGCTGTTCCATCAGTAGAAATGATTGCATTCATAGCGCCGTTATCTCTAATATAACTTACTAATGCTCTAGTATCAACATCAGAAATAACTATTAAATTTTGCTTTTGTAAATAATCGAATAAACTTTCAGAAGCATTATCTCTTGAATAGTTGAAACTAAAGTTTTTGCAAACTAATCCAGAAATTTTAACACCATTTGACTCCACTTCATCAGAATTTACACCATAATTACCAATATGAGCGTTAGTGGTAACCATTATTTGTCCAAAATAAGAAGGATCTGTGAAAATTTCCTGATATCCAGTTGTTCCTGTATTAAAAGCTACTTCTCCAAAAGTAGTTCCTTCAATACCAATTGATTTGCCATAAAAAATGGTGCCATCTTTTAACAATAAGATAGCTTGTGGTCTATTATTATATTTCATTTGTGTGTTGTTTGTGCAAATTTAATGCAAAATAATGATTTAAGAAAAGGATATAAAAAAAGGATAAACTATAATAGCTTATCCTTTTAATATTTTTAATCATCTTTTCATGATTATTCAGTAGCTTCAGTGTTTTCAGAAGTTTCAGCAGCAGGAGCTTCAGTAGCTGGTTTAGCATCTGATTTTTTAGCTCTACTACGACGTGTAGTTGCTTTTTTCTCTTCTTTTTTACCACCTTTGTATAATTCATTGAAATCTACTAATTCGATCATCGCCATATCTGCGTTATCTCCTAAACGGTTACCCATTTTAATGATACGCGTATAACCTC
Organism: Flavobacterium profundi; assembly: GCF_006491645.1. Classification (GTDB taxonomy): domain Bacteria; phylum Bacteroidota; class Bacteroidia; order Flavobacteriales; family Flavobacteriaceae; genus Flavobacterium; species Flavobacterium profundi. Next base: position 256,738 of record NZ_VDCZ01000001.1, read on the forward strand.
CTGGGCGATCACCAACTTTAGCCGAAACTTCTCTGAATAATTCAGTTACTGCATATTTATTTCTTAAATAAGAAAATACAATACGTCTGTTGTGAGTTGTATCTTCTTTTGACTTTGTAACTAAAGGCTCAACAAATTGTTTTAAAGCTTTTGCTTTAGCAACTGTTGTGTTTATACGCTTATGCTCAATTAAAGAACAAGCCATATTTGCTAACATAGCAGTTCTGTGTCCTTTTTGTCTGCTTAAGTGATTGAATTTTTTTCCGTGTCTCATGACCTTACTATTTAACCTTCATCTTGCTACAATCCACCTTGGAGAGCAAAATATGAAGTAATTTATTCTTTATCTAATTTGTATTTACCTAAATCCATTCCAAAGTTTAAACCTTTAGCTGCAACTAACTCATCTAGTTCAGTTAATGATTTTTTACCGAAATTACGGAATTTCATTAAGTCATTTTTATTGAAAGAAACTAAGTCTCCAAGTGTATCAACTTCAGCCGCTTTTAAACAATTTAAAGCTCTAACTGATAAATCCATATCCACAAGTTTCGTTTTTAATAACTGTCTCATGTGTAAAGATTCTTCATCGTAAGATTCTGTTTGAGCAATTTCATCAGCCTCAAGTGTAATTCTTTCGTCAGAAAACAACATAAAGTGGTGAATCAACGTTTTTGCTGCTTCAGTTAATGCATCCTTAGGATTGATTGAACCATCCGTAATGATTTCAAAAACCAATTTTTCATAATCAGTTTTTTGTTCTACACGGAAATTCTCAATACTATATTTTACATTCTTTACAGGAGTGTAAATTGAATCTGTAAAAATAGTTCCAATAGGAGCGTTTGCTTTTTTGTTTTCTTCAGCAGGAACATATCCTCTACCTTTTTCGATAGATAATTCCATATTGATAGTAGTTTTACTATCTAAATTACAAATTACAAAATCAGGATTTAAAACTTGAAAACCTGAAATGAATTTTTGGAAGTCACCTGCAGTTATTTGCTCTTTTCCAGAGATAGAAATAGAAACAGATTCATTATCTACATCTTCAATTTGACGTTTGAAACGTACTTGTTTTAAGTTTAAGATAATTTCTGTAACATCTTCTACTACACCAGAAATAGTTGAAAATTCATGCTCAACTCCTTCGATTCTTACAGATGTAATAGCGTATCCTTCTAGAGAAGAAAGTAAAACTCTTCTTAATGCATTACCAACAGTCAATCCGTAACCAGGTTCTAAAGGTCTAAATTCAAATTTACCTTCAAAATCGGTTGAATCGATCATGATAACTTTATCGGGCTTTTGAAAATTAAATAATGCCATATTTCGACTAAAGTCAGTTTTTATTTGTTATACAACTCAACGATTAGTTGCTCTTTAATATTTTCTGGAATCTGAAGTCTTTGAGGAACAGAAACAAAAGTACCTTCTTTTGTATCGTTATTCCAAGTAATCCACTCATATACTTGAGAAGAATTAGATAAAGATCTTTCAATAGCTTCAAGAGATTTTGATTTTTCACGAACAGCTACTTTGTCTCCAGCTTTTAAATGATAAGATGGTACGTTTACCAATTCACCATTTACAGTAATATGTCTATGAGATACAATTTGACGAGCTGCTCTACGAGAAGGAGCTATACCCATTCTATACACTACGTTATCTAAACGAGATTCACATAATTGTAATAAAATTTCACCAGTTACACCTGATGCAGCAGAAGCTTTTTCAAATAAATTTCTGAATTGACGCTCTAAAATACCGTAAGTATATTTCGCTTTTTGCTTTTCCATTAACTGAACAGCATATTCAGATTTTTTACCTCTCTTTTTTGCTAAACCATGTTGCCCTGGAGGGTAATTTCTTTTTTCGAAGGCTTTATCTTCTCCGAATATTGCTTCGCCAAATTTACGAGCAATTTTAGTTTTTGGACCAGTATATCTTGCCATTTTTAAAAATTAATTAAGATAGTGATTATGAATTCAGGTCAAATAATCCTTCGATAATCGTTATTCTATCTTGGTTATACTTATAATTATACTCTTCTTCTTTTTGGAGGTCTACATCCATTGTGAGGCATTGGAGTAACGTCAATGATTTCTGAAACTTCAATTCCACCGTTGTGAATTGAACGTATTGCAGATTCTCTTCCGTTTCCAGGACCTTTAACGTAAACTTTTACTTTTTTAAGTCCAGCCTCTAGTGCTACTTTAGTACAATCTTCTGCTGCCATTTGAGCTGCATATGGAGTGTTCTTTTTAGAACCTCTAAAGCCCATTTTACCAGCTGAAGACCAAGAAATAACTTCACCTTTCTTATTTGTTAAAGAAATAATAATGTTATTAAAAGTAGCATTAATATGTGCTTCTCCTGTAGATTCAACGATAACTTTACGTTTTTTTGTTGTTGCCTTAGCCATATTACTTACTTATTATTTAGTTGCTTTTTTCTTGTTAGCAACAGTTTTTCTTTTACCTTTTCTAGTTCTAGAGTTGTTTTTAGTTCTTTGACCTCTTAATGGAAGTCCAGCTCTATGACGAATACCTCTTTGACATCCAATATCCATTAAACGTTTGATGTTTAATTGAATTTCTGAACGCAATTCTCCTTCAATTTTGAAATAAGAAACAGCGTCACGAATCGCACTGATTTCGTCGTCATTCCAATCTTGAACTTTTTTATCTTCGCTAACTTGAGCTTTAGCTAAAATTTCTTTAGCTCTGCTACTGCCAATACCAAATATGTATGTTAAAGCAATAACTCCTCTTTTCTGTTTAGGTATATCTACCCCTGCAATTCTTGCCATAATTATCCTTGTCTTTGTTTAAATCTAGGATTCTTTTTATTAATCACGTATAATCTTCCTTTTCTACGCACTATAATGCACTCGGCACTTCTCTTTTTTACTGATGCTCTTACTTTCATTTTACTAGCTTTAGTATCTATATGTAATTCTTGCTTTTGTTAAATCGTAAGGGCTCATTTCAAGTTTTACCTTATCTCCTGGTAATAATTTAATATAATGCATTCGCATTTTACCAGAAATATGAGCAATTACAACATGTCCATTTTCTAATTCTACACGAAACATAGCATTAGATAATGCTTCTACTATTGTTCCGTCTTGTTCTATTGCTGATTGTTTTGCCATAAAAAATAATTTAAGCTACTGCTTTTCTATTTTTACCAGTTTTCATCAATCCATCATAGTGTTTATTCAATAAATAAGAATTTATTTGTTGAATAGTATCAATTGCAACTCCTACCATAATTAATAAAGAAGTACCACCATAAAAATAACCCCATGCACCTTGCACTTTCAATAAACTCACAACAACAGCAGGAAAAACTGCTATTAACGCTAAGAATAAAGAACCTGGAAAGGTAATCAAAGACATTATTCTATCTAAGTAGTCTCCAGTTTCAACACCTGGTCTAATTCCAGGAATAAAACCACCACTTCTTTTTAAATCATCAGCCATTTTATTAGTTGGTACAGTAATTGCGGTGTAAAAATACGTAAAAATAATAATTAACAAAGCAAATACTATATTATATACCAATCCGAATGGATTACTAAACATTCCAGCTACTGATTGTGCAGCATCTGATTTAGAAAGTCCAGAAACAGCTGCAGGTATAAACATAATAGCTTGAGCGAAGATGATTGGCATTACACCAGATGCATTAAGCTTTAAAGGTATAAATTGTCTTGACCCCATCATATCTTGCTCAAAATCACCCGATACAGTTCTTCTTGCATATTGTACAGGTATTTTTCTAACAGCCATTACAAGTAAAATACAAGCAATAATTATCACAAACCACAAAACAATTTCAAGTACAATCATCATAATTCCCCCATTTGCTTGAATTGTTCTAGAGCTAATTTCTTGAATAAATGCTTGAGGCATTCTTGCAATAATACCAACCATAATTAACAAAGAAATTCCATTTCCTATTCCTTTATCTGTAATTTTCTCACCAAGCCACATAGCAAATATAGTACCTGTAACAAGAATTAAAACAGATGAAAACAAGAATGAAAAAGAGGTAAACCCTAATAAAAAGGCATCTGCAGGTAGCGTTGTATATAGATTATATATATAACCAGGACCTTGTACCAATGTAATTAAGATAGTTAACCATCTTGTAATTTGATTGATTTTCTTTCTTCCACTTTCACCATCTTTTTGTAATTTCTGTAAATAAGGTATTGCAATACCCATTAACTGAACTACAATCGAAGCTGAAATATAAGGCATGATACCTAATGCAAATACAGAGGCTTGCGAAAACGCGCCCCCTGTAAATACATTGATTAACCATCCTATACCTTGATCGGTTTGATTAGTAAGATTTCCTAATTTAGTAGCATCAATACCTGGAAGTGTTACTTGTGCACCAAAACGGTAAACTAACAACATTCCAAGGGTTAATAAAATTCTATTTTTTAACTCTTCTATTTTCCAAGCGTTGATTAATGAATCTATAAATTTCTTCATTTTACTAAAAGGATTATAAAGTTACAGCTTCTCCACCAGCAGCTTCAATTGCAGCTTTTGCAGTAGCAGTAAATTTGTGAGCACTTACTTTAAGTTTAGCTTTTAGCTCACCTCTTCCTAAAATCTTTACTAAGCTATTTTTTGTAGCCAAACGACTATCAACTATTACTGATAAATCTAAAGTGTCAGTAATAACACCATTATCAACTAAAGATTGAATAGTATCAAGATTGATTCCTTGATATTCAACTCTATTAATATTTTTAAAACCAAACTTTGGTACACGTCTTTGAAGCGGCATTTGACCACCTTCAAAACCAATCTTTTTAGAATATCCAGAACGAGATTTTGCTCCTTTGTGACCTCTTGCAGCGGTACCACCTTTACCAGAACCTTCTCCTCTACCTACTCTTTTATTTTGGTTGTGAACTGAACCTTCAGCTGGTTGTAAGTTACTTAAATTCATAACGAATATTATTATTTAGTTTCTTCAACAGAAACTAAGTGTTTAACTTTATTTACCATTCCAAGGACAGCAGGACTTGCGTCATGCTCAACAACTTGACCTAATTTTCTTAACCCTAAAGATTCTAAAGTTCTTTTTTGAGTTTCAGGACAGTTGATTTTGCTTTTAACTTGTTTTACTAAAATTTTTGCCATTTTCCTTGAATTTTTAACTTTTAAATACTTTTTCTAGAGAAATTCCTCTTTGCTTAGCAACAGTTAAAGCACTTCTCATTTGTAATAAAGCATCAAAAGTAGCTTTAACAACGTTATGAGGGTTTGATGAACCTTGAGATTTTGATAATACATCGTGTACACCAACTGACTCTAATACCGCACGCACAGCACCACCAGCAATAACTCCAGTACCGTGAGAAGCAGGCATTAAAAACACTCTTGCTCCACCAAATTTACCTTTTTGTTCATGAGGTACAGTTGCACTATTCAAAGGTATTCTTACTAAATTTTTCTTTGCATCTTCTACTGCTTTAGCAATAGCTTCAGATACATCTTTAGATTTACCTAATCCGTGTCCAACAACTCCATTTTCATCTCCTACTACAACAATAGCAGAAAATCCAAATGCTCTACCCCCTTTAGTAACTTTAGTTACACGGTTTACACTAACCAAACGATCTTTTAATTCAAGACCACCTGGCTTTACTAGCTCTACATTTTTATATTTTTGATACATAATTTCTTAGAATTTAAGTCCAGCTTCTCTTGCTCCTTCAGCTAATGATTTAACACGACCATGATATAAATATCCACCTCTATCAAAAGTAATACTTGAAATACCAGCTTTAAGAGCTTTTTCAGCTACTAATTTCCCAACTGCATTTGCAGTTTCAACATTTGTACCTTTAGTTACTCCCTTATCGCGAGAAGATGCAGCAACTAGTGTAACACCGTTAACATCATCTATGATTTGTGCATAGATTTCTTTATTAGATCTAAATACAGAAAGTCTAGGTTGAGAAGCAGTTCCGCTAACAACTTTTCTAATTCTGAATTTTATTCTTTGTCTTCTTTCAGTTTTTGTTAATGACATAGTCTTAATTTTTAAGCTGATTTACCTGCTTTTCTTCTTAATACTTCACCTACAAACTTAATTCCTTTTCCTTTATAAGGTTCTGGTTTACGGAAAGCTCTGATTTTAGCAGATACTTGACCTAATAATTGTTTGTCAAATGATGATAATTTTACTATTGGATTTTTACCTTTTTCAGATATAGTTTCAACGGTAACTTCTGGAACAATTTCCATAACGATGTTGTGAGAAAAACCTACAGCTAAATCAAGTTTTTGACCTTGATTAGAAGCTCTATATCCAACTCCAACTAGTTCTAATTGTTTTGTAAAACCTTCTGAAACTCCTACAATCATATTGTTTATAAGAGCACGATAAAGTCCATGTTTCGCTCTTTCATTCTTTTGATCTGATGAACGCTCAACGATAACTTGGTTATCTTCAACTTTCACTGTAACATCAGAAAATTCCTGAGAAAGCTCGCCTAATTTTCCTTTTACTGTAATTACAGCATCTTTAACCTCTACGGTTACTCCTGCTGGAATTGCAACTGGATTTTTACCTATTCTTGACATTCTTTCGTCTTTATTATTAATATACGTAACAAATTACTTCCCCACCAACATTAAGCTGTTTAGCTTGTTTACCTGTCATAACACCTTTAGAAGTTGAAACAATAGCAACACCTAAACCGTTTAAAATTCTAGGTAATTTAGTAGAGCCAGCATATTTACGTAAACCTGGTTTACTAATTCTTTGGATATCTTTAATAACAGACTCTTTAGTCTCTTTATCATATTTAAGTGCAATTTTAATGGTTCCTTGAACTGAACTATCATCAAATTTGTAACTTAAAATATATCCTTGATCGAATAAAATTTTTGTGATTTCTTTTTTCAATTTAGAAGCTGGAATCTCAACAATTTTGTGATTCGCTCTAACAGCATTTCTAATTCTCGTAAGAAAATCTGCAATTGGATCTGTATACATATGTATAAATTTGCGGTTACGGTTTTCACAAGGTACTCACCAAATGAACCTTTAACCAATTAAAATTATTTTTTGGATTGCAAAAGTATAAAATAATTGCGATATTACCAAGAAGCTTTTTTAACTCCTGGAATTAATCCTTGATTTGCCATTTCACGGAAAGTTACACGGGAAATACCAAATTGACGCATATACCCTCTTGGTCTTCCAGTTAACTTACAACGATTGTGTAAACGAACAGGAGAAGCGTTTTTAGGTAATTTTTGTAATGCTTCATAATCTCCAGCTTCTTTTAAAGCTTTTCTTTTTTCTGCATATTTAGCTACTAAAGCTTCTCTTTTCGCCTCACGGGCTTTCATTGATTCTTTTGCCATGTCTTAATTCTTTTTAAAAGGTAAACCTAGTTCTGACAATAATGATTTTGCTTCTTTATCTGTGTTTGCAGAAGTAACAAAAGTAATATCGAAACCAGCAATTTTATTTACTTTATCAATATCAATTTCTGGGAAAATGATTTGCTCTAAAACTCCTAAGTTATAATTACCTCTACCATCAAAACCAGTTGATTTAATTCCACCAAAATCTCTTACACGAGGTAAAGAAGAAGTAATCAATCTATCTAAGAATTCATACATTCTTTCACCTCTTAAAGTTACTTTAGCACCAATTGGCATACCTTTTCTTAATTTAAAAGACGCAACGTCTTTCTTAGAAATTGTAGCTACTGCTTTTTGACCTGTAATTTTTGTTATTTCTTCTACTGCATAATCTACTAATTTCTTATCAGAAACTGCAGCACCAACTCCTCGGCTTACAATAATTTTCTCAAGTTTAGGAACTTGCATTACATTTTTGTAACCGAACTCTTCAGTAAGAGCAGAGATTACTCTACTCTTATATTCTTCTTTTAATCTAGGTATATAAGCCATTACTATAATACTTGATTAGATTTTTTTGAAACTCTTACTTTCTTATCTCCTTCAACTTTAAAACCTACCTTAGTAACTGATTTTGATTTTGGATCAATTAAAGATAAATTAGAAATGTGAATAGGAGCTTCTTTCTTAACGATACCACCTTGAGGGTTTTTTGCACTTGGTTTAGTGTGTTTAGAAACCATGTTAACCCCTTCAACTACCGCTTTATTTTTGTCACGGATAACGCGTAAAACAGTACCTTCAGAACCTTTGTGGTCACCAGCAATTACTTTTACTACGTCTCCTGATTTAATTTTTAGCTTTGTCATCATTTTTAGAATTAAAGCACCTCTGGTGCTAATGATACAATTTTCATGAATTGTTTTTCACGAAGTTCTCTTGCAACCGGACCAAAAACACGAGTACCTCTCATTTCACCTGCAGCGTTCAACAACACACATGCGTTATCGTCAAAACGGATGTAAGATCCATCAGCTCTTCTCACTTCTTTTTTAGTACGTACAACAACTGCAGTTGAAACAGCACCTTTTTTCACGTTTCCGTTTGGCGTTGCATCTTTTATTGAAACTACAATCTTATCTCCAACAGAGGCATAACGACGTTTCGTCCCTCCTAAAACACGAATAGTTAAAACTTCTTTAGCTCCCGTGTTATCTGCTACTTTTAATCTTGATTCTTGTTGTACCATGGTTACTTAGCTCTTTCAATGATTTCAACTAATCTCCAACATTTAGATTTACTTAAAGGTCTTGTTTCCATGATCCTTACTGTATCACCAATGTTACAGTCATTTGTTTCGTCGTGTGCAACATATTTTTTTGTCTTTAACACGAACTTACCGTATAAAGGGTGTTTTACTTTTCTTGTTTCAGAAACAACAATAGATTTCTCCATTTTGTTACTAGTAACAACACCAACTCTTTCTTTTCTTAAATTTCTTTTTTCCATCTTTCAGCAGAATACAATTATTGTAACTCTCTTTTAGTTAATTCAGTTGCAACTCTAGCAACTGCTCTTCTAATAGTTCTTATTTGAAGAGGATTTTCGATTGGAGAAATAGTATGAGCTGCTTTTAATTCAGCGTACTTTCTCTTTAACTCACTAAGTTTTTGTTGTAACTCAGCTGCAGATAGATTATTTATTTCTGATTGTTTCATAATATTTCTTGATTATGCTTCGAAATCTCTAGCAACGACAAACTTAGTTTTAACTGGAAGTTTTTGTGCAGCAAGACGTAAAGCCTCTTTTGCAACAGATAGAGGAACTCCTCCAACTTCAAACATGATTCTTCCAGGTTTTACAACTGCAGCCCAATATTCAACTGCACCTTTACCTTTACCCATACGTACTTCAAGAGGTTTCTTTGTTATTGGCTTATCTGGGAAAATTTTAATCCATAATTGCCCCTCTCTTTTCATAAAACGTGTTGCTGCAATACGAGCTGCTTCAATTTGACGTGATGTGATAAAAGTTGAGTCTAAAGATTTTATTCCAAACATACCATTAGAAAGTTCATGTCCTCTTTGAGAAACACCTTTCATTTTACCTTTCTGTACCTTGCGGTATTTTGTTCTTTTAGGCTGTAACATTTTTCTTTAATTTAAAAAATTACTTTCTTTTGCGTGAATTAGCATTCGGTTTACCTTTTCCAGTAGATCCTGTAGATTTAGATTTTTGTTTATCCATACCTACTAACGGAGAAAGATCTCTTTTTCCATAAACCTCACCTTTCATTATCCATACTTTGATTCCCATTCTACCATAAGTAGTATGAGCTTCAGCTAATGCATAATCAATATCAGCTCTGAAAGTTGACAAAGGAATTCGACCATCTTTAAAACCTTCTGAACGAGCCATTTCAGCCCCATTCAAACGACCAGAAATCAAAACTTTAATACCTTCAGCATTCATTCTCATAGCAGCCGCAATAGCCATTTTGATAGCTCTTCTGTAAGAAATTCTGCTTTCGATTTGACGCGCGATACTGTTTGCAACTAAATAAGCATCAATCTCAGGTCTTTTAATTTCAAAGATATTGATTTGGATTTCTTTGTCAGTAATTTTCTTAAGCTCTTCTTTTAACTTGTCTACCTCTTGCCCACCTTTTCCGATAATAATACCAGGTCTAGCAGTAGTGATAGTAACGGTTACAAGTTTTAAAGTTCTTTCAATAATTACTTTAGACACACTAGCTTTTAATAAACGCGCATGGATATACTTTCTGATTTTAAAATCTTCAGCGATTTTATCACCATAATCATTTCCTCCATACCAGTTTGAGTCCCATCCTCTGATGATACCAAGTCTATTTCCGATTGGATTTGTCTTTTGTCCCATACTGTTTATTAATTGCTTTGTGTGTTATTATTTGAACCCAACACGATAGTTACGTGATTTGAGCGTTTTCTAATTCTGTGTGCACGACCTTGAGGTGCTGGACGTAGTCTTTTTAACATCATTCCACCATCAACTCTGATCTCTTTAACAAATAAGCCTGCTTCTTCTACACTAGTTTCAGTATTTTTCTGCTCATAATTATTGATAGCAGACAACAACAACTTCTCTAATTTTCTTGAAGCTTCTTTACTATTAAATCTTAATATATTAAGAGCTAATTCTACTTTCTGACCTCTAACTAAATCTGCTACAATGCGCATTTTTCTTGGCGAAGTAGGGCAGTTATTTAATTTAGCAAAAGCTACTTGCGTTTTTGCTTCTTTAATCTGCTCTGCTCTTTCTCTTTTACGAACTCCCATAGCTTCTTATTATTTTTTACCTTTATTTTTTGCACCAGCATGACCTCTAAAAGATCTTGTTGGCGAAAATTCCCCTAATTTATGTCCTACCATGTTTTCTGTAACGTAAACTGGTACAAATTGACGACCATTATGCACTGCGATAGTTTGACCAACAAAATCCGGAGTAATCATAGAAGCTCTAGACCAAGTCTTAATAACAGCTTTATTATCTTTCTCTATATTTTCTTGAACTTTTTTCTCTAATTTATAGTGAACATAAGGTCCTTTTTTTAATGAACGTGCCATGTTTATCTAATTATTTCTTTCTACGTTCTACAATATACTTATTACTTGGGTTAACTTTAGAACGAGTTCTATAACCCTTAGCAGGTAAACCTTTTCTTGAACGAGGGTGACCTCCTGATGAACGTCCTTCACCACCTCCCATTGGGTGATCAACAGGGTTCATTGCAACTGGTCTTGTTCTAGGCCTTCTACCTAACCATCTTGATCTACCAGCTTTACCTGAAACAACCAATTGATGATCAGAATTTGATACCGCTCCAATCGTAGCTGAACAAGTCAACAAGATTAATCTTGTTTCACCTGAAGGCATTTTAATTGTCGCATACTTACCATCTCTTGCCATTAATTGTGCAAAAGTACCTGCAGAACGAGCAATAACAGCTCCTTGACCTGGCCTTAATTCGATACATGAAATAACTGTACCTAAAGGAATTTTACTTAAAGGCAATGTGTTTCCTATTTCAGGAGACGCATCTGGACCAGAAACTACAGTTTGTCCAACTTGCAAACCATTCTGAGCAATTACATAAGTTTTAGCTCCATCAGCATATGCCAATAAAGATATAAAAGCAGAACGATTTGGATCGTATTCAATTGTTTTAACCACAGCAGGAACTCCTACTTTAGTTCTTTTAAAATCAATAATACGATACTTTTGTTTATGACCACCACCAATGTAGCGCATGGTCATTTTTCCTTGACTATTTCTACCTCCTGAGTTTTTTTTCGGAGCAAGTAATGAACGCTCCGGCTTATCAGTTGTAATAGTGTCAAAGCTATTCACAACTCTAAAACGCTGACCCGGGGTAATAGGTTTTAATTTTCTAACTGACATTTTCTATTAGATATTAGTATAAAAATCTATTGTTTCTCCTTCTTGAACTTGAACAACTGCTTTTTTGTAAGCATTTGTTTTTCCACTGATTAAACCACTTTTAGTGTATTTAACCGATCTATCAGCTCTGTAATTCATTGTATTTACACCAACTACATTCACACCATAGGCAGCTTCAACTGCATTTTTGATTTGAATTTTATTCGCTTTTTTATCTACTACAAAACCAAAACGGTTAAAAATTTCACCATCTTTAGTTATTTTTTCAGTTATAATAGGCTTAATAATGATACTCATAACCTTTTCTTATTTACTTAAATTATCTTCTATTCCGCTTAAAGCACCTTCTAAAACAACTAAACTATTAGCGTTTAAAATACCGTAAGTACTTAATTCCGAAGAAGTTACCACTGAAGACGTCTTTAAATTTCGTGACGACAAATATACATTTTTATTTGAATCACCCAACACAAATAAAGATTTTTTATTATCTAAACCTAAAGCTTTCAATACGTTAATGAAATTTTTAGTGTTTGGTGTTTCAAATGTAAAATCTTCAAGAACAATTAAACTAGATTCTTTCGCTTTTAATGAAAGCGCAGATTTTCTAGCCAATCTCTTTAAATTTTTATTCAATTTGAAAGAATAATTTCTAGGTCTTGGCCCAAAAACAGTTCCCCCTCCTTTAAACAAAGGATTTTTTGCACTACCCGCACGAGCAGTACCAGTTCCTTTTTGTTTTTTAATCTTACGAGTACTTCCAGCTACTTCAGCTCTTTCTTTTGATTTGTGAGTACCTTGTCTTTGATTAGCAAGATATTGTTTCACATCAAGATATACTGCGTGATTATTTGGCTCTATTGCGAATACTGAATCAGAAAGTTGAACTTTTCTTCCAGTATCTTTTCCGTTGAAATCTAATACTTTTACTTCCATTATTTCTGAATGATTACATAAGAGTTTTTATGTCCTGGAACACATCCTTTAACCACTAAAAGATTTTTATCAGCAACAACTTTTAAAACTTTAAGATTTTGAACTGTAACATTCTCACCACCCATTCTTCCAGCCATTCTCATGCCTTTGAATACTCTAGATGGATAAGAAGAAGCACCAACAGATCCAGGAGCTCTTAAACGGTTATGTTGACCATGAGTTGATTGACCTACACCACCAAATCCGTGACGTTTTACAACCCCTTGAAAACCTTTACCTTTAGACACACCTTGAACATCAACAAACTCTCCTTCGTTGAACAAATCAACAGTAAGAATTTCACCTAATTTGTGTTCTTCTTCAAAAAACTTGAATTCAACAACTTTCTTCTTAGCAACAGTACCCGCTTTTTTGAAGTGACCTTCTTCAGCTTTTACCGAATGCTTTTCAGTTTTGTCATCGAAACCAAGCTGAAGAGCACTATACCCGTCAACCTCATTGGTTCTGACTTGGGTAATAACACATGGACCAGCTTCAATAACTGTACAAGGAATATTTTTCCCGTTTTCGTCAAAGATACTAGTCATGCCAATTTTTCTTCCGATTAACCCAGACATATAAAACTAATTAATTAATTAAACTATTTTTAATACTTATACATATATTATATATGCACATCCTCTTTTTGAGGGTGCAAATATATAATTATTTTTTAATTATCGCAAAAATAATTAGTTACCTATTTTTTTTAAAAAAAGGCCTTTATTTTCTTCATTAAAAAAACCGTAGTACTCACATACTAACGGTTTTTCATATTATTTATACTGTTAAATGACAGCAAAAAAAACTATACTTTTATCTCTACTTCAACTCCACTAGGTAATTCTAACTTCATTAAAGCATCAATAGTTTTAGAAGAAGAGCTATAAATATCCAACAATCTCTTGTAAGAACTTAATTCAAATTGCTCTCTAGACTTCTTATTAACGTGTGGTGAACGTAAAACAGTAAAGATTTTTTTATTAGTAGGTAATGGAATAGGCCCAGTAACTACAGCTCCTGTACTTTTTACAGTCTTAACGATTTTTTCAGCAGATTTATCTACTAAATTATGATCGTATGATTTTAATTTTATTCTGATTTTTTGACTCATTTTCTTAAAAATTAAGCGTTACCTTTTGCTTTTTTGATTACCTCTTCTGAAATATTAGATGGAGTTTCAGCATAGTGAGAAAATTCCATAGTAGAAGTTGCTCTACCTGATGATAATGTTCTCAAAGTTGTAACATATCCAAACATTTCAGATAAAGGAACATCCGCTTTAATAGTTTTTGCTCCTGATCTATCACCCATGTTATTAACTTGACCTCTTCTTCTGTTCAAGTCACCGACAATATCACCCATATTCTCCTCTGGAGTAATCACCTCAATTTTCATAATTGGCTCTAAGATTACAGCACCTGCAGCTTTAGCCACTTCTTTATAACCTAATTTAGCAGCCAATTCGAAAGATAAAGCATCAGAATCCACAGGGTGGAAAGATCCATCCAATAAAGTAACTTTTAAACTATCCACAGCATAACCTGCTAATGGACCAGTTTTCATTGCTTCTCTAAAACCTTTTTCAACAGCAGGAATATATTCTTTAGGAACGTTACCACCTTTAACTTCGTTGATAAATTGTAATCCCATTGCTGGCTTACCATCTACATCATCAGCAGGCTCTAATCTGAAAACAATATCTCCAAATTTACCACGTCCACCAGATTGCTTTTTATAAACCTCTCTATGTTGAGCAGATTTCGTAAATGCTTCTTTGTATTCTACTTGAGGCTCACCTTGGTTTACTTCAACTTTGAACTCACGTTTCATACGGTCTACTAAGATATCTAAGTGAAGCTCACCCATACCTGAAATAATAGTTTGACCTGAAGCCTCATCTGTTCTAACAGTAAAAGTAGGATCCTCTTCAGCTAATTTCGCTAAAGCCATACCCATTTTATCAACATCAGCCTTAGTTTTAGGCTCAATAGCAATACCAATTACTGGATCAGGGAATTTCATAGACTCAAGAATGATTGGGTGTTTTTCATCACACATTGTATCTCCAGTCTTAATATCTTTAAATCCAACAGCAGCTCCAATATCTCCAGCTTCAATAAATTCAATAGGATTTTGTTTATTAGCGTGCATTTGATAAATACGAGAAATACGCTCTTTATTACCTGAACGAGTATTTAAAATATAAGAACCAGCATCCAATCTTCCAGAATAAGCACGGAAGAAAGCCAAACGACCCACATAAGGATCTGTAGCAATTTTAAATGCAAGAGCTGCAAAAGGCTCTTTTGGATCAGGACGACGCAATATTTTCTTTTGATCTTCTTCTAATAAATCAGCATCATCAGGATGAATTCCTTCGATACCTTCTTTATCTAAAGGAGAAGGCAAATATTTACAAACAGCATCTAACATGAACTGAACTCCTTTATTTTTAAAAGAAGAACCAGCAATCATTGGTATGATAGCCATATCAATAGTAGCAGCACGTAAAGCTGTATTGATTTCTTCTTCAGTAATAGAGTTTTCATCTTCCATATATTTATCAAGAAGATTTTCATCATAAGTTGCAATTTCCTCAATAAGAATAGAACGATATTTCTTAACATCATCTACCATATCAGCAGGAATATCAATAATATCAAAAGTAGCTCCTTGCGTTTCATCATGCCATACAATAGCTTGATTTTTTACCAAATCAACCACTCCTTTGAAATCACTCTCTTCTCCAATTGGCAATGTAATTGCAACTGCATTGGATTTCAACATTTCTTTCACTTGTTGACATACTGCTAAAAAGTTAGAACCTTGACGATCCATCTTGTTAACAAATCCCATACGAGGAACTCTATATTGATCCGCTAATCTCCAGTTAGTTTCAGATTGAGGCTCAACACCATCAACTGCACTAAATAAAAACACCAATCCATCTAATACACGTAATGATCTATTTACCTCTACAGTAAAGTCAACGTGACCAGGAGTATCGATAATATTGAAGTGGTAAGCTTGCGATTCCGGCAACAATTTTCCTTGTTGAGTTGGAAAATTCCACTCACATGTAGTTGCAGCAGAAGTAATCGTAATACCTCTTTCTTGTTCTTGAGCCATCCAGTCCATTGTAGCTGCACCATCGTGCACCTCTCCAATTTTATGTGACTTTCCAGTATAAAAAAGAATTCGCTCAGTTGTTGTTGTTTTACCAGCATCAATGTGAGCAGCAATTCCTATATTTCTTGTAAATTTTAAATCTCTAGCCATTTCTTTTGTTTTATGAATTAAAATCTAAAGTGAGAGAAAGCTTTATTTGCTTCTGCCATTTTATGAGTATCCATTCTTTTCTTAACAGCAGCACCTTCTTCTTTAGCAGCAGCTAAAATTTCAGAAGCCAACTTGTTAGCCATTGATTTTTCATTTCTTCTTCTTGCATATAAAATCATCCATTTCATAGAATAAGAAATTTTTCTATCTGGACGAATTTGCATTGGAATCTGGAAAGTAGCTCCACCCACTCTTCTTGAGCGAACTTCCACATGAGGCATAACATTTGTTAATGCATCTTTCCATATTTCTAAAGCAGTTTTCTCTGCATCTTGCTTTTTTGCTTCTACGATATCTAATGCATCATAAAACACTTTAAAAGCTGTTGATTTTTTACCATCCCACATTAAGTTGTTTACAAAACGTGTCACTAACTGATCGTTAAATTTTGGATCTGGCAAAAGAGGTCTTTTTTTGGCCTGTCTTTTTCTCATGTCTTTTCTTTAAAAGATTTAAATTACTTTTTCTTTCCAGTTGTTGCAGCAGCTTGTCCTGGTTTTGGACGTTTTGCTCCATACTTAGATCTACGTTGTGTTCTACCTGCTACTCCAGCGGTATCTAATGCACCACGAACGATGTGGTAACGTACACCTGGTAAATCTTTTACTCTTCCACCTCTAACTAATACTATCGAGTGCTCTTGTAAATTATGTCCTTCTCCAGGGATGTAAGCATTTACTTCATTACCATTTGTTAAACGAACACGGGCAACTTTACGCATTGCCGAGTTTGGTTTTTTTGGCGTTGTAGTATAAACACGCGTACAAACCCCTCTTCTTTGAGGACAAGAATCTAAAGCAGCCGATTTACTCTTCTTAGTTATTTTGGCTCTTCCAGTTCTTACTAATTGTTGAATTGTTGGCATAATTGTTTATAATAATTACTTATAATTTAACTCCCTAACACTATTTAGGGGGTGCAAATGTAGTTATTATTTTTTACAAAACAAATCTAATTTGTTTATTTTCAAGTCAATTGTTTTTTTCTTAACCCTAATTAAACATCTAATCAATGATTTATAGCATACAGACCAATAACACTCACTATAATAAAAAGAAAAAAAAACTCAAATGAATTCAAATTAAAATTTATCACTCATTTTTACGTTACTTTACTGCCATGAAAATCTTTTTTTCCATATTATTCATTTTAGCCAGCTTACAAATTCAAAGTCAATCTTTTTTCCTTGTTGTTAATGGCACATCCAATAAAGAACAAAAAACGATAGACAGCATTGGTTACCAAAAAAAACACGATAAAGTGAGTTCCATTTTGAATGAAATCAAAACTCTTGACTCTTTATTATACAAATTAGGACATATAACTCATTACATTACTGAGCAAAAAAAAACAAATGACAGCACTTTTAATTACACCTATTTTCTTGGCAATCCAATTTCAAACAACAAAATCATAACCACTCAAACCAACCAAAGCTCTAAAGAAATTTTATCCATAACAAAAGACACAATTACAATCTCCTTTTCAGAGACAGAAATATGGATAAAAAGTCAACTTCAAATTTTAGAAAAAAAGGGGTACTCGCAAGCTAATATTCAACTTACGAATCAAAAAATCCACAACTCCTCTTTATATACTAATTTAGATATTTATTTAGGCCCTTCAAGAAAAACAGACGAAATCATAATATTAGGTTATGAAAAATTTCCAAAAAATATACACCATCAATTAAATAAAAGCGTAAAAAACAAAACTTTCAATCAAGAACTTGTAAAAAAAATAAACAACAACTTAAACAACTTATCATTTATTACCCAAGTAAAATACCCTGAAATATTATTTACCAAAGACAAAACAAGCATTTTCGCTTATGTTAACAAATCAAAGCCTAATAAATTTGATGGCTTCATTGGATTTTCGAATACTGATAAAAACAAACTCATTTTTAATGGCTACTTAGACTTACAACTTACAAACATTTTAAACTACGGAGAAAAATTCAAACTCTATTGGAAAAATAATGGAGAACAACAAACTCAATTTGATTTTGAAACCGAAATTCCATATCTATTTAAAACTCCATTAGGAATAAAAACCGAATTAAACATATTTAAACAAGATAGTACTTTTCAAAACACTAAAATAAACACTGACATTGGATATCATTTTTCTTTTAGTCAAAAAATATTTCTTGGTTACCAAAAAACAACTTCCATTGACATCCAAAATAACAATACACAAAATTTAAAAAACTTTACCAATCAATTCTACACCACATCCTATGAATATCTAAAAAACAATTTCTATCATTATTTATTACCTGAAAAAACTAGCTTATTACTCAAACTTGGATATGGTTCAAGAAAAGACAATCAAAACAAAAACAATCAATTCTTCACACAACTAGAAATCAATCACTTGTTTGAAATTAATTTAAAAAATCAAATTTTACTCAAAAACCATTCATTCTATCTGAGTAGTAAAGATTACTTAACAAACGAATTGTATCGTTTTGGCGGAATAAATTCAATAAGAGGCTTTAGAGAAAACTCCCTTCAAGCCAACTTAACTACAGGGATATTTACAGAATACAGATATAATTTAGCCAGCAATTTAATCATTCACTCCATACTTGATTACGCCTACATGGAAGACAAAACCATTTCTAAAACTAACAAACTTTTAGGAATTGGATTAGGATTTGAAATCTTAAGTGAAAATGGATTATTTCATTTTATTTACTCAAACGGCTCAGCTAATAATGAAAATATTAAACTTTCTAATTCACTAATTCAAATTAGTTTTAAGACAAATTTTTAAGATAAGTAATGTTAAATGTTAAAAAAAGATTAAATAATATTAGGATTACAAACTTTTTTTTTTGAATTTTGGGCAACTAATTCAAATTAACATATATGAGATCTAAATTTAACGTATTACTAACTGTATTAGTAGTAATGTTAGGGCAAATGATTTTTGCTCAAGTAAAAACTGTTTCGGGAACAGTTGTAGATCAAAACGGACTTCCCTTACCAAGTGTAGCCATTCAAGAGAAAGGCTCAGGTAATGGTACACAAACCGATTTTGATGGTAATTTTAAAATTGATGTAAGACAAGGCTCAACACTTGTTTTCAGTTATGTAAGTATGAAAACACAAGAAGTGGTTGTTAATTCAACTACTTTAAAAGTAATCATGCAAGAAGACATAACAACACTTGAAGGTGTCGTTGTTACTGCTTTAGGTATCAAAAGAGAGAAAAAAGCTCTTGGTTATGCTACACAAGAAGTAAAAGGAGAAGACGTTGCTGATACTCCAGTAACCAACTTTGCAGACGCATTATCTGGCGAAGTTGCTGGTTTAGATGTTCAATCATCTGGTACTATGGGAGGGTCTACAAATATTGTTGTAAGAGGTTATAACTCTATTAGCGGAAACAACCAAGCATTGATCGTTATAGACGGAACTCCAGTAATTAACAACACTAATAACAGTGTAGGACAAACTGCAGGTAGAGGAGGTTATGACTATGGTAATGCTGCAATGGATATTAATCCAGACGACATAGAATCATTAAACGTATTAAAAGGTGCAGCAGCAACAGCACTGTATGGTTCTAGAGCAAGTAATGGTGCCATTATTATTACAACTAAAAAAGGAAAAAAAGGAAAAGGTATTGGTGTATCCTTTACAAGTTCGATAACTGCAGGAACAGTAGATAAAGAAACTCTACCAAAATACCAAGACAAATATGGTGCTGGTTATGGCCCTTATTATGATGATCCTACAGGATATTTTGATTATTTTGACATTAATGGTGACAGTGTTGACGATTTAATTGTACCTTTTAGAGAAGACGCATCTTATGGAGCGGCTTTTGATCCAAATTTAAATGTTTACCAATGGACTTCTATCTACCCTGAATTACCAGGTTATTTACAAGCTACTCCTTGGGTTGCTGCAAAAAACAATCCTAATAGCGTTTTTAAAACAGCTCTAACTTACACTAATTCAATTTCGTTTGGAAAAAGTACTGATAACAGCTCTTTTAGACTAGGGTATACCAATAAAATTCAAGAAGGTGTAATGCCAAACAGTCAAATTAAGAGAAATACGTTAACATTTTCAGGATCTACAAATTTTTCTGAAAGCTTAACTGGATCAGTTGATTTCTCTTATACTAACAACAATGGTAAAGGTAGAAATGGAACAGGATATGATTCAAAAAATCCAATGCAAGCATTTCGTCAATGGTTCCAAACAAATGTTGACATTCAACAACAAAAAGATGCCTTCTTTAGTACTGGACAAAACATAACTTGGAACGCAACATCTGCTTCAAACAGAAGACCTGCATATACAGACAATGTTTATTGGACATTATACAAAAACTTTCAAAATGATAGTAGAGATCGTTACATTGGTAACTTTACTTTAAATCAAAAAGTTACAAGCTGGTTTAGCTTAATGGGACGTTTCGCTTACGATACTTATTCCGAAATTAGAGAAGAAAGAATTGATGTAGGTTCTGCAGATGTTCCATTATATGCTGTTACCAACAGAAAAACTTCAGAATTAAATTATGATTTAATGGGTACATTTAATTATAATATTACTGAAGACTTAAATTTTGACGGTTTAGTTGGGTTTAACATGAGAGTTAACAAATTAAATTCCTTAGCTGCACAAACCAACGGTGGTTTAGGTTTAGCTGGAATCTTTACTTTAGCAAATTCAGTTAATCCTTTAACTTCAGACGATTACAACAAAGTTGATTACACTAAAAAAGTAGACGGTGTATTTGGTAAAATCGGTCTTGGATACAAAGGGACCTATTATTTAGACATCACAGGAAGAAGAGATAGATCATCATCTTTACCTGTTGACAATAACACTTATTTCTACCCTTCTGTTTCTACTAGTATTGTTTTTTCTAATATCCTTAAACAAGATTGGTTAAACTTTGGTAAAATTAGAGCTAATTATGCAGAAGTAGGTAACGACACTGATCCATATCAAGTATATGACACCTATAATCTAGTACCTCCAATTAGCGGTCAAGGGTCAGCCTCAAATTCTGCTACTTTGAACAACCCTAATTTAAAAGCTGAAAGATCAAGAGATATCGAGTTAGGATTAGAATTAAGCACTCTAAATAATAGATTAGGAATAGATTTCTCATATTACAAACGTGAAACTAAAGATTTAATTTCTAGAGTTGATATTTCTGGAGCTTCTGGTTATACTGGTCAATGGTTAAATGGAGCTGATATGGAAAACAAAGGTATTGAGTTAATCTTAAGTGGTACACCTGTAAAAACAGAGAATTTTTCTTGGGATATTAAAGTTAACTTCGCGAAAAATGAGAGTGAAGTAACTAGATTGGCTGAAGATATCGAATTTATTCAACTAGCAAATGTTCAAGGTGGTGTATCATTAGGTGCTTCATTGGGTGAACCATTTGGTGTAATTAGAGGTAGAGATTTTGTTTATCACGAGAATGGGCAACCAATTGTTGGTACAAACGGTTATTACCAAAGAACTACAGAGAGCAACAAAGTTATTGGTAATATCAACCCAGATTGGACAGGTGGTGTAAAAAACATATTAAAATACAAAAATTTCAACTTAAGTTTCTTAATTGACATTCAAAAAGGTGGAGATGTGTTTTCATTAGACACATGGTACGGTTACGCAACAGGATTGTATGACTTTACAGCTGGAACAAATCGTTTAGGGAATCCAGTTCGTGATGCTGTATCCGCTGGTGGTGGTGTAATACTTCCAGGAGTTCAAGCTGATGGTACTCCAAATACTGTTGTTGCAAGTGCGACTACTTATGCTAATCCATGGGGATATGTTAGAACACCACAAGCAGCTCACGTTTATGACGCTTCTTTTGTAAAATTAAGAGAAGTTACTTTTGGATACAAATTCTCAAATAGAATTGCAGAAAGTCTTTCTTTACAAAACTTAACTTTATCAGTTATTGGTAGAAATTTATGGATTATTGATAAAAACACTCCATATTCTGATCCAGAAGCAGGTTTAAGTGCAGGAAATATTCAAGGTTATCAATCAGGTGTATACCCAACTGTAAGAGAAATTGGGGCTAGCTTAAAATTAGAATTCTAATACAAAATACTATGAAAAAATATTTAATAATATTATTAACTGCAGCGTTAGCGATTAGTTGTGCTTCCGATGAAAGTTATGATAATTTAAACAACGATCCAAATAATCCTTCTGATGTACCTTCTGCAACATTATTTACAGGTGCATTAAAAAACTTATTTGATCAAATGGAGAGTACCAATGTAAACACCAATGTTTATAGATTATTTGCTCAATATTGGACAGAAACAACCTATATTGATGAGTCAAATTACGACTTAAATACTAGAAACATCCCTTCTAATCACTTTACTGAAATGTATACAAATGTATTATATGATTTACAGGATGCGAAAGGAAAATCAGATACGGAAGGTCAAAAAGGCATGATTGGAGTATTAGAAGTATACACTTGGCAGCAACTAGTTGATACTTTTGGTAATATTCCTTACTCAGAAGCTTTAAAAGGTAGAGAAAACCAAAATCCAGCTTACGATGACGCTCAAACAATTTATCAAGATTTATTGGTTAGAATTGATGCTGCGATTTCAACATTAAACAATGCAACAGATAACGGTTACGGGGATGCTGATTTAATATTTAATGGAGATTTAGCACAATGGATTAAATTCGCTAATTCTGTAAAGTTCAAAATTGCAATGAGAATAGCTGATGTTCCATCTATGGCAACAGTTTCTCAAACTGCTGCTGAAAATGCTTTTACAGCTGGTTTATTAGCATCAAATGCAGACAACGTAACTCTTGCTTATGGTGCTGCAACTCCTAATACAAATCCTTTATGGGTAGATTTAGTACAAAGTGGAAGACAAGACTTTGTTGTTGCTAATACTATTGTAGATTACATGAACACACTTTCTGATCCAAGAAGAGCTATCTATTTTGATGATAATTTAGGAGCTGGAACTTATGTTGGCGGACCTTATGGCGACAACAACTCGTTCTCTTCTTATACTCATATTGGAGAACTAATGCACCAACCAACTTTTAGAGGTGTATTAATGGATTACGCTGAAATTGAATTCCTTTTAGCTGAAGCTTCTGAAAGAGGCTATGCAGTTGGAGGTACAGCTGAAACACATTATAATGCTGGTATTACAGCTTCAATGGCTGATTGGGGAGTTGAAAGCACTGAAGTTACTGCATATTTGTTAAATCCAGATGTTGCTTATACTACCGCTAGTGGTACTTGGAGAGAAAAAATTGGTTTCCAATTTTGGTTAGCTATGTACAACAGAGGATTTGAAGGTTGGTCAGTTTACAGAAAATATGACGCACCAGTTATGAATGTAGCTGCTGATTCTGGTTTAGATGTTCCTAAAAGATACACATATCCATTAAGAGAACAAACTATCAACATTACTAATTACACTGCTGCTGCTGCTGCAATTGGAGGTGATGAATTAGACACACCAATTTTCTGGGATGTAAACTAATTCTATTATATAATTAAAATTAGAATTAAACCACCTCAAATGAGGTGGTTTTTTTTATACATTTGCATCATGGAAAAAGAGAATCAAATATTTGGAATTAGAGCTATAATTGAGGCAATTCAAGCTAAAAAAGAAATTGATAAAGTATTTATACAAAAAGAAAATCAAGGCGAATTAATGCAAGAGTTGATGAAAACATTAAAAAAAAACAATGTCAATTTTTCATATGTTCCTGTAGAAAAATTAAATCGTTTAACATCCAAGAATCATCAAGGTGCTGTAGCTACAATTTCTCCAGTGTCATTTTACGATTTAGAAACTTTAATTACAAGTATTATAGAGTCAGAAAAAAAACCACTTTTTCTAGTATTAGATCAATTATCTGATGCTAGAAATTTTGGAGCCATTATACGAACTGCTGAATGTACAGGCGTAAACGGTATTATTATACAAAAACAAGGTTCCGCTCCAGTAAATGGTGATACAGTTAAAACAAGTGCAGGTGCAGTTTTTAATGTCCCTATATGTAAAGTAGAGCACATCAAAGATGCTATATATTTCATGCAAGCAAGTGGTATTCAAACAGTAGCAGCTACTGAAAAAACCGATAATACCATTTATGATATTAATTTCACCGAACCGACTGCTATAATAATGGGAAGTGAGGATAGAGGTGTTAACCCTTCTGTATTAAAAATTGTAGATCATAAAGCTAAATTACCAATGTATGGCACAATTGAATCATTAAATGTTTCTGTAGCTTGTGGTGCATTTCTTTATGAAACGGTTAGACAACGTTTAATTTAATTACTTATAACCTAATGTAGTATAATACATAAAAAGTAGTTTTTTCAAATTTGAAAAAACTACTTTTTATGTATACCTATAAAATCATAAATCACTTTTAAAGAAGAAGTAAAATACTCTTTAATAGTTTCTTCTGGTTTAGGGGGTGGATTAAAATTACCTTTTTCATCAAAATTTTTCATAAAAGAATCTTTATTGGGATCAAAGTCTGGTTGCTCCCACTCATAAATAACTGGTTTCCCAAATTGAGGTGTTTTAATTAAAAGTGCAAATGAAAGTCCCGTTACAAAACCACTAAGATGACCTTCCCAAGAAATACCTTTTTCAATATTTGGGAACATATACCATAACATACCTCCATATAAAAGTATCACTACAAACGACACAGCCATTAAGCGATAATATTTGGTGAAGATTCCTTTAAAAAAAATAAAGCTTACTAGAACATAAATCAAACCACTGGCTCCAATATGATAACTCGATCTTCCTAATAACCAAGTACCCAAACCAGAAAACACAATTCCCAAAACAATAATTTTATAAGTTTGATTTCTATAAAAAAACCGCAAAAAAGACAATAACACTGATAAAGCTAAGGAGTTATTTATTAAATGAGACAGATTACCATGCAATGCCCAACTTAAAAAAATTCCTTTTATTCCAAAATTTTCTCTGGGGTAAATACCATAATGATGAAAATTTATATGAAACTTAGTTTCTATCCAAAAAACAACCCATAAAAAAAGAACAAATAAAAAAGGCAAAAGAATTACTGAATTGGTAAACTTAAATTGATGCTCTGTAATAATTCTTTTCATAATGTTGTTTTTCTTTACAACTTATTCAATTCAAATATAACACCAAAAGAAAATAACAGAAATATTGTCATAGAAACACTCTTTTTGTCATATAAAAATTAATAAAATGTTTTATTTTTAATATATGGAAAGATTACGAAAAATAATAGCAGAAAAAATAGACATATCGGAGAGTGATTGGAAAATTATCTCATCAAAACTTCAATTTCAAGAAATAAAAAAGAAAGATTTTCTTACTAAAGCAAACACAATTGAAGACAAAGTTTATTTTATCATAGACGGCGTTTTTCGTTTATTTATCGAATTACCTGAAAAAGATGTAACTATAGATTTTGGTTTTCCAAATAAATTTTTAAGTAGTTATTCTTCTTTCCTAATGCAATTACCTAGTGTATCTTTCATTCAAAGTTTAACCACTTCAAAAGTAATATTTATCACTAGAAAAGATTTATATGACATTTATAAAGAAACTAATGCAGGAGATGCTATTGGCAGATTATTTGCCGAAGAATTTTTTAGGTACAAATCAAAAAGAGAACTAAGTTTCATGATGGAAACACCTACACAACGCTATCTAAATCTAGTAAAAGAACAGCCTCAATTAATTCTCAAAATTCCTCAAAAATATTTAGCTTCTTATATTGGAATAACTCCACAAGCATTAAGTAGAATTAGAGGTAAAATTTAAAAACGCACCCTATTTATTAACCCAAGTTCATTGTTTTAAATACGCTAAGTGGTTTTCTTTGTCTTATCATTTTAAATAAAAAATTATGGAGACAAATCAATTTAATTATTCCGAAAAAGAAAATCAAAAGATAAAGGAAAAATCACTAGAAAAAGCTAACATATACAAACCTACAGCTGCTTTTATAGGAGCTTCTTGGATAGCCCTTATTACAGGCATGGTTTCCTATTGTATTGGTCTTTGGAACGCAGATATGCAACTAAACGAAAAAGGATACTATTTTTCCATCTTATTATTTGGCCTTTTCTCTGTGATATCAGTACAAAAATCAGTAAGAGACCGTTTAGAAGGAATACCCGTAACCGACATGTATTATGGCATTAGTTGGTTCACTACAATCGCTTCAGTATTACTTTTAATTATAGGTTTATGGAATGCAACGCTTTTATTGAGTGAAAAAGGTTTTTATGGTATGTCATTTTTACTGAGTTTATTTGCAGCGATTACAGTTCAGAAAAACACAAGAGATATGTTGGTCAATTCTAAAACAGATAAAGATTCAAATTGATTTATGAATTCCTGATGTGAAATAAAAAAGAGGTTGAAATAATTTTTCAGCCTCTTTTCTTTTTACAAAATCTTAAAAAATGTAATTTTACAATATGGAAGCACCATTAGCAGAACGTATTCGTCCACAAAAATTAGGCGAATACATAAGCCAATTACATTTAGTTGGAGAACAAGGTTCTTTAACCCAACAAATAAGCAAGGGTATCATTCCCAGTCTAATTCTTTGGGGTCCTCCAGGAACAGGAAAGACTACCTTAGCACAAATTATGGCTCAGGAAAGCAAACGTCCTTTTTATCAATTAAGTGCCATACATTCTGGCGTTAAAGATATAAGAGAAGTAATAGAAAAAGCCAAACAAAGTGGCGGTTTATTCACCTCTAAAAACCCTATTTTATTTATTGATGAAATTCATCGCTTTAGTAAATCTCAACAAGATTCATTGCTAGCAGCGGTAGAAAAAGGTTGGGTTACTTTAATTGGAGCAACTACAGAAAATCCAAGTTTTGAAGTTATTCCTGCATTACTATCAAGATGTCAAGTGTATATTTTAAATGCTTTCACTAAAGAAGATTTAGAAGCATTACTAAAGCGTGCTATAAATACTGATGCTCAACTAAAAAACAAAAAAATAGACTTAAAAGAAACGGAAGCTCTGATACGATTATCTGGCGGAGATGGTAGAAAACTATTGAACATTTTTGAATTGGTTGTAAATGCATCAGAATCTGATACTATTGTTATAACTAATGACAAAGTTTCTCATTTAGTCCAAAAAAACACGGTTCTTTACGACAAAACTGGAGAACAACATTATGATATAGTTTCTGCTTTCATTAAATCCATTCGAGGAAGCGATCCTAATGGAGCAGTATATTGGCTGGCAAGAATGATTGAAGGTGGCGAAGATGTAAAATTTATAGCACGTCGAATGCTTATTCTAGCCAGTGAAGACATTGGCAATGCTAATCCAACAGCACTTATAATGGCAAACAACACGTTTCAAGCTGTTACAACAATTGGTTACCCTGAAAGTAGAATAATTTTAAGCCAATGTGCCATTTATTTAGCAACCTCAGCTAAAAGCAACGCAAGCTATATGGCTATTAATAAAGCACAACAAATAGTAAAGCAAACTGGTGATTTATCCGTCCCCATACATTTAAGAAACGCACCGACTAAATTAATGAAAGAATTAGGTTATGGGGAAGAATATAAATACTCGCATGATTTTCCAAATAATTTTGCAAACCAAGAATTTCTTCCTAAAGAAATAATTGAAACTAAATTTTTTGTACCTGGAGAAAACAGCCGAGAAAAAGAATTAAGAACATTCCTAAAAAACAGATGGAAAGATAAATATGATTATTAAAAACAATATTTTTAATACAAATTGAATCTAATATATATAAAAAGTAGGCAATAAAGTCTACTTTTTTATATGTGTTTTCTCTTTTAAAATTTAACTTCCACTTTTTCAATAACGAGTTTACCTTTTTTATAATATTCATAGTTCCAAACACCTTCTTTTTTATAAAAAATACCCGCATCCATCAGACCTCTCTCAGCCAAATATAAATCTGGTATTGTAGTTTTATTCAATTCAAAAATAACATTTGGAACAGCATTTACCAATTTATAACCTGTATCAGTAGGTAAAGCATATAAAATATTTTTATTCCCTAATTCTGTACCCGTTGGAATTAAATCTTCTAAAACACTTGGTTTTTCAATAATAACATCAGAAACAGAAGTTTTTGTATCTGCTGGTATCTCAAAAGAATTTAACTTGCCTTTAAGTGACGTTAATGCGGCACGAAACGTTTGAGTATAAGCTTTTTCATAACTTTTCTCTCTACTACTGCCCTCTTCACTTACAAGTAATACTTCATTTCTACAATCTCTAATATTTATTGCTATTTTAGTAACAAACATAGATTTATTTTCAATTGCGTTAATATATAAAGCCAAACACCTATTTTTCACCAATTCATCGGGTAATTTATCTGTATCATAAAGAACAGTAAAACCTTCTGTTTCAAAAAAAGATTTGGTTAAAGCATTTAGATTATATTGATTGGGTTCTTTAAAAAACGAAAACTGTTCTGGAACAATGACATATTTATATTTCTCTTTACCATTAGTAAAAAAGGAAACAAGAAGAGCTACAACAAGTAATAATCTTTTCATAATTATAAAAGTTTTTTAAGTTCGACTAATCGGTTAATTTGAGGAATATTTTTATCAATTTTTATATTCTTTTCGTTAAAAAAAATAGCATCAATTCCAAAATCTAAAGCTCCTTCAATATCTGCTTCCATACTATCACCAATCATTACACTATCAGATTTACTAGCTTTTGCAAGTGTTAAAGCATATTCAAAAATGTTCGGATGCGGTTTTTTAACACCGGCTAATTCTGAATTAGTAATCGTACTAAAGTAATGAAATATATTGGCATTTTTCATTTTTTTATCTTGAACATAATGAAAACCATTGGTAACAATATGCAAATGATATTTAGGTTTTAAGTATTCTAAAATTTCAATAGTCCCTTCAAAAAGATGATTACTATTAGGCAAAAGCTCGATATATTCTTCGGAAATTTGATTTACTAATTCTTTTGGAATGGAAGTATTTAATATTTCGAAAACATCATTCAGTCGTCTAAATCGTAAAGCTTCTTGAGAAATTTGATTTACTTGATAGAGTGACCAATAATATTGATTTTTAGGAATATAATGCACTAAAAAGTCTTGCAAACTAAAGCTAAAATCATACTTTTTAAAAATAATATCAAAAGCAACTTCAGAGTTTTTATCAAAATCCCAAAGTGTATGATCTAGATCAAAAAAAAGATGTTTTTTATGTTTAAAAATCATATTTAATTAAAGAATTTCTCCAGTATTTTTATGCAATTTTACATGTAATCTATTTAAAAACAAATATAAAAAAAGCCTTGAAAATAGGCTTAGATTTAATTTCCTGCAGTAATTACAGCATTTTCAATATGATATATCCAATCTTCTACATCATTATCATTATACCTAAATTTCCCTTTTAAAGTTACAAATTGATCTGTTTTTAATTTGGGTAAATCACCTTTAAACTGAATACCCATTAATGTTTCAGGTCCAGATTTGCCACAAAAAAAACAAGCTGCAAAAACGTTTTTACTAACCGCATAGTTCTTGTTATCTATTGGAATAATAAAGCCACTTATAGTTACTTCTTTTCCTTGTAAAGCTTTCAATTTCGGATTAATTACAGGAAACATTATTTCTCCATAAACTTTATCTGCCTTTTTTAAATAGTCTATTTTACCTAATAAACTCCAAGTTAAAGTATCGGTTAGAATTTCTTTTTTATTGGTTACAAAAGTAGCTACGCGATTGTCTTTTTTAGTAAAACTAAATAATGAAATAAATACAACTAAGGCTATTGCAAATTTTAAATAATTACGCATGTGTTAATGTTTTTGAAATATTTAAATAATAGGCTTTAACAGCAGGAATTAAAGCTGCTAAAAAACCTACTAAAATGGTTAATAAAAATAAGACACCTTCTTTTTCCCAAATAAACTCATAAGGATTAAAGCTTAATTTAAAATCTTCCTCAGCAGAGGAAGAGATAAACATTAATGCTACTCTACCCAAAACTGTACCAAAAACAAATCCAACTACACACAAAAGTAAACTTTCAATCATTACTAATGCTAAAAGTTGCATTCTTTTGGCTCCGTTTACTCTAAGTAAGGCAAACTCATTTTTCCGTTCTTTTAAAGTGGTAAATAAGGCAATAAAGATAGAAATACCATATATTAGCATTATCCCATAAGCAAGATAACGTAGTGCATCAATTCCTATTCCGAACATAGAAACCAAACGATTCACTTCGATTGCAGGAGAAACTGCTTGCATTTTTGTATTCTGAGCAATTATTCTTGGCCAAGTTACTATTCCCATTTTATTTCTAAATTGCAATAAAACCGCAGTAATTTCCTTTCCTTCTCCATTCAACGAACTTGTATCTTCAGAATGCAATTCTTCTCCATGTTCATGGTTATGTTCATCTGGATCGTGTTCATGTTGATAATGCTCGTCTCCTTCTTCATGCACATGGCCTTCTTCACCGTGGATAGGATTATGTATTTCTTCATCATGATGTTCTCCTTCATGCTCTTCAACATGAGTATCATGCATTTGCCAAACACTTGGTATCGTACATAAAATCAAATTATCTATTACTTTCCCAGTTGTGGCAGCGATTCCCACTACAGTATAATCATAATGATCATGAACTTCCCCTTCAGCCGCATCTCCATGAGAGCCAAAAAAAGTATCTCCCACTTTTAACTTCAATTTATCAGCTATTTCTGCTCCTACAACTACTTCAAAATTCTTTTCAAATAGTTTTCCCTGAGAAATAGAAGCTTCATATTTTTCTAAATAATCAGGTGTTGTCCCTAAAATTTTAAAACCTTTATAATTATCTCCAAATGCTAATGGAATTGCTTTCTTTACAAATGGATGTTGCATCCAAACTTTAGCAGAATCATAATTTATATTTCCAGTTGGAGCATCTACCTGATATACTGAAGATAAGATTAACTGCAACGGACTTCCTTGAGCACCTAACACTAAATCAACCCCATCAATATTAGAATTAAATTTTTCTTCAAATTGTTTTTCTAATAAGACTAGAACAGTAATAATAGCCACACTTGCAGTTAGTAATATAATACTTAAAATAGTATTCAACGGTTTAAACCAAATATTTCTCCAAGCTAATTTTGTAATCATTTATATTAGGGTTATTCGGTTACTAAATTTTTCTTTAATTCGGCTATCATGTGTTACAATAATCAATGCTGCTTTGTATTCTTTAGACAATGTCGTTAATAAAGAAATTACTTTCTCCGCATTTTTATCATCCAAACTTGAAGTTGGCTCATCTGCTAATAACACTTTCGGTTCATTCATTAAAGCCCTAGCAATAGATACTCTTTGTTGTTGCCCAATACTTAACTGACTAGGCAATTTATTACTTTGGTTTACAATATCTAATTGTTCTAATAATTTTTTCGCTCTTACTGAATTCTTTTTCCCAGTTGCTAGCCAGCTGGCCATCTCTAGATTTTCAAGAACTGTTAAAGCACTAACGAAATGAGATTTTTGGAAAACAATACCAATATTTTTTCCTCGAAATGCATCATTCTGACGCTCTGAAAGGGCAACAATATCTGTTGTATCGATTAGTATACTACCTGTTTTAGGTCGTAATAAACCTCCTAAAATATGTAAATACGTGGTTTTTCCTTTTCCAGAATCGCCTGTAATTAATATGGTACTTCCTGCATCACAATGCAAATCTGGTAAAATAAAAGCTTGCTCTTTAGTATAGGAAAATGTAATGTTTTTTGTGCTTATCATCTTTGATATGCTGTTTTTTTTATGAGTTGCAAGATAACAAAATTGAGAAGAAATATTTCTTAATCTTTATTTAAAAATTCGCTTATCAAACGGAAAATCTTCTTGATGAATAATTTTTATTCGTTTAAAATCATCATGAAAAGGATTTAGCAAATAATTATAATCTCCTTGTACAACAGCGGAAGGCACTTTCAAAACAGCAGCTCTTTTGCTTCTTAAAAATTCATCACCAATTTTTTGAGTTTCTATGAGTTCAGGAAAACTATTCCATCCTAAGGGAAGTTGTTTTACATCAATAGTTTCTATAGTTATATCATCCGGAATAAAAACAGTTAACATGACAAATCCAGCTGGCAAGGTAGCTAGTGTTACATGTACTACTACTTCAGCCATAGCCAAAGCCCTACTTTGCGCAGTATAAACTACTTCAAATCCTTTTGTATTCCATCTTGCACCCGTTATAGATGCACCTACACCCGAAAGTTCTATTGGATATTTTTTATTAGCTAGCCGAAATACTTCCATTACACAAATATTCCGTATTGAATTTTATTCAATTCATTCATTACCATTTCCTTCCCATAGGAATCTTTAAGCAATTCAAAAGGTTTTAAATTACCTAATGCAAAGTTAGGTGTGTTTAACCAAAGATAAAATTGCTCTTTCGTATCAAAAACTTCTTTTCCTAAAGCTGTCACTTCTGCTAATTCTAAAATTTTTTCAGTAGGAATGGGATCAAAAACAAAATCTTTTTTAGACTTATTGCGTTGCAGTGTTCGAAGTGACACCCCTAAAAACTGAGCCCAATCTTCTTCATTAAAAGGCGTGCGTTCTTTGATTAAATCATAAATCTCATAAGGCAAACCTCTTCTTATTGAATGCACAATTAGCATTCTATTCGAAAGAAATTTTTTATAGGTAATATCTTTATCAACCAAACTCAAATCTGCCTCCTTTTCAACTTTAGAAACATACATTCGTACTGCTTTATCAATTTTTACATCTGAATTAGCTACTAACTTTGTCATAATCACGTCATTTGTCTGTAAAATTACGACATTTGTCTAAAAAAAACAAGCTTATTACAAAATTCCTTCATCGGCAAAACTAAAATAATGATTTTCGGTAATTATAATATGATCTAATATTTGAATTTCTAGACTTTTACTTGCTTGTTGTAAATTTTTAGTTAAGGTAATATCCGCTTGACTCGCTTGCAATTTTCCAGAGGGATGGTTATGTAATAAAATAAGAGCTGTTGCATTATATTCAAAAGCAATTTTAAAAATCACTCTAGAATCTACAAGTGTTCCCGTAATTCCTCCTTTACTAATTTGTGACTTATAAATAATTTTATTGGCATTATTCAGATAAATAACCCAAAACTCTTCATGAGCCAATTCACCAATTATGGGTTGCATTAATTCAAAAACATCTTTACTGGAAGTAATTTTTTCCAAAACAACTGCCTCCTCTACTCTCCTTCTTCTTCCCAGTTCTAAAGCGGCAGCTATAGTAATTGCTTTTGCTTCTCCTATACCTTTAAATTGCATCAATTGTGCAATAGATAGCTTACTTAAAATAGTTAGGTTATGATTTGAAGATGCTAAAATGCGCTGACACAATTGAACCGCACTTTCATTTCGAGTTCCAGAACCAATTAGAATCGCTAGTAATTCTGAATCAGACAAAGCTGCTTTTCCTTTTAAGAGAAATTTTTCACGCGGGCGATCATCCTCAGCCCATTGATTGATTGGCATATACATCATTATTTTTTGGCTTTTATACAAACAAAATAAATTATTTTTTTATTACCGTCAAAATTTTTAAATTAGAATAAATATCTGATTCTTGTTTTATAAAAATTTAAAAATGATAAAAACTGTTTTCTTCTTTAGCCTTTCTATCTTTTTCATAAACTGTCAAAACAAGAATAAGACAAGTTTAGATTCTGTAGTTACTGAATTAACTGATACAAAACAAAACCAAGAAAGAACCACAATACAAGAACCAAAAACATTTGCTAAAAAACTATCTCAAGCAGCTATTTCTATTATAGATCCCGAAGTAATTTACACACCTAGTTATGTTAGTTTATCCTATCCAAATGGAGATGTTCCATCCAAAACTGGTGTTTGTACTGATGTTATAATTCGTGCTTACAGAAAATTAAATATCGATTTACAAAAAGAAGTTCATGAAGACATGAAAACTAATTTTTCTAAATATCCTAAAATTTGGGGACTAAAAACAACCGACAAGAATATTGATCATCGACGCGTACCTAATTTAGAAGTTTTTTTTGAAAGAAAAGGTAAAAAATTAACCATTAGCCAAAACCCAAAAGATTATAAAACAGGCGATCTCGTAACTTGGATGATAGGAGGTGAATTGCCTCATATAGGCATCGTAACCCATTTAAAATCGACAGACGGAAAACGCCCAATGATTGTACACAATGTAGGTAGTGGTCAAGTATTACAAGATTGTTTGTTTAGTTACACTATTGTGGGTCATTTTACCTATGGAAACTAATCGGTAAATTTAAAATGTATTAATTTACAATTTGAAAAATTTATTAAATATTGACAAATGACTAATCAATCAATCCTTTTACCTCATCAAAATTCAGTCCACCATAATTACCCGAACTCATTAAAAGCAAAGCGGTATTAGTAAAGTTTTGAGAAAAAAGAAAATCTTTAAATTCTACCGGATTTGTATAAATAATTAAGTCTTCCCGATTAAAAGAATTCGCAATTTGATCATACGAAACTGCTTCTAATTTTTTAATTTTTACTGCATCTGGTGAATAAAAAACCACCGCTATGTCGGCTTGATCTAAAGCACCTTGATATTCTTTTAGGAATGTAGCGTTCAAACTACTATAAGTGTGCAATTCCAAACAAGCGATTAATTTCCTATCAGGATATTGGTTTTTAACTGCTTTTGTGGTTGCTGCTACTTTACTTGGCGAATGTGCAAAATCTTTATAAGCTACTTTATCTTTACTTTCTGCAATTTTCTCTAATCGTTTGCTCGCTCCTTTGAAAGTTGCTATGGCTTCATAAAATTCAGCTTCGTCAACTC
Source organism: Flavobacterium profundi (assembly GCF_006491645.1). Taxonomy (GTDB): domain Bacteria; phylum Bacteroidota; class Bacteroidia; order Flavobacteriales; family Flavobacteriaceae; genus Flavobacterium; species Flavobacterium profundi. Next base: position 291,838 of record NZ_VDCZ01000001.1, read on the forward strand.
CCATGCATTGGCAAATCCATTTTGCACCTGCTAAATTACTTAAATTATGAGCTCCAAATACTTCAATTGGCATGGGACCTTCTGGTGTAGTCAACAAAGTTATTCCATTTTCAACTACATAATCAGGTGTTTGATACGCAATTTTACGAATAGGATTCTGCGCTTCTTCAGCTACTTGTTTTACAGTTGCATCTTCTTCATTGTATACCAAAATACCTCCATTGGTAATTTGATTGGTGAAAATTTTAAATTGGTCTACATAATTTTCAAAAGTCGGAAAAACATTAATATGATCCCAAGCAATACCAGATAACAAAGCAATATTTGGTTGGTATAAATGAAACTTTGGACGCAAATCGATTGGCGAAGACAAGTATTCATCTCCTTCCAAAACAATAAAATCATTTTTTTCTGTTAAATGCACCATGGTATCAAAACCTTCTAATTGAGCACCAACCATATAATCCACTTCAATATCATGAAAATGCATCACATGTAAAATCATGGAAGTTATTGTAGTTTTTCCATGTGAACCACCAATCACAACTCTTGTTTTATTTTTAGATTGCTCGTATAAAAATTCTGGATAAGAATAAATTTTCAACCCTAACTCTTTTGCTTTTAACAATTCCGGATTATCTGCTTTTGCATGCATCCCTAAGATAATTGCATCAATTTTTGAAGTAATTTTTTCAGGAAACCAACCCATTTCTACAGGCAATAATCCTTTTCGCTCTAATCTTGATTTAGATGGCTCAAATATAGCATCATCACTACCTGTAACTTGGTATCCTTTTTCATGTAAAGCTAAAGCTAAATTATGCATTGCCGCACCGCCAATGGCTATAAAATGTGTGTTCATTTAAAATAAATAATTAGAGATTAGTTGCCACTAATTTTAGTTATTGTATGTATCCGATTCTTCCTGAGCTATTTTAACTTTATGAGGAAGATTCATCTTTTTATATAAATTGATCAATCGCTGGTATGCTGTTTTAGAACGCGTTAATTGCACCCCTTTTAAATAATATTTTTCAGCGGAAGCATACCGTTCAAAATATTCATCGATATGTCCTTTCGCCATATAACCATCTATTTTAGAAATAGCCATTAGTTCGTCTGCATACAATTGTGCTTTTTTTTCACTTCCACCCACAATAGCAGGAAGTTCCAAATACAAAATAACAAGTGCCCATCTTGTATCGGTATGCTTAGGATCTAATTTGGCAGCTGTTTTAAAGGAGTCTTCAATCTCATCAATCATACCGAGCGCTTTGAACTTATTGCTCCCTTTCGCTTTCATTCCCATTGCACCTCCATATTTATAATGATAATTCGCATTATTTGGAAATCGGTCTCTAAGTGATTTATATTTAACCATAGCTTCATCCCATTTTTTATAATAACCAGCAATATCTCCTAAATACTCAATCGTTTTAGAATCATTAGGTTTTATCTTTAGATAAGCTTCAAAATAAACATTGGCTTCATCGTATTTTTTTTGATTGAATAAAGTTTCTCCTTTCTCAAAATTACTTTGCGAAAAAACAATCCAAGGCAAAAAAAGCACTACAAACTTATACATATCAGAATTTATGCACCAAAAATAATAAAATTGAGGCATACTAATAGAATCAAAATTTATTTATATTGTAATGAAATCAATTTTATTATTTAGAAACACTCATTTAAAATTAAATCGACAACTGTTAACAAGTCAAAAGTTACAAAATAATAACCTAAAACACTCCAATAATTACTTCATTTTTAGTATATTTGATATATAACAATAAACAACTTTAAATTATGGGATTATTTTCATTTGTAAAAAACGCAGGTGCTAAACTTTTTGGTAAAAAAGAAGAAGAAGCTCCGGTAGAAGAAAAAGCTGTATTAAAGGCGAGTGCACTATTAGAACATGTAAAAGCTCTTGGACTAAAGTATAAAAACATTAAAATTAGTCTAAGAGGTGATGATGTAGTAGTAGAAGGTGATGTAGAGCAGCAAGAAGATGCAGAAAGAATTGTATTAGCAATTGGTAATGTAGAAGGTGTGGACACTGTAGATAATCAAATGAAAGTTATTGCACCTGAACCAAAACCAGAAGCACAATTCCACACTGTTGAAAAAGGAGAATGGTTATCTAAGATTGCAAAAAAATATTATGGTGATGCAAACAAATATAATATTATTTTTGAAGCGAACCAACCTATGTTAGATCATCCAGATAAAATTTATCCTGGACAAGTACTTCGAATTCCAAAAATTGATTCATAAAAAAAGCGACTTCTATAAGTCGCTTTTTTTATCTTCTTCTTCTTCCGAAATAACTCGTTCCTAAATTTGTCAAATTCATAGCCGATTTATATTCTGGCTTTTTAAAGGATTGAGAAATAGAATCAAAATCGCTTTCTACTCCAACTAACTCTCCTTCTTCGGCTTCAATGGTATTAAAAACAACTTCGTCTTTTGTAATTTGTTGATTTTTAAATGATTCATCCGCATATCCAAAACGAATCTTATTAAAAGCCTCTAACTTTAAGCTCAAAGAATATCTAAGCGCTTCTAAATCTTTTTGGTTTTCCATCACTGATAATTTTAATCAAAGTTACAAAATAATTTAACATGAATTACAGAAAAACTGTAATATTTTTAACGTTAACAAAAAAAAACTGACTATCTTTGTTTGAAATAAACTCATGATAACAAATATGTTACAAAAATTAATCTCTAAAACCGCTATAGACGCAGCTTTACTCTTCGATAAAAAAGGTACCTTAATAGATTCAGAAAATTTAGACAATCCCGAAACACTTTCAGCCATGTCTGCAATTATTGTAGAAATGTGCCAAGGATTAATTGAAGAACTAGACCAAAGAGATTTGAGTCAAATTATTTTAAAAAGTGAATCGCTATTAATTATTGCTAATACTACAAACGAAGATCAGTTTTTAATAGCTGTTACAAAAGATATTACAAAACTGGGACTTTTAATGAAAGTCTTAGAAAACTTCGAAAACTAAATTATAATTTTTAACTATTAACCACATGTCAGATTTCTTATCTAAGTTCGGTGAGGACTTAAAAAACAATGTTTCTGGTTTTATCGCTGTAAGTATTACAGAAGTTAAAACAGGAATATCTTATTATTCATTATCTGCAAACTCATCTTTTGATCCTGAATTAGCTTCTGCTTATAACCTAGAAGTTGTTAAGGCTAAATTAAATGCCATTAAAGCTTTAGGGTTGGATCAAAAAATTGAAAATATAATGATTAATTTATCATCTCAAATTCACATTATTGACATTTCTGATGCAGGAGATTATTTTATCTATCTTGCAGTAGATGCTAATAAAGTGAATTTAGGAATGACTAAAGCACTTTTAAATAAATACAAACAAGATATTATTGGAAAAATTTAAAAAGGTGTTACACCATAAAAAAAGGAATGATAAAAATCATTCCTTTTTTTATGGTGTTTAGTCATTTTCATTTGTGGTGTTCAACATTTTCCACAACTTATCTTTTAATTCTTGCAAACCTTGTTGGGCTACCGAAGAAATAAACATATACTGAATTCCTTTAAATTCCTTATCCAATTGCGCTTTCATTTCAGATTTAAGTTCCTCGTCTAACATATCCGATTTTGAAACCACCACTAATCGGTCTTTATCTAACATTTCTGGATTGTACCTTCTTAATTCATCTAATAATATTTCATATTCCTTTTTAATATCATCTGTATCTGCAGGAATTAAAAATAATAAAGTCGAATTTCTTTCAATGTGTCGTAAGAAATAATGCCCCAATCCTTTTCCTTCTGCTGCTCCTTCAATAATTCCAGGAATATCTGCAATAACAAATGATTGAAAATCGCGATACGCTACAATACCTAAATTAGGTTTTAATGTCGTAAAAGGATAGTCCGCTATTTTAGGTTTAGCTGCTGTTAAAACCGACAATAAAGTGGATTTTCCAGCATTTGGAAATCCTACTAAACCAACGTCTGCTAATACTTTTAATTCCAAAATAATATCGAGCTCTTCACCTGGAAGACCCGGTTGAGAATAACGTGGGGTTTGATTGGTTGCACTTCTAAAATGCCAGTTTCCTAAACCTCCTTTACCTCCTTTTGCTATAATTTTAGACTCCCCATGTTCTGTTATTTCAAACAATACTTCGCCTGTTTCTTTATCTTTAACTACAGTTCCTAAAGGCACTTCAATTACTTTATCTTCTCCATCTGCTCCTGTACTTCTAGAACTCCCTCCATCTCCACCATGACCAGCTTTAACATGACGTAAAAATTTTAAATGAAACAGTGTCCACAACCCTTTGTTACCCACTAAAATTACGTGTCCGCCTCGACCACCATCTCCACCATCTGGACCTCCTTTTTCAATAAATTTCTCTCTATGTAAATGTGTAGAACCTTTACCTCCTTTACCAGAAGCCAAATAAATTTTTACATAATCTACAAAATTCCCTTCCGTCATAACAACTATTTCTATTAATTATATTTGTTTTTTACTTGAAACTTAATTCATTGTAAAAAAAGCATCCTTTATTTATTTTTTTGCAAATGTATAACTTAAAATTGAATTTATCGCTGGTTTTCATAGCCCAGATGAAAATGAAAAGCGTATATTACAACTAAAAGAGCAGGCTCATAAAAAAAGAGCAACTGGTAAGAAGCTCCTTTTTTTATGCTTGGCATGCCTTTTAGGTGTAGCATACCTTGTAATGAACAGCTGGAAAAAGCTCCAACTAAAAATTTTACAATAAACCGTCAATAACAATTGATAACCTTTCAGTTACCTCAGCAATTTGACCAATTCCATCTACTGGTTTGAATTTATTTTGTTTTTTATAATAATCCATTAAAGGAGCTGTTTTTTGATTGTACTCCTCATAACGGTTTCTAATTTTTTCTTCATCTTGATCGTCTGGTCTACCAGAAGTTTTTCCTCTTTCTAATAAGCGTTGCACTAAAATTTCGTCGTCTGCTTCTAAAGCAACGGTAGCGGTAACTTCTTGTCCTTTTGAACTTAAAAAAGCATCTAAAGCTTCAGCCTGAGCAATGGTTCTTGGGAACCCATCAAATAAAAAGCCTTTAGCTTGTGGGTTTTTATCTACTTCACTTTGTAACATTTGAATGGTTACTTCATCAGGAACTAGATCGCCCTTATCCATATAAGTTTTAGCCAATCTTCCTAAATCAGTATCATTTTTTATGTTATATCTAAAAATATCACCAGTTGATAGGTGTACTAAGTTGTATTTTTCTTTTAAAAAATCGGCTTGAGTACCTTTTCCAGCTCCTGGTTTTCCGAATAAAACTATATTAATCATTTGTGTGTTTATATTTTCTTTAGCTAATTGATATACATCGGGTAAATTTCTTCCTAAACCATCATAATCCAATCCAAAACCAACAATAAAACGATCTGGAATACGAATCCCTACATAATCTAATTTGATGTCTTTTTTGTAAGCATCTGGTTTAAAAAACAGGGTTGCAATTTTTAAATGCTTTACTTTTTTTTCTTTAAAAATTGCTTTCAATTCTTCAACTGTATTGCCTGTATCTACAATATCTTCAACAATTACAACTGTTTTTCCTTCTAAATCTTCATTGAGTCCAATTAACTGTTTTACTTGATTTGTAGATTGGGTTCCTTCGTAAGAAGCTAATTTTACAAAACTTACTTCACACATGCCTCTATAGTATTTCATTAAATCGGAAATAACTTTAAAAGAACCATTTAAAACACCAATAAAAACAGGAATTTCGTCAAAAAAATCATCATCCATTTGTTTGGCCATATTTTGAATCGCAAAGTCAATTTCATCTGAAGAAATGAACGGTTCAAAATGTTTATCATGTAGTTGAATCACAGGATTTAGTTTTAAAAATGAAGGAACAAATTTAAGAAAGTAATCAGTATTAACCATTACCAATTGAAATGTTTTTTTCTAATTTTTACTATTTTTATGAAATGAAATCTTCCTTTTATTTACAAATAGAAAACAGTACCGCTCATAGACATTCTAGAGACGAGCTTTGTGAAATAGCTTTATCTAGTACAAAAGCCCTTAAAGAACTTTTTTTATTTGCATTTGATATTGGAAACAAAAATCATTTTAAAGCCTGTTGGTCTTTAGAACTTGTTCTTGAAAAAGATATCACTTTATTGCTTCCTCATCTCGATACTTTTATAAGCAAAGTGAAATTATACCAACATGATTCTGCTTTACGCTCCATTTCAAAAATTTGTTTGTTTGTATCCAAAAGTAAAAAAATAAGGTTAAACGATGAACAAGAACAAGTGCTTGTTGAAGCCTGTTTGGACTGGTTGATCCAAGAAGAAAAAGTTGCTACAAAAGCCTATGCCATAAGAGCTTTGTATAATTTTAGCAAAAACCAACTATGGATAAAAGAAGAGTTACGTACTATTTTAGAACAAGATTACAGCGCGCATTCTGCTGCTTATAAAGCCGTTGCCAAAGAGGTTTTAAAAAAAATTAATAAGTAAGCAATTGTGTAATAGTAATTGTCTAAGTATCTTTGCAAAACTAACTACAAACAACAAAAAAGGAAACCTAAAAAATGGGTTCACACACAACAATGAATTATTTCTCATCAGACTTTAAACTAGGTATTTTAGGTGGTGGTCAATTAGGAAAAATGATGCTATATGACACCCGAAAATTTGACATTCAAACTTTTGTTTTAGATCCAAGCGAAGAAGCACCTTCTCGCTTCGGCTGTAATAATTTCTATCGCGGTAGCTTAATGGATTTTGATACCGTATATCAATTTGGAAAACTAGTGGATTTATTAACTATCGAAATTGAAAACGTTAATTTAGATGCCTTAGACAAATTAGAAGATGAAGGATTACCTATTTTTCCTTCTCCAAAAACGCTCCGTTTGATTCAAAATAAAGGAAAGCAAAAAGACTTGTATGTAAAGAACGAAATCCCAACATCTAAACATTTACGCTTTGTAGGGTTAGATGATTTGCGAGAGAGCATAGCCAAAGATGAATTGGATTTCCCTTTTGTTTGGAAGAGTGCCCAATTTGGTTATGATGGTAATGGGGTGAAAATTTGTCGTTCGGCTTTAGATTTGATGAAATTACCCGATGTTGAATGTTTGGCAGAAGATTTAGTACCCTTCAAAAATGAATTAGCAGTTATTGTTGCTCGAAGTTTTTCAGGTGAAATAAAAACATATCCTGTGGTTGAAATGGAATTTCATCCAGAAGCGAATCAGGTGGAATATGTGATTTGTCCTGCGAGAATAGCTGATGCCGTTGCCCAAAAAGCCAAAGAAGTAGCTTTAAAAGTTTCAGAGACCTTCAATCATGTAGGTTTATTAGCAGTAGAAATGTTTCAAACAGAAACAGATGAAATATTAGTCAATGAAGTAGCTCCAAGACCTCACAATTCTGGACATTACAGTATTGAAGCCAGTTACACTTCTCAATTTGAAAATCATTTGCGTGCCATTTTAAACTTACCTTTAGGGAATACCGAAAGCAAAGTTGCTGGTATTATGGTAAACTTGGTAGGAGAAGAAGGACACACGGGTCAAGTGTACTATGAAAATATAGATACAATCATGGCTATTGACGGAGTAACCCCTCATATTTATGGCAAAAGAGAAACCAGACCTTTTAGAAAAATGGGACATGTTACTATTGTGAATGAAAATATGGAAGAAGCTCGAAAGATTGCAGAGGAAGTAAAGAATAGTATTCGAGTGATAAGTATGACATAAATTACAGGTATGATGACAGAATTAATAAAAAAAGGAAGAAGAAGAACCCTACTTATATCTATAAGCATATTATTAATTTCTGTTCATACGATTTACATTTATCACAAAGTTCAACCAGAAATAGATGCTAAAAAACTAACACAGCAAATTATACGATTTATATTAACATTAGGTTTATTATATTTAATTTATATTGGTAAAAATTGGGCAAAAAATATTGCAATAGTGCTCTTCACTTTTGGAATCGTATTTTCAGGATATAATTTATGTACGCTCAAAATGCCTTTAATAGGTAAAATTTTAATTTTAGAAATGATTTTAATTTATGCATTAGCAGTATATCATTTTTTATTCTCCAATAGTTTTGCCGCATTTCAGGAATACCAAAACAATAAGAAATCAAATGTTTAAAACATTTTTCAAAATAAGTTTTTATACATTAGTAGCTTTTAGTACAACTTCATTTATAATGATTGTTTTGGAGCTATTATTGTATTCTCAGATTAAAGAATTACCTGAAATCCATATTGGGACACCATTAAATTTTTATATTTTATCACCAAATGAGGAAATGAATTATAGAACCTTTTTAGAATGGAAATATTTTCTATACGATTATATCATCTTTTGTATAATAGTATTTATTTATTTCCAACTGAAAAACAAAATTAAACCCAATTAAACCCTTAAATAATTTTAAACAACATAAAACTAAAATAAACAATGAGTAAAGTAGCCATAATCATGGGAAGCATTTCCGATATGCCAGTGATGCAAGAAGCAATTGATATTTTAAAAGAATTTAATATCGAAACTGAAGTTGATATAGTATCTGCGCATAGAACCCCTGAAAAACTTTTCGATTTTAGTCAAAATGCGCACAAAAGAGGTATCGCTGTTATTATTGCAGGTGCTGGTGGTGCCGCACACTTACCAGGAATGGTGGCTTCCATGTCTCCTTTACCTGTTATTGGTGTACCAGTAAAATCTAGTAATTCAATTGATGGTTGGGATTCGGTACTTTCTATTTTACAAATGCCAGGTGGTGTACCTGTTGCAACGGTAGCTTTAAATGGAGCCAAAAACGCTGGAATTTTAGCAACTCAAATTATAGGCAGTTCAAATTCAGACGTTTTACAAACTATAGTTTCTTATAAAGAAGGATTAAAAGAAGCCGTTCTTAAAGCCTCTAAAGGACTAAAATAAAAAAATCCCGACGCAAACAATAACATCGGGATAAAAATCTATTCACAATTAAGTGACAACTATAAAAAAAATTCTATTTTGGGAACAAAAAGGTGTTGGCAACATCTTTTTTGTTGCTACAAATATAATCAGTTAATCGAATAAAACAAACATTTTATCGGCAAATTTTAATCTTTTTAAAAAAAAAATAATTTGACCCTATTTTAAAAGTAAATTTCTTACGAATTTAATTTATTCAATCCTAAAAATACAGTAAAGTATATACCATTTTAAAACTCTAAAACTAGACTGTTAGATACTTTTAAATTCTAAAAAGATTCGTTATTTTTGAAATAAAAAAATCCCGACGCAAACAATAACATCGGGATAAAAATCTATTCACAATTAAGTGACAACTATAAAAAAAATTCTATTTTGAAAGCAATACGTTTATTAATTGTAAACTCATGCTTATACAAATATATACACTTTATCGAATAAAACAATCGTTTTATCGATAAAAAAACAAAAAGAAATAAAAATATTTTTCAAAATATTGATTATCAGTATTTTAACATTAAAAAATTAACTTATAATGAGCATTTTAACCACTCCTTTTACTACCAAATACAGCGCGGCTCCTTTTTCTAAAATTGAAAATAAAGAGTATAAAGATGCTTTTATTCAACTTATTAAGGATGCTAAAGAAGAAATCAATACAATAATAAATAATCCAGAACCACCTACTTTTGAAAATACCGTTGCCGCTTTAGATTTTTCAGGAAGTCAATTGGATCGTGTTTCGAGTATTTTTTTCAATTTAAATTCGGCAGAAACATCAGAAGAAATGCAAAAAATAGCACAAGAAGTTTCTCCTTTACTAACAGAATTTAGTAACGACATCACGTTGAATGAGGATTTATTTAAAAAAATAAAGTTAGTTTATGACAATCAAGACCAAGCTAATTTAACATTAGAACAAAAAACATTGTTGGATAAAAAATACAAAGGCTTTGTAAGAAATGGTGCCTTACTTGATGCACAACAAAAGACCAAATTAAGAGAAATTGATACCCAATTGGCCAAACTTAAATTAACTTTCGGTGAAAATGTATTAGCTGAAACAAATAATTACCAACTACATATTACTAACGAATCTGATTTAAAAGGCTTACCAGAAGGAGCCAAAGAAGCTGCGGCTGCATTAGCACAATCAAAATCACTAGAAGGTTGGGTTTTTACTTTAGATTTTCCAAGCTATTTACCTTTTGTAACCTATGTCGAAAATCGTGAGTTACGAAAAGAAATCAGTATTGCAGCCGGTAAAAAAGCTTTTCAAGACAATTCTTATAATAATCAAAACAACATAAAAGAAATTGTACGTTTAAGACACGAGAGAGCAAATCTTTTAGGATATGCAACTCATGCTCATTTTGTATTGGAAGAAAGAATGGCTCAAAATCCAGAAAAAGTAACTGCTTTTTTGAATGATATGTTAGAAAAAGCAAAACCAGCCGCAAGAAAAGAATTTGAAGAACTTACCCAATTTGCTAAAGATTTAGATGGAATTGATCACTTAGAAAAATGGGATGGTGCTTACTATTCAGAAAAGTTAAAACAAAAATTATTCAATCTCGACGACGAAAAATTAAAACCTTATTTTAAGTTAGAAAACGTATTACAAGGTGCTTTTACCATTGCCGAAAAATTATATGGGATCACTTTTAAAGAGGTTTTCGATATCGACAAATACCATCCAGATGTACAAACATTTGAAGTTTTGGATTTTGAAAATAATTTAGTCGCTTTATTTTACACCGATTTCTTTCCAAGAAAAGGAAAAAGAAATGGCGCATGGATGACCTCTTTTAAATCCCAATATATCAAAGATGGAGTAAACGAACGACCACATATTTCAAACGTTTGCAATTTTACACCTCCTACTCCAACCAAACCTTCCTTATTAACTTTTAACGAAGTAACGACTCTGTTTCACGAATTTGGGCATGGATTACATGGTATGTTAGCGAATACAACGTATCCTAGTCTATCTGGAACCTCTGTTTATTGGGATTTTGTGGAATTACCCAGTCAAATTATGGAAAATTGGTGTTATGAACCTGAAGCATTAGCTTTATTTGCAAAACATTATGAAACTGGAGCAATTATTCCTCAAGAATATGTTGAAAAAATTAAAGAAAGTGCAAGTTTTCTTGAAGGAATAGCTACTATGAGGCAATTAAGTTTTGGTTTATTAGACATGGCGTATCATGGTAAAGCTACTCCTTTAAATGATGTAAAAAGTTTTGAAGAAAAAGCTTTCGAAAGCACTAAATTATATCCTGATGTTGCAGAAAATTGCATGAGTACTTCTTTTTCACATATCTTCCAAGGAGGCTATTCTTCAGGATATTATAGTTACAAATGGGCAGAAGTGTTAGATGCAGATGCCTTTGCTTATTTTCAAGAAAAGGGAATATTCGATAAGGAAGTGGCTACAAAATTCAAAGAGAATGTTTTATCTAAAGGAGGAACAGAACATCCTATGATGTTGTATAAAAGATTTAGAGGTCAAGAACCTAAACCAGATGCTTTGTTAAAAAGAGCCGGTCTTATTGAATAAAAGGGAGTAAAAAAGTATATTTACATCAAATTTAAAAAAGAAATGCAACATATAATAGATCGTTTTATCAGTTATGTAACGGTTGATACCGAATCAGATCCAAATTCAAACACCACACCAAGTACAGCAAAACAATGGGATTTAGCCAATCAATTAGTTGAAGAATTAAAGCAAATTGGGCTACAAGAAGTAACCATTGACGAAAATGCTTACATAATGGCTACTTTACCAAGTAATGTAGATCATGAAGTGCCAACGATTGGTTTTGTTTCACATTTTGACACCACTCCAGATTTTACAGGTGCCAATGTTACACCTCAAATTATAGAAAATTACGACGGTAAAGATATTGTGTTAAATGCAGCGCAAAACATTATTTTATCTCCAACTTACTTTGAAGATTTGCTACTTTATAAAGGACAAACACTTATTACTACAGACGGTACAACGCTTTTAGGTGCTGATGATAAAGCAGGAATTACAGAAATTGTAAGTGCTATGGAATATTTAATCCAACATCCAGAAATTAAACATGGTAAAATTCGTGTTGGTTTTACACCAGACGAAGAAATTGGTCGTGGTGCTCATAAATTTGATGTAGAAAAATTCGGTTGTGATTGGGCGTACACTATGGATGGAAGTCAAATAGGCGAATTAGAATATGAAAATTTTAATGCAGCTGGAGCCAAAATTACTTTTAAAGGAAAAAGCGTACATCCTGGTTATGCAAAAGGAAAGATGATTAATTCCATGCTTTTAGCTAACGAATTTATCTCAGCGCTTCCTGAAAATGAAGTTCCTGAAAGAACTAGTGATTATGAAGGTTTTTTTCACGTGCATCATTTAAATGGAAGTATCGAAGAAACCGTTTTACAACTGATTATAAGAGATCATGATAAAGATCTTTTTGAAGCTAGAAAAGAATTAATTCATACCATAGCTACCAAAATAAATAATCAATATGCAAAACAATTTGGAGAAGACATTTGTATCGCAGAAGTAAAGGATCAATATTATAATATGCGTGAAAAAGTAGAACCTGTTTTTCATATTGTTGAAATTGCTGAAAAAGCGATGAAGGAAGTTGGGATTACCCCAATTATTAAACCCATTCGTGGAGGAACAGACGGTTCACAATTATCCTATAAAGGATTGCCTTGCCCAAATATATTTGCTGGAGGACACAATTTTCATGGTAAATATGAATATGTTCCTGTAGAAAGCATGGTAAAAGCAACAGAAGTTATCGTTAAAATTGCAGAATTAACGGCTCAAAAATAATACTATAAGAGGAAGCCTACTTCCTCTTTTTTTTATACACAACTCTATGTCAGAAAAAAAAGTTTGGGATAAGACCAATCAATGGACTGAAGAACTGGAAACTTTAAAATCCATTATCGAAAAAACCAATTTAGTTGAAACAACAAAATGGGGAACAGCCGTTTATACTCATAACAACAAAAACATTATAGGGATTGGTGGTTTTAAATCTTATTTTGGTTTGTGGTTTTTTAATGGTGTATTTTTAAAAGATGACAAAAATTTACTAGTGAATGCTCAGAAAGGCAAAACAAAATCGCAAAGACAAATGCGTTTTCAATCCAAAGAAGAAATAGATGAAAAAACGATTTTAAGTTATATAAAAGAAGCCATTGCAATTGAAGACAAAGGATTAAGTATAAAACCAGAAAAGCAAAACTTCCATTCGGAAGCATTAGAAAATGAATTAGAAGCCAACCCAGAATTAAAAAAAGCATTTCTTTTGTTTACCAAATACAAACAAAATGAATTCATAGAATATATTGCCACTGCGAAACAAGAAAAAACAAAACTAGCCCGTCTTGAAAAAATCAAACCGATGATACTAGCAAATATTGGTCTTAACGATAAGTATCGATAAAACAGTATCTCTATCATAAAAAAACCCAAATTACATGATGTAATTTGGGTTTTACTTTTATAAAAATAAAAACTATTTTTTCTCTTTTTCTGTAAGTTTAGCACTCATTTCTAAAGAAATAGCCGATTTTTCCATTTTGATTTTTCCAGCCATTGTTTCTACAACAACTGTAGTTTCAGATAATTCTGCTATTTTACCATGAATTCCAGCTTTAGTAATGATTTTATCTCCTACTTTCAAGCCTGTTTCAAAAGCTTTTTCTTTTTTTACTCTTCTTTGACCTGGTAAGATGATAAAGAAATAAAAAATGGCTATGATAGCTACTACCTGTATAATTATTGGATTCATATTTTTTTGCTTATTGTGTTATACCACTTCCTTCTTTTGGAAGCACATTTGCTTTTATGGTAAACATTTCTTTACCGGTTTCTGTATTTGTTGTTAAAGTAACTGTTTTACTTTGTTGCCCTGATTTACCAGTTGAGTCAAAACTAACTTTTATAGGCGCAGAATTTCCTGGTTTTATTGGTTCTTTTGGAGGGTTTGGCACTGTACATCCACAACTACCTTGTGCATCTAAAATAATTAAATCGCTCTCGCCAATATTTTTTACAATAAATTCAGTTTCTACTTTTTCACCTGCTTTAATGGTACCAAAATCATGCTCTAATTTATTAAATTGGATTTTAGGATATTTACCATCAACTGGTTTTGAAGGTTGGTTTTCACTAACGTTTTCACCTTGAGTCATTGATTGATTAGCAGTTGCACTTACTTTTTCAGATTCAAAAGATTTCATATCTTCCTCTGTAATTTTTGCGCTACCATTATCTTTACAAGCTGTAACAGATAATACTAAGGTTACCACGAATAGGCTTACTGTTTTTTTTAACATAACTAAAAAAAATTAATTGTTTATAATAATCCTCTTCCCGCTTTATTCAAACGGTTCTCTTTTTGAAAATCTTTAACTAAGTTATCAAGAATTCCGTTGATAAAAATACTACTTTTTGGGGTAGAATACTCTTTTGCTATCTCTAAATATTCGTTAATAGTCACTTTTACAGGAATCGAAGGAAATTTCAACAATTCACAAATGGCCATTTTTAAAATAATAGTATCAATTTCAGCAATTCGTTCTGCGTCCCAATTTGGAGTTTTGTCAATATATTCTTTAGATAATTCCATTTCATTTAGAACTGTTTTTCTAAACAAATTTTTCACATATTCTTTATCATCAATATCTTTATACAATTTAGATATTGTAAAATCTTCATCCTGCTCATTAATATGCTTTAATTGTTTTAAAATTAAAGTATTTACAGCAGGTAAATCATCTAACCATGTTAATTTATGCTCTTCTAAATAATCATATAATTTATCATTTGGAGCAATAACTTCTGTGAATAAAGTAGCGATAAACTCTCTATCTTCTATAAAGCTATTTTCTGTTGCATTTTGCATGTATTTTTCAAAATACACACTCTCTTTAATGGCTTCTAACAAAAACAAAACAATATCATCATTACGTTTCCAATTCGTAATTTTTCTATCATCTATAGCATTATTTAAAGACCTACTTTCTGAAAGCAGTTTTAAAACTTTATTATCTACAAATTTTTTACTGGGATTGCGTTCTTCTTTAGTTGCTAAATGTTTTTTAGAAGCTACTTCTAAATAGGACTCTTCTTTTTCGCGAATTTCTATCAATGCAGAAAGCATTAAAAGATATAAATCAAACATATTATCTATGCTTTGAAACAAGAATTTCTCTTCTTTATCAAGGTTTTCTCCTTGATGTTGATGCATGGCGTAAATGCTTTGCATCACTTTAACGCGGATATGTCTTCTATTTAACATACTAATTTAAGAACTTTTTAAAATTAAGAAAGCGAAAGAAACTCTTTCGCTTTGCAAAAATACAATATTATTTAAATATTATTTAGTCTGTAACTCTTTTTTTCGATCATCAATACGCTTTTGAGCAATTGATAAAGCGGCTTGATGTGTTGTAATATTATTCTTAGAAGAAAAGTCAAAAATTTCAAGTGCTGTATTATAAATATTTTCTGTTTTCTCCATTACTTGTGCTTTTGTTAAATGGGCTAATTCAGAATACACATTAATAACACCACCTGCATTGATTAAGAAATCAGGAGCATAAAGAATACCTTTTTCTTTTAAAATTTGACCGTGTACTACTTCATTTGCTAATTGATTATTCGCTGCACCAGCAATAATTTTAGCTTTTAATTTTACAATGGTATCGTCATTAATTGTTGCACCTAAAGCACAAGGTGCATAAATATCTACTTCTGATCCATATAAGTCATCACCTGTAAAAATTTTAGCTCCATATTTTGCTCCTACTTCATGCAATCTATCCTCATTAATATCCGAAATAGTTACCAAAGCACCAGATTTTGTCAAATGATCCACTAAAACCTCACCAACATGTCCAATTCCTTGTACCAATACTTTTTTACCTTCTAAGTTATCCGTACCAAATTGATATTTAGTTGCTGCTTTAATTCCCATAAAAACTCCATATGCAGTAATTGGAGAAGGGTTTCCTGAACCACCTTTACTTTCAGAAATACCAGAAACATATTGGGTTACTTCTCTTACCGTGTCCATATCTTTGGTTTCCATACCTACATCCTCAGCAGTAATATATTTCCCTGATAATGAATCGACAAATTGCCCAAAACGTCTCATTAATTCTGGAGTTTTTTGAGTTTTAGCATCACCAATAATAACTGCTTTTCCTCCACCCAAGTTAAGTCCTGAAATAGAATTTTTAAAAGTCATTCCTCTAGACAAACGCAAAACATCATTTAATGCTTCCCATTCGTTAGAATAATTCCACATTCTAGTACCTCCTAAAGCAGGTCCTAAAACTGTATTATGTATTCCTATAATTGCTTTTAATCCTGTATCTTTGTCATGGCAAAAAACAACTTGTTCATGTCCGTCAAATGAAACTTGACCAAAAACTGGATCAACTTTATGTAGCTCGTTTGCTTGTAATAGTTCTGTTGACATATGATAAATGTGTTGAAAATTATTCAATAATTAAAGACAATATTACGAAATATTTTAAAATAATTCAATATATTATCTTATTTTTAGGGATATGATAATTTTTTTGCCGATTTTTAAATTTTATTTTATGAAGAATAATTCATAAAAAAATGACTTTTTAATAAAAAAAAACCAAGTCTTAATACATATATGAAAGAATTACAATATTTAAATAAATATTTTATAAAATACAAATACCGTTTTTTACTAGGAATAGCAATCACAATAGCGGCTCAAATTTTTAAATTATTTATCCCAAAATTCTTTGGTGATTCCTTACGTGCACTTGACAATAATTCTATTTCTAAAGAACTCGCTTACAGCATTTTGGTAGATAATTTTATATACACTTTAGGAGCTGCATTAATTGGTGGTTTTTTGACATTTTTAATGCGTCAAACATTAATCGTTATGTCTAGACATATTGAATTTGATTTAAAAAATGAAATCTACAGTCATTACCAAGCCCTAAGTCAGAAATTTTACAAGCAAAACAGAACTGGTGATTTAATGAATCGAATTAGTGAAGACGTGAGCAAAGTAAGAATGTATGTTGGCCCTTCTGTAATGTATTCTGTTAACACGCTAATTATTTTTATTGTGGTCATTATTCAAATGGCTTTAATTTCACCAAAGCTTACGTTGTATTCGTTACTACCGCTTCCCTTGTTATCCTATGGCGTTTTTAAAATAAGTTCAAAAATTCATGAAAAAAGTGGTTTATTTCAACAAAATCTATCCACTTTATCTTCTTTTGTTCAAGAAATGTTCTCTGGTATTCGGGTTGTTAAAGCCTATGCAATTGAGGATCAAAAAACAAAAGAATTTACAGCGCTAACAAAAGACAGCAATGAAAAAGCTATGAGTTTAGCCAAAACCAACTCCTTATTTGGTCCACTAATGATTTTATTAATTGGGTTAAGCAACTTAGTTGTAATCTATGTGGGAGGCATGATGTATATTAATGGAACCATTCCAGATATTGGTGTAATTGCCCAATTTATTTTATATATCAACATGCTTACTTGGCCCGTTGCGTCTTTAGGATGGGTTTCATCTTTAGTGCAAGAAGCAGAAGCTTCTCAAAAAAGAATCAATGAATTTTTAAAAACCCAACCCGACATTTATAATTCCGTAGCAGAGCACACTAACATAGATGGAGAGATTTGTTTTGAAAATGTATCTTTTACATACGAAGACACAAACATACAAGCTTTAGAAAATATCAGTTTCACAGTAAAATCGGGTCAAACTTTAGCTATTTTAGGAAAAACTGGCTCAGGTAAATCTACAATTTTATCACTGATTAGCAGACTTTACGATGTAAGTTCAGGAACTGTATATGTTGATAACAAACCCATTCAAAAAGTAAATTTAGATGATCTTCGAAATAATATAGGTGTTGTTCCACAAGACGCCTTCTTGTTTTCAGACTCTATAAAAAACAATATAAAATTTGGTAAAGAAAACGCTACTGATGAAGAAGTAATTGAAGTGGCTAAAAAAGCATATGTACACCATAATATTGAAAATTTCACCAATAAGTATGACACTATTTTAGGCGAAAGAGGCATTACTTTATCTGGTGGACAAAAACAACGCGTATCTATTGCAAGAGCTTTAATCAAGGACGCACCTATCTTATTACTAGACGATTGCTTAAGCGCAGTAGACACTGAAACTGAAGAAGCAATTTTAAATAATCTAATGGATTTTTGTAAAAACAAAACCACAATATTAGTAAGTCATAGGGTTTCGTCTGCTAAAAATGCAGATATCATAATCATATTAGAAGATGGCAAAATCATTCAACAAGGCTCTCATAATCAATTAATAAATACAGAGGGTTATTATAAAGAATTATACAATAAACAGCTCTCAGAAAAAGAAATTGTATAAAATATTGCTTTATACAAATTTTTTTTAGACTTTTGGAAAACGATAAAACTAAAAATTGACAGTTAGGATTATGAGAGAAAATGACATGTTAGAAAAAGAAGATATCTTTTCTAAGGTATTAAGAGCCGGAAGAAGAACATATTTCTTCGATGTAAGAGCTACTAAAGCTGATGATTATTACATTACCATTACTGAAAGTAAAAAATTTACAGAAGAAGATGGTTCGTATCACTTTAAAAAACATAAAATCTATTTATATAAAGAAGATTTTGTAGCTTTTAAAGAAATTTTAGACGAAATGACCGAATTTGTTGTCTCTCAAAAAGGAGAAGAAGTTATCTCAGAAAGACATCAAAAAGATTTCAAAAAAGAAGTTTACTCAGAAGCAATTGCTGACAACCCTTCTACAGACAGTTTCACTAATATAGATTTTGATGATATTTAATCATTTTCTTTAGTAAAAAATAGAAGAGTCCGATTGTTTCGGACTTTTTTTATGCCATTTTTAAGCCATTAGGAACAGGGAAATTTGGAGATAACAAAACCACATCATTCCCTTCTCCAACCAATCCTAACACCAAACATTCACTCATAAAGTTACCAATTTGCTTTTTAGGAAAATTTACAACAGCAATAATTTGTTTTCCAATTAAATCTTCCTTTTGATAATGCGTTGTGATTTGTGCTGAAGATTTTTTAATTCCAATTTCAACACCAAAATCAATTTGCATTTGATAGGCTGGTTTTCTAGCTTCAGGAAAGTCGTTTACCGCAATAATAGTACCTACTCGTATGTCTATTTTCTCAAAATCATTCCAAGAAATTAAATTATTTTCCATTAAATAAAGAGTGTATTACCCAAGCTGGGCCGATTAATAAAAATTGCAAATCTTTTAAAAAAGACGGCTTTTTCCCTTCTATTTTATGTCCATAAAACTGCCCTATCCAAGCAATTATAAAAACACCCACAGAAAACCACAACAACGACACTTCACTAGCAATTAAATAATTACCTACTAAACAAAAAGCTGCAAAAATTGTCATTTTCAAACCCATAACTAATGACAATCTGTAATAAAAAAGCAATACCAACACTAAAATCACAAATGCCCAATTGGCTACAATAGGATGAAATTTCGTAGTCTTTAATAAAAAATCGTTTGGAATACTCAATACTAAACCAACAACCGAAAAAAAGATGGCTGGCACACATATATAATGAATTTTTTTGTTTGTCATATTTTGATGACTAACACTATATTCTTGAAACCAGTCGGATAACGTTTTCATGTTTTAAACACTAAAGATTCTATATAAAACTACTTATTTTGTAACTAATTCACAAATTAATACGTATAATAATTAAAGAAGAATGGTATTCTTTCTAAACTTTTAATTTCAATCATTATAATGGCACAAACTCCTTCCAATATGTTAGCTTTAGGAACAAAAGCTCCTGATTTTTTATTACCTGCAACTAACTTTAACACCAACTTTAATTTTGCCGAATGCAAAGGACATAAAGGCACAGTAGTACTTTTTATTTGTAATCATTGTCCATTTGTTTTACATGTTATTGATGAAATCGTGATGATTGCCAATGATTATCGAGTGCAAGGTATAGGTGTAGTGGCTATTTCAAGCAATGATATTGTAAAATACCCGCAAGACAGTCCCGAAAAAATGGCTGATTTCGCTTTAGAAAACAAAATAGACTTTCCTTATTTATTTGATGAAAGTCAAGCCGTTGCCAAAGCATATGATGCCGCTTGCACACCCGATTTTTATCTTTTTAATGCTGAAGACCGATTAATTTATAGAGGCCAACTGGATGATTCTCGTCCTGGAAACGGTATTCCTGTAAGTGGCAGTGATTTAAGAAATGCAATTGACAGTATTATTTACAATAGACATTTAAACGAAGTACAAAAACCAAGCATTGGATGTGGCATTAAATGGAAATAAAGTCTAGTTTTTTATTCAAAAAACATAGGTGTACTTTTTTAGAATACCTACCTTTGCTAAAAGACTTATAAAACTGCGAAATATCTAAAAATGACGAATCAAGAAACCGCCATTAAAGCCACCTACTTTAGTATTTTGGGAAATATCGGATTAGCAACTATAAAAGGATTAGCTGGATTTTTTGGAAATTCATATGCCCTTATTGCAGACGCTATTGAATCTACAGCGGATATTTTCTCCTCTTTTTTAGTCTTATTTGGAATAAAATATTCCAATCGACCAGCAGATGAAAACCATCCATATGGACATGGAAGAGCAGAACCTTTAATTACTTTTATTGTGGTGGGTTTCCTAATAACTTCAGCTACTATAATCGCCTACGAAAGCATTCAAAATATTGGTACACCGCATCAATTACCTAAATCTTGGACTTTGATTGTTCTTGCTATTATTATCATTTGGAAAGAATATTCCTTTCAAAAAGTGATGAAAAGAGCTATTCAAACCAATAGTTCTTCGCTAAAGGCAGATGCTTGGCATCATCGTAGTGACGCTGTTACTTCTATCGCAGCATTTTTAGGAATTTCTATTGCTTTATTTTTTGGAAAAGGGTACGAATCTGCCGATGATTGGGCTGCATTACTCGCCTCATTTTTCATCTTATACAACAGTTATTTAATTTTCAGACCTGCTTTGGGAGAAATTATGGACGAACATCGCTATCAGGATTTGGAACAAAACATAAGAACTATTTCTTTAAAAGTGGAAGGTATTTTAGGAACTGAAAAATGTTTTATCCGAAAAGCAGGAATGAAGTATCATGTTGATCTACACGCGATTGTAGATGCAAACATCTCTGTAAAAGAAGGGCATGATTTAGCGCATCAATTAAAAGACACGTTACGAAATGAAATTTTTGAATTGGGTCATGTTCTAATTCATGTGGAACCCAATGAATAAGTTAGACGGCTCTCCTTATTTTTCTAAAATAACTTCAACCGGATTATTTGTTCTTTTACCAAACATCTTTGCTTTTTCATTTTCAGAAGAACACAATACATATAAGTTAAAACTTTGCAAGGGAATAATTTGTATTTTATAAATACCTTTGGGATCTTCTATTTTAATGCTAAAATCTTCCGCTGGAAACGTATTGGTTACTGAAATAAAATAAGCATCCTTTGCATAAGGAAAAAAGTAGCGCTCTTTTTCACCATCTTTATTCACCAAATAGTTTTGAGCAAAAACCAAAGGTTCATTGCCTTTGTTCCAACTGTACATGTTGTTTATATTAATAACTTCTTTACCGTTTTCTGATACAATTGTAATTTTTAAATCTTTTGGATTTTCAATCACTCCATTTTCATGAACATTCACCACGATGTAAGAGGTAAAATCATACCCACAATGCTGAATTTGACCTATAGCAAGAAAGGAAAAAAGAAAAAAAAGAAAAGAAAAATGCGATTTCATACTAAATAAAGGCTCGTTATTTACTGTAGAAAAGCAAATAACGAGCCAAAAGTTTATTGATTCATTACTAAATAATTAAAAACTAAGTCACGTTGTTCATCTGTGATTCTTGCTTTTTTTTGCATTCTTAAAACAATAGGCTCCCATTGCTCTTTTGTAAATTTATCTGCGCTATACAAAGCATGACATTTTCCACAATTATTTTCATACAACATTTTCCCTTCAGCCTGTTCTGGAGAAAGAACAACTTCTTTCTTTTCTATCGCTTCAGTAGTTTCAATTGTCTTTTTACTTGACGAGCAAGCCACTAAAAGTAAACCCAAAATGAGTCCAGCACTTATTTTTATTTTCATAATTTAAATTAGTATTTGGGTAAAAATACAAAAATGAAGAAAATATAAAATCTATTATGGAAGTTTTTTCAATACATACTACTTATAAATAAAACCTATTCGTTTATAAAATGATTATCCAAAAAATCAAAGACTATATCAAAATGTTTTAAAGGCTCCGTATGACCTCCAGCAATAGGTATATGCTGATAATATTTTTTATAATTCTTTTCTCTTAATCTTTTTACAATCGATTCACTCATTTCCATGGAAGGCCATTCTTCATCTTGAGTTGCTGAAAGTAATAAAACAGAAGCATTCATATTTTCAACAGGAATTACTGCTTTTTTTACGGATTCTTCTTCAAGTAACATCATCTGAAAAGCGCCTAATCGGTCTCCATTTAACAAATAAGGTATAATGGCATATGGTGGCAAGATAAAAGGAACTTCTTTATCGTTGTAAGTCCAAGATGAAGTATTATTCATTACAGTTAAGGCTGGAAAAGTAACGTTACTTGCCACAATTGCTACTACTGCATCTATATCTGAATATAAGCTAGCCAAATTAAGTACTAACTCACCTCCTTTTGACCCACCAATAATCGCAATTTTGGAAGCGTCAATATGAGAATTTTTTGCTGCATTCCTAATACTATCGTGAATGGCATTCAAAGAAATTCGATCCAAATTTGAAGAAGTTGCTTTCCCTCCAAAATATTCAACAGCTAAAAAAGCGTATCCTCTTTTTAAAAATTCATCTCTAGTAGGTTTCCAATAATTGCTTTCCCATGGATTACCACCTTCTGAACCTCCAAAGCCTACTATTAAAGGTTGGTTTTCAGATTTACCAACATATAATGTACATCTTATTTTACCATGATTTTTATCTAATGGAGGTATATAATATTCTAAAAAGATATAAATCCCTATCACAAGTAGCAAAAGCATTGCTGCTATTTTTAAAACTTTTTTCATTTTTAACTCATTTTAATTACATCAAAGAAAACCTTAAAAAACAGCAAAACTTTTGATTTAAATCAAAAAATTATTTTCTAATTCTACTGAGTGTTTCTTGTGTAATTCCCAAATAGGAAGCCACCATTCCAAGAGGAATTCTATGATAAATATCTTTATAAACTTCACAAAAATGATTGTATTTTTCTTTTGCAGTAGTAAATCGTAAAATAGTTATGCGCTCTAATAAATGCCTCATTATGGCTCCCATAGAAAGTCTCGCGTATCTTTCCATCTCAGGAAAATGATCAAACAAATACCCCAAATCATTTATTTCCAACCAAAATACACTTGTATCTTCAATAGCATCAATGTCATAAATATCAACTTTTCTTTGCATAAAGCTTTTAGGAGAATTTACCCATTCATTTTCACAAGAAAAAAACTCAGTTATTTCTTTTCCATCTTTCAGAAAAAAACTTCTTACAAGTCCTTTTTGTATAAAATAACTTTTAGTACATACTTTATGACTTTGATGTAACAGTTCCCCTTTTTTAAATTCTTGATATTCAATCCTGTTGAACAATTCTATTTTTAAAGATTCGCTTATAGGAATAAATTTTTCAAAATGATGATATAAAATAGATTCTTTCTGAGTTTCCATATTCATTTAATTAAAAAATCCCGAAAAATATTCCGGGATTTTAGTATCATTTATTTCAATAAATAATTTTTAAAATTAAGGATTATTTTACATCCATTAATTCTACATCAAATACTAAAGTAGCGTCTGGTGGGATAACACCTCCAGCACCTCTCGATCCGTATCCTAGATAAGAAGGAATTACAAAACGGGCTTTATCACCAACTTGTAACAACGCAATTCCTTCATCCCAACCTTCAATAACTTGACCAACACCTAATTGAAAATCGATAGGTTGTTTTCTTTTGTAAGAAGAATCAAAAACTTGTCCATTATCTAAAGCTCCTTGATAGTGTACAGAAACTTTTTTTCCTTTTTCTGCTTGTTTACCATTTCCTTTTTGAATAATTTGATAACGTAAGCCACTTTCCGTTTTTTGGAAACCAGCAGCCAATTTCTCTAATGCTTCTTCTGCTAGTCTTTTTTGTTCTGCTAATCTTTTCTCGCGAGAACCTTCAAATGTTCTAAAAGCTTCAATTGCATTCCAGTTCTTAGCTTCTTCACCTACTCTAATTATTTCTACAGATTCCATTACATCGCCTTGAGCAATAGCATCCACTACATCTTGTCCTTCTACCACATGACCAAAAACAGAGTGTTTCCCATCTAACCACGGTGTAGGCACATGCGTTATAAAAAATTGAGAACCATTAGTTCCAGGTCCAGCATTTGCCATAGACAAAACTCCTGGTTTGTCATGTTTTAATTCGGGATGAAATTCATCATCAAATTTATAGCCCCCATCTCCAGTACCAGTTCCTAAAGGGCAACCACCTTGAATCATAAAATCTGGAATAACACGGTGAAACTTTAATCCGTTATAATATGGTGTTCCCATTGCTTTTGCTTTGTTATCTAACTGACCTTCAGCCAATCCTACAAAGTTCCCAACAGTTCCTGGTGTTTTATCGTGTGTTAATTTTACTAATATACTACCTTTAGGAGTAGTAAATTTTGCATAAATTCCGTCTTGCATTTCGTGTTTATTTAAATTTTAAGCTACAAATTTACTAATATTATATCTAAAACATTTATAAATAAACTATAAAATATCTTCTCCTTTATCTAATTTTGCCATTCTAATTTATTGCAAATGAAACCGCTTATCATTACCTATCAACCCGAGTATAAAAATCAATTTATCGATTTAAACAAAGCTTGGTTAGAAGAATTTTTTGTTGTAGAACCACATGACAATGATGTCTTTAATAATATTGAAAGTTATATTTTAGAACCTGGTGGAATGATTTTCTTTTGTATAGTTAATAATGAAGTAGCAGGCACGGTTGCTATGCAAAAAGTGAACAACACCACTTATGAATTAGCCAAACTGGCAGTAGCAAAAAAATTTCAAGGTCTTAAATTAAGTAATCTTTTAATGGATAGCTGTCTTGCTTTTGCAAAAGCAAAGAAAGCGGAAATGATTATGCTTTTATCCAATCGAAAGTTAGAAAACGCATTACGTTTATATGAAAAATATGGGTTTATTGAAGTTCCTATGCAAGAAAACGACTATACTCGAGCAAATATTCAAATGGAATTAAAGTTATAATTTTCATTTTATAAAACTCTGTTTATTCAAATTAAATTTACCTAAATTTCATACAAAATTGGCAAAATTTTAGCCTATAAACTCCTAATTTTGCCATCAAATTAAAACGAATAGACATGGCACATTTAAAAGGTAAAAAAGCGATTATTACTGGAGGCAGTAGAGGTTTAGGCAAGGCAACTGCGATTGCTTTTGCAAAAGAAGGAATAGACGTTGCCATTACCGGAAGAAACGAAAAGAGGCTACAAGAGACCGTTGAAGAATTACAACAATTTGGCGTAAAAGCAAGTTATGCTGTTTTTAACGTAGGCAATTATGATGAAGTAAAAAATGGCGTTAAAAGAATAATTGCAACTATAGGAGCAGTAGATATTTTGGTTAACAATGCAGGCATTGCTGCATTTGGATCTTTTAACGACATGGAGGTCAAACAATGGGAAGAAATTATCCAAACCAATGTTTTAGGGATGTATTATGTTACCAAAGAAGTACTGCCTTTTTTAATAGAAAAAAATGAAGGGGATATCATTAACGTTTCTTCTACTGCAGGCTTAAATGGAAATCCAAATACTTCTGCCTATTCTGCATCTAAATTTGCCGTAATTGGAATGTCGGAATCCCTAATGAAAGAAGTTCGTAAAAACAATATCAGAGTTTGCACTTTAACACCAAGCACTATAGTTTCTGATATGTCTATTGACTTAGGTATTGCAAGTAATGACACTCCAGATTCTGTGTTACAACCCGAAGATTTTGCAGCATTAATTGTAGCAGGATTAAAATTGCCAAGAAGAGCCATGTTGAAAGGAGCATCACTTTGGTCTACAAATCCTTAATGATTATAATTTAAAAAATGCATAATGGAGGTAAAAATCTATTATGCATTTTTTTGTATCTAGTCGCAGTAGAAAATAAATTATTTAATTTTTATAATAATTTATCGTAAAACAATAATTATTTATATATTTGCAATAATAATATATTTGTTTTATGAAGACAACCAGAATCATTTCAATCCTATTATTTTATTTTGTAAGAATAATTGCGTTCTTATATGGTCTAACTACAGTTTATGTAGCCATAGTAACAATTTTTAAAACTAATGCACTGAGAATACTAGAACAAAATCGTTTTGCAGTGTGTTATCCTTTTACAGATAAAAATTTCATCTTGGGTAGCGCCTATACTTTTCATTACATCACAGAAATGTTAGTTACTTTGGCTTTTTATAGTTTGTTTTTCTTTGGTTTAAGTAATGTATTTCAAACATTTAAACAAACGAAATTATTTACCGCTCGTGGTGTATTTCATTTAAAATTTTTTTACATAACAAATCTACTTATGGCACCCATTATTTTTAGTTGCATTAGTATTAATCCCACAGAAGATTTTCCCTATTTCGCAATGATTGTGGGACATGCAATTATTGGTATATTCGCATTCTTTATAGCAGCTATATTTCAACAAGGGTTACATTTACAAACTGATCAAGACTTAATTATTTAAATATGCCAATTATTGTTAACATAGATGTTATGCTTGCCAAACGCAAAATGCAAAGTAAAGAATTGGCTGAAAAGTTAGGTATAACCCAAGCCAATTTATCCATACTAAAAACAGGTAAAGCTAAAGGTATTCGTTTCGAAACTTTAGAAGCAATTTGTGATGCTTTACAATGTCAACCGGGTGACATTCTAGAATACGTTACGGAATAACATCTTTTCAAATACTACTCTTTTTTTCAGCTAAAATATAGTTGAGAGCAAGTCTGTTGTCTAAAAACAAAAATAATAATCATCAAAATCAATCTCAAAATGAACAGTTTAACA
This sequence comes from Flavobacterium profundi, assembly GCF_006491645.1. GTDB lineage: Bacteria > Bacteroidota > Bacteroidia > Flavobacteriales > Flavobacteriaceae > Flavobacterium > Flavobacterium profundi. Next base: position 319,126 of record NZ_VDCZ01000001.1, read on the forward strand.
ATTAAAAATCTCCAAAAGACGTATAAAAATGGAGTCGTAGCCATAAACGATATTTCGCTAGAAATTACTAATGGCATGTTTGGACTTTTAGGACCAAATGGTGCTGGAAAATCATCTTTAATGAAAACCATTGCTGGTTTGCAAAAGCCAGATAGCGGTACAGTTCTCTTTAATGGAATTAACTGTATTGACGACCCTTTTTTTATAAAAAAACAACTTGGTTTTTTACCTCAAGATTTTGGTGTATACCCAAAAATTTCAGCTTATGATTTACTAACTCACATTGCCATACTTAAAGGAATTATAAATACAAAAGAGCGTAAAGAACAAGTTAATTTCTTATTGGAAAAAGTTAATTTATACCAACACAGCAACAAAGAAGTCCATACTTTTTCTGGTGGAATGCGACAACGCTTTGGTATTGCGCAAGCGTTATTAGGTAACCCACAATTAGTTATAGTAGATGAACCCACAGCAGGTTTAGATCCTGAAGAAAGAAACCGGTTCAATAACCTACTTAATGAAATAAGCGAAGATATCATTATTATTCTTTCTACTCATTTGGTCGAAGATGTAAAAAATCTATGCAAAGAAATGGCCATCATTAACAACGGAACACTTTTAGCAAAAGGCAAACCAACTGATTTTATTGCTGAAATTACTGGAAAACTTTGGCAAAAAACCATAGACAAAAATCAAGTAATGCAATATGAAAAAGAATACAATGTTGTCCTAACTCAATTAAATATGGGAACCGTAACGATTCATGTACAATCGGAGGCACAACCAGACACTTCTTTTAGACCCATACTCCCTAACCTTGAAGATGTATATTTCTCTATTCTTAACCAAAAATAAACGACCATGAATACTTTATTAAAATTTGAATTGCAGTCTTATTTTAAAAAAATAAGATTCCACCTCCTTATGGTTTTTATTTTAAGCATAGGGGTTTTTGCTGGAACTAAATTCTCCATTTCTGTAGGCTCTGAAATCTATAAAAATGCGCCATATACCTTATTTTATATGATTGGCTTTCTAAGTCTTTTAAGTATTCTTTTCACCACACTTTTAGTTTCACAAATACTCTTTAAAGAGCAAGAAGCTCATTTTAATTTAATTCTATATACCACACCAATTACTAAAAAAATGTATTTAAAAAATCGATTCATTTTAGTTTTTGGTATTAGTTTTCTCTTTTTTTCTCTTCTTGTTTTAGGTTTTGGCTTTGGCCAACAAATAAGATGGAATCCTAGCGATTATACTTATTTTAATCTTTTAGCTTTTCTTGTTCCTCTTTTTCTCCTTGGCGGCATTAATACTTTCTTTTGTAGCGCAGTTATGTGCAGCATTAGTTGGCTAACTCAAAACAAATTAATGACCTATATTTCAGGCTTATTTATCTACATCTTGTACATGGTAGCTTTGCTTTTTTCCAATTCTCCATTTATGGCACAATCCATGCCTCAATCGGAAGAAGCAAGAAAAATAGCTGCACTTATTGATCCTTTTGGTCTTTCTGGCTTTTTCATGCAAACCAATACTTATTCCATCACTCAAAAAAACACCGAAATTATATTTCCTGAAGGTTATTTCCTTATTAACAGAGTTGTTGTTTTATTACTTTCTATTCTTTTTTTAGGAGGCACGTATCACTTTTTTTCATTTCAAATTAAAAGCAGAAAATCTCGTAAAAATAAAATTACAGATGCTATTAATAATAATTCAACGCTACCTATTAAAAAAACAAATCCTATTTTCAATTGGAAAACAGCATTTAAAAGTTTAAGTTTTTCAACTTATTTACATTTAAAATATATTGTAAAAAGTATTCCTTTTATTTTAATTTGTTTAGGGCTACTTTTTAGTGTAGGCATGGAAATCTATGGAGCTATCGAAAAAGGAATTAGGTTGCCTCAAAAATATGTAACTTCAGGAGTAACAACCAACGCTATCTTAGACACTTTTCCAATTCTTGGGCTTATAATTATTCTTTTTTATGGACATGAAATTATTTGGCGAAGTAAAACAAATCGTTTTCATCTCATTGAAAATGCCACACCTCAGAACGAATTGATAAAGCTACTTTCAAAATGGCTAAGTTTATCCATCATTAGTATAGGGTTAAGCACTCTACTATTACTTTTAGGTATACTATTTCAGGTTACTTACCATTATACTTTCATTGACTGGGAAGCCTATTTTGGCATCTATCTTTTTGCTAGTTGTCCTTTATTGCTTAGTGCCGGACTTATTTGCCTCATTCAAAATTGGATTCCAAACAAATATATGGGTTTAACCCTTTCATCCATTTTTATTTTGTTAACAGCTACTGCCATAGGAAAAAGTTTTTTAATTCATCCTTTACTACGTTTTCAAATCCCATTAAAAGCAGCATATAGCGACATGAATGGTTTTGGAATATACACTTATTCCTATACTTGGTTACTGTTCTTCGGTTTTTCTTTTGTAGGCTTGCTTTTATATATAACCACTCAAAGGTTAAGCGAACAAAAAAGATACCTTCATTTTACGATTATAACCGTATTGATTTTTATAAATGGAGTAAGCGGATTTCTATTTTCTAAAGATTTTCAATATAAAAATCCTGATGAAATACTAAAAAATCAAGCGCTATATGAAAAACAATATCGAAAATTTCAAAATAAACCACAACCCTCAATTACGAATGTTATTACTAATGTTGCTTTATTCCCTAGCCAAAATAGATATCATATTACAGGTGAATATCACATTCAAAACAAAACCAATAAACCTATTACAGAAATTTTAGTAAATTTTAGTACTGATTTCAACATAAAAAAAGCTATAATACAAACACAGAATGCTTCATATACAGTAACCAATCAATACGAAATTATCTCCTTACAAAAAGATTTATTACCGCAAGAAAAAGCTGTTTTTAATTTTGTTTTAGAATACCAATGGTTTCCTATAAACGGTCATCAATCCTTCAATACAATTGTAGCCAATGGTTCTTTCATGAGAATTAGCAGGTATTACCCTCAATTGGGTTACCAAGCCGATAGAGAAATAAGCAAAAAAGAACAAAGAGCAAATTTTCAGCTTGGTGATGCTACTATTATAAAAAAACTAGAAGCCCCAAAAACAAAAACAGATGATTTTATACATCTAAAAATGACAATCTCAACTGAAAATGATCAAACCGCCATTAGTGTAGGTGAATTAACAAACCAATGGAAAAAGAAAAACAGGAACTATTTTGTTTATGAAACCACAAGTCCTATCCCTTTTCGTTTTGCCATTTCATCCGCTCGTTATTCCTTAACAGAAACACTTTATAAAGGAAAAAAAATTGAAGTTTTTTATCATCCTAAACATAATGAAAATGTAGCGCATTTAATCCAAAACATTAAAAACACGCTAGACTATTGTCAAAATAATTTTAGTAAATACCCATTCAAAACCATCCGTTTTGCCGAAATTTCTTCATTCACAAAAGGTTTTGCGGCTACTGCTTATCCCAATACTATTTTCATGACAGAAAACACTATATTTCACAGCAATATCAAAGCGGATAAACAACAAGACGTTATTAATGAATTAGCAGGTCATGAATTATCTCATATTTGGTGGGGAAACAACCAAATTAATCCAGATGACAGAGAAGGTTATACAATGCTTACTGAAAGTTTTGCCATGTACACCGAACTTATGCTAGCAAAAAAAATGTACGGACAAAAAAGAGTATTGGAAAACGTGAATCTTCATACTGGAATTTATTTAAACGAACGAAACTTTGAAACTGAAAAACCTCTATATAAAGTTGATCATAATCAGACACATCTTAACTATTCTAAAGGTCTAGTAGCTATGTACCAATTAAGTGAACGAATAGGAGAAGCAAAAACAAATAAAGCATTGAAAAACTTTTTAAACAAAAATAAATATCCCAACCGCAACCCTACTACTACCGATTTTTTAAATGAATTGTACGCCATTACTGAGAAAAAAATGCATCCAAAAATAGATGATTTGTTTAAAAGAATTACACTTTACCATTTCCAAGCAAAAAATATGATTGTAAAAAAAAACAAAGATACTTTCGAATTACACTTGAATATAATAGCCCATAAATATTATGAAAATGGAAAAGGAAAAAAAACAAATGCTATTTTCAATGATTCTATTGAGATTACTATTGAATTTTCTGATGGAAGTAACAAAACAATACAAACCAAATTATTGAAAGATAATATTAGTATAAAAATTATTTTAGAGAAAAAACCAGTATATTTATACTTCGACCCCAATCAAAAATTTATCAAACAAAACAATGAACGTTTTTCTATACAATAAAACATAAAAAGTCCATAACACAGAATATATCGTTATTTACCTAATAATAAATAGTTATATACCTATGAAAAATATATTCCACCCAAAAGACAATCAAGAAATGATTGCTCGAATTCATAATTTAACTTTAGAGTCTAAAGCGCTCTGGGGTAAAATGACAGTAAACCAAATGTTATCCCATTGTATTGCTCCTATTAATGTAGCACTTGGAACAGAAAAAATAAACGTTCCAATTCCACTCAGAATCATGGGAAGACTAATGAAAAAATCATGGTTAGATGCTCCAGAATTTAAAAAAAACTACCATACAGCTAAAGAATTTATCCGCAAGGAAAATTATGATTTTGAAACCACAAAGAACGAATTAATAAAAAGTGTTGAAAAATTAAGTGAAGGTTTTCAGGTAGTACAATTAGAAATACATCCTTTTTGGGGTAAACTCACAGAAAAAGATTGGAACAATCTCCAATGGAAACATTTAGACCATCATTTAAGACAATTTGGAGTTTAATTATTTTTTGTATGAGTTTTAAGTTACTTACCTTTGCACACTTGTTTTTGAAAACAATGCAATTGAAATAAAGAAGTACCATGCGCATCGATATTATTACTGTTTTACCTGAATTGATTAAAAGTCCTTTTGAAGCTTCTATACTTAAGAGAGCCATCGAAAAAGGACTCGTTGAAGTTCACTTTCACAATTTGAGAGATTATACTACAAACAAACAGAAAAGTGTGGATGATTATCAATTTGGCGGCGGTGCCGGAATGGTAATGAGCATTCAGCCTATTGATGATTGTATAACAAAATTAAAAAGGGAACGCGCATACGATGAAGTAATATACATGACTCCAGATGGTGAAACATTACATCAAGGAATGGCTAACAGCATGTCGCTTTTAAAAAACATTATCATCCTTTGCGGCCATTATAAAGGTGTAGATCAAAGAGTTCGTGATCAATTCATAACCCGAGAAATTTCAATTGGAGATTATGTTTTATCAGGTGGCGAATTAGGTGCTGCCGTTTTATGCGACAGTATTATTCGATTAATTCCTGGTGTTTTAAGCAATGAAACTTCAGCTTTAACCGATAGTTTTCAAGACAATTTATTAGCTCCTCCCGTTTACACTCGACCAGCTGAATATAAAGGTTGGAAAGTTCCAGACATCTTACTAAGCGGAAATTTTCCAAAAATAGAAGAATGGAGAGAACAAAAAGCCTATGAACATACTAAAAACAGACGCCCTGATTTATTAAAAGAATAATTTTCAGAAACTTAACAATCTGAATAAAGTTTTCAAAAAGAAGCATTTCAATTAAAAATATTAGGTTTTGGAATTTGAAAATTGGTTTTTTTAATTATCTTTGCACCCACATTTGGACCAACCTCTAGCGAAAGACGTGTATGTTGCTCTGAATCAAACATTTATTTTATACAAAATGGCTAATTTAGTTGATTTCGTAAATAACGAATTCGTTGCAAAAAAAGATTTCCCAGATTTTAATTCTGGAGACACAATTACTGTGTACTATGAAATTAAAGAGGGTGAAAAAACAAGAACTCAGTTCTTCAAAGGTGTTGTAATCCAAAGAAGAGGTTCTGGTTTAACTGAAACTTTTACAATTCGTAAAATGTCTGGTGCTGTTGGTGTAGAGCGTATCTTCCCAGTAAACATGCCAGCATTACAAAAAATTGAAGTGAACCAAAGAGGTAAAGTTCGTAGAGCTCGTATTTTCTACTTCAGAGAACTTACTGGTAAAAAAGCAAAAATTAAAGAAAAAAGAAGAGGTTAATCTCTCATTTTCTGAAAATTATAAAAAAGTCGCAACAAATGTTGCGACTTTTTTTATTAGACACAAATCCATCTATAGCAACAAAACGAATACTTAATTTAGCTATATTTGATATACTAACCTTAAAAATCATTCATATGAGAATTGCAACGATTATTATTCGTATCCTTCTAGGATTATTTTTACTTTTTGCGTCCATCACCTATTTTTTTCCAATGGGAGAACAGCCTGCACCAACTGGAGATATGGCAACTGTTTTCGCAGGTTTTATGGCTACTAAATACTTAATGCCTTTAGCCAAATCTGTAGAGTTACTAGTTGGCCTTTCTTATGTGTCTGGAAAATTTGTACGTCTTTTCAATTTGGTTTTACTTCCTGTTTCACTCAACATTTTACTTTTAAATATATTCCCAACAAAAGAAGCCTTACCAGTTGCATTAATCTTATTTTTAGGAAACTTATTTCTAATTTATTCGCATTGGAACAGCTATAAAGATATTTTAAAAGCCTAATCCTTTTAAAAATAAAAAAGCCAAATTCAATGAATTTGGCTTTTTAAACAATATAATTTTTAACTTATACGTGTAAAGCCCTATTATCTGTTGCTGCTAAAGCCGCTTCTTTTACCGCTTCTGCAAATGTTGGATGTGCATGAGACATTCTAGAGATATCTTCTGCACTAGCTCTAAACTCCATAGCCGTAACCGCTTCTGCAATTAAATCCGCACAACGAGCACCAATCATATGAATACCCAAAACCTCATCCGTTTTGGCATCTGCTAATATTTTAACAAATCCATCCGTATCACCTCCAGCTCTAGCTCTACCTAATGCCTTAAATGGGAAGTTACCAGCCTTGTAAACTACACCAGCTTCTTTTAATTGCTCTTCTGTTTTACCAACAGCAGCTACTTCTGGCCAAGTATACACAACACCTGGAATTAGATTATAATCAATGTGTGGTTTTTGTCCTGCTAAATATTCTGCTACTAAAACACCTTCTTCTTCCGCTTTATGAGCTAACATAGCGCCACGAATTACATCACCAATCGCATAAATATTAGAAACATTGGTTTGCAAATGATCATTCACTTCCACCAGACCTCTCTCAGAAATTTTCACACCCGCTTTATCAGCATGTAAACCGTCTGTATAAGGTCGACGACCTACTGCCACTAAACAGTAATCTCCTTCTAAGACCAATTCTTTTCCTTTAGCATCATCTGCCTTTACAGTCACATTGTTTCCACTTCTTGCAACTTCTTTAACCTTATGAGATGTGTAAAATTTCATGCCTTGCTTTTTCAATACTTTTGTCAATTCTTTAGACAAAGAACTATCCATACCAGGAATAATGCGATCCATATATTCTACTACAGAAACTTGAGCTCCCAAACGCAAATACACTTGACCTAACTCAATACCTATTACTCCACCACCAATAATTACCAAATGCTTAGGTATTTCTGGCAACTTTAAAGCTTCAGTAGAAGTAATCACTCTTTCTTTATCAATTTGTATAAAAGGCAAGTTAGATGGTTTAGAACCTGTTGCAATAATTGTATTTTTTGACTCAATTACTTCTGAAGAACCATCTTTTTTCGAAATTTTTATATGAGTTGCATCTTCAAACGACCCAACGCCTTCAAAAACTGTAATTTTATTTTTATCCATTAAGAATTTTACACCACTACACGTTTGATCCACAACTGCTTGCTTGCGCTCAATCATCTTTTCTAGATTAATTTTAACATCGCCTGAAACCTCAATTCCATGATCAGCAAAATGTTGTAATTCCTCATAATGATGTGAAGAAGCTAACATAGCTTTAGACGGAATACACCCCACATTTAAACAAGTTCCTCCTAAAGTAGCATATTTTTCAATAATTGCAGTTTTGAATCCTAACTGAGCACATCGTATTGCTGATACGTACCCGCCTGGACCAGAACCTATAATGGTAACATCAAATTGACTCATAATATATTATTTCTTTGATTTAATTTAAAAATACAAAATTATGAAATATTAATCCTTTTTCTGCATTATTTACAGATATTTAAAAATAAAAAAGTCTGCCAATTATGACAGACTTTTAAATCATTTTTATTTTAAAGAAATTTAAATTTCTTCATGACATGTATATACTTGTGGGCAAGCAATGAATTTTTGGCAATAAAATGGACCTGTTACTGAACCACTACAAGAACACCCACATTTAGATAAATCATAGTTTCCACTAACTCCTCCAAAAATGTTTTTTTGATTTTCTTTTGTTAGTACTTGTGCTCCTTCAATGTTTAAAAATTTACTTTTCATGTTTTTTAAAATTTTATTTGTTAGTGAAGCTAATATACAAAAAAAATTAGTTGCCTTGCAATCTAAAAACCGTAGTATTTTTTACTTCACCAATCATAAAAGTACTATGCGTACTTCCAATATGCTGAATGGTAGTTAGTTTAGTAACCATAAATTCCCGATACGCTTCCATATCTTTAACATAAATTTTTAAAATATAATCATAATCACCACTCACATGAAAACATTCCAAAACTTCATCGAGTTTAACGACCTCTTTCTCAAATTGTGCAATCAAATCAATATTATGTTGTATCAACTTCACATGACAAAAAACCACAAAATTTTTCTCTATCTTTGATTTATCTAAAAGAGCCACATATTTTTGAATTACTTGCTCTCTTTCAAGCTTCTTAATTCGCTCATAAACAGCCGTAACGGATAAATTTAATTTTAAAGATAATTCTTTAGTCGTCTTTTTAGTATCTGTTTGTAATAATTCGAGTAACTTTTTATCTATACTATCTAGTTTCATTTTTTACAATTTTAATCAAAAATACAAAATAATAGCACAAAAAACTATTTTTTAAACTTTAAACAGTTATCTATTCTAAATAATTTGATTTATATTGAAAATTTAATTTGATTTATTCAATTTTGAATCAAATTAAAAATCATTCTTTATGAGCACATTCAATCCTGCTGACAAAATTCAAGACCTACAATATTTTGGAGAATTTGGAGGTGTTAACCCTTCCATCTCTGATAGTTCAACGTATACTTTCCTTTCTGCAAAAACTATGTTTGACACCTTTGAAGGGAATGCAGAAGGATGTTATTTATATTCTAGACACTCTTCTCCAAGTAATTTATATTTAGACAAAGCTTTAGCTGCTATGGAAGGAACGGAATCTGCAAATGTAGCAGCTTCTGGAATGGGGGCAATTACTCCTACTCTTTTACAATTATGTGGAAATGGTGATCACATCGTTTCAAGCCGAACCATTTACGGTGGCACCTATGCCTTTTTAAAGAATTTTGCCCCAAGAATGGGAGTTCAAACCTCTTTTGTAGACATTACAAAATTAGAAAGTGTCGAAGCTGCGATTACCTCAAACACAAAAGTAATCTATTGTGAAACTGTGAGCAATCCACTATTAGAAGTTGCAGATTTGTCGAGTTTATCAAAAATTGCAAAAAAACACAATTTAAAATTAGTGGTTGACAATACTTTTTCACCCCTTTCTGTTTCTCCAATTCAATTAGGCGCTGATATTGTAATTCATTCACTAACAAAATATATTAATGGTAGTAGCGATACAGTTGGAGGTGTAGTTTGTGCTTCACAAGAATTCATCAATGATTTAAAAAATGTAAATACAGGTGCAAGCATGCTTTTAGGCCCAACTATGGACAGTATGAGGAGTGCTAGTGTAATGAAAAATCTTAGAACTTTACATTTACGAATCAAACAACACAGCTATAATGCTGCTTACTTAGCTGAAAAATTTGAACAAGATGGTTTAAAAACAGTTTACCCAGGGCTAAAAAGTCATCCAAGTCATGAAATCTATAAAAACATGATTAATCCTGAATATGGTTTTGGAGGTATGATGACGATAGATGTTGGCTCTCTAGAAAAAGCAAATGAATTAATGGAATTAATGCAGGAAAGAAATTTAGGGTATTTAGCAGTAAGCTTAGGGTTTTACAAAACTTTATTCAGTGCTCCAGGAACTTCAACCTCATCAGAAATACCATTAGAAGAACAAAAAGAAATGGGATTAACAGATGGTTTAATTCGTTTTTCGATTGGTCTTGACAATGATATTGAAAGAACCTATCAAATGATGAAAGCATGTATGAAAGAATTAAACGTTTTATAATAAAATTTACCTAATATGTTATAAAATCCAATTACAAATACTGTAGTTGGATTTTTTTTATCTTTGAAAGAAAGTAACTACAATGAAAAAAATACTATTCTTTTTTTGTCTTCAATTTTCTGTATCCTTCTACGGACAAGACACCCGAATATATGACATCATTAATAATGTATCTGTAGAACGCATTAAAAATGACATTACCAGATTAACTGAATTCGGCACTCGAAACACCTTTAGCGATACTATTTCTAACAAAAGAGGAATTGGTGCGGCTCGCAGATGGATTAAATCAGAATTTGAAACCATTTCTAAAAACTGTAAAAATTGTTTAGAGGTATTTTACCAAAAAGATTTCGTTACAACGAATGATGGCGAACGTGTTCCCAAAGACACCTGGATTGTCAATGTTGTAGCCATACAAAAAGGAACAAAATATCCGAATCGATATATTATTATGAGTGGCGATATTGATAGCCGGAATTCAGATACCATGGATTACACGAACGATGCTCCTGGAGCCAATGATAATGCTTCTGGTATGGCTGGAACGATTGAAGCCGCAAGAGTTCTTTCTAAATATCAATTTGAAAATAGCATTATTTATGTAGGGCTATCAGGTGAAGAACAAGGATTGTTCGGTGGTAAAGGATTTGCGAATTACGCTCAAAAAAAAGAATGGGAAATTATAGGTGTACTCAACAATGATATGATTGGAAATATAGAAGGAGTAGATGGCGTAATTGACAACAGAACCTTTCGTATTTTTTCAGAGCCTACACCCGCAAATGAAAAGGAAAAAGAGCGCAACTTAAGGCGCTTTTATGGAGGAGAGGTTGACGGAAATTCAAGACAATTGGCACGTTATATCGAAAAAACTACCAAAACCTATATGCCAGAAATGAATCCTATGATGATTTATCGTTTAGATCGTTTTGGAAGAGGTGGTCATCATCGTCCTTTTAATGATTTAGGGTTTGCAGGTGTTAGAATTATGGAAGCACATGAAAATTATAACAGACAACATCAGAATATTAGAACTGAAAACGGTATTAAATATGGTGATGTTTTAGAAGGGGTTAATTTCGAATACGCTAAAAAATTAACTACAGTAAACGCTATAAATTTAGCTGCTTTAGCTTGGGCCCCACCTGCCCCAAAAAATGTTCAAATTGGAGGAATTGTTCAAGCTAATGTAAAATTAAAATGGGATAAAATAGAAGACGACATTATTTTTGGATATAAAATATATTGGAGACTAACCACCTCTTCACAATGGGAGTTTAGCAGGTTTGTAGGAAAAACAGATAATTTTGAACTAGAAGGCATTGTCATTGATAATTATTATTTTGGTGTTGCAACTGTTGGCAAAAATGGAAATGAAAGTCCTGTCGTATTTCCAAATGATATCATAAAAGAAACCTTTAGAAAAAGGTAATACTTTATTTGAAAAAATAGAAATCTAAAAATTAATAAGTAGCTATAGTTTTAACGATAATCTTTTGCTAATCGTAACACTTTGGCTATATTGCGACTTCAAAAAAAATAAATGGACACAAAAATTATAAAAAACAAAGAATTAAATATTTGGGAAGCTTTAATCCCTGTAGTAGCATTAGTAATAATGCTTGGTTATAATGTATATGTATTTGGAGACAGTGCTTTAGGTGGAAGCAATCAATTTATTCTACTACTTGGTGCAGCAGTAGCAGCTATAGTAGGTTTTTTCAACAAAGTTACGTATCAAAAAATGATTGATGAAGTAGCGGAAAATATTAAATCTACAGCGGGTGCCATTCTTATATTACTTATGGTAGGTGCTTTGGCGGGCACTTGGTTAGTTAGCGGTATCATACCTTCCATGATTTATTATGGATTACAAATTTTAAGCCCAGCTATCTTCTTACCTGCCACCTTAATTATTTGTTCCGTTATCTCAATCGCAACGGGTAGCTCTTGGACTACTTCAGCAACAGTAGGTATCGCATTAATTGGAATTGGTGGCACTTTAGGATTCCCATTAGGTATGGTTGCAGGAGCTGTAATTTCTGGAGCTTATTTTGGTGATAAGCTTTCACCAATGTCAGACACAACAAACTTAGCTCCAGCAATGGCAGGAACTGATTTATTTACACATATTAAATACATGACGCTTACAACCGTTCCAACCTATATTGTTTCTTTAATTCTTTTTATTATACTAGGATTAACAGTAGACACAACTGGAATAGCAGATTCATCTGTATTATTAGCAGATATTGAAAAAGCATTCCATATTACACCATGGCTGTTTATCGTTCCCTTCATTGTAATTGGTTTAATTGTTAAAAAAACAGAACCTTTAATTGCATTACTAATAGGAACTTTATTAGCGGGTATTTTTGCCATACTATTTCAACCAGAAATTGTTTTAATGCTTTCTGGAGGAAAAACATTAAATTTTGCAAATGCTTATAAAGGGGTTTTAAATGCCATCACAACTGATTCTGTTATCCCTACTGAAAACAGTACATTAACAGACCTATTCAAATCAGGAGGTATGCAAAAAATGTTAGGAACCATTTGGTTAATCCTTTGTGCTATGGTTTTTGGAGGTATAATGGATGCTATTGGAGCCTTATCTAGAATAAGTCAAGCATTATTAAATCTTGCCAAATCAACTTTTGGACTTTTTGCTTCAACCGTAGGAAGTTGTTTGGCCTTAAACATTACAGCATCTGATCAATATTTAGCTATTGTTGTTCCTGGAAAAATGTTTTCCAAAGCTTATGCAGATAAAGGTCTCGCTCCAGAAAATTTAAGTAGAACCTTAGAAGATTCGGGTACTGTTACTTCTGTATTAATCCCTTGGAATACGTGTGGTGCATATCAGTCTGGAACTTTAGGAGTAGAAACATTTGATTATCTTCCCTATGCATTTTTTAACTTGTTGAGTCCATTTATGACTTTATTATTTGCAGCATTTAACATCAAAATAAGACAATTAGTTTCGACTATTAAAAACTAAGAAAGCTATAGTTTAAATCTATTTTAAAATAAAAATTAACCATTACTTAAAAAGAGTAATGGTTTTTTTATTTGTAAATTTGAGATACTATCAATTATAACAAACAATTTGATACAAATTTCTCAATATTAATACAAAATCACTAAAACTATGGAACATTCTAATGATTTAAGCAAATGCCCTTTTCACAGTAAAGAAGATGTTACTAAAAAAGCAACCAACAATCAATATTGGTGGCCCGAAACACTTAACCTTGATATTTTACATCAGCACGATGTCAAAACTAATCCTTTAGGAGAAGATTTTGATTATGCAGAAGAGTTTAAAAAATTAGATTTAGAAGCTGTAAAAACAGATTTAAAAAACCTAATGACGGAAAGTCAGGATTGGTGGCCAGCAGATTGGGGTCATTATGGTGGTTTAATGATTCGTTTGGCTTGGCATTCTGCTGGAACCTATAGAATTTCTGATGGTAGGGGTGGTAGTAACACTGGAAATCAAAGATTTGCCCCACTAAATAGTTGGCCAGACAATGTAAGCTTAGACAAGGGTAGACGCTTGTTGTGGCCTATTAAGAAAAAATATGGAAATAAAATCTCTTGGGCTGATCTTATGATTTTAGCAGGAAACATGGCCTATGAATCTATGGGACTTAAGACTTTTGGGTTTGCAGGCGGAAGAAAAGATATTTGGCATCCTGAAAAAGATGTATATTGGGGCTCTGAAAAAGAATGGCTAGCAGCTACTAAAGAGCGTTATGATAATGATGAAAATCGAGAATCATTAGACAATCCTTTAGCAGCCGTTCAAATGGGATTAATATATGTGAATCCTGAAGGCGTTGATGGAAAACCAGACCCTTTACGAACAGCCATCGATGTACGAACTACATTTAAACGTATGGCAATGAATGATGAAGAAACGGTTGCTTTAACAGCGGGTGGCCATACTGTAGGGAAAGCACATGGTAATGGAGACGCATCCATATTAGGAAAAGAACCAGAAGCAGGTGAAATTGAAAGTCAAGGTTTTGGCTGGGGTAACCCAACAAGAACAGGTGTGGGAGCTGATGCTGTAACGAGTGGTATTGAAGGAGCATGGACAACACATCCAACACAATGGGACAATGGTTATTTCTATTTATTATTCACTTACGAATGGGAATTGAAAAAAAGTCCAGCTGGAGCTTGGCAATGGGAGCCTATCAATATTAAAGAAGAAGACAAACCTATAGACGCTTTTGACCCAACAAAAAGAAATAATCCTATCATGACCGATGCAGATATGGCTATGAAAATGGACCCTATTTATAGAGCAATTTCTGAAAAATTCTATAAAAATCCTGATTATTTCACAGAAGTTTTTGCAAGAGCATGGTTTAAATTAACCCATAGAGATTTAGGTCCAAAAGATCGTTATCTAGGACCAGATGTTCCAAAAGAAGATTTGATTTGGCAAGATCCAGTTCCAAAAGTAGATTATACCTTAAGTGATTTAGAAGTAAAAGAATTAAAAGAACAATTATTAAATTGTGGTCTATCAAAATCCGATTTAATAACAACAGCTTGGGACAGTGCCAGAACTTTTAGAGGTTCTGACTTTAGAGGAGGTGCAAATGGTGCTCGTATTCGATTGGCTCCACAAAAAGATTGGATAGGTAATGAACCGGAAAGATTACAAAAAGTATTGCAAAAACTTTCAGAAGTTCAAGCACAATATTCTAAAAAAATTAGCATTGCTGACCTTATTGTTTTAGGCGGTAGTGCTGCTGTTGAAAAAGCAGCTAAAGAAGCCGGATTTGATGTAGTTGTTCCTTTCTTACCAGGTAGAGGAGATGCAACAGCAGAAATGACCGATGCTGAATCTTTTGCAGACCTTGAGCCGACTCATGATGCTTTTAGAAATTGGTTAAAAAAGGATTATGCTGTAAAACCTGAAGAGTTAATGCTTGATAGAGCTCAATTAATGGGATTAACTGCTCCAGAAATGACGGTCTTGTTAGGTGGAATGCGCGTTTTAGGAACCAATTATGGCAATACAAAAGAGGGTGTTTTCACAGAAAATGTAGGTGTATTGACTAATGATTTCTTTGTGAATTTAACCGATATGAATTATAGTTGGAAACCTACTGGAAAAAATTCTTATGCCATAGTAAATAGAAAAACAGGAGTAACGCATTGGACCGCAACAAGAGTTGATTTAGTATTTGGATCCAATTCTATTCTAAGAGCCTATGCTGAAGTATATGCTCAAGACGATGCTAAAGAAAAATTCGTAAAAGATTTTATTAAAGCATGGGTTAAAGTCATGAATGCAGATCGATTTGACCAATAAATAATAAACTAACAAAAAACCAAAAGCACTTCTAAATATAGAAGTGCTTTTTTTATTTATTTAATAATTTTATTAATTCAATTTTATTAATTCAATAAATATTAAGTTAATTTTTTGTAAGAAATATTGGTATAATTATTCTCTATTATTCAATAAAAACAAACCATCAAAAGCTCCTTAAAATAGTCATGGATTTAGTAATTTTGCATCATTAAAATAACTCAAAAAATTAGTTAATTATGTCATTAGTAGGAAAAAAATTCCCAAACATTACAGTTGATGCTATCTCAGAAATGGGCGATAATTTAAGAATCAATGTATTAGAAGAAGCTACAAAAAACAACAAAAAAGTTTTATTATTTTGGTATCCAAAAGATTTTACTTTTGTATGTCCAACAGAATTACATGCTTTTCAAGCAGCTTTAGGAGAGTTTGAAAAAAGAAACACTATCGTAATTGGTGCTTCTTGTGACACTAATGAAGTTCACTTTGCTTGGTTAAACACTCCTAAAAACAATGGAGGAATTGAAGGTGTTACGTATCCTTTATTAGCAGATACAACAAGAAATTTAGCTGCTGCTTTAGATATTTTAGATGCAGAATGGGTTTATGATGAAAATTTAGACGAAGAAATCTTAGCAGGTTCAAATGTAACATTCAGAGCAACTTATTTAATTGATGAAGAGGGTAAAATTTTCCACGAAAGTGTAAATGATATGCCATTAGGAAGAAATGTCAATGAATATTTACGTTTAATTGATGCATACACTCACGTTCAAACTAAAGGTGAAGTATGTCCTGCAAACTGGGAAGAAGGGAAAGAAGCAATGAATGCAGATCGTTTAAGTACAGCAGCTTATTTAAGCCAAAACTAAAAATCAAAATTTATCTTATCATTTTCAATAGCAATGTTTTAAATTGCTATTGAATTTGATGAGATTATTAAAATTGAAATAAAATGTTTACAGAAATAGAACAAGATAATTTAGCAGAAATTATTAACTCTAACGACATTGTGGTCGTTCAATATTCTGCATCATGGTGTGGAAATTGCAGAATCATGAAGCCAAAATTTAAAAAATTAGCTTCTGAAAATGAAACTATTCCTTTTTTAGTTGTTGATGCTGAAAAATTTCCGGAATCAAGAAAACTAGCCAAAGTAGACAACTTACCTACGTTTGCTACTTTTAAAAATGGCGCTTTGGTCAACCAAACACAAACCAATAAAGCAGAGGTTTTAACGGAATTAGTAAACGAAGTAATATAACGAGTTGGTAAACTTTGGAAAAATTATTCTTTTAACGAATCCATTCAAAAATAAGAAACATGAAATTACCCGTTATCAAACAACTAACACAGTTTATTGAGGATAATGATGCTGATTATCTAGTAGAAACCATCGAAGTTTTAGAAAATTTAACTGAGGTTTCTTCTTTAAAAGATGAAGAGTTAGATGTAATTGGAGAACTAATATCCAATTTATACGGAGCTCTTGAAGTACATAAATTAATCAAAGAAGGCAAAGATAAAAAGACCGCTTTAAATGATTTTATGAAGCGTGTTCTAGGCTCAATTGACAAAGAATAGGAAATGCTAAAAGCTTTCCTGTTTTTTTCATTTCGACAAAAAAAATACAGCGTCGAAATCAATTCCAACACTGTATTTTGCATAAAAACTAATCCTCACAAATTAACTTGACAATCTTTATTGTTTAACAATCTTACAATTGCTTATTCCATTTTTACCAGATAATTGAACAAAATAAATTCCTGAATGAAAATCAGCTGTATTAATTGTTATTTTTTGCTGATTATTACATTTTTCTTTAAGTATTATTTGCCCAGTACTGTTCATAATCACTATATTTTCAAACAATCCTGCTGATTGCATTTCAATCGTTGCTTCATTCGTAACAGGGTTTGGATACACACTATATAAAGCATTTAAAACATTTTCATTTTTCCCCATTTCATTAGCCATTCTTGATGTACTAGCATTACAACTACCCATTACGAAATTCATTTTGTCATTAGCTGTATTGTTTTCTCCTCCAGTCGGCAAACTGTAGGTGTAATAAAAATAAATTGTTTGACCTGAAGTAGCGTTAATTTTAAAAGGAACATTCGGTTGTGCTAAATAACCTGGATACGTAGCATTTAAAGCAGTGCTGTAATATAAAATAAGGGTTGTATTTCCTATTCCTGTTCTATTAGGAACAAAAGTTAAGAAAGAACCTTCTGAATTATTGGTAATGGTAACATTAAAATCTCCATTCGCCGCTACTCTTGTACAAGACCCTACTGGAGGTGGCGGAGGAGTTTGAGAAGCTTCTGTAAATGTAAATTGCTCCCAAGTATCTTGAGAATCGGTACCAACTTGTTTTAAAACACCAGCACTATTCAATTGCAACCTTCTTAAATTGCTTTCTAAAGTAGTCAAATAAAATTTACCATTACCAGCTGGTGTAATTTGCCATCTTTCCCAAGTACCTGCATAACTACTAGGTTGCATGTCGGTAAAATCGGTATTATCAGAACGCAATCTCGGATTTCCTTGACCTCCAACACAATCAATGTAGTAACTATTATTGGGAGCAGCAGTAAACTTCCACTCTACTGTTGATCCTGTTGTTGTTATTGCTGCACTAAAAGGATCTTCTGAACCATTAGCACCAATTCTTTTATTATGAAAGGGATTCGCTATATAGTAGGTTTTATTTGGATCGGGAACAAAAGTTGAAACTGTAGTTACTGTTACATTAAATGTTACATTAGTTGTTGTTCCGCAAGCATTTGTAAAAGTAGCTGTATAATTTCCTGCTTGATTAGATTGTATATTTGAAATTGTTATTTCTCTAGTTGTTGCAGCAAAATTATTTGGCCCTGTCCATGACCAACTTCCGCCAGTCGTAGGTTGCGGTCCAAATGTAATGCTATTCCCAGACTGCAATGAAACAGTAGTATTTGAAGTCCAATTTTGTCCATTAATAGCATAATAAGGTGTAATTGCAGTAGGTTGACAAACTGTTGTATTTCCGTCTACCCAAACAATATCATCAATAGCAAATTGAAAATTGGAAGTAGGAATAGCACCATCGTTTCCTATTCTAAACATATACGACATATCTTGAAAAGCAACCAGACCTCCTAAATCGCTTATTGGAATTGTCACCTGACCCCATTCTCCATTACGCACTAAACCATATTTAGTTTGTCCTGCAGGAAAATTCACTTGAGCTGCATTCGTATAATTATCATTTACACCAATAAAAAAAGATACATTTGCTGGTATTTTAATTTTAAATTTCAATGAACCATTCGCTGTATAACTGGACATATTCTTACCAAATAAAGTAGTAATTCCAGCTCCAAACCAACCTTTAGAACTATCATTTGTAAACGATAACACATTTGCACCTTCAGCTGGTGCTATAGCATTATTTTCAATTAAGGTTTCACCAAAAATATAAAACTCTGAATCTGAACCAAAAGTTAGTTTTTTAGTTGTTGGTGTAGTATCCGTAAAAACACCAAAAGTTCCGTTTTCAGCAGGAATAGTTCCATCCGAAAGCGCAACACTTCCATATCCATTCCATTTGTGTACACGCACATAATCCACATACATTTTACCAGGAAGCGGTGCCGTTACTGCTCCATTAGAAGAAACACCTGGTAAAGTTCCACCTACTGCTAAATTCAGTAACATATAAAAAGGTCTTGTAAAAGGAGCTGTTACAGAATTATTAGCATCAATTGGAAAAGGATTTTCATATAAATCATATTCATTGGCACCATCTACAACCGTAAAACGAATTTGTGTGGGTTCCCAATAAATTCTATATTTTACAAATCGATCGTTTAAAGGAGCTGCTGCCACATAGGGTTTATTATAATTTACGTCAGAAGCAATATTCCCAACGCCACCAGGAACAGGAAAAAAAGTATTGGCACCTACATACGTATTCACGGTTGAAGACGTTGCACCTTGCTCATTTCTTGCTGCCTGACTAAATCCCATTTCCATCATATCAATTTCACCTTTTGCTGGCCAAGCTAAATTAGAAGTTCCCAGCATCCATACAGCTGGCCATAAACCTTGATTAAGATTAGGTACACGTACACGCACTTCTACCATACCATAATGAATGGCAACTTTATTATCGCTATTAATTTTACCTGAAGTAAAAACTCTTGAACCCGAAACTTGATTTTTAGCTTCTAATACTAATGCTTTATTTCCTGCTTCACCAGGAACATCTCCAATATAAACATTGTTCGCTTCATAAGACTGTAATTCTTGATTTCCCCAACCACACAATCCAATATTACAACCATCCCCAATATCTTTAGTCCATTGTGAAGTATTAAAAGTATTGAAATTATCTTCCCAAATAACAGGACCAATTTGAGAATACGAAGAAGCGGTTATCAATAAAAATCCAGTAATAAATAAACAGAATTTAATTTTAGATTCCCTTAGGACAGATAAAATACCTTTCCTTAAAAAGTAGTAAAAATCATTTTTTTTCATAATATATAGAGTTTGTTTTGTTTGCTATCATAAAATACAATCATAATCGCTATTAACCATACCTAAATTATGGTATCAAAAAAAAATAGCTTAATTTTTTATGATATTCCAAAAATAATGTTAAAAAAATAAGCAATAAATAAAATCAAGGCTATAAAAAATATACAACAACCATTTAACATCTTCTACATCTTAAAATGTTAAAATAAAAAGTATTTCATCGATTTTTTTATACACTTTAAAGAAAAAAGACTAATTATTGACCTTTTCAAATTAAACTTTAAAGTTTTTAAAATTAAAAATGTATAGGTAATGTTGAGTAAATCTTCTTTTACATAAAGCTATATTAAAAGAAGATTTACCTTTTTGAATTAAAGAAACGATATATCAAAAGAAAAAACAGCATCCCGGATGTTGGTGCTAAAAAATAGAGCCATAAAAAATTAATAGTACCCGAAATAATAGATGGGCCAAAACTTCTTGCGGGATTCATTGAAGCTCCACAAATAGGGCCTGCCAACCAGGCTTCTAAAAAAACGGTAAACCCAATTAAAAGAGGCGCCCATTTCTTTAAAGACATAACATTCGTTATCACAATAACACCCATTAAAATAAAGCTAATCCCAAATTCAAGAAAAAAAGATTCCCAAACACTTCCACTTGGAATAGTATTTCCTAATTTTTGATTGAATGGAAAAATATAATGAAGCAATAAACTAGCCAAGACCGCTCCAAACAATTGAAAAAAAATATAGAATAGTGTTTTTTTAATTTCAATGTTTTTATTAAAATAGAATGTTACCGTTACCGCAGGATTAATATGGCAGTCTGAAAACTTACCTAAAAAATGAACCAAAATCCATACAGTTACCCCAAAAACTACACCTATACCAAAAGCCTGAATAACACCATTATATTCTTCACTAATGATAATAGATCCAGTTCCAAAAAACACCAATAAAAACGTACCCAAAAACTCAGCCCAATAATTTTTATTTTCCATTTTTAATCTTTGAAAACACATACGCCATTTCAGTTGCTATTTCAATACTTTTATCCCAATAACCTTGTTGCATTTCATTCGTATTATCAAATTTTTTAGGGTCATCATATTGAACAGAAAAGCGTTTTTCAGCACCTGAGACAAAAGGACAAGCCTCATTAGCAGAAGAACATGTCATGATAGCTGCAAAATTTGAACTCGGATTGAATGTATGCTGTAAGGTTTTTGAAAAAGCAATAACAGCTGGTTCATTAACATTAAACTTTATAGCATAAATAGGATTTGTTCCTTCATCTAGCTTTTCAGATTCAAAACCTTGTTTTTTTAGCGTTTCTGCTATCATATAAAACAAAGCCGTAGCTTCTGTTCCTGCTGAATAACAAGTCACATTAGATATTTCATAGTAAAAAGCCATGGTTTGCGCCCAAATTTGAGACAAATGACTTCTACGTGAATTATGGGTGCAAATAAAATTAAGCCTAATTTTTTCCTGATGATTCACTTTCTCTTGAATATAATCAATTAAAGGTTGCAACACCTCTTTTCTATCTTTTGAAAGTGTATCAAATGACAAAGTCAGTAAGGTTTTTTCTAATTTTTCTAACATATTTTTTTATTTAGCCCAGACTGGAGTAACTATCCTTTAGCAGTTGAAAACGTAGTTTTTATCTTTTTTTAAAAGCGACAACAGAAGCTTTTAGAAAAGAGAATAAAACAGTTTGAAACCAAAAAGATAGTACAAAAGGCTGGATAAGCTTCTTATACTTAACAACAACCCGAACCAGGAGCACAGGAATTTTCTTTTGCTTTCCATTCTCCTATTTTTACTTTCTTTTTTTCCTGTGGAATTCCGCAAGAGTCACTTGCCAAACAAGTAGTTAATTTAGAGGTTAACAAGAAGTTATTGCCATCAAAATCTAGGCTAAATTTTCCAATAGTATCTGGCATTTGATATTCTACTTCAATTTCTAAATCTTCCATACCAATAATTTTTTCTGACAGTTCAATGATATGAATCAACTTTTCGGGATGCAAACGATGATCATAATCATTCGCTTCCCATAATTGAAAATTTACTACCTCTTCTTTTCGAACCGTTCCCCCACAATCGATAAAATATTTCGATACTTTTCCCACCTCAGTAACATGAAAATGAGAAGGAACTAATTGACCATTAGGCAATTGAAAAGCAATTACAGACAAGTCTTTTAAAGCGTTTTTTATTTCTGATAATTTCATAATAGTATTATTTTGAGTAATAAATTAAGTTTAGCAACATTTATTTTGCAACTGATTTATGAGTCGGTTAAAGTAGTCTTCAATCATTTTTAGCGTATCTGGATTTAAGCAATAACAAATGGCTGTACCTTCTATGGTACCTTTTATAATATTGGCATTTTTCAATTCTTTTAGATGTTGAGAAACGGTTGGTTGAGCTAAAGGCAATTCGTTCACAATGTCGCCACAAATACAACTATCCACTTGTAGTAAATACTGGATAATTGCAATTCTTGCAGGATGTGACATGGCTTTAAAAAGCGTTGCCAATTGATTTTGCTGCTCGGTAAAAAATTCTGATTTAGAAACTCCCATGAGTATTTAAATTTATTTTTTGGTATAATTTAAAAACGATTCTCGATACAATTTTACAAGTAAAAATTAGCATTTTTACTTTATAAAATCACTCGAATTGACGTTTTATAATCATTATCAATTATTATATTGCAATATTACGATATAATAATATATAAAACAATAAATGAATCAATTTTAACACTTAAGATACATATTTACAAGGAGTTGTTACATGAATAGGCATATCTTGAAAAACAATACTATAATTTTACTATTCAAACATTTAAAACAAAAAATATGAAAAAATTAAGCCTTTGTATTAGCAGCTTATTTTGCTTGCTAACACTATCTTGTCAAGATGATTTCAAGGAAATTGAAACCACACAAAAAGAAGTAAAAAAAACCACTTCCGAAGAAAGGCCAACAGCTTGCCCATCGTTATTTGCATTAGTATCACCTGCAAACGGAACTGGAAGTCCGATTTTACCAAATATCCAATCTTTTATTTTTAAAATAGATTTAGGTACGAGTCCTGTAGGTTACACATTTGTCTCTCAGATAAAAATCGGAGGAAAACCTGTTACTTGCGTTACAGGAATCACAGATATGTCAGGCACAACCGATTTTGCTTGGGCTGTAACAGGAATAAATTCCAATTTTCCCAAAAAATTATTAAAGGTTCATATTCCAACAGGCAACTCTAGTATCGCTTATACTACAACCGATTATCTTCAGGATATTGAAAATTTAGATCCAACAACATTAGTTGGTATAAAAGAAGGTAGTTCACAAATCTTAAAATTAGACCTGTCTTCTGGCTCTTGTTCCCCTTTTGCTCCAAGTGGTTTTCCTTCTCAATACAATGGTTTAACCATAGCAAGTGGAAAATTATATGCCATCTCTGGCAATACGAACTTTATTTGCCCATCTAGAAGAGGTGATATTTTTGAATACGAATTAACAGGAGGTGATTACATAAACAAATATTCTTATAAGTCTTCCGTAGCCAGTTATACTATGAAAGAATTGGGACTTCATTTCGATTTTTGCTATGGTAAAGGGTGTGTTATAGGTAGTGCGCAAGCTATAATATCTAACAATACTAATATAAAACCTTGTATTACACCTTATCCTAGTTTTTTATTGAACACGGTTACCACACATCAAAATTATCATGGTATCTATGATTTTATGACCAAGTAATAGCCATAAAAAAACTCCCAATATTATATTGGGAGTTTTCATTATTATAAAGAAAAAGAATTATTATTTTTCTCCTTTTTCCATTTTAGCTTTTAATTCAGCTAATGCATCAATATCACCTAAAGTTGATTTCTCAACATTATTTGATGAAGAAACATTTGTTTCAACAGCTTTAGCTGCTTTTTCTTCTTCTTCACGGAAGATAGCTGTATGAGAAGCCACTACTCTTTTGAATTCTTTATTGAACTCAATAACTTTAAAGTCTGCAGTATCTCCTTTTTTCAATTTTTTACCATCTTCTTTCTCTAAATGACGTGTTGGAATGAAAGCCACTACATCATCACCGAAATCTACAGTTGCACCTTTGTCAACGATTTCTCCGATAGTTCCATTATGAATAGTACCTACAGCAAAAGCATCTTCATGTTTATCCCATGGGTTTTCAGTAGTTTGTTTGTGACCTAAAGATAATTTACGTCCTTCCACATCCAACTCTAAAACAACCACTTCCATTTTGTCACCTACGTTTACAAATTCAGATGGGTGTTTAATTTTCTTAGTCCAAGATAAATCAGAGATATATACTAAACCATCGATTCCTTCTTCTAACTCTACGAAAATACCAAAGTTTGTGAAGTTTCTAACGATACCTGTATGTTTAGAACCTACTGGGTATTTAGCAGTGATATCAGTCCATGGATCTTGCGTCATTTGCTTGATACCTAAAGACATTTTTCTTTCTTCTCTATCTAAAGTTAAGATAACTGCTTCTACTTCATCACCAATTTTCATGAAATCTTGTGCACTTCTTAAGTGAGTTGACCAAGACATTTCAGAAACGTGGATTAAACCTTCAACACCTTCAGCTACTTCAATGAAAGCACCGTAATCTGCTAAAACAACAACTTTACCTTTAACTTTATCACCAACATTTAAATCAGCACTTAAAGCATCCCAAGGGTGCGCGTTTAATTGTTTTAAACCTAATTGAATTCTTGTTTTCTCATCATCGAAATCAAGGATTACAACGTTTAATTTTTGATCTAACTCAAGAACTTCGCTTGGGTGATTGATTCTAGACCAAGATAAGTCTGTAATATGGATTAATCCATCTACACCACCTAAGTCAATGAACACACCGTAAGAAGTAATGTTTTTAACCACACCTTCTAAAACTTGTCCTTTTTCTAATTGACCAATAATTTCTTTCTTTTGCTCTTCGATATCTGCCTCGATAAGTGCTTTGTGAGAAACAACTACGTTTTTGAACTCATGGTTAATTTTTACCACTTTAAATTCCATAGTTTTGTTCACATACTGATCGTAATCACGGATTGGTTTTACGTCAATTTGAGAACCTGGTAAGAATGCTTCAATTCCGAAAACATCTACAATCATACCACCTTTAGTTCTGCATTTTACAAAACCATTCACGATTTCTCCAGACTCATGAGCAGCAATAACTCTATCCCAAGCTTTGATAGTTCTTGCTTTTCTGTGAGACAATACTAATTGACCTGTTTTATCCTCACGAATATCAATAAGTACTTCTACTTTATCACCAACTTTTAAGTTAGGATTGTAACGAAATTCGTTTAAAGAGATAACACCTTCAGATTTAGCATTGATATCAACAATAGCGTCTCTATCAGTAATTCTAACTACAGTACCTACTACTACTTCCTCATCCTTAGTATCGATAAAAGTTTTAGATACTAGGTCTTCAAATTCTTGTAAGTTTTTCTCATCTACTACATCAATACCTTCTTGGTAGTTGTGCCAGTTAAAATTTGCTAAAAACTCTTCTTGTGTTTTGTTAATTTCAGACATATGCTGATTTAAAAATTTGTATGTTGTGCTCTTACGGGTTTTTTTATACAGATTAAAAACAACAACAGTGTTTGTATAAATTATTGATTCCTAATGAAAACCCAATTCTGTCAAAAGGTGTGCAAAATTACAAATAATTTATTAATTAACAAACATTTAGAACAAGAAAACTACATGTAATTGACATGAAAAATTATTTCGTAGGAAACCAATAAAAAACTGATGCTAAAAAATGTATTTTTATAACCAAAAAAATCATATGCATCAACATATCGCACACATTACTTTAGTTGTAAAAGATTATGATGAAGCGCTTGCTTTTTACACAAAAAAGTTACATTTTGAAATCATAGAAGACACTTTTATCAGTGCTGAAAAAAGGTGGGTTCGTATCGCTCCCAAAAACAGCAAAGCGTGTTGTCTTTTACTTGCCAAAGCAGCAAATGAAACACAAAAAGAATACATTGGCAACCAAACAGGCGGTCGAGTGTTTTTATTTCTGTATACCAATAACTTTTGGGAGGATTACCAACAAATGAAACGCAATGATATTCATTTTTTAGAAGAACCTAGAAAAGAACCGTACGGAACTGTTGTAGTTTTCCAAGATTTATATGGCAATAAATGGGATTTGATTGAACCTAATATTTCTTAAACGGACAACTTTTCAGCTACCAATTGCATCACCAATTCAAACTGCTCTTTTTTACTCATAGCTGAATTATCAATTTCAATAGCATCATCCGCTTTTACTAATGGCGAATCTTCTCTATGTGTATCAATATAATCGCGTTGTTGCACATTTTGAAGTACCTCGTCGAAAGTAACGCTCTGTCCTTTTTCCAGTAACTCATCAAATCTCCTTTGCGCTCTGGTTTCTGCAGAAGCATTCATAAACAGTTTTAATTCAGCATCTGGAAACACAACCGTACCAATATCTCTTCCATCCATTACGATAGCTTTGTTTTTTCCCATCGCTTGCTGTTGTTCTACCAATTTAGCTCTAACTTGAGATATTTCAGCAATGCGACTTACATTTCTTGAAACTTCAATAGTACGAATTGCCTGCTCTACATTTTCTCCATTCAAATACATTTCCGCAAAACCCAAAGCAGGATTGAATTGAAATTGCAATTGAATCTTTGATAATTGGGAAACCAAACTCTCTTTGTCTAGAAAATCTTCCGAAACCAAATTATTAAGCATGGCATAATACGTAACTGCTCTATACATGGCACCTGTATCTACATACACATACCCTAATTCTTTCGCTACTTGCTTTGCCAAAGTACTTTTTCCAGTAGATGAAAAACCATCAATTGCTATTGTAATTTTTTTCAAAATGTTTTATTTTTTTAGTAACCAATATTTGTTACTCTAAATTTATCATTAAACCAAACAAGTTTGTGCTGGCTGCTAATGTATATCTTGAATAAGAATAATCAAACTTTATTTTACCAAATCGTAAGCCAAAACCAGCAGATATTCCAGCAAAACTGCGTTGGTCCAAAATTTTCAATTCCTGACCTCTTCTGAAATTATATCCCAAACGAATATTAAACCCTTTTTCTGGAAATAATTCAGCGCCCATAATTACATGTCGCAACGCATTATTAAAAAAGGATACTTTTTCTTCATTGGTTTCTCCATCCAAAGTTGTTTCTGCTCTATTTGGATTGGAAAATGCAATATTCCATTGTTGCAAATTTTCCAAAGTTAAATGCCAACGAATAGGTACATTCTCTAATAATTGCGAAATTCCAGCATCTATAGACAAGGGCAGTTTTTCCCTTACATCTTGATAGGGTGTAATTTGAAAACCCAAATTACGAACCGACAAGCCATAATTGATATCATTTTTCTCATCCACATACAAGAAACCTAAATCTGTTGCAACACCCCATGAATTATAGGATTCCAAAGTAGAAGAAATCAACTTCACATTAGTACCTACATACATCGTTGTCCAAGGAATATTGTAAGCATAACCTAAAGACAAAGCCGCTTCACTACCTGTGAAATCCGAAGTTAGGTTTCCTAGTTCATCTCTTCCTTCAAAACTTCCATAATTAATATAGTTGATACCTGCGTGAAAGGTTTGTACATGTTGGTCCCAAGTATACGCATAAGCAGCCGTTCCATAAGAAACTTCTCCATAATAGTTCCCATAATTTACAGCCAAACGATTACTCATTTCCCCATTTATAGTTGCTGGATTATAAAAGGCTTGATTTACATCATAATCTACAACAGTTACGGTTTTCCCTCCCAAAGCAGCTTGTCTGGGTGACTGTGCTAAGTTTAAAAACTGATATACATATTTACCTCCTATTTGCCCATAATGAACACTAGTGGTTAATAAGAAGAAAAGCAGTATTTTTTTTGAAACCATACTTAATATGTATAAGCTATAAACGCTGTTGCGAATATAAAATTATATATAGATATAATAAAAATAAATTCCGACTTATTTCTAAATCGGAATGTATTCATTTTTATTTATATTGAGTTATGCTTGCAACTGCTTAGCATTTTTCACTTTTTGATTTGTTATTGCTATTTCCACTACTTCACTCATTCGATCCACATAATGAAAGGTAAGACCTTTTAAATAGTCGGGCTTAATTTCATCAATGTCTCTTTTATTTTCATGACAAAGAATAATCTCTTTGATATTCGCTCTCTTAGCCGCTAGTATTTTCTCTTTAATTCCACCTACTGGCAATACTTTCCCCCTCAAAGTAATTTCTCCCGTCATTGCAATGCTTTTCTTTACTTTTCTTTGGGTATAAGTCGAAACCATAGAAGTTAACATCGCAATACCTGCACTTGGACCATCTTTTGGAGTAGCACCTTCAGGAACATGAATATGAATGTTATTATTATTAATTACTTCCGTTGGTATACCTAATATTTCATTATTCGATTTAATATATTCTAAAGCAATAGTTACCGATTCTTTCATTACAGTACCTAAATTTCCTGTCATAGTCATTGCTCCTTTTCCTTTAGAAATAGTAGATTCAATGAATAAAATATCACCTCCAACTGATGTCCATGCTAAACCAGTTACCACACCAGCCGTATCGTTATTTTCATATTTATCACGCTCTAAGCGAGGTGCTTTTAAAACCGTAAGAATATCCTCATCTGTCAAAGTTTTATTGTAATCCTCCTCAAGCGCAATTGATTTTGCTGCATGACGCACCACTTGAGCAATTTTCTTTTCCAAACCTCTAACACCTGATTCCCTAGTATAACCTACTACTATTTTTTCCAATTGCTTTTTACCAATTTGCAAATCATCAGCGCTTAAACCATGTTCTTTCAATTGTTTTGGCAACAAATGCTTTTTAGCAATTTCAACCTTTTCTTCTATAGTATAACCTGACATTTTGATGATTTCCATTCTATCTTTTAAAGCCGGTTGAATGGTAGCCATGTTATTAGATGTAGCAATAAACATTACTTTTGACAAATCATAACCCAATTCTAAGAAATTATCA
The DNA here is from genome assembly GCF_006491645.1 of Flavobacterium profundi. GTDB lineage: Bacteria > Bacteroidota > Bacteroidia > Flavobacteriales > Flavobacteriaceae > Flavobacterium > Flavobacterium profundi. The sequence continues at coordinate 348,434 of NZ_VDCZ01000001.1, forward strand.
TGAAATTCTCCATTTTGCTCTGGATCTAACACTTCCAATAATGCTGAAGAAGGATCGCCATTAAAACTCGTTGACAATTTATCAATTTCATCTAGTACAAAAACAGGATTAGACGTTTTCGCCTTCTTAATGCTTTGAATAATCCGTCCTGGCATGGCACCAATATATGTTTTTCGATGCCCTCTAATTTCTGCTTCATCACGCATACCACCTAACGAAACACGAACATATTCTCTACCTAAAGCTTCAGCTATTGATTTTCCTATAGAAGTTTTACCAACTCCTGGAGGTCCAAAAAGGCATAAAATAGGTGATTTCATATCATTTCGCAATTTCAAGACCGCTAAATGTTCTATGATACGTTGCTTTACTTCATCTAAACCAAAATGATCTCTGTCTAGTATTTTTTGAGCTCTTTTTAAATCAAAATTGTCTTTTGAATATTCATTCCAAGGTAAATCTAAAAATAATTCCAAATAGTTTCTTTGAATTCCAAATTCTGGTGAATTTGGATTAGATCGTTGCAATTTAGAAACTTCTTTTTCGAAATGAGCCGCTACTTTTTCATCCCATTTTTTAGCCTTAGCTTTTTCTCTCATCTCTTCTATTTCCGCCTCATAAGAAACACCACCTAACTCTTCTTGAATGGTTTTCATTTGTTGGTGCAAGAAATATTCTCTTTGTTGCTGATCTAAATCAAATCGAACTTTAGATTGAATATCGTTTTTCAACTCCAATTTTTGCAACTCTAAATTCATAAAACGCAAAGTTTCTAAAGCTCTGTCTTTTAAATTATGAATAGAAAGTAAATTTTGTTTTTCAGATACTGAAAGATTCATATTTGAAGAAACAAAATTGATTAAAAAAGGATTACTCTCAATATTCTTAATTGCAAATGTAGCCTCAGTTGGAATATTTGGACTCTCTTTAATAATTTGTATCGCTAAATCTTTTATAGAATCAACTATAGTATTAAATTCTACATCATCTGCATTTGGTCTTTCTTCACTAACTTCTTTAATAGTAGCTTTTAAATAAGGTTCTTCTTGAGTAAATGCATCAATTTCAAAGCGTTTCTTTCCTTGAAGAATTACCGTGGTATTTCCATCTGGCATTTTTAAAACACGAATAATTCGCGCTACAGTACCTATATGATGTACATCGTTTGGGGTTGGCTCCTCTACCTCTTCATCAATTTGAGCAACTACTCCAATTACTTTTCCGCCAGCATTCGCATCGTTAATTAATTTTATAGACTTATCTCTACCTGCAGTAATGGGAATTACAACACCGGGAAACAAAACTGTATTTCGAAGAGAAAGAATAGGCAAATCATTTGGCAACTGCTCATTATTCATTTCTTCTTCATCTTCAGGCGTTAATAATGGAATTAATTCCGCATCTGAATTGATTTCTTGAAGTGACAAATTGTCAAATGTTAATATTTTTTGATTTGGCATAATTATAAAAGGGTCATTTTGTCATTAATAACTTTAAAATTTGTTATCATTGAATTACAAAATTAATATTAAAACATTGAATATCAACAATAATAAACAAATTTACTCATTACAAGCATAATATAAAGTCAAGATTTGTGCCATAAAAAAATCCCGAAAAGTAACTTTTCGGGATTTTTAAACTTTTATAAAATCAATACAATATATAATCTACTAGTATATTCTCATAATTTACACCACTTCCAATGTTAGTTGCTTTAATAATTCCAACATCTTTAGCATACCAATATTCAGAAACTATTGTTGTAGCAGGAACTCCAGGTACATTAGTTGTTAGATCAATTTTTACTTTGATAACATCAGCAAATACTTCATTATTTACCGTTTCTGAAACTCCTTTTGCTAAAATAGTACCTACATAGTTCGTTGTAAAAGTAATAGGTGGTATTCCAGTATAAGTTGTAGTTTGAGTATAACTTCCATTCCAAGTTCCATTAACTGGTATGTTATCTTTCAAAACAATATATTCATATCCTGTTTGTGTCCCTGTAATTCCACCAGCATCGATAACAACATCATCTGTCTTTAATTTATAGACACCCGAAGTTTTATTGACACTACTATTAACAATACCCGAACTCATGCTACCATTACCACTTTGAGGTGCAAATTTATAATACAATTGTCCATTAACCGTTTCTGTTGCAATTATTTTCATAGTAGAAGATGAACCATTTGAATCATAGGTCCATTCATTATTGATTGCTGTTGGCCAATAATCACCAGATGAAGTTCCTCCTGAATTACCTCCACTTGAACCCGACCCAGATCCATTATCTCCTCCTGAATTAACCTGTCCAGAAAGTATTGGGTCTAAAGGCTCCACTTCACTACAAGAAGCAAAAGCCACTACTAACATCATAAAAACAAATAAATTGTTGATTTTTCTCATTATGCAGAAATTATTGAGTTCTCCAAAAAATAATTTTATTTTTTTGGCACTCGGATTAATAAAAATATTCCTATTACAAAAAAGGCAGTTAAAAAAACAATAGCGTTTCTCATGGATCCAGAAATCTGATCAATGGTTGCAAAAATCCCCATACCAATTACTATTCCTATTTTTTCAGCAACATCATAGAAACTAAAATAAGAAGTTGTATCTTCGGTTACAGGCAAAAATTTCGAATACGTAGATCGCGATAAAGATTGAATTCCTCCCATTACCAGACCTACAAAACCTGCCGTTACATAAAAGTGAATAGGTTCTGTAACAAAAAAGGCAAAAACACATATTATGGCCCAAATAATATTTATAATTAACAAAGCTTTAATGTTTCCAATTTTAAAAGCCAATCTAGAAGTTAAATAAGCACCTAAAACAGCAACTAATTGGATAACTAAAATACTAACAATTAAACCTTGAGTCTTTTCACTATCTGAAGCCCAATTAATCTCTTGTTCTCCAAAATAAGTAGCGACTAACATTACAGTTTGAACCGCCATACTATAAACGAAAAAAGCTGCTAAATAACGTTTAAGCGCTAAATTATGAAAAAGCTGTTTTTGTACCTTTATTAATTCTTTAAAGCCATTAAACAGAACATGACTTGACATTTTATTATTCGTTTTATTCCCTTTAGGCAAATAGTAAAAGGTATATTGACTAAACAACAGCCACCAACCTCCAGTTAAAGCAAAAGATAATCGCATTGCTAGTAAAGAATCAGCATCTGTTTCTCTTGTTAATATTAATGCCAAACATGTAATTAACAAAATGACACTGCCAATATAGCCAAAAGAAAATCCTTTAGCACTCAAAGCATCTTGTTGTTCTTCATATGCAATATCTGGAAGATAAGAATTATAATAGACAATACTTCCCCAAAAACCAATTAACCCAAAATAAAAACAACTAATTCCCCAATAGACATTTTCAGGTGTAAACCAATACAAACCAATACAAGATAAGGCTCCTAAATAACAAAAAAACTGCATAAAACGTTTCTTATTACCCACAAAATCAGCTACTCCAGAAAGTAATGGTGATAATACAGCTACTGTTAAAAAGGCAAATGCAGTAACATAACTGATTAGAGCCGTACTTTTAAAATCCTGTCCCAAAAATGATATATTTGGATTGTCTTTGGAGTAAAGAAAACCAAAATATAAAGGAAATATACTTGAAGAAATAACTAATGAATAAACTGAATTGGCCCAATCATAAAATGCCCATGCATTTAATAATTTCTTTTCTCCTTTTTGTAATTTTTCCATAATATTTGAAATAAAAAATCCCGATTTTAAAATCGGGATTGAATATAGTTCTTTTTTTTATATTATTTAAATGTCACTCCAAATTTTGCAGCCTCTTTTTTTGCTTGGGGGATTAAATTCGTTAAATCTCTAATTCGGGTCTCATTACTTGGATGTGTACTTAATATCTCTGGAGGAGCAGAACCTGATGAAAGCGCTGACATTCTTTCCCATAATTTAACTGCATTTACAGGATCATAACCTGCAATAGCCATTAATGTTAAACCAATCATATCTGCTTCACTTTCGTGACTTCTACTAAAAGGCAACATACCACCAACTTGTGTTCCAACTCCATAAGCCTGCATAACCAATTGTTGTGTCTCCTCACTTTTATTACCAACAGCAACTTGCGCACCTACAGCACCTAACTGCTGTATTAATCCAGCACTCATTCTTTGTTGCCCGTGATTAGCTAAAGCATGAGCTACCTCGTGCCCCATAACAGCAGCAATTCCTGCATCGTCTTTACAAACTGGAAGTATACCTGTGTAAAAAACGATTTTACCGCCAGGCATACACCAAGCATTCAACTCTTTACTATCTACTAAATTATACTCCCAAGCATAACCATCTAAATAATCTGATTTTCCATTGGCATTTAACCATCTTTCTGCAGCGGTTTTAATTTTCATCCCAATAACTTCAATTTTCTTTGCTTCAGGAGTTCCTTTTATAACTTTATTTTCAGATAAAAATTGATTATACTGTTGGAAGGAAGATGGAAAAATCTGACTGTTTGGCACCAAAGCCATTGTTTTTTCTCCTGTGAAAGGGTTAGTTGCACAAGACATTGCTAGCGCAATTAACATTATGAATACGATTTTTATTTTATAGCTCATTTTTTAATTGTTTTTAACAAAGTTAGTATTTTTAAAAAATCATTTCAAATATTCCTACAAAATTTAATAGTATTTTTGCATAAATTCTTTAAATCAACACCTAAATGCCAAAAAGAAAAAAACCCATAACCAGTAATTCTATTCCCAAAACGATACTATTCTTTTTTTCCGTTTTACAAAAAATTTCAACCGTTTTAACTGTAAAGTTCGCAAGCCTACTTTTTAAAAGTCCGATAAAATATAAAATACCCAAAAGAGAATATTTGATGGATCAAAAAAGCAAACAGCAATTGGTTTACATTCCTAAGATTAAAAAACAAATAATGACATATGAATATGGAGAAGGTTCAAAAAAAATATTATTAGTTCATGGCTGGTCTGGAAGAGGCACTCAACTTGTAAAAATTGCAGACAAATTATTAGAATTAGGCTACTCAACTATTAGCTTTGATGCACCCGCACATGGTAAATCAACCGGTAGCTCTACATTGATGCCTGAATTCATAGAAAGCATACTTGAACTTGAAAAAATATATGGTCCATTTGAATATGCAATAGGACATTCCCTAGGTAGCATGTCTATACTGAATGCAATAAAAGAAGGATTACCAATTAAAAAAGCTGTCATTATTGGAAGTGGAGATAGCGTGAATGATATTCTATTGGATTTTGTTTCTAATTTAAAATTAAAATCAAATATCGCTTCCAAGATTAGAGCACATTTTGAAAAGAAATATCAGATAAACATGGAAAGTTATTCCGCTTATATTGCCGCGAAAAGTTGCAATATTCCGATTTTAGTTATTCATGATAAAAATGACGAAGATGTTCCCTATACAGCCTCTGAAAACATACACAAAAATTTAAAAAATAGCACATTATTATTGACAGAAAAATTAGGACATCGAAAAATATTAGGAAATGAGAAAGTCATTGAGGCAATATCTCATTTTTTAGAATACTAAATTTTATAAAAAATAAAAAAACACTTCATAAAATTAGAAGTGTTTTTTTTATTTTTAAGTAAGAAAATGATTTTACATTCCTAGCATAGATTTCTTCAAATCCTTATCTGCTGGATTGTTCGATAACCAAATTCCAAACAATGCCTTTTTAAAATCTTGCCCTTCAACAGATCCCTTTTTAACACCATTTTTATAAACAACTATACCTGTTCCTGCAACGTGAGCTAAAGTAAAAGAATCTCCTTTAGTAAATTTATCTGTAAAAAAAGATTTAAATTTTTCAATTCTGTCTTTCAAAGGAGCCACATTATTATTAGTTGATTTAATAAAACCTTCATCTAAAGCACCCATCATTTTTTCTGAAGACACCATTCCCGATACTACATCTAATTTTATAGCAGCCGTTTCCGTACTATTAACTACTTCAGTTCCATTTGTACTTTTCTTTGGCAAATACAAAGAACCTACATACAAATCAATCCACCATTTTTCACGAATACCTGCTCCGTTTAAAACTAATTTTTTTCCTTCTACAGTAATTGTTTCATCCAACTTAACTCCAGACACTGTCGTTTGAGCTGACGAAATCGATGTAATTAAAATAATAATAAATGTAACTAAATGCTTTTTCATAACTTGTTTTTTGTTTTTTTTGCTAATTTATATTTTTTTGTTGAAATAATTTAGGAATATTATTTTTTGTATTCATAATTATTTCAAAACATTAAATTATAAACCTAGCATTGCCTTTTTAAGCTTTTCATCTGCGGGTTTAACACATAACCAAACTCCAAACAAAGCTTTTTTGAAATCATGACCTTCTATCACACCACGTTTCACACTGTTTTTAAAAACTGTAATTCCTGTTTTAGGATTATAAACAATCATGAATTCATCATTTTCTTTCATTGTGCTATCAAAAAAAGAAATAAATTTATCTATTTCCGCTTTTAAAGCTGCAGTACTTCCGTTCATAGAATTTTGAAATCCTTCATCAAACATTTCTTTCATTCGTTCTGCTTTTAATAATCCAGAAACCACATTTATTTTAATAATTGCTGGTTCTGTACTATTAATGATTTGATCCGCATTGGTTGTTTTTGTAGGCACATACAAAGATGCTACATACATATCAATCCACATTCTTTCTTTGATACCAGCACCATTAAGTACTAAACGGTTGCCTCCAAAAGATAAAGTTTCATAAACACTAACACCAGACAACTTCGATTGAGCACTTGTGTAAACAAGGGGTAATAATGTTAAAGTTAGCAGTAGGTAAAGTTTTCTCATAGTTTAAATTCATTAAATAATTGTTAAATATATAAATTTTTTCTTTTTAATTTGTTAATAGTTGCATTTAATTCGAAACCGAGTAAAAGAACCATACAATTTATCCAGATATAAAACATTAAAACAAGAAGCGTGCCAATTGATCCGTACAGCTCATTATATCTTGCAAATTTTTCCACATAAATCCCAAATATAAAGGAAGTTAGCACTATAAGCAAGGTTGTAAACACGGCTCCATAACTAATAAATGATATATGTTTTGTTTCAGTTGTACCAAATTTATATAAAATGGAAGTCGTAATTAAAATCATTAAAATAACAAATAAATATCTTCCCCATTCTATCAAATGCACATCATTACTTATTAATCCTTGTAATTTTATCTTTTGAATAATTACTTCAAATATTACAATTGAAGCCACAGTAATAATTAAAATTAACGACAAGGCAATTGAAATAGCTAAAGCAATAAAATATTGTCTAAAAAAACCTCTTGTGATGGTTATGTGTGTCGACATTTCAAAACCTCCTAAAATCGCATTTACTCCATTAGTCATCAAAAAAATAGACAAAATAAAACCAGAGGACAACAAACTTTTATAACTGGTATTCATAATATCTTTAATGATTAACTCAATAGCTTCGTAGGTATTTGGCGGAACTCCTTTCTCTACAAAGAACAAAAAATCATCTTGAAAATTTTCAATGGGAATATAAGGAATTAAATTTAAAATAAATAATGCAAATGGAAATAATGCCATAAAAAAACTAAAAGCTACTGCACTTGCCCTGTAAGAAAAGGCTCCTTTTAATATCCCTAGAACATATAATTCAACTATATCGTACAAAGACAAACCTTCCAAAGAAGAAAAAGTAATTTTTTTCCCAAAACCAACTAACTGCTTAATGATTGGAATTTTATCTAATTTATGTTCTATTGCTTCAGACATTAAAAGGCTTTTAAGCTTAAATCCATATTATAAACAGAATGCGTTAATGCTCCGGAAGATATATAATTTACTCCGCACTCTGCATATTGCTTTATTGTGTTTTCATTAATATTACCTGAAGATTCTGTTAAGCAAGTACTTCCAATTAAAGCTACTGCTTCTTTCGTCATCTCAAAAGTAAAATTATCCAATAAAATTCTATATACTCCAGAATTTTGTAAAATTTCTTTTACTTCAGCAATATCTCTAGCTTCAACAATTATTTTTAAATCTTTTTTGTTTTCTTCTAAATATTTTTTCGTCTTTTCAATAGCTGATGTAATTCCTCCTGAAAAATCTATATGATTGTCTTTCAACATGATCATATCATAAAGTGCAAAACGATGATTTTCTCCACCTCCAATCTTAACTGCCCATTTTTCAGCCGCTCGTAATCCTGGAGTTGTTTTTCTAGTATCTAAAATTTTGGTAGAAGTACCTTCCAATAAATTTACGAAATATTTTGTTTTAGTAGCAATTGCACTCATTCGTTGCATCGCATTCAAAACCAATCGCTCTGCCTTAAGTATAGACTGAGAACGCCCCATTACATGAAATACAACATCTCCATGAGAAACTTTTTCACCATCATTAATAAAAGTTTGGATTTCTAATTCGGGGTCTACATAAGCAAATACTTTTTCGGCAAAAGCTACTCCAGCAATAACCCCTTCATCTTTAACTAATAACTTTGCTTTTCCTTTTGCGTCTTTAGGAATACAAGCCAACGAACTATGGTCTCCATCTCCAACGTCTTCCCTTATAGCATTCTCAATAATTATATTTAATTCTTTTTGAAATTGTTCTTCTGAAATCATTTTTTGAAATTTGAATTGCTAAAGTAAGAATTCGATTTTAGAAAATTTTTAATTTTAACATAAATGCAAAAAAAATCCCGATTGAATCGGGATTGTGTTAAAACGTTATACTTTATTTATAAACAGCTTCTTTTTTAAAATGTTTCGTTAACAAATAATAAAAGACAGCTCTATATTTATTTTTATTGGATTTCCCATATTGATCAATTACTGCTGCAATTGCTTTTTCTAATTCTGGTCCATCTTTCAAACCTAATTTTTTGATTAAAAAATTATTTTTAACAGTTGCCAATTCTTTATCATCTGATCCAGATACTGTTGAAGAATCAGCATTGTAAATAGATGGTCCGCAACCAATAGTTACTTTGGTTAATAAATCCATGTCTGGAGTAACACCGCATTTTTCTTTTAAATCAGCTGCGTACTTCGTAATTAATTCATCTCTTTTACTCATAATTCTGTTGTTTTAATTTGTTTGTAGATTTTTAAATTAACCTATTTTCATAAAAAAACGATTAATTCTTACATAAAAATATAATTTTATTTTAAATATTTAAAATAATCCAATAAAATTTTATTGTTTAATTTTTCTGGAGTATTAATTTCTAGCAAACTAGGCTGGTCATTTGAGTGCATAAAAAGAGACCATGTTTTTTCTAAATCTACTTCATTATCAACCCAATGATAATTAAAGTGAAACATAGCTGCTAAATATTTAGCATTCAATCGATGAGAGGTTTCAAAAAAAGTAGTAAATACGTTATTTTCTTCGTGTCCAGGTAAAATTCTAAATATACCTCCGCCTCCATTATTAATCAAAATAATCTTGAAATTTTTAGGAATGTAATTGTTCCAAAGCGCATTACTATCATAAAAAAAACTAATATCACCCGTAATAAAGAAAGTTGGCTTTTCCTGAACTCGAGCAGCACCTATAGCAGTAGAAGTACTTCCATCTATACCACTCGTGCCACGATTACAAAAAACAGTTATAGAAGGATCAACATCGACTAATTGTAAATAACGAATAGCCGAGCTATTACTGATTTGTAATTGTATATTATGAGGTAACTTTTTACTAATAGAATCGAAAACCTTAAAATCTGAAAAAGGAATATTTTTCAAATATTCAGCTGTTCTAACTCTTCTTAATGAAATAATTTCTTGCATTTTTAGATCATACTCACTAATCGTGTTTGTATAATTTTCTAAAAGTTGTTCAAAAAAAGCATCCGGTTTGGTTTTGAAATGCTGCGTTAAACATCCATAAGTATCATAAGCCCTCCTTTCATCGATATGCCAATGTGCAGCTGGTTTATATTTTCTTAAAAAAGCTTTGATACGCTTTGAAACAACCATACCTCCAAAAGTAATTAAGATATCCGGTTGAAAAAATGAAAATTCTGCATCAGTAAATGGAGTAATGATAGTATCAATATTAGAAACAAATTTTGAATGATACAGATTAGAAGTTTTTTCAGTCATTACCACCACAGAAGCATCTGCTGCCAATTGCTCTAGAATTTCATTTTGAATTACACTAGGTTTATTTTCACCAATTAAGATCAATTTCTTTTTACTATTTTTCCATTGGTTAATAAATTGATTCTCTAGCTGAAAATTTCGTTTTATTTCATCATCAAAAGAAATCCATTTCGTTTCAACAGATAGCGCATCAACAGTTTCGTATAAAGGTTCTTCAAAAGGAACATTAATATGCACAGGTCCTTTTTCACTGTCAGCAAGATGTAGTGCGTTTTGGATGGCAATATCATTTTCATCTGAAACTTCCTCAGTTAAATTGGTACTACTAATAATATGATTGGAAAAAACATTTTCTTGACGAATGGTTTGCCCATCACCTATATCTATTTTATCATGTGGTCTGTCTGCACTAATTATTACTAGAGGGATTTGGCTATAAAAAGCTTCTGCTACAGCAGGGTAATAATTTAAAACAGCCGAACCTGAAGTACAAACAACTGCTACAGGTTCTTCTAATTGTTGTGCGATTCCTAATGCAAAAAAAGCCGCACAACGTTCATCAGCTATACTGTAGCAAGTAAAATAAGGATTACTAGCAAAACCAATGGTTAAGGGTGCATTTCTTGAACCAGGAGAAATAACGATATGTTTCAGCCCTTTTGCTTTACAAATTGCTATCAGACTTTGAGCTAAAGGAATTTTAGGATATTTTATTGGTACCATCAAATCTTTACAGTAAAGTTCTTTTATAGAACAGATAAATTGATTGACAAAGGTAAAGAGTTAGTGTGTTTTTTAATAATTTTACTTCAATAATTTATTTCAAGTATGCAAGTTAACGTAAGACCATACCAAACCCAAGATTGTTCTTCCATTTTGGAAATTGTGAATTACAATATTAATCACACTACCAATATATATGAGTATCTTCCAAGAACACTTGAGGAACAAATACAGCAATTGTAAGACAAACTTAAAAAAGGTTTTCCAATACTCATTGCAGAAATAAATAATGAAGTGGTCGGATTTGGCTATTATAGCGAATTTAGAATGCGTCCTGCATATCAGTTTACAATTGAACATTCTGTATATATTTCCAACCAATACCATAATAAAGGAATAGGTAAAATACTACTCTCAGAATTAATACAATTGGCAAAAAAACAAAACAAAAACACGATGATTGCAATAATTGATTCCGAAAATCAAAACAGTGTACTATTCCATCAAAAAGCGGGTTTTACAACTGTAGGAATAATTGAACAATCATGGTATAAATTTGATCGTTGGTTAAATTCTGTTATAATGCAACTCCTTTTACACCCTTAAAATTACCCTTTATTTTCAATCCAATTAACCACACTAGCATCGGTAGGCAATGTTTTAGGTGAAATAACCTTTTCTACTTCCCCATTTTCATTAATTAAATATTTTTGAAAATTCCAAGAAACGTCACTGTCCTCAACTCCATTTTTTTCTTTTTGAGTTAAAAACAGGTATAAAGGATGCATATCATCACCTTTAACAGAAATTTTACTCATCATAGGAAAGGTAACACCGTAATTTCTCTCACAAAAAGTTGCAATTTCTTCATTATTTCCTGGCTCTTGGGAAGCAAAATTATTAGCTGGAAAACCTACAATAACAAAATTTTGATCCTTATATTTATCATATAATGCTTGCAAATCTTTATACTGTGGAGTTAGTCCACATTTTGAAGCAGTATTTACTACCATAATTTTTTTACCTTTTAAAGAAGCAAAATCAAAGATATTGCCTTCAATATCCTCTACTTTAAATTGATAAATATTTTCTTTCATAGCTTGCTTATTATCGTTAGATGAATTGGATTTTTTTTGCGCAAAAGCACTATGTTGCACTAAAAAAACCATAATGCAGAAAATTAAAAACTTTTTCATACTTTTATTTTTATCTCAAAATTACGTTTTTTGGTCTCCTAATCTTCTTAAACAAATCATAAATATTAATAAAATTTTGTACTTTAGAAATCTAAACAAACAAGACTATGTTTTTCTACAGAACCTTAATTTCATTTTTGCAAGATGATGAATACAGAGATTTACTCATCACCACGATAATGATTGTTTTAGTAGGCACACTTACCTATCATTATTTAGAAGGTTGGAGTATTGTAGACTCACTTTATTTTTCTGTTGTGACTTTAACCACAATAGGTTATGGAGATTTTGCTCCCAAAACGGATGGAGGCAAATTATTTACCGTATTGTATATTATAATTGGTATTGGAATGATTTTGAGTTTTATCAACACGATTCAGCATCATTACACCCACATGCGTTATAAAGAACGAAAAGAAATCCTCAGAAAAAAATTAAAACGAGAATCAAAAACTAGTTCTTAAAAACAAAAACGAACCACCAATTGAGGCGATTCGTTTTCAAAAAACATGTTCAAGAGTTATTTTTAATGTTTTTTATGTCCTTTATGTCCTTTATGTTTTCCGTTATTATGATAGTGTTTTTTTGCTTTATACTTTCTTTTGTGATCCTCAAAATATCTATAAGGCCTATTTCCATGATAATCTAAAGCAACTCTATATCCTCTTCTTACATCATAATGATTGCAATAACTTGGTAAATATCTAGATCTCACCCATCCATTAGAAGTATAATAAATATAAACCGATGCATTACTATCATAATAAACTTCAATTTCTGGATAGTAATAGTATTCTACAGGTTCATAATGCCCACAGTGTGCAGTGTGTACATGTCTATATTGCGGAGTGTAAGCACGATTGGTATTCGCATTAATACTTACTCCTATTGAAATTTGTGCGTTACTCTTAACGGTAAATAATGAGGCAAAAATTAAAAATAAAATTGCTGTCAATTTAATACTGGTACTCGTCTCATTTTTTATACTAATCGCTTTCATAATACATTATTTTATTTGTTAGTATAAGTATAAAACCAAATACTATGCCAAAACAAACTTTCATTTTTTTTTGAAAGTTTAAAAACTTTTACATATCTTTGTTTCGTCAAATAGTCTTTCACTTAATAATGGAATACAAAGAAGCAAAAAATAAATTCGTTCAAACTTGGGGCGCCTTAGGTTCACAATGGGGTATTAATAAAACTATGGCTCAAATACATGCTTTATTAATGGTAAGCAACGAACCAGTTTCTATGGAAGATATTATGGAACAACTCCAAATTTCTCGTGGAAATGCGAGTATGAATATTCGTGCTTTAATGGATTGGGGAATCGTATATAAAGAATTCAAAGCTGGTGAAAGAAGAGAATTTTTTACAGCAGAAAAAGATCTAGATGAACTAGCCGTAAAAATTTCTAAAGAAAGAAGTAAAAGAGAAATCAAACCCGCTCTAAAAGTTTTAAAAGAAGTCTCTTCTATTGAAGCTAGTCAAAATGAAGAAGAAAAACATTTTGTAGAGCAAACCACTAAACTTTATGACTTTGTTTTAAAAGCCGATAATGTTTTGGATAAAATTACCGAATACAAAGACAATTGGTTAGCTAGATTAGTAGTTAAAATAATGAAGAAATAATTTAAAAAAATTTAATTCTAACTTTCAATTTTTTCTGAAAGTTTTAAAAAAAAAGAATTATGAAAACCTTAACGAACCACACATTACTCTATGATGAAGATTGTCCCATGTGCAACTTATACACTGCTGGGTTCATCAAAGCCAACATGCTCGATCAAAACGGACGGAAAGCGTTTGTTACGTTAACTGATAAAGAACAAACCTATATAGATATTGATAAAGCGAAAAATGAAATTGCATTAGTAGACACTACGAATAACACCGTTTTCTATGGAATAGATAGTTTATTACAAATAATAGGCACTTCTTTTCCTTGGATTCAAAGAGTTGGGAATTGGAAACCTATCAATTTCTGCTTAAAAAAGCTATACAAATTCATATCCTACAATCGAAAAGTAATAGCTCCAAGCAAAAAAAACGGTTCAAATAAGCTAGAGTGCACCCCTGATTTCAATATTTCTTATCGCATTTTATATATTGTTTTAGCCACTTTATTTACAGCCATTATACTGTTTCAATATGCCAAATTAGTACCATTCATACCATATGCTCATTTTGGTAAAGAACTAGCATTAGCTCTAGGGCAAATTGGTTTTCAATATCTTTTTATTCGTAAGATAAACAAACAAGACCAACTCCATTATATCGGAAATTTAATTACTGTTTCTATAATGGGAAGTTTGCTTTTACTTCCAATACTTATTCTAAATCAATTTGTAGTTTTCCATGAATACATTGCTCTAGGTTGGTTTGCAATAACAGTAAACCTTATGATTCTAGAACATTATAGAAGAATCAACCTCTTACAATTACCAAAACACCTAACATTAACGTGGATTTTGTATCGTCTAATAATTTTAGGTTTAATTTTATTTTTATAATCATGTGGATTAGTCTAAAAAAAATATATCAATTCGGAATGATAATATGCTTTCTTATGTATTTAACGTGTTATGGAAGATTTCTAGGACAGGCAATCATGACAATAATTCAAGTTTTCACTGCAATTATATTAACCACAACAATTTACAAAGAAAACAAACAAGAATTTAAATCAAAAATAGTATGGTATTGGAGTATTACTATTCCAAATATTATTCTTGTTTTATCATTCAAAATTATTTTACACACTGACCCTCTGCAGTTTATCTTCATGACATTTTTACCCAATATCATGACGTATTATTTGTATAAATTACTTCTTAAAGTAGAGAAAAAATAGAGATGAAAAAAATAGTTATAGCTGCTGGAACTGGATTTTTAGGGAACGTCTTAATTCGTTATTTCAAACATACATGCGATGAAATTGTGGTGTTAACACGTGGAAAATCTGAAGTTAAAAATAGCATAAAGTATGTGCATTGGGACGCTAAAACGCTTACCGGTTGGGAAACCGAATTAGAAAACGCAACCGCTTTAATTAATTTGGCTGGAAAATCGGTAGATTGTCGTTATACGGAAGCGAATAAAAAAGAGATTTTAGATTCTCGTATTGATAGTACTGCCATTTTAAATATTGCCGTACTGAGCTGTAAAAAGCCACCTCAACATTGGTTAAATTCGTCAACAGCCACCATTTACAGACATTCAGAAGACAAACAAATGTCAGAATGTAATGGTGAAATTGGAGAAGATTTTTCGATGAATGTGGCCAAGACTTGGGAGCAAACCTTTTTTGAAGTACCTATTAAAAATACCTTAAAAACAGCTTTACGAACTTCTATTGTCTTAGGCAAAAAAGGAGGCGCATTTGTACCTTTAAAACGATTGGCTTTATTGGGATTAGGTGGCAAACAAGGAAAAGGCAACCAATATATTAGTTGGATACACGAATATGATTTTGCTAGCGCTGTAGCATATATTTTGGAACATCAATTAACTGGTGTTGTTAATATTGTAAGCCCAACACCAATAGCAAATACAACATTTATGAAGCAATTGCGAAAAAGTCTTGGGATACCTTTTGGTTTTCCTACTCCAACTCCCCTATTAAAATTAGGAGCAAAAATTATTGGCACCGAAACGGAATTGGTATTAAAAAGTAGAAATGTGATTCCGGATCGATTACTTCAAGAAGGGTTTCAGTTTCAATTTGATACCTTAGAAAAAACAATTTCAGATTTAGTAAAATAATGACCACACTACAGCTATATACCGAAATAAAAGCACCTTGTCACATTGTTTTTGATATGGCAAGAAACATTGATATACATCAACAATCGGCATCCAAAACAAAAGAGAAAGCTATTGCTGGCAGAACTTCAGGATTAATCGAGTTAGGAGAAATAGTAACTTGGAAAGGAAAACATTTTGGCATTTATATTAAGTATCAAAGCATTATAAGCAGCATGAGGTATCCTTCTTCATTTATAGACGAACAACTAAAAGGCCATTTTAAAACTTTTAAACATACACATTTGTTTGAAGAACAAAATGGAATAACGATAATGCAAGATATTTTAGAATACGAAACCCCTTATGGCATTTTTGGAAAGTTATTTGACAAATTCTTTTTAAAAAAGCACTTGATAAATTTTATAATTTATAGAAATACGTTTTTAAAAGACGCCTCAGAAAAAAAGAACAAAAGAGTTGTTTTAACTCATTAATTGCTGTGTTTTTTCAACCTGAAGTGCTAACATCAAAATACTTTTTTTAACAGAACTAATGTTAACAATCAAGTTGTTTTCCTCATCCAGTTTCTTTTCAAAATTTGAATTTTCAGCTTTCAGGCAAAAGGAATTATCTAAATTGTATGAATTGTATTTTAGACTTTCCAAATGTTCTTCTTTGTAATCTCCAACAATTTGAAGCTTTAATTCCATTCCTGAAGCTACTAAAACTCCTGTAGTAATATAATTCAAAATACCATTCGTATCAAATAGACTATCCCAAGTGATTAAGCCTGATTCTGTATTCCAATTATTTTGATTTTTATAAGCGGTTGTAAAAGCTGCACTACTATACCAGTTTCCATATTGTATAGGCGTAAGAGCTACTTTATCAAAATGTAATTTAAAAACAAATTTAATTGGTTTAATCCCATTATCTAACTTTAGCGAAGTTGCAGGTATTATTAAACTAGAAAAAAATGGAACTTTATCGTTTTCATTAAAAGTGAAATTTGACGAATCAAAAGTAAAATCATATGACACTCCATTAGCAATTGCTGTATTTATTTGATTCAAATTCGGACTATAATAAGGAATATAGGTAGTATTGCATTGTAACCAATTCTCTTTATTGATGTAATTTTTCTTAGCAATATCTGTTACGAAAGATGTCTTTTGAGCTTGCAATATTTCTCCATAAATTGCACTAAATTGTTTTTGCTTACTATTTTTTTCAACAAAAAAACGCTCATTTTGTACAACATCAAATAAAGAAAATAAATCACAATCGTTATTTGGAAGTATTGGAAAAAAAGGAAACCATCTTAAGTTTTTATCATCTATAGACAAACTAGACGCTATATGATCTATAATGTATTGTTCGTATGTATTTATCATAACTATTTATTTTCTATTAAATTAAAACGAATTCACATTCACCAATAAAAAGAGAGCATAGTAGAAAAACAATATGCTCTCTTAAAATTGAAAATAATATTAAATCATTCTAGAATCTGAAACACCACCCATTGCAACACTTGTTGGAATAACTCCCATCCCAAAAATTTGCAAACTTCCTGGTTTACATGTGATTGTTGTAGTAATTGATCCGTCAGCATTATGCGTATGTGTTTGTGTAGCCATTGAACTTGAAGAAGAAGTATAAAAAGGCCAAACATTTGTATTCTTATTACTAACAATCTGTGAATAATCATATTCTGAATAAGAAGCATGAGAAGTTGTTGTAATAGTATAACCGTTTACTAGCAAAACTTGGTTGGCAATTGTTTGACAAGAACCTTTTGGTCCAAAAACTTTATCCCAAGCTTCCTGTCCATCAGTCCATTTAGAAACATTTTTGTATTGATCCGTAAAAAAACCTTGTGTAAACCAACCACCAGCTCTAACTTGTAAATAAGCATATTTATCAAAAGTGATATCAACCGTTATTCTAGAAGATGAAGCTGTTTCATTTAATTGGGTTGAAACTGTACTCGATGAAGTTCCCCAAAAACCAACACCAGCTGAACTTGTACTTTTAGCCCATGATGAACTAATATCACTATTAGCTGTTGCAGAATCAAAACTAACTGTTGCAGAAGAACCATTATTAACTTGATTATATAAATCTGCAAAGTCTGGGGAATAAATAGGATCAACAGCTACATTTCCATCTACCCAATATTTTGGGTTCATATAGTTATTTTCTGCTAATTTACTTAAAAATCCAGGAATAGCGCCACCTATAACGATTTGCATATTACCGTTTAATCCATTCACAGGATTACTAGTATACAATGTTGAAACCGATTCTGGAGGTATTCCGTCTACAAAGTTATAAACTCCTGATGCACTTGTTTGTACTGGTAAAACACCTTGAATTAATTGAAATTGTTGATTGCTTAAATGTAATGATTCGCAAAGTGTGTTGTATAACCCTGCGGTTGAACTTGGAAGAGATGCGTTATCCATAATTGTATTTATTTGTTTCCTTACTCGTAAGGCTTTTCAGGTTACGCCTCGTTTTTTAATGTGATTTCTGAACTTCACCTATGCTTTTGTAATATTACATGGTAAAATTACTTTTAAACACTGGAAACCACTAGCGCACAAATAACTGATTTACAAATAAGTACAATCACCTAGACTCATATAAAAAATACCTGTTCTTCATTTACAGTAAAAATAATGGGACTCTTTTTAGAATATAAAATGTAAAGCAACTCCATAAAAAAAGCGCTATTTAGAAAATGGCGCTTTTTTTATTACTCATACTCATAACTTACTATGGTTTTTAGAAGTCCTGTATGTTCAACATGAGTTTTGGGATAATCCATTTCATTATAGGTATAGGTATACTGATATTCCTTTTTAGAAGGTGTAGTCGATGAAAATTTTAAAAAATTATGATACGAAATACTTTCTAAAGGAAATTCTTTCTCGTGGGGTGCAATTAAAGTAACGATGGTTTTGTAATTTTTCCCAAATACATTTTGTACAACTAATCGCATTGCCGATTGCTTATCGTCATAATCATAACTATCTGTAGAGCGGTCACCAAAAACGCCTTTGTAAGCAATTAAATCGCCTTCTATATAATCAATTCGTTTATTACTAATTACTTTTTCGTTAATATCGCGTTCTGATTCATTGACTATTCTTCCATTTTCTAGTGTATAATCAATCCATTGCACAAATTTTAAAGGACTATTGCTTTTTTTGGTTATCGCTCTAATTTTATTACCATCATATTTATAGGTAATCGTTTTGGTTACACTTTTTCCTCCTTCTTCGTATTCATTGACATATTTAATTAAATTATGTCTCGTATCATACTCGTAAGTCGCTACTTCTTTCCAACCGCTCATTTCATTTTCACGTACTGTTCTTTCTAAATATCCATTAGAATTATAAAAAAACGATTGAATAATATCTGAAGTTTTAATAGAAGCTAATTTTCCATCCTGAAAAGTATATTTCTTAGTAATATATTCTCCCGTTTTTGTATTGGTCTCAATACTAGTAATTTGCTTTAATTTAATGGAAACATCTGATTCTTGAGCTTGTACATAGAAAATGAAAACAAACCCAAGTAGGGCTAGTAGATTTTTTTTCATAGGTGTATTTGTTAGATTTGGGACTGCTAAAATACAAAATCGTTTTTTATAAAAAAATTTTTATGATCTAAATGGATAAAAAATATTTTTTAAAATTTTGATTACCAACAAAATACCCGTAAAAAAGATTTTATTATACTACAAGTTACACTAAATAACATAATGGATATATAATAAAACAGATGCAAATTGTAAGAGTTCTTTTTCAACAGGATAAATTGAAATTCCTGTATTTTCATCACCTCTCATCAATTCTCCTGCATCATTCCAGTGAATAATTTCTCCAGATGAAGATAAAAAAGTTCCATTTTTATCAATCTCAATTACTTCTTTTCCTTCTCCATCCACAAACAAAGAAGCTCCTTCCGCTAATTGCAAAACTATTCGTTCTTTTTTGTCTTCTACAATGCCACTTTTTTTATAAAACCAACATGAACTCCATTTTTTGTAAGGGTACCTTTTTCGTCAACTTTTAATATCGATTGACCATTTGCATCGGTTATTTTGAATTTAGTAAAAGACAATTTTCCCGATTCATTATCTTCACAAGCAATTCCCATTACAACAAATAAAATTATACAACTAATTTTTTTCATTTTCATTTACTTAATGGTTAATTTCTTCTTACCTAATATTCTCTATTAAAATTGTTTTAGTATTGCATTATTTGATCGCAAGGTGTAAATAAAGTAATAAAGATGCCGTTTGGTAGGAGTTTTCATCAGCAGGAAAGATACTTAAACCTAAAGGCTCATCATTTTTTAAGAGTTCACCTTCATTTGACCAAGTTATAAATTCGCCTTCACTATTTTCTACCGATCCTTTCTTGTCTATAGAAACTAACATTTTACCTTCTCCATCTAAAATTACATCATCTTCAAATACCTCAGCTAAAACAGTACCGTTTTTGGTACTTATCATTCCTTCTTTATCTATAACCCCAATGAGATTCTCACCTATATATATAGTGCCATTTTCTTCAACTTTAATTTCAGTATGACCAGTAACATCACTAATTATGAATTTTGAAAAAGTTAGTTTTTCTTTTTTAGATGCACAAGAATAGAGCACAACTAAACCAATTATTAAAAGTATTTTTTTTAGCATAAGCAACTATAAATTATTAATTATCAAAATATTATACAATCCAAAAAATAGTATGAATGTATAACATTTATAAAGATAATAAAATTTATAATGGTTTGTCAATACGTAATTACACGTATTTTTTACATAATTCCTACGTATAAATACGTACTCTTTCTTACAAATCTTTAATTTTTAGTTAAAAGTAGTATATTTTTTCTTCCAAAGTTTTATAACGAAATGTCATACAGGAAATGGTAAAGTTGCAACACTACAAGAAAATGATATAAGAGCAATTTTAGACAGTGGACCTAAATTTGTCTCAAACAATTTTTAATTTAAATTCAAAAATTATGAACTTAAAAAGAATATTTGGAGCCGTTTTAACGATATTAGGAATTAGTGCACTAATATATGCTGGAGTTGTATTTAGCAATACAGGTGGCGGGAGCAATCAAGCAATTAGAAATTTAATTATTTATAGTGTATTAGGGTTGGTTTTTTTCAGTTCTGGAATTAGTTTAATTCGCACTACTAAAGACGAATCTTAAGATTGTATCATTATATATCAACAATACTTAGTCAATTATTCGCTCTTTTAAATTTAAGAGAACGAAAAAAATTACTGACTAGTTATTTTAGAATGTAAAATTTTAAAGAAAAATTTTGCTATTTCAAGATTCATTTCAGAGGTAGTCCAATGTCCTACATCTTCATAAGACTTAAAGATTGGATGTAGACTTTGACTTTTATAAATGTCCTGACATTTTAAAAACCTTTGATATACTGTAGCACCTATATTTTGATTTATTATTTTTTGTTCAGATTTACTGTAAGCATCATCAAACTGTACAGCATCATTTTCATCTAATTTACCCATATATACAAATTGTTGTATTGTACGGTAGGACTTTACATTGAAAGGCTTAGAAAATAAATTATGAAAATCTGAAATTCCAATGGGATAATTTAAAATAGTTGCATTCATGGTATTTAAAGGCAACATTAATTCGCCATTAAAACCTCCAATAGCTAAAGCTTTTATGATTTCTGGATGAATAAATGAAAACCGATTTACAAAGGTACCTGATGCTGAAAAACCATTCATAAATACTTTTTCATCTACAACTATTTTATTCATTTCTAGAATTTTTTTTGCATCCTTAATCATCGCTAACAGCTGCAAGTCTAATCTTTTATAAATTGGAGTTTGTTCTAAAATTACATCTCGGTCCAAGGCATGTGTATACATCAAAGCTTCAGCTGTAGGTCTTGGAAAAACAGGAACTAATAAAGGAATTTTCAATAAGGTTGCTATGTTGTTCCCAACGGAACTCTTTGTAGCTAAGTCTTCGGCAGATCTTTTATGAACTTCTATAGTATCTGAAGTTTTCCCTGTATTATTAGGTTCAACTAATAGAACTATTTTTTTATTTAAAGGGGTATCTTTCGGTATAAATAAAATATAATCATTAAAAAAGCCTTTACTAGGTTGTTGACTTATATAAAGTAAGCTATCTTTTTGTACAAAATTAGAATCGTCAGTTTGTGAAAACACATCCCATATAGGAACTAGTAAAAATAAGGTATAGAGAAAACGCATGATGGTATATATTTTTTATACCACATGGACGAATAGAAACACATCTTGTTACAAACTTATTTTAGATGTATCCAAAAAAATTAAAGTAAAAGCAATACTAACAACCATATTATAGGCACACTTTCTACCCAAAAACTGGTGTAATAGGAATTTCGTTTGGGGTTGGCAAACCAAGTAAAACCCGAAATTAAAGTGGCAATTAAAAAAGTTGCAAGTATATGTTTTTGGGTAGCGTTCTCTTTTAAGAAATCTAAAGCTAGAAATAGTAATAGTAAAAAATAAGCCAACACTTTGGTATTTTTAACACCTATTTGTTGCGGAATAGTTTGTAAATTTTTAGCATCTACCTGCAAATCTATTATTTCAAAAATCAACATCAATACAAAAACAAATATAAACCGTTGTATACTTTTCAAAAGAACGAGACTATCAAAACTATAATTTCCATTTAATACAGGTAAAAAAACGGTTACAGCAACCCAAACAATCGCTACTAAGTAAATCTTTACACCACTCCAATTTCGCAAATTAGATTTTTTAGGAAAGAAAGGTAAAGTGTACAAAATGGTGAGGCCTAATGCGACAAAACCTATAAACTTTGTTTTTGTTTTTAATTGTAAGAAGGAATATAAAGCTCCTAAAAAGGAAACAAAACTTAATGCAATAATAGCTTTAAACATGGTATTCAACTTCACCTTTTTAACTCTAGCTAAATCATCATACTTGACAAAATTGTAACCTACTATTGTTCCAAAAAATCCAAAATAGGCTACATTTTCGTTATAGGGAATGTTTAACTTTAAAAAAGTGATGCGTAGTAAAGCATATACTGCCAAAGCCACATGCAGACTGCTTTCTATATAAAAATCGAGAAGGTTTTTAAAATACTTCATAGAACAAAAATAACGAATGTGTTAATAAGATAGGTCATTTGTTCAAAAAATCACAAATTTTCAATTTAATTTAGGAAAAAATTACAACATTAATAATTACTTTTGCAGGAAATAATGATACTCTTTTTTTAATTGTATTTGAAGGTAGTATTGTTATTAAAACACAACTCACATACTTTATATTTGGATAAATGAAAACAGACTCATTTGCTTTAAGACACTTAGGTCCAAGAGAGACAGATTTACCTAAAATGTTAGAAACCATAGGTGTTGAAACCTTAGATCAACTAATTTATGAAACTATTCCAGATGACATTCGCTTAAAACAGCCTTTACAATTGGAACATATCATGACGGAATATGAATACGCTAATCATATTCGTCAATTAGGTAGAACAAACAAAGTTTTTAAATCTTATATTGGGTTAGGATATCACCCAACGATTGTTCCTCCTGCAATTCAAAGAAACATTTTTGAAAACCCAGGTTGGTACACCGCTTATACTCCTTATCAAGCAGAAATTGCGCAAGGAAGATTAGAAGCAATTTTAAATTTCCAAACGATGGTGATTGAACTTACAGGAATGGAAATTGCAAATGCCTCTTTATTAGATGAAAGTACAGCTGCAGCAGAAGCAATGGCTTTGTTATTTGATGTACGCTCTCGTGACCAAAAGAAAAATAATGTGTGTAAATTCTTTGTTTCCGAAGAAATTTTACCTCAAACTTTATCTGTTTTACAAACACGTTCTACTCCAATTGGTGTAGAATTAGTCGTAGGAAATCATCAAGAATTTGATTTTTCAAATGAATTCTTTGGTGCTATTTTACAATATCCAGGAAAATATGGTCAGGTGTATGATTATGCTGATTTTATAACGAAAGCCAATGAAAAAGAAATAAAAGTTGCCGTAGCTGCTGATATATTATCTTTAGTAAAATTAACGCCTCCAGGTGAAATGGGAGCTGATGTAGTAGTAGGAACGACACAACGTTTTGGTATACCAATGGGTTATGGTGGTCCACATGCTGCTTATTTTGCTACCAAAGAAGAATACAAACGTTCCATGCCAGGTAGAATTATTGGTGTTTCTCAAGATGCAAATGGCAATAGAGCTTTAAGAATGGCTTTACAAACTCGGGAGCAACATATCAAAAGAGAAAAAGCGACTTCAAATATTTGTACCGCTCAAGTATTATTATCTGTTATGGCGGGTATGTTTGCGGTATATCATGGTCCAAAAGGATTACAGTATATTGCAGACAAAGTACACGGTATGGCTTCTACTTTAGCAGAGGCATTAAATAAATTAGGCGTTTACCAAACCAACACCGCTTTCTTTGATACTTTAGTAGTCAAAGCAGATGCTAAAAAAGTTAAGGCGATTGCTGAAAAACATGAAATCAATTTCTATTATATAGACGAAGAAACAATTTCGATTTCTCTAAATGAAACCATTTTATTTACAGATGTGAATGAAGTGATTGCCGTTTTTGCTGAAGCTGTAGGTAAAGAAGCATTTGAAGTGAGCGAATATGCATTAGAGAATAATTACCCAATGCATTTGAACCGTAAATCAGAGTTTTTAACTCATGAAGTATTTAACAAATACCACTCTGAAACGAGTTTAATGCGTTATATCAAAAAATTAGAGCGTAAAGATTTAGCTTTAAACCATTCTATGATTTCGTTAGGTTCTTGTACCATGAAATTAAATGCTGCAGCTGAAATGTTACCTTTAAGTATGCCTTACTGGAATACTATTCATCCATTTGCTCCATTAGATCAAGTGGAAGGGTATACTAAAATGCTTAAAAAATTAGAACACCAATTAAGTGTGATTACTGGATTTGCAGGTACCACTTTACAACCTAACTCAGGTGCACAAGGAGAATATGCTGGTTTAATGGCAATTCGTGCGTACCATCTTTCACGTGGAGACAAAGAAAGAAATGTTTGTTTAATTCCGGCTTCTGCTCATGGAACTAATCCTGCTTCTGCTGCAATGGCAGGCATGCAAATTATCGTAACCAAAACCATGGAAAATGGCAATATTGATGTAGAAGACGTAAGAGAAAAAGCAAATCAATATAAAGATCAGTTATCATGTTTAATGGTAACCTATCCTTCTACACATGGTGTATTTGAAAGTGCCATTAAAGAAATTACTCAAATTATTCACGATAATGGCGGTTTAGTATATATGGATGGTGCCAACATGAATGCTCAAGTAGGATTAACCAATCCTGCTACTATTGGTGCCGATGTTTGTCACTTAAACCTACATAAAACCTTTGCTATTCCTCATGGTGGTGGAGGTCCTGGAGTAGGCCCAATTTGTGTAAACGAAAAACTATTACCATTCTTACCAAGCAATCCATTTGTAGCAGTTGGTGGAGAACAGGCAATTACTGCTATTTCTGGAGCACCTTATGGTTCTGCTTTAGTGTGCTTAATTTCGTATGGCTACATTTGTATGTTGGGAGCTGAAGGTGTAACCAATGCTACTAAATATGCGATTTTAAATGCCAACTACATGAAAGCACGTTTAGAAGCACACTACCCTATTTTATATTCAGGTGAAAAAGGAAGAGCCGCTCACGAAATGATCTTAGATTGTAGAGCATTTAAAGCAAAAGGTATAGAAGTTACAGATATTGCAAAACGTTTAATGGATTATGGCTTCCATGCTCCAACGGTTTCTTTCCCAGTAGCAGGTACTTTAATGGTAGAACCAACAGAATCTGAAGATGTAGCGGAACTAGACCGTTTTTGTGATGCCATGATTGCCATTCGTCAAGAAATTGAGGAAGCAACAGCAGAAGAACCTAACAATGTTCTAAAAAATGCACCGCATACCTTAGCAATGTTAACTGCTGATACTTGGAGTTTACCTTATACAAGAGAGAAAGCAGCTTATCCATTGGAATACATTGCTGAAAATAAATTTTGGCCAAGTGTACGTCGTGTAGATGAAACGTATGGTGATAGAAATTTAGTATGTAGTTGTGCTCCTATTGAAGCGTATATGTAAAATAGCAAATGGTGACTAAATAATTAAAATTAGACCGTCACCCATACTTATAATTGTCATTTCGAACGAAGTTGAGTGCTCTTTATCTCATAAGAAACTCTTTTTCTTCGAAATGACTTTTTTTTAGCCCTACCCTTTTTTATTTTTATACTATGAATATGAAAGACATAGCCACTAGAGAAGATCTTCTGTTCCTTATGCAACAATTTTATGACAAACTTTTAGCGGATGATGAAATAAATTTTTTCTTTACCAAAATAACACACACCGACCAACATTTACCGCATCATTTTGAAGTTTTAGCCACTTTTTGGGAGCAATCTTTGTTTATGAAAGGTGGTTATACCAATAATATGTTCCAAATGCATAAAGAGGTACATTACAAACATGCCTTTACAAAAACGCATTTCGATATTTGGCTCCATCATTTTTACACAACTATCGATGCTCATTTTAAAGGAAAAGTAGCTGAACAAATGAAAACGAACGCTTTAAGTATGGCAACGGTAATGCAAATTAAATTGTAATAAAAAAGCAGCTCCTGTAACCTCATAAATACCGCAACGCTTCTTCGGAATAGCTTTTCGCTTTTACCTACTTGCAAAAAGGATATCATTATAAGCTTTAGGGTTATAAGTAACAGCTTTTAGCTTCTTCATACTAGCTTTTTGATTCTAATTTAAAGCATAAAGCTTCTTTCGAATACCTTTTTGGTTCTAAGGAATTGCTCAAAGGTTATTTTTTAAAGCTTTTAGGTTCTACCGAATAGCTTTTAGCTTCTTTCAATGAACTAAACGTTTAGCACTACTACCTTAAAGAGTACCTAAAACAGCTTTTTACAAGACGCATAAAAAAAGACCCCTTTTATTGGAGTCTTTTTTCTTGAAGCATTGCAATGTTTATTCTGCCTTATTCGTATTGATTTTTTTACCTCGTTTAATAAATCGTTGGCTTAAATCTTCATAAATAGGTTTTGCTGTAACAATTCCTTTGCTATTTGCTTCTTTAACCTGACCATAATATAACATAGCTGCTTGTAATGCTTCACTTCCAGCTAGCATCATGGTATCGTTTACATCAGTAGCTAATTGATTCGCTAGATTCAAAATAGGATTTAAAACAGTTACAACGGCTTCATCTTTTAGAAATTCATCTTTATCCATATAAGAAGGAACAAATTCTGGATTGGTATCTACATAAGATTTTGTTTTTTGAACAGTAGCGACAGTTTTGTCTCCCATTTTAAATAAAGAAATACGTTCTTCCATTGTTAAACCTTGTAAATAAGGAGATAAGGCTGTTTTACACTCTTGTAGTTTTTGTGTTACTGTATCAATTACCGCCTGTGGAATTTCGATACTAATTTGATTTTTTGCATTCATGTTTTTGAAATTAATTGTTTATAATTCCAAAACATTACAAGTTATGTACCAAAAAACACGATTCCTTATCAATAGTATTTCATTTTAACATTTTTACCGAAATATAATTAATCAAATAACTGATTTATTGTTGTTTGCTATTTTTAAAAAAAATAAAATTTAACTAAGAACATAGATTTATTGTAATGGTTTCATTATTTAGAAATTACAAATCGCAATTTGTGGATAAAAAAACAACCCCTAATGGAGTTGTTTTTCAAAACATATCTATAAAATAAACACGATAAAATTCTTCCGTTTTGATTTATATATTTGAAAGATTTAGTTTGGTATACGTTTCAGTTATGGTATTTGTAATTGTAGTTTCTGTTCCATTAGTTGTAACTGAAATCTTTTTTACCACTAGAGTAGTTTCATTTATACTTATGATTTCATACGTCATTTTATAGGTCTCATCTAAATTTTTGAATTCCATTTTTGAATTTGCAATAGTATAGTGATAGGTCTCTGTACTTTCTCCACAAACAAAACCATTCCCATTATATATGGTATTTCCTATTGTAAAAGAACCATTCCCATTCGCATCTAACACTATATTATTTCGCCCATTTTCGCATAACGAGATTGCTATTGCATTATCGTCTGCATCTTTTTTGGAACTTAATATCCATGTAGCATGGTATTTTGAAAAATCTTCAGTAGTAGTTGCTGTATCATCATCTTTAGAACATGACACTAAAATTAACCCCATAAGAAACCATACAAAAATTATTTTTTTCATTTTTATTTATTTTTAAATTAAACTTGTTTTTAATGAATCACTTATTATTGTTTTATTATTTTCTTTACAATCGCATCACCGTCTATTGTTGTTGCCTTTAACACATACAAACCATTTGATAAAAGAGACATATCCATATTGTTATCAATTATATTCATTGGTATTTTTTGTCCTGAAAGAGTGTACAATTCAATGCGCTCCAGTTCTTTCTTGGACTGAATTGTTACTCTATTTTGTACCGGATTGGGATATACAGAGATTAGTGAAGTAATTTCGAAATCATCACTACCTAATGCTGCACAATCATCACTATAGCTCGCTGTTACATCTTTAACCCAAGTTCCATTGGATGGCGGTGTAAAAGCAGCGTCAATTTGAATACAAGTTAGACTAGAATTGTTAGTAGCATTAAATCCTATAAAATTCGCATTATTTGTATTATTCACATTTAATGTTGAAAGGTTGTTATCGTTACAATATAGCTCAGTCAATTGCGTATTATTACTTAGATCCAAAGAAGTAATTTGGTTATAATGACAACCAATATAGGTTAGGTTTGCATTATTTGATACGTTTAAACTGGTAAGTTGATTATATCGAATATTAAGTAGCGTTAATGCGGTATTATTAGATAAGTCAATAGCTGTTAACGAATTTTGAAAACATTCCAAATTAGTCAATGCGGTAAGCGTACTCACATTTAAAGTTCCAATAGCATTATTGTGGCATAGTAAGCTTGTTAATGAGGTAAATGCTTCAATACCTGTCATGTCAGAAATTGAACTGGAAGAACAATCAATTGTGCCAGTGAATGCCTGTGCTTCACCACATTGAATTTCAGTGTCTCCATTGGTATTAATGGCTGTATTGTTAACTAAATAATTTTTAAAATTGGCATCTGGAATAGTTACAATACAAGCATTGGGTTGTTCTAATTTAATAACATAAACGTCATTCCCTGTTGTACTGTTATTAGGCACTGTACTATTTGAAAAAGGATTTATCGCAAAGTTTCCACTTGCCGTATACCCAGACATATACACATTATAATTATCGTCTACTGAAATTCCCCATGCATCATCGTTATCCATAGATTTTAAACTGCCACCCCACAAATAAGTTCCTGCATCATCATAACTGGCAATGTAAGAGTCTTTCGCTCCAAAACTAGAAATAGAAGCACTTGAGGTAGGATTTAAATATACTAAGCTCGTAAACGTCCCAGTAGTGTATACACGCTCTGGGTTTCCTTTTACGGCAATACTTGAACCTCTATTATCGGAACCAGTTGTGCCTCTAATTTGTTTCACCCAAACGAATGTGGAAGAAGAAGTATATTTAGCCACAAAAGAATCGATACTTCCTGTTCGGTTCAATATATCTCCACCACCGGAACCAGTTGTATTAAAATCAGCTTGAGGTCCTGCAAAATAACCCGTTACATAAATGTTATTATTGGCAGAAGCTACATCTAAAACAGTATCATTTGATGAAGAACCCAATGATCTTGCCCAAGAAAAATTACCATTCCCTGCTTCTAATACCTGAATAAATCCAGTTGATGTTGAATTACTGTTACTATACAATAAATTGCTTGCAACACCTGGATTAAAATCTACTGAGGTACCTATAAAACTACCCACTGTTACTACTTTATCATCATCTGTAAGAGCAATACCATAAGGAATTTCATCATAACCTGCTCCTGTAGCATTTGACCACATTCTTTCTCCATTCGAATTGTATTTAGCTACAAAAAAATCATAATTTGCTGAAGCACCTGCTCTTGTTAAGGTAGTAAATGTGCTATTCAATCCTCCAAGAGTTGCAGAAGCTGTATTAAAGAAGCCAGCTGTATAAATATTTCCTGAAGCATCAGTAGTAATACCTAAAAACCTTCAGTTCCGCCACCAGAAAGATCTAGCACCCATTGTAGTGTTCCTGTTGTATCCATTTTCAACAAAAAACCATCATAACCACCATTACTACTAAAGCCTCCAAAACCAGTAAATGTTACTGCATTTTGAAAACGGCCACCCACATAAATATTTCCCGAATTATCTATTGCTATTCTTTGCCCAAAATCAATTCCTGTACCACCATACGTTCGTACCCAGCTCAAAGCACCAGACGCATCTAATTTTAAAATAAAAATATCCCTACCTCCAGTTGCATTAGCGGTTTGATTAAAAGTCCCCGCTCCTGGATCAAAATCAACCGTACCAGAATATTCACCTGTTAAATAGACATTTCCATTGGCATCAGTAGCATTATCATAGACATATAAATTTTGGTTGTTTCCAAACATTCTTCCCCAAGCATAATTAGGCGTTTGTGCATTTGCAAAATAGAAAGCGACTAAAGAAAGGAACAGTAGTATTTTTTTCATAATAAAGTATTTTAGAATTTTAAGTCAAATGTAGCTTTGGTAAACAACAAATTAAAGCACCAACTTCTGAATGAATTATTTGGGCTTCTAAACAGAAAAGCGACTCAAGAGTCGCTTTCAAATTAAACTTAAAAAAACAAATTATTCTTTCATTACCTTACTAGTCATTATCTTACCTGTTACAGTAGATGCTTTTATGAAATAGTATCCTTTTGGTAATTCGGACATATCAATTGTATTATTTACTTGTGGAATGGCTATTATTTGTCCTGTAAGTGTATAAATAGTGATTTCTTCTAAATCTTCTATCGATTCCACTGTTAATATGTTTTTTACAGGGTTAGGATAAAGAGAAAATAGATAATTATCAAAATCTTTAGTACTCAACAAAACTTCACCTTCATAAGCTCCTCTATCAACTGTAGTATTCTGAATTCTAGTATTACCTGCAATATCAGTAATTGTTGTAGCTAAAACCCAATTATTATTTCCCGAATCTAGAGCTGGTGAACCCGTTTGTAGTCTAAAATCACTTGTGTTAGCATCTACAAACAAAGGATTTGCTAATAAATTATTAGTTCCACCAGTAAAAGATTGTAATATTGAATCATACACATTAAGAATACCACTACTTGAGATTTCTGCACCAGTAGTGGTTGTACTACCATTTTTAGAATTATTCCAAAAAATAGAATTATAAATTAAATTATTATTTGAGCCTGAATTAATCCAAATAGCTCCAGCAGTTGAACTTCTATTATTGTGAAAAGTTGAATTTCTACAATCTATTCTTGTTCCTCCTTGATTGTTAATAGCGCCTCCCCATATTCCAAAATTATCATCAAACAAACAATTATCTACAGTAACATTGGAACTATTATTTAAACATAATGTTCCATACAGAGAAACATTTTTTTGAAATTTACATCTTTTCACGAAAACATTTGATCCTGCAAAATTTATTGCACTTCCAGAGCTTCTATAAATTGTGTTTCCTAAGAAAGAATCACTTACAGTACCACTCATAGTTGTTTGACCTCCTTTAAAAGTAAACCCATTTATTTCACAAGGTGCTGTAACTGATGCTACTACTAAAATATGATATGCGTTTTCATTGGTATTTGCAAAACCAGAAAGTGTACTTCCAGTAGTATCTAAAGTGTCATCGTTATTAAAATCTCCACTTAAAATTGTACTATTATTTTCTGGATCAGCTTGGTCTTTATCCGTTTCATTCCCTATAAAACCGCCATAAAGACTTATTCCCATTGTATTAAAGTGAAAGTTTCTAGTTCTTAAATCAGATGGAGAAGGATTATTTGTAAAATTCTTAGTTGGATAATAAGTACCTTGTTTTACCCAAATCTCATCTCCTGTAACTGCTAGGTTTAATGCCTCTTGCAAATCCTTTTTAGCAGTTGCCCAAGACAACCCGTTTAGATTATTATTAGGTTTTGAAGCATCTACATAATATACAGTACTATAACCATAGAATGCAGTAAAAAGAAATGCTGTTAGTAAAATTTTTTTCATAATCAAGTAAATTTAATTTTACATCAAAAATAATCTCTTATGAATGTCGCTAAAAACGTCAACTTCTGAATGGAGTATATCAACTTCTAAAACATTAGAACATAATGGAAAACAAAAATAAAGCGATGCAAGTATATAAAACAAACAAGGTTATTTCAAGTCGGTTATTCTCAAAAAAGTGTTTCATGCAGGGTTAATTTAGTTCGCTAATAATTTTTAAAAGTTCGTCTTTTTTATCTTTAGACACTGGCACTAAAAATTTATTTTCTAGTTCAATATACGTTCCTTCTTTCTTAACTAATTTTTGCAAATATTGTAAGTTAACCAAATAAGAACGGTGAGGTTTATAGAACATATCTTTACTTTCCAGCAAATCTGTAAAATACTTTAACGGTTTACTAATGAGCATTTTCTTATCATTTTTTAGATAAAATTGGGTATACATACTATCTGCTTCTAAAAGAAAAATATCTTCCAATTTTACAAACAAAACACCATCTTCCACGGGCAAAGCCAATTTGTTAAATTTCTCAGAGGACAGTGCTTTTTTGAGCTCTGTTAAGCGTTGTTGCACCTGATTTTGTTCGAGTGCTTTTTTTGCCTTTTCAACAGCTTCTTTCACTTTATTAGGGCGAAGCGGTTTTAATAAATAATCGATTGCTGAAAATTCAAACGCTTGAATGGCATAATCACTATAAGCCGTTGTAAAAATAACTT
Source organism: Flavobacterium profundi (assembly GCF_006491645.1). Classification (GTDB taxonomy): domain Bacteria; phylum Bacteroidota; class Bacteroidia; order Flavobacteriales; family Flavobacteriaceae; genus Flavobacterium; species Flavobacterium profundi. Next base: position 381,303 of record NZ_VDCZ01000001.1, read on the forward strand.
CAAACGTAATATCATTAATATCTAAGAATTCGAATAACTGAAGACCGGAATGTTGTGGCATTTCAATATCCAAAAAAACAATACTTATGTCTTCTTTCTTAATGATTTCTATACCTTTTAATAGATTTTCTGCCTGAAAGATTTCTTCAATTTCACTGCAATATTCACTTATAATAGTATGCAAAAGCGATCTCGCTTTACTTTCATCATCAATAATTACAACTTTCATTATGCTTTTATTTTAATCTATTTTTAATTTAAAATTGGAATAGTTACTACAACTCTGGTTCCCAAAGACCGATTATCTTCGTCAAATAAATCTTCAATTTCTAATCCAATTTTTTGACCAATATTTTGATTTAACAATTGCAATCTGTTATGACTCGCTTCCGTTGCAAATGATTTATGTTTTCTATTTTTATTAATTTCTTGACTGGCTTTTCTTCCTATTCCATTATCTGTAATGATGCATTTTAGAACTGTTCCTTTTTCAAGAACAAACTCAATGTCTATATGTTTTGCACCTTCTTTATGTAACAAGCCATGTTTAATTGCATTTTCCACAAAAGGTTGAATTAAAAAAGAAGGTATTTGTATGCTATCGATATCCAAACTCTCTTTATAACTAACTTGATAATCAAACTCATTTTCAAAACGCACTTTTTCTAATTTCAAATACAGCTCTAAGGTTTCTATTTCATCTCTAAGCGTAATATAATCTTCTTGACTGTACTGCAAATAGCTTCGCATTAAATCGGCAAAATCTCCTAAATAATTGGATGCTAATTCTTTTTTATTTTGCAATATAAACTCTTGAATACTATTTAATGCATTAAACATAAAATGAGGATTCATCTGTGATTTTAAAGCTGTAAGCTTAGATTTATTTAGCTCTTGTATGTATTTTTCTTTTTCAATTTCCTCATTTTTTTTACGAATCAAATAGCGAATTCGCGTTCTATAATACATTACCACACTACAAGTGATTACTAGAATTGCACCCACTATAAATTGCCATTTTTTCCAAAAAACCGTTTCCACTTCAAAACAAAAGGTTTCCATTTGATTGGAAACTTGCGAATCATCTTTAAGCTTTACTCTAAACTCATATTTCCCAGCTGGTAGTTTTGTAAATTTTATAGTATTGTTATTATAATCGGTTGTATACCAATTTTCATCATATCCTTTCAATTGATATACATATTTCAAATTCCTTTTATCTTTATGTGTTACTGAAAATATGCTAAATTCTATGTTATTTTCAGCAGAAGACAAAAATTCATTGGTTCCAATTTTTTTAAATCCGTTTACAATTACATTATCAATTTTAAGGGTTGGTAAACTTCGGGAATCACTGATATCATCAAAATTAAATTTCTGAATTCCTTTAGAGGTAATTACGTAGATTTGGTTATCCAAAATTTCAAAATCGAAAATAGCATTAGACAATAAGCCTTCCGATTTAGTAAAGTTTTTAAACGTCTTTTTTTTCAAATCATACCTTTGTAAACCTTCATTGGTAGAAACAAAAACAGAACCTTTGTCATATACAAGTTTTAAAACATTATTAGATAAAAGTTGGTTTTTAGTTGTAATTTTACTTATTAATTTGTCTTTTTCAAATATTAAAATCCCACTAGAAGAAGCTACCCAAACTTGATTTTCAACTCTAATTATATGAGATGCAAAAACCGTTTGCCCATCTACTTTAAGCTTAGAAAAAGTTTTATTTTTAAAAATTTCCAATCCTGTAGAAGAACCTATCCAAAGTATTTTATTTATTTCATCATTGAATACCGCATAACTTCTCACACTATAATTTAAATTTTGCCCATTTAGCTTTTCATCTAAATAATACAATCCTGAACGCGTCACAAAATAAATAGAATCGGAAAGCTGGTTTTGAAAAAAATCATATTTATTATAATTATTACTCGCTAAAAAATTAAGATGCGTTCCATCGTAAATTTGACCGTTTACAAAAAAGAAATCTGACTTAGGTACATATTTTAAAAACTCAATCTTTTTCTGATTTTTAAGTTCAATTTTAATGTCGTCTTTATTTAATTTATATATCGTTCCTTTGGTACCTCCAAAATAAATATTGTTGCCTTTTTTTGTAATTTTCTTTAGATCGTCTTTTTCTAACAAATCATTATTTGTATAATCAATTACATTTAAATTCGGAATTAATACAATTCCTTTCCCAAAAGTACACAGCCAAAAATTGCCTTCGGTATCCTCTAAATAAGAGGATATAAAATAATCTTTAAATAAAAGTTTGTTGTTATATAATGGATCTCCATTTAAAGTAAAACAATACACCCCATTTTTAGAACTCGTGAGCCAAACCAAATCCTTCTTTTTAGAAAGTATAGCCGAGTAATGTATTGACTTATCATTGCAAACATTAAAATCAACAACAGTATACTCTTTTTCCTGTTGTACTAATGCTTTTGGTTCTAAGTTTACAAATAGCGCGATATCATTCGTATAGGTAATTTCAGGTTTTAATAGGTTATTAGATATTTGAGGCAACTCTGTTTCAATTACTTTTAATTGATTATTAAAATACAGAAAAAGCTTTTGGTTTTCAGAGAAAAATAATTCTCCTTGTGCATTCTTTACGATTTGACAAGCACTCTCCTTTTGGTACTTATAAATTAACTCAACTTGCTTATTTTTTTTCACCTTTAATAGGGCATTAACAGATACTAAAAGTGCATTATCAGTATCAAAACTTATGTAAATAACGCTGGAAATATATTCCTTTGGAATTTGCCAATACAATTCTAACTCCCCATTGACAATTCTAAAAATTTGTCCGCTGAGATTGTAACAATAAATCATTCCATTATTGTCTTTGGTTAAACCAAAAAGCGACAAATCTTTAACAATTGCACTAGAGACAACATTAAAATGCAAGCCATCATAGTGATACAAACCATTATTAGTAGATAACCAAACAGTATTATCCTCATCTTGAATGATACTATAGATATTCACACCCGCTAACTCTTCTTCACCAATTATAATATGCGAAGGTTGTTGTGCAAAGCAGGCATATGTTAGTAATAGAAAAAAAAGTAGTTTATTTTTCATTCATCGATTTATTCCTTCAAAAATACAGTTTTGACGAATTACTTTTAACTATAAACTTTTAAAAATGCGTTTTGAGTTTCTGAAATCGATAGTTTTTAGTCCTTACGAATTATATATTTTCCGACAATAGACCTATTAAACCATATGACAATAACAATATCATAATTTTTAAAGCCTATTTTGATAATTTCATAATTTATTACAATAACTATAACGTTTTAGATACTTTTTAAGAAATAATCTATAATTTCGTACTGTTAACCCAATAGATCACCATGAATATAAAAATAACTGGATCTGGAAGTTATATTCCTACCGAAATTGTATCCAATATTGATTTTGCAAAGCACGTTTTCCTAAATGATGATGGAACTCCATTTCCACATCCTAATGATGTTGTTGCTCAAAAATTTTTAGAGATAACCGGCATTCAAGAAAGACGCTATGTTACTTCTGACTTGAACACTTCTGACATTGCTACAATTGCCGCAAAAAAAGCAATAGAAGATGCTCAAATAGATCCTGAAACCATTGATTATATCATTTTTGCTCATAATTTTGGCAATGTAAAAAATGGAGCCATACAAGCAGATACGTTACCCAGTTTAGCAACAAGAGTAAAATTTGATTTACGTATTAAAAACCCAAAATGCGTTGCTTACGACATGCTTTTTGGTTGTCCTGGTTGGATTGAAGGTGTTATCCAAGCCAAAGCTTTCATTCAATCGGGGATGGCAAAAAAATGCTTGGTTATTGGAGCAGAAACACTTTCTAGAGTCGTAGATTTACACGATAGAGATTCTATGATTTATTCCGATGGTGCTGGAGCAACCATTATTGAAGCCACAAAGGAAGAAGGTGGTGTTTTAGCGCATGAAAGTGCTAGTTTTACATATGATGAAGCCTACTATTTGTTTTTTGGAAATTCATTTAATAAGACACATGACCCTGATGTACGCTATATTAAAATGCACGGTCGTAAAATTTATGAATTTGCATTAAGTAATGTTCCCAAAGCAATGGCTGCTTGTTTAAATGAAAGCGGAATTGCAATTGATGAAGTAAAAAAAGTATTGATTCATCAAGCTAATGAAAAAATGGATGAAGCTATTATTCATCGTTTTTACAAATTATATAAAAAAACACCTCCTGATGGAGTGATGCCAATGAGTATTCATAAATTAGGCAATTCAAGTGTAGCCACAGTACCTACTTTATATGACTTACTAACTAAAGGTAAATTAGAAGGACACGAACTAAAAAAAGGAGATGTTATTATTTTTGCATCTGTAGGTGCTGGAATGAATATTAATGCCATTGTATATCGAATGTAAAATAAAAAAGGGGTTGCTAGTTACAACCCCCTTTTTTTATTCATTTTTATACACTTTACCACTCTTCATAACAAATGTAACCTTTCCCATTACTTCTATATCTTTAGTAGGATCACCATCAACTGCGATAATGTCTGCCAATTTTCCCTTTTCTATAGCACCCAAATTTTCGGATTGTCCTAACAAATCAGATGCATTTAAAGTTGCTGTTTTTAAAATTTCCATAAAAGGCATCCCAACTTCATGCATGTAAATAAATTCTCTCCAATTGTCTCCATGTGCAAACACTCCTGCATCGGTTCCAAAGGCTATTTTTACACCATACTTATAAGCACGTTCAAAAGTATTTTGAATTTTAGGACCAATGGCCAACGCTTTTGGAACCACTATTTCTGGATAATAATTCGGAATTTTAGCAAATTGTCCTACTGCTTTTCCAGCCGTTACCGTAGGTACTAAATACGTTCCATGTTCTTTCATCAATTGCATAACTTCTTCACTCATATACGTTCCGTGTTCAATAGAATGAACCCCACCAATAACCGCTCTTTTCATAGCCTCTTCTCCATGACAATGTGCCGCTACTTTAAACCCATAATCATTAGCAGTACTTACAATAGCTCGAATTTCTTCAATCGTAAACTGAGAATTTTCTCCACTTTTTGCTACACTTAAAACACCTCCTGAAGCTGTTATTTTAATTAAATCACTTCCATCTTTATAACGTTGTCTTACTGCCTTTACACATTCATCAACACCATTAGCCACTCCTGATTCTGGACCTGGATTTCCCATTAAATCACTTCGATAACCATTCGTAGGATCGGCATGTCCACCAGTAGAAGCTATTGATTTTCCAGCTGTAAACACTCTTGGTCCTTTTACTAAATCTGCATTGATAGCTCTTCTAAGTGAAATATTAACATTGGTTCCACCTAAATCTCTAACTGTTGTAAATCCGGTTAATAAAGTTTTCTCAGCATAACCTACGGAACGATACGCAATATCCGCTTCGTTCAATGTAAATTCTTCCAAATATTGCTTGGGATTCGTTTCATGCTCCAAATGCACATGCATGTCTATTAAACCTGGCATAACTGTTTTAGTAGACAAATCCAAAAAAGTGTCGTTCTTACCAACTGTTACCTTTTTATCGGTTACACTTTCAATTCGATCACCCACTATAACAATATTTATATTATTTAAAATGGTACCCTTTTTTACATCCACAAATTTTCCGCAGCGTATAATTGTTTTATTTTGAGCCCATGCAATCGTGACAGTCAAAAGCAAGATAACAGAAATTATTTTTTTCATTTTTGAAGTATTTGATAGGTTTAAAAATACAAAAAAAGAAGTTGCTATAATAATCATTTTAAAAGCATTGAATTCTTTGTAACTTTACAGCGAATATTTTTAAATTCATGAACAAAATAAAACTGTTCCTCATAAAATTATGTACGAGAAAACCTATCCCAATAAGCGCTTTAAACTTACTTTAGAATTTCTAAAAAAACATATTACTATTTCTGAAACTATATTGGATTTAGGAGTACCCAATCCTTTTTCTAAGATTATGCAAGCCAATGGGTATACTGTTATCAATACCAAAGGTGAAGATGTAGATAAAGATCAAACTACCTTACAAAATGAGACGTACAGTGTTTTTACGGCTTTTGAAATCTTTGAACATTTACTAAATCCTTATACCGTTTTAGAAAATGTTACTTGTGACAAAATTTTAATTTCTATTCCGATGCGCTTATGGTTTTCAGCAGCATACAGAAGCAAAACGGATCCTTGGGACAGACATTATCATGAATTTGAAGACTGGCAACTTGATTGGTTGCTGGAAAAAACAGGGTTTAAAATTATAGATCGAATTCAATTTACGCATCCTGTAAAAAAGATAGGTTTTAGACCTTTATTACGTTTTTTTACACCAAGATATTATTTGGTATATGCAGAAAGAGTAAAGTAGTGATTAGCAGTTAGTAATTAGTCTATAGAAAAACGCATAATGAAATATCAGATACTTATTCCTGCTCATAATGAAGAGCAATTTATAGGAAAAACATTGGAATCATTAGTTAATCAGACCTTACCTCCAAAAAACATTTTGGTAGTGAATGATACTTCTACAGATGGTACTCAAAAAATTATCGATCAATTTTGTTTTACTTATCCAGATATTATTTCTTCTGTTACCATACAATCAGAAGCCATTCATTTACCAGGAAGTAAAGTAATTAACGCGTTTAATTTTGGGTTGCAATTTATTTCAAATGACTACGACGTCTTAGTTAAAGCAGATGCTGATTTGATTTTTCCTCCCCATTATTTTGAGACCATAATCCAACATTTTAAAGCCGATGATACCATTGGTATGGCAGGTGGCTTTGCTTATATTGAACGTAATGGAACTTGGATTTTAGAAAATCTAACCGACAAAGATCATATTAGAGGTGCTTTTAAAGCCTATCGCAAAAATACTTTTAAAGAAATAGGTGGTTTAAAACCCGCTATGGGTTGGGATACAGTAGACGAGTTACTTTGTAAATATTACAACTGGAAAGTAGTAACCAATCCAAACTTACAGGTAAAACATTTAAAACCTACAGGAGCCAATTACAACAAAGCGTCTCGTTACAAACAAGGCGAAGCTTTTTACAGTTTAGGATATGGTTTTTTAATTACTGCTATAGCCTCTTTAAAATTGGCTTTACGAAAAGGAAAACCTTTATTATTTCTAGATTATATGAAAGGGTTTTGGAAAGCCAAAAAAGCCAAAAAAGAATTATTAGTTACCTCAGACCAAGCGCAGTTTATTAGAAACTATCGTTGGAAAAAGATGAAAGAAAAAATTTTTGATTGATATTGGAAATTGCGTTAGTGATGGAAACGGCATCCTTTTGCTACATGAAAGGGAGCGAAAGATACAGTGTACAGCACGACCTGAAAGGGAACGCTCAAAAAAACTTACAACTTATCGCCTACAACTCACAACTTCTTATTATTTTAGCAGATATTTATAAACCATGATGCTAATTCGTTATTTATCCCAAATAGGAAGGTATTTCATTATGTTGAAAGAGGTTTTTAACAAACCTACCAAATGGAGCATGATGAAACAACTAATATTTAAAGAGATTGATGATTTAATAATAGATTCTTTAGGGATTGTTTCTTTCATTTCTTTTTTCGTAGGTGGAGTTGTAGCCATCCAAACAGCATTGAATTTAACCAATCCTTTAATACCAAAATATTTAATTGGTTTTGCCACTAGGCAATCGGTAATTTTAGAGTTTGCACCAACCTTTATTTCAGTAATTATGGCTGGAAAAATGGGCTCTTTCATTACATCAAGTATAGGAACCATGCGTGTTACAGAACAAATTGATGCTTTAGAAGTAATGGGAGTAAATTCTTTAAATTATTTGGTTTTCCCAAAAATAATTGCTTTGTTATTGTATCCCTTTGTGATTGGATTGAGTATGTTTTTAGGTGTTTTTGGAGGTTATATTGCTGGTGTATATGGTGGTTTTACTTCCAGTGCCGAATTTATTCAAGGAATTCAAACCGAATTCATTCCTTTTCACATTACCTATGCTTTTATAAAAACGATAGTTTTTGCCTTAATATTAGCTACTATACCTTCGTTTCACGGCTTTTACATGAAAGGTGGAGCGCTTGAAGTAGGGAAAGCTAGTACCGTAGCCTTTGTTTGGACTTCAGTGGTTATTATTTTAATGAACTATATTTTAACACAACTCCTTTTAAGCTCATGATAGAAGTAAAGAATTTAGAGAAGACTTTTGGAGATCAAAAAGTACTAAAAGGAATTACAACTACTTTCGATTCTGGAAAGACCAACTTGATTATTGGGCAAAGTGGTTCAGGAAAAACAGTGTTTTTAAAATCGTTATTAGGCATTCATACTCCAGAAGCGGGAACGATTGAATTTGATGGTCGTGTGTATTCGAATTTAACAGACGATGAGAAACGAGAACTTCGTACAGAGATAGGCATGGTATTTCAAGGAAGTGCGCTATTTGACAGTATGACGGTTGAGGAAAATATTGGTTTCCCTTTAAAAATGTTTACCAAAAAAACAGCTGCAGAAATAAAAGAACGTGTCAATTTTGTAATTGATCGCGTTAAATTAATTAATGCCAATACGAAAAAACCTTCGGAAATTTCGGGTGGAATGCAAAAAAGGGTAGCTATTGCAAGAGCTATTGTGAATAATCCAAAATATTTATTTTGTGACGAACCTAATTCAGGTTTAGACCCTAAAACAGCTATTGTAATTGACAATTTAATTAAAGAAATTACAGAAGAGTATGATATTACAACTATTATCAATACTCATGATATGAACTCGGTGATGGAAATTGGTGATAAAATTGTCTTCTTAAAAAACGGTCTCCTAGAATGGGAAGGCTCTAACAAAGAGATTTTCAAAACAGATAATGAAGCGGTAACTGATTTTGTTTATTCATCAGAATTATTCAAAAAAGTAAGAAGAATGTATTTGGAAGACGATAAATAATTAATCGACTTTAACTTCCATTTTTTTGACTTTCAATTTAGTTTTTAACCAATTCTCTAATTTTTGAGCGGTTTCGGCTTTAGTTTTGGTTCCAACTTTAGTATTCCATTTGATTTCAAAAGTAGGAATTGTATCGACTTTACTAAAGTTAGTCACCAATTTTTCAGCATAACTAACTTCTTCTATAGTAGCATCCAATGCTTTCATCTCTTTTGTAATTTGATCAAAAGACATAATTGTTGCTTTTTTAGCCGTCAATTGGTTTTTCAAATCAAATATTTGTCGGTCTTTATCCAGTAAGTCGGCATCTTTCTTGACTAGTAATTGTTGGTTTGACAAAAAGGATTGCTCAATATCTTTCATTTTTGTCATGGTTTCGATACTACCATTGTCTTGAAAAACCTTAAATTCACAATTAGCATATCCTAACTGTGTCATTTTTTGCTCAAATTCTTTGACTTCATTTTTTGACAAACTTTTACCAATAACGGCAAAATTAATTTGTCTATTCGAATAATCTTTTTTCACATCTAAAATTAAAACCCCTTTTTCAGTTTTTAATTCTTCAATTAAGGCATCTACTTTCTGATTAAAATCAGAACGCTTATACAATAGATAAAACATATATACACTTGGTATAAGAATTGCTAAAGCCGTTAACGAAATCGCTCTTGAAAGCAATTTTCTACGTTTCGAATTAGCATATTCTTCGTAAGGGAATTTCAAAAAACGAACGACTACAAAGGTTGCAGAAGCAATAAAAATTGTATTGATTGAAAACAAGAATAAAGCCCCTCCGAAAAAATTCCATTTCCCAGTAGCCAAACCATAACCAGCAGTACACAAAGGAGGCATTAAGGCAGTTGCAATTGCTACACCTGCAATTGCATTGAATAATTTATTGCGTTGACTAATCGCCACAATTAATGACAAACCTCCAGAAAGCGCAATAATTACATCCCGTACATCTGGGAAAGTTCGTGCAATTAATTCTTGAGTTTCATTTTGGAAAATAGGAATACTGAAAAACAAAAAAGAAGTCAGTAAACTTAAAATCACCATGACAGCAAAATTATTCAACGCCTTTTTTAATAAATCAATATTGTTAATTCCTAGGGAAAGGCCAATACCTAAAATGGGACCCATTAAAGGCGATATTAACATGGCTCCAATAACTACAGCAGTAGAACTTGTATTCAAACCTACTGAAGCAATTAGAATTGAGAAAATAAGTACCCAAGCCGCAGCACCCTTCATGTAAATTCCTGCCTTGATATCGTCAATGGTATTGGTTTTATCGGAATCTCTTGATATATCAAAAATACCAACTACAAATTGTTTGATTTGTTTTACTATTTCTGAGAAATTTAACGGCGTATTATTTTCCATATTTATTTTATTGCAGTTTACTTACAATGCCTTTTATTTCTTGTTCTTTGCTTTTAGGATAAATTAACAGAGTATCGTTTTTATCCACAATAATATAATCATCTAAACCGTCAATAACCACTAATTTTTTTCCTTCAGCGCGAATTATATTATTTGATGCATTTTCCAAAACAACAGTTGCATTTACAATCGCATTATTATTTTCATCTTTCCCTAACTTTTCATGTAAAGAACCCCAAGTTCCTAAATCATTCCAATCAAATGTAGCTGGCAAGACATATACATTAGAAGCTTTTTCTAAAATGGCATAATCAATTGAAATATTCTCTGCTAAAGCATAATTCTGAGTAATGAATTCTTTTTCACTTGACGTATTATAACTTTCAAATCCCGACAAAAATAGTGCATTCATATCGGGTTGAAATTTTTCAAAAGCCTCGATAATGGAAGACACACTCCATATAAAAATACCACCATTCCATAAAAAATTCCCAGCGGCTAAAAATGCTTTAGCTGTTTCATAATCTGGTTTTTCTCTAAATTGAGAGACTTTTTTAACGGATGTTGCACTTGTTTTATCAAATTCTATATAACCAAAACCTGTATTAGGAAATGTAGGTTGAATTCCAAGCGTCATTAGTGCATTATTTGTTTCGCAATAATCAAACGATTGTTTCACGTTTTGCACAAAAGCATTTTCATCTTCAATCCAATGATCAGAAGGAGCCACAATAAGTAAAGCCTCTGGGTTTTGCTTCTTTATTTTCATAGAAGCATATAAAATACAAGGTGCTGTATTGCGCATCGCTGGTTCCAGTACAACTTGTTCTGGTTGCATAGTGGGCAATTGTTCTAAAACTAAAGCATTGTATTTTTCATTGGTTAGCACCAAAATATTTTCAGCGGGAATAAGTTTGCTTAATCTAGAAAAAGTCTTCTGAATTAAGGTTTCACCGGTTCCTAGCATGTCGTGAAATTGTTTTGGAAAATCGGTTGTACTTACTGGCCAAAAACGAGAACCTACTCCACCAGCCATTATTATTGCGTAATAATTATTGTTTTTCATAGTACCTAAAGGGTTCTTTTTATAACTTTAAATATACTTAAAAAAATAATGCTAAAGAATAGCAATACATAAATTAAATAAATTCTTGCAAAAATTGAAATTAAAATAGTAAAATCAAAACTTTAGCTTCATTTATAGTGTTAATTGGTAACCAATTCCACTTCTGCATTGGGTTGAAACAAAAAAATTCTTCCTGTTTGTAACTCTATACATTCATACCGTTTTACTCGCAGTGCAATTTTTTTAAAAACACGCCCGTTATGAATTCTGAAGTAAGAACCATATGGAATTTCAAAAATATAATTCTTATCTGTTTCTTTTGCATCATATTGTTTTAATGCCAATGATAAAGTAGCATCAGTATCGCTACTGGCTTTCGGATTTTTAAAATGGCGGGCTAACAATGGTAATAGTTGATTTGGGAAAATCTCAGGTCGGATATAAGGTAACATTAACTGTCTAAAAGTGAGTTTCCATTCATCTCCATGTGGTTTAATATACCTTCCAAATTTTTCAAAGGCAACTAAATGCGCAATTTCATGAATTAGAGTAATCAAAAAGCGGTATTTATTCAAATTGGCATTCACTGTAATTTGATGATAACCATTTGTATCCTTTCTATAATCACCATGACGTGTTACGCGTTCATTTACAATTTTTAAATGAACATGATTGTTTTTGATTAACTCAAAACAAGGTTGAACTGCGTGTTCTGGCAAATATTTTTGTAAAACGTCACTCAATTCTACTTCACTTTTATAATATCTAAATATTTCTTCTCATCTAATGCTATTAATGAGCTATCTTTTACAAACAAATATTTATTTGTAAACACTTTATCTACTTTTCTTGAATTATACTCCGATAAAAACAAAGTATCATTTACTATTTTAAATTTTCCACAAACAATTTCTTTATGTTCAATTTTAGAAATTACAAATGCAAAAGTTTCGTTTTTATATAGATAAATTTCATCTTTACTTTCTATATATACTAATTTCCCTCTATAAAATTCTTTTTTCCAAAAAAAGGGTTCTTCAACTTTTGAAAACCCGAATAAACTTAAAACTAAAAACAGTACTAATAAGACAAAAGGAATAAAATCAATTTTCTTTTTGAATTTTATATACCCATATAAATCTTTTATCAAAAGCACTAAAAAAATGACAAAAAATGCGCTAAAAGAAATAAAAAGCAACATTCCTTGTACCAATCCTAACGAATAATCACTAAAATGAAAATATTGTTTAGCACCAAAAAACAATAGCACGATTAATATTAAGTAGCTTTTTTTTCTATTCATTTCCTAACATTACAAATCAAGGCGTTGTAGATGAAACTTGCAATACTTTTCCGTTATAATATTTATTTCCCGTTAAGGCAAAATTACAAACATAATCAGCCATTTCCCTTGCCGAAAGCGGTGCTTGATAACCTGGAAAAGCTTCTTGTAGCATTTCTGTATTGACTGCTCCTAAAGCCAAAACATTAAAAGCAATACCTGTCTCTTTATATTCTTCCGCTAACAATTCAGAAAGTGTAATTACAGCACCTTTACTGGAACTGTAAGCTGCTAAACTTGGAAACTTCATACTTCCTTGAATACCTCCCATAGAACTAATCGTAATTACATGACTCCCTTTTGTTAAATAAGGAATACAAATGCGTGTTAAAGCTGCAACTGCAAAAACATTTACTTTGTAAACTTGCTCAAAATCTTCTGATGTTAATTCTGTAAAAGGTTTACCAATTAACAATCCTGCATTATGGATTAAAATATCCACTTGATTATTCCATGAATGCTCAACAAATGCTTTAACATGAAGTAATTCTTCTTCATTTGCAATATCGATACTTAAACAAGTTATATTTTGATTCTCAAGAAATGCTTTAGGTGTTTTTCTAGAAACAGCTAGGACTTGGTGCCCATTTTGAGCGAATTGCAACGCCATTTCATATCCAATTCCACGTGATGTTCCTGTAATGATAACTTTCTTCATTATTTGTTCATTTGAATTTCTTTAGTAGCAGCATTCATCATTTTTTCTAGAACAGGAATGGTTTTATTAATCACATTCGTCATATGTGCTGTGTCCATCAACTCAAATTCATCGTCTGGCTGGTGATAAAATTGAAAATTTTCAAAATCAAAAGTCGATACCGTTTGAGCTGGTATTTCAAATTCAGTATAGAAAGGATAATTATCCGAAGCTCTAAATAACTGATATTGTGTTTCAGCTGGAATATAGCCTATCAAATTTTCTTCCGCGTATTCATTCATCTTTTTTGCCATGTTACTTTTACCAAAACCTGTTAAGTACAACAACATATCTTCTCTATTCATTTTAACGCCAATCATTTCATAATTGAACATAAAATAAAGGTCTATATCTTGTTCTTTTAATTTTTTTGCTAAATGTTTGGATCCTAATAGTCCTTTTTCTTCTGCAGAAAAGAAAGCAAAAATAATACTTCTTTTATTCGTTTTATATTTGGCAAAATACTTTACAACTTCAGTTACAGCAGTTGTTCCAGAAGCATTATCATTGGCTCCATTTCCAATATCATCTCCATTTACTGCTTGTATTCTTCCAATATGGTCATAATGTGCTCCAATTACTACAAATTCATTTTTTAATTTTGGATCATTCCCTTCTATGTAACCTACCATGTTATACGCTGGCAAATCGTAGTTACTCAATGTATCTCTGTAGGTTTTAAAATAGGGCTTCACACCATTCTTTTTAAAGATACCCTCTAGAAAATAACTTGCTTTTTCAATTCCTGCACTTCCTGTATTACGTCCTTCTAAATCATCTGATGTTAAAAACTGTAATGTCTTAGCAACATCTTCTTGCTTTGCAACATATTTTGCACTTATAGTTGTGCTTTCAGAAATACTATTAGATTCACCTGAGACTGTTGACTTTGTACCATTACAAGCTAATAAAGCTAAGCTTATAAAAAAGCATATTTTTTTCATTCCTATTTTTATTTTCGTAAAAATAATAAAATCCCAGTAAAACTAGGATTTTAAAGTATAAGAATTGAAAAAATTATATTCGAAATTGTCGTAGTTTAACAAAGTCATTTTTGTAAAAATACACCAGTAACAAACAAGCCATAAATGTAAGTACAGCTAAAACAAATAAAGTTCCTCCATCATTTTGTACTTCAATACCTAAAAGCGTTAAATGAGAAAGAATAGCTCCAAACATGGTTAATACACCTAAAACTGCTCCTAAAAAAGTGGTTCTTGGTATTAAAATTAAAATAGAAGCAATGAGTTCAATAATTCCTGATGCAATTCTTCCAAAAGGTTCCGCATTTAAGGTTGAAAAAATATAGACACTTTCTGGAGCATCCGAAAATTTGAAATATAAAGTTTGCAATAAAATGATAACAGCAACTAATTTAAGAATCCAAATAAAAAGTGTTTTTTTCACAATAGTAGTATTTAATACTACAAAGATAAATTCGGAACTCTTGATGATGTGTTAGTTAGACAACTTATCATAATTTTAAAAATAAAAAGGCACTAAAATTTTTAGTGCCTTTTCTATATGGATTATAAATTTTACTAACTTAATTAAGCTAACATAGTCACAGGATTTTCCATAAACGCTTTAAACGTTTGTAAGAATTGAGCTCCTGTTGCTCCATCAACAGTTCTATGATCACATGCTAGCGTAACTGTCATGGTATTTCCAACAACAATTTGACCATTTTTAACTACTGGTTTTTCTACAATAGCTCCAACAGATAAAATGGCTGAATTAGGCTGATTAATAATCGATGTAAATGACTGAATACCAAACATACCTAAATTAGAAATAGTAAAAGTACTTCCTTCCATTTCAGCTGGTTGAATTTTTTTCACACGCGCTCTTCCTGCCATATCTTTTACATTGGCACCAATTTGAGTCAATGTCATTTGATCCGTAAATTTTAATACCGGAACAACCAAACCATCTTCAACAGCTACAGCAACACCAATGTTCACATGGTGATTTAAAATCATAGCATCTTCTTTCCATTGAGAATTTACTTGAGGATGTTTCTTTAATGCCATAGCACTTGCTTTAATGACCATATCATTAAAAGATACTTTTGTATCTGGAATACGATTAATCATTTCACGTGACGCGATTGCATTATCCATATCTAACTCGATAGTTAAATAATAATGTGGTGCTGTAAACTTAGATTCTGCTAATCTCTTCGCGATGACTTTACGCATTTGCGAATTTTTAACTTCTTCTTGGTACACTTCTCCAGCAGGCACAAATGGTTTTACAGCAGCTACTGTACTAGAAGCTTCTTTAACAGCATCTGTAGTAGTAGTTGCACTAACAGATGAATGAGCTGCACTTGGAGTAAAGTTTTCTACATCTGACTTCACAATTCTACCGTTTTCTCCTGAACCCTTAACATCTGACAAATTAATTCCTTTTTCTTCTGCTATTTTTTTAGCTAAAGGCGATGCAAAAATTCTACCATTAGAAGTAGATGAAGTATTTTGAGTTGTTGCCGTTTCAGATGCAGTTGTTGTTTTAACATCCTCTTTAACTTCCTCTTTTTTTGTACTGCTTGAATCAGTAGCTTTAGGATTAGCAACTACACCAGAAACATCTGTTCCAGCAGGTCCAAGAATCGCTAAAACACTATCAACTGGTGCTGATTCACCTTCTTGAACTCCAATATGTAATAAGGTTCCAGAATTAAAAGATTCAAATTCCATGGTAGCTTTATCTGTTTCGATTTCAGCTAAAATATCTCCTTCTTCAATTTTATCACCCACCTTTTTTAGCCAAGTAGCTACTGTTCCTTCCGTCATAGTATCACTTAGTCTTGGCATAGTAACTACAACTACACCTTCAGGCAATGTAGCACTTTCTTTAGATTCAGTAGTTTTAGCAGGAGCTTCTTCTTTTTTATCAACATCATTTGATGCTACTTCCGATTTTGATTCGTTTGTAGTATTTAAAACCTTAGATATATCTTCACCCTCATTACCAATAACCGCTAAAAGAGAATCAACAGCAGCAGTTTCTCCTTCATTAATACCAATATGCAATAGAGTTCCTGCATTAAAAGACTCAAATTCCATAGTAGCTTTATCAGTTTCAATTTCAGCTAAAATATCTCCTTCTTCAATTTTATCACCGACTTTTTTAAGCCATTTTGCCACGGTTCCTTCTGTCATTGTATCGCTTAAACGAGGCATTGTTATTACTGTTGCCATAGTGCTTATAATTTATGAGGTAAAAATGGATAATTTTCTTGTTCGTATACTACATCATACATTACATTCAAGTCTGGATACGGTGACTCTTCTGCGAATTGCTCACATTCACTAACCAAATCTCTTACTCGGTTATCAATTGCTTCAATTTCAGCTTCAGTAGCATAATTATTTTCTTTAATAATATCTAAAACTTGAGTTATAGGGTCTATCTTTTTGTATTCTTCTACTTCTTCTTTAGTTCTATAATGTTGCGCATCCGACATTGAGTGCCCTCTATAACGATACGTTTTCATTTCTAAAAAGGTAGGACCATCACCTCTTCTTGCTCTTTCAATCGCTTCATGCATCGCTTCAGCAACCTTGATAGGATTCATTCCATCAACAGGTCCACACGGCATTTCGTATCCTAAACCTAATTTCCAAATATCTGTATGATTGGCAGTTCTTTCCACTGAAGTACCCATGGCATAACCATTATTTTCAACAATAAAAACAACTGGTAATTTCCAATTCATAGCCATATTAAACGTTTCGTGTAAAGAACCTTGACGTGCCGCACCATCACCAAAATAAGTCATCGTAACACCTCCTGTTTCAAAATATTTATCAGCGAAAGCCAAACCAGCACCTAGAGGAATTTGACCTCCTACGATTCCGTGACCTCCATAAAAACCATGTTCTTTAGAAAAAATATGCATTGAACCACCTAAACCTTGAGAAGTTCCAGTTGCTTTACCTAAAAGCTCAGCCATAACTTTTCTAGGGTCAACGCCCATACCAATAGGCTGAACGTGATTACGATAAGCTGTAATCATTTTATCCTTAGACAAATCCATGGCATGTAAAGCACCTGCTAACACCGCTTCTTGTCCATTGTATAAATGTAGAAATCCTCTTACTTTTTGTTGAATGTAAAGCGCAGCAAGTTTATCTTCAAACTTTCTCCAAAATTGCATATCTTCATACCATTGTAGGTATACTTCTTTTGTTATTGGTTTCATTTGTTTATGAATTAAATTGGATTTTTTACAAAAAAAGATAAAAACTTAATTTGAAAAATTTTACAAAAAGCAAAAATACTACATAGAAGCTTATTGAAAAAATTAATTCTTATCAATTTTCTTTTATTTATTACGAATATGTTATTTTTTATCAACGAAATCGTTATAGATGCTTTTTCTCAAATAAAAAAGGTAATAAGTTTTTTAATGAATTAGAATGATACACTTTCCCTTTGGAACCCATAAAATAAATTTCAATATTAGAATCCTGTTTCATTTCGTATTCAGCGATAGATTGCCTACAAGAACCACATGGCGGAATAGGCTCTTCTAATTCTCTATCTTGTGGTGTTGCAGATATGAATAGTTTTAAAACTTTCGTGTCGGGATAATTTGCCCCTGCATAAAAAATAGCTACTCTTTCCGCACATAATCCTGAAGGATATGCTGCATTTTCTTGATTAGAACCTAAAATAATTTCACCATTCTCTAATAACAAAGCCGTCCCAACACTAAACTTAGAATAAGGAGCATAAGCTTTTTTTCTTGCTTCAATTGCCTGCAGCATCAATTGTTGATCTTGGTCTTTAAGTTCTTCTAAAGAATCATAAACAGAGAATGTAGTTGTAAATGTAATTTGCTTCATATATAAGGAAAAAAAATCCAAACTCGAATAGAATTTGGATACTTAATTTTTTATTTGTTATTATTATAATTCATCATAACCATCACCAAAATTAAATGATAGCGAAAATCGAAGTGTATTTTCTAATGGGTTCCTAACTTTTGATGCTGAGAACAAATAAGATACATCAATTTTAACAGCATTGTATTTAAATCCTGCTCCTAAAGTAAAATATTTCCTAGCTCCTTTAGTTTCACTTTCATGAAAATAACCTGTTCTCAAAGAAAATGAATCTTGATAAGCATATTCTGCACCTAAAGCATAGGTAAACTCTTTTAATTCTTCACTAAACCCATCCGGTGCATCTCCAAAAGATTTGAAAACTCCACTAACCCATCCTGTCTTTCTATAATCAATTATAGCATTGCTATTAGCAGTATCAGCATCAGCTTGAGAAATATCTCCTTCATCATCAAAATCTCCATCATTATTAGCATCTAATGCTTGCACTCTTGCTGGTGGTGTTGGCACCAATAATTTAGTAATTTCTGCAGAAACTGCTACTTTATTATATTCATCAAAAATAAAATCAAAACCAGCACCTAAACGCATATTAGAAGGAATAAAGTTAGAATTTTCTTCTAATTTATCATTATCATAGTTAATTTTTGGACCTAAATTTTGAAAATTAAACCCCGCTCTCCATCTTCCATTAAAATCATTGTAAGCAATTTCTTCAGATTGGTAATACCCTGCAATATCAACTGCAAAAGTAGTAGCTGCAGTAGCATCATTTCCTTCAGTAGCGATTTTTAAATTCGAACGAATAAACCTTCCACCTACAGCCATAGAAAAACGTTCACTTAATTTTAAGGCATAAGATCCGTCTAAAGCTAATTCATTAGGCGAAACAGTGTTTTGCAATTCTCCCTGTGCATTTGTTAACTGAATATCTCCCAATCCAAAAAAACGTAAAGATCCTGCAAAAGCACTTCTTTCATTAATTCTATTAAAATAAGTAACTTGACCTAAAGAAATATCATTGGCAATACTAGTTAAATAAGGTGTATAACTTAATGAAAAACCTTGCTTATCCAATGAAAAAGCATATTTGGCAGGATTGTGTTGTTGAGAAAAAGCATCAGTAGAAGTAGCAACTCCCATATCTCCCATACCAGCAGATCTAGCATCGGCAGCTATCAATAAAAAGGGAACTCCTGTAGTAATTACTCTTTCTTGGGCTTTTAAAAATTGGCTCGTTACTAATATAGTTAACAAAACTGCTATTTTCTTCATTCTTATTGTAAATTAATTAGACAAATATAATATTTTATTATAGTATTACAAGTTTCTCGTATTTTTCTGCCGAATTACCTGTAGAAGTTGAACGGACAGTTAACTTATACACATATACTCCTTTACCTATTTTATCACCAAAATCATCTTTCCCATCCCATTTTAAATCTCTACACAAAAAACCATCCGTCATTACTTGTTGATTAATTGTTTTGATTAGTTTTCCTGTAATGGTTAAAATTTGAACTTGAACATCTAAAGGCTCAAAAGGTCTGTTGTGGGTAAACCAAAATTCGGTATAACTCACAAATGGATTTGGATAATTAAGCACTCTTTCTAAAGTAATATTCTCACTACCACAAACAGCATTAAATTGAATTTCAACAGTAACTAAATTATTATAGACATCCCATGCTTTAAAAACAACTGTGTGCATTCCTAGCGACAAATCTCTAAATTGATATCGAATTTTACCTTTTGTAAAATCGTCGTTCTCGGTCTCATAATAATCATTTAAAACATATGGATTTGCCTCATCTCCGTCTAAAATTGCTACAATATCATGTCCAATCCCACTCGCCGTATTAATTCCATTTTCATCTTCTAAGAAAGCTAATAATATAGGAGAACAATTAGAAATACCTCCTGAAACAAAGCTCTCATCATTTAAATACAACCTAACCGTTGGAGGAGTGTTATCTGCAGGAGCATTTACATTTACTCCACCAACTAAAATATCCCTATTAAAACCTGTTTGATCTTCTAAAACCGGAGTATTTCGTTTTGCATAAAAGCTAATTTTCCCATTTCCAACTGGAATTTTAATATCCTGAGGCACCACAAAACTCAATTCAAAACTTCCATTTACCACTGAAGCATTCCCTCTAAAAATAGTTTCACCTAAAGTAATAAAATCCATTGTGATTAATTGACCCGCAGGAAAATATACTCCTTCTATAGTTGTACCACCTGGTGATGGGGAAACTATACCATTATTTCCCAAAGTACTTCTATCAATATCTTTATCAAATATCTGAACTGCTAAATCACCATTATAATTAGACAACAAAACATCATTTTGATCTTGAATCTGCCCTTTTATTTTCATCAAACTTAAAGCTTGAAAACTACCAGTAAATTGGTCAATTGGCGTATCATTAACTTCTGTCAACACAACTTTTGGTTTTGGTATAGCTAATTTTAAAGCTGGATCACCTATGTAAAAAACAACTCTTCTATTACTCGAAGTGCCTGGTTGAAGCTTCACCAATCGAAGCGCTTCAGCTATAGTGGGGTACTCATTGGAACCAAAAGCGTAAAGTCTTTCATTCAATAAATCATTCATCACCAAACCCGTAGTCACTCCAATCAATCTCGTTGTTGCAATCAAACTCACCGCACCTCCTTGCTCATTCCAATATAAATACTCTCCACCTGAAAAACGATTAGGATCGTCGAACCTTGTAAAATTACAAGTAATTGTTATAAAAAGCGGGTATCGATAAGGATTATATAAATTTTGAGCATCTAATTTTTCAAATAAACGCTCTCTAGCTAACGACTCTTCGTTTCCATGTCCTAAATAATTTATTACTAAAGCCCCCAATTGTAAGGCATCTAAAAAATCATTTTTTGCATCTGGATAGCGCTCACCCCCTGCAGCTACTTGCTGAACATAAGAATCAGTATGTATTTTTTTTACATTTACAAAGGGCTTAGCTGTTGTTAAATCATCTGCTAGCTTATCTAAAGTAAACTGCAATTGCGCATCTCCTTGTGAATCAGCATCATCAGAATAAATTATATAATTATTTCGCCATTTCCCGAAAGAAGCCTCGTCATGATAATCAATTACTTTATTCACCATCTGTTGTGCTTGTTGAACTGACGAAACAATCATTCTTCCTACGGCAATATCAATACCGTCAATTCCACTAGTCATTGGTCCTTCTGTATCATCCATCAAACCATAAAAATCGTCAGATATGAAAGCAGTAAAAAGCGACATATTAGAAGAATTATTTACTTCAGATGCATTTGGATTAAATCCATGAAAAGTAGGAACAATATTTGTATTATTTGAAATTCTATCCTTATAATCATAAGACGCATCTCCAAAAAGATTCACATATTTAACTCTTCGTGATGGATCAGAGCCATTCCAATATACATATTTAATAAAATTGCGAATAGCTGCTACATCTTGTTTACCAGAGCTAAATTCTTGATAAATGGATTCCAAACTAACCACCTTAACCACTAACCCAGAATAACTTCTATGAAAGTTAGCCAAACGTTCTGCTTGATTAACTAAAAAACCAGGCGCAATAATTAAATAATCGATATCTTGAAAATTACCTTGATGATCATTAAAAATTACCCCTTTTAAATTCTGATTATAAACCGTCGTTATTGTTTCTTTTAACGGAGTATAAAAATCAGATTCATCAACAGCAACATATTTTTTTTGATTTCCAAGATACACTTTAAATGAAAAATTAGACTGATTGGAATTCACATAACTAACAGTATTGTATATATCCGAAACATCCCAAACTTGACTTATAGATGTGGCATTTGAAATCGTATATTGACCTGTACCAATGTTATTTTCTTGCTCCTTATTATAAAAAACAAATTGCTTACCAAAACCTTGCAAATTTCTTTTAGATTTCAGCATAATAAAATCAAGATAACCATTAGAAGAAGGAACACCTCCATTATTATATTGCAAGCTTATTGTTAAAGCAGAAGAACCTTGAGTTGTTGCATTCAATACATTTTCAAAACCTTCTGCTGTGCTACTTGATTGTAATGCAGGAAAACCAACATTCCCTAAAGATTGATTATTGGCTCTAATTTCAAAAGATGTATTCCCAAAAGAAACGGAAGCCATATTAATCTTAACAGAAATTGGAACAGTCGTATCAATATTAGGAATTGAAAATTCAAAACTTTGAGAGTTATTCACATTAAATTGCTCACCAAACCATCTTCTACCTACTTTTGCCACATTCACTAAATCCTTTTCATATATAATTGTATCATCATAATTTGTAAAGTTTAATGTAGGGGAATTTGTAGGCTCGGATGCAGGAATAATCCTTTTACCTTGTCCGCCACCAGTAGTAACATAATAATATGATTTGTCTGAGAAAAGATTGTTTTTAGTTAAACTTTCTGTATTCCAATTATCAACCCCTTCAGCATAAAACAGAATATAATCGGTATCATTAAAAACACCATCTTCTTCTCCTACAAACTGAATAGCATTCTCAACAATATCATCAGGGTAAGGCGTACTATTTAACAATGGAAGCATTCGACCACCATTCCCATAAATTTTAATAGTTCGCGGATCAACAGAAACATCCACACCTAAACTTTGAAGAAAAGATTTAGACACTTTATAAACCCCAGAATTTTCAACATAAAAACGAAACCAATTCCCAGAAGCGAATACAGAATTTGTAATATTTCTTCTATTCGTAAAACGAGAACCAATTGATTTATAAGAATAACTATAATTTAATGAAACTACCTTCTTATAACCATTACCATCTTTAATAATAGGTGAAAATGTAAACAATGAAACCACTTGATCTTTAGCATAGAAAGATTCAATTTTTGGCTCTATAGTTGTAGGTATTTTTCCCTTATTCAAATTAAACAAATCTTGTTCAGATATAGTTTGAAAAGAAATATTTGTAATTTTTAAGGAATTTTCATCAATAAGCTGAGAAATTAAATCTTCTTTTTTAAAGAAAATTTGTTCATCCCCTAAATCTAAAGAAAAATACAACCCTTCAAAACTTGGATATTTAAAAACCAAATTCTCATTTGAGAATACTCCTCCTGCATTCCAATTTAAACTAATCGAATTTGTGTTTTGCGCAGTCAACACTGTGCTAATCAACAGAAAAAAATATATAATTTTCTTTTTCATTAGAAGAATAACGTAATTTGTAATTTAATATTACAAAGAGAAATAAAAAAAATTAAATATCGACTAATGCACAATAAAAAAAGAAATTATTCGTTGTAATTAAGCAATTTTAACATAAAATTAATTTTTTTTACATTTTTTAAAAATCATGTTGCAAATTAACACATAATTACTATCTTGCGACACTAAATTTATTACCTACTAGAGTATGAAAATTAAGCAAATTATGACTTTGAAGGCGTTATTGATGTTGTCGATAACTATTGGTTTGAGCAGTTGTAGCAAAAGTTCTAACACAAAAGGAGCCTCAAGAGCTACTGGATGGAAGATTAACGACAAAAATGGTGGCTTCCAACACAATTCTAAGTTTACCAAACAAGAGACCCCTCCTGGAATGGTCCCGGTTGAAGGTGGAACTTTTACTATGGGTAAAGTACAAGATGATGTAATGCATGACTGGAACAATTCTCCAAGTCAACAACACATTCAATCTTTTTATATGGATGAAACTGAGGTAACTAATTTAATGTATACAGAATACTTATTTTGGTTAAAAACAGTTTTCCCTCCAACAGAAGAAAATTACAAAAACATTTATACAGGAGCTATTCCTGACACATTAGTTTGGAGAAACCGTTTAGGTTACAACGAAACTATGACTAACAATTACTTAAGACATCCTGCTTATGCAGAATATCCAGTGGTTGGTGTTAACTGGATTCAAGCGGTTGAATTTAGCAAATGGAGAACGGATCGTGTTAACGAAAACATGCTTGAAAAAAATGGATATCTTAAAAAAGATTCAAAAGTTAAATTAGGTTCTGAAGTAACAGCTGAGTCAACTTTCAGTACTGACACTTATTTATCAGCTCCAACAAAAACTTTTGGAGGTAATGAAGATATTCTTTTAAAAAGAGAAATGAATGGAGGAAGAAGAGAAGTTGCTGACACCGCTAAAAACGTGTATGCTCAAATTAACTCTGGTATCATTCTTCCTGAATATAGACTTCCAACTGAAGCGGAATGGGAATATGCTGCTAGTGCTTTAGTAGGAAACAGAGAGTTCAACATCTATAAAGGTCAGAAAAAATATCCATGGAATGGTCAATATACACGTTCTGGTTCAAGACAACAAAGAGGAGATCAATTGGCTAACTTCAAACAAGGAAGAGGAGATTATGGTGGAATTGCTGGATGGAGTGATGATGGCGCGGATATTACTAACAAAGTGAAAAGCTACCCTGCTAACGACTTTGGTCTTTATGATATGGCTGGTAACGTTGCTGAGTGGGTTGCTGACGTTTACAGACCTGTTGTAGATGATGAAGCAAATGATTTCAACTATTATAGAGGTAACGTTTACATGAAAAACAAAATTGGTGAAGACGGTATCGTAGAAGTTGTAACTGCTGAAAACATCAAATATGACACTTTAAGTAATGGTAAAATTTTAGCAAGAAACTTCCCTGGACAAGTTGCTCAAGTTCCTGTTGATGACAATGAGACTTACTTAAGACAAAACTTCTCAACTTCTGACAATAGAGACTACAGAGATGGAGACAAACCTTCAACTAGATTCTTTGACTTTGGTTCTGAAGAAGACGGAGAAGATAATGCTAAAAGAATGTATGAATCACCTAAACACACTATTTCTGTTGATAGTGCATCTGGTGAATTATCTAAAAAATATGATAAATCAGACAAAAGAACAACTTTAGTAAATAATGAAGTACGTGTTTACAAAGGAGGTTCTTGGAGAGATAGAGCATATTGGTTAGATCCTGCGTCTAGAAGATATTTCCCACAAGATATGGCTACTGATTACATTGGATTTAGAAATGCAATGTCAAAAGTTGGACCAAAATCAAACAAGAAAACACCTAGAGGTAATCCAAAATTCTAAAAAAAATTAATTTTCATATCTATAAAAGCCCATTTTAAATAATGGGCTTTTTTATTATATTCGCTTTATGAATATCCAAGAATTATACGACAAATTCCTCGAGTGTAGAGCCGTTACAACTGACACCCGAAAAATCGCACAAAACGATCTATTTTTTGCCTTAAAAGGAACCAATTTTGATGCAAACTTATTTGCTAAAGAAGCACTTGAAAAGGGAGCCAAATATGTAGTCATTGACAACAAAGATTATTTCATTGAAAACAAAACAATTTTAGTCCCTGACACTTTAAAAACCTTGCAAGAGCTAGCCAATTATCACAGGAGGGTTTTAAACACAAAAATAATTGCTTTAACAGGAAGTAATGGCAAAACAACCACTAAAGAGCTAATCAATTCCGTTCTTTCTAAGAAATATAGAACTACGGCTACAATTGGTAATTTAAACAACCATATTGGCGTACCTTTAACTCTTTTATCTTTCAACAAAGACACCGAGATAGGAATTGTTGAAATGGGAGCAAATCACAAAAAGGAAATTGAATTTTTGTGTGAGTTAGCTGAGCCTGATTTTGGGTATATTACAAATTTTGGAAAAGCTCATTTGGAAGGTTTTGGAGGTGTTGAAGGTGTAATTGAAGGCAAAAGTGAATTATATAAATACATTGAAAACAATGAAAAAATTTGTTTTGTAAACCTAGACGATACCATACAAAACGAAAAAACAAAACACTTAAAAAGATTTACTTTTTCAACCAATAAAGACAGTGATGTAAAAATTACAAATATCACAGCAAATCCAATGGTTTCTGTTACCTATGAAAATTTAGTAATTCAATCTCACCTCATTGGAATTTATAACGCAAATAACATTAACATTGCAATTACTATTGGCAACTATTTTTCAATTGCATCCAATTTAATCAAACAAGCAATTGAGAATTATATTCCAACTAACAATAGATCTCAGTTACTAAAAAAAGATTCCAATGAAATTATTTTAGACGCTTACAATGCCAATCCAAGTAGTATGGCTGCAGCTGTTCAAAACTTCACTCAATTAGAACACTCTAATAAAATAATTGTATTTGGTGATATGTTTGAGTTAGGAGCAGAAAGTACTAGCGAACATCAAAAACTAATTTCGTCTTTACAAAATGAAGCTCAAATTCGTTGTTATTTCGTAGGAAATGAATTTTACCAAAACAAAATAGAACAAAGTAATTTCTCTTTTTTTAAAACTTTTGAAGATTTTTCGACTATCTTTTTAACCAACAAGCCTCAAAATGCACTTCTTCTAATAAAAGGATCTCGAGGAATGGCTTTGGAGAGAACACTCGAACTATTATAGGATAAAAACCTTTTAAATTGAAAATCCATATTTAGAAGGTTTTTCTTTCTTTTTTTACACTGTAAATTTCGTAGCCTAAAAAACCTAAAAAAGCAGTATATTCTAATAAGATTAGCATCATATTTTCTTGAAAAGATTCCTGACTGTAAGCAAAATAACTCAAAACAATAGTTAAAGTCCAAACCAATATGAATTTATATTTGGTAAACAGAGAAAGAAAAAGCAAATTGATAACATACCAAGGATGAATAGTAGTAGACACTAAAAAATAAACCAACAATCCAAATAAAGCGTGTTTAAAAAACATTTGCGGCAGCATATTCTTTCTAATTAAAGCATAATAAAGAAGTACTAAAACAGAAAAAACAGGAATAATTTTACCTATAACACCTATTGCATTATATCCTACAAACCAATACCCTATCTCTCGAAATACATAATAAAAGCTAGCATTGAATTCAAAATTAACAAACCACAGCGCAATTGTTTGAGAATAGTTATCTACTAAAGACTCGGAAATAAAAGGCAAAAAAAGGAGGTAATTGAGCAGTAGAATACAAGCATAAAATACAACACTCTTTTTAAATCCTAATTTTTGATAAAAAAAAGGCAATAACAATAAAGGTAATAATTTAGTAGTTATCGACAACGCAATAAACAAGGCTGACCAAATCCATTTATTAATAAAAAAAGAATAGATTCCTAACAATAATAAAAAAAGCATTAGTCCTTCAAAGTGTGTATTTCCTACTAATTCAACTATTACTAATGGATTTAAAAAATACAGAAATACATTTTTAGTACTTATACCTAATACAGCCAACATTTTTTTTCCAAAATGATAAATTCCAATGTCAGCAAAGAGCAGTATAATTTTAAAAATTAAGACGGATAAAAAAATAGATTTTGATGCTAAAATGGCTGCAATAAGAAAAACAAATTGGTTTACAGGCGGATAATTTGAAAAATGAGACGCACTTAAACTTCCCATCTTTTCATACAATTCATAAGAATGCGAAAAATGCACTGAATTAATAATAGCATCTGGTTTAAATTCGTAGGGACTTAAACCTGAACAAACTAATCTTCCATCCCAAATAAAACGATATACATCTTGTGACCAAAATGGCAAACAAAATAGGAGTACAACTCTAAAAAAAATACCATAACCAAATAATTCCTTTTCAGATATATTTGAAGTATTATATAAATAGTAAAAAGAAATAAAAGCTATAGCATAGCATCCAATTAGTAGCGTAAAATTTTCTCTGGGCACCAAATAACCTAAACATCCATAAGCCAAAAAGGATAAGCCTACAGCAAACCAAACTGCATATCTCTTATCTGAAAGGTTCAAAATTAAGTGGATTTAAAAGATTTAACAAATACATATCCATACCCTATTAATAACATTAAATGAAATGGAAGCAAACCAAAATCATTCAAATGGTAAGCACTGTAAATCCCAAATAAAAAATACAACACTAAAACACCTTCAACAATAGTATTTTTAGAAACTTTACGAGAAATATAAATGTTTTCTTTCCATTTTTCTTTCAAAGCTTCAATATTAAATTTTGGTGTTCTTACAAATTCACTCTTCTTTCCAAATAATCCTTCTAAAACCGCTATAGAATTTTGAAATGAAAACCCCATCGCAATAGTATAAAATGTAAAGAACATACTAATATACCTCAAAAAATTAGACACTCCTCCTCCATTTATTTTTTTATAGGTAAACCAATAACAAATAAAAAAGATGACAGAAGTAATTACAAAAAAAGCGGCAACATTAAAAAGTATTTTTAATTGAGGAAATTCATTTTTTATATATAAAACGGGTACACTTAAAACTGCCATTGCAAAAATACACAAGAACATAGAACTGTTTAAAAGGTGTAACAAACCATGAAATTTAGTCTTTGCTTTTACATGATGTGCTTCCAGTACTTTTCTTG
This sequence comes from Flavobacterium profundi, assembly GCF_006491645.1. Classification (GTDB taxonomy): domain Bacteria; phylum Bacteroidota; class Bacteroidia; order Flavobacteriales; family Flavobacteriaceae; genus Flavobacterium; species Flavobacterium profundi. The sequence goes on from NZ_VDCZ01000001.1 coordinate 410,071, forward strand.
ACATCTTTTTAAAATTTTCTGCACCACCTTTATTCCAACGAAATTGTTGTGAACGGGCAGCACTTAAAACTGCTGGAAGTTCTGCAGGTGTTTCTATATCTTCTAAATAAACAAACTTCCAGTTTTTTAATTGGGCACGATAACTTAAATCCAAATCTTCCGTTAAGGTATCACTCTCCCAATTTCCTGCATCAATAATACATGATTTTCTCCAAACTCCTGCTGTCCCATTAAAATTTATAAAGTGCTGTTTTGAATTACGTCCCACTTGTTCCAAAGTAAAGTGAGCATCAAGAGCAAAAGCCTGAACTTTAGTCAATAAAGAAAAATCCCTATTAATATGTCCCCAACGCGTTTGCACAACTCCTACCTTATCATCTTTAAAATAAGGTATTGTTTGTAGTAACCAATCATTTTTAGGTACAAAATCGGCATCGAAAATGACAACAAAATCTCCTTTTGCAGTTTTCAACCCTTCTTTCAAGGCACCTGCTTTAAAACCCACTCTATCTGTTCGTCGAATATGCTGAATCTGTATTCCTTTTTGGGCAATTTTAGCAACAATATTTTGTGTTTCCAAAATAGAATCATCAATAGAATCGTCTAACACCTGTATCTCAAATTTATCTTTTGGATAGTCCAATTGCGACACAGTGAGCAATAAGCGTTCTACCACATATTTCTCATTAAAAATAGGAAGTTGAATGGTAACAAATGGAATTTCAGAAGAATTATTAAAATCGAATTTTTCTCTCTTAATACAGTTTTTTTTACTCTTTAAATAATTGAGTAATAAATTAAACTGGGCTAAACTATAGAAGAAAATCAAAACTATGGCTAAGCTGTAAAAAAACAAAATAATATAAGAAAGTAGTAAGTATGCCATTATTTTTTCAAACTATATTTTAGGATCCATCCTATAATTTTTATTCCAGCCATGATGGTTCCTTTTACGGTTCCAGAAACTTTTGAAACACCAATCCTGTTTTTATAACGAACTGGGATTTCAATATAAGACAATTTTTGTTTTAGTGCTTTTAGTTGCATTTCAACCGTCCAGCCGTACGTCTTGTCCTCCATTTGCAAAGCTATCAATTTTTCATACTTAATAGCCCTAAATGGACCTAAATCAGTAAACTTAGCTTTAAAAAAAAGTTTCATTAAAAAAGTAGCCAATGCATTCCCGAAAATTTGCTGAGGGGTCATCGCTCCTTTTTCTCGTAACGCTTTCACACGTGCACCAATCACCATGTCATAATTATGATGCCAAATAGGGTCAATTATTTTTAATAATTCTTCAGGACAATCAGAATAATCTCCATCTAAAAACACAATGATATCTGGTTTCTGATTTTGTTTTTCAATATATTCCATTCCTTTTAAACAAGCATATCCATAGCCTTTCCTATGTTCAAAAAGGACAGTTGCGCCCGCAGCTTTAGATACAGAGGAAGTGGCGTCAGAAGAATTATTATCTACTACAATTATCTCAGAAACTAGATCAGGAATTTCACGAATAACATTTACAATTGCCTTTTCTTCATTGTAGGCAGGAATTATTACTTTAACTAAAGGTGTCATCATAAAAATAAAAACGGATTATCTTTCTTGAAAGCTTCAACACTTTCCCATTGGTTGGTTTTTTTATTCATTGTATACTCTTCGGCTCGTATTATTTTATTTTTATCATACACTATAGTAAATCCATTCAGTTTATTATTTTCAAATTCACTTTTCTTAAGAATTTTGCCTTTACCATCGTAAAATATCCACCACTTCACTCTTTGATTATTTTGATAATGACCTTCTTCTTTTTTGGTCCCGTTTGCATTATAAAAAAACCAATAATCTACTTTTTGATTTCCCTCTACCCATCCTTCTTCTTTTAAACGACCATTATCATAATAATTTTTAACATATGATTTTTGACCGAATACAAAAGACATAGATAAGAAAAAAAGAAAGAATAATAGTTGTTTTTTCATGAGTTTCTAATTTAAATTTGGTACATATCTATTTTACTTTATAACTTCTTGAATTGTGTTTAAAGAACTAAAGCATATAATACAGATATACGTTAAAAAAGCACCCTTGGTTTTGGAAATTACTTTTGATTTACCAAATCCATTAAATCCAAATCATTACCTAATAAAATTTCATTTGGGTTAATTCTGCCTTTTTCTGAACTATTCTCTAATTTCAAAACGCCACGTGGGCAAACAGCAGCGCAAACACCACATCCTACACAAGAAGCTCTTACAATATTTTCTCCTTTCTGCGCATACGCCCTCACATCTATTCCTTGTTCACAATATGTAGAACAATTACCACATGAAATACATTGACCTCCATTTGTAGTAATTCTAAATCTTGATTTAAAACGCTGAATAATTCCCATATAAGCGGCTAATGGACACCCAAAACGACACCAAGAACGATTTCCTAAAATGGGGTAAAAACCTGTCCCAATAACTCCCGCAAATATAGATCCAATCAAAAAGCCATATATTTCATTGATTTTATATGCATTAATCCCAAATAAAGTACTATCTCCAACATTTGATGGATTGTAAACAATATTATAGGTATTATAACCCACTACTACAGTCATTATAATGGCAAAAATTAAAATAGGATAAATGGTCCATCGCTCAATTTTCCATGCTATTAATCGTTTATCCGAAAGTTGTCTGTAAGGATCTCCTAAAGTTTCTGCCAATCCACCACAACCACAAACCCAAGAACAATACCATCTTTTTCCATACAAATACACCATAACCGGAACCACAATCAAACTTAATACAACACCCCAAACCAACATAAATTTTCCTAAATGACCGGCTTCTAAATGTTTCTTTACGTTCCAATCAGTTACAAAATTATAATCCAAAGGCCATGCATTTTTCAAATCAACACCTGGTAAATCAAACAATGGTAATATTTCAACTAATAGAAATGCAAAAATGATTTGAAAAAATAAAACACTAGCTGTTCGTACAATTTGATAGGTATTATGTCTGTATTTGATAAACATTCGTACCCCCATAACAATCATTGAAACACAATATAAAATTCCATAAAGAAACCATTGTGATGCACTAGCGCCTTTAATAAAAATACCTTTTAAAGGATCTACAATACGAGTCCAATTAACAATATAAAAGGGATAGAAATAGAGCAAAATATAAAAAGACACTAAAAAAGTAAATACAAATAATGCGACCCAACCTCTATTAGTAGCTTCTGAAAGATAAATCCCATTATTTTTTATTCCTGGAATAGGTTCTAGAAACAAACCCGTAAGAATAAACATTAAGGAACCTATGATTCCTAAACCGAACGTTAAAAACAAATACAAGGTGTTATTTTCTTGTAAAGCCCCTACGATCGAAGCTTTCACTAAGTCAAACTTGGTGTATTTGTTTGGATATAGTAAATATTCTTGTGCATTATTTCTATTAATATCAGAAATTTTAGAAGTAAAATCATTTTTAAAATCGGCTGGCTTTTCATATTTTTTAGTTCCAACATACATCCAATTCGTTGCTTCATCTAGTAATTTTACTTTAGCAGCATCATTTGGAAATACATTTTGCAAAATTTCTTTAGAATATACTACTGCATCACCTTGAATGCTTTGTTTAAAAATCTGATTTATTTCCTCTTCAGACAATCCTTTTTCTTTTGCTATTGCAGCAGTAACTTTAGTATTGTAGCTTTCTAATAAAGATTCTATTTCGTTAGTAAAAACAAAAACGTTGTCAATTTCTTTATTTAAAATTTCTTTTTCTTGAGCAACTTCTTTTAAAGTAGTTGTTACATAATCCGTTTTACTTGAAAAAACAGTCTCTATTGTTTTTTCAGTTAAAGCGTATCCACCAATGAACAATGTTGCTATAAAAACCAGAATAGAGGCTATAAAGACAACTAATCCTAATAATCGTAATGTTTTTAATATTTTCATGAGATAGCTTTTAAATTGGATAAATCATTTTTAAATTGAAGCGCGATATCTTTCTCGTAATGCTTATAAAATTCAGGATCAAAATTAGCTTGCTTTAAATTCTCAATTACATACGTAACACTTTTTTGAGCTGTTAAAATGGCATCAAAAAATTCATGTCGCATCCGAATTCCAAAAGTATTTATACCTAAAAAAGCATGTGTTTCTTTATGATACGCAATTCTTACGGCTTTTTTACCAGATGGGTGTTCCCAATACAAATGTTGTTCATATTCTTTAGGTTTCGCCCAAACCCAACCATACGTTTGATATTCAATATCCAAAAATTTAGCAGAGTTAAACCAATGACCCGGATTATAACGCATTTTATTGCCACAAATGGTTTGTGCTAATACCTCTCCCATCATTCTTCCTGTGTACCAAACTGCTTCCACTGGCCTTCTGTAACCAATAGCTTCACTTTGCTCGGCACAATCTCCAATAGCATAGACATTGGAATAATTGGTTTCCAAATAACGGTTTACCAAAACTCCTTTATTGGTTGCTATACCTGAATCTTTTAGAAAATCAATATTAGGAGATACTCCAACAGTTAATCCTACAATATTACAAGGTATTTCTTCACCAACTTCTGTAATTACAGCTTTTGCTCTTCCTGTTTCATCAACAACAATTTCTTTTAAATTAGTGGCTAATCGCAAATCAATATGATGTTCTTTGATATGCTTTCCTATTAATTTTGCTTCTCCTTCTGGCAAAACACTTCCCCAAAATTGAGATTCTCTGACTAAAAAGGTAACGGGTATTTTTCGAGTAACTAACATTTCCGCTAATTCTATACCTATCAATCCTCCACCAACAATCACAGCGCTAGTTGCATCAACAGATAACGATTCTAATTTCTCTAAGTCTTGTTTATGATACAATCCTAATACTCCTGTAGCATCTTGTCCTGGCCAGCCAAACTTATTTGGTTTTGAACCCGTAGCAATCACTAAACGATCATATTTAAAATGGGTATTGTCATCTAATCGCAAACTATTTTCTTCAGGCAGTACTTGAACTACTTTTTTAAACAATAGTTCAATCCTGTTTTTTTTCCAAAAATTAGCCTCATAAGGTTGTGTATGTTCAAATTTCATGTGTCCCATGTAAACATACATTAAAGCTGTTCTAGAGAAAAAATACTCTGATTCTTCAGAAATTATAGTAATCCTTTTATCTGAGTTTTTACGAATATGCCTTGCTAGCGTAACACCTGAAATTCCATTTCCAATTATGACGATGTGTTCCATATCAAAAATTTAACTGGGTAAAAATAGACTATTAAGATACTAATTAAAGTTAGAAATCTTACTTTTATTTAAAAAATGGCCCTCAAACCCATATTAAAAGACTGCCCAAGACCACTTTCATAACCTCTAACGAATTTAGAATATAATAATTCTACATTTAGTATCTCAGATAATTGATATTTAGTTCCAGCACCTAAGGCAGAATAATTTTGAGAAAATTCGTTTCCTAAATCGATTAATTGAGCATGTTGCACATAACCTAAAATGGTAAACTTAGAAGTCGGAAAATAACTTAAGAAAACTCCTGGAGCTACTTCTAAACTTGTATTGGCAAAACCACCATTGGGATTAAAAGACCCATCTTCATTTTTATTTTTTTCACCTAAAAACAAACGGGTACCTAACTCTGAAAACAATTGAAACTTCTCACCTTGAAAAGTATAATCATAAAAAAAGTGATTTTGCCAAATAAAACTCTTTTGAGCTAAATATCCATTTTCATTCGTTTCTTTATCAAACAAAGGAATGTAAAAAGAACTTTGTATCGAAAATCTTGGCAATTGATGAAACGGAGCCACTTTAATAGAAGGTGCAATATGCGCAACTCCGCTTCTAGATTTTTCTACTTCATTTTGAAAAGAAAATACACTTGTTGCTTTTTGATTATTAAAGGTATTGGAACGAAATTCAAGAATAACTCCAGCATTCCATTTTTTATTCTGACTTATTCCTGTAAAAATTTCTAGTGAAGTATTAAAAAAGGTAGATCGAGGCACTTTTAAATTTTTTCCATTGGCATTGGCTCTTGTTTGTGTATATAAATTATTAAACCATTTGATATCCCATTTTCCTTTTTCTAATAATTTGGAAGGTGTATAATTTTGAATATTACTAGTCCCTTCGAATAGTTCCTCTTCTTCTTGGGCAAATAAAAACAAGGAATTAAACAACAACATAAAACTAAGTATAAAGACATTTTTTATCATAACAAGTACTATTAATTAATAGTTGCTTCTTTTGTAAGAGACAACAAATTGAGTAGAAGTACAAAGGGGAAATAAATTCCCCTTTGTAAAAAATAAACTAAAATTAAGTCAATAGTTGGTTAATTATCTACTTACTGTTCCTGAAGGAAAAGTATTTAAACTTGTCATCATACTAATAGTTTGACCCGTTACTGCAGGATTAGCAATGGTATGTACTAGTGGTTTTAAAGCAAAAGGCATGGGCGAATTATCTGGTTCAGGCTCTACAGAGATTACTACTGTAGCACCACTTAAATTACCAGGAAAAGTTAATCCTGCAGGAGCATTCATCAAAAAATCTTCTCCTGGAAATGGAGGAGCCATTTGAGACCCAGAATATGGAGCCGCTTCATCCGAATCATTTGGTGAAGAAAATCGCCCCGTACTCAACACAGTACCATTGGTTACTATCCAACCTTCATATTTCCAACCAGCATCTAAATCAGGTAAATTTAAGCCTACCATAGCGGAGCCACTCGTATCATCTAAAAACCAAATTCCCGATTCTGGATTCGCATTGCCATTTGTAGGTGTACCTAAAAAATAGTTTCCTGATACATTACTAAAATCCCCAACAACAGCAGTAGAAACAGTTGCTGTATTTCCTGAAAAATCACCTACTAGGTATTTTGTATTAGAAGGAGCCGGACTTGGGTCAATTGCAGGTTCAATACTTAAAACAAATTTGGTCGCTTTAGCTAAATTAGAAGCATCCACCACGAAAGAATTTTGAGAAAGCATTCCTGAATCATCTACTGTAAAAATTCCTGTAGAAATTGGGCTGCCTTCTACAATAATCCAGCCTTCATACTTATAATTGGCACCCAAATTTTCAAGACCGGTTACATTTAGTTTTAATTCTGATGTTGAAGACACCTCATCATCATTATTGCAAGAAGTCAGGAATAGACTCAATACAAAAAGTGTTAAAAAAAGTTTTTTCATAGCATTTTTTTTAGTGTTTATTATTTGTTCTTTTTCATTTTTAACAAATTTCATATTAAAATTTTAGAGACGAATTTTCGATTTTTCCTATATACTTGGCAATTTTACCTCAAAACATTAATCGATTTACTTTTTTATTGATATTTGAAAAAAAACTATGAAAAATAGTATTTACATATTTAGTTTCTTATGGTGCTGTACTCTATATTCTCAAGAAAATAGTATTCGCAAAATTAACTGGGTCGGACAAAAAAAAATGGATGTTACTTTCATGGCTCATTTCATCCAAAGCAAAGAAGGAGAAGCTTTAGACAGCACAAAATTGAATTATGACATACAAGCATTGACCCGTTTAAATGGTATTACCAAAGCTACCTATACAGTTGAGAAACAAACAGAGAATGATGAAACGTATGAGATTACATTTTCTCTTATCGAAAATTACACTTTGATTCCCAATTTAAGCTTATGGACAACGGATGATACTGCTGCAGCCTATCGATTAGGACTTTATGAATTCAATTTATTAGGTAAAAACATAACTATAGGTGGGTTTTATCAGTTTAATGGTGTCAATTCCTATGGCTTACAGTTTTCAGCTCCTTATCTTTTTAATGAGAATTGGGGTTTAGAGACCAGCGTTCAACAGATTGGCAGTATTGAACCCATTTTTTTTAATAACACTTCTGCTAAATATGAATATACCAATAAAGCAATTGAATTATTAGGTGTTTATCGAACCAATTTTAAAAACACCATTAAAATAGGTGGTTCCCTATTTAATGAAAAATACACCTATATAAATGGAGCAACCAATTCTGAAATACCACAAGATTTTACAATTGACAAGATATTGTTTAAAATAAACAATCAATATGATAATTTAAAATACGAATTTTATTTAGTAGAAGGCATTAAAAACAGTAGTTACTTTCAATTTGTAACACAGACCAATACTTTTCAAAATGAATTTTTAATAGGTTGGAATGATTTTGTATATTTAAAACGTTATGGGAAAACCGGAAATTTTGGAACACGAATACGATTAGGATTAGCTTCCAATGATGTGTCACCCTTTGCTCCTTTTGCTTTAGACAATAATATTAATTTAAGAGGTGTCGGAAATATCATAGATCGAGGCACAGGATCTTTTGTGATGAATACAGAATATCGGTATACGCTCTATGAAAAAAAATGGTTTGTGCTCCAAAGCAACACTTTTATAGATTTAGGTTCATGGCGAAAACCTGGTGGTAATTGGAATGATTTTGTGGCTTCTGAAAATTTTAGAATCTTCCCTGGTGTTGGATTACGTTTTATACATAAGACCTTTTTTAATGCTATTTTTCGTATCGATTACGGTATTGGTATTCATGAAAATGGAGCTAAAGGATTGGTTTTTGGAATTGGTCAATATTTTTAAAAATGAAAAAAATATATTATTTCGTCTTTCTTCTTTTTACTTTTTGTGCATCACAAGAGAACAAAATCAATGGTATTAGTTTTGTCGCTTCCAATACCTTAACGAGTCAAAAAGAAGTACTTCCTGTTTTAGAAACCCATGCCAATTGGGTTACCCTTATGCCTTTTGCTTTTATGAAATCGGTACAAGACACCACCATTCATTTTAATTCTAAAAGGCAATGGATTGGCGAAAGAAAAGAAGGAATAGAACATGCAAGTACCGTTTTTCATAACAACCAGATGAAAATTATGTTAAAGCCTCAAATTTGGATTCACAAAGGTTTTACTGGTCATATTGAAATGAAAACAGAAAAAGAATGGGAAGTTTTTGAAGAAAATTATGCGCAATTTATTCTTTTTTATACGTCAATTGCTGAAGAACAACATATTGAATTGTTATGCATTGGCACCGAATTAAATTCTTTTGTTAGTCAAAGACCGCAATTTTGGAATCAATTGATTCAACGTATCCGAAAAATTTACAAAGGGCAACTTACTTATGCTGAAAATTGGGATACCTATCAAAATGTTCCTTTTTTTACCAAATTGGATTATATTGGAATAGACGCTTATTTCCCTTTAGCAAATGAGCAAACGCCATCAATTGAATTACTTGAAAAAGAATGGAATCGTCATAAAAACAGTATGGAATCCTTTGCCGAAAAACTCAATAAAAAAGTTTTGTTCACCGAATATGGTTACCAAAGTACAGATTATACTACACACGAACCTTGGAATTTTTCTAAAGAAAAAAAAGTCAATTTAGTCGCTCAAACCAATGCTTTAACTGCTTTGTATAATCAATTTTGGAAAGAAGATTGGTTTGCTGGTGGTTTTTTATGGAAATGGTTTGATGCCAATGAACAAGTTGGCGGTGAAAATGACAGCGATTATACGGTTCAAAACAAACCTTCATTAGAAGTGGTAAAGCAATTTTATAAAGAATAAAAATCGTAAACTAAAATACCTACAGCAATTTTTTGCCATAGGTATTTTAAATAAAAAACAAACAGAACTAAAAGGTTTAGACTAATTCTTGTTCAATCGGAGTTGCAATTGGAAAATCGATAGCAAAATCTGTTAGATTATGAATATAATTACTAATGATTTTATCGCCTATTACTAGTACAACATCAATCATATTCGCTTCATTATAACCTGCTTGGAAAAAAGCTTCTTTTGCTGAAACTGTAGCTTTACCTTTATTCACTACTACAGAAGCAGCAAATTTCACTAAGGCATCTAATTTAGAATCAAAAGAAGCTGTTCCTTTTCTTAATTCGATGATTTGTTCCTCAGAAAAACCATTCATTTTCCCAATTAAGGTGTGAGCAGATTGACAATATAGACAATTGTTGATTTGACTTGTCACTAAGTTGATTACTTCTCTTTCTTTTGCTTTTAATGTACTTTTTCTGTTTTGTAGTGCTAAATAATCGCCTAAAGCAGTTTCATTCTTAGCAAAGTAAGCATATAAATTTGGAACAAATCCTAATCCTTTTTGAAGGTTATCAAAAATAGCTTGATTGTTTTCTGAAACTTCTTCTCTTGTTGGTACTGTGAAATTTGACATAATTTTAAAAATTTAAATGAATTATTGTTCGTTTAATTTGACAGTACAAAGTTGCATCAAAAAGCGTCTTAAGGGTTAGACCATATTTCCTTGAGTTTTGTCTATTTTTCCCTTTAGGCTTTTTTCTTAAATTCAGAAGGAGAAACGCCTTTTATTTTTTTAAAAAAACGACTAAAGGTTTGTATATCTTCATAACCTACATCGTAGGTAATTTCTTTAATAGACTTGTCAGTATATCGCAATAGCCGAATTGCTTCTAGCATAATTCGGTCTTGGATGATTTGTAAAGGTGTTTTCTTACCAACTTTCTTAAACACATTGGATAAGGTTTTGGGGCTTTTATGTAATAAAGTAGCATAATCCGCAACTTGATGTTTGGTTCTAAAATGAACTTCCACTAAATAATTATATTCTCTAATCAAATCAAATTGTTGTTTGTCAAAATCAACTAATTCTGTTTGTTCTTTATAAATCCGAATACAGAGAATAAGAAGTCGCTTTAACATCATTTGTAGCATTTCACTTTTAAGTTCGTCTTTGGAATGCATTTCAATGACAAACATTTTCCAAAGCGCTTCAAATTTTTCCAATTCAAGATTGGGTATTTGGATTTTTGCCAAATGGGAAGCTCCAAAAAACAAAATCCCTTTACAACCTACTTCACTATCATGGTCTAAAATACAATAGAAAGCTCTATTAAAACGGACTAACCTTACTTTTTGAACCTCAATCAAGGTTACATTATGATATTCCGTTACAAAAATGATTTCATTTTCTTTTAAAACGGTATTAACGCCATCTACTAGAAGATGTACTTCTTCGATAGCCCAAATAATGCTGAGTCCTTCTTTTATTTTTTCTTTTAACAGCTCACAATTTTGTGGTGTAATTTCTTCTAATCGAATGAATTCATTTATTTGACCTGTGTAAATCATAATCGAGCGTTTAAGTTGAAAATTTTCCTTCCTTTTATTTTAAAAACAATAAAACTGATAGTAAAAAGCACTATCAGTTTTATTCTAATTTTTATAAAACGATTTATTTTAAGGTTACTGGTATTTCAGCAATGGTTTTGTCCCAACCTATTTTAATGTGTACTATATTTTTACTTTTTTCATATAATACAATAGATAAAGCTTCTATTTCAGCATCCGAAGTTGAAGTTGGAATCGTCACACTAGCAATATCAAAAGCAGGATCATAAGAGTAATTTCCCCAACCATCGTTTACGGTATTTAATTTGATAATCCATTCTTTTTCAGTTGGAATAGCAATTAAAGTATAGCGACCTGCTTTAACATTGGTTCCGCCAAAAACAGCATCCGTTAAAAATAAAATTTCAGTTGATTCATTGGCTCCAATTCTCCATGCTTCACCAAATTTTACAACATCACCAAAAATTGTTCTCCCTTTTTTTAAAGGACGTGAGTATAAAACTCTTATTTTAGGTTCTGCTTCTAATTGTTTTTCTTTGTCTTTAATGAAAGCTCTTTTAGTTGCATTATCTGGAAAATAAGAGGCATCCATAACACTTTTATCTATTTTAGGAAATTCTTGAGCATTACTAAATAAGCTACATGCACCTAGTAACAGTGTAAGTACGATTTTTTTCATAATTGTTTGCTTTAGTTGATATTAGATTGATTGTATATTTTTCACATCGCGATAGGCTTTGGGAGAAATTCCCATTTTATTTTTAAAAAAGCGACTAAAAGAAGGCATATCTTCAAAGCCTAACTCAAAAGTAATCTCTTTTATAGGAATTTCGGTACTAATTAACATCCTTTTAGCTTCCAAAAGGATACGATCTTGAATGACTTGTAAAGGTGAGCGATTACTATGTGACGAAAAAAGATTAGTAATCGATTTAGCGGGTTTATTCATTAAATCAGCATAGTCAGCAACCAAATGTTTCTTCTTGAAATGTACTTCAACCAAGAAACTGAAATTTCGAATCACATCCATTTTAGTTTCTTGTATAGTTATACTTTTATGTTGGCATTTAAAGATTCTGGTACATAAAATTAAAAAGCGTTTTAGGAGCATTTGTAACATTTCACCTTGCATTTCATCTGTTGCTTTAAATTCGTTATGAAATACCTTCCAAAGAATTTCAATAGCCTTCTTATTTTCTTCTTGTAATGTAATCATTGGAACTTGGGAAGCACCAAAAAACAAAAGTCCTTTACAGCCTATTTCACTATCATGATTTTCTAAACAATAAAAAGACCGATTAAAGCGAATAACATTTAAGGTATTAATTGACGATAAATCCACTGAATGTAATTCCGTTAAGAAAAGAATTTGATTGGGTTTCAATTCATAGGAAACATTATCTATAATTAAAGAAGACGTTGCTTTTGTATTCCAAAAAATAGAAAGATAACTTTCTTGATCTTGGGTTACTTCTGAAATTGTTTCTTTTGTTATTGTGGAGAGAAGAAAAAATTCTCCGTTTTCACCTTTGAATTCCATAGCTTCTTATTTTATGTTTTTTTTATAGTACTTGTAAATTTCTTGGTGATTGTAGACTTTTATATGATATAAAAGATGAATCATCATGAAATGAAATTGCAGTTTCCAAAATCCGTTTTCTTGGTATCGTCTGCTAGAAGTTACAATCGGTTTTTGTATTACATGAAAGCTTGCTTGCTTATACAATCTATGAATAAACTCATTGTCTTCATACACTATAAAATTAGTATTAAAACCTCCTAAGCTGTCAAACAATTCTTTTTCAATAAATAAAGATTGATCACCTCCTCTAAAATATTGTAAATTAAATTGGGTAAACCATTCCGATATTTTTAAAAGCAAATGATTGGATTCAAACTTCATTTTAAAACAACCTGAGAGCTTTCCATCATAAATAGAATCTAGAATTAACCCATCAAATCCTTTGGGAGGAATGGAATCGCAATGCAAAAAATACAACACTTTTCCAGTAGCATAAGAAGCCCCGTGATTTAATTGTTTTGCTCTTCCTTTACCACACTGTAAAATAGTAACAGACTCATATTCTTTTGCAATTGAGATCGTTTGATCTGTACTACCTCCGTCAACAACAAGTATTTCTTTACAATTTTTTGGATTGGTATTTTCCAGTAAGTAAGTAATTACTTTACCTATATTTTTTTCTTCGTTGAATACAGGGATAATTATTGAAATCATTACTTACTCATTTAAACTCCAATTGTATTTTAAATAGCGTACTTTAGCATTTGCTTCAACTTTTACTGCAGCATATTTATTAATATAATCTATTATATCAGAAGATGTAGTTTTAAAGTCACTAGAAAACCAATTGAAAATTTCTGAAATTTTAATTTCATCAGTAGTAATACTATTTTTAGAACCATCATTGATGAAATTTCTAGCTGCTTTATCCAATTGAGTATCTAATGTAGCTGGCAAATAAGGAACATTTGCTAATTGTGGACAAGAAAAAGAAGCACAATTGATTGCAAAATGGATTCTAGGTTCGTTCATTTTTCTAAGAATACCATGTTCAATATAGGAAAGAGACACTTTCTTTTTTCCTAAAACAATAAATTTATCATCCCAAGCATTATTAATATTTTTAATACTCTTCGTCGGATAATTATCTACAACTTTTTTTAGCGTATACACATTATACGCATTAATATAATACGCTAAAATCTCCTCTTTAGCCCAACTTTTAGTAGGGTAATTACTTTCAAAACCTATAATCACTTGATTCAATTCAGCTGCATTCTTTTGTAACAGTTCATAATTTACGTTTCCATTAGAACTAACATATTTCGCTAATAAATTTCCATAATTTTTGTAATCAAAATTCTGACTAAAACCTTGAATACTGATTAGCAATATAACTACTATTTTTTTCATGCTTCATTTTTTAATTTTAATGGATATAATTCTTGTTCGATAAAAGAATTTGGAAATTTTTCATCATCCTCAAAACCTAATTCAATATCCTTGCCATCTTTTGGAATATAATTACTTCCAAATAAATAATCCCAAATACTCAACGATATTCCAAAATTGGCTCCGTACTTTCTAGGCATTTCTTTACTATGATGCCAAATATGCATTTTTGGATTATTAAAAATATATTTTAAAGGTCCGTAATCCCAACCAATATTAGCATGATTTAGGTGTCCAATGGTAATTGCAACAAAATGAACTATAAACACATCTTGAATAGAATAACCTCCTATAATTGCCATAGGCACATATAATAAGGTTTTATAGACAACTGGTTCCATCCAATGGTATCTCAAATGAGCTGCAAAACCCATTTGTTTCACCGAATGATGTACTTTGTGAAAATTCCAAAAGAAATCAACTCGATGTAATAATCGGTGCGTATTCCATTGTACAAAATCAGCTACCACAAAGAAAATCAATAAAGCGACAACTTTTGGCACATGAGATAAGTCAATCAAATGCAAGGATTCTAAATTCATACCAAATACTCCTAAAAAGTCATTGAACAATTGTGCGGTTACGTTATTCAACGCCATTAGAATAATGAGATTGAGAAGGAAGAAATTAAAAAACATATAAAAGGTATCCAACCAAAAATCTTTTCTAATTATAGGCTGATTTTTTCTCCAAGGAAATAAAAGTTCCAAAATAAAAACGAGTAAAGAAATTATAATTAACCCATAGAAGTAATTTTCTATATGTAACGTTATCAATTCATTTTTTAAATAATTGAAATAATCGGAATAGGATTGAATTACAACTTCTTTGTACTTATTCATTTCTTATAATTTTGTATAAACACCAATATTTATTGTAGGTGCCAAAGGTGCATTATCAATTCCAAAAGCACCAAAAACAGAAGCATTAGCACCTAGTTTATTTTCTATAAATTCATAATTTGCTTTTAATCCAATTGCATTATACGTTTGTCTGTCTAAATGAGACGCCCATTGTACGGAATCCTTCTCATAAGCATCTTCTTTAGTGACAGGATTTCTTGTATCTAGTACAAACATTAGGTGTCCATTAGGAATAATAGTATACCCCACTTCTATTGTTGCTTTCAAGTAATCAGAGTAGTCATTATCCATGTAACCATATCCTATGTTTCCAAAGTAATACCATTTGTTATGACTGGTACCAATACTAAAATAAGGCAAAAAAGTAGATGCATTTATTCCTGTTGAACTTACAAATAAGGTTTCATCCTTTTTAATAGAATTAGCCGAATAAAGCAACCCTGAACTTATTTTCCAATTGGTATCTGACAGTTTATATTTTAATCCTAATCCAATATTACCAATTCCGGAAATACTTTGGGAAACACCTACATTTTCATAACTAGCCGTTTTGTAAGGTAAGATTACTTGTGCTTCTAATTTACCACTAATACCATATTCTGCATATACTTGTAAAGTAATATCTGAATAATCCCCAATATTTTCTAGTTTTTCTCCGTCAAATTGGACTGCACTATAGGACAAACTTGTAAAACCTAATTGTACATAGGCTTTCCCTTTTTCTCTTGTCCAAGGACTTTGTGCCTGCAATACGTGCCATCCAAAGACACAAACAAATAATAAAATAGCTGTTTTTCTCATAGTTTTGTTATTGAATGGGATAAAAGTAAGATACAACAAAAAAATAAAAAGTTAGCTATCTGACATAACTTAAATTTGACCCTTTCAAAAAAAATGAATCAACAACAACCTCCACCATTATAATGATAGGTACTTTCACTTATAAAAATATCTTCTCTCTTTAAATCTGCTAATGCTTTAGCTGTTTTATCACAAACAGACAAAGGTTGGTTTTTTAACAAAACATGCCCTTTTTTATCATCGAAATAATTCTCTTTTCCAAAATAAATAGCCGCTTTACCAGTAAAAACACAAGGTCCATCGATTGGCATTGGGTCTTTAATTGCACATACTTCAATACTTTCAATATAAATTAATTCGTCTGTTGGATAATTAACTGTATCTAATATACGATAAGGACGTCTTCCTCGGATTTCTATTGTTCCAAAACCTACATCTGTTAAAGCTTTAATATATGCTTTAATAGGTATACTTCCACTCAAACACAAGGCTCTCAAATGGTCGTCATTGCGAAGGGTTTCATTCATTTCTTGCTCGCAAGTAGGATCACTCATAACTAATCTTCCATGAGGTTTTAGCACACGATACATTTCTTGCAATGCTTTTTTTAAATCTTCCGCTTTAAAAATATTAAAAAGGCAATTTTGAGCAGCTACATCGATACTTCCATCTTCTATAGGTAATTGTAAAGCATTTCCTTTTCGCAATTCAATAAAATCACTCCGGAACCAATCGTTTTGCTCTTCGGCAATTTTACAATTATTGCGAGCCGCTTCAAGCATTTCATCAACCACATCAACCCCTATTACACCTCCTTTTTGACGCGAAAAGTAAGCAAATTGCAACAATTCCATACCGCCACCTACACCTACGTACAAAACCTTAGGATTGTTAATTAAGTCCTGAGCAGAAATAGTACTTCCGCATCCATAATTCATTTCTTGCATGATTTTTGGAATTTCAAGTCCTGGAAATTTCCAAATGGGAGTTGTGGTACAACATAATCCTACATCTGGTATTAATGCTGCATTTTTATACAAATCGTTGGTTGCGTTTAAATAACTCATGTTGTTTGCATTAAGTTGTTGTTCTTTAAATTTGACCAATTAACGTCTTAAAGAGTGTAATCATTTTTGGTTCAGCTTCACCAGCAACTGCAATAATTTCTGGTATGTTAACGGGTTTTAAATCGTCTGGATTACATTCATCAGTTAAAACAGAAACCGCAATAACGGGTAAATTCAAATGATTCGCAACAATTACTTCTGGAACGGTACTCATACCTACTGCATCCGAACCTATTATTTTCAAATAACGATATTCAGCTCTCGTTTCTAATTGCGGTCCAACCACAGCTGCATAAACTCCTTTGTGTAACACGATGTTTTTTTCTTTGGCTATTGCCAACATCTTTTCGTTTAAAGTTGCATCATAAGGCGCACACATGTCGGTAAAACGCTCTCCAAAGTCGGAAACAGTTGCAAACGCTAAAGGAGAACCGCCTTGCAAATTGATATGATCGTCTAAGAGCATTAAATCTCCCTTTTTATAGTTTAAATTAATTGCACCAGCTGCATTAGAAATTAACAAACTTGAAACACCTAATGCTTTCATTACTCGCACTGGAAACGTCACTTCTTGCAAATTATACCCTTCGTACAAATGAAAGCGACCTTGCATTACTATTACTTTTTTGCCTTCTAAAGTTCCGTAAACTAATTTACCTGAATGAAACTCCACTGTACTTACAGGAAAATGTGGAATATCACTATAATTAATTGCAACCTCAACTTGTAAATGAGTTACTAATTGGCCTAAACCAGTTCCTAAAACAATACCTATTTGAGGTTCTAAAAATCCTTTTTCTTTTAAAAAGGAGGTCGCAGTGTCTAAAATTGCTTGTGTCATTACTGTATGTATTTTTTAAAAACTGGAATATCTTTGATATCCTCAAAAGTATCGATATCATTCTTTTCTTCCAGCAAACTGTATTTTAAATTTTTAATATTTTTTAAGGTGTCTTTTAAAACGGTATGGGTTCCCCATTCTTTATTTTTAAATATATTTTCTGGAATGCTTTTTAATCCTAACAAATAATAACCTCCATCTTCAGCTGGACCAATTACCACATCATTCGTATCTAAAGCTGCAAATGCTTTTTCTAAATCATTAGCTTCTAAAGTGATTAAATCGGAACCAATTATTACGATTTTTTGATAACCGTCTTCAATTCCTTCTCGAAAAGCATTATACATTCGTACTCCTAAATCTTTACCAAATTGCTCTTTTTTTTGAAACAAATGATTGTTCCACATATCTTTAGTATTTATCGCATCAGAATACAAAACCCGTTTATCATAATCGGTTTCCAAAACAACTTTTCTAGTATGTTGAAGCAGTTCAATATACACTTGCAAAGCATTTTCTTCACCTATTGAAGCAGCCAAACGTGTTTTAACTTTTCCAAGCTCAGGATTTCGGGTAAATATTAAAATTAGATTTTTATTCATTTTAAAATAAAATGGGTTTTCCCTGCATTTTTGTTTCTGTTTCAGGTAAAATTTCGGTATTATCCCAAATACCTGTTAGAATGGTTTTCGCATATTCCTTTGGCAAACCATTTTGCAACATTAATGCATTCGTTAAACTATGGTTATAAGTCAGTGATTTATGTTCGAAAGTTACTAAATTATTCTTTTCCTCTAAAATAACATACCAAACAGCTGTATTCCCATCATTGGCTGGCATACCAATAACACCTGGATTTAGCCATAGCAGATTATTTTGTTCTTGATGAAAGGGTAAACCGCAATGTCCAGCAACAATAATATCACTCTGAGTTACATTAAAATTAGCTTGTTTCTTTTCCCAAGGAGTCGATTTAAAAATAAATTCTGAAGTGTTAAAAAAAGAGCCATGCACCACAGTAATTCGTTTATTAGCAAAAGTAAAATGAATGAATTCGGGTAGTTTTTTGATAAATTCTAATGAGGCATCGGTGAGTTTACTTTTAGCATAAGGATACCAAAGTTGGGAAAATCGATCACAACGTGAGCCTTGCGTAAAATCACACCCACAATCCTCAGCATTTTCACTTAATTGAAGCTCTACATTACCCGCAATGCTTTTAGCTTTCCAATGCTTAAAAAATTGAATCGTTTCTTCAGGTTGTGCACAATAACCAATGATATCACCTGTTGCAATACAATTTTCAGGTGCAATGTTCTCAATTTTTGCTATTTCAGCAATAGCTTCTATAGCTTGAAGATTACTATAAACACCTCCAAAAAGCAATACTTTTCCTTTTAACACTCCTAAGTTTTCTATTTTTTTATCCATTTTGGCAAACAATATAAAATGATACAAGTGGTAATTCCCCAAACATTTACCCACAATAAATCGGCATACTTGCCATTGGTAAACTGTAATTCATTGGGAAACCAATTAAAAACTAATAAAAAACCAAACAACAAACCCGTAATCACACTAAGATAGAAACTAATACGCGGAACTTTCATTTTCCAAAATAAAAAGACTGGAGTTAGTCCAATAATCATAGTACCAGAGATTGTTGTAGCCGATAAAATTTCGGCATTTAAAAAAACGGGAATAGTACCTAAAACTGCCAATACAATCATTGAAAGTCTTCCAAAAGTGACAGTTTTGCCCCATTTTAAATCGATTACTATTAATTTCGAAAAAGAAGAGAACGTAGAATCGATTGTAGAAGCTGCAGAAGTAATCATAATAAAATTAATCACTACTAAAATGAGTACACCAAAAGCTTTTCCAACCGCAATGGCTGCATCACCACTCATTCCTTCAAATTTTGCATATACACCAATAGTACTAAATAAAACAATACACAAACCACCTAAAAAACTTGCCCAAAGAAAACTTTTTCGGGTTACTTTTGGACTACTAATAAAAGCTCTATCAGTTAAAACTGGATCATGAAAAGGATAACTAAAAGACTGTAAAAGAGCTGCAAAAAAAAGATTCAATCCGAATTCGAAGCTCCAAGTACTGGACTGTATTACTTTCGTAATGGTAAACGATTCTACGGAGAAAACGTTCCATAAAATTATAAGTAGCAATATGGAAAATAAAACCATTTGAATGACATCTGTAAAAATCGAACTACTTAATCCTCCTTTTAAGGAATACGCGAGTATCAAAAAAGTAAATACTAATATGGATACATAATAACCCCAACTTCCTGGTGTTCCAAAATAACTTCCAATGACCATAGTATTGCTCCATACTTCATTAAAAAGGCGAATGGTTATTAAGATTGAAAATAAGAGCATGGCTTGTTTACCAAATTTATGCGTTAAAAATTGATGAATACTTGTGTAATTTCCTTTGGTACGCAATTGATAAATTAGAATTCCTGCTACCGCAAATGACAAGTAATAGGCAGCGTAAGCTAACCCTCCAAGAATTCCAAATTCCAATCCGAGATTAGCCGCATTTGTAATGCTTTTGGCAAAAATCCAAGAAATAATTAAGCTCCCTGTAAGCACCATCGTATTTGGTGCTTTACGGTTTTGTATCGCTTTATAAAATTGATCAGTTGTTTTAGCAAATGGAGAAAGAAAAAAAAGTATCAAACTAGACACTATCATAATTATCCATTGCCCATCCATTATTCCCATTCGTTCAATTATTCATCCCACCAAACTGGGAAATTAATACTATTATTATTTGTTGCATTTGCAGCCAGAATATAATTTTCTCTATTTAACGCTTCTTCTTCAGCGGGATAAGGCATTCGTATTGGCAAAAGATTATTATTTAAACTGGCAGCTATCGTTCTTAGTTCCGGAAAACCTGTTCTTCTATATTCTACCCAACCTTCATAACCGTTAATGATATTGGCTATCCATTTTTGCGTAATAATTTGCTGTATTGGAGAAGTTCCTAATGCATTATAAGCAGCGGGTCCTGTTAAATAATTTGTTGGTAAAGGTGTGTTCCAATATTCAAAAGCTAAAGCCACTCCGTTTTCGTATAAAGTTTGAGCATCAGCTGTGATTAAACCTCTTTCTGCTGCTTCTGCCAAAGCAAATTGCACTTCCCAAGCCGTTAAAAAATTAGCATCAAGCAAAGAGGTATCTTCCCTAAATACAGTTCCTGCTAAAGAATAATTGGATACTGCTACCGATGTATTAGAAGCATCAATTCCATTCAACAAGCCATTGAACGCATCCGAATTTGAATTGGCAAAAGGACGAAATAATTTTTCAACCCGTGTATCATTCAAATCGGTTAGTATATCTTCCATAGTTTCCGACAATACAAAGTTGTTAAAATCACCTACTCTTAGCTGAGCTAGTCTAAAACTATTTGGTGCCGTATTTGTAAAATTGAAAATAGCATTTTGTGAATTGGTCATCATATAATTGCCTTCATCAAATAACGCTTGCAACTGTTGACTTACATCTACTTTTGCAGAAATGCGCAATAAATATTTTATTTTCAAAGATTTTCCAAAACGAATCCACGATTCTAAATTTCCATTAAATAGAATATCGCCTTGTAGAGGTATGGCATCGGTATAACTTTCCAACTTTTCAATTCCTTTATTTAAATTATCTAAAATACCACCAGCGTCTAAATAAATACTCTCTTGAGAATTGTATGCTGGAGTAACTTCCCCTTCGGTTCCATTGAAAGCATTAAAATAAGGCACATCTCCAAATAAATCGGTTAAACCAGCAGCCATGTAAGCTTTTAAAATTAAAGCTGGACCTTCATATATTTTTAATGTATTACTTTGTCTTGACAGCTTTAAAATGATTTCATTATCTCTTAGATTTTTATAAAAAACAGGCCAGGGATTACCTCCTAATTGAGGTGATTTTAAGGCATGTCGATCGAAGAGATTAAAATCGAGAGCCGTTCGGTGTTGGGCTAATAAATCACCTGCCACAAAACCTTCATAACTCATGTTTTCACCAAAATCGTAAATTACTTGACGCAATAGCAAATTTGGTTGTACAGAATTTGGTGCATTTGGATTCGTATTTATTTCCTCGAAATCTTTGGTACAACTTACAACTATAAAAAGTAAAGATAGAGGTACTATATATTTTTTTATTTTCATTATAATTCTTTTTTTAAAAGTTAAAACCAAGTTTAAAACCAATACTTCTAGTGGTTGCGTAACTCATATCTTCTACACCACTTACAAAACCATTTCCTTGAACAGCTAACTGTTCTGGGTCAAAATGAGGGTTTTCGGTAATTGCAAATAAATTGTTACCAATTATTGACATGCTTATTTGTCCTTCATCTTTTAATCCCATGAAACCTTCTTTAACTTTAAAAGTATAACCGAGTGAAAATTGTCTTAACTTAATAAATGAAGCATCATAAACATTATTTTCTTCATGATTTCGATCATAAAACTGGCGGTAATAACTTTCTGCCGAAACAGCAACTGTATTAGGTTGACCCGAAGGAGTTACACCTTGCGCCACAATTCCTTCTAATGGTCTATACGCTGTTTCTGCTAATTGCCCTCCAACATTTCCTAATGCTTTTGTTCTTGAAACCAATTGTCCTCCTTGTCTCCAATCAAAAAGAAAGCTTAAATTCCAATTTTTATAGTTTAAATTATTGGTCCAACCCAATGTAAAGTCAGGGTTATAGTTGCCTAATTTTTGTAAATTATTATCGGCAATATAACGCCCATTTTCATCAATAATAAATTGTCCTTGCTCATTTTTCAAGTACCCTGTACCATAAAAATCACCTATTCTTCCACCTTCTTCTACTTGAAACCAAACGGTTTGATTGGCACTATCATAAATTCTACTATAGGCTAGCGTTAAACGACCACTTTCTTGAGGTAAACTTTTAATAACCGAACGACTTTGAGCAAAATTAAAGATGGTATTCCACTTAAAATGTGCAGTTTTAATAGGAATCGCATTTAAAATAATTTCTACACCTTGCGTATTTACTTTTCCACCATTCACTACTTGTTGATTGTAACCAGAAGAAATGGCAATGGGTAACGAAATAATCTGATCTTTAGTTGTAGCATTATAATAAGTAATGTCAAAATTGAGACGGTCATTAAAAAAACGAATATCTGTACCCACTTCATAAGAGGTTGTTTGCTCTGGTTTTAAATTCGCATTGGGAATAAAATTTTGATTACTGAAAGCGGGCTGACTATTATAAGGTGTTTGTGATACAAATGCTCCTGATGTTTGGTACGGACTTGTATCATTTCCTACTTGAGCAATACTTGCCCTCAATTTTGCAAATGAAATAGGCTTTGGTAAATCAATTATATTAGAAATTATAAAACTAGATGATAAAGAAGGATAAAAAAAGGAAGTACCACTTACTGAAAAAGGAGTTGCCAAAGCGCTCGACCAATCATTTCTCCCTGTTATGTCTAGATAGAGATAATCTTTGTAGCCTAATTTTACTAAGCCATATAAAGAATTAATTCTTTTTTTACTTTCGTATTGAAAAATTTCAACTGGAGAAGCCGCGTTATTAAGGTTAAAAATTCCAGGTTGTGCTAAATTAACGGTTTGCGATTGCTTCGTTTTAGCCAATTGATCCATTCGGTTTCCACCAAAAGAAAAATCATAGGAAAAATCAGAAATTACATTAGAATAATTAAATAAAAAATCTGTATTTACTTCTCTATATTGAACATCATGCTCGGCATAACCTCCATTTTTAAAACGATTACTGCTAAAGTTACGTATCATTTGTCTTGATTCTGTACTGTAATCCATCCCTGTTCTAACTGTAACACTTAATTTATCAATGATTTCTTGTTTGAATAAAAGGTTCCCAAAAACACGATCTCTATCAAATGAATTGCGATTTTCTAACAACGTAAAATACGGATTATCAAAATAGGTATAATTAAAAGAATACTGTTGGATTCCTTCTAAACCAGGTTGCCAATATTGCTTTAAACTATGTATATCGAGAGATCTTGGTCCCCAACCCACCAATGCGTAGTTAACGTTTTCACTTCCGTATCCATTAGAAGGTCTATTCTTACTACTTGAATGCACATAATTTATAGAAGAGGAAACGGTGGTTTTATCAGACGGATTAAAATTTAGTTTAGCCGCAACTGTTTGACGGTCTAAATTTACACCTGGAATAATCGCTTCGCTTCTTAAATCGGTGAAAGACAAGCGATAGTTCCCTTTATCAAATCCATTAGATAACGCAATATTATTAATAGTAGTCGTACCTGTTCTATAAAAATCTTTTAAGTTATTTGGATGCGAAATAAAAGGTGTAGGTGTAATGGATAAACCATCATATAAGGAAGTATCACCACCACGAACAAAATCTCCATTTGGCAATTGAACTGGACTATCGAATTGAGAAATTAACAAACCTTGATCCAATCTTGGTCCCCAAGAATAGCTAATTAAATCATTGGTTCCTCCTCCTAATCCATCCACAAAAGCAAATTGGCCCGAATTCCCTTGTCCGTATTCGTTTTGAAAATCAGGCAATTGAAAAGCCGAGTCTACCGTTAATGAAGAATTAAAACTAACGTTAAATCCTTTCTTTTTATGACCTTCTTTTGTTTTAATCACAATAACACCATTAGATGCTCTTGTTCCATATAAAGCTGCTGCACTTGGACCTTTTAAAACTGAAACCGATTCAATATCATCTGGATTTACTTCCATAGCACCGTTTCCATAATCTATTTCTTGAAAACCCGCTGCTGCTTCATTCGTAAAATTAAAAACCGTTTCATTATTTATTGGAATTCCATCAACAACAAACAAAGGATTATTATTAGAAAAAGAAGCTTCTCCTCTAATCGTTATTTTAGAAGAAGACCCCACACCTGTAGGGCCTTGTGTAATGGTAACACCAGCAACTTTCCCAGCTAAATTATCTAAAAAGTTGACTGTTTTTACTTCTTCTAATTCTTTGGCTTGAAGGGTTTGAACAGTATAACCCAACTCTTTTGATTCTCTTTTTAAGCCAAGAGCTGTAACGACTACTTCATTCAAAATTTCACTTTCTTCTTCCAATGCTACATCAATTTGAGTTTGATTCCCAATCATTAGAGTTTTCGTTTTAAAACCCAAATAGGAAAAAGTTAGTTTCGTTGCAACAGAGGGAACTGTTATGGTATAATTTCCTTCTTCATCTGATGTAGTCCCTTCAGTTGATGTGGAAGTAATATTTACAAAAGGTAAAGCAGTACCATCATTGGAACTGGTAACTTTTCCTTTAACTGTAATTTGTGAATAGCCAGCCCACGAAAATGTGAGTAGCAATAGTATATAAATTTGCTTCATTTAGGTTTTAGTATATAATTAATTGTAATCTGATTCTCAGAAAAATAAATTAGTATACTAATGGCGACCCTTTATTGAATCTATGCGTTAAAAAAACAGAGGTCTTTTTTTCTACAACATGGGTTATGATTTGATTCGCTTCAAAAACCAATTGGTTTAATAATTGGTTTAAAGTAGCATACACTTTTTTAAAGCTATTTACAAAATCAAAAATATCGTTATATGTATCTAAATCCGCTAATGTTTTTAAGTGCGTTACCGAAATAGACTTCAATTCTAAAAAGCTACATAATGAAGCACTTAAAGTTTGCTTTTGCCATGGAAGCTGCAATAATAGTTCGGGTTGGAAATCTTCCTTTTTTATACCTAAAAGATAAAACCCTCCGTCTTTTGATTTCCCTATGACCGAATGATTTGCAAGTAGTTCTTCATGCGCTTTTAAGAGTTGTTTTGAGGTTAATTGAGGGGTATCATTACCAATAGCTATAACTGATTGGTAACCTAAATCGTAAACAGATTGAATCGCGTTTACAAATCGCTCTGCGAATGAATCACCAACTTGATTCTGCTCGGTAAATAAGAAAAAAGGCAATTGTGTGTTTTGGACCAATTGCATGGTGCGTTTTTGTAAGGATTCAAAAACTGCTTTTGAATTTTGAAAAGTTTTTATTTTTGCTTCATATGCTGCCGAATGTGCAAAAATTAAAATAGCTGTTTTTGAATCTTTTATCATACTCTTTTCTTTAAACAACTACACCTTGACAGCTACTTCCTGCTCCAGCAGTACATCCATAGCAATGTTGAGATATAACAATATTTCTTTGAGTCAATTCCGTTTCATTAAATTCGGCAATGTGTTTTGATTTTGAAGCAACTTTTAAACCCAACATTTGATTGAAGTCGCAATCGTATAACCAACCATCCCAACTTACCGAAATAGTATTGGTACACATTACATTAGCCACCGCTGCAGGATTATATGCTTCTACTAAAGCATACATATAATCTTCATAATTATCGGAAGCAATTAGATAATCTAAAAAGCGAGAAATAGGCAAATTGGTAATCGCAAATAGATTATGAAAATCGATATTAAAATCTTCTTTCAAGGCTTTTTTAAAATCTTTTTCCATAGCACTTTGATCTGCAGGTAAAAAAGCTCCCGAAGGGTTGTAGACCAAATCGAGTTTTAGATTACTTCCTGGCCTACCATATCCTACTGCATTTAAATCCTGTAAGGCTTGAATGGATTTATCAAAGACTCCATCACCTCTTTGCACATCAGTTTTACCCTTTGTCCAATGCGGCATTGAACTTACCACATGAATATTGTGTTTTTTAAAAAACTCTGGTAAATCGTAGTACTTCTTATTGGCTTTTATAATAGTTAGATTGGAACGCACTATAAAATCTTTAACACCTAGTTTGGATGCTTCTTCCACAAACCATCTGAAATGGGGGTTCATTTCTGGTGCACCTCCAGTTAAGTCTAGTGTAGTTACCGCTGTTGTTTTTAGTACTTCTAAAATTTGCAGCATGGTTTCTTGGGTCATAATCTCTTTTCGATCAGGACCAGCATCCACATGGCAATGGGCACAAACTTGATTGCACATATAGCCAACATTAATTTGTAGAATTTCAATTTTCTTGGGTTGCAAAGGAAATTGATTGGATTTTGCAATTTGGTCGGCAAAAGTGGGTAAAGAACCATCTTTAAAAATACCATTTGAAAGTATCTCCAATTGCTTTTCAGTTTTAGACAACGGACTTTCTTTGGCTTGAAGTGATTTCAACATAGTTTTTTTGTTTCTTCTAATTGTGTAATCTAAACAAAAATAGACCAACATTTGTAATAAAAATGTTAGCTATTTTACATATATACGAAAAAACTACATGGATAGTTTTTTATATTTATTCATCATTTGAACACCATGCACTAAAGCGGCACCACTTTTTATAGCAGCTGTAACATGAACTGCTTCCATCATTTCTTCTTTGGTAATTCCTCTTTTTAAACCATCT
This sequence comes from Flavobacterium profundi, assembly GCF_006491645.1. GTDB lineage: Bacteria > Bacteroidota > Bacteroidia > Flavobacteriales > Flavobacteriaceae > Flavobacterium > Flavobacterium profundi. Next base: position 437,246 of record NZ_VDCZ01000001.1, read on the forward strand.
CCAGTATAAGCATCAATACAATAGGGACATTGAACAGCATGTGAAACCGCTAACGCAATTAAAGATTTTTCTCTTGCAGATAAGCTACCTTCTTCAAAGACTTTTCCATAATATTCAAAAAAACTATTTCCCAATTCTTCACTCCATTCTACAATTTTTCCAAATTTTTTTAAATCAGCAGGATCGTAATACGTTTTTTCCATCGTTTATTTTTTATTTTGATTATATATTTTTATTCCTTTCAAGAGATATTTACCCCATGTTTTTGAAAAAGCATGGACTTCATCTGTTATTTCACCATTCGCATTTACAACTGTATAATTCTTGTTTTTCCATTCAAAAATACCTCCATATAAATTTTTAACATTGGTATACCCTAATTGAATTAATTTTTCACCAATATCTTCGCTTCGCACCCCAATAGAACAATACACCACTATAGGAGTTTGTTTATTCGGAATTGCTTTTAATAATAAATCTGTATCAAATTTTTGATAACCTACATGGATTGCATTTTCCAAATGACTAACATTGAATTCTTCCAATTCTCTGGTATCTAAAACTGTACTATTTTTGCTACTTTTCAATTCTTCAGCACTAATATAAGGAACCGAATTTGTATTGAATTTTTGGAGTACCTCAGGAATGTTTTTTTGTGCTACACTTAACTGTAGGAATAAGAGTAGCATTAAGAATAAACTTTTCATTGCAAAATAATATTAAAATTAGAATACGTTTGCAAACCACATTGAAGTTACAAAATATAAAAGGATATAAATGACCTAGCAATTAATTTATACTTGCATTTTATTTTTTTGCTCCCTTTACATGTACTTTAGTTTCACCTGTAATTTTAAAAGAATTGATCATTTTGTCCATTACGGCTTCATAATCTGACCTTCTATTTAAAAGGGTCCAAGTCATGATTTGGTAATAATTGCTTACACCGTTAACGAAAGCAATTTCATAGAAAACCTCATATTCTTCAATTTTACCTTCGAATTTGAATAATTTCGCTTCTAAAGAATTAATAACTGTATCTTTTTCTTTTTTATTTTTAAATTCTATATTATTTTCTAAGCTTGTGGTGAGTAATTCAACGTAACCATTAAAATCGTTAGAATAAATATCTTCAAGTTCATTTACAGCAATTGCTTGTTCAAATTCTTGTTTGCTTTCATCAATAACAATTATATATAATTCTCGAAAAGGATTTTGATATTGCAAAGAAGCATCCTCATTTAAATCATTCGTTTTAGAAAGATAACTTGGAAGCTGTAAAGCATAATTTTTAACTTCAATTTTTTTTAATTCTTCTTCCTTACTACAAGAAAGCAATACAAGTGTTACAAATAAAAAGTAAATTTTTTTCATTGACATATTGTTTATATTACAAAAATATAGAATAAAAAATGAAAAAAACGCATCTTTTTATAGCATAGTACAATTTAATTGAACTGTTCTCTAAACATCATTGGAGTTAAACTCGTCTTGGCTTTAAAAAGTTTACTGAAAGATTGCGAATGTTCAAAGCCTAATTCATAAGCAATTTCACTTACCGAAAGCGCTGTAGTAGAAAGTTTTTCTTTGGCTTTTTCAATTAATTTTTCATGAATGTGTTGTTGTGTAGTGTGTCCTGTAAGCGATTTCAACAAACTACTAAGATATGTAGATGAAATATGTAGTGCATCTGCAATATATTGAACTGTTGGTAAACCAATATTATTCTCATCATTAAAATATTCCTCAATCATTTTTTCAACCTGATCTAAAATCTTATGATTATTTACTTTTGTTGTGAGAAATTGGCGTTGATAAAAACGATTGGAATAATTTAACAAGGTTTCAATTTGCGAAATGATAATATTTTGACTGAATTGGTCTAAATTTCCATTATATTCTAATTCAATATTAGCAACAATTCCTTTTAAAATAGCTTCTTCTTTTTCAGTTAAAAACAAGGCTTCATTGACCGCATAATCAAAAAAATCATATTTTTTAATGGTTTGTGCCAAAGTAGTATTCCAAAGGAAATCGGGATGAATCATTAAAATCCAGCCGCTTTTAGGACTTGCTATTTCGGCTATAGGTTCAATACCAAAGACTTGATTAGGTGCAATGAAAAACATTACACCTTCATCAAAGCCATAATTACCTTGTCCGTATTTATATTTTGTTCCTACACTTCTTTTACAAGAGATATGATAAAAGTCGAAAACAAAATTTTTATGATTTACTTCTTTAGAGCATTCCACTTTGCTATAGTCAAAAAGACTAATTAAAGGATGTTGAGGAGCAGGCAGCCCTTTCATTTTATGAAATTCTGCAATAGATTTTACGCGATGCACATTAGGCTCATTCATAACTCAAATTTACATAATTTTACACCATCATACCACCAGAAAGTTCGATACGTTGGCCATTCATCCAACCTGCTTCAGGAGTACAAATAAAAGCCACAACACCGCCTATATCTTCTGGTTCCCCTACACGACCTAAAGCCGTTATACTAGCGATTGCATTTCTTTTCCCTTCATCTGATTTGTTTGAACCGCCACCAAAATCAGTTGCAATTGCTCCTGGTGCAACACAATTAGCTGTGATTTTTCTTGGCCCTAATTCCTTTGCCAAACATTTGGTATACGTTTCAATAGCACCTTTCATACTCGCATAAGCAGAAACATTTGGAAAAGAGACTCGGGTTAAACCAGAAGAAATATTTATAATTCTTCCTCCATCATTTAAAGTAGGCAACAATTTTTGTGTTAAAAAATAGACCCCTTTAAAATGAATGTTCATCATGTTATCGAAAGCTTCTTCAGTAGTATCTGTTACCGAACCATATACACCAGTTCCCGCGTTATTAATTAAAAAATCAAAATTAGGTGATCCTTCATGCTCCCGTAAATGTTGGCTCACTTTTCCAACAAAAGTATCAAAAGTATCTACCTTACTTGTATCGAGTGGATACGCAATAGCTTTTTGTCCTAAAGCCAACACCTCAGCAACCACTTTATCTGCTTCAATTGCATTTGTATGATATGTAAAAATGATGTTGTTTCCATTTTTAGCTAGGTTAAGAACCATGTCTCTTCCTAACCCTCTACTACCACCAGTAACTAGAGCAATTTTTGTTTTTGTTTCCATAAGTACTTCTATTATTAACTATTTATGGTACAAATTTCAGAACTCTAACTTGAGTTGAAGTAGCCAAATCTTTGAATATTGTAGCTGAAACTATTCTTCGTCTAATCTTCTCATGGTTCTATATTCTATTCCCCAATCTGCTATGGTTTCTGTAACTTTTTTTAATGACAATCCTATTTCAGTTAAAGAATATTCGACTCCTATGGGTTTCGTATCCAACACTTTTCTTTCAATAAGCTTATTCATCTCCAATTCTTTCAACTCTCTACTTAACATTTTTCCTGAAATTCCTTCTACCTCATTTAAAAGATCAGAATACCTTTTATTTCCGTAGCACAAAGACGTAATAATCGAAATTTTCCATTTCCCTCCTATTATATATATTACATCGTGAACGGCTTTTATCTTGAGTAAACAAGTACCGTTTGTTGTTGCTTTTTCAATTGTTTCTTTCATAACATGTTACTTTGTTACCTCTTTGTTACTATTACTTTTTGACACAAAGTTACTAAAAGTTACAAACATTCTATACTTTTGAAAAAAAATAATCACAATACTATGAGTTTAATAAATGATTTACATTGGCGATATGCCACCAAAAAAATGACAGGTGAAAAAGTCTCTCAAGATAAAATAGAATATATTTTAGAAGCCGCACGATTAGCACCTTCTTCGTCAGGTTTGCAACCCTACGAAATTTTTGTAATTAGTAACCCTACGCTTTTAGAAAAATTAAAACCCTATTCATTTAATCAAGAACAAATAACACAATGTTCTCATTTATTAGTTTGGGCAGCTTGGGACAGTTACAGTTTAGAAAAAATTGAAAAAGAGTTCAACTATATTTTATCAGAAAGAGGTTTGCCATTAACACAAATGGATGATTATAAAAAACTTTTATGGGGTATGTATGAACCTTTAGGTGCAGAATGGCATGCAATTCATACCGCAAAACAAGCCTATATTTCTTTTTCCATGGCAATTGCTGCTGCTGCTGAACAAAAAGTAGATGCAACTCCAATGGAAGGTTTTGATCCACAAGCTTACGATCAAATATTAGGCATGAAAGAAAAAGGTTTAAAAACAGCTGTTATCTTACCTATTGGATATAGAGATAGTGGTAATGATTGGAATGAAAACTTGAAAAAAGTAAGAAGACCTATGGACCAACTGGTTACAGAAATGGAATAATAAAAAAAGCACTTAAAGTGCTTTTTTTATTTCCAATTGTATACCAATTATTCCATAATAATTATTTACTTTCTTAATCATATTACCTTCTAATTTTTAACGCAAATGGTATCAGGCATGACCTGACATTCAAAACCCATTTGACGCACCATTTGCACTATAGATTCTAATGATATCTTTTCACCCTCTACTCGAATTACCGTATGACCACAAGGGAAATGCAACGCGGTTTCATTCAAATCATAATCAATTTTAAATTCTAAAAAACGATTCGAAAGCTGTTTAACAACCTTTTTTGCTTGATACTTTTTAGTAATATTGGTAATAAAAACTTCAATCATAATCTATTATCTAAAATTCCTCCTTAATTAATTCCATATTAACCATTGCGCCGCAAATATTCCCTGTAGCAACTGCATTAGCTACCGAACGTATCAAGGAACTAGTATCACCACACGCATATATACCGGAAACAGTTGTTTTTTGAAATGCATCTACTTTTAAATGCCCCGTTTCAGTTATAGCACACCCTAATTCAACAGGGATAGTACAATGCTGTTGGAAAGGTATAGCAGCATAAACGGCTTCAAAATTTTCTCGACTTCCATCGTTAAAAACCAATTGGCTTACATATCCTTTTTCATGTATGACTTCTATGATTTTTTTATCTATAACTCTAATGGTATGGTTTTCCAATTTTTGCAATTGCTCATTGGTAAATAAATGACTATCTGAAGTAATTAAAGTAATATCTTGGGTTAAATTATTAACCAAAGAAGCCAAATGAAATGCTTTTTCACCCTGTGCCAAAATAGCAGTTTTTTTGTCTCTTATTTCATAACCGTGGCAATACGGACAATGCACTACTGATATTCCCCAGCAATCTGAAAAACCTTTGACAGCAGGAAATACATCTTTTATACCTGTGGCAAAAATTATTTTTTTTGCATAAAACACATCTGATTTATCAGTTAAAATACTAAAACAATTCTCTTTCTTTTCTCCTTTTACAGCGATACCTTCATAAAATGAAACTGTATTATAGTGGAGTACTTGATCCTTAGCCTTTGTAGTAATGTTAGCAGGTTTTTCTCCATCTAAAGTTATAAAGTTATGGGAATGTGGTGTTTGCCGATTACAAGGTAATCCACTATCAATAATTAATACTTTACGCAGAGAACGCCCTAAAGCCATAGCTGCAGATAAGCCTGCATAACTACCACCTATCAGTATAACATCGTATTTAATTTCATCTTTCATGATTTTATGTATTAAGGATTATAAAATATTAATGCAACTTAATCGCGTTAAATAACTTTGCAAATGTAAAATTATTTTATAATATTGCAACTTAATCGCATTAATTTATTGCAACTAAATCGCATTTGTCATGAAAAGAAGAAATACAGCTAGCCAGGAAGTTGTTTTAAACGTATTAAATAGTACAAAAAAAGCTATGAGTCATGATGCTATTGAAAAAAAAATAAACATAGCTATTGACAGAGCCACGATTTACAGAATTTTAAATCGTTTTTGTGACGATGGGATTGTGCATAAAATAATAGCAGATGATGGAAAACAATATTTTGCAGTTTGTATGAAATGTGATGAAAATAAATTGCCAAACAATCATTTTCATTTTAGATGTACTCATTGCGACACTATTGAATGCCTTCCTTCTGTTGTAAATTTCTCCCTTCCCGAAAATTATCAAGTAGAAAAAGTGAATTGCGTTTTAGTAGGAACTTGTAAAGAATGTTTCAATGAGATGGAATAATAAAAAAGTTTCTACTAACCTATTCTTAAATTTTTAATCAAAAGTTGATTATAAAATAAAAACAAAAAAAACCTTACAAGATTGTAAGGTTTTTTAATTAGAGCCGTGCTCTGCGGAGAAAGAGGAACTAACATCTACTTTATTTGGCTTTACCTCATCTTACTAAAACAGCTGTTAACCCTTGAAAAATAAGAGATTTTTAAAAATATGTAATAAAGTAAAATTAAGCTAATTATATATAAAAATGACAAATGTGGGGATTATGTGGGGATAATTTTGTATCTTTAAAGTGTTGAAAAACTTAATGATACCGTACCAATGGCAACAATTAACTACCTTATAAAAGGAGAAAAAAACGCAACAAATATACTTTTGCGTTTCAAAAACGGAAGAAAATTCGATTTAACAGCATCAACCGATTTAAAGGTAGAGCCTAAAAGATGGAGTTCTGCAAAGCAAAAAGTTAAGCTTACAGCTGACGATACTACAAAAGATGAAATCAATCAAAAACTTTCAGAGCTTGAAAAATTCATATTTGACGAATTCAATTCAGATAATAGCAAAGGTGAGTTTATCGATAAACATTGGTTAAGAAAAAAGATAGCTAATTTCTTCAATAGACCTATTGACGAAACAGCCGTTGACCAAATATTTTTCATTCCTTTCATTGATACTTTTATTAAACAAGCACCAACACGCATAATAAAAGGTAAAAATAAGCCAATTGCTAAAGGAACTATCACAAAGTATAATACAACACTTAACAAGCTAAAAGAGTACGAAGAACGCTTTAAAACGAAGCTGAAGTTTACCGATTTAGATTTAACCTTTTATGATAGATTTGTAAACTTCCTTTCACAAGAACAAAAGATAAATTTGGGTACAATTGGAAACTACATTGGAACCATTAAAACGATTGCCAGAGATGCAAAATTAAAAGGCTTGCCGGTACATCCACACATCGAGCATCCTAACTTTTTTGTGCCAAAAATTACAGCCGATAGCATCTATTTAAAAGATGAAGAAATTAATAAAATATTCAATCACAATTTTAAAGGAGTTGAAAGATTAGAAAACACAAGAGATTTATTTATAATTGGATTACGTACAGGATTAAGAATTTCAGATTTTTTAAGATTGAAAGATGCTAATATCAAAAACGGCTACATTGAAATTGAAACGCAAAAAACAGGTCAAACAGTTACTATTCCATTACACCAACAAGTAAAAGCAATTTTAGAAAAAAGAAACGGTTTCCCAAGAGCAATTTCAGACCAAAAATTCAATGAACACGTAAAAGAGTTGTGCAAAGTAGCAGGATTCAATGAATTAACACAAGGCTCAAAAATAAATAAGGACACTAAACGAAAAGAAGAAGGAGTTTTTGAAAAATGGGAATTAGTATCATCGCACATTTGTAGACGTTCATTTGCCACAAATCTATATGGTAAGTTGGACAATTTAACCATTATGGGAATAACTGGGCATCAAACAGAAACTCAATTTTTGAAATACATTAAAATAACAAGAACCGAAAAAGCAGAAAAACTAAAAGAATATTGGAACAAACAAAACGAAGAACAAGAAATTGAAGAGAAAAAAATGAAAGTAGTAAAGTAAGGTAAAGTTTAATATATTTAGCTTTTTAATTTTGTATGAAAAGTGTTAATTCATTTATAAAAGCTTTAAGTGAAAATTATTATTCTGAATTTCTTACTGATGCAATAGCTGAAGAAATTGATTTTCATAGATATTTTTTGCCTGTTAATTATCAAAGTCATTATTATTATGAGTTGAGAATTAATGAAATTCATTTAAAAAGAAGAGAGATAATAAACAATGTAAAAAAGCTATATCAAAATGCTTTATCTCAAATTTACATTGAATTATCTTCACAAGACCCAGACAATTTTGATTCTTTTTTAGCATTTAATATTGAGGCAGTAAAATTGCAACTAAAAATATTAAGAGCTGATTTTTATGTAGATGATAAACAGTCAAGATACTTTTCAGTTATTGATGATAATCCAAATCTTCAAGAATTAATTGCAAGAACTCACGATAGAACAAGTTCAAACGAAATAGAAATTGATAAAAAGATTTTTGATTTAATTTCTGATTCTAATTTTAGAAAAGTTGAAAGTATTTATTATTTAGGAGCACTTTATGAAAGATCTAAAGCATTAAGTTTTCTTCCATTATCATTATTTGTAATAGGACATGATTTTGTTGTTCAGCTTAAAAAAATACAACAAATCTTATTTGATTTAAAAGAAGAAAAAGCAGTTAATCCAAAAATCAATTGGATAGGCAAAAAGACGCATATCGGATATATCTTGGGAACATTAGCATTAAATGGTTTTATTGATGCGCCAAAAAATAAAAACGGTGAAATTAATTATACAGCTTATGCAAGATTGATAAAACAAAACTTCAATGCTGAAATTTCCGAAGAGTCATTAAGAAAATACCTCAACCCTGAAGATGATAAATTCGAAGAAAATAGAAAATCTTTTGAGAAAGCAAAGTTCAATATGCCTAACATTATTGAAGTAAGTTAAAGCGTTCCGGAACGTAAAGGAACGTTTGCTGAAATATAACCAACCTTACTTTGTACCATCAATAACGATAAAAGCGTATCACGATGGAACAAAGTAAAATCACACAAGTATTCGGAGTTTCTCCCGAAGAATTCAAAGAAAGCATCTTAACCGATGTTAGAGCAGAAATTAAATCCTTAGCTCAAAATTTCCAACCTATTGCACCACAAGAATATCTTACACGCCAAGAAACGGCAGAAATTCTAAAGGTGTCATTAGTAACACTTTCCGACTGGAACAAAAAGAAAATCCTTAACCCATATCGTTTAGGAAACCTCATCAGGTACAAACGTTCCGAAATTGAACAAGCTTTAGTTAGTATTAATGCAAAAAAACAATAACTATGAGCCATCCATTTCAAGAGAGTTTAAGCAATATCGAAAAACGATTGGAAGAACTAACCCAAGCCGTTTCCAAAAAACAAGAAAGAATATTCGATAAGGTAATTATAGATAACGATGAGTTTCAAAAACTGTTTAAAATTAGTCCAGGAACAGCTGCTAATTGGAGAGAGAAAGGATTGATTGCGTACAGCCAAATAAACAATAAAATTGTCTATAAAATCGAGGATATAAATAAAATGCTTGATGATAACTATCGACCATTTAAAAAGTAATTCTTTAGGTCATGTTAGACTTTATCAAGTTTAAAATTACTGATGAAGTCTTGATAAATGAAATTTGGAGAAACCCTATTTTAGTATATGATGGTAAAGCCGATAAAATCATTGATAATAAACTCAAAAAGAGAATCACAAAAAGATATGAAAATCTATATTTTACAAAGTTTTTCAACAGGTTAGAAATATCAGGAAGCATTCATAAATTTTACAATAATGATGTACACAATGCGGACGATTTTACAATAAAAAAAGTAATCCAAGTAATAGATCATCTCAAAGAAATATTCGAGTTAGATTTAGAAAAATGTTTCATTATAAACTTGGAATACGGAATCAATATCATTTCGCCAATAGCCATTAATAAACTAATAGCAAATTTAATTTATCATGAAAAACGTCAGTTTTACAGAACAACAAAGCATTTATATTACAAGATAGCGGGTGTTGATGCCTACAAAAACATAAAAGTGTACAACAAACACATTCAACATCCTAAATTTTGCAAAGAAAATACCTTTCGATTTGAAGTAAAAAGCAAACAAGCTAAATTTATAAACAAGTTAGGAATACACACCTTAAGCGATTTACTTAGCAACAAAACCCATCAAGCGTTAGGTTGCTCTTTACTTCAAGAGTGGAACAATATCCTTCTATTTGACAAAATAGCGAATGTAGATGAAAAATATTTTAATACTAATTTTTGGGAAAATACAATAACAGTTAAAAGTAGAAATCTATTTAACTATCATAAAAAAAAGTATTTCAAACAATTAGGTAAAAACAATTTACATTCAAAAATTCACGGTTTAATTCATCACAAAATCCTTCAATTAATGTAGTGCAGTTTCCAACTAATATATACTTGGAAATTGCACTATAATTATTGTGATATAAAAACAGGAATTGCATTATTTTTTGTATAAAAATTAACTAAATTTACCCTTTCTACAAAAATAAGTGCCAGAACCATGATAAAAAACATCGAAAAAAGCAATGAAATCGTTGCTATCAATGATAAAGAAATTGCCATATTAAAAGAACATTTCCCAACTTGTTTTAAAAACGATGGAAGTTTTGATATAGAACGATTCAAAGAAACATTGAAAGATAAATTAGATGTAGTGCATGAAGGCTACGAGCTTAAATTCTTAGGTAAAAGTTATGCTAAATTATTAGCTTCTTTAGACACTACAACAGTGATTACACCTAATGAAGAACACAATAGCCAACCCGAAAACACTAACAGCGAAAACATCTACATAAGTGGCGATAATTTAGATGGGTTAAAACATCTTCTAAAATCCTATGCTAAAAGTGTAAAATGTATTTACATTGACCCACCCTATAACACGGGTTCTGATGGTTTTGTGTACAAAGACAATTTCAATTTTACTACCGAAGAACTACAAGATAAATTGAGTGTAGATGAAAACCAAGCCAACCGCATTTTAGAGTTAACTCAAAAAGGTTCTGCTTCACATTCTGCATGGTTGATGTTTATGTATTCTCGTTTGCAATTGGCAAAGGATTTATTAAAGGACGATGGAGTTATTTTTATTTCTATTGATGATAACGAGCAAGCGAATTTAAAGTTGCTTTGTGATGATATTTTTGGGGAAGAGAATTTTGTTTCTAATATTATATGGGAAAAGAAATACTCTCCACAAAATGATGCAAAATGGTTTAGTCCAAATCATGACTATATTTTATTATATTCCAAATCAAAAGAAATTTATAGACCAATACAATTAAAAAGAACTCCAGAACAACTGGCTAGATATAAAAACCCTGATAATGACCCGAGAGGAGTTTGGAAAATGAGTGATTTATCTGTAAAAACTTATTCACCTGAATATGATTATCCAATAATTACTCCATCTGGTAGGGTTGCAGAACTACCTTCTGGTAGATGTTGGATGACGAACGAAACAAAAATGAAAGAATTAATTTCAGATAATAGAATTTGGTTTGGAAAAGATGGAAATAACATTCCAGCATTAAAAAGATTTTTATCAGAGGTTAAGGATGGGGTAACTCCCATGACAATATGGAATAGAAAAGAAGTGGGCGATAATCAAGAAGGGAAACAAGAATTGTTAAAAATTATGCCTGAAAATGTTTTTCAAACGCCAAAACCAATTAGACTATTAAAAAAAATATTAAGTGTTACAGTTGATAAAAGTGATTATATCTTAGATTTCTTCTCAGGTTCTGCTTCAACAGCTCATGCAGTATTAGAATACAATAATGAGAATAAATCAAATTTAAAGTTTATATCTGTACAACTTCCAGAGACACTTAATCAAAAAGATTCAACTCAGAAAACGGCATTTGAATTACTAAAATCAAATAATTATCCACCTACCCTTGATTACATCGGTTTCGAAAGAATCAAAAGAGCATCAAAAAAAATAAAGGAAGAAACCAATTCAGAAATAGATTATGGTTTCAAGCATTTTATTCTAAACGAACCTAATCCTAATACTTTAGACAAATGCGAAACATTTGATAAAGCGAATTTAATAGCTAATGATTCCATTTTAGACGATTTTGGAGTATCTACGGTTTTAACCACATGGTTAAATTATGATGGTTATGGCTTAACTACAAAAGCAACCGAAATAGATTTAAAAGGTTATACGGCTTATTATCATCAAAAACATCTGTATTTAATTCACACCGATTTTACCCAAGAAGCCGTAATGGAGCTTTTTGAAAAATACGATACCATACCACATTTTAATCCTGAAAATATTGTATTGTTTGGATACAGCTTTAACGAATGGTCAGTTACCGAAATGTTAGAAAAGAATCTAAAAATCTTAAACGACACCGAAAAGAATTTAAAAATTAACATCGAAGTAAGATACTAAAAGTAAAAGCTATGGAGTTAATTTTAAAAAATGGCTTACCACATCAAGACAAAGGTGTTCAGGCTGTAGCCAATGCATTTTCGGTAAATAGTTTCTCAAAAAACAAAGTATATTATGCTAACCCTACTTTAGAGTTAGATAAAGAAGCTTTATTGCATAACATTAAGGAAGTTCAAAAAACAAACGGTATTCATCCCGAATATACAGCTTTAAACGGCATACAAGATTACTTGAACTTAGATATTAAAATGGAAACCGGTACAGGAAAAACCTATGTACACACGGCTACTATTTTTGAGTTACACAAACAATACAAAATCAATAAATTCATAATTGTTGTGCCTACTTTAGCCATTAAGGCAGGTACACGACAATTTATACAAGACCCATATACAAAAAAGCATTTTAAAGATGTTTGTGGTTATGGCACAGAAATAGAATTACAAGTATTAGATGCAGCTAAAAAGAAAAAAGGAAAACAATTTTTCCCAAGTGCTGTGCGTGAATTTGTTTCGGGTTCCAGTCAAAATCAAAATAAAATTTATGTTTTATTGGTTAATATGGCTTTGCTAACCAATAGTAAAATGCTAAAAGACCAATACGACTCTGGAGTAGAAGATTTTTATAAACCTGTTGAAGGTATAAGTGCTACAAAACCTTTTTTATTAATAGATGAACCACATCGATTTTCTAAAGCACAAAAAACATTTGAATTCATCACAAACGAAATTCAACCGCAATGTATTATTCGTTTTGGTGCAACTTACCCTACGGTTACTATTGGAAAAGGCACAGTAAAAAAAACAATTAAAGACTATCATAATTTATTATATGATTTGAATGCTTGTGAATCGTTCAATCAAAATTTAATTAAAGGAATAGCCAAAGAACACTTTGAACCGCTTTCTAAAAAAGAAGACAAAGTAAAAATAATGGCAATCCAAAGTAAAACCAGTGCAAAGTTCAATCTAATTCAAAAAGATGGACCAACTAAGAGTTTTGAACTAAAAAAAGACGATAGCTTATCCATTATTTCAGAAGAGTTTGAAGGAATTGTTATTGATGCTATTGGTTCTAATTTCATTGAATTGTCAAACGGTCAAACAAAATCACAAGGCGAAGAATTTAGCACCGATATTTATTCGTCATCGTATCAGGAACAAATGCTAAAATTAGCCATTGACCGACACTTTGAAACAGAACGTATAAACTTTGATAGAAAGTTTAAGATTAAAACATTAGCCTTATTTTTTATAGACGATATTTATTCCTATCGTCAAGATGAAAAATCAGGTAAAGAAACTTATTTAAAAAATACGTTTGAAAAACTGTTATTGGATAAAATAAACCAAGTAATACCAACACTTAATAAGGATACTGAAAAAGAATATTTAGAATTTTTAGAAGCTTCAAAAAAAGATATTACAGCTTGTCATGCGGGTTATTTTTCACAAGACAACAGTAGTTCTGATGAAGAAATTGCAAACGAAATAAACGAAATACTTTTCGAGAAAAAGAAATTATTATCCATTAAAAAAGAAGATGGTAGTTACAATACACGTCGATTCTTGTTTTCTAAGTGGACATTAAAAGAAGGTTGGGATAATCCTAATGTATTTACAATTACAAAACTACGTTCAAGCGGTAGCGAGTCGAGTAAAATTCAAGAAGTAGGACGAGGATTGCGTTTACCTGTAGATGAATTAGGAAACCGTATTTCAAATGAAGAATTCAAATTAAATTACATCATCGATTTTACTGAAGCAGATTTTGCAGATAGATTAGTGAAAGAAATAAATGATGAATTACCAAAAGGATTTGTCATTACTGAAGAAAAACTAAATGAAGTAGCTAAAAAATTAGAACACGATCCAGACGATTTATTCTTTGATTTAATTTCTAAAAAATACATTGACAGAAAGTACAACATCAATATTGAAAATCAAATTCAGTTCTTTGAAGAATATCCTGATTTTGCTATGGGATTAAATGGCAATAAAGTAGTAGATAGAAACACTAAGAAAGATAAAAAGATAAAAATTCGTCCAGCAGTTTATAACGAATTAAAAACACTATGGGAAGCCATCAATCAAAAGTATGTGTTGTTTTACGACAAGATTGAAGAAGATAATTATCTTAAAGAAGAATTGGTAAAATTATTTGAAAACAATGTATTTACTGATGTAATCATTACAAGTAGACGTCAAGTAATCCAGACTACAGATGACAACCAAATGATGGCAAATGAAGATAGTGGTGTTCAATATACAATCAGTCGTCCATTACCTTACAGTGAATTTTTAAAACGAATAAACAAACAAACTAATATACCAATTCAGTTGATTCATGAAGCATTAATAATCTATGCTTCAAAACAACCAATTGATAATGATAAAATCAATGAGTTTAGTGTAGCAAACTTTGTATCACGTTTCAACGATTGGAAAATAAATAAACTACAAGGAAGATTCAGTTACAGCAAATCGAATATTAAATTATATGGTACAAAACTGTCGTTTCCTAATGGTCAGCCAAAAGAAGAAATTACCCAAGGAATTATTGGAACTAAATTCATTGAAGGCACACCTGTAGAAAAATATTTGTATGATACTTATGCTTATGATTCTCCATTGGAAAAGGATAATATTCAAGCAGTAATTGATGAAGTAGTAGTTTACGGAAAAATTCCAAGAAGCAGTATTTCAATTCCAACAATTACAGGACAATCATACAGCCCCGATTTTATGTATGTAGTCAAAAAAGTAGATGGTTCAAAAACATTAAACATTGTAGTAGAAACAAAAGATGTAGAAAACCAATCCACGTTAAGAAAAATAGAAGAAGTAAAAATCAATTGTGCTAAAGAGTTTTTCAAACAATTAACCATTGACGGCTACACAGTAGAGTTCCACGAACAATTGAATAATAAAAAGATTAAGCAAATAGTTGATGAGGTTTTAATAAATAATTAGTAAAATGAGTTTTGCTGAAAGTATAAATAAATTTGAAGTTGAAAATAATTTTCAGTTTGGAAAACATATAAATGGTAAAAGAGGGTTTAATTTAATAGAAGGGTTTTACAATGCTTTTGTTGATTATAAAGTTGAAACACAAAGAATTGAAAGTTTATATTTTGATTTTTTTAATGGTAAAACTTATAATAAAATAGAAATTGAATATGATAGAGTTCAATATAATTCAAGTTGGTTTTTAAATATCTTTTCTCAAATATCTGAACACTACTACAATAAATTAAACATAGAAGAAGCAAAATTAGTATCAAAATATAAAATTGAAATTATGAATTTTAGTTTTGCTTGTTTGGACTTTAGTATCAAAAACTTTAATGATTTATCATTGTACAACTATTATTTTTTCAGATTAGATAACAATGTAGGTTTCAACTACGATAGTTATATAACATTTATAGAATTTAAGCAAGATTGGAAACTGATTGAAAAAATGGATAAAGACGATTTCATTAGATGGCATAATGCACAAAAACTCATGTAAATTTGAATAATAAGTATTTGATATAGATGTCAAAAATTTTACATAAAATTCAAAAATATTTTATTCATGGAAATAAGTATAAAAAATAACATATCATACACTGAGATTGAAAAGGCTTATAAAGAGTTAAAAAAATCTTCAAATGTAGATTTATATATTCCAGCTAATATTACAGGAAAACAACTTGGTATTTACACTGAGATAATACAATTAATTATTACTTGGAGTAGATTAAGTAAAGGAAAACTATATATACATTACAGTTCCGACACAGATGAATTAGATGATAAGATTGATAAAATGTTCAATCGATATTGGAATTTTGTAGCTGGATGTATGGGTTATAAAAACGGTATTTTTCTGCTTGATCAAGTGGAAGTTTCTGATAAAGTAGCAAATGTTATAAAAGAAAGAACTTCATTTTTTAAGATTAATGAAAATTGGAAAAAGGGAACGAATAGTTTTATTTCTTCAGTACAACATTCGATGAATCCTTATCCATCAGCATTTTACTTATCAAATGGTATATTAAAATCAAAAAAAGAAATTATTGAATTATCAAAAAACATATTAATTGATATTTCAACAAGCTATAATTCTAATACTTCTACTTTTGTAATAGAACACTATGAAAAATTAATAGGTGAAATAATATTTGAACTTATAGAGAATACTCATTTTTGGAGTCAAACAGACTATTCTGGAGAAACCACACCAACAGGTTTTAGAGGATTATTATTTTCATCTCATCAAGGAAATAAAGATACATTACTCAGCAATTGCAAAGATGACAAACCAATGTTTAATTACATAAATAGCTTAATAACTAATAATGAATCTAACAATGCTATTGTTGAAATTTCAGTTTTTGATTCAGGTTCAGGTTTAGCAAGTAAATGGTGTAAAAAAGATGTTACTGATTTTAATTCCCGAGAAGAAATTTATGAAAGTATAATTGATTGCTTGATTAAAAATAATACAAGTGATACATCAAGTAGTTACGAAAGAGGTTTTGGATTACATAATATAATGTCATTATTAGGAGACAGAAAAGGGTATCTTAAATTAAGAACTAATGGATTAAAACTTTATAGAGATTTTAAAGAAAATCCCTTTAATGGTTATATTGAAAACTGTCGTGAAAATTATAAATTGGAAGATTGGCATAGTGTTCAAAAGAAAACAATTCCAAATTACAGAACCGAAGGAACAATGTTTTCAATTTTTATTCCAATTCAAATCAATTAATCTATGATTATCACTTCATTTAAACATTCAAATAAATTACATTGGTGTATTGCAATTTCTTCTTGTGATAATGGTGTAGAGTTAGAAACAGAAATAAAAAACTTTTTAAATTATAATTATACTCCGGAATATATTCATTTATTGAGACCTGATAATTCCGAAAATTATAAAATAACAAAAGAAAGAATACCAAATTTTGAGAAAATTAAAATCGATGAATTTAAATATAGTTCTGATGGAAAAATAATTAATACATCAAATGGTTTAGAAATTAATGAGAATATTTATTCAGAAATTTCAAAATCTATATGTACATATTTTTTAGTTAAATATGATTCAATTCTAAAAGCGGGTTTAGAATCCTACTTTTTATTACCTTCTGGTGTTCATGCTACACACTTTATTAGAATTGCAAATATTTTTAAAGAGAGCCATGATATAAATATTTTAGCAATTTTTTTGCTGCCTTATTTTAAAAATAATCCAGATATAATTTATTCAGATACGCCAACAATTTTTCCTTTAGTATATTCTTGTATACTGTATAAAAACATGAATAATGATAAGGTATATAATCCGAGAGTTAAATTTTATTCATCAAATAGAGTTACAAAAGATGAAATTGAAAATATCGGTAATTCTTTATTCATTGTTTCAACCTCTATAAATGGTTCTTTACCAAAAAAATTAAATGATTTAGGTGTAGATTGGTCTAAAATTACTGTTTTGTTTTCTTTTGATAAAAATAATGAAAGTTTATACTCAGTCATGAGTAAACAAAATTCATTAGAAATTTTGAGCACTGAATTTGTTTCTAAAAAGCCAGAAGAATTTAAGAAGCTATTTCCCAATAGAACTTTTGAAATAAAATTTGAAGATGAACAATTTATACCTTCTCCACCAACTATATCTCGATTCAAAATAATTTTAAAAGACGCACCTGAAAATTTAAGTGATTTGATGTATAATTACTTGAAATATGACTTTGTAAGTTGTTACAAAGGGCAAAATTCCTTAGGTAAAACAAGAGATATTTATATTGATGTAAGTAAACTTTTTATAGATATTAATAAAGATAATGAGGATTTAAATCATTTTGAAAAAAAGACAAAAAATTTAATAATAAATCAACTTCCAATCAATATTAAAAGTATAATTTATGTTGATGATGCAGAATCAAAATACATTGCTGATAAAATTAAAGAATACTATAAAATAGCACATTCTAAAGATGTAGAATCAGTTTTTTATAAAGATTTAAAATTAGACGATTCGTTTTCTGAACCCTCTTGTTACCTTGTTTGTTCATCATGTATATCAAATGGTAAAAAAATATCAGATGTTAGTCGAAAATTGAGGACACAAGAACATTCTCAAATTATATATTTTAATGGTTTTGTTAGATGTATTGATGAAAAAGCATATTCAAACTTAATGAGCAATATTAAGTATGGTAAATACAATGATTTTTCAACATATAGTTTTATTACAATAGATAAAATATTATTGCCTAATGAAGATAGTGATAGTATAAGCTGGGAGTTTGAAAAAGAATTACTAAAAAGTTTATTACACGGTTTTAATGATTTTGGAACAAATCAAATAATTAATGAAAAAACAAAATCATTTTTTCAAGAACGCTATGATGCTTTAATTAAAAATAAAGAAGGTCTAATAAATAATGTATATCTTAATAAGTCTAATGGTAGTAGATTATTTTTAAATAAGAATTTTGCATTTTTTAAGTTTACTGATTGGAAGCCTGAAGAAATTCAACAATCTAAAGTATATTTTTCAATTTTATCTGTATTGCATAATTTTAGAATTAAAAAAAATATTAAGCAAACTATTTACGAGAGACATATTTTTGATCCTGAAAATTTTAATAGATACAATGATGGGATAATTCAGGCTTCATTTTTAAGAGCAGCAACAAATAAAGAATTAAATTATGAAATAGATAGAGATTCAAGTTCATTAATGACTACTATTATAAATAGTTCTATTGAAGAAAATGAAAACAAAGACACTGCACCATACGAGTTTTTAATGGCTATTTGTATAGGTAAGCTAACTCTACAAAAAAATGATTTGAATTCAATTTATGAAAAGTATAAAGAACATCCTGATAATATAATTGGAGTTTTATTACAGGTTATTTATTCTAAATATCTTGAAAAGAATGAGTAAATTAAGAAATAAAATAATTCACGATTCAAAATTAA
Source organism: Flavobacterium profundi (assembly GCF_006491645.1). GTDB lineage: Bacteria > Bacteroidota > Bacteroidia > Flavobacteriales > Flavobacteriaceae > Flavobacterium > Flavobacterium profundi. The sequence continues at coordinate 456,442 of NZ_VDCZ01000001.1, forward strand.
ATCCATTCAATGATAATTTTGATATTAATTATATAAAATCAGTCGTTTCAGAATTAGAAGATAATGAAGAATCTCATAAACTATTTCCTTTTCTTTTACTTGCAGATGATTTTAATAGTTTATTTCAAAGTACTTTTAATCAATTAAAGAAAATAATTATTGAATCAAATTTGAATTATAATGAACTTATTGAATTCATAATTTCTTCATCAAATAGACACTATTTACTTCTTCATAAAACTTCAAGCACAACAAAACATGAGCTTAATTTTCAAGATTTTTTCAAAAGAACAATTGAATCTATCGACAAATCAATCGGTAAAATAGATGCAAGAGCAGCACTTGAAACAGAAATAGACAATATTAATACATTAATAAACTATCTTAAATATTTCGAAGGAGAATTAAAACCTTCACATGAAATTGAAAATGATACGTTAAGAGTTGATAGTATAATTAAATTAATGCTGTCTACAAATTATTACAATGTAATTAGGTTTTCACATGAAGATGCATTGTTCAACAATGGTTATATCGAATACATAAAAGATAGCAATACAATTCACTATAAATATGATAATGTAAATGAACTATTTCTGGGCAAGATTGGTTACTTCAGGCTCAATAGAAATGTTTCAGCTCATTTTTTTATTTTAAAAGAACATTTAGATAATTATTCAGATGTTAGAAGTTTAATTTCTAAAAATTATGAAGGTAAGAACCAAACTAAAAGAATTAAAAAAACAAAAATTACTCAGGGATTAGTAGAGTTTGAATTAGCTTCTGGTCTTGATACAAATGAATTTTACAATTTCCTGTTTTTGGATGTGCAACTAAGAACATATTATGATTTCATTTATAATGTAATAATGCCAAATGCTGAAGGTCTTACTTTAAAAGATTGTCTTATTCTGTTTAATATGACACAAAGCATTTTTAACAATGTTGTAACCTTTAATAACGTTGAAGATGATAGTGTAATGAGAATAAAAGAGTTTGGTAAATTTCCTTCTAAAATAAATTCAAATAATTTAAAATTTTACTTAAAATCAAGAACAAAATATTCTGCTAAACAAATAAATTATTTTTTAAATTTATTAGTAAACAAAAAAGACCAAAGATTAAATTTCTGGAGTTATCCATTTCTTGAAAAAAATGGCTTTTATTATGTTCCACTATTATCATTTTTAAGCCCTCTTATTTTTGTTTTATCAGATAAATGGTTAGAAGATAGCGGCTTTGATTTAGAAGAAAGAGGTTCTTACTTTGAAAAAAATATCAAAGAGAATTTTACTGAAGCATTAAAAAATAAAAAATACGATTTTATTATTCCTAATATCTCAAAATACACTTTATCTGATGGTAAATTTGAAGAGATAGATCTAATTATGAATCTTAAAAATGTAGTTGTCATTGCTGAGGTAAAGTGTATTAAATACTCATTAACTCCAAGAGATGAATTTAATGCTTTAAAAAGATTAAGAGAAGGAGCAAGACAAATAAATAGAAAAACAGAATTTATAGTAAACAATTCAGAAAAATTTAAAAAAGAAATTGGAGATATTTCAGGAAAAAAAATAATCAAAATTGTATTAACAAACTTTCCAAGTTATAGTGGTTATATCTTTGAGGATGTTCCAATAGTCGATTATTATTTAATCGAGTCTTACATTAAATCAGGTAAAATTTCAAGTTATAAACTTGTAAGTGAAAATGGTAAAATAACTGAAAACAAATTAAGAGCTGAAGAAAAATTCTATGATAATGAAGATGAGTTTTGTAATAATTTTGAAAGTTTTGTTTTTAAACCTGGTTACATAGAAAAGTGTAGAGATTATTTTGAATTTAAAGCAAATAAATTATCAGTTGAAAATGACGCATATAATATTTATTTAGATAGTGTTGAATTTAAAACAGTGTAATTCATAATTTAAACTTTAACACTTTATTTGTAACTTTATGAATATTATAGCGTTTAATACATAAAAGCAACTTAAGTTCAAAATGAAGTAAATAGCAATTTTACACTATTTAGATATTGTTTTATTAATAAAAATAGTTACATTTGGAACGTAATTTGCATTACAATCAGCATTATGTACTTAACTATCGACATACAAGAAATGGCACAACCTGTAGTAAATGATACTAAAAGGGTTCCATTAGTATTAAAGTTTCTTTACTTTTTAAAAGGTAGATTAGTAACTAAATACAATAAACATCTTACTACTTTTAATTTAGCTTTAGAAGGCGCTATCAATCGTGTTGATGACATTTCTGTTGAAAAATCTAAAAAACTTTTAGATGAGACAAAGAAGATTATTCTTTCTATTGAGAATGCAGAATCTGATTTGTCTAAATCTAACTATTTAGATAGTGAAGAAGTAAAAGAGAATATAAAATATTCACTTAAATGTTTATATACTTTTGAAAGTAAACTTCATAAACAAGCTTATAAATCTTCACCAACAATCAAAGTTGATAAGGATTTAAAAGAAGGTATAGCAAGAATGAATAAAACTAATATTCATAATTTACTTTCTTGTTAATGAGTTTTCAAAAAGGAGACATCATTGAGGTTTATTTTGATTTACCTTATTCAAAAGAAACAAAAACTCACCCAGCAATTATTATTTCTAATGAAGACGTTTATGATAAAGACGATATTTACGTCTGTGTTATGATGACTTCGAATAATCAAATTGATGCGTTTTCTTTTGAAATTACTCAAGATATGCTTAACCATACAAACAATAAAGATTTTAGTCAAGCACGTTGTCATTTAATTTCTTATGTTATGGACAAACATATTGTTGGCAATAAACCTAAAAATTCTTTAAAAGAGAATGCATTAAATCGATTAATAGTTAGAATAAATAATACTGTTTTTTAAATTGAATAGGTACGCTATCGCTGTCGTATTTGCATCCCACCCGTCCAACGCTCCCCAAAGCATTAGTGTTTTTTTTCCCAACGCAATAAGCACTTGTTTTCCCATAAGTAAGTCAATAAAAAAAGGTTTTCTGTTTTTCCAACCCCACGCGCACAGTAAACCTTTTTTCATCCACTTACACCCAAGCTAAAAAACAAGAGCTTCCCAACGCTAAAAACCACTCCCAAGCTATTTTACATAATGATGGCAACATTATAGTTCAAAAAAAAGCGGTAATAATTTTAGTGGTAATTTTTTAGAACTATAATTTCATTATGTAAAATATCCGCTCAGCCAACGCTCCCACCCGTAATAGGAACAGTATTTTCATTGTTTTTTGAAGATGCTTCACATTTTCATTAGACTTTAACTGTAAACTGCGACTGACAACTTCTTACTGACTTTTCAAGCATCCTCAAAAATCAAAATTGCCCGCAAGAGTATAGTTTTTCATTTGCCACACCGATAGAATTAAAATCAAAAACACAGTAAGCAAATAAAAATCTATACCCTTGCTTCGCTACTGCCAACGCACTCGGTAAGCTCAGTAGGGGCAATCTCCCATTTCCCCAAACCCCTATGGATGCAATTTTTTTTAAAATAATGCCAGACGTTTTTCACTCCGATTGAAATTAATCAATAAGCATTCTTTCAAAAAAAACAGCTAAAATTTTCACCATACTGGAAACATTTTTACCAAACGGAAAAACAAGTACATACTTGCGATTGTGGAATGGTTAAAAAAATAATGTTCTTTTTCTTAATACTGAATTCTAACAATTTATGATAATTAATAACAAATTTTGACAAAACAATTAAGATTTAAAAAAATAATGTAAAGAAGTAATAATTTTGAGTAAGTAAAAATCAATACCAAAGCCGTACCAAGTCCGCAAAATTGAATTTTTAATTTTTAAATTATATAGACATGGGTAAAATAGGTAGAGGTATTCTTGGAGGAGTATCAGGAAAAGTAGCCAATATTGTTGGTTCAAGATGGAAAGGAATTGATTACATTAGAGCTAAACCTCAAAGTGTAGCTAATCCAAGAACACTATTACAAGTGAATCAAAGAACAAAATTTGCTTTAGTGTTGAGGTTTTTACAACCTAACTTAAATTTCATTAAGGTTGGTTATAAAAATTATGCGGTTAAGAAATCACAGTTTAATAGTGCGATGTCTTATATTTTGAATAATGCAATTACAGGAGTTTCTCCTGATTTTGAAATTGATTATTCAATGGCGTTATTGTCAAGAGGTAATTTAGCAGGAGCTTTAAACCCTGTTTTCGATTTAACTACACCAGGACAAGTGCAATTTAGTTGGGATGATAACTCAGCTGAAGGTAATGCGTTAGCAACTGATAAAGTTATGGTAGTAGCTTTCAATCCATTAAAAGGAGAGAGTGTTTACTTAACTGAAGGAGCTACAAGGGCAGATTTATCACAAACGGTAATTATACCTAATAGCTATGCTGGGGATGAATTACATATGTTTATTTCGTTCATGAATGCAGAAGAAACACAATTATCAAATAGTATCTATATTGGCTCTGGTACGGCTTCATAATAATATTAGATACTTATTTTAAGAACCACCTGTAAAAGGGTGGTTTTTTTATTGTATTACCGATAAGGTCATTTATTGTAAATTATTTTCTTGATTTCACTTTCGCTTAAATCATATATTTCCATTATCCCTATTTCTCTTAACTCTAAGGCTCTATCTTTCATAAAATGGAAGTAAGGACTATAACTACCAACTTTGAGTGTTATAACGACGATTTGACAATTATTTTCTAATTCATGATTTATATTTTCAACGTAAAAATGATTTATTGGAATTAAAGCACTAACAAAAGGTAAATTTATTGTTTCGCCAATTCTTGGAACATGTGTTAGTTTATCAACAGTAAATTGACATCTGTAATTAAAATAAGAAATATAAAAGTGATAAATAGCCTTGTTGAAGCTTAAATTTAATTTGCGTTCATATGTGAAAATTTTTGAATGCATTTTCAATAAAAGCTTTCTTAATATATGTGATTTTAAATTTGTAGCTGCTTCAATATCTTTCATTTTTGGAAAAGGAATATCTAACTCTTCATCAAGATAGTCTTTTGCTAAAACAAAATCGATTATTGGTTTGTATTCTAAATCATCTTTAAAAAGATCTTTCAATTGATTACCAATATAAATAAAGTCTTTAATTATTTGTTTTACTGATACTTGTGTTTCCATGATTTACATTTTTATATAAAAATAATAAATTAAGAAACTAAATGATTGTGGGGATAATGTGGGGATATATTGCAAATAAAAAACCCTAACTAATTGATATTCAATCGTTAGGGTTTTAATTCTGCGGAGAAAGAGGGATTTGTCTACTACAAAATTCACCAATAAAATCAACACTTTACAAAGTATGTTGTTTAAGTGACTCCTCGACTGACTCCTCTTTTATAAGGCTACTATTATTCTAAATTCAAAGTACTCAAATATAAGCATAATTATTTGAATATTAAAGTATCAAGACTAAAAATTGAACTAGTTATTTTAAAGCTTAGTAGTGCTTTTTTGATTAAAATTTGTCTGAAGTATTTTTCAATTTTAACCAAAAATCAAGTGAGTTACTTGTTCATATTTTATGCCACTATATGTACAGAACTCATCAATCGTTAGAAACTCATTTTCGAGCTTATTGAGGTCTTTTTTTATCTTTTGCAACAATCTAGTACTTTGACGATAACTCTTGCCTGTTATACGTTGTATGTCCTTTGGATAGATGCACACCCTCTGATTTTTCAATTTCATACTTTATCTATAGCTTTGATATAGCGATGCTATACTTCTGACGAGCAGAAAATCTTCTGCAATTTAATTATAATTTTTCATACTCATTAATTGTGCCTTTATGCTCATTTAAGACACTTGTGTCGATTTTGGACATATGGTACACTTATGACTTTTTCTTTGCAGAAATGCTTTGTAAACTTTGTATTAATCATTCGAAATGTGGTTGCAACTGATTGAAAGAATGAAGGAGATTTTAAAAGAATGTTTAACGAAATTTTGAAGTTATGGCTAGACAGAAAGGCATAATTAAATTGAAAGGTACTATCGGGGATATTACCTTTTACAAAACGCAAGATGGTCATTTAGCTCGTGAGAAAGGTGGAATTGACGCAAGCAGAATTGCGAGTGATCCTGCGTTTCAGAGAACACGTGAAAACGGTTCTGAATTTGGTAGAGCTGGAAAAGCCGGAAAGATTTTGCGCACCGCTTTAAGACCATTGCTTTTGAATTCTGCTGATGGTAGAATGGTGAGTCGTTTGACTCAAACAATGGTAAAAGTAATTCAAGCTGATGCTGTGAGTGAAAGAGGATTACGAAATGTAATTGATGGAGAAATTGAATTGGTACTAGGTTTCGAATTTAATATTCGTGGAAAATTAGGTACTTCTTTATTTGCTCCATTTACCTCAGCAATTGATAGAGCTGCGGGAACATTGGATGTTTCTATTCCATCGTTTGTACCTGCGAATATGATTGCTGCTCCAAGTGGAACAACTCACTTTAAAGTGATTTCTGGAGGAGCTGAAATCGATTTTACGAACGAAACCTATGTGGTAGAAACTACCGAAACGGCAATTTTGCCTTGGGATGGAACAGCTACAGCTGTAATCAACTTGAGTAATGCCGTTACGGCTAACTCTACTCACCCTTTAGTTTTGGCTTTAGGTATTGAGTTTTACCAAGAGATTAATGGACAAATGTACCCTTTGAAAAATGGTGCTTTCAACCCGTTATCGATTGTTAAAGTTGATGGTGGCGTGTAATGGTTATTTGGTTAACTAGAACTTATTTCCCTGAAGGAACTAATGGAAAACTCGAATGTGAAGGCAAATTGATATGCAATACCATAGAATTGCCTTGGAAGATGAACGAAACAAGAGTTTCCTGTATTCCGGAAGGGAAATATTTTATTAGAAAGCGATATAGCTCAAAATACAAATGGCATTTGGAATTAGTGGATGTTCCGAATAGAAAGTTTATTCTTTTTCATCCTGCTAATAATGCGCAAAAGGAATTACAAGGCTGTATTGCTCCGGTTACTAAACTTTCTGGACCAGGATTAGGATTGTTGTCTAGAAAAGCTTTTGAGAAGCTTAAAAGCATTGTTTACAAAGCTTTGGATAATCATGAAAGTGTTACGTTAATTGTTCAATCTTAAATTATAATTATGAAAAATATAGTTAATAGAGTTTCGGCTCCCACACCTAAGTTTTTTAAAGTGCTTCGTACTATTGGTTTGGTATTAGCGGCAGTTGGTGGAACTATTTTAGCAGCTCCAGTAGCTTTGCCAGTTGTTGTTACAACCATTGGCGGTTATGTTGCGGTTGCTGGAAGTGTTTTGACAGCTGCAAGTCAGTTGACAATTCCAAATGACAGCGAATAATCACACGCTAATAGGTACTGCAGGAGGTACATTTTTAAGTATTGCACCCAATATTCAATCTGAAGATATTGCAAAAACGGTTATCTTAGCCACTATTGGAGCTGTAGTCAGTTTTACTATTTCGTTAGTACTTAAAAGCCTGAATAAGAAGCACAAAAAATAAGTTTAGCCCTTGTTGTGGTGACCTTTGGGTTAAACAAAACGAAAGTCAGGTCTAAAAAGACTTGACTTTTTTTATTTATTAATTATATTTGAATTAACTAATTTATGAATACTAGTAATCCTTAGTTTTTTATCGGTTACTCTTTTTAGATGTCCTCCAGCAACATTTTTCCAGTTTACACTGGGTGGAATAACAGTTTATAACTATATTAAAAATCTAGAAGATATGAATGACATTGGAATTTTTTTGAAAAGGTGGATTGGAGTTAACGCGGACAGACCAAAAGTAAAAAAGTCTAATCGATTTAAAGCTAAGAACGAACATATTGCAGTTAACTTCTCAGGTTCGATCCCTGACTGTCCACAAGAAAATAACCCAGCACTGCTGGGTTATTTAGTATTACAATAACGATATAAAATAACTCTTCGCATATCATTGAAAAGGTTGATGTTATCGTGAAATTGATTTTCTTTTTGCTCCAAAAGTTTGAGAGCTGCAACGTGTTTAATGTGAGTTTCGTGTTCATCCATCATAACTTTAGACTTTATAAAAAACTCCTTTTTAAAATCGTTAAGACGTAAAAATGGAATTACGGAACCAACCAAATGTTGATGCCAAAAGTTAGTTTTCCATAAACTATAAGCAACAAAATAAAGATTTTCACAATCCTGTTCTAAATCAAATATGATTACAAAACAGTTCGTAAATGACTCTTTTTTCGGCTTTCCGCTGTTCATTCCTTTGTTAAGTATGAATAAATGAGGTTTCGAGTAAATCGTGTCTTTTTGGTGGGTTTTAATGATAAAATTCTGCATAACATTAGACTTTAAAATTGATTAGATTTTCAGTTTTTCGCAGATTTCCTATTGAAATGCAGATGTGCCTCGCTACGCTTCGCCCATTAAAATTTTTCAAAAGAAAAAAAAGAAAAAAAGAAAGCCATTCGTCCAAGTGAAAGGTTTCAAAAAAGCAAGTTTTTCAGAAAAAATACTACCCGATACGTGATTGAAATCGGAAATGGTTAAGCAGAATAGAAATGTGTTTTGAAACTTTTTGGGTGGAGATTTTTTCGGAAACCCGAAGGGCTTGAACTTGCTTTTTTGAATACCTAAAACTTATTTTTGCTTCCTTTTTTACTTTATTTTTTTTGAAATATCCAATCGGAATGTTCTTGTTTAATCGGATTGTAGCTAATGAAATGAGTGTTGATTTGAAAGATAGACGTCTTTGGAAAGGGTATCAAATTCTTTGGATGGATTAATTAACCTAATCAGAAAATAATAAAGCTATTTATTCGGTCAAAGAATTTGATACTCTTTCTTGGATTTGATTTTTGAGGATGCCTAGAAATCAGTTGATAGTCGCAGTGTTCAGTTAAAAGAAAAGTGTCTTATGAAAACGGGAAGCATCTTCAAAAAACAATGCATTAAAATACCGAGTGCGATGTGGCAGTAGCGCAAGTAAGGGTATTATTTTTTATTTGCTTACTGTGATGTTTCTGATTGCTTTAGTGGAAAAGCTGATACCTGAGATACAGTTGGCAGTCGCAGTATTCAGTTTGCATAAGATTATCTTAAAAAAAATGTTATAGCATCAGCTTTTCCGTTGGAGCAATAACTGTTTATTTACTGGCAAATAAAAAATGATACTCTTACTGGAAATTTTGGTTTTGTGGGTAATAAAAAGGCTTTTACCATAGGCAAATTAACTGAATTTCAAAGCCATTTTATTACTTACAAAAGCAATGCAAATACTTCCTATTTAACCATAAAGCTAATAAAAACAGTTACGGTGAACGTTCTTAAAATCGATAATAACAGAAAATATTCCTATGAAATAGAGAACGTTGTTAAAGGCAGTGGCGAAGGACTGTGTTTTTTGTAGCTGGGTGATGCGATGGAAGCTGCAAAAAATGTTGTCCTGGAGCCACTGGCAAGAGCGTTGGACGAGCGGCTTTTTTACATAATGTTATTATAATGGCTTGTCCCTTGCCCGAAGGGATTATAATGCCACATTATGTAACTAAGCTTTGGGGAAAGTTTTTGTTGCCTTGTACCATTTATCTATCGGAGGGACAAACTTCTGGCATACAAAAACTTTTGGAGCGTTGGGAAGAAGTGGCAATAAAAATGTTGAAATTGTTTATAACTATTTTTAAAATACTTGTTGACAAATAATATTTTTTTTGTAATTTTGTCAACAAACAGATAGTTTAAATCTTTAATTATGGAAAATGTATTTGCAAATAGACTACAATCAGCCAGAAGGATGGCAGGTTTGTCTCTTCAAGGACTCGCCGACAAACTAGATAACCTAGTTAGCAAGCAGTCTTTGAATAAATATGAGCAAGGTGTCATGAAGCCAGATAGTGAGGTTTTAATTGCATTGGCTAATTCTTTAAGTGTTTCTATAGATTATTTTTACTCGGTGCCTAGTGTGAAAATTGAATTTGAGAGTATTGATTTTAGAAAATACAGTTCAAAGCTGTCTAAGACTGAAGAGGCTTCTGTTATTGAAAAAGCTAAAGACTGTTTTGAAAGGTATTTTGAATTGGAGGATATTCTTCAATTAAATGAGAAGTATGACTATTTTACTTTTGATAAAGAAATTAAGACTGCCGAAGATGCTGAGGATGCTGCAAAAAAACTACGAGAAGAGTGGAATTTAGGATATGACCCTATACCTGATGTTGTTGAAATGCTAGAGGATAAAGGTTATAAAGTGATTGATCTTTTAGTTAATGATGCTTTTGATGGTATGAAAGCTACAGTTGGAGACAAAAAAATCATTGTATTGAAAAAGAGTGTTAATGCTAATGATGATGTGGTTAGAAAACGATTTACTGCATTGCATGAATTGGCACATCACGCATTGACTTTTGCAAAAGATTTGAAGCATGCAGAAGAGGAAAAATTATGTCATGTTTTTGCATGTGCTGTATTGTATCCAGAAGAAATGGCGAAAAAAGAGTTGCATAAACAACGTTTTCACTTCTATCAAAAAGAGTTGGAAATTATAAAAGAACGTTGGGGAATATCGTTTACTGCTATTTTTCATAGAGCACATCGATTAGGGATATTGAACGATTTTATTTTAAGAAAGTTCCATGTTGGCTATAAAAAAAGAGGTTATCATGTTCCAAATTGTGAACCTGGTAGGTACAGGAGTAAAGAAGTACCAACTCGTATGGAACGATTGGTGTATATGGGATTAGCAAAAGAAGTTCTGACAATTAATGAAGCTGCTTATTTTTCAGGTATAACAGCTTGGCAATTGCGTGGTAAAATGAAATTATTGGTATGAAATTAATTATTACAGATGTAAGTGTATTATTTGATCTCTATCAGTTGGAGATTTTACCAGAGTTTTTTGCTTTGAAAGCGGAAATCTCTACTACTTCATTTGTATATAATGAAATTGTAATTGCTAATCAGGTTATTGAATTTGAGGTTTACAAAAGGTCACAAAAATTAAACGTTATTATGTTGACTGACGAAGAGCAAGATGCAGTAAATCAATTTACAACAAAGAGTAGCCTCAAATCGTTACCAGATAAAACAATGCTTTGGAAGTCAATTCAACTTAACTGTGCATTACTTACCTGTGATAGAAAATTAAAATTAGAGGCTAAAGAACACGGAATTGAAGTTCACGGTAGTATTTGGGTTATTGAGAAATTGGAAGAAGAAAATATATTGGATAAGTCTAAAGCTATTGCTTTGTTAGAGAAACTCAAAACAGTTAATGACAGATTACCAATGGAAGAGATAGATAGATTAATTAAGAAATTTAAAACATAAATATTGATAACATAAAAAAACCGAAGCTATGGAATGGTGCTTCGGTCAGAGTAATTTAATTGATTGGACCCGCTTAAATTATTCTGCAAAAGTAATAGAATTCTATTTATTACCTAATTATTCCTTGGGTTTTTAATCAAACGCCTCAGTTTTAAAATGTTTGATGTATTAAATCTGATAGCCATGGCAAAAAATGGTACACCCGGAGATGGGCATCGTAATGGTGCTGTAAAAGGAAGAAGTCAGACTTATAATCCTAAGACTGAACAGTATGTTAAGCGTGACGCTAGTACTGGTCGCTTTATGGATGTTAAGCAAGACGGAACGCCTTTTAAAGGAGTAAGAAAAGAAAAGTAATTTTCTTTTTAGAGTAGTTAGATGTGCTTTACCCAAGAGGGTAAATGCACTTTTGTTTCACCAAAAATAGAATTCTTATGAGTACAATTACTAAAAGATTTCGACACAACCCAAAAGCAACTATTTGCCTTAAAAATAACTGTGTTACAGTTTATGATGAAGTAGCAGAATTAGTGAATGGAATAGCTGTAGTAGCTTCTCTAATTATTGCTTTTTCTCTGGTTGCTAAAGCGTTGAAGTAAGTCATCATTTTTTAGACGAGCTTTTAAGGCTCGTCTAATTTTAAATTAAATAGAATGAATAAATCAGAAAAAGAACGTTTATTGGTTAACATCGGAAGATTTGACCATTATTATGATAGTATCAATAATAAAATTGCAGTTTATATTGCTATAAATACTTTTTTATTAGGAGGTATTATAGGTACTTATTTTACTATTAATTCAAAACTTAGTATTTATAAAACTAGTATAGAATTTTTGATCATATTATTGATTTTAGTAGGATTATTAACTATTGCAGTGTTGATTTATACTAGTATTCCATTTTTAGGATTTAAGTCTTCTTCATTGTATTATTTTGGTACCATATCAAAAAACACTTTTAGTGATTACAAAGAAAAAAGCAAAAAATGTGATGAGAAAGAAGATTTGAACGATTTAAGAGAACAAGTTTATTTCTTATCAAAAGGATTGAGTAAAAAATTTTCAATATTAAGAATAACGGGGCAATCAATGCTTTGTCAAGTTATTGTGTTAATTATTGTATCTCTATTAATTTTTAAAAACAATATTTAAAATGAATATATATTCGGATTATTTTAATGTAATCAAAGAAGCGGTACAGGCAGACCAAAGAAATACTTTATCAAAAGGATTATCTGGAACTAAGCCAATAAATGAAAGCTATAAAGCAACTTTTTCATCAATTAATAATAAAATATCAGATAAAGAACTTGCACCCAGCATGCGTCAATATTCTGAGATTTCTGGCTTAGCCAAACCTAATTACAATCAAACTTTAGGCTTGCATCCTGACTTTGGACATTTGAAGGCAACAAATTCTACTGAAGAGCACTATATTATTTCTTGTTTTGTAGACATTATAGGCAGTACTAATTTATTTAAAAAATTTAGTAAAGAAACGGTTTTCTTAATAACTAATACACTTGTAAAAGCAAATATACATACTGCCTTAATTCATGGTGGTTATATTCAACGTATTCAAGGAGATGGCTTATTTGTTTATTTTGGTGGCAAAAGTATATCAAAAGAAAAAGCTGTTAAGGATGCCTTATTATCTTTAAGCACCTATAGTTATTTTGTTCAAAATGATTTGAAAGATTATTTATTATCTCAAGGAGTTGAGAATATCTCCATAAGAAGTGGTATTGATATTGGAGATGCAGAAGATGTTTTATGGGGTTCTTGTGGAATAGAAAATATTAGTGAGGTTACTACTTGCAGCTTACATACTAGTTTAGCAAGTAAAATGCAGTCTTATGCTAGTAGGTTTGGAATTGTTGCAGGTGACCATGTAAAAAATTTATTGACAAAAAGTGAAGATTATTTTAGCGTGGTTTCTAAAAGAACCGGAAATGAAAACGACCGCTATATTTTCAAAAATCCTGAAGAAGGTTTTTACTATACCCAGCATGATTTTAATTGGGAAAAGTTTTTGAAGGAGCAACCTCATGTTACACTTGATCAAAATGGAAAATTGAATTTTAGACTTCCCGTATCTAATACTATATTAAATCCTTTGCATTTACGACCTATCGCTGAATTGAGTAAACCCTATTTTTATTAATGAATAGAAAATTAAGTAAAGATATTGAAGCGTTCTTGGATATGTATCCTATTTTCTTTTTAGTTGAGAAAACAGAAGTTGCACTTACTTTGGATGGTAAAATTGATATAATTGACGTTGATGGAAATTATTGGGGTAGTTATGATATAAGGATTAAGGTTCCTATCACTAAATATCCCAATACTATTCCTGAGGTTTATGAAATTTCCAAGAAAATAAAACGAGAAAATGACTGGCATATAGCTGCAGACGGAGCTTGTTGTTTGAATATTACTCACCAATTAATACTGTTGAAAAACAAAGGAATTGGTTTGATTTCATTTTATCAAAATAATATCTATCCTTTTTTTGCTAATCATCAATATAAACTTAAAACAGGAAGTTATGCAAATGGTGATTATCCTCATGAATTTGATGGGATAAAATATTATTATGCTCAAGAATTTCATCTTGCAGACACCGAACTCATTATAAAAATTTTAAAATCAATTATTTCAAAAAAAATGCCCAAAAAAGAAGCTGTTTGCATCTGTGGGAAATCCAAATTCAAGCATTGCCATTTACCAGTAGTTACCAAATTATTTTTGTTTGGTATGCATCAATTAAAACAAGATTTATTGTTCTTTGAAGCTGATACTAATTAAAACTATTAGGTTTAAATCTTGATTAATTAAGACCTTGTTTATGTAAGAGATAGAAATAATGATTAAAACTAACTTTAATTAATTTAAAATTTTTTCTTTTATAGTTTGTTTTTTTTACATGAAATTAGCGAAATGAAGCAAACAAAGAATTGATGCTAGGAATACTTGGACTAGAAGCAATTTTTGTGCAGGTGAATGAGATAATTTCATTTTAACTTATTTGATCATTCCATTTTTTTAGTTGGTATAGTGTATTTTTTAAATATTCAACATATTTAGGTAGTTTTTGAATTATTGGTTGGACTGAATTATAGTATGTAAGTGGATTAAAGTCAATTTCAGGGTATCTAGCTAAATTGTTATGGTTGTGTGAAATCAAATTCGAATAATAAAGAATTAATACGTGAAAGTGTTCAGTCATTGTGTTTATAAAGTGCTGCTTTGTACTTTCTATCAATTCATTTAGTTGATTTTCATCTTTTATAAAATCTTTAAAATCTTTTCTAGCTTCTTCTACTTTTACTGGATTTGATTTGTAAATTAAATTAAAAAATAAACCCATCTTCTCAATAAGATGCTTTTTAAAATCAATTGGAAACTCAAAATTAAATTTACTTAATTCTTTAATAATATCTAAAATCTCTTCTAAGATTTCATTTGAATATTCATAAATTTCCTTTCTTTTTGGTAATGAATTTAGACCGCTTTCTAAATTATTTGAGTAATCATCTAAATTTTCAGTACCTATCAATTTTTCAAATTCATAATCCTTTAAAAAAGCAATTTCTTTTTGTCTTTCGTTAGCTGAATCAATAAAAACTTTAAGAGTAAAATGACCTGTGTTATTAGCATCTTTTTCTGACGTATATGTTTTAATCATAAAAGCATAAGCTTTCAACCCTTTTTCAGAAGCTTGCTGAAAATGGTAGAAAGAATTAGAGAACTTTTCATTTTCAAAAAGAATTTTTGAAACTTCTAAATCCTCAATTGCTAAATCAATCCATGTTTGAATGTAATCTTTATTCATTAGAAAATGTATTGTCGAAATATTTTAAAGATTGTAGTTTATAATTATCATCAAGCCAAATTATGTATCTTCTAAATTTTTGAATGTGCTTAACCTTTTTAATTTCATCATTTAAAGGATTTTTTTTAATGAAGTAACTTGTTAACCAAAACAATTTTAAGTTATTACTTTTTAAAGTATCAAATAATTTTCTTTTATTTAAAACAACTAATTCTTGTCTATCACCATAGCTAAATTGTTTAGTGTTTACCTCATGATTAAACCCAATAATTTCATTATCATCATTTAGATACTTATTATTATCTAACTCAGAAATTTCTAGCAGTTCTCTAATCTTTTTTGAAGGTATAATAATTTCTTTTTCTCCATCAACATTATTAGTAATTACCCTTGCTAAGCAATTATAAATCAATTTATTTTCGTAAAATTCAAATTTATTATTCGTTTCATCAATCCAATTCATCCAAAACAAATTAGAAGGATTTGTGTAAGTATCAGTACTAGGACTAGCAAAATGGCTAATTGAAATAGATTTTGGATCTTTTATTATTTTATTAAAAAAATGCTTAAAATCGTTTTCAAGAATTAAATAACCAATACATTCTATTGAAGCGTTAACAGTTTTTGACGAATTTGTAAGCGATGTATGTTGATTAATACACAAATACTCATTTTTATCTTCCAAATCAAAATCACTATTGCTTAAACTTAACCAATTACTAAAATTAATTTTTGGTTCTTGATTGACAATTTCATTTATTTCATTTTGAATGTTTTTTAAATTGTTAATTTCAGGTGCTAATTCTTCTTTAATTATCCATGCTGGTGGATTAAAATATTCATCTATTTGTCTTTCAGTCTCAGCAAGAAAGTCTTCCATAGGATTGTTAATATGAACTATTCTGGAATAATCATCAATCCATTTGAATTCTTTATTTTCTTCATCATATGTATAAGGCAAATAGTCAGACAAATATCCTTTTAAATAATGTACAGCTAACCATACATACTTCTCTTCGTACGTAAACACTTTGCTTTTGCTTCCATGAGTAGCATCGGTAAATGAGCTGCCCTTAACTCTATCAAAACCTAGTGATTTTATATACGCAATTGCAGATGACATACCCCAAGTTCTTGAAGATGTACTGCCTTTAAGAACTTTACTATATTTGTTATAGAAATCATTAATAAAAGTATTGTCTTTTTCGAATGAATGTGAATTGAATCCTGTTGCTACAGATAAAAAGTCATCATAAGCTTCTTTTATTACATACCACGATAAATCGTGTGCTATTGGGTAAAATTCTTCTTTGGGGTTTGCAATATATTTTTTATCAACTTTTAGAATTTTAATATTTTCTTTTTTATACGGTCTTGCTTTCTTAACTTCTTCTTCAGCTAATAAACTGTACTGAAATGCTCTCTCAATAATTGACCTAAAACCATATCTTACAATAATATTTCTATATTTATTAGTATCATTAAAAATATTATTTAAGCACCAGAAAGAAATTTCATGAATAGCTTTTTTGTCTTTACATTTAGTTGCCAAACCTAGGGTAATTGATGCTAAATCTTCATTAATTTGCGGATCATTAATTAATATCATTAGCTCCAAAAGTTTTTTAAACTGAAAAGGTACTAATAAAGCCCATTTATTTAATTTAATTCGAATATTTTCTCTTAATTTTTGATCAACAGTCGTTAAACCCCAAGCATAAATCAATGGAAGTCCATCAAACATATCAGTTTCATCTAAGTCAAAAATATTGTCAAGAATACTAGCAATAGACCATTCATTTAATTCATATTCCCTAACATTTAATTTACTTGAAACTAATCTTTTTTCTGTGCTATCTAGACCTGACCAAAATTTATCCCTTTCAAACACTGTTGGAATATTTTTTAGAATATTATGGAGAAACATTGCATTAAACGCACTTTCTTTATCGTAAGAAAGAGGAATAATTAAATTCTGTAAAATTTGAAATCTTTTTATGTAATCTTCATTGAAAATTTTTGTTATCCAATTTTTAAATAAACAACTTAAATCATTAGGGGCTAGATATAAGGCACTTAATTGGAGTTCGAATATTTCATTTTCAGAAAGTCCAGATGTCAAAAAATTATCAATACCAATAAGCTTTTGACTCTTTACAAAAACATCTGTGATAATATTTTCTATAATTTTTCGATTTGGAATAAAATCTATGTAAGGATTATCATCATCTAATTCATTTGAAAAAGGTATTTTATTAAAAATAATATCTGGTAGACTATCAATTTCTTGATTAATTAAAGAATAACTTATTTTACTTGATACTATATTCTCAAGTATTGATTGATAACTAAAGTTATAGAAACTTTCTTTTTCCTTTAATATTGAATTTGTTGCTTTCTCTCTTTCGTATTTTATTAATATACCGTTGTTTGATATAAATTCTATTAATAATTCTATTTCATTATTATTTAAATATTTTAATTTTTTTTCAATTTCTAAATCATAAATTTGAGTATGACTTACTTCGGAATTGAAATAAAATAAATCTGAAATAATATTTAAAAATTCTTGAACAGGTTTTATTGATTTAGATTTTTTAGTTTCTAAAGATTCTAAATATTCTCTATTTATTCTTTCAACCTTTAGATTAATTAAATCAGCAATAGCAGTTTGTACAGTCTCATTACTTTTAATTGTTCTGTTTTTATAATTATCGCAAAATAATTTTAAAGCAAATAAACTGTCTATTTCTTTAATTAATTGATGATTTTTAATGTTTATATTATAAACTCTAAAATAATCCTTTGAAACATCCTCAACTTTTACATCTCCTTCTCTTTTTAATCTTAATTCTTTAAATTGTTTATTATAAATGGGTAGTTTTTGATTATTGTAAAAATATTCTCTAGCACTAAAAACAAATCTTATTCTTTTGTATTTATTTGATATTTCGATTGCCTCGTTTATTCTGTCAAACCAATTATCCTCATTAAAAACGTCTTCATCTAAGCCATCAATACAAATTAAAACTTTAGTGTTTTCTGCAGTAATTATTTTGTTAGATGATAACTGACAATCTTTTCTGTGAGCTAATATTTCTAAAGCATTGAAAATTTCGTTTTTATTCCAATTACTTAGCTCCAATTCTTTAGATAATAATTGTGTCCAATCTTTAGAATTAGCTTCTTTTGCTTGAATTAATATGGCTGGTGCTGATTTTTTTACGAATTCTTCAACAGCGTAAGCCAAGCCAAGCGTTTTTCCTGTTCCGGGCTTACCCAAAATTAAACTAGTAGATATTAGAATTAAATCGTTTTCAATTTCTAAATATTTATGAATAATCTCTGAATCAAATTCTCTTAAAGAAATTTTTAAATTTTGATAAATAGGTTTCTGAAAATTAGTTGGTCGAATGGCTTCTAGCATTTCAACAGCATCATAAATAGTATTTAAAATTGTTAGTTCCTCCTCGTCATTAATGTTTAAATTTATTTCAACACCATCTATTAATTTTTTTTCTAATTCTGTTGACCTTTTTATCAAGTCCTCAAGAAAACTATTAATTATTTTAAGCTTATTCTTGAATTCATCTGAACTTAAAGTTACATTGATAAACTTGGTAGAAATTCTTAAAGTATAATTTATCTTATTTTTAAGATCTAGTATTTTAGCAACTATTTTTTTTCTAAACGATAAACTATTAAGCTGTTTATCTATTAAATTTTGAATATCTCCTTTTGTATGTAAGTCACCAACATATCTTTCTTTTAGCCAATAATTCGTTTTTTGCAAGTCAAATTTATCTTTTAAAAAACTAGAATGAATTACTTCTTTTTCAAACCAATATTTATTTACCCCTTCGTTTTCTGGTAATTGTAATTCGTTTAAAATAGTCTGCTCAAACCACCAAGTAATCTTTACATTAAGAAAAGATTCTTTTATTTCTTTTTCAAAATTTTTAATTCTAACATCTTCGCTATTTTTTGTTGGCTTTTTACCTCTCCCAATCTTGATAGAGCTAACATTGTGAGGAATACAAATGATATATTCTTTAATATTAGGTCTGATATCTAATGCCCCAGTTATTGACTTTCTTATTTGCTTAATTTCATTAGTATCTAATGCTTGTTTAAACCATTTTGACTGGATAGCAATAAAATCACCATTGGATAATTTCCCATATGCTTCTATTCCTCCATCTCCACCAGCACCATTTATTACTTTGAATTCATCAATTGAATTTGGATACTCCCTTGAAAGGTATCTTTCAAATAATTGATTGCAAAGTGTTTCAAATGAATTTTGATAACTTCCTCCATAAGTATTAAATGAATCCCACATATTTTTTTATTAAACCGATTAATTGAATTTAAGTTTTAAATTAAATAAAAAAAGCCTATGCATGTTTACAATATTTATATTAATAGTAAAACGCTTTTTCCATCAATTCCTGTTCGCTTCTGGAAATTCCGATTTCATTTGCCATTGTTTTCCATTTGGTTGTAACTCCTAAGACTTGCTGGATAATTTCTTCCATTTGATTATTGTTTAAACGGAAATATTCACCTACACTTTTTGCTAAATCGAAATCCAATTCATTGTTATCAGTATCAATATTTAAGGCTAAGCCGTCTTTGTCTATGGAAGGATTGAGGTCATAAGCCGGAGATAAAATCCAACCTTCTTTGGTTAGTATAAATCCGTGATTTCTTAAATGGTCATCGGTGTTAGAAATGGCTATGTTAAAAATTATTCTTCGCCATAGTTGGTGTAGATTAGCTTCTATGTTTGCTCCGTGATTACTGATGAATTCTGCAATATCTAAGTAGCTTGCTTGGTTGTCTCGAATAGTGTCTTCATTATTTCCGGTCATTGTCATTGCGGATGCAAAGTGGATTCGTTCTCCGTTTTCACGGTCGAAACGTTTTGTAAAAAAGGTGTGGTGTTTGCCTAAAATTCTTTCCATACGACAAGGTGCCATTTCAATTCCAGCATTAGTTGCCAATTGATACGCTAAAAATTCCCAAGCTGCTTTGTCAATGGTATCTGTTTTGGATGGAAACTTGGCAATCCAAAGACTTTTATCTGCATCTAGAATATTGGCTTTGGGGCGAGCACCCCCTAATGATGAACCGGGTGCCATCAATACAGTTAGCCATCGATTTACTTCTTCATTATCCGTATCATTTTCAAAGATATGTGCTGCGTTCTGCAATTCTCTAATGGACGACCAAGGTGGTGTGGGAGCTGTTTTATTATTGTCTAAGAAGTCTCCATCTGGATCTGTTTTAAAACGCAATGCTCCCATACGACTTTCATCGTAAACTCCTAACAAATAATCAATGTCGTAGAGTGTTTTAGGCTTTTCTTTTTTCTCTTTTGCCTTTTGTGCTTCTCTACGTTTCATTAATGTACGTCCCCAAGTATCGGGCATACTGTCGAGAAAAATCCCGAAGTTTTCTTTTTGATTTGGATATTGTGGTCCACCATACAATTGTATGTCGGGGTCGAGTAAGAATTGTTGTCCTGATTTGAGCCAGTCCTTATCGTACTCAAAGCTAAATGCTTTTTTGCCTTTGGCTTGTTGTGCAGACAAAATACCAACTATCTTTGGTTCTTGTATTCCAATCCAATGAGCGTAAACGTATATATCGGTTTTTGTGGACATTTTAGACGGTTGTATTTTTTAATTTAAAAGGTTCTCGATACAATTTTCACTCCATTGCATTGCGTGAAAATCACTCGAACTGACGTTTTATTTATATCTTATAGTTATTTTAAAAGTTCTAGGTCTTGGAGTTTTCTTCCCAGTTCATCGTCTGCAGCTAGTTTTAGAAAATCATCCTGTAGGCCTAACACTCGTAGTACATTGAAATAGGCACCCATAGCCACACTTGGGCTTCCTTGCTCAATTAGGTGTAAAGTTGACCTCGCAATATCAGCTCTTTCCGCCACTTGAATCATCGTAAGTTTTCGCCTTTTACGAGCCATCTTTACATTTTCTCCCATCTGCTCTAATACTTTCTCGTATTTTGGAAAAACAGATTGCTTTTTACTGGTAGTTGCCATATTAAATGTTTGTTATTCTGAACAAATATACTATTTATGTTTGAAATAACAAACATAGATGTTTTTTAGTTGTGGTATAACTTTGGCAAAAAAACCTACTTTTTGCCAAAATTATATAGCAGATTTCTTTTGTTGTGTATTGTGATATACTTTGTAGTGCAAACGATAAACTAAAATATTGATTAGTAAACTAATGTGGTTTATTGTGTAAAAATAGGTTTATTATTTTGTTTATGAGGTGTTTACTGTTTAACAATTTTTCCACCCACTTATTCACCCACTTTTAGATGTTAATTTCTCTTGAATTGAGAATGATTATTTTTTATTATTCAATAAATCAATAGTTTTGCTTTATGACATAAAGCGATTTTAGGTTAATTATCTACCCACCTTTTCTACCTACTTTCTTGTTGTCACTACTCTATTTTGTCCCAAGTTTGGTCAAAAATTGGGACAGATATCGAACATTGCGATATGAGATATGGTCTGTGATCATTCATAGTTATTTTGTCAGGTTAAACCTGATTATTTTACTGCGAAACATCTTTTTTATCAGTTAAGCTTTGGCAGTAAACAGTATTTTTTGCCAAAGCTTAATTGTATTCAAAGGAATCAATAAAAAACTTTAAATTGTATAATTCAAGTACGCAATCGTCTTCTAAATCTTCTTTTTTTTGTTGGTCTATTTCTATAAAGGATAGGTCGTTTGCAAAGGATTTTTCGCCTATTAAATGTTCGATGTGAACGTATAGAGCTTCGCGAAGTCTTGGGTTGTCTTTGTGGACGATGTAGTTTTTGAGTAACACTTTTATTCCTAAATCGGTTGGTTTGTTTGGGTTCTCTAATGGGATGAAATACATTTCGCTTATTCGTAAAGTTATGCCGTAATATTCTAGTGGTTTGTCGGTACCGTTTTCGTATTTGGTTAGGTTGGTTTCTGGTTGGAGAAATGCGGTTATTTTCCAACGTTGTACAATTGGTGTATGATGGACTAGTAATTCTACTTCTTTGAAGAGATAGGGATTTCCGTTTGCTGTGATAATTAATTCTGCTCCATTTGTTTTGTTTTTGATGAAGAGGTCTAGGTCTTTGTTGTATTGATGGAGTATCTCGATTAGTTTGT
Source organism: Flavobacterium profundi (assembly GCF_006491645.1). Lineage (GTDB taxonomy): Bacteria > Bacteroidota > Bacteroidia > Flavobacteriales > Flavobacteriaceae > Flavobacterium > Flavobacterium profundi. The sequence continues at coordinate 478,826 of NZ_VDCZ01000001.1, forward strand.
CGAAATGGGTTTTTAGTTCTTTTTTTGGGATTTCGTTTAGGAGTAGAAAAACGAAGTTGTTTTGTTGGAAGTAGTTCCAGAAGTTGGTTATTGTTTTCATTTTGTTACTTTTTGTTGGAACGCGGATGAAACGGATTCGCCAATGCGAAACTCGGATTTACACGGATTTTATCTTTTGTCTTGTACTGTTTTTTCAAATGCAATTAAATTTACCATCTCACGTAAGCGGGAGCGAACTCGATTACCGTAATGGGTTTCTATTTCTGTGGCTGATAGGTTTGTGGTGATATGGGTTTTTAGTTTTTTAGAGATGAATAGATCATATCGGCTTAATATAATTTCTGCCATTACATTACACTCGTTTCCAAAATATTTTAGGTTGTTTTCTGTTCCTAAATCGTCAAAGCAATAGGTTCTTGGTTCGGAGTGGTAGAGTTTGCCGATACTGTATTTGTGGATTATTTGGTAGCCGTCCTGGATAAATTCAAAGCTGATGTCACGACAGGGTTTTACGTAAAATTTGTGTTCGGTTGCTGTTAGGTATTTCATTAGGTTCATTAATGATGTTTTACCGCAACCTATTGGTCCAGATAATAATATTCCCTTGTCGAGATTTATTCCGTATTGAAAACATGTTGGTTCATCCTTCAGGAAATAGGCAATGAGTTTGTAAACGATTGGGTAATCGGTTTCTATTATTTTGAAATGATTGCCGTATAGTTCAATGCCTTTTTTTTCTAGCCATATTATGACTTCTGAATAGCTATAATGGGATTTTATTTCGTTTTCCATATTGTTAGATTTATCCGCGAGGGCTGTAAAGGTTTCACGCAATCCCGAAAGCTTTCGGGACGCAAAACTTGAGATACTGAAACAAGTTCCATATAACAGTAGGGTTATAAAGGTTCAGCATAGTTTTTATCGGTTGTTGTGTTGAGGTGTTGAGGTCGAATTGGTGGTGAATTGGTGGTGTTGTCTTTAAAATTGACGCTGTTAATTATCCAGTTTTGTGCTGCTGCTTGCCAATCGATCATTGGGATTTTGCCTCCGACTAGCCAACCGACACTGGAGAAATAATTGAAGAACTTTTGAGCTTCGAGTTCTGGGAAGTTGTTTTCTTGGAAATAGGTTTTGACAATTTCTATTGTTGGCTTCTCGACTTTGCTCGAAGTGAAAACAAATTCTTTTTCTTCTTTTTTTGCGGAACTTTTTTCTTCTTTTGATTTTTCAATTTTATTATCTGAATCATTTTCAATTTTTTTTGCTCGCTCGTTCAAGTTTGAAACGTTTTTATCGTTTGAACTGTTTGTTTTGTTTATATAGTTTATAGAAGGTACTACTGCTTGTTCAGTACTTGTTTCATTACTGGTACAAGACTTGTTTAGAGCTTGTTCTGAAACAGGTTCAATAAGTGGTTCATTTTTTAGTTTTCTCTCACTTTTTGGAGCTGGTTTTAGGTCTTCGGAAAAATTGAATAAAATGACATGACTTCCCTTAAATGGATTGTAGGACGGCTCGTAGTTTATGTAACCCAAACTGTGCAAGTTCTTCAGGCATTTATGATAGGTTGCTTTGGAACTGATTTTACTTATTCGCATTACCTCATCGCGATTGATACTGATTGGATTTTTGAAACGGTTGCAGTTCCAAAACTGGAATAAGGCCATGTAGAGGCTGACATGGGTTGGATTTAGTGCTTTATCTATTACTACTTTTTCGAAGAAGCCTGTTAGGTGTTTTATGTAGTTCATTTTTTTTGAGTGATTAGTACTTAGTCCTTAGTGATTAGTCCTTAGTGAATAGTAATTAGTGAGTAGTGAATGGTGAATGGTGATTAGTCTTGCTTGAACTGCGTTCAAGAGTTGAGCTGCTTTGCAGGAGGTACTTCGACACTTCGACAAGCTCAGTGCAGGCAGGATCAGTATGGCAATCACCACTTTACTTGAAAAGCGTTGGTATTGCGTTTGTTTTGTTGGTGTTTAGGAGTTTATCTATGTCGGCATTGTCGTAATAGAGGGTGCCGCCGATTTTGGTATAGGTTAATGTTCCGTTAATGCGGAGGTTTTGGAGTGTTCCAGGAGAGATGTTTAGGAGATTGCGGACCTCAATGGATTTGAGCCATTTTTTGGTTTGACCCGGTTTGGAATGGATTAACTCTTGCAGGTCTTTTAGTAATAGTGTTCTAAATTCGTTTAGGTCTTCACGGGTAATAACTTCTACTGTCATAACTTTAATTTTATTGGGTTATGGTGCAAAATTGTTTAGATTGATTTAATTTATTTCAGAAGTGATTCAGAAGGGGAAAACAAAAAAGTTTAATTTTAATTAAGTAATTTTTAAAATAGCTTGTAAAATCAAGGGGTTACAAAGATTTTATTTTTTTAATTTTTTAATTTTTTTACCATATAAGTCATATAAGTTATACTTATTTTTGAAAGAACATATAAGTTTTTGAAAGTCTGAATCGTTACTCTAACTTGTTTTGTTGGGTTTGGTTTGCCGATTTTAATTGTTGGATGAAGGAAGTGGGTGACATTCCGATTCTATTTTTGAAACAGAGGGTGAAGATTTGCGTTGAGCCGAAACCAGCTTCATCTGACAGGGCTTTGTTGGTGTAGTTTCTGAATTTGTTGTTATTAATTAACAGCTCGACTATATAATCGATTTTAAGGTCATTTATATAGGTTGTAGTTTTTTTTCCTCTTTGCTCGGCAATTATCAACGAGGCATATTTGGTATTTGTATCTAGTAATGCGGCAAGCTTTGCCAAGTTCATGTCTTTTTCAAGGAATTTCTTTTGTTTTTCAAATTTCTCCAAGTTTTTCAATAATGACTTGGTTAATTCCGGACTAAGGTTTGTATTCTGGTTGTTTGATGAAAGTATTTTTGCTTTCTTTTTTTCTGCTATATCAGCCATTATTTGATTGAATTTTTCTTTTTCCCTTTTTTTGGAATGCAGATGCCAACCGAACACAGTTAATAGAATTATTATGAGCGATGTTACTACAAGAAAATAGATTTTTCTGTTTGAAGCTAATTCGTTTTCGATTTTTCTCTTTTTTTCTAGTAATGTTTTAGTGTCATATTCTTTATGGACTTTGTAGCTTAGGTATTTGAATTCTTGGTTTATTTCTTTATCAAATTCCATTAGCTTTTTGATGAAGAATAACTCCTTTTTTAATTCATTGGTTTCTCCAAAATATTCTATCAGCATTTCATACCCTTCTCGAAGATCAGGACGACTGTACTTTTGTGTTTGAATCCCATCATGTACTTTTGTAAAATATGTAACCGCTCTTTTTTTCTCGTTTATTTCCCAATAGCATTTTCCGAGGTAAAATTGGGTTGTAATCAGCGTAGCATTGTCGTTTACTTTTTCAAAATGAGGTTTTGATTCTTTCAATAATTTGATTGCATTTTCATAGTCTTTTTGTTTGCAAAGGTTAATACCCTCCGCATTTTTGAAGTAAGGAATCATATCATCCATTTCATATTCACTGGATAGTTCCATACCCAGTTTATTGAAATATGAAGAATGATCATATCTTTCAATTTGTGTGTAACACAAAGCGATTATGTGCATTGATTTTAAATAACCCAAATCATTTTCTTCTTTAAAATAGTTCATGCATTGATTTAGCAATGCAATTGCTTCATCGTAATATCCTAAGAAATATTTTGTTAGAGCAATGGTATATTTTACTTTATGGATTAAGTATTGATCATTTGTTTCTGCTATATAATTGTTGGCGAGAATATATAAATCTAATGCCTTGGTGTATTCGTTGTTGTCATAATGTGCTGCACCAATTGTAAGGTAAGCACTCCCCAAGATATCGCTGTTTTTAGTTGCTTTCGCTTTTTCAAGTAGGCTATCTGCATAAATCATTCTATATTTTTTATCTACAAAATGGATTAATGCTTTATATGCTTTAGTTTGTTGCACTAGGTTTTTTTCCTCATTTGCTTTTTTGAGCCAGTACTTTGCTAACTGCTGTGCTTTGATGCTATCCGTTCGAAATTCTATTACTTTTTCTTCAAAATATTGGTAGTTTTTATTAGCCAGACTGTCAACTGGATTAATCTGTTTTGCTTGAACAATTGTTAAAGAGAAAATTGTGAATGCTATGCTAAGTATAAAGTTATTCATTTTAGTTGGTTAAGGTTTAGTTCAACTTACTATTTAAAAAGTTTGGGGGAATCGAAATGGGTTCAGTAAAAATATTAATTTTTTTAATTAAAATTAAATGAAAACTATAAGCATTTTAATTTGTAAGTGAATCATTGTTTTAATACTTAGTGCATCTTCATCCCTAGTCTTTTTATTGACAAAGACTAGTGTTTTTTATTGTATTGGATTCTAGAATACACTAGTTTGAATTCGGAAATTCGTTAGTAGTTGTGTTGTGGGGGTGGATTTGAGCCGATAGTTTTGTTCTCGAATTCAACCGGTTTTACTTTGGTAGAACCAAGCAAAATACTGTTCAGATTACCCCGGGAGAAATGAACTGATTGAAACTAATCAGTAACATTTAATACCTTACAACCTTATGAAAAATTATTTTATTCTTGTAGTTTATGCTTTTTTATTTATTTCTTGTGAATCGACAGAATCTGAAGAAGTATCCACGGAAACTAGTCATTTTAGCAGGATGTCCAGCGAAGTGTCTCCTGTAAATTCTTCCAATGCTTATGAATTTGTTGGGCAAGCTTATGAAGATGTTTTATACTCTTATTATACAGATTCTTTTTTACCTAAAACTAGTGATAGTATTATTAAAAAAGTAAATTCGAAAGCCAGTAATCATGTTTTTTTTGATGCTTTGTTATTAGCAGATTATGATTTAATACCGGAAAGTAAAATTAATTATCTTGTTTCGGATAGTAATGCTGCTCTTGATACGATTGTATCGCATTTGTCTTTACCCTCAAAAGATAAAGATAATTTTCGCGAGTTTATTTCAAATGTATTATCTAAAGTGGATAACGAAACGAATTATGTCGATATTTACAACTATGTGGTAGAATATGAATCAACCGTGCAGAAATCTTCACAACTTTCGGCTAGTGAAAAAGCTTATCTTTTGACCGTGACATCGATTATTAGACACAGTGTTTATGCCAAAAAGAAAAGACCTAAAAAGAATACTGATCTTGATTGGTATTGGCTGACTGCTAATTTTACAGGAGCTGTTGAAGGAGCTCAATATGGGAACACTCATGCAATTCTTACTGCTTTGAAAGCTGGAATTATAGAAAACAAGTAAACAAAGATTATACTTTTTAAAAAAGGCTATCCGTTAGGATAGCCTTTGGTGTTCATCTACTTGATTCATTCTTTTAATCAGGTTTTCTTTTAGTATACTTATGAATTTAGTTCGCTCGTATTTTCTGTTAGTGATTTCGTAAAATGTTCGGTGGAACTGACCAAGGTCTATGTCAAATGCTTTGCTGAACCCTTGTACAATTTCTTTAATGTCTGCTGCTCCGTGATTGAATACACCTTCTGTGTGTAAGGCATAAATCAGTTCAATTATTCCCACTTTGGAGCCTGTCCATTTTAATACTTTTTCTTGATTGCTATTTTTTGATGCTGTTGGTCTTTTTAATTTTTCAATCAGGTAGATTTGCAGTTTTTCGTAGGCTAAAATCTGAGCTACTTTGTAATCGTGTGATGTTGCAAATGATTTGTCTATTTGAAAGTAGAAGCTATCCATCATCCATTTGTTATCCTGTTGATTTCTTAAAAAATATTTATCATCTAAGTATTGATTTCCTTGTCGATAGTATCTGTAAAACTCTGCGTTATCGATAAAAAACTGTTCTTGTTTTTTTAGTTGGTTGGCGTAGTACTTTCGAATGGTTTTTTCTGAAGCTACCGGTTTGTTGGATTCAATAGTATATATTTCGTTGAAGTAGATTATTTGGCTTGTTAATTTAGGTTTATCCATTTTGAAGAAGTCCATTTCTTCTTCTTGACTAGTTTTACGGCCAATATAAGTGGTTCTTAAGTTTTCGTAACCTTCCATCAGTATATTGATTGCTAGCGAGCAATTTTGAATGGGGTCTTCTTCTACTAATGGGATGATTTTAGTGAGTTGTTGATCGAGTTGATTGAGGAGTTGGTTTGCGTAGTTTTTCATGGTTGTTTCCCTCACCCTAAATCCATCTCCTTCAGAGAGGGACTTTGGAACTGTGTTAAAATTTTATTTTTATTTCTATTGAGCTTTATTCAATTTTGGTTGCTTTTGGTGATGGTAAAACTAAGTTTGGTTTTTGTTTGAGGCAATTGTTTGGGTGTGCAATTCTGGAATTGCATAGTTGGTATTTAACAAATGCATAGTGTTTTTCATTTTAGAACTGAGGGATTTTAAATTTTTTGAATTAGGCTTTTTTTTACTATTTACAACGGTTTCGTTTTCTTATTGAAGTATTGTATTTATTGGAAAACTCTCTTTTTTTTTAGCTGTATTTTTTTTAGCATTTTTCTTAAAACTTAGGTATTGGATTCTAGAATCCAATACCTAAGTTTTAGTTTAGATTGGTATAATTTGATAGGTTTGTTTCACTTTTTACTACTTCTAGCGTTACAAAATCTATCAAATTCTATTGTATGTCCATGCCAAATCAAAAGGAAAAACTCAAGATTATTTATCAGTTGTTGTTTGACTTAGCAACTGGTAGAAAAACTGTTGCTTTGGATATGGGCAGTTTGGATGATGAATATGATTCTATTTTATTGTCTTTATCAGAGCAAGGTGAGCGAATTCGCTCGTTGGTTTTGGAGCAAGGTATGGTTATCCCTTATTCAAATTTTCAGCATTTGTCTCAGTTTGTATTTGTATTGGATGCCCATTACACAATAGTCGATTTTAATTTTACTGTTGTTGATCGGTTAAAGTATACTTCAGAAGCAATTCAGAGTCTGCTATTTGAAAGCTTGTTGGATGATTCTTCGAAATTGGTTTGGAACAATTTACTTCAACAAGTAGGAAGTGATGCTCCTTTTTTTGTTACCACTGAATTACTATTTTTAACTGTTGATGGATTTAAGCTGCCTTTGTTTTGTTCGGTTAGTAGTAGCCTTGTCAATCCGTTCGTGTTTGTATTATCTGCTGAAGTTGTTTTTAAAGATGTGCCTTTTTTGAAAGACATTCCTTCTGTCGCAACAGAGAAAGCTAAAGCTGAAGCTGCTGTGATTGACCAAGTTCATGCTTATATTTTGGAGCATTTAGATGTTCCGTTGCCTTCTTTAAAGTCGATTGCCTTACTGTTTGGTAGTGAGGAGCACAAAATACGTCATGGATTCCGGGAGCATTATCATACCAGTGTGTATCAGTTTTATCAAGATGAACGGTTGAAGAAAGCTTATTTACTCGTTTTGCAAACTGATTTACCTTTAAAGGAGATTGCGTTTCAGTGTGGTTTTGGGGTGTATTTGAATTTTTATAAGGCTTTTCGGAAAAAGTATGGTTTTTCACCGAGTGAACTTTTGAGGGGGTGAGTTGTTGGTTGTCGGTTGTCTGTTTTCTGTTTTGGAATGGGATAACGAAATGCCTGATTTGCATAGTGTTATGAGTATATTTTTTGGAATTTTACAGTAGTTAATTTTCTTTTAGTCACAGATTACGCTGATTTAACGGATTTATTTGGAATACTTATATCAATATGAAAATTAGGAATTATGAATACAGATAAACTAAAAAATGGTACTGTTTTGTTCATTAGCTACTTATTTATTTTGCTATTTGTTTATGCTGCGGTTAGTAAGTTTTTGGATTATGATAATTTCCAGGTGCAGTTGGGTCAATCGCCTTTGTTGAGTGCTTATGCTGGTTTTGTTGTTTGGATGATTCCTCTTTTGGAACTTGTGATTGCTGTTTTGCTGGCTGTAAAACAATTTAGAGTGATAGGACTGTATGCTTCTTTGGGTCTGATGGTCCTGTTTAGCAGTTATATTTACTTAATTTTAAACTATAGTTCCTATGTGCCGTGTTCTTGTGGAGGCATCCTTGAAAAGATGAACTGGCATGAGCATTTGTATTTTAATCTATTTTTTACTTTACTATCCTTATTTGCCTTGTTTTTGCTGCAAAATACTAAAAGGTCGTATGTCATTCGAAGCTTACTTATTGTTTTGGTTGGTTTTTTTCTGGTAGTGCTTTTGTTTATTACTTCGGATTATATTATTCACAAGCATAATAATTTTGTTAGAAACTATATTCCTAAAACCGTACAGCTTGCTACTACGAAAGATTTAGCTTTTAATAGCTATTATTTTGCAGGAAAAAGTACCGCTAAAATTTATTTGGGGAATAGAACTGCCCCTGCACTTATTACTAAATTATCTGCTGATTTAAAAAGTACTCAAAGTTATCACATTGCTATTTCGGACACTTTATATCCGTTTCGCTCTATACAATTGCGGGTGCATCCTCCGTATTTTTATTTGTGGGATGGCACTGTGCCGTGTTTGTTTCAAGGAGATTTGGCTACTACCCAAGCACGATTACTTTCTGACAAAGCTTATGGTTTTACTAAAGCTGAAGTAATCGATTCTACACGCTTAGTTATACGAACCATCAATAATTCGGGAGAAAATGTGTTAGCTACACTTTCGTTGCAAAATGGTGCGATACAAAAGTTTGCTCCTGCTTTATTGGAAAAGCAAATCGATGGTCTATTTGATACCGATGGTACCTTGCACTATAGTGCAGCCCAACAAAAATTTGTTTATCTCTACTATTACCGAAATCAATATGTGGTTGCTGATAAGAATCTTACATTACTTTATAAAGGCAATACTATTGATACCACGAGTCAAGCAAAAATTAAAGTGACCTATGTTAAGCATCGTAATCAAAAAAAGTTTTCGGCACCACCACAGATGGTTAACCGAATCAGTGCTTTGCACAACAATTTATTATTTGTAAACTCAACATTGCCTGGACGATTTGATGTGAAAAAAGTTTGGGATCAATCTAGTGTTATCGATGTTTATGATATAAGTAGTCAAAGGTATTTGATTAGTTTTTACATTAAAAACATTGATGGAGTTACACTAAATGATATTGTCGTTACAGATACCCATTTTTATGCCCTTATAGGAACCCATATTGTTTCTTATTCCTTAGGGGACGAAATTCGGAAACATTATCAAACTTACTAAAGATTAACCGGCCGGTTACAGGGATAAGATCGAAAACCTGTAGAAAAGAGTAGATCACTATTATAAACCAAAATTTAACACATATGAAAAATGTATTTTTAAAAGCAATACTACCTGTATTTGCTTTTGCCTTGGCTTCTGCTGGTGCTGTGAGTACCAGTAATTCAAACTCTAGTTCGGCTACTTTGGCCGTTCAAGGATGGAAACAAGTTTCACCGATAGAGTGTGAGTATATTGCAGATTGTAATAATGAAGGATCTGTGATTTGTATGAGTGGGTCTGACCAATTGTTTGGCAAACCTACTCCAGCTTCTTTTTGTGGAGAAGTATTGACGCATCGACCATAGTAAGGATGCGGTAAATTTATGCAGGCTGTATTCTATATAGCCTGCATTTATTATTTAATACCTTTTATTATCCATTCAGCAGGTGACTGGTCTTTTAGATGGTAGTTTAGCCAATCGTTTAATCGGTTGTACAAATCTACTTGACTTTCTTTTTTTAGCAATGAATGTGATTCATTGGCATAATTGAGTAAAATGACATCTTTATTGAGCCTTCGTAGCGCAAGATAAAATGCGATGGTTTGATTCGGGTTTATTTGTGGGTCTTTTTCTCCTGTCCAAAGTAGTATAGGAGTACTTATATTTTCAACCCACGTTGAGGGTGAATTACGCTCATACCCTTCTCTGTCGTTATATAAGGAATTTCCCATTCGCCATTGTTGACTTTCAAAACGCCACATTTCGGGATCTCCAGTACTATTGCTTATTGACAGGTACCAACTTGGTAAGTCAAAAACAGATGCTCCCGATATCGCCGTCTTGAAAAGGTTGGTTTGTGTACTAATGAAATTCGTTTCATAGCCTCCAAAGGAATGTCCTATTAAGGCTATTTTATCTGGTGATACGATGTCTTTGCGAAGTACTTCATTGGTTGCTGCTACTACACAATCCGTTGCCGATATGCCCGGACTCCCTAATTCATACTCAATGTCTGGTAGTAATACAAAATAGCCTTGGTTGGTTAAATTAGTAACATTAAAACCTGATGGATTGTATTTGGTTGGGCTAAAGTAATAGTGCTTTAAATAATTGAGTTCTTCGTAAATAGAGACCACCATTGGGTATTTTTTGTTTGCCTCGTACTCTACAGGATAATATAAAGTACCTTTCAGTGTTTCGCTTTTGGCATTTTTGTACTGTATCTGTTCCTGTTTGCCCCACAAATAGTTCTGGTAGTGTGGGTTGCTTTGGTAGATCTTGTTTGATCCTTCTGTTTTTGCCTCATACTTATTTAATGCTTGTGGCTGTGAAAAATGTTGGGATTGGTACACGTAGCATGGAGCATCCGAAGCTTTTTGTAACTCTTTGTTTAAGTAATCGTTGTAAACCATCGGTTTGATTGTTCCATTTGGTTTTCTAATAAAATAGCCCGTAGCATTCTCACCTGTAGCTGAAAGTACCATGTCTTTTGTCGTATCGACATCTACGCTTCCTGAAAACTTTACTACGTTGTTTCTTGTAAAATGTATTATCCTAAATGTGATTTCTTTTTCTCTACCGTTTGTTAAACGAATAGGTTTTGTTCCATTCAACGGTATTTTCCAAACATCGTATTGATCATATAGCAATAGGCAATCGTGGTTTGCTCCCCAACCTCCAAAGCGGTACGCACTTTTTTTGCCGTAATCTAAGCTGTTCCAGTTTATTGAAGCTGTGTTTGGGAGCGGTATGTTTTTTTGATTTTTTAGGTCGAACAACTGCCAACTTGTTTCCTTGCAATAGGCTATATATTGGCCGTTAGGAGAAAAACTTAGTAATCCTTCGGCACTGGATTGATTTTCTATTACTAGTTTTTCTTCTCCCGTTTCCAGATTTTTTACATAATAGTCCACTAGTGGTTTCATGGTGTAGTGCGGTTCTTTATCTGAACTACTGTAGGTAATTGCATAATCCATGGTGGGATTGAGTAGGTAAAAAGGCTTACTATCACTTGTTATGCATTGGTATTTATTCTCTTGTGGCCACCAAACGCCATATCGAATCCTTTGTTCAATTGTTGCTATTTTTTTTCTTTTGGGATAGACCATACCATCCGTTCCGCACCATATTTCTACAATTTTTGACGAAGGATCGCTGCTTTGTTGTTTGCGAACTGCCAGAACCACACGTTTGTCATCTGGTGAAATCGATAGGTTTATGTTGTCTACCTCCAAAGAGTAGTCTTTAGGAAAGTTCAACGATTCCTTATTGAATTGCCTTTTTTGTTTAGTCGATACGTCATAAAAACAAATGCTTGCCTCTACGTTGTCCTTTTCTTTTTTTAGATAAGCAAATGAACGACTGCTTGCACTCCATGTTGTATTTGACCATTGCTGTGAAGGTTCTTTTTCTATCACCGTTTTTGTTATGATCTTATCCAGATTAATCCAATAGAGTTGGTTTTCCCCTTCAGTGCTACCCATACCTACCATTGCCTTAGTAGATGGACTCATTTTAAAGGCTGTTATTCCCTTTACAGTTTCTATTACTTGCCCTTTGTCATTTCGGATGCACATTTCTTTTTGATTGGGTTTGTTTTCGAGTGTGATTAAATAGTTGTGTTGGGCTGTCACAGCAAATGCCTTTACGTCTGGAATTCTTTGTTGAAAACCTGTTATTAAGTCTAACAAGTATAAGGTGTTTGCATCATCCATTACTGCATATTTATTTTCTCCCAAAAAATGTCCTTCTCTTGGATGGGCCACTTTATACGTTTTCTTCCCATTTGTTTGGACAATGTGCAAAGTGTCTGGACTCTCCTCATAATGCATGTAAGCTGTTGCCCAAGTCCCCTTATCAGAAACGGTGTGTTTGAACATGGTTCCCCATGCTTTATAATCGGCTTCTGTTATTGGCTTTTTGTGTTGTGCTTGACTGTAAGCGTAGCCTGTTAGGAGCATTATAAGCATAAGCTTGTAGCCCGTTCGTTTTATCTTTTTTATCTCTTGTACTTTCATATTAGTAGCCTGGATTTTGAGGTACTAAAAAAGGATTTGCATCCATTTCTGCCTGTGGTAAAGGCCATAATTGATCTGTGTTTGACCAACCTGGTTTACTTCCTAAAACTGTATCTAGTTGCCCTAATCGTTTTAAGTCTAAAAAGCGATGTCCTAACTCGGTGAATAATTCTAACCTACGTTCTTGCTGTATGGCCGTCAAGATTTCTTCTGCCGTTATAGCAAGCGTGTTGGGAAGTCCTGCTCGCTGTCTGATTGTATTTAGGTCTTCTTTGGCACCAATGAGCTCTCCTTGTTTGGCTCTTGCCTCGGCACGAATTAAATACTGCTCTGCCAATCGCAAGACAATGGAGTTTTCCACAGAGGAAGGTGTTGCCATATCTTTTTTGTACTTGTATGCATGATACCAAACCTGGCTGCCATTTGTTATTTGTTTCACCCAATGCAGCTTTCGCAAATCATTGTTTTCAAATTGAGCCACTAGCTCTGCTGTTAATGCAAACTTACTTGGTGGCCCCGTGAAGAATATAAAAGAATTTCCTTCATAGGTGTTGGCACCTGTTGCCCCTGGAGATAATTGCCAAATTGTTGCACTGGATTGTTTTAAAAACTCTTCGTCTAGGTTCTGTTCTAATTGGTATAATGCAGTTTCATTTAGCACAGCGGAAGCCATATTAGACGCTTCTGCATAGTCGCCATGGTATAAATATACTCTTGCTAATAATGCCTGAATGGCCGCCTTATTGGGACGGATTCTTCCCGAATCGAGATATGTTATATTTACTCTAGAGACTGCATTTTCTAAATCGGAAATTAGTTGTTGAAATACCTGTTCTGTGTCCATGCGTTCCACTGTACTGTTTTGATTGTAGTCTGTAGTTGTGATATATGGTACATCGCCAAAAACGGACATTAACTGAAAGTGTAGCAAGGCTCTAATGAACAACGCTTCTCCTTTGATTTGATTTTTTACCTCTTCTGACAAAGCCGTTGCATTATCGACCCCTTCTATTACGGCATTAGCCGCATAGATTTGGTTGTAACTGTTTCGCCAAAGTGTATTGATACTTGCATTGGTTGACAATAACGCATTGTTGAAAAAGCTTTCTGAGGTATTGTTTCCCACTTCAAACGAAATCAGCTCATCGCTATATGCACCTGCTAAGCAAGTGAAGCCATTGGGTCTGCCGGAAAGAAAGCCATTTTCACGCATTTTTGCATAGATATCTGTTAATGCTACCGTTGCTGTTAAGGCATCTTCAAAAACTGCCGGTGTTGTTAATTGTGAATTTGGTGCGTCTACTGTAACAAAATCGTCACATGCCTGTATCGTTACTGCTAGTATTACCATTATTAGCTGTAACCTGTATTTTTTGATTTGATTTTTCATGGTATTTTTCATTAAAAAGTAAGTTGAACATTCAATGCATATATCTTTAAAGGTGGTAGTAAGCCTCCTTGTGTGAATTCGGGATCAGCTCCTTTGTATTTGGTAAAGGTTAGCAGGTTTTGTCCTTCCAATGCCAAGCGACACCCTATGTTAGGCAGTATACTTTTTGGTAGTGTATAGGCTAACGAAATATTTTTTAATCTGATGAATGAGGCATCACTAACCGCCGCATTGCTTAAACCAAAAAAGTCGCTTCGCTGGGTTGCTTGTTGGTTTGCATTGGTGGCAAACAATTGATATGGTGCTGTATCGCCTGGTTCTTGCCAACTGTTTAGGTACTCGACCGGTTGGTTGATGAAGTGTCCTGCAAACTTTTGGGTATTGGCAAAATTGAAGTTCTGCTGTTTGACAAACTGAAATAAGAAATCCAGTTGGAATCCTTTGTAGGTTAGTACATTTTGCAGTCCACCATAAAAATCAGGATTGACATCTTTGACCACTTGGCGATCGTATTCGTATGAAATTATTCCATCCCCATTAAAATCGGTGAACTGATATAGTCCTGTTTGCGGGTCAACGCCTGTAAATTGAAATAATTTTTGAATCGTTGTTGGTTGACCGACTACATATTGATTGCGGTATGCTGAGGTTTCTAATCCCGGAAATGCGAGTAATTTATTGCCTGCTTTGGTGATGTTGAAATTTGAAATCCATGAAAAATTATCGTTTTGGATGTTTTCTGTTCTTAGGGTGAACTCTATTCCACGATTCTCCACCGTAGCGTTTAAATTGGTTTGAATGGAGGTGAAACCTGTGGTTCCAGGTAGTGGTAAGCCCACCAATTGATTGGAAGAACGGTTTCTGTACGTTGCCGCAGTGAGCAGTATGCGGTCGTTTAAAAAACCCAGTTCTAATGCCGCTTCAATTTTTTTATTTGACTCCCATCCAAAGTTGGGATTGTACAATCTAGAAGGTTGCAGACCGATGATTCCTCCGTAACTAATTCCGGAAGATGAATAGGTGTTTAGGTATTGGTAATCTCCAATTTGGTCACTACCTGTTGTTCCGTAGCTGGCTCTCAGTTTTCCAAAACTAAGAAACGCTTCTGTACCTTTTAAAAAATCTTCTTTATGGAACAGCCAAGCTGTACCAATTGCCCCGAAGGTAGAAAACTGATTACCGGTGCTGAAACGGCTTGAACCGTCTCTTCTGGCTGTAAGGTTCAGTATGTATTTTTTTTCGTAGGTATAATTTGCTCTTCCAAAGAAGGCTTGGTACTTGTATTCTATTTGCTCGTTGTTTCTGATTAAGACTTGTGAAGCGGCCGACAAATCATATAAGAGGCTGTTGCTTGAAAAACCTGTTGCTAACGCCAGTTGTTTGGCACTGGATTGCTTTTGGAACGTTGCTCCCACCAAGATGTCTAGTGTTGCCTTTTCAAATTCTTTATTCCATGTTACTTGGGGTTCCATGATCCAGGAACGTCTTCGCAAACTGTTTAGGTAAATGGATGCATATTGACTGCTTAAATTGAATGAAGGGTTGTAGGTGGTAGAAGGTGTTGCCCGACTATCCTCGTTGTTTAGGTCGGAGATTCCAAAGCTTGATTTTAGGACTAAATTGTCTGCCAGTTTATACGAAAGTACTGTGTTTGCGATTAAATCGGTTGTGAAGGTTAGGCACTTTCTTACGTTGTTTGAGAGTGGGTTTGTCCAAGTGTTGTTTTCCCAATTTAAATTTCCTTCTGCATCATAAAGTTCCGGTGCATTGGGTGCTAATTGGCGGGATAAGGTTACATAGTCTATCCAAGGCAAATCGTTGTTTTGTGCTGTGTAGCTGCCTGAAAATTGGACTGTAAATTTATTGTCTTCCGAGCGGTGATTCATATTTAGACGCGCTCCTCCTCGTTTGTATAAAAAATCTCCGGGAAATACACTGCTTTCGGTTCTGTAATTTCCGCTTACTAGAAAACTGGTTTGTTGGTTTCCACCACTTAGGGTTGCTTGTATGTTGTTGACTTCTGCCGTGCCACCGATTAAGACTTTTTGCCAATCTGTGTAGCGGTTTTGATCCCAGTTGCCGTTGACATCATGGGTATTTGCGGGAAAGTTTGTTATGCCGTCATTGGCAAATGCTTTCTTTCTCATTTGCAGGTATTGTTCGGTATTCATTAAGTCCATCATTTTGCTTACAGAACCCACAGCTGAACTGGTAGTGACTGTGAAGCTTGTTTTGCCGGACTTTCCTTTTTTGGTGGTAATTAGCACTACTCCGTTAGCCCCTCGGGAACCATAAATTGCTGTTGCATCGGCATCTTTTAGCACTTCAATGCTTTCGATATCATTTGGGTTGATGCTTGCCAGAGGATTGCCGTTTCCGATTGTTGAGGTTGAGGTTTGTGGGTCGCTGATGGCTTCTGTACTGTAGGGAACACCATCTATAATGTAGAGTGGATTGTTAGCATCTTCTCTTAAACTATTGACTCCTCTAATATTTATTTTGAATCCACCACCAGCAATACCTGTTTCTTGGACTATGTTTACGCCTGCCATTCGTCCTTGCATGGTTGCTAAAACGTTTGGTACGGGTTGTGTTTCTATGTCTTTTGCGGAGATTCTCGCTATGCTACCAGTGCGTTCTTTGTCTTTTACCGAGTAATACCCTGCATTGAGGACTATTTCTTTGAGTTGAGTGGTGTCTTCTTCCAAGGCTACATTTATTACTGCACGATTGGCAATGGGTACCTCCTTTGTTTTGTAGCCCATATAGGAAAACACTAGTGTGTCTGTGGATCTTGCTGTTATTTGATACTGACCGTTGAAATCGGTTAGGGTTCCTTTTTCTCCTCCTTTTATTATTACGTTGACACCTGGTAAACTGCCACTAGTATCTATTACGTTTCCTTTTATGATAGTAGTTTGGGCATGACTGGCTGTTACGACCAGCAGGGAGAAGATTACGATTAGTTTGGGCAAAAGTGTGGCTGCCCCAATCTTGAAAAGTTGATTTTTATTCATACTTTTGAAATGGTTTTAATGAAACTTTGGTTTTGTTAGTACTTGCTCTCTAGAATGTTTGATCTCAGGCTAGAGGGCTTTTTTTTGAGTCGAAAGTTGAAAGGCAAAAGTCAAAAGTTCGAAAGTCGAACCATGTTTTTTTTATTGCATAGGCAATTGGTTTTGTTCGCTTTGCTCTAGGTTTTGGCACGCAGATGACGCTGATTTGGCAGATTTCCACGGATTTTTTACGCTTCGCTTTTTTTTGCCACAGATTGGAATGATTGGTGCCGATTTTTTTGGCTTTGTTTTCAACTTTGGAGTATTCCATTTTTTTTATTGCATAGGCATTGGTTTTAAAGGTTAAGGAAAGTATGCCGCCCGTGCTTGTTGCAGCCAAGGTTGAGCGACATCTTACCCACTAACTAAAAAATAAAATGATAAGATCCTTATGCGAAAATTTCTGAAAAAAAAAGCAGTGCTAAGAATGAAGTGAGAACCGATTGGGAAATAAAAAAAGCGTGGAACTCAACTTATCGAACGGAGGTACTGGTATACCCTGCAACAATAAGAGAGCCCACGCCAGTATTGACGTGAGCATCATACTTATCATCTCGTTGCTAAAATTACCAGTTTTCCGTTCGAGATTCTAAGCGAATGCTTCAAATTTTGATATGAAGAATCGCAAAATTATATTATAATCGTCAAATATAATAATTTTTTTTAAAAGCAATCTATATGTTGCCTTTTTTCTTTTTTCAAAGTGCGAATTTTATCATATGGAAAAAGAAAACTTTTTAACGGAAAGAAAACTACTGGGAAAAAGAATAATGCAGTTGAGGTATAAATGCATTAATGAAAAGACCAATAAACCAATTTCGCAAGAAGAACTAGGTTTACGCATAGGATTAGTTAAAAATCATATTGGTAAAATTGAGAGAGGTCAAACAAATACCACTGTCGATGTTTTATTTGCAATTGCAAGAGAATTTAAAGTCAATATTTCAGAGCTTTTTAATTTTGATGAAATTTAGAAAGATGCCTATGTATCTTTCTTTATATGTTCGATTCATGTATAGTTTTTGTTAGGAAATAAAGATTTTTTAAAAGTGAAAACTCATTAATATACAAATTGAGATAAATTTTTTAACAATAAATTTGCAACAATAATATTGATTAATACGTTTAATAGTAGTAATGTATGTTCAAAATCTATAATAAATAGTTTTGAATTGTATTTAAATACTATATTTGTAAAACTTAAATAAATATTCAATGACATCAAAAGAACATAAAGAATATGTTTTGGCATTAAAGAAATATTCAGATAATCTCTTAAAATCTGAAAACAATGTCAAAGACTTTTTGGTAGATGCAGGTATCCACACACAAACTGGTCGTCTAACAAAAGTTTATTCATCATCTGAGCCTATTGGGTACAAATCAGAAAAATCTAAGCAAGAAAAATCTAAATAGTATTAATGTACTCTAAGAGATCTGGTTTAATTTTAGGTTTTCATGGTTGTGACAAAGCTGTCAGAGATAAGATAGTTTGTGAAAAAGGAGAAATTCTTAAGCCAAGTGAAAATGTATGGGATTGGTTAGGTCATGGTGTTTACTTTTGGGAAAACAATCATGAAAGGGCTTTAAAATTTGCTCAAGATTTAAAAGATAATCCACCTAAAGGAAAGGAAAATTTGATTAAAGAACCTGCTGTTTTAGGTGTTATTATAGATTTAGGCTACTGTTTAGATTTACTAGATTCTAAATTCTTGGACATTCTAAAAATTGGCTATAATCTTCTTTGTGAATCTCATACAAAATTCGGAAGCAATATACCTAAAAATGTAGTTAGTGAAAAAGGGGAATTACTAAGAAGAAATTTAGATTGTGCAGTTATTCAAACAGTTCATGAAATGAATAAAAAATTGAATAAATCTGAATATGATTCCGTAAGAGGAGTTTTCTTTGAAGGATCTGATTTATATGAGAATGCCGGTTTTAAAGAAAAAAATCATATACAAATTGCAATTAGAAATCAAAACTGTATAAAAGGTTTTTTTATTCCGCGGGAATTTGATGAATAAACTTAATAATATTTTAAAGATGACACATGTGACATCTTTTTTTTTGCTTTTATCGCAAATTATTTTATATGTTTTATCGTTTTGGGATAGTTAAATTCTGGAATTGCATACTCGAATAAAAATTAGGTTTATAATTTGCTCTAATTTTTAATATTCGTGTTATGGAATGGTGGGGAATTATTGGTTTGGCAGTTGTTTGGGTTGTGGGTCTTTATTTAAGGGGTTGGATTTATGAGGAGCGGAATGGGTATAAACGATGGAAGGGAAAGAAATAGAGATTTACATATTGGAAATGGGATTAAGAAAAATTATTTTTCTACTGAACAAAAATAAAGTACTACTACCAATTATAATAATATTAATACAAATGAAGATTATTAAATAAACTGATGTAAATAATAATTAAAAATGAAATACAAAATTGACAACATAGAGAAAGTCGAATATAATGAAGTAGTCAATATTTGGGAAGCCTCTGTTCGAGCAACACATCACTTTTTGAAAGAAGAAGATATTCAATATTTTAAACCACTTATCTTAAATACATATTTAGATGCAGTTGAATTGAAGTGTGTAAGAAATGAGTAAAACAAAATAATTGGTTTTCTTGGCGTAGCAGATCAAAACTTGGAAATGTTATTTATTCATCCGCAGTCCAGAGGTAAACAAATTGGAAAAACATTATTGACTTTTTCAATTGAAAAAATGAATGTTAAAAAAGTTGATGTGAATGAACAAAACGACCAAGCAGTAGGTTTTTATAAAAAATGTGGATTTGAAACAACAAGTCGTTCAGAATTAGATGCCACTGGGAAAGCTTATCCAACTTTACATATGGAATTGACTATCGCTAACAATAGCTCCCATTATTAAAAAAGCATATAACAGACCTCTTTAAAATCAATTTTAAAGAGGTTTGTTGTTGTCAATTCAGGATAACTTCTTGTCCATTCGGGATTAACTGCTTTGAGAATACTAGCATTCTCAAAGCACTGTTCTATTTTTGAGGAATGGAATGGTATAAGATTTTAGGTTTTATAGTTGCTTGGGTTGTGGGTCTCTACATAAGAGGTTGGATTTATGAGCAACGGAATGGGTATAAACGGAATGATAGATGGAGGAATAGGAAGAAATAGAGATGCTTAAGTGTCTTTTTTTGTTTTATAGGGAATTGAAAAATAGGTATTTATACGTATTGATAAGTTAATTTAAAAGGGTTACTTTGGTTTTTTTAAAATTATTTTATTGGAATGCGGAAAGCCGTAATAAACTATAAAAATGCTTTTGTATGTTTGAAATTCAAAAAACATATATTTCGTTAACAAATTGATTATACCTATTTAATTTGTTTTTTATGACAATATTTAATGATTTAAAAACAAAATTCTATTAGAATTTAATAAAAATACGAATATGAAAATAGATATACATACACATACGAAGAAAATAAAGCAAGGCGATTCTGTGCATAGAAATATTGATGTCAATAAATTTTCCGAAATAATTAAAGAAACTGACGTTAAGATATTAGCAATTACAAATCATAATTATTTCGACTACGAACAATATTTACAATTTAAATCTAGCGTTGATGGAATTTGCCAAATATGGCCAGGAGTTGAGTTTGATGTTGTTGAAGATGAAAATAGAGCACACTTAATAGTTATTGTCAATCCTAAAAATTCTGAATCTTTTAATCAGAGAGTAAATGAAGTAATTGGAACTACAACTGCTGACAATTTTACAATTAGCATAGATGATGTTGTCGCAAATTTTGATGATTTAGATGCTATATTTATTGCTCATTATCATTCAAAGAAACCAAATTTGTTAGATAAAGATGTAGACAAACTTTTAGAATTAGTAACTAATCAAAAAAGAGTTTTGAAAGAAGCTTCAAATTCAATTTCCGCTGGAATTTATATAAATCACGGTCATAATTCTATTCACGGTTCAGATGTTCATAATTGGGATAATTATGTTAAGGATTCTAATAACTTACCTGAATTAAGGTTACCAGTTGAAAGCTTTGAGCAATTTTGTTTGCTTTTGGATAAAGACGATACAACTATTAAAACAATTCTAGATAAAAAAACAAAAGAGTCTATTCAAATAAATCCTTTTGGTATTGCAGAACTTATTAACCTTGATATTTACAACGATATAAATATTTTTTTTGGTTCAAAAGGAACTGGAAAAACAGACATTTTAAAGGCTCTTTCAACTTATTACAATGGAAAAGGTTTTACAACAGAAGTTTATGAATCAAATTCAAAAAAGCTTGACGATGTTTTTGACTTAAAAGGAAATCAATTAATTATTGATGTAGAAAATTTAGGTATAGATAATTGTTCCAACGAATTAGCTTCATTAAGAAATGCATCAGAAAAAGAAGTTACAAGTTTATCAACTTATTTGAGATATTATTCAGCAGAAGCAACCAATAAAATAACAAAAAGCATTAAAGTAAATCAATTTACTCTACTTGATGAAAACTCTCCTAAAAGGAGTTTTGAAGAAGTAAAAAACTATTTCAAAAGTTTTAATGATTTTAAAAACTATTTTAATGAAGATGCAAAACTTAAAGAAATTGTTGGTGATGAACTTTTAACTGACTTGGATACTTTAATTACAAAAATTTTAGATAAAATTAATTTAGAAACAGACAAACGTTTTATTGATTTTAAAAGCATTAGCTTTTTTAATAACTTAATTCAAGTATTTGTTTCTGAAATTTCTAAAAAGACAGGACAACCAGAAAAACCAACAAAAACTGGTTTCTCTGAATATGCAAGTAACAGGATTTCTATTGAAAAAAATGTAAAAAAAATACTTGAAAATATTTTAAAATCAATTTCGCCTATAGTTGAAGAAGTTGGCGATTTGGGTGAAAAAGGAAAATTATTTTGTCAAACTAATTTGCTAATACAAAACGGAGTAATTTCTGATTCTGACTACAAACATGTTCAAAGCAAAACCAAAATCCCGCAAAAATCTGTTGCTTCGCAAATAGAAATTATTTCAAAGCACATTTATGCAAACACATTATTTGAAAAAATTGACGAGTTAAAGAAAATAGAGGGGGCTGAGACTGTTGCTTCAATAGATGATTTATTGCTTTTTCATAAACATTTTGTTTTAGACGGTAAAGTTTATACACCTTCTAATGGAGAATCTTCAATGGTTTTGTTACACAATGAGTTGATGAAAGACAAAGAAATTTATTTAATTGATGAACCTGAAAAAAGTTTAGGAAACGATTACATCAGCGAAGTGATTGTACCATTGATTAAAGAATTAGCAAAAAGTGGAAAAAAAATAATTATTGCTACACATGATGCAAATATTGCTGTTAGAACATTACCTTATAATTCTATTTATCGTGAACACGATATTAACGGATATTACACTTATTCAGGTAATCCATTCTCAAATAGCTTAATTTGTAATTCAAGCACAAAAGCAAATTTAGACTGGAAATTAATTAGTATGAAAACATTAGAAGGCGGAAAATCTGCTTTCGGAGAAAGAGGAAAAATATATGGCAACACATAACGCAACAATTGAAAGAAAAGAAACTGGTGCAACATTAAAACTTGCAATTGGTTCGGAAGAATTGAATATTGTTTTAACTGACGATAATCCTAATGAAGTTAAATCAGTTTTTAATAAACTACTAATACATTTAAAAAATGATGAAATTGACTTCAATTTGACAGACGACAAGGAAGATTTATATTTTCATATTTGTAAAGAATACATAACTCAACTTAACGCAGAACTAAAAAGTACTTTTATAGAATTGAATGATAATGGATTATTAAACGACTTGTAAAAAAATTAATACCATGCTAGCCAATCCATCTAATTTTGATATATATGCGAAGGTTTCTCTCGTATATGTACGAGTTGGCAGCAATTTTACCTCATGACTTAACTATGAAAGAACAAAATGAACATATTTGGTACGCAAGTTACGGTTCAAACATTTTAGAAGAAAGATTTCACTGTTACATTCAAGGCGGAAATCCCAAAGGTTCTTCGACATCTTATCATGGATGTAAAGATAAAACACTACCTATTGATAATAAGGATTTTTATATTTCTAGCGAGTTATACTTTGCAAAAAAATCAGTAAATTCATGGAATTCTGGTGGTGTTGGTTTTATATCAAACGAATTTGGTAATGAAAGCACACTTAGCAGAATATATTTAATTACTAAACAACAATTCGTTGACGTTCTCAAGCAAGAATGTAATATTGATCAAGAAATGGAAATTGATTTTGACTCTATTATTTCAAACGGTAGCATTGTTTTAAAAGAGACGAAATGGTATAACAAAATCATCTACTTAGGTAACCAATCTGAAAAGCCAATATTTACTTTTACACATCATGGAGACTATTTTGATGAAATAAATAAGCCAGATGAAAATTACCTTAAAATAATAATGGAAGGCATTAAAGAAATTACGAATTTTAATGAATATGATTTAGCAAATTATTTCGCAAACTTAAAAGGAATTATTGGGGAATATTCGACGGAAGATTTAATAAAAATCGCAAATAAATAATAAAATTACCAAGCAGTAGGCTTTTAAAAAAATGTAGATTTGAAACATCAAGTCGTTCAAAATAAGATGCCTCGGTAAAGCTTTATCCAACTTTACATATGGAATTAACTATTGCTAACAGAATACTCCCATTATCAAAAAAGCATACAAAAAACCTCTTTATTTTTAAAGAGGTTTGTTCTTGTCAATTCGGGGTTAAAACTTTTTAGCACTATTTCACTTTTTGATTCTGTTCTAGTTTGAGGAATGGAATTATATAATACAATAAAGTGGAAGAAATTAGATACTTGATTGTCTTTTTTATATCATTTTTAAAACTTGCTTTTACTCAAAATTTAAATATCTTTGAAATAGTTACTATTTAAGTAACAGAAGACATTTTTCTTGTTAAATAACATTTATGAATGAAGAAGATATTAGAGGTAAAATATTATTACCTTACTTACAAGATTTAGGATTTGATATTTCAGAGATATTTTTAGAGTATACTTTTAGTATACGACTTGGAAAGAGAAAGCATGTTACAGGAAGATCAGATATACTTTGTAAAAAGAATGGTAAAAATCTATTTGTAATTGAACTAAAAAATGATTCAATTAAAATAACGCAGAGTGATATAGACCAAGGAATTTCATATGCTAGATTATTGTTAGATGATATAGCCCCATTTACAATCGTTAGTAATGGAAAACAAACTAGGATTTTTGATTCGATTACTAGAAAAGAACTAAAAGGAAACATCTCTGACCAGTCTGTTTTTTTGACAAATGGTTATAGTTTATCTACAGAAGAAGATCTTAGGATTAGATATGAAGCCCTAAAAAATTTTATTTCGCTATCAACAGAAAATTTAAAAGTATTTTGCGAATCCCAAGTGTATGATAGAATGGGTTCAATCATAGGAGGGATAAATAGTCCCTACTCCAAATTTGTCAAAGAACTTTATGTTCAACGTGATGAATTACAAACTACATTTGAAAATTTTTTAAATTCGCCGGAATCAATATTTGGGCTAGTGGGTAATGCTGGGGTTGGCAAAACAAATACTATTTGTTCATTAGCTCTTCGAAACTTAGAAGATAAGTTTGTTTTGTTCTATAATGCTGCTATCATAAACTCTCCTTTAGAATGTATTTCACAAGATTTGAATATTGCTTTCTCTGGTAGAAGTGAATCGGATGTGGTCCTAAAAAAACTGGATGAGATTGGAAGATTTGCTAATAAAAATGTTCTCGTTTTTATTGATGCAATAGATGAAAGTATAAATCCTAATATCGCGGTTGAACTAAGTGAAATTGCTTTAATTGCTAAAAATCTTGATAAAACAAAAATTATTATTAGTTGTAAATCAAATATTTGGAATGCCATTTTAAAAATAAAAAACAAGCCAACTTATCTCCACCAAGAATTAAACAAATATCATGATATAATAAGTGATTTGGATAACAGTCCAGGTTTTCTATTAAATGATTTTTCAGATAAAGAACTAGAAGAAATAATTCCGCTCTATCAAAAAGCATTTGGTTTTAAAGGTGTTATCTCAAATTCTTTGCTTAAAGAATTAAAAAACGGATTTTTTTTGAAAATTTTCAGTGAGGTATATTCTAATAAAAATGTACCGGATAAAATTAGTGATAAAGACTTAATAAATAAATATTTACAACAAGCATTAAAAGAAACAAATATTGGCTATTTCTCTGGTTTGAGAATACTTTCAGCTATTGGGAATATAATTATTAATTATGAATATGATTCGTGGGCAGCATATAAGGACGAAGGTTTAGATGTGAACCATCTACTAGAAAAATTAGATTTCTCCCTTGATAACAATATTCCTGAAGATCTATTTACCAAAAACATTCTTATCAAGTCTAATAAGGACGATTCATATAATGTTTCGTTCTACTATTCAAAAATTCGTGATTATATAATTTGTTTTCATTCTTATAAACTGGATAAACTTTCTGATGACGAATTTTACAATGTACTTTTTGATTTCTATCAAAACCACATCGGTAAAAGTGCATTGGATTTTTATATCGAAAATGCTAGTACTTCTCATCTGAGAACCTTAGTAAAATTTAAACAAGATAAATCATTGGAATACGTTATAAGTCATAACTCCTACCTGGATGAAAATTTTAGAAAGTTTAAACATAAGTTTGATCCTAACACGGATTGCGAAATTGGAATAATGCTACCCAATGATTTAATCAAAAATGATGGTTATGCACTTTTTCGTATGGCTCCGAATTCAACTCAAAAGATTTCTTATTCAAATTTCAAAGATTTTTCAAACAGTGGTTACGATTTATGGTGGGAAAAAGGAATTAAAACTTTACATGGTAGCAATACATCTTTACTTGTCAAAGATCAGGACAGAATCGTTAAGAAAAATATATTCGAAGAGCTGAAGAAAATACTTAAAAAAGGTGGATTTACGGCTTACAATTCTGATGTTTTATTAATGGAAGAAGTTGCTGTAATTCTTTATCATTATTATAAAAGGTTATATTTTGATAATAAAATTGAAGAATTTTATATGCCAAGATACAAAGAGATTTATCCAATAGATTTAAGAGACTTACAGCATAGGATAAATAGATTTCGACTGACTGAATTTTACAGATACAAAAATTTGGGTCATGCAGTAATGGAAGAAACAATTGAAAAAGCATTACAAGAAAATATTAATATTCCAAAAATTAAAGGAATGGGAGATGTTGCTCCTTTTGAAGAATTATTCAAGGCTACACAAATATTGCTTGAAAAAGGCTATGATCAAATTGTTGAACATTATTTACCGTTACCAGATGTATCAATAAATCAAGCTAAAGAGTTCTATGAGCAAAACCGAAAAGACAATTGGAATTATGTTAGAATAGCACAGTTTAGTGAAATTCAGGCAAAACATTATGTTTCAGAGTTCTTTAGACATTTAGAACTGGCTTATAAAGAATTTGTTGATTATTGTTTCCCCACTTATAAAGACGAATTTGATTTTTATGCAACCATTCCACATGAGTATTTCTTTTATTTGAAGGACTCTGATATTCTTAAATGGGGAACTTTTGGATATCGCCCTTCTCAAACTGGTGAATATGAAATTCATTTTAAGGATAGTAGCGAGTCTGATGAAGCTTTTAAAAGTATTGGGCTAAAAAGCTTGAGAAGCTTTTCGTTAGACCTTATTTTGCGTATCCGTGATGACCATCGTTATCCTGTAAAAACTGTTTATCGAATAAACACAGAAAAAGTCGATCAGTACTGCGTTATTAGAAATTGGGTATACAAATTTCTTGAAAGCGATATGAGGGAGTTATTTGAAGAAAATGAAGTTAGAGTTTAAATTAAATATTATTTAGATAAGACGAAATTTCGTTTAACAGTTAATATATATCTTACAGATTATGTGTTAGTTATAAAATTTTTAATACATTTGAATATATAACCAATTAAAACTTAAAATTATGGCACTTAAACCGGGACCTAAAAGAATAGCAGACTCAACAGGACAACCAGACCGAAGACAACGCGATAATAAAGACACACCAGGCAATACACCGTCATTAAAACCACCTGTGCCGAAGAAGAAATGATAAATTATAAAGATGCTGTGAGGCATCTTTTTTTATAAATAATACTAATTTATTGTTCGTTTCATTTTTGCATAGTTAAACTTTGGAAATGCATACAAGAATAAAATTTCGCTTATTAATTTGAGCAAAATTTTAAAATTTAATTATGGAATGGTGGGAGATAATTGGTCTAGTTGCTGCTTGGTTTTTGGGTCTTTATTTGAGGGGTAGGATTTATGAGGAGAAGAATGGGTATAAGAGGAACGATAGATGGAAAAAGAAGAAATAGATGCTTAGGCATCTATTTCTTCTTTTATAGAAAATTTAAAAATAGGTATTTATACGTATTGATAATGTTGAGTAAAAGGGTTACTTTGGTTTTTTTATAATATTTTGAATGAGATTCAGTTGTTAATAATCTTATCTTTGGAAATTAAAAACAAAATTACAATAGAGGTCCAAGATTATTTTTTTACAGATAATATATATCAAATTTAATTAGTTATTATTAGTTAAATTTTTATAGTTCTTAATCGTAATGCATTAGCAATAACTGATACAGAACTAAAGCTCATTGCTAAAGCTGCAATCATTGGAGAAAGTAATAAACCGAAAACTGGAAATAAAACACCAGCTGCAATTGGAACTCCTAAAACGTTATATATAAAAGCAACAAATAAGTTTTGTTTGATGTTTTTCATTACAGCATGACTTAGGTTTTTTGCTTTTACAATTCCTTTTAAATCTCCTTTTACCAAAGTAATTTTTGCACTTTCAATGGCAACATCGGTTCCTGTTCCCATTGCTATTCCAATATCAGATTGTGCTAAAGCTGGAGCATCATTTATTCCATCTCCCGCCATTGCAGTTATTGGAGGATTTTTAATTGCGTTACCTTTGTTGTTGATTGTTTTGCCTAGTTTATTAATGAAGTTTGTTTCGACAGAAATTTAGGTTTTAAATATTTAAAAAGAAGGAATGTTAATACTCCTTCTTTTTATTAAAACTTCATTCTTTGTATTCTAACTGCATTTAAAATTGCCAACAAAGCTACTCCAACATCAGCAAAAACGGCTTCCCACATTGTAGCTAGTCCACCAGCACCTAGAATTAAAACTATCGCTTTTACTGTAAAAGCTAAAGTGATATTTTGCCAAACAATTTTCTTGGTTTGTTTTCCAATATTTATTGCCATTGGAATTTTTGAAGGTTTATCGTCTTGAATTACTACATCTGCTGTTTCAATTGTTGCATCACTTCCTAAACCTCCCATTGCTATACCTACATTACTTAAAGCTACTACTGGAGCATCATTAACACCATCGCCCACAAAAGCAACCGTTTCGTTTTTGGCTATAATTTCTTTGACTTTATTTACTTTATCTTCTGGTAATAAATCGCCAAAGGCATTTGTAATTCCTAATTTTTGAGCCACAAATTGTACTACATTGTTCTTATCTCCACTTAACATAGTAGTTTTGATTCCTAATGCTTTTAATTTATCAATTGTGATTTGTGCATCTTCTTTTATACTATCTGCAATGGTAAGATAACCCACGAATTTTTTATCGTAAGCAACAGCAATCAGCGTGTAGACAATACTTGATGGATCAATATCATATTTAATAGAAAATTTATCCATTAGTTTGAAATTACCCACTAAAAGTTCTTTTCCATTTACATTAGCTTTTAAACCGTGTCCAGCTATTTCTTCAACTTCCTTAAGACTGATTTTACTATCTATTTCTCCAACAAAATCATGTATTGCTGTTGCTACTGGATGCGTACTTTGACTTTCTAAAGCGTTTACTAATTGAAGTATTTTATTTTGGTCAAAATCAGCTTTAAAAACGACTTCTTGTACTTTAAAAACACCTTCAGTCATCGTTCCTGTTTTGTCCATCACAACGTTTTGAATAGAAGCCATTACATCTAAAAAATTACTTCCTTTGAAAAGGATTCCGTTTTTAGAAGCTGCACCAATTCCACCAAAATATCCTAAAGGAATACTTATCACTAATGCGCAAGGACAAGAAATTACCAAGAAAACTAATGCTCTATACAACCAATCATTGAAAATGTAGTTTTCCACAAATAGCATTGGAATTAAACAGATCCCGATTGCTAAAAAGACTACAATTGGAGTATAAATTTTAGCAAACTTTCGGATGAATAGTTCTGTTGGTGCTTTTTTAGCCGTTGCATCCTGAACCATTTGTAATATTTTGGACAATTTGCTGTCTGTGTATGCTGTAGTAACTTCGACGAGTACAACTTTGTTGAGATTAATCATACCTGCCAGTACAATTTCTCCTTTTTGTTTGGTATCCGGTTTACTTTCTCCTGTTAAAGCTGCTGTATTTAATGAAGCATTGTCTGAAAGTAATTTTCCGTCTAAAGCTAGTTTTTCACCAGGTCTTAATTGGATAATTTCTCCAATAGTAATTTCTGATGCTTTTTTAGAAATTGCATTTTCTCCCTCCATTACCATTGCTGTATCAGGTCTTTGATCTAACAGCGATTTGATGTTCTTTTTAGCTCTTTGAACTGCCAATGTTTGAAAAATTTCGCCAATAGCATAAAATAACATTACTGCAACACCTTCGGGATATTCGCTAATTGCAAAAGCTCCAATGGTAGCAATACTCATTAATAAGAATTCCGAAAATATTTCTCCTTTACGAATACTTTCAACCGCTTCTTTAAGTACTGGTAAACCTACTAGTAAGTAAGCTACTATATACCAAACTATTCGTACCCAATCTGTAAACCAAGATTGTGGAAAATAATTATCGAATGAAATTGCAACAATTAAAAATATAAAACTCATGATAGCTGGCAAGAACAATTGAAATGTTGTGCGTTTGTCTACTGAATGGTCGTGTCCATCATCATCAGCATGTTCAGATTTATAGTCAACGGTGCAACATCCCGCTTGATTATCGGTTATTCTATTTATTTTTTCTTCAAGTGTACAACAAAGCTGTTTTCCGTTTGCATCATATTTGTGGTGGTGTTGTGATTCAGTATTTTTCATATGTTTTATTTTAAATAATAAGTTTTAGTATTTTTAGGAGGTTCAATAGCTTTATTGCTAATAATTTCTGATATGTTATTTTCTATCACCTCACATAGCGCAGTCATTGGTATATCTGTAGGTTGATTCTCAAAGGGGTCTTGCATAATAATTGCTGTTTGTTCTACAGCAATTAATAATAAAGGAATAATTATAGTTAATAAAATTTCGAGAATAGGGTAATTATCATCCAAGCCAAATGGTAGTATAGATGCAAGAACATATATAAGAAAGTGAATTAGTAGACTGTATGATTTTGGAAAAACTGTATTTTTAATTCGTTCACATTTTCCCATTGCATCATTTAATCTTGAAATTGTCGTGTCAATCTGTACTTGCTTATTATCATTTAAGTTAAATTTTGTTGCTAGTGAAGCTAAATGTTCACAATGTACGTTTAGTAATTTTGCAGGGATATTATTAGCTTTTATTTTATTCTTTTCTAAATGTAAAGAAACAACTGTTGAGAATTGTTTTTTTCGCAGGCTATCTGATAAAGCGTAACACCATACAATTTGTCTTTCAGCAAAGTCTATAAGTTCTTTATCGCTATCAGTATTTGGTAGAAATTGTTTTATTTGTCTGATGAGAGTTCTTGAATCGTTGACGATTTCACCCCATATTTTTCTTGCCTCCCACCAGCGATCATAAGATTGTGCAGTTCGAAATGCTAACAATAAAGATACAATTGTTCCTGTAATAGCTGTTATTGGTAACGGAATTGATATTTTTTTAAGAAATGTGTTATGATCTATAGTCCCAATAATAATAGCATATATTACTATGATTAAAATA
The DNA here is from genome assembly GCF_006491645.1 of Flavobacterium profundi. Lineage (GTDB taxonomy): Bacteria > Bacteroidota > Bacteroidia > Flavobacteriales > Flavobacteriaceae > Flavobacterium > Flavobacterium profundi. Next base: position 509,493 of record NZ_VDCZ01000001.1, read on the forward strand.
TCAAACCACATATATTTTAAAAAATATAAAATCGAATTATAATTATTTTTAACAAGCATAATATTTATTATTGTGTTTATACTTTTTTAGGTAGTAAATAGATTTTTAATTTAATATTTTAAAAAAAAATTAAAAATATTCATCTGAATTTATAATCCATTCTTTTGCTTTTTCTCTGTCAGGCAAGTCAAAATACATCACTGTTGCTTTTGTAAATGGTTTCATAATTGAACGCATACAGTTTTCCCATTTTTTTGTACCTACTAAAGCAATTTTTTCTATATCTGTAGTATGTTTAAAATTCATTTTTCCATAATTAAATTCTAGTATACCATCTTCCCAAAAGCCAGTTGAATTAGAAATAGAACCGTCGTCCATTTCAAAGTACCATCGAACTTTTTCTCCTGTACCTATTATATTATGAATGAATGGGTGTATTTTTTCATAATCTCTAAGGCCTAATAAATCATTAGCTCTTGTAGCTATGATATTTTTACCTGTAAAATCTAAAAGTTGTAGCATAATTAATATTTTTAAAGTTTATAGAAATTATTTTACTATGAATTCATTAGTTATTTAATTTCTCTTATTAGTTGTTGTAAATCTTAATCAAAAACATTGATTTTTTCATTTTTTCTAGTATTCAAATTTCATTTTAACAGGTCATAATTTATTTAGACCTAATTACTAGTATGAGTATATTCTTTTTTTAAATGAATTTATAGTTTAAGCATTAGTAGAAGTAGAGTTTTAAGGTAAAATAATAGTTGTTTTTAATTATCGTCATTTTCTTTTTCGCCCTCATGTACCATTTTTTGCTTCCATTTTAAATACCATTTTTGATGATGTAATGAAAGTAAAAAATACAAGGCTAATGATGCGACTATAGAAATTATGAACATATTTAATCCCACTGCAACACCTACTGCTGAAGTGCACCAAATTGTAGCAGCAGTTGTTAACCCGTGAGATGTTCCTACACTGTTATTACGATAAATAATTCCCGCACCAAGAAAACCAACACCTGTAATGATATTTGCTACTACTCTTAAAGCCTCTCCTGGATTGTTGACTAAGTGTGCTGCGATAGCTGTAAATAAAGTTGCTCCTATACATACAGCTGCATAAGTTCTAATTCCAGCATCCCGACCGTGTCTTTCTCTATCAAAACCTATAAAAGCTCCTAAAAAAAAGGAAATTATAAGTTTTGAAACTATAATTAATTCCGCATTTATATCCATTATTAATTTATATAAATTAAGTGTCTTTAAAAAGTAGATTTTTATAGACTCTAATTTTTTAATCTTTTTCTTCTAATTGTATTACCGTTATTTTCCAAAAAAAACATACCCAATGTAAAGTGCTAAAAAATATTTTTTAAAATTATAAAGGTTAAATAATCCTGTAATCTCTAATTTTTTTAGGGTAGAGATTACAGGAGTTAATACAATAAATAAAAAATTATTCTTTTTCTACTTTATTGATTTTTTCATCTATTCTACAACATTTTGAATCATCTTGTAATTTGTGAGTGTTTTTCATAATTTATAATCCTTTTTAATGAACGTGCTCTCCACCACCTTTTGAAGCTGCCAATAAATAAAATGCACCTTTAATAACAATTTTTGAATTTGTTGGAATCTCTTCTACTAATTTAATTTCCGTATAACCTAAATCGGTTGTTCCTGGAACTACTTCTATTGCTTTAAAGTGTACTTCGTTGTGTTCTTCTTCCTCGCCAACAGCTTCTTCAGAATGTGCTTCGCCTTCTTTGTGTTCGTGTGCTTCTGCTTTTTCAGCTGTGGCTTTTTCTACATGTTCTTCTTGTATGTAAATATAATATTTATCTCCGTTTCTCACAACTGCGTCTTTAGGCAGTGCTTGAACCGTTTGATTGGTAATGTTAATATTAGCTGCAACATACATTCCAGAAATTAAACCTTTTGTATCATTTTCATTAATCTTGGCATGTACTGCCACCGATTTACTTTCGTTTGAAAAGGATTTATTAATACCAAATATTTTCCCTTTAATAGATTTGTTAGATTGATTGGTTAACACGAAATCAACTTCTTGACCAATAGATATTTTACCTAAATCTTTTTCAAAAACATTTAAATCAAGGTGCATTTGTGTGTTGTCAATTACTTCAAAAAGACTTATTCCTGTATCTGCAAAAGTTCCTTTTGTAATGCCTATTTTACCCACATAACCACTTATTGGAGCAATAATTGGAATTAAAGATGAGTTTCCTGATAAACTTACATTTAATGCTTGTAATTTGTTTTTAGTGGATTGTGCTCTTGCTCTTTCCACTGCCAATTTTGCTTTTACTTCTTGAAATACTTTACGAGGATTTACATCTTCTTCACTCAATGTTTTTTGACGATTGTATTCCAGTTGTAAGTATTCAATATTCGCTACAGCTGAATTGTAATCTTCTTGCATTTCAGCAACTTCAAGGTTTTGAAGTGTAGCCAATGTTTTTCCTTTTGCTACATAAGTCCCCTCTAACACATAAATCTCTTTAACAACTCCACCAATTAAAGTAGAAACATTTGCCATGTTTTGTGGAGGAACAGTTGTGTAACCATTAGCTTTGATGATTGTATTTAGGTTTTTCATTTCAATACTACCTGTTTCAATTCCAACTGTTTCAAATTGCGTTTTAGTCAATGCTACTTCTGTTTCCGATTTTTCTTCTTCGTGAGCTTCTTCTGTTTTCTTTTCTCCACATGAATTTAGAATCAAGAAAGAAGAAAGAAGAAAGATTTTAAAAAATGAGCTTATTTTATAATTTGATTTTAAAAATATATTTATCATTATCGTGAGTATTAATTGTTATTGAAAGATGGAAATTGCATTTGAATAGCACTTTGATTGTAAGCGTTTACTGCTTCGATGTTTTGCTTTTTAATGTCAATGGCTTGATTAAGAAAACTGATGTAAGACCAGTAACTCATATCGCCATTGGCATAACTTTTTTGTGCTGTAGAGATGATCTGTTCTGCATATTTTAAACCTTCGTTTTCAAAATATTGTATTGCTTTTTGTTGTTTTGCAAATTGGTTTACTAATTCTTCTTTTTGCAATTTTAGAGTCAATTTTGTTTTATCGAATTCTAATTGCGATTGTGACTTACTTATTTCAGAAGCTTTAGCTCGAGCTGTATTTGCACCACTAAACAAAGGAATTTGTAAACCAACTGTAAATCCTTGAAAATAAGACTCTTTGTTTAACGTTTGACCAAAATAACCCAAGCCTAATTTTGGTGCTCGCATTTTTTTGAAAGCATTTGCTTCTTTTTCATAAACCATAGCTTGTTGGCTATAATAATCACTTACTAATGTTTCTGCTTTGGATTCTTCTAAAACCGATGAACTAGCATATTTTAAAGAAGTTGAAGCTTCTGGAAGTATATTTTCATTTGTCTGTATAAAATATTGCAACTGCTTTTGATAAATTACCAAATCAAGTAGAATTTGTGCTTTTAAGGTTTCAATTTCCTTTATTTTAGCTTTAGCACTAATAGCTTCAATACTACCGCTCTCACCAGTTTTAAATCGCAGTTCAGCATTTTTAAGAAATTTTGAATACACCTCATACAATTCATCATTTAACTTTTGAATTGAAATACCATATAAATATTGATAATAGGCAATAGTTACTGCTTTTTCGATTTCATATTCCGATAATGCTTTTTGTTTTTCAGCCAGTTTTGCCAATTCTTCTTGAAGTTGTCTGTTTGCTTTTGTACTACCACCAATGGGGAAATATTGTTGAATACTAACATTATTGTCATAATCTACGCTATTGTATTGTCCACCCATGTATTCAATTTGCAAAGGATCTGCTTGAAAAGCTGTTTTCTTAAGAACTGTTTGTTTTTCAATTTCCTTATCGGCAATTTTTAAATCCATATTATTCTCTTTAGCCATTGTAATAGCTTGTTCTAAAGTTATGGGTTTGCTGTTTTGAGCAAATGAAAATGTACTAATGAATAATACGATTATGGTAATAATTGAATTTGACATTTTTTTTCTTTTTTTAATACCCTTCTCAAAAAGTAAATATAAAATTGGCAATACGATTAAGGTTAGTAAGGTTGCTGAAAACAAGCCACCAATAACAACCGTAGCTAATGGTTTTTGCACTTCTGCACCACCACTGGTTGATAATGCCATTGGTAAAAACCCTAATGAAGCAACAGCAGCAGTCATTAAAACTGGTCGCAATCTGGTTTTTGTGCCAATTAAAACGCGTTGTAATGGGTCTGTAATTCCTTCTGATTTTAATTGGTTGAAATAAGAAATCAGTACAATTCCATTTAGTACTGCAATACCAAATAAAGCAATGAAACCAATACCTGCTGAAATACTAAAAGGCATTCCTCTCATCCATAAAGCAAAAACACCACCAATTGCTGATAATGGTATGGCTGTAAAAATTAATACCGCTTGTTTCATGCTATGGAATGTGAAGAATAACAACACCATAATTAATGCCAATGCAATTGGTAAGGCTACAGAAAGTCTTTTGTTTGCTTCTACTAAATTTTCAAATTGTCCACCATAGGTTATATAATATCCTGCTGGAAGTTCAAAATTTGTTTCTAATTTTTGTTGAATTTCTTCAACAACACTTTTTACATCACGACCACGTACATTTAATCCTATGGTTATTCTTCGCTTTCCATTTTCACGAGAAACCTGAACTGGTCCTTGCTCGTATTCTACAGAAGCTACTTGATAAAGTGGTACTTGTTGGCCGCTTGGTAATGGTATAAAAAGATTAGATACATCTGAAATATCACTACGATTTTCGGCATTCATTCTAACTACTACATCAAAACGTTTACTTTCTTCATAAATTTTACCTGCACTTTCACCCGCAAAAGAGGATCTGATGATTTTATTTACATCTGTAATATTTAGTCCATACAAGGCAATTTTATCGTAATCATATTTAATAGTGATTTGTGGTAACCCTGTTACTTTATCGGGTTTTAAATCACCCACTCCTTGAATATTATTTATTTTTGAAATTAATTCTTTTGCTTTTTCATCTAATACTTCTAAATCATCACCAAAAATTTTTATAGCAATATCACTTCTACTACCAGTCATTAATTCGTTAAAACGCATTTGAATAGGTTGAGAAACTTCAATATTTGCTCCAGGAATAACCTCTATTTCTTCTTTCATCAAGTTAGCTAGATCTTCCCAGTTTTCAGCCGAACTCCATTCTGATTTATCTTTCAAAACAATAATAAAATCACCACTTTCAATAGGCATAGGATCTGTAGGAATTTCTCCACTACCAATTTTTGTTACAATAGTTTTAATTTCAGGAAATTTTGCTTTTAAAATTTTTTGACATTTAGTTGAAGTTTCAATAGTTTGAGTAAGCGAACTTCCTGTCATAATTGTAACATTTATTGCTAAATCTCCCTCTTCAATTGTTGGAATAAATTCACCACCCATATTTTGGAAAACTAGTAATGCCATTACAAATAATCCGATTGCAATACCCAATACTGCTTTTTTTATTTGTAATGCTTTGTCTAAAAACGGAGTATATATTTTTTCTAACCATGCTATCAATTTATCACTGAAATTTTCAGTATGTTCTGTCTTTTTAGACAAGAACATTGCACTCATCATGGGCACATAAGTTAAAGAAAGGATGAAAGCACCAATTACAGCAAAGCCAACAGTCATAGCCATAGGTTTAAACATTTTACCTTCTGTTCCCACTAATGCTAATATTGGTAGATATACGATTAAAATAATTATTTCTCCAAAAGCAGCACTGTTACGAATTTTAGAAGCAGATTGGTACACTTCAACATCCATTTCTAATTGAGTCAAATTCTTTTTCCTTTTAAGTTTCTGTAAATGATGCATTGTGGCTTCCACAATAATTACTGCACCATCGACAATAATCCCAAAATCGATAGCCCCTAAACTCATTAAATTTCCACTTACTCCAAATTGATTCATCAATATAACTGCAAATAGCATTGACAACGGAATTACCGAAGCTACGATTAGTCCTGCACGAAGATTTCCTAAAAATAAAATCAATACAAAAATTACAATTAATGCTCCTTCTAATAAGTTCTTACTAATTGTACCAATGGCATTCTCTACTAATTTACCTCTGTCAATAAAAGCTTCTGCAACAACTCCTTCTGGAAGTGTTTTATTAATCTGAACCATTCTTTCTTTAACTCTATCTACAACTGCTTTTGAGTTTTCACCTTTTAACATTAATGCCATTCCACAAACAATTTCTCCTTTACCATCTTTTGTAGCTGCACCATATCTCATAGCATATCCCTCTTTAACCGAGGCGACATCACGAATTAAAACAGGTGTACCGTTTCTATTTTTTACAACAACATTTTCCAAATCATTACTTCCAGTTGCCATACCTACCCCGCGAATAAAGTAGGTCATTTGATCCTTTTCTATATATGCTCCTCCTGTATTTTGGTTATTTTTTTCTAAAGCTTCAAAAATTTCAGTGATCGTTACATCTAAACTCTTTAAGGTATTTGGTTTAACAGCTATTTCAAACTGTTTTAATTTACCACCCCAAGTAGCAACTTCTGCAACGCCTTCAACTCCTTGTAATTGTGGAACTATAATCCAATCTTGAATAGTTCTTAATTTGGTAGCGTCGTATTTATCTTCATATCCTTTTTTCGCATATACATCATATTGATATATTTCTCCTAAACCAGTAGTTATTGGAGCCATTTCTGGGGAACCTGCATAATCTGGAATGTTTTCTTTAGCTTGACTTATTCTTTGAAAAATTTGATTCCTTGCCCAATAAATATCTACATCATCTTTAAAAACTACTGTAACTACAGAAAGTCCAAAACGAGAAATACTTCTCAATTCTATAATTTTTGGAATTGTTTTTAAAGATTGCTCTAATGGATATGTAATGAGTTGCTCAATTTCTTGACTGGCTAAAGTAGGTGCATTTGTAATAATTTGCACTTGATTATTAGTAACATCTGGTAATGCGTCAAGTGGTAATTGTTTTATTGAATAGCTTCCCCAAGCTACTAACACAAGTGTAAAAAGTAGTATAACGAATTTGTTCTTTATACTGAATTGTATGATTTTGTCTAACATTGAAAATATTATAATGAATTAGAAATTAGCAAATAAAAATTTGCCATAATTTGTGCTATGAACACAAGTTTCTAACCCGAATCCCGAAGAAGCATCGGGACGGGCTTCATTATACTATTTGAGGGGGTTGCCAAATACTCCCAAAGAAATTGGCATACAAATTAGATTTGTAAATGGAGTTTAGCGTTTGAATTTCTTCAATTGAGGTATGAAAATTAAAAACTACTGTAGGTACATAAGACAATACACTTTGTCCACAGCAGTTACAGATACAAAAAGGAGAACATGCATCATTTTCCTGATCGTGTGAATGATTATCAGAGTTTGTCTCTATTTTACTTGCAGTATGCGTAAAATTAGATGCTTCCACATCTGCACATGGCAAACATGAAAGTATCACTAAATAGATTGATAATATGTAGCTTAAAAATTTCACAGCTGTAAAAGTAGTAAAATTATTTAATTTTATTTTAAGATTAGAAATGATTTATATAATAATACAATAACATTGCTGCAATATAAAACTAAATTATGAAAACGGAAGTTTGTCCATTGCATGAATTCTATAGTATGTTATAAAAATATAATTTTATTTTTTACTTATTTTTCTTTTTAAAAGTTGAGCGTTAATTGCAACGATAATTGTGCTTAAACTCATAAAAACAGCTCCAATTGCTGGACCTAAAACAAAACCAGATGAATATAAAACTCCTGCTGCTAATGGAATTGCAATAACATTATACCCAGTTGCCCAAATAAGGTTTTGAATCATTTTATTATAAGTGGCTTTTCCAAACAGGATTAAATTTGCTATATCTTGAGGATTGCTATTTACTAAAATAATATCCGCGGTTTCTGCAGCAACATCTGTTCCTGAACCTACTGCAATTCCTACATTAGCTTGTGCTAGGGCAGGTGCATCATTAACACCATCACCTGTCATTGCTACAAACTCACCTTTGGCTTGAAGGTCTTTTATTATTTCTACTTTTTGATGTGGTAATACTTCTGCAAAATAGCCATCTAAACCTAACTTATCACTTACTGCTTTTGCTGTGATTTCGTTATCTCCAGTAGCCATTAATACCTTAATATTATTCTTTTTAAAAATTCTAATTGCTTCTGCTGATTCTGGTCTGATTTCATCTGCTAATGCAATAAAACCTACTAACTTATTGTCGATTACAATAAAAACTACTGTTTCTGCTGCATCACTGTAAGCATCTTCTGGAATTGAAATATTATTTTCACGTAAATATCCTGGACTTACTACTTTTACTTCTTTTCCTTCTACAATAGCTTCTACACCTTTACCTGTAATTGCTTTAAATTTTTCAAGATTAGGTATTACTACTTTATTTTCTTTTACTTTTTTAATAATCCCAACTGCAATAGGATGTTCTGAACTTTGTTCTAAAGCACTAGCTAGTCTTAAAACTTCCTCTGTAGTAAAATTTTTATCTACCGTTTCAATTCTTGTAACACCAAAATCTCCTTTGGTTAATGTTCCTGTTTTATCAAATAATAATGCCGAGATTTTACGAGATTCTTCAAATGCAGTTCTATTTCGAATTAACAAACCATTTTGAGCAGAAACCGCTGTTGAAATTGCAACAACTAAAGGAATAGCAAGACCTAAAGCATGTGGACAAGCAATTACCATTACCGTTACCATTCTTTCTAAAGCAAAAACAAAAGGAAATCCTAAAAGTAACCATGTAGCTAAAGTTCCAAAACCTATAACTAAAGCAATATAAGTAAGCCATTTTGCAGCTCTATCGGACAAATTTTGCATTTTTGATTTGGTCTTTTGAGCTTCTTCTACCATCTTAATCACTTTATTAAGATAGCTGTCTTTTCCTGTATGTTCTACTTTAACATTTATAGTACTATTTCCGTTTACAGAACCACCAATGACTTTATCATTTACTTCTTTTTTAACTGGTTTTGACTCTCCAGTTAACATTGATTCATTTAAATAACTGGTGCCTTCTGTAATTATTCCATCTGCTGGAACTTTTTCACCAGGTTTTATAAGTATTATATCATCTTTTAATAATTTATCAAGAGCTATATCTTCAATTTTATCTCCAGTAACTTTATGTGCTTCGGCAGGCATCATACTTACCAAAAGTTGCAAAGCTTTGGATGCTCCTAAAACACTTTTCATTTCTATCCAATGTCCAATTAGCATAATAGCTATAAGTGTAGCCAACTCCCAAAAAAAATCAACTCCTTTAAGCCCAAATACAGTTGCAGAACTATAAAAATATGCAACACTAATTGCCATTGATATTAATGTCATCATACCTGGAGCACCACTTTTTATTTCTGACCAGAATCCTTTTAGAAAAGGCCAACCACCATAAAAATATACAATTGTTCCAAAACCAAAAAGGACATAAGAATTTCCGGGTAGTAAATATTCATACCCAAAAAAATCTTGTATCATTGGAGATAAAAATAATATGGGAATGGTTAAGAATAAGGTTACCCAAAAGCGTTTTTTAAAATCATTAATCATCATTTGGTGGTGGTCATGACCTGCCATTCCCATTGGAACGCTACCATGATCGTGCTTCATTTTTGAATGATCCATTTTTGAATGGTCTTCTGTTTTATGATTCATTTTAGAATGATCCATTTTTTGGGGTTGTTTGTTATTTTCCATTTTAATAAATTCTTTAGTTATTTGGATATTTTAGATTAAGATTTTTTAAATGTTCTGTTAGTATTTTTGCTACTTGATAGTTACGATACCATTTTTTGTTTGCAGGAATTATATTCCAATCTGGACTATCGCAATTATTAATTATGCTATTATAAGCCGTTTGATATTTATGCCATAATTTAGCTACATTAGTATCTTCTTTGCTGTATTTCCATCGCTTATGAGGTTTGGTTAATCTTTCTTTAATTCTTTTTTCTTGTTCTTCTTTTGATATATGTAAAAACATCTTGATTACAGTAATGTTATTTTGCTCAAAATGCTCTTCAAGGTTTTTAATAAGTTTACAGCGATGTATCATCATTTTATCAGAACTTTTATTTTCTATTATGGGCATGATGATATCTTCATAATAAGAACGATTGAAAATCTGAATTACACCTTTTGGTGGAACATGTGAATATACTCGCCACAAAAAATCATGACTTAATTCTTCTTCTGTTGGTTTTTTAAAAGATTTTACCTGAACACCTTGTGGGTTCATACTACTAAAAACATGTCTTATTGTACCATCTTTACCAGAAGTGTCCATTCCTTGTAGTATTATAAGTAAAGCAAATCTTCCATCTGCATAAAACTTATTTTGCAGTTCAAAAAGTTCTTTTCGCAACTTTTTTAATGCTTCCTTTGCTACATCTTTAGACAGATTGTTTACGGGTTCTACTGAAATATCATTAAGAGTATTCATTTTAGTGTTTTATTGTAAGTTTCTGTATCATTTCTTCATTTAAATTTTCGCTATACATACCATAAGCATCGACTAATAAACCTTTAATTCCTTCTTTAGATGATATTGCATATAGTATACTATTATCATCTGTACTGCTCATTCCCTCAAATCGATAAAAGGCATCAACCTCAAAATCTTCAGGATGTATTTTAATTTTAAGTGAAGCACATTTTATGCAATCAGGATTCAAATTGAAATCATAGGTATAACCTCTACTTATTAAATCGTTTATTGCTTCTGAAAGCGTGTCGTAATTTGTCATTTTTTTTATTTATAGTACATTGTGAAATAGCTACCATCCTTTTCGATAAATTTTTGATAAGAGAGCAAACCATCTGAATTTAACTTTTCAGTTATTGTATAATTCAATTGTTTTACTCTTATACCCAAAGTGTAAGCTTTAATATTAATTTTTGACTTTATGCTTAAATTAGTGCCATTTATTTCTTTTTTTCTATCATAAATTTTTATGGTACTCTTTGAACCCAAAAAATTCATCAATCCTGAATCAAAACTTAAATCTATTTCCACATTATTTAGTTTTTCTATATTGTACAATTCTTTAAAATTTAAAGATTTTGAACTTATTTCAGTTTCTTTAGATTTTGGATTTGCAAACGGAAAAACAAATACTACAATACTAAATTTGTCCGGTTTACATTTATAGATTGTTTCATATTTATCCGTTGCTATTTTATTTTTATCAAATAATTCTGTTGTGACCTTTATCGCATAATTACCATTTTTTTTAATAACTTTTCCCGCTTCAAAGATTTGCTTATTTAGTAAATCACCCTTTTCATTGAAGTTTTCTCTTGTAATTGTTCTGCCTTCAATTTGATCAATAAACATAGTGCCCTGTGATTGTGCATTTGAATATATTCCAATCATAAATAATACTAAAAGCTTTATTTTTGCTTTACTAAAAGAAGTTTGTTTATGGTTATTGTTAGCCATTGTTTTGGTTTGTTTTATAAATTATTTAATAGATATTTTACCCTTTCTAAAGGAGGTAAAACCGGAACAAAAACAATTGAAAAACCTAGATTTTTATATACGTCAATTATTAACTGATGAATATTTTTTTGGTCTTCTTCATTTTCTGTTCTTGCATAATCTTTTGTAAAAGGTAATCTGTCTAAAATGAAGATTTTTTTATAAGAAACTTCTTTTATTGCTTTTGTTAATTTCTCATCATAATCTAATTTCAAAAATTGATAATATGCTTGTGCATCTGGAATTGCTCTATCTAAAAAGACCATGTCCTCTTTATTAAGTGAAGCTTCTTGTTCAATTTGCATGTCTAAAACACCTAATTGAAATTTTCTTTTATTACTCCTAATTTCTTCAACAGTCTGTCCATCATCATGCATCGTATCAATATAATGTCTGGCATGTTCTATAGTGGTTTTGTATCCTTTTTTTTGAAGTAAATCAATTATTGTAGTTTTACCTGTACTTGGACCACCAGTTATGACATACCAATTGGTCTGTTTTGTGTCGTTTGTTATACTTTTCATGCTATTAAATTTGTTTCAACATTATATTTCTTCAATACTGTAGAGTTGCGGTATTTCAGCATCCCAACCATAACTTTCTTTTATCCCTTTTTGCAATGCCACTGCACCTTCATTTTCACCGTGTACAATAAAAATTCTTTCTGGTTTTTTCTTTAATTTGCTCATCCATCCTATTAGTTCAGCATGGTCTGCATGAGCTGATAATCCTTCGATTTCTGCTACTTGCATATTAAAAGGCACTATTTTACCATACACTTTTAAATCTTTATTACCTTCTAATAATTTTCTTCCACGAGTTCCTTCAGCTTGATATCCAACAAAAAGCAAGGTGTTGTTAGGGTTTTGCGCTTGTGTTTCTAGATAGTTGAGCATTCTACCACCCGTAAGCATTCCGCTTCCGGCTATTACAATTTTTGGTTTATTATCAGCACGTAATTCTAATGTTTCACGATAACTACTTACAACTGTGAAGTTAGCACACATTTCGTCGCATTCATTATCTTTCAATCTGTGCCAATCTCTTGTGCGATGAAATAGTTCTAAAACATTTGCACCCATTGGACTATCCATTATCATTTGCACTTTTGGTATTTTCTTTTCTTTGAGTAATTTCCAAAAAATAAACATCATTAGTTGTGCTCTTTCTACAGAAAAGCTTGGAATGAATAAGCTACCTCCATTATTAATGGTTTCATTTACTAATTTTTCTATTTGCGGAATAGCTTCTATTTCATCTGGATGAAATCTTCCACCATATGTTGATTCTATGAAAAGAACATCGGCTTTTTTAGGTTTTAATGGAGGATATAATAATAAATCATTTGTTCTTCCTATATCTCCGGAGAATACAAGTCTTTTTCCGTGAATATCTAACTCGATAAATGTAGCTCCTAAAATATGTCCGTTGTATTGAAATCTTGCTTTTATACCCTCAAATAATGGAATCCATTGTGCTTGAGGTATCGCTTTAAAGTGAGGTAATGTATTTTCTACATCTTTTAAATCGTATAACGGTTCTGCAGGACTATGTTTTGAGTAGCCTTCCTTATTTGCACGTTCTGCTTCTTGTTCTTGTATTTTGGCACTATCATTTAGTATGATTTTTGCGATATCTAAAGTTGGATTGGTTCCATATATTGGACCATTAAATCCTTGTTTAACTAATCTTGGAAGATAACCCGTATGATCCATGTGACCATGAGTAAGCAATACAATATCAATTTCTGAAACATTAACAGGTGGATATTCCCAATTTTTTAAACGTAGTTCTTTTATTCCTTGAAAAAGTCCACAGTCGATTAATATTTTTTTATCTCCTGTATCTACTAAATATTTTGAGCCAGTTACTGTGCCTGCTGCACCCAAAAAGTGAATGTTAATTTTATTATTTTTCATTTGTCAATACTATTTAATGGTTACTACATAAATCATTTGAATCATCTAAAATATTTTTTTGCCTTGTTTTTGGAATACCGATTTGGTCTAAAATAGTTGGGTTTTCGTGAAGCTCTTTACAAAGCACTATTCCTTTGTCTAATAATTTTGTTTTTTCGTTTTTTGTTAAGGTTGTTAAAGCGGTTAATGGGTGCAAACCAGAGGTGTCTATTCTGTCTTTTAAACCATTACCATACGGGTAATCCCAACTTGTCATTAGTAAACCAACACATTTGCCATATTGTATGGCATCTGTAGTAAATCGAGTATTGGTATAAACTCCTCCTTTATGAAGTTTTGCTTCATGACCTTTTTGACGTTCCCATTGTTTTTCTACATCTAAAAATCTCGAATGGATGTATAAAGGAATTTTTACATTACAAAATCTACCTTGATCACTATGGTATTTGCATTCAATCATATAATGGTTGTTCTCTTTTTGAGCTATTACATCTATCTCATGCTGCACACAATTACCCTGTACAATTACCCCAACCTCTGTAGCAAAACCTTCATGTTCCATTAGTTTACCAACTAATTTTTCAAAAGGAAAACCAGTAGGACCTAATTCCATAAGTGCTTTTTTAAGTTTATAACGAGAGGCACTCACTGAAGACTTGCCTTTAAGCATTTTAAAAGCCATCTTGTAAATTTGTTTGGTTGTCATACCATCATAAAGTACAGCTTCAACTTGCTCTACAATTTGTTGAATAAGTGTTTCGTTAGCTTGAGAACGTCTTAAAGAATAGATAAGTTTTTCAACTTGAAAAAGAGCTTTATCTCCGTTTGCTTTTATGATGTTTATATTATTCATTTAGATGTATTTTTTTGATATTTGTTAATGCAAAAACTATAATAAAAAAACTTAAAAATATTTCAAGCATGATAACAAATTTAGCAACATCTGATACTGGAGTAATATCACCAAAACCTACTGTTGAAAATGTAATTACGCTGAAATAAAAGAAATGATATATATTATATAGATATGTATTTGAAAAGTCTGGAACACCTTCAAAAGCGGTTTGATTGAATTGATATAAACAAGTATAATCTGTTGCAAAGGAGAAAATAATAATTACTATTATAAATCCAAAAATCACTAGTAATCGCTCTAATGAATGGCAAATTTTTATAAGTTTTGAGAGCTTCTTTAAAGTAGTTAGGGTAATTACGATGGTTTTTACTAATGCTGCAACTGCAACTACAATATGAAAAGGTAATGTACTGTGGTCTATCATCGTCATTAAAACAACATAAATTAATGCGATTCCAACAATAATGATAATTGGAAATGCTGTTTTTCCAAAAAGCATTTTATAAAATGCTTTTTCTTTGATATAATTTAGACTACTTGACATCATTATAATTTTAAATAAGTATTGTCATTACTGGTAAATTTGAATGATTTGTTATTCCTTCTGCTATGCTTTTAGAAAATAAACTTAAAAAACCTGTTTTACCATGAGTAACCATTGCTATTAATTCGACTGGTTGTTGCTTTATAAATGTATTAATACCAATTTCTACAGAATCTTCATTATAAACTGCTTTTGAATAATTTTTAAAATCTGGAAATTTTTTCAATAGTAAATCGATATTTGTTAAACTACTTTCAACACTGTTAAAATCTGTTTTTGTGTTTATTTGTAATAAATGAATTTTTGCACTGCATTTTTTAGCTATTGAAATTACTTGTTTAAAGGCATTAGTTACATCTTCTTCAAAATTTGAAACAAAAACAATACTTTTAAATGGAAATTTTATTTCTTCATCTTTAACGACTATAACTGGAACTTTAGCTTTACGTACAATATCTTCAACATTACTACCTGATATTTCTCTAATTACTCCCTTTGTTCCACTACTTCCTGTTATTATAAAATCGTGTTGAAAATGACCAGAATGGTCTAAAATACTTTTATCATCTACATCATATTGAAGAAAAGTTCGACATTTAAGTCCTTGATTTTCTGCACTTCTTTCTAATTCTCGCAAATTTGCTTTAGCACTTCCAATTTGTTTCAAAGTTTCAGGGTATCTTTCTTCTTTTAATTTATCTAATTTTACCCAATCTACAGGTGTTTTTATATAGTGTAAAAAATGAATTTCCGAATTATATAATTTGGCTATTTCAATGGCAAGTTCTGCAGCTTTTTGGCAGTTTTCGGTGAAATTGGTGGGTACAAGTATGTTTTTCATTTTATTTATTATTTTGAACCATTTATATTTACCTCATTTCCTGAATTTATTTGCTTTTCAAAACAGTCTAGATTATATATGGTGGTTTCAGCGATATTGGTTAGTGCAGTTTCTGTTAGGAATGCTTGATGACTTGTGATTAACACATTGCTGAAGGTCATCAAACGAGCAATTACATCATCTTGTAAAATGTCTTCAGAATGGTCTTCAAAGAATAATCCTTCTTCTTCTTCATAAACATCTATTCCGAAATAGCCAATTTTTTTAGTTTTCAGTCCTTCAATAACTGCTTTTGTATCAATTAATCCACCACGGCTGGTGTTTATAAGCATTACATCATGTTTCATGAGTGAAATATGTTGCTTATTAATCAAATATTTGCTTGAAGGTGTTAATGGCAAATGCAGACTAATAATATCCGATTGCTTACAAATGGTTTCGCAATCTGTATATTTAACTCCATATAAATGTATTAAACTCTTATCTTCAACTATATCTTGAGCCAGGATTTTACAACCAAAACCATGAAGAATTTTAACCATAACTGCTCCAATTTTACCAGTTCCTATTATACCAACCGTTTTTCCATTAAGGTCAAAACCTGTTAATCCATTTAATGAAAAATTTTGTTCGTGAACTCTATTATTAGCTTTAATTAATTTTCTGTTTAAAGCCAATATTAAAGCAATGGCATGTTCTGCAATAGCATAAGGAGAATATGCTGGAACGCGAGCAACTTTGATCCCTAATTTTGCAGCTTGTTCTAAATCAACGTGATTAAAACCAGCTGAACGCAAAGCAATATTTTTGACTCCTAAATCGTTCAATTCTTTTATTACTTCAGCTGAAGCATCATCACCTGTAAATAAACTTACCGTTATAGCGCCATTTGCAAGTATAGCTGTTTCTTTAGTTAAGCGAGTCTCAAGCATTTTTAGTTCATGCTTTCCTTTATTGGCTTTGACAAGATATTGCTCTTCAAATTTATGGGTACTAAATAGGGTTGTTTTCATTTTCTTTATTTAATTAATATGTATACAATACCGACAATTACAACTGTAGTAAAAGTTAGTATTACTAATTTTCTTGTCTTTAGTGAACCTTTAAAATAAGTAATTGCAAGTTTAACAATCATATTACTTAAAGTTGCTGTAATAATGACATTGGTAGCTAGCTTTAATTTTTCTTCTAAAGAACCAAATTTTGCCATGCTTATTGTGATTGCATCTGTGTCAGCTAATCCAGCAAATAAAGCAGAATAATATAAACCACTTTGACCAAAAAAGTCATTTGCATAAAAAACCACAAATTGGATTATGATGTAAATAACTCCAAATCCAAAAGCATTCAAGATATTAAGTGGATTACCCAGATTTATATCTGTCTTTGTTACATATGAATCTTTTTTGATAAAAAAAAGTACACTAACTAAACATATAAGAGTTAGTATAGTGAAAGGAATTATTAAATAAAAAAGAATAGCCTTATTGAAAATGTAAGCTAATATTGCTAATCTTGGAAACATTATGGCAGAAGCTATAATTATACCTGCTGCATACTTTTTTGAGAGTTCAGGAGATTCCTTACTTCGGGAAGCGTAGATCCAAGCTACTGCGGTGCTAGAAATTAATCCGCCTAAAATTGCTGTGAGTAAGATACCTCTTTTAGAACCTACATATTTTACAAGAAAGTATCCAATAAAATTCAAAAATGATACAATAACTATAATGGAACCTATTTCAAAAGGATTTAACAAACCTTCTGGTCCGTAGTTTTGATTAGGTAAAAAAGGTAAAATTAGAAGCGCAATAATCGAAAATTTAATAAATGCGAAAAGTTCTTCAGAAGTAATATTTATTATAAAAGTATTAAAAGTGGTTTTTAGTGATAATAAAGTAGCCACAACTACTCCAGTAGCCACGGCTTCCTTATGCAAATGATTAGCAACCATAACACCTAAAATTAATGTCACAAATAATGCCATATTAGTAGTAATCCCCGTCATTAAATGTTTTTGAACAATAGAAAGATGACTAAAAGCCAGAAATAATAAAAATGTTGCTGAGACAATAATGACAAACCAAGGAGTATTATAAGTTATAGACATGTTCCCTAAAATAAAACCAATAATTGCGACAATAGGGAAAGTTCTTATACCAGCAAAACCCTGCTCTTCTTTCAGTTTATCATATTCACGTTCCAATCCCAGAATAAGACCAATGCCTAAACTAATAAGTAGTCCAAGTATAAAAGGATTAATATTTTGTAAGGTTTCTGTCATTTTTTACTTTTCAAATAATACTAAAAGTTGTTTTAATTCATTGTTAATTTGGTGTTGTTTTATTACCTCTTCAAAAGGAGTGAAATGTAATTGGTTCTTTACAATACCAACCATAACATTCTTTTTAGACTGTATGAGAGCTTCAACTGCCGCTACTCCAAATCTAATACCCAACATTCTGTCTAAAGCAGTAGGATTGCCACCTCGTTGTACGTGTCCTATTCGGGTTATACGCAATTCAACATCTGAATTCATTTCCTTGATTTTTGTTGCAACCAGTTCAGCTCCCAATTCGTCTCCTTCAGATACAACCACAATAAAAGCTTCTTCACTTTCATAGTTTTTAATTTTATTCAATAATTGAATATAATCTTGAGCACTTTCCGGAATCAAAATAGCATCAGCACCAACAACCAATCCTGAATAGATAGCAATGTAACCAGAGTCCCTGCCCATCACTTCTACAATAAATACACGGTTATGTGATTCAGCTGTATCCCGTATTTTATCAATATTCTCGATAGCTGTATTTACAGCAGAATCGAAACCTAGGGTAAAGTCTGTACCACAAATGTCATTGTCGATTGTTCCTGGAATACCAATAACTGGGATATCACATATTTCAGAAAAAGCCAGCAATCCTCTAAAAGTACCATCTCCACCTATGGCAATCAAGGCATCAATGTTGTTTTCCTTTAGCGTTTTTAGGGCTTTTTTTCTGCCTTCCAATTCCATGAAGCGCTTGCTTCTAGCCGTTTTTAGAATAGTACCCCCTTTTTGAGTTAATTTCTGTAGTTGGTGTGCTTCCAAATTAATAAAATCGCCATCAATTAACCCTTCATATCCTTTTTTAATACCTGTCAATTTTATACTATTTTTTTCTGCTGCTTTTGCTATTGCATACAAAGCAGCGTTCATTCCTGGACTATCTCCTCCAGATGTAAATACGGCTATATGTTTAATTAAATTAGTTTTCATTAAATGTTAATTTTTGGTTTTTTTCTGAAAAGCTATGATTTTTTATGGTCTGCCAGACAAAATTTGTTTCTTTTAGAAAGAATTGATGATCACCTTCTTTAGAAGATATAAATTTTGCCTTTGTAAATACTTTTGATAATTGTAAAGCATTTTTTAAAGGTGCTATTTTATCTTGTTTACCATGAATAAAAAGAACTTCTTTTTCTTTAATTGTATTTGCTAATGAATTTAAATCTGTTTTTAAAACGACTTCTGTTAGTGAATAATAATAACTCTGCCAATTATGTTTTTTTGCATCTTCATAAACTTCATTTGTTAAGTTATCTGGTTTAAATACGCTTGACATAAAAACTGGGTGAATCATACACAAGTATTTTGAGAATTTACCTGTAGAAATTCTGTCAACAAAAGAATTTTTAGACATAATCTTTTTAAACTCATCTGCATTTTTATAAACAGGAGTGCTTATAAAAACTCCTGTTTTAAACCAATAAGGATTCTTTTCTAATAAAGCCATTGAAATAATAGCTCCCATAGAGTGACCAACTATAATAACTTTACCATTATTAAAACTTTCTTTGTTAATTATTCTTTCCAATGCTTCTAACTGAATGTTAAGACTATAATTACAATTAGGTTTCGGTGAGTCTCCAAATCCTAATAGATCCACTAACAGTACTTGATGTGTTTTACTAATGGTTTCTAATTCTTTTTTCCAATAATTTTTAGATCCTGTTAATCCATGAATAAATACAAATGTCTTTTCACCTGAACCCATAATTTCGTAATTTAATTGCATAATTTCAGGATTGTATTTAGGAGCATTAATTACTTTAAAATATTCATTACTACCAATAATGACAATTGATACAGTAAGAGTTAAAAAAACAATTAATAAAATCATTTTTACAAATATTAAGATTTTACTTATTTTTATGTAATACATTTTTTTAAAGCTATCTATCCATTATTAGCTATGCTACTGTAATTTTATCATTTAAATATACACTTTGGACAGATTGCAATACTTTTACTCCTTCATTGAATGGCTTTTGAAACGCTTTTCTACCTAATATCAGACCTGAACCACCGGCACGCTTATTTATTACTGCAGTTGTAATAGCTTCAATCAAATCAGAATCACCATTAGAACCGCCACCAGAATTAATTAATCCTATTTTGCCCATATAGCAATTAGCGACTTGTAATCTGCAAAGGTCTATAGGATGATCTGTAGTGAGTGTTTTGTACATTTCATCATCATATTTACCAAAACCGATATTTTTAAATCCAAAATTATTTGTTGGGAGTTTCTGTTTGATGATATCTGCTTGTATTGTAACACCTAAATGATTGGCTTGCCCAGTTAAATCAGCTGATGCATGATAATCTTCTTTATCTGTTTTAAAAGCATCATTTCGAAGGTAACACCATAAGATAGTTGCCATTCCTAAATTATGTGCTTCTTCAAAAGCTTCGGCTATTTCGTTGAGTTGTCTGTTGCTCTCTTCTGAACCAAAATAGATGGTTGCACCAACTGCAACTGCACCCATATCCCAAGCTGATTTTACCTTTCCAAATAGTGTTTGGTCATATTTATTAGGGTAAGTCAATAATTCATTATGATTAATTTTTACAATGAAAGGAATTTTGTGTGCATATTTTCTAGCATTAAGACCTAGTACACCAAAAGTTGATGCTACACCATTACAACCCGCTTCTATAGCCAATTTTATAATATTTTCTGGATCAAAATAATCTGGATTTTTATAGAAAGAAAAGGCAGCACTATGCTCAATACCTTGATCCACTGGAAGAATACTTAAATAACCTGTTTTACCTAAATTTCCATGATTGTATAATTGCGAAAGACTGCGAAGTACTTGAGGATTTCTATTACTTTGAATAAATATTTTATCAAGACTTGTTTTAGATGGTGTTTGTAATTCATCCTTGGTTATCTTTTTACAAACATGGTCTAAATAAAATGACGCTTTTTTCCCTAGAATTCCTGTTATATTCTCATTTGTTTTCATCTCAATAGCATTTAATTTATTCCTAAACTTATATTGGTTTTCGTAATGGATTTTAATGCATCCGTTTCAATTCCTGTGAGTGCACGAATGGCATCGATAGTTTCAGGAATAACAATAGCTTGGTTATCTACTACATAGGCATAGAAAAGTTCATCGCCCACTATTTTTAGCATATCTTCCCAAAGAGCCACTTCGTACATATCACCCCATGGTCTTCCCATATCCAAGAACATTTCCTTAATGGTGTTGTTAGAAACCAAACCTTGATCGTAGCGAATTAGTTTAATACGACTGGATGTCTTAAAAGCTTTTAGCACTTCTTCTTTAGTAGTATTTTTTTTCAATTTTACATTCCAATAATGCATGTGACTTAACGTTTCGGGTACTTTTACAGCAGAAGTAATCACATCTAAATCTGGGTCTACACTTTTTGCATCAGGACCTTGATGACTTGGAATTTCTCTTTCGGGTACCATAGTATTCATTATACCTCCTAAATGACTTTCCCAAGGGTCAGTCGCTCTTCTCAACAATGTTCCTCTCGCATACTCTAATAAGCCAGCTTTTTTTAAAGTTGTTAATGTTCTTAAAATGGAAGTAGTATTGCAGGAAACAACTCTAGTTGCCTCTAAATTTAATGCTGATTGGTAATTATTTTCGGCACTAAATGAATGATTAGTAGTTTCATGTTTTTCACCACCTTGTAAAATGAATTTTATATTTTGTGTTTTGTAAATTATCACATTTTGTTCTGCAATTTTTTTTGGTGTACAATCTACAACGAGATCTGATTTTTCTATAAGCAACTGCATATTACCTTTTACAGTAATTCCTTCAGCTTTCATATTATCTGCTGCTTCTGGAGTTGCCGCATAAATATCATACTCCTTTCTTACGGCATTTTGAATGCGCCAATCGCTTATGATATCACAAACTCCTGAAAGCTTCATGTCGTCTTGTTTACTTATAGCATCAGCCACTCTTTTTCCAATTACTCCGTATCCTATAACTGCAATATTTTTCATGTAATTTTATTTTTAAATTAATTATGTTTTATTATTAGTTTCCATTCCCATTTGCATGTCGCCATCATCATCTGTATGTGAAATCATAAAAATACGTTCTGAAACAATCATTAGAATAATTCCAATTGCTGCTACTATAAGCACTAAAGGATCGTTAATGTATTTTACGAAAAGAAATGCTGAAAGTACTGCTGCGTCCATAATAATTGCCATAATTGGTATTATAGGAAAGAAATCCACTTCCTTTTTAAGGTGACGGAAAAGTCCCCAATGTATTGCAATGTCCATAATTAGGTAAAAAATAACTCCAATGGATGCAATTCTCGTTAAATCGAACAAAATTGTTAGTAAAATTGCAAGAGAAACTGTAAATATGAGTGCAGGATTTTTAAAATTTCCAAGTCTTTTTAAGGAAGGAACTTGTTTCATATTGCTCAACATACCCAATAACCGAGAGGAAGAAAACACACTTGCAATGACACCTGAAAAGGTTGCAATAATTGCAATAGCAACGGTAATCCAAGTACCCCATTTCCCAAAAACAGGTTCTGCAGCTGCTGCTAAAGCATAATCTTTTGCCATAATTATTTCAGGTATACTTAATCCTCCTGCAACAGCAAGTGCTAAAGCGACATAAATAATAGTACAGATAAAAATAGATGCTATTATAGATCGTCCTAGGTTTTTGTGTGGGTTAGCAATATCACCACCTTGATTTGTAATAGTAGTGAACCCTTTGTAAGCAAGAATTGCTAATGCTAATGAAGCAATAAAACCAATTCCTATTGGCAATTTTTCGGTGTTTTTTGGGATGTAATTTCCAGTAATATCTGGAAAACCTGAAACTATTAAACCTGCAATTGCAAGTAATGCGATACCGAGTACCTTTATAATTGCTGTAAAAGTAGCTGTTGTTCCAATCACTTTGTTTCCTAAAACATTGACGATAAATACTACAACCAAAAGAAACACACCGAGAATAGAAGCGTAATCTGCAAAACGTTCTGGAAATAACCGAAGTGTGTAGGACCCAAAAGTACCAGCTACCAAACTCTGTGAAACGACCATCGAAACGTACATTAATAATGAAAAGACACCAGTTGTAGTTCCAGGACCATACGATTTATTTAAAAACTTGACAACACCACCAGAGGAAGGAAAAGCGTTTGAGAACTTAACATAGGAATAAGAACTAAAACCTACAACAACAGCACCTGCAATAAAAGCAATTGGGAATAAATCCCCTACCAATTCTGCAATCTGTCCCATAAGGACAAATATGCCTGCTCCAATCATTGCTCCTGTACCAAGAGATATTGAACCTATTAGCGAAAGCTTATTGTTTTTATCAGTAGTATTTTTCAATTTGATTTTATTTTTTCTTGTTATAAGTGGATTATATTTATCTTAAATAATTATGTTCTAAATTCAGCAAGTCTTCTCTATCACCAAACTGCTTATTGAATATTTTATTAAATGAATATACTAATGCCAATTGAATTCGATGCTCATTCTTACCAAATAAACCTTCAGTAAAACCCCTATTTTCAGTATAACGATATTGTAACCCAATATCAAAATTTTCTCCAATACGATAAAAACTATTTGCTATAAATATTAATTGACTCGAATCTACTTCTAAATTGGGTAAAGATTTGTATCCACCACCAATAGATATTTGATAATTAGGTCTTTCTAACTTTTGTTTTAAATAACGAAACGTACCAAAGAAGGTTGATGATTCTGTTCTTGTATAATCAAAATAGTCGTTCAATGCACGCACTTCATTCCATCCAAAATTTTGAATGGCTTGAAATCTAAAGTCGATAAAATTTATTGGATCTGGTTTTAAGTTCAATGTTGTACTAAACAGAAGATTTTTAACAGAAGCATCAAAATCGCTTGAGTAACCAATTCTGTCAGTAAAGTAGTTGTTATAACTTAAACCTATTTCTTGAATTACATCTCTATTCCACCTTTGACTTGATGGAACTTTATACATAAGTGATAATCCTATTGAATTTAATCTAAAATCATCTGGTTTCAAACTATTATAAAAATTTTCACCATGCATAGAAATAAAAAAACGTTGTTTAAATATATGTGCATATTCTAATACATTAGCATACTGATCCCATTCTGTATTTACGCCATCCGAAAATGGATTTAAAGCATAGGTAAATTGTTGTGCATCATCATCTCGAAGTGTAGGAAATTGATTTAAGTTTGTTTTAGCGAGAGTTCTACCAAGTTTTACTATGTTTTTTTGATCTTCTAAACGAATAAAAATATTATTGTAAAACACTTCTCCGAGTTTAGAGTTTGCATCTGGGAATTGAAGCCCTAAAACAAATTGTGCTCTCCAATTATTATAAAGTTTTTGACGTAAGCCCATTAATAACTGGGTGTCCGAAAAATCTGATACAGCACTTGGTTCATCTGAATTGATGTTTAAATTTCCCGAAAAAACACCTTTAGTTCCAATTTCAAATTCTGGTGTAATTTGAGCATTTGCTAGCCCAGAAAATAAGATTACGATATATATGATTTTTTTCATTTTAATCTATTTAATTAATTATTCGTCAAGAGCAATTTTTGGTAGTTTATCTTCACCAAACATCATTTTGTTCATGTTTCCCATAGCATCCATTCCTTTCATATTTCCCATGCCAGCATTTGAATTGTAAATAGGGTTTCCAGAATGTTTTGAAATAATTAATTCATCAGCTGGTAAATCTTCATATACCAAAGCCAGTAAGTTTCCACCAGGATATAATCCGTTGTTAGTTACTTTACGTGTATCATGATCATGAAATGTCCAAATACCTCTATTTTTACCTTCTACAATAATATCAAAAGTTTTTCCCGGTGTAAGAGGTACCGTATTTCGCTTCCAAGGATTGTCAATAGGCACTCCATCATCAGCCACCATCCAAAAATCGTGACCGTGTAAATGTAGATGATGTGTTTCTGCACCTGCATTTATAAGCCTAATACGTATATTTTCTCCAGACTTAATAAATACATACGGAGTAGACGGGTAAGACTTGCCGTTTACAGTAAACCAATTTGCTTGAGGTAACTCAGAATTTGATCTTCTGTTTGTAACATATGGTGGTTGATATCCGTTATCGATACTTTCTAATAACTGCTCTTTAGAGTCAAAAACTGAAAACTGTTCGGGATCAAATCTTCCTTCTTTCATTAAATAACTACGTTGTTTCATACGTTCTAGCATCCCGTTCATTTCACTTCTAATATAGTTTGTGTCATGTGAAGAATAGACTAATGTATATTCACGTTCATAAGGGAATCGTTGCTTTATAGAATCATTTGGTTTTTCAATAATTAAACTTCCGAACATTCCTGCTTGCATATGCATTAAAGTTCCCCAATGGCAATGGTAGAAATGTGTTCCTTCAGGTTCTGCAATAAATTCGTAAATGAATTCATTTTTTGGCATTACTGGGAGTTGTGTTACAAAGGGTACTCCATCCATTCGCCAAGGAACATAAACTCCATGCCAATGTATGGTATGATTTAAATCTGTTTTATTAACAAATTTCACTCTTACTTTATCACCTGCATTTACTCTAATTTCTGGACCAGGAATCATATCATTAAAAGCTAATGTATGGTATTTAAACCCTGGTGCAGGTTCGTGTATATGTATATCAATATACAGTTCAAATTCTTTCCATTCTCCATCCATCTTGTAAGATAAAGGTTGAACTAGTTTTTGTTTATTAATTATTTTTGCTTCAGAAGCTAATAAATTGCCAGGGAAAAACAACATACCTGCAGTTGAGACAGCACCAGTTGCTATAAAATTTCTTCTGTCCATAATCTTTCTATTTGTTTTTTATTTGAACATTATAAAATACTCCAATACAAGCGCCTATTAACCACCATAAAATAAATGTTTGTACAATTCCAAGTAATGCTTCAGTAAGTGAAACATCCATTCTTATAATAGTTGTAGTATCTAAACCGTGTAACAAGCTGTTAAAAAAAGTAATAGTTCCTTCTTTTCCTGCAGTTGCCATTACAATCATACAGCCGAGATAAAGAAAGGCAGCTGTTAGACCGAATGCAAAACCAAGTTTTTTTACGTTTAATTGATACATAGTATTGGGATTTTAAGTTATTTGCTCGCGTTTAAAATCTTTTTCGATTCTTCAAATTCTTCCTTTGTAATTTCTCCTTTAGCAAAGCGTTTTTTTAAAATATCGAGTGGGGAATCTTTTTTTGCTCTTTGCCCAGGAATACTCCATGGTGTTGCAAAAATCCATATGATTAATACCATCCATATAATCCACCATATAAGGTGCATTCCTCCATAATGTGCTTCGTTTAAATGCATAATAATTGTTTTTAAGTTGTTTCTTTAAATTCAGTAATGGTATATCCTTTTAGCGTATTGAGTTGCTCTTGTAATTCATCAACCGTAAGACTTTCACTCATTGTTATGATAGCAGCTCCTTTAGGTTCTAAGAAAATTTGGGCTCTCTCAATATTAGGATGTACTTCCAAAGTTTTCTTAACACTTGCTATGCATCCACCACAGCTAATTCCGTTTATTTGATACTTCTTTTTCATTTCTTAGATATTAATGGTTATGATGCCCTTTGTGCTCCTCTTTATTACTTTGAGTATTATCTTGTTTTTATTCCCCGTGATTATGATTACCATGTCGATGCGACCCATGAGGCATAAACAGGTGACAGGCAAACATAAAAATGATGAAAAGGAAAAGTGAGGAACTACTTCCTATGCCAAGAGTAGGTGCTAAAAAGATGAATAGTAATGGTAGGACACAGCCTAAAACCATCCAAATCCAGTGATTATTTTTCATAGTGTGCTGGTTTATAATACTCCTAAAGGTATTTACTCCTATCTTAAATCAGCTACACAATTTTCGTTAAAATCTATAAAATTTCATCGTAATGATTTCGTTTTGAATCGTCATAATTTTTATATTCTGTCATACTCATTCCAACAATTTCTTTAAATTGTCTTGATAAATGGTTGACATTATTATAATCCAATAAATATCCTATTTCAGAAAAAGTATGTTGTTTCAATTGAATTAACTCTTTGACTTTTTCAATTTTTAATCGAATGAAGTATTTTTCAATTGTAATTTTTTCTGAATGTGAAAATAGTTTACTTAATGATTTATATTCATGATTGAGTTCTGCACTCAAAACTTGTGATAAATTCACTTTGATATCCAATGGTAATTCTTCCAATTTATTAAATAGAAAATGTTTGATTTTTTCGACAAGAATTTCTTCTGAACTATGAATTATTTCAAAATTATTGGAATGCAATACTTTTTCAATTTGAAAGATAATATCATCATGATTACTATTTGAATCATCAATAACTAATTCTCCAAGTTCAATAGATGTGACTTTTATTTCTAGTTCTTCAAGCTCTTGTTTTATCACTTTTAAGCAACGACTACAGACCATGTTTTTGATATATAATTTCATGATTTTTTATTTTTAAATTGATTTTGCAATTTTATCCATTATGGAAAGATCAGTACCAAACTTGCAAATGGCATCGCAATTTTCTCTTAATTCTGAAAACAAAATATATTTGATGAGCATTTTAGAATTTTTGATTACAGGGCGATTTAATTGCTGTATGACATCTTTTTCGCGACTGTTTGGGATAATTATATAAAATACTTCATTACCATTTGAGATACTGAAATATAAATCAGACAATCTTAAAATCCCTGAATAGATACTCGTACTTTTTTCTACTTCAAATGCTCCAACAATGGTATTTGTTCCTTTTTTAAACCAAAGCACATCAATTAGTTTAATCGTATTTTGTGTTTCTTTATCGCA
The DNA here is from genome assembly GCF_006491645.1 of Flavobacterium profundi. Taxonomy (GTDB): domain Bacteria; phylum Bacteroidota; class Bacteroidia; order Flavobacteriales; family Flavobacteriaceae; genus Flavobacterium; species Flavobacterium profundi. The sequence goes on from NZ_VDCZ01000001.1 coordinate 537,442, forward strand.
AGGAAGTTCTGGGAATTTAGAAAGTGAAATAAATGAAAAACTTTGTCCGCCAAATGATTTGCTTTTGTCATTACTAGCTGGAGTTACATCATACCCTAATGAAGCACCTATTTTTAGTAGGTGGTATTGCATTTCGTTATGTAAATTTTCTTCCTGTTTTTCTTCTTGAATTTCTTTTTGACGTTTTAAAATATTCTTTTCAAATTTTGTGCGTTCTACTTCACTCAAATATTCATCGTTACCAATAAGCATTTTCTGTGTACCAATTTCAAAACATAAGCCAGCAATTGCACCTAAATCATTAGATAAATCAGTTTTATGTTTATTATTTGTTTCAACTACTGTTTCCCTTATTTTTAGGTATTCTGACCAACTACCTAATTTTTTTTTGTCTTTGAATAAAAAGTTAAATCCATTGAGAATTGCTGTATTAAAAGGAGGAAACCATGTTGGATGTAAAAAGTATAAAATACTAGCAACAGCTGGGCCAAGTCCTTTTATTTTGAGTTCATCTAGCTTTACTATTTCTTTTACAACTTGTTCTTCTGATTTTGCATTAATACAGTTTTCTAAAAATTGGCCAAAAGCGATTTTATTATTTTGGTTTTCATAAATATCTGGGATACGCAATTTTGGTTTCCAATAGAAGGGATGAGCTACACCTACAAATATTTGTTTTTGCTCTGCAATGCAACTCAATACAAATTCTAAACTACTGCCTTTAAAATCGTTAGGAAATGTTTTGTTTTTAATATCTTCCACAACTTGAATAACACCACGACGTATTGTTCTAAAAGCTTTTAATCGTTGGTCATTATCTATAAACCAAGTATTGTATACACTTTCGGTATCGTTTTTATATTGATTGATTATTTGGTTAAGGTTGTTCATTGATGATGTTACTATTTGATAATTATTTATTTTGCTTTTAAAATTTATATTTCATCTGCCGTTTGACAAGGAAATGTTATTAATAGATTTATCATTCTTCACTTATACAAGCTATTAATATTAAAAGCCTTTTTTTTAATTTATTGTGCCTAACAAGGGAAGGAGATCAGACTAATTATCCATTTAACCCTTCCCAAACTAGGACTTTTCTAACACCATAAAAGGGATCTTTTATAAAAATGTGAATCAATAATGAAAACCTTATTGTCCTTTTAGGAATTAGATATCTCATTCCTTTACTCTAAAAGAAGTACTCTAATTCTTAATTTCCTTTTGCACTTTTCCACAATTTGGCATTTTACTACCATAATATGGGTTTTTTACTTCCTTATTTGTGCTTAACCACGAACTACCTTTATCATACATTGGGCAGAACTGTTGGTAGAGTGTGTTTTCAGTTCCAGTAATAGTAATCATGTCAGTAATATCTTTACTCAACGTCTTGAAATGTTCTCTTTGATGATCGAGTTCACTTTTAGCAATATGTTCTGCATGTTCTATTGCATCTTCAATAATTTCTATAAGTTCCATTTGTTCCATACCTCTATAGGTAGTTCTATCAAAGGCTTTAAAAGAGGCTACTAATTTAGAAGCTACAGCAGCTGCTTTTTTTGTATCATCCGCTACCAATGCGTCTTTTAAGTTAATGTAATCGCTTAGGATTGCTTCCGCTTTAACATCATTATTTTGCTTCATTTTACTATGTTTCATTTTATCATGGTTATGATTATGCCCATCTTGTGCATAAGTAAAAGAAATAGCTAATAATAGCATTATTGTTATACTTGTTTTTAAAAATTTCATCTTTTTAAATTATTAAATTATTATAAACTATCTTTTAATTCTGAGATATAATTTAGAATTTCTTGCCTCTTAGTGTTATCCAATACTGCTTCTTTATGAATAAATGTATACGAACTTAAAGGCATCTTGTTATCTTTAATTTGACTAACAATCGATTTTAATTTACTTTTTTTTCTTCTGTTTGAGTAGTTATCCCATTCACTAAAATTTAATTCTGATTTTCCTTCTTCGATATGATTTTCTAAAAACCAAGCTACAGGCTGTACTGTATTGTACCACGGATAGGACGTGTTATTACTGTGACAGTCATAACAAGAAGTTTGTAATGTAGCTTTAATATTATTAGGCACATTATTAACTATCATAAAATCTGTATTGGGTACACTTTCACTTTGATTGCGTTTTGTGGGAATGAATTGAATTCCCACAAACACAATCAGTAAAATCAGTAAGATGATTTTAGAAATTTTCATTTAGTTAATTTGCTTTTTTACACTTCCACATTTTAGCATTTTTGAACCAAAATATGGGTTTTTAATTTCTTTCACTTCACTTAACCAATTTGCTCCTTTATTGTTATTTGCCATTGGGCAAAAATCTTGATAGACTACTTTATCCGTTCCAAGAAGTGCTACTAAATCGGTAATATCTGTACTTAAAGCTTCAAAGTGTTCTCTTTGATGATCGATAGGACTTTTTATAATGTGCTCAGCATGTTCTTTTGCACTTTCTGCAATTTCCATATACTCTTTATGTGTCTCACCTGATAATTTTGACATGTCAAATTTAGAAATAGCTGTTAAAAGAGAATTTCCTCCATTTGCCGTTTTTTCTTTACTGTCTGCTACCAAACCATTTTTGATTTCAAAGTAAGCGTCAAGCATAGCTGATGTAGCATTGTTTTTTGTACTGTTTTGAGTGATTTCTCTTTCTGTACTTTCGCTATTACCATGGTCATGTCCATCTTCATGATTCATTTCTGAATGATCATGTGTTTCAACAGCTTCTAAATCCATTCCGCATTTTGGGCATGAACCCGCTTTGTCATACATTTTATCGTCTTCGCATTTCATTGGACATGCATATTTTGTATGATTATCACTCATTTCATTATGCATTTCCTCTTTTTGCTCTTCTTGTTTGTTGTCTTTACAAGAAACTGTTACGCTTAATAAAGCTACTGCTAAAATTCCGATTACTTTTTTCATGATTTTAAAATTTATTTATTGCCTACTCTTATCAGTTTTCGGCTTACCTGTTTATTTTGTGTTTTTTATGGCTACAATTTATTTTTTACTTTCTTGACGAATTATGGCTTATCACAATTTTCCATTCATCGTTTTCTTTTTTTAATACTGATGTGACTACACATTTTCGTTTAAACTCTTTATTGTCTTTCGCAATTACAATGGTATAGTTGTATGTTTCGATAGCATAAGCAAGAGTGCTTTCAACAACAGTCTCAACTTTATAATCGGTAATTGTAAATGATTTAAATTCTTTAAACTCTGGTGCTAAATGATGATCAAAATAATGCTCATAACTTCCTTCACTACCACCACTTTCAAAAATTTGTGAGTTGGTAGCAAATAGTTGTTTGGTGTTAGACAAATCCATTTTTTGAGTTGCCTCATTGTATTTTTTTAAAACACTTTTTACTGCTTCTACATCTGTTGTTTGCGAAAATGCTGTTGTTGATATGATGATAAGCATTATCAATAGAAATCTTTTTTTTACGAAATTCAATTTTTCCATTTTGTTTAGTTTATTAATTAAAAATATTATTTACTGGCAACATTTTTTAATGAATATTTTCTTAAAAATCCATTTTAGAACATTTAGTGTTTTTTCCATTTTTTTTGTTTTTTTTGTTTATCCTAATAGGAGTTTACCTTTTAAAGCATACCTTTTGCAATCTCATTATTGATAAGTTTCCCCCTAGGATTTTTTGCAATAAATACACCATTGCTATTAAACAATAGAGTTGTCGGTATCTCTCTAATTTTCAATAGTTTTCCTAATTTTTCTTTAAAATCTTTAGGTTGATTTAATTGTATGTATGTCATTTTATCTTTATCTATTGCAGCTAACCATTTTTGTTTATCCCTATCTAAAGAAATGCCGATTATTACAAAATTTTTGTCTTGATTAAGTTTGTAAAAATTAGCTAATTTCCTGTTAGATATTCTACAAGCACCACATGAAGAAGCCCAAAAATCAATCAGAATAGTTTTCCCTTTAAATGAAGCAATATTTATTTCTATATTTTTCTCATTCATCAAATTAATATCAGGGAGCATTTCGCCAACTTTAAGTTGTGCATTTACACTCAAAGCACTTACCATTAAAGAAATTATTAAGATGTATATTTTCATTTTTTTTAATTATCAATAGTTAAAGGTTGCTCCTAAACCTAATCCCATATCGCTATCATAGTGCGTTGTAATACCAAAATTTCTTTTGATTATATATTTTACAGCTGCCATATATTCTTTATCGGTATTCCACATTAAACTCATTCGTACTCGTTTTGATACTGGAATGTCTTTTCGTTCAAATTGTAAACGAACATTTCCATCAGTAAAAATTTCTGCTTGTGCAACAATAAGCATTGGTAAGGTATAATTGACCCCTGCACTAAGTAATGCCCTATTATCTTTGGTATTTGTTTGTCCAAAAAGATTTTGTTCTTGTTGGTCTATTCCTAATTTTCTGTACCTCCAATCAAATCCAATGAAAGGCATAAGCCATTGCATTTTTCCAATATACCGTCCAATGTGCGTTTCGGTTTCGTAACCGTGCATGTCGTTATATCCCAAACGCCATTCTGTTCCAATACTCCAACGTGTGCTTTGATACATTGCCTCGCCATCATTACCATTAGTTGCAAAATCATTTTCTGCCATAAAATGAAACTTTCTGTCATCTGCAAATAATTTTCGTCTTGCTAGTTTAGGATTTGGAATTTCTGGATTAGGAGCTTGATTTTCGTAGGTAAAAACTCTACCCATTCCGCTCATCATGTGATACAGAATGTGACAATGAAAGAACCAATCTCCTTCAACATTTGCATTAAATTCCAATACATCAGTTTCCATTGGCATAATATCCACAACGTTTTTTAGAGGAGCATAATCTCCTTGACCATTTAAAAGTCTAAAATCATGACCATGTAAGTGCATAGGATGACGCATCATAGAATTATTATGAATTGTGATGCGAACATTTTCTCCTTTTTTAATTAATATTTTATCTGATTCAGAAACTACTTTGTTGTCTAAACTCCAAACATAGCGATTCATATTTCCTGTCAATTCAAATTTTAATTCTCTTACCGGTGCATCTTTTGGAAGTGAAGTTTTAGTGGGTGATTTTAACATTGCGTAATTTAATGTTGTAATATCCGATAGCGCATTACTGTTATAATCCGCTTCGGTCATCTTCATATCTTTCATTTTTTCTTCACCTTTCTTTTTTTGTTCGCCTGTAATTTCTGGGTACATTACTACATTCATATCCATTTGATTATAAGACATATTCATACCCATATCATCTAAATCACCATTCATTTTCATCATCCCGTTCATCATTTTCATTCCTTCAAAATATTTAAGTTTGGGAAGTGGTTTGATAAGTTGTTTGATTCCGTCTCCAATAAAATAAGAAGCTGAATACAATCTATCTTCGGTCGTGGCTAAAAATTCAAAAGCAGTTTTATCGTTTGGAATAGTAACAACAACATCGTAAGTTTCAGAAACACCAATAATTAATCGGTCTACTTCTACAGGTTCTACATCGTTACCATCGTTTGCAACTACTGTTATTTTTCCACCAGCATAAGTAAGCCAAAAATAGGAGGAAGCACCGCCATTTGAAATACGCAAACGTACTTTATCACCACCTTTTAAAGGCTTTCCATCAATATTTTTCACATCTGTACTTTGCTTTCCATTCATAAGAATTTTATCGTAAAAGACATCGCTTACATCCATTGCGTTCATCCTTTTCCATTCATTTTTTAGTTTTACACCTAAATAACCTTGTTGTATAGCTTCTGCATAACTTTGGGTTGTTCCTTTTTTAATAGCTGGATAATCGTTAGCGTTATGCAACATTCTATGTACGTTCTCGGGTTTCAAATCTGTCCATTCGCTTAATACTATTGGTACAGTTGGTAAATTGTCAATACCGTTTCTAAAAGTAGGGTCTTCAGCTCTTTTGTTCATCACAAAATTACCATACATTCCGATTTGCTCCTGCAGTCCAAAATGGCTATGATACCAATGTGTTCCATGCTGAATTATTGGAAATGTATACTTATGTATGGTATGTGGTGGAATGGGCATTTGTGTCACATTTGGAACCCCATCTTCTTTATTAGGTAAAAACAATCCGTGCCAATGCAGTGAAGTTTCTTCGTCTAGTTCATTATGTACATATATTTCAGCAATATCACCTTCGGTAAACGTTAAAGTAGGCATTGGGATTTGTCCGTTTACGGCAATGGCTCTTTTAGGTTTTCCTGTAAAATTCACGATAGTATCTCGCACATAAAGATCGTAACGCACTGTTTTTGAAACTGTTTTAACTGGCTTTAATGTTTTTATTGAATCTGATTTTATCTCTGGTTCGGGCATTGTCAAATTAACCGTTTGTTTATTGGTAATTTCAGGTTTCTTTGATTTTTTGCTAGCAGGCATTTTCATATCCATTTGCTTTTTTGCATTGGTCTTGGTTTTTTCTTTTACCAAATCCATTCCGCACTTAGGACATTTACCTGGTTGAATAGCATGAATTTCTGGGTGCATGACGCAAGTGTAAGTAACTTGTTGGGTTTCTTTTTTACTCATATCCATACCTTTCATATTTTGCGCTTGTGCAAAATTATTCCAGATGAGGAGTATTACTATTAGTGTTGTTTTTTTCACTTTGTTAATTATTACTTTATTTAATTGTTTCTTTTACTTCTCCACATTTTATCATTGAAGCTCCAAAATATGGGTTAACTACTTTATTCTCTTTACTTAACCAATTGGCACCTTTATCACTATTAGCCATAGGACAAAACTGAACGTATGCACTCTCAGTTAAAGGATTAAAAGCTTTTGTCATTGCTATCATAACATTTGATATAGGTTCAAAAGTCATTCTTAATTCTTTAATGTTTTTAATATGTGTAGCATGAAGTGTCTGTTTTTTCAGCTCTGTTTGATAATTCATCCATACTTTATGAGATTCACCTTTAAATACGCTCATGTTTATTTTATTGAAAGATTTTTCAAATGCTAACAAAGCTTTTTTAGCCGCATTAAAATCATCTTTTGTTAAGGCATCTTTCAATTCAAAATAATCTTTATATATTGGTTGTAAACTCTTTTTAGCTTCAGCACTAATCGTTGTTTTGTCTGCTTTTAATGCTGCTTTTTTATCTTCATTCATTGGCATTGTTGCACCTCCATGATTATGACCTGTGCTTACTCTGCCACCTTCAAGATTCATCATGCTTGGTTTACCGGCTAATTGTGCAGCTGCATCTACATTAAAAGTACCATTAGCTACAATTTCTTCACCAACTTCTAAACCTTGTTCAATTATATAATCATTCCCTAAAAGAGGTCCTAATGTCACTTCACGTAGTTTGAATGTTATTCCCTTATCGGTTTCATTTTTAATATAAACAATAGAGCGTTTTCCTGTCCACATTACAGCTGATTTAGGAACACTTAATGTCGCTTTATTGCCAACTACTTTAGTTTTTAAAGTACCCGTTGCAAACATTTCAGGTTTGAATTTTAATCCAGAATTAGCTACCTCAACTCTTGCCTTCGCGATTCGTGTCATTGGGTTTATAAATGGGTCAATAAATGCAATTGTTCCTGAAAATGTTTCTCCTGGAAAAGATGCTACTGTATAGTTAATTTTATTTCCTTTTTTAACCCAACTCATATCCGATTCGTAAATTTCAAAAAGTACCCAAACGGTTGACAAATCAGCAACATCATATAAGGTTTGCCCTTTTTGAAGATAATCGCCAAGCTCTACATTTTTCTTAATAATATATCCTGAAACATCAGCATAAATAGGAAATCTATCTTGTGTTTTTCCTGAAGAAATAATACTGTTTATGGTAGCGTCTGAAACTTTCCAGTTTTTCAATTTCATTTTTACCGATTCAAATAATTGTGGCTGAATTTCTTTTACACTATAGGCTTCAATAAGTTCTTGTTGTGCACTAGCTAGCTCTGGAGAATACACATAAGCTACTACTTGACCTTTTTTTACATATTCGCCTACAAAAGTAACTTGAATTTTTTCAATACGACCTGGTATGTGTGAGGATTGGCTGTAAACTGTTTTCTCATTTACTTCAATTTTTCCATTCAGTGCTATTTCTTTGATACCATCCGTATTTCCTACTTTATAAGTAGAAATTCCTGCAATAATCATGGCTGATTCCGACATACTAATTGCGTCTGGGTCAATATCTTCATTACCAGCTTCTAACGGGATTAAATCCATTCCACAAATAGGACAATCTCCTGGTTCTGGTTGTCTAATTTGTGGGTGCATGGAACACGTCCAAACTTCTGCTTTTGATTTGACTTCAGTTTTATTATCTTCTTCTTTAGTGCTTCCACCAAAGAATAGAGCACCTAATAATAGCCCAACTAATAAAGTTACTGCTAATAGTATTTTTGTTTTTTTATCTATGTTCATGATTAAAATTGTTTTGCTGTTAAATAATCCAATTCCGCTAATTTTATATAAAAAGTACTAATGCTTGACAACTGCATTTTTTGATACTTTAAAAGCTCTTGTTGCATGCGTAATACTTCTTCAAAATCTTTGTTTGCATTACTGTAATAAGCAAATAATAGATTCAAACTTTTGGAGAGTGTTATTACTTGACCTTCATATAATTTTAATAAATCTCTTTCCTTTTCTAATTCAAAAACAAGTTTATAATATGTACCGTTTAGTTTGTTTTCATACGCTTCTTTTTGAAAAGAAAAACTTTCTTGCATTAGTTTTGCTTCTTTCGTTGCTGCATTGTATTTTTTTCTAAAGATTGGCAAACTAACCGAAACCATTGGCATGATAATATCTTTTCCTGAATCTGGAAAGTTATTCATTCCTTTCCCTACCAAAACATAATCTAAACCAAGACCTAATTTAGGTAAACCTTGCTTTCTGGCTACTTCAATAGCTACTTCTGAAGCTTGTTTTTTTAATTCAAGCTCTTGTAGTATTGGGTTAGTGGTTATAGAATCTTTGCGGTATTCCATTGGTAATTCCATAATTTGCAAATCTTTAGAAATAACAATTTTTTCATTGTACTTTCTATTTAATATACTATTCAACCAAGATGTTAATGCAGGTTCTTTTTTAGTTAAAATATCTAAATTAGTTTGTGCATCTTTTATCATAATATCCACACGCAAGACATCTACTAAACTTCCTTTACCATTTTCAAATTTCGCATTGGCAATGTTTTTGTATGATTCTAGAATTTTGATGTTTTCTTGTTCAATATCTTTTAGTTTTAATAGCTCATACAAAGGATAATAAGCAGTAGCAACTTGAGAATACAATTGATTTTTAGCATTTAAAAAGGCTTGGTATTTACTTTCTGCCATTAAAGTTGCTGCATTTTTTTGAGCTTTTAAAGTACCAAACCAAGGAAACATTTGCGAAAGTGAAAACCGCATGTTTTGAGGGCCAAGTCTTGTTTCTACGGGTGAAATAAAATACCCCATAGAAAGATTAGGATCTGGTAAAGAACTCACTTGTGGTATTTTTTGCATGGCTGCTTCAAACTCTTTATACTTTGCTTTTAATTCAGGATTATTTTCTGCTGCAATAGTATAGTAATCGTTTATAGATTGTCCTTCAACATTATAAGCAAAAAATAAAAGTGATATAATTATTAGTTTACGCATTTCTCTTTTCTTTATTTTTAATTACAGTTTCTCTCCAATATGCTTGTAATACTGGCACTACAAACATGGTCATAATTTGAATGGTCATTCCTCCAAAAGTTGGAATAGCCATTGGGATCATAATATCTGAACCTTTTCCTGTTGAGGTTAAAACTGGTAGCAAGGCAATGATTGTTGTAGCCGTTGTCATCACAGCAGGTCTAACTCTCATTTTACCAGCTTCAACTACAGCATCACGAACTTCAGACACTGTTTGCGGATCTTTTTCTTCAAAAACTTGGTGAATATAAGAACCCATAATTACACCATCATCAGTAGCAATTCCAAATAATGCTATGAAACCTACCCAAACGGCAACGCTTAAATTGATGGGATGCATTTGAAATAAATCGCGCATGTTTACATCTGCAACAGCAAAATTCATGAACCAATCTTGTCCGTATAACCATAGCATTATAAATCCACCTGCAAATGCAACAAATACTCCAGAGAAATGGATTGACGATGCAATAACAGTCTTGAATTGAAAATAAAGTAATAAAAAGATAACGATTAAACAAATAGGAATTACAATTGAAAGTCTTTTCATTGCTCTTATTTGATTTTCATAACTTCCTGAAAATTTATAATTTACACCTTGAGGCACTACCAATTCGCCTGAATCAATTTTAGTTTGAATTGCTTTTTGAGCATCATTTACTACATCAACTTCGGCATAGCCATCATTTTTATCGAATAAGACAAAACCAACCAGAAAAGTATCTTCACTTTTAATGGCTTGAGGTCCTTTTTTATATTCAAACTGAACTAATTGACCTAACGGAATCTGTGCGCCAGTAGGAGTAGCTATTAATATTTTTCCTAATGCTTCAGGGCTATCTCTTAATTCTCTAGGATAGCGAACTCTTATAGGATAGCGTTCTCTTCCTTCAACAGTTGAAGAAATTTTCATTCCTCCAATTGCTGTTTCAATAGCTTGTTGAACATCTTCTATATTTAAGCCAAATCGAGCAATTTTTTCTCTATCAATATTTAAATGTAAATAAGGTTTTCCTACGATTCTATCAGCAAAAACAGCTTCGCTTTTTACAGAAGGAACTTCTTTAATAATGGCTTCTAATTCTAATCCAAATTCTTCAATAGTTTTTAAATCGGGTCCAAAAACTTTTATTCCCATAGGTGCTCTCATTCCTGTTTGAAGCATAACCAAACGAGTTTCGATAGGTTGTAATTTGGGAGCAGATGTAACACCTGGTATTTTAGAAGCTTTTACAATTTCATTCCAGATATCATCGGGTGATTGAATTATATCGCGCCAATTTCTATAGAAAGAACCATCTTCGTCTGGTATTAAATTTTTTACAGTAATTGCCTGTTTTAGTGCTTCATCATGTGAAAGTGTATCACCAGATTTTGTAATGTAACGACCTTTATTATCGGTTTTAAATCGCATTCGATGTCCGTTAGCATCCAAAATATATTCTGGCTTATAATTGATAACGTTTTCATACATTGAAATTGGAGCAGGGTCTAAAGCACTTTCTACACGTCCTAATTTCCCAACTGCCATATCAACTTCGGGAATGTGGTTTAGAATCATATCCAATTGACCCACTACTTTTCTGTTTTGTTCTACACCTGCATGCGGCATAGAAGTAGGCATTAATAAGTAGCTTCCCTCATTAAGTGTTGGCATAAATTCGGAACCAATGCCTGGAAAAGTATGTGACGGAACTGACCAAATTTTCGAGGATCTAATATTCCAGCCTACTTTATCCAATCCATTAGCAACAAAGCCAAAAGTACTATCAAATCCTAACCAAACTAAAAGTCCAAAAAACAAAGTCATTATTGGTAATAACATAAATTTACCTTTGTTTTCTAAACACCAACGCAGTACTCTTTCATAAGAACTGACTATATATAAAAGTGCAGCTAATATTATTCCTAAAAGTACAATTACAAAAAGATAATTACCTATCACACTTATTTGTGGGCCTAATGGCATCCATTCTTCTGTTAAGAAAAAAGAAATAATAAATATTACCAATATTAAATTGAAATGCTTTGTATAGGACTGAAATTTCAAAGGAATTTTATGATTAAACAGGTCATATAAACCCATTAAGGTTAATCCTAAAGGAAGCCAAATTTTGAAATAAACACTTAGTAAAATACCTCCCGAAATAAACACATATCCCCAAAAACGTTTTACTCTTTTTTTATCATAATCAATACCGAAAATATAGTGAGCTAAAGATGGTAGGATAACTAACCCTAAAACAAAAGCACCTAATAAAGCGAATGTTTTAGTAAATGCTAAAGGTCTGAATAGTTTTCCCTCAGCTGATTCCATAGCAAAAACTGGAATGAAACTAACAACTGTAGTTGCTAAAGCAGTTGTAATTGCAGAAACTACTTCTGTGCTTGCCTCGTAAATTACCTGCATTAATTTTTTGCCTTTTGCGCCATGGTTTTCTGGCATTTCGAGATGTCGAATAATATTTTCGACAAACACGACGCCTACATCTACCATTACTCCAATTGCAATAGCAATTCCTGATAAAGCCACTACGTTAGCATCTACACCAGCATAACGCATTACAATGAAAGTCATTAATACTCCAACGGGTAATAAACTGGAAATGATTAAAGAAGCTCTTAAATTTAAAACTAAAAGTAAAACTACAATAATACTTATTAATACTTCATGCGAAAGAGCCGTTTCTAAGGTTCCAATTGTTTCCTGAATTAATTCTGTTCGATCATAAAATGGAACAATTGTTAATTGGCTTACAATACCATTAGCTAATGTTTTTTTAGGTAAACCTGGTGCAATTTCATTGATTTTAGATTTTACACCATTAATTACTTCTAATGGATTAGAGCCATATCGTGCAATAACAACACCACCTACGGCTTCAGCACCTCCTTTATCTAAAATTCCTCTTCTTGTTTCAGGTCCTAATGCAACTACACCTATATCTTTTATACGAATTGGAACATTGTCTTTAACTGCTACAACTGCCAGTTCAATATCTTCTACTTTTTTAACATAACCAAGACCTCTAACTAAATATTCGGCCTGGTTGATTTCTATGGTTTTTGCACCAACATCTTTGTTTGATTTTTGTACTGCAGTCATTACCTGCATCAAACTAATATTGTAAGCTTTCAATGCGTCTGGATTGACATCAATTTGATATTCTTTGACAAATCCACCAATAGATGCTACTTCTGAAACTCCTTGCACAGCATTTAAACCGTACTTAATATAGAAGTCTTGTGCTGTTCTTATTTCTTGTAAATCCCATCCACCAGTTGGATTTCCATTTTTATCTCTTCCTTCAACTGTGTACCAATATACTTGTCCTAATGCTGTTGCATCTGGACCAAGTGATGGTTTTACATTTTCGGGTAATAAACTATTAGGTAGTGAATTTAATTTTTCAAGTATTCTGGATCTTGACCAGTAAAATTCGATATCATCATCGAAGATTATGTAAATACTTGAAAAACCAAAAATGGAATTACTTCTAATCGATTTTACACCTGGAATACCTAATAAATAAGTAGTTAATGGATAAGAAATTTGGTCTTCAATATCTTGGGGTGATCTACCTGGCCATTGTGTAAAAACAATTTGTTGATTTTCACCAATATCAGGAATAGCATCAACAGCAACTGAATCAGAAGGCAGGAAAGGTATTTTCCAGTTAAATGGAGCTGTAGAAATACCCCATAAAATCAGCACCATCAGAATAAGTACAGTTACTAATCTATTTTCTAGGAAATATTTTATTATTTTATTTAACATCTGAATATAAAATTTATAACCATGGAAATACTATTTAGCAAATATTTTGTCAAACAATTTTTCAATATTCCTCTAAAGTATTTTCTACTTTAGAGGAATAGGTTAATTACAACTTATTAAAGTACAATTACTCGCGGTCATACTGACAACATCCCGGAAGGTTGTCGTAATCTTCATCTTTTGCTTTAACAAGCTCTGAATCATATCCAGCTAAAGCTATACGCTTTGCTATTTCTTCTTTATTTGTTTTAGATTCATCATAAGTTACTGTTGCTATTTTAGTTTCTTTGTTCCATACTACTGTAGCAATATCTTTGATGTTTCCTGCTTTTTCTATCGTTTTTTTACACATTCCACAATTACCTGAAACTTTCACTTCCTCTGTTTTTGTGTTTTTTGTTTGTGCGTTCATTGTGGTTGATAACAATACAGTGATTGCTATCATTATTTTTAATAATGATTTTTTCATTTTATATGATTTTAGTATTCAAAAAGATTTTTTTTTGAATGAATTTTTGAAATAAATTTAAATTGAATAGCAGCTATAATGAATTAAATACGCATGTTAAACATGAATAATTTAAGATTCAAAACTGTTATAAAAAAATAGCAAATGCTATAAATTTGACATAAGTATGGCTGTCAAATTTTAAATTTAGCTTATTTTAGGTATAAGCCATATAGAAGGAAAACCATCTGAAAGTAAATTTTCAGAATGGTAAAATTTTGATTTACTTGTAGAAAAATCAAAATTATTATTTGTAAATTCTATTTCATTATAAATAAATAAACTAAAACCAACAGAAGAGACAGTAGTACAGTTTGAGTGACCACAACTTCCATTACATTCTTTATTATCATTGTTATTATCACAACAGCTTTTTTCTTTTGTTTTAGTAGTGGAAAGTTCTTTTTCACAAGATTGCTTTTCACTACCACAAGCAAAAGTATTATTAGGAATAAAAAATACTCCTAAAAACAAAATTATTATGATGTATGATTTTTTCATTTATTGTTCTAAAACATACCAAAGTTAATCAAAACAAATTAAATATTTTAAAAAAAATGTTAAAATCAATTTGTTTTATGATTTAACTGTACATTTTTGCCTAAATATTTTTCTTTTAAAATTCGCATATCATCACTTACTTTTCTATCCAATACTTTTGCGTAATGTTGTGTTGTTCTCAAATTTTTATGTCCGAGCATTTTACTAACACTTTCTATTGGAACACCATTTGTGAGCGTTACAGTCGTTGCAAACGTATGTCGGGCAATGTGGAAGGTTAATTCTTTTTCTATCTCGCAAACACCAGCTATTTCTTTTAGATAGGCATTCATTTTTTGATTACTCAAAATAGGTAATAGCTTATCTTCATTATTGCTTTGTGGATGTTCAGCATATTTATCAATAATCATTTGTGTTACTGGAAGAATTGGAATTTTAGAGGCTGTTTCCGTTTTCTGTCTATGGGTAAATATCCACTTCTCACCATCAATTCCGAAGCTTATATGCGACTTTGTTAAGTTTTTGACATCTATGTAAGCCAAGCCAGTAAAGCAGCTAAAAAGGAATATATCGCGAACTAATGATAATCTTTCGGTTTTGAAATCTTTTTCAATGATATTTTGAATTTCTTCTTCAGATAAATAAACTCGCTCGACTTCTTTAACTTTCGATTTGTAGTTTGCAAAAGGATTTTTGTCTAGCCAGTCATTGGCCAAACATATTTTGATAATTTTATTGAAATTCTTGATATATTTTACAGCTGTGTTATTTGCACAATTTCTAACACTTCGTAACCAAAATTCATAATCAGTTATAAAAGCGTGATCAATCTTCATAATATCAATATCGGAAACATTATATTTCCATTGCATAAACTCAATGGTATGCTTCAAAGAAGTTGTGTAACGTTCTAATGTTCCTGGTGCGTATTCTTTACCTACCAATTCTTTAATTTTGTTGTTGTGATCTTGGAATATTGGAACTAACATTCTAGCTCTTTCATCAACTCCAAGTAACAAACTTTTAAAACTCTCGGCAGTAATTGGAATTTTTTTATGGACTAATTCCATTTGAGTATCAATTATTTGAATTTTCAACATATCCAGATGGCTATTAATTGAACGAGCCTCTTCTGAATTACCTTTAATTTTGTTGGATTTAGTGCACCATTTAGATATTTCTATAAATCTATTGGTACTTAACTCAATCCTTTTTCCATTGACTGTAATTCTTGTGTAGATTGGAACTAAACCGTTGACATTGGCTTTTGCTTTTTTAGCATAAAAAAGAATAGAAACTTTTGCTTTCATAATGGTGACCTTTTTATTAGTATTAAATTTAATTTTAATATTCAAGGTTCACAAGATGTACAAGTTTTAAACTGGTTATTGAACTGGTTGTAACATCCTATGAACATTAGGTTAAGTTAAAAATCGGTTACCCAAAATATGAGTTTTTTAGGGTAACCGAATTTATCCCTTTAGGTTCACGAATTAATGAATGTTTTGAAGGTTGTGAAAATAAAAAAACCCTTAAAATCATACGATTTTAAGGGTTTTAATTCAATTTGCTTTTCAGCTCGCGGAGAAAGAGGGATTCGAACCCCCGGACCTGTTACAGTCAACAGTTTTCAAGACTGCCGCATTCGACCACTCTGCCATTTCTCCAATAAGTTGCTATCATTTCCTGATTGCGAGTGCAAATATAGAAACCTTTTTCGAGTTTCAAAAAGAAAATTTAAAAAAAATACACTTTTTTTTGAATAAAATTACAACTAATTCATTATCAACTGTTTTTAAAGTTTCACACCTTTAAAGCAACAATTCAAAAAAGCATATAAATAAAAAATCCTACATTTCTGTAGGATTACATTTCTGTGGGCGATGAGGGGTTCGAACCCCCGACCCCCTCGGTGTAAACGAGGTGCTCTGAACCAGCTGAGCTAATCGCCCCAATAAATCGCAATCATTATTCTTTTATTAACTCACAGTCTTTATTTACTAAAGGTGTTCGTTGAACTTGTTTGCGGGTGCAAATATAAGACAGTTTTTATTATTTGCAAATCTTTTTTATTATTTTTTTATACTATTTCTGCAACCACAAATGTACTTCCTCCTACATAGATAAAATCTTCTAAAGTCGCTTCAGCCTTAGCTTTTTCAAAAGCAACTGAAACTGAAACACATACCTCTCCATTCAATCCAAAAGTTTGGGCTTTGTGTTGTAAAATAGAAGCATCCAATCCTCTATCTAAATTGGGCTTACAAAAAAAATATTTTGCTTTTTTAGGAAACAATGGCAATATGGAATCTAAATCTTTATCATTCACAACACCTAAAACAAAAAATAATTCTTTATAGGTTTCTCTTTTAATTTGATTCATTACAATTGACAAACCATGACTATTGTGTGCCGTATCGCAAACTATTTTAGGTTGCTGTCCTAAAACTTGCCATCTGCCCAATAATCCTGTATTTTGAATCACATTTAAAAAACCATTTCGAATATGTTGCTCACTTATATTAAAACGTTCTTTTACTACTTTTAACGCTTCCAAAACCCCTTTTTTATTTGCTTTTTGATATTCCCCTAACAAAGCACTAGGTAGTTCTTCCCATTCTTCATCTTGTGCAAAATAAATAGGTGCTGTTTCCAATTTTGCCTTCTCTAAAAAGACTTTTTTTGTTTCTGGCACGTATTCACTCACAACCACAGGTACATTCTTTTTTATAATTCCCGCTTTTTCAGTAGCAATCGCTTCTAAAGTGTTTCCTAAAAATTGTGTATGATCCAAACCGATGTTGGTAATCACAGAAACCAAAGGCGTAATTACATTGGTAGAATCTAGACGACCACCCATCCCAACTTCTATTACAGCGACGTCTACTTTTTCTTTCGCAAAATAATCAAAAGCTAAACCAACTGTCATCTCAAAAAAACTGAGTTGGTGTGCTTCGAAAAAAACTTTATTTTTAGCTACAAAATCGACAACAAACTCTTTTTTGATTTTCTTTCCATTGATTCGAATGCGTTCTCTATAGTCTTTTAAATGAGGTGAGGTATACAAACCTACTTTATAGCCCGCTTCTTGCAATACCGAAGCTAATAATGAAGATGTAGAACCTTTTCCATTGGTTCCAGCCACATGTATGGATTGAAATAGGGTTTCCGGATTTCCTAGATGATGCACTAATAAAAGGGTATTGGACAAATCCTTTTTATAGGCTGAAGCACCTTGTTGTTGAAACATCGGCAACTGTTTAAAAAGCCATTCGGTTGTTTCTTGATATGTCATTTTGAAATTCTGAAGCGAATGATTCGGTGTTTTTGGTTTCCATTTTCCCGCTATACTTTACAATCTAGGTAAACCTAGGATTTTCATTTCTATCGGGGCTATTAAAATACAATTTGGGTTTCTTTGGGATTATTGCCCTAAAGTAAAGTTCACTACCACAAAACCAATTTGGGTTTCTGGAGCATTGGCATCGGCTTGCCATTTAAAACTTTTAGCAGTTTCTAATGCCGGATTTACCAAACAAGGATTCGTATTTGTAGTTCCCTGACTTCTTTCTGCTTTAATAACATTTCCGCTTCTATTTACCCAGATTTTAACAACTACTTTTCCTTCTTCGTTACAATCTTGTTGTCTTTTACTATTTCCAGATAATTTTCTACCGGCTAAACCCCAACCTGTTCCATTTCCTGAACCTGTTCCATTTCCTGAACCATTACCATAAAAGCTATTTGCATAAATACTACCATTTGGATCTCCTTTATCACCAGGCAAACCATCATCTCCATGACCGCCTTGTGCAGTTCCCTCTGAAGGTTTACCATTTAAAATACTACTTAAAGCACTATTGGTTTGCTGTGAAGGTTGTTTAGGAGTTTCTTTTGGCTTAACATTTTCTTTTGGTTTTTCCTCTGGTTTTTTAGTTTCCTTTTTTGGAGTTACAACTACAGGTGCGTCTTCATCTTGTGTCAAGATTTCATCTTCCACTGCTTTTACTGGTTCACTAACCGTAGGTTGTGGAGCGGATTGTATGGGTTCTGTAGGTTGAATTTCTCCTTGACCTACGTCGCTAGTTCCAAAATTAATAGCAATGCCATTTTCGGGTGGTGGATCCATATAGGTTAACCCTAGAAAAATACATAAGAAAAGTAGTATTGCAAAAATCACACTGGTAATTGCAAACGATTTTTTTTCTTCTGGTGTTTCAAGAAATTTCATTTCTCAGCATTTATGTTTTATACGACACTACTTGTATTACTTCCTATTTTCCTAGCCCTGATAGCAGTGGAAATCCTTTTATTTTTTTCTTCAACCAATCAATTAAAGTAGAAAAAATAAAAGATTGCAACGAATAGCAGGAAACAGCTCCAAAAAATTATTTTGGATTAACTGCGACTACCATTTTTATCCCATTCCTGTAAGCAATATCCATTACGTATACTACTTTTTCATGAGGAACTGATTTTTCGGCACGCAACACTATGGCTTTGTTCTCATTATTTTCAAGGATCGCCAATAATTGATTTTCCAATTGTGTTTCTTCTACCTTGTCTTTATCAATAAAAAAAGTTAAATCTTTATCGATACTAACCGAAATATTTTTGTTACTATCGGTTTTTCCTTTTCCTTTTGGCAAAACCAAATCTAAGGCATTCGTAGTAACCATTGTAGAGGTTAACATAAAAAAGATCAACAACAAAAACACGATGTCAGTCATAGACGACATGTTGAATTCCGTTGAAACTTTATTTTTATTTTTACCAATCTTCATTATACAGGTTCATTTAATAAATCCAAGAAATCTACCGCATTAGCTTCCATTTGATTCACCACTTTATTGGTTTTTACTACCAAGTGGTTGTAACCAATATATGCAATAATACCGACAATTAACCCTACTACGGTAGTAGTCATTGCGGTGTAGATACCTTCTGCAAGCGAGCCCACTTCAATTTGTCCGCCACCGCTTGCCATTTTATGAAAAGCAAGAATCATACCAACAACTGTTCCTAGGAAACCAATCATTGGGCCAGCACCAGAAATTGTAGCCAACATACTGGTGTTTTTTTCTAGCTTGTACAATTCTAAATTACCCGCATTCTCAATTGCGGTGTTGATATCTTCAAGTGGTTTTCCTATACGAGAAATTCCTTTTTCGATTAATCGAGCTACTGGAGAATTAGTTTGTGCACAAAGCATTTTTGCCGCATCGATTTTCCCTGTAGTGATATTCATTTTAATATTATTCATAAAACTAGCATCTATTTTACTGGCTTTATTAATTGCCATTAGCCTTTCAAAATAAAGAAACAAAGCAAAGAACAATAAAATGAACAACACTAAAATGATAACTTGACCACCTATACCGCCACTGGTTAATAATTCCCAGATGGAAAGTGTTTTTTCAACAGGTTGATCCTCTAATAAAGCTTCGTTAGCAACCGCTAAACTATCTACTTGAAGAAATATACTCATACAAATTATTTTATAAACTAATAACGTTAAACTACTTAAAAAATTATATTTAGTGTACTACGTTTAAAAGAAAGTCTCTAATAAAAACAAATCCGATAGCACCTGCTAAGAAACCAACTAATGCCAACCAACCTATTTTCTTTAAGTACCAAACAAAATCGATTTTTTCCATTCCCATAGCTACCACACCAGCTGCAGAACCGATGATAAGCATACTTCCTCCAGTACCTGCTGCATAAGCAATAAAATGCCACGCTGGTTCATCTGTACCAATTTGAAACATTCCAATACTCGCCGCTACTAAGGGCACGTTATCAATAACAGCTGAACCCGCCCCTAACAATAAAACCACTAAATCAGAAATTTTTGTAGAAGCATGTTCCGTACCTAAATAAGGCACATTATTTTCTAATATTCCAGCAAAATCAAACAACATCCCTAACGATTCCAAAGCGGCAACCGACATTAAAATACCTAAGAAAAACAATATACTTGGCATTTCAATTTTAGAAAGCGATTTATGAACTGGACTATGATGTGACCCTGAATCCTCTCCTGCATCACTGACGGTAAATTTTCGATTACTTAAAAATTCTGCTACTGCTGCTACAACCGCTAGAGATAACATCATTCCTACATAAGGAGGTAAATGTGTGATGGTTTTAAATACCGGCACAAATAAAATAGAACCTAACCCTAAATAAAACATTAAACTACTATATTTAGGTGATGCCAATCCGTCTTCCGCTTCAGGTTCGATATAGCCTTTAAAAATTTTCATTCGAGCTGCGATGAATGTTGGCACTGCAAAACATAAAATAGAAGGAATTAAAACATGCTCAATTAATTGAGATGCTGATACTTTATTTGCAATCCATAACATGGTTGTAGTAACATCTCCAATAGGAGACCAAGCTCCACCCGCATTTGCAGCAATAACTATTAAACCGGCAAACCATAAACGAGTTTCCTTTTCTTTAATAATTTTTTGCAGAATAGTTATTAAAACTATAGTTGCGGTTAAGTTATCGATAATGGCAGATAAAACGAAAGCTAAGATGGTAAACAACCACAAGAGTTTCGATTTACTTTTTGTTTTTATAAACGATTTAATCGTTGAAAACCCATCAAAATAATCGATAATTTCAACAATGGTCATTGCTCCCATTAAGAAAACTAAAATTTCAGCTGTTTTTCCAAGATGATGCAATAATACACCTTCTAAATGATGCGGTTCTTTTCCAATTCCAGGAACCACGTCAAACACCTGCAAATGATTTACTGCAATTAAAGCCCACAATACAGCCATCATTGCTAAAGCAGGAATTAATTTATCGATTTTTAAAGAATGTTCCATAGCTATGGCTAAATAACCAAGAACAAATATTACTATTAGTAAAATTTCCATTTTTTATTAAGTTAAATTCGGGTTTGGTTTTAGATAAGTTGTTTTAGGGCAATTTCAAAAGCACGAGCGCTTATATTTTTCTTATCTGGACTAAGATTATATACTTTTTGTAAAGCATTTTTAATTACAGTTGAAGTATCTGAAAAAATAGCATCATCAGTCATTTGTACTTTTTTCTCCATGAAATAAGCAAAGACTCTAGCCATTCCACAATTTGCAATAAAATCAGGAATCAAACTTACTTTAGAATCCGTTTCTTCCATAATTGCTCCAAAGAAAATTTCTTTATCTGCAAAAGGGACATTGGCACCACTAGATATCACTTCTAATCCAGAAGCAATCATTCGATCCACCTGAGATTTTGTTACCAATCTAGAAGCTGCACATGGAGCAAAGATTTGGGCTTCAATAGACCATATTTTTTCATTTATTTCTTCAAAAGGAATCATATTTTGCGCCACTAATTTATTCCCATCTTTGTTTAAGAAAAGTGATTTAATTTCTTCAAATGTAAAACCATTTTCATTAATTAACCCACCATCTCTATCAATAATACCGACTACTTTTGCTCCCATATCCGCCAAATAAAAAGCCGCAGCTGAACCTACATTACCAAATCCTTGAACAATAGCTTTCTTACCTTTCACATCACCCCCAAAAATAGAATAATAATGCCTTACTGCTTCCGCTACACCATAACCCGTAATCATATCGGCAACTGTATACTTACGATTTACATTAGGAGAAAAACTCGGGTTTTCGATTACTTTTATAACACCTTGGCGTAATTGTCCAATTCTATTGATTTTATCAGCTTCTGTTGGCTTAAAATGACCATTAAAAACGCCTTCTTGAGGGTGCCATACTCCACAATCTTCGGTCATTGGAATTACTTCATGAATTTCATCCACATTTAAATCTCCTCCTGTTCCGTAATAATTTTTTAATAAAGGAGAAACTGCTTTATACCATCTTTCTAAAACTCCTTTTTTACGCGGATCATTTGGATCAAAATTAATTCCAGATTTTGCGCCACCAATAGCTGGTCCAGACACTGAAAATTTCACTTCCATTGTTTTTGCTAGAGAAAGCACTTCATTCATATCTAATCCTTTTCTCATACGAGTTCCACCACCTGCAGCACCACCTCTTAATGAGTTAATAACTGTCCATCCTTCTGCTTCTGTTTCTGGATCTTTCCAATTGAATACTATTTCTGGTTCTTTATTTTCAAATTTTTTAAGTAATTCTTTCATTATGATATTAAAATTGGTAGACAAATTTAAGTTTTTACTTTTTTTTAAAAGGTATTTTTAAAGTAATATTTTCGAAGAGCTTATTATTTAACAATTTATTCACATTATTTTACCTTTTTTAAAATTTTACAACAATTTCTTTTATTATTAGATACCAATTGGTATCTTTGAATATGAGGAAGCCAGAACAAACGAAAGAAAAAATTTTAAGAGAATCTTCTATACTCTTTAACACCAAAGGTTATAAATCTACTTCTATTAGTGATATAACCAATGCAACTGGTTATACGAAAGGAGCGATTTACAGGCATTTTGAAAATAAAGATAATTTAGAAATACAAGCTTATGAGAAAATGATTCGTTACATCTTTACCAATTTAAAAACTAAAATTAAGGAAGCGAAAAATACGAAAGACAAACTTTTCATTTTTTTAAATCATTTTGAAAACTATATTATTAATGAAAATTTTGCAGGTGGTTGTCCTTTATTAAATGTTTCCATTGAAGTAGATGACACCAATTATGACCTGAAATACAAAGCACAAAATACACTTACCGTTTTTAAAGAGACCATTATGACTATTCTAACAAATGGAAAAAAACACCAACAAGTGCAATCTAATTGCAACGAAGAATTAGTAGCCTCAGTTATTATAGCTTCATTAGAAGGAGGGATAATGATGAGTAAATTAACACAATCCGAAAAAGATATTAAAAATGTAGTAACCCATCTCAAAACGTGGATTGAAAAAGATATTTTATTATAAAAAAAATTTAAAATAAAAAATACCGATTGGTATCTTAATTATGAGAAAAAAAATTAAAAAAATTATTCAGAAAAGTGTTGGCTATTATTTCAATGCATTAGCTTATGTAAGTCCTAAAACATTGGAAAAACAAGGTTTTCAATTATTTTGTAATCCAATGGCTAAAACTATAAAAACACATCAATTGCAATTTTTAGAAAAAGGCAAAAATGAAATTTTAATAGTTGAAAATGAAAAAATACAAACCTATAAATGGGGAAATGGCAGTAAAAAAATTGTATTCATTCATGGTTGGGCAAGCCATTCGTTTCGATGGAAATCGTACATTGAGAATCTAATAGAAAATGATTTTACAGTGTATGCATTTGATGCTCCAGCGCATGGATTATCCACAGGAAAAATGCTTCATGTCGTTTTATATGGCAAAGCTATTAATCAAATGCTACTTCAAAACCAAGAAATTGAATATATGGTAAGCCATTCCATTGGGGGTTTTGCAACTACGTATTGGTTACAACATTACAAAAACAATGCTCAGAATATTAAAAAAGTTGTAATTATGGGCGCACCTGGTGAAGCCAAAGATTTTTTTGATTTTTACCAATCTATACTCGGCTTATCACAAAAAGCAATTGAAATTATTAGTCGTTCTTTTACCAAAAGATTGGGTCATGAACCGAGTTATTTTTCTGCATCAAAATTTGCAACAGATTTAGAAAAAGACTGCTTAATTATTCATGATAAAGAAGACAAAGATACCAATCCGAATTATTCTATTGAATTGCATAAAAACTGGAATAAAAGTCAATTAATTTTAACCGAAGGATTAGGTCATAATTTAAAAAGTAAAAATTTAGAACAAAAAGTAATCGATTTTATTCTTAATTAACATTATAAATCACACCCGAACTATGATCCCGTACCGCTCCAGTTACTGAAGCTAATACATTATTTTCATTTCTTAATTTTAAAACACCAAGAAACCCAAAGATGAGTGCTTCTTTAAATTCAATTAACTGGTTATCGGGCACAACTAAAAGTACGTTTGGCAAATAATACTGAATTCTTTCAATTAAAAATTCATGATAGGCACCGCCACCCGTAATTAAAATTGTTTTAACATTACTTTTACAATTGTGTGCTATTTGAAAAGCAATATGTTCTACGAAAGATCTCAAAACAGTTTCAATTGGCAAACTAAAACTTTCAATAATAGGAAGTATATTTTTATGCACAAATTCCATTCCTAAAGATTTCGGAAAAGGTTCATTGTAAAATGATATCTGATTCAATTTTTCAAATAAATTACTATCTAAAAGACCTGATTTAGCAATTTTACCTTTATCATCGTAATCTAATCCTAATTGATTCACATAATAATTCAATACGGTATTAACTGGCGAAATATCATACGCAATTCTTTTTCCATTATATTCAAATGATATATTAGAAAAGCCTCCTAAATTCAAGCAATAATCATAATTTGAAAACAATAACTGATCCCCAATTGGCACTAAAGGAGCGCCTTGACCACCTAAGAGTACATCTTGTACTCTAAAATCACATACTATAGGGTAATTTAACAAACTTCCTAATTTAGGCAAATTTCCTACTTGTAAAGTAAAACCATTCTCTGGCTGATGTAAAATCGTATGCCCATGACTACAAATAGCATCTATCTTAACTAAACTATATTTTTCAATGAATTCTAAAATAATAGTAGCTAATAAACCAGTATAGGATTCATTTAAAGAAATTAATTCATTTTCATTAAGATAGAAGCCATTTTTTAATTTATTAAGCCAATCTCTCGAGTAAGGGATAGTTTCTGAAAACAATATTTTGAAAGACCAAGATTCCTTTTTTTCAAAATTAATATAGGCTAAATCTACTCCATCTAGCGAAGTTCCCGACATAACACCTATAACGTTGTAGTTTTCTTTAAACATGGGTTAAAATTACAAATTGTTATTGAAAAATAAGCAATAAATACCTACATTTGGTACGGATTTTAAAAATAATTAAATAGTATTCAATAAAATGGATTTTAAGCTAACCGAAGAACAAATAATGATTCAACAGGCGGCAAGAGATTTTGCTCAAACAGAATTATTACCTGGAGTCATAGAAAGAGATGAACATTCAATTTTTCCAACAGAACAAGTAAAAAAAATGGCAGAACTTGGTTTTCTTGGTATGATGGTTGACCCAAAATACGGAGGAGCAGGTCTTGATAGTATTTCATATGTTTTAGCAATGGAAGAAATTGCTAAAATTGATGCTTCAGCTGCAGTTATCATGTCTGTAAATAATTCTTTGGTTTGTGCTGGAATTGAAAAATATTGTAGTGAAGAACAAAAACAAAAATATTTAGTACCTCTAGCTAAAGGAGAAGTAATTGGCGCATTTTGTTTGTCGGAACCAGAAGCAGGGTCTGATGCTACTTCACAAAAAACAACTGCAATTGACAAAGGTGATTATTATTTATTAAATGGTACCAAAAATTGGATTACCAATGGTGGGACAGCTTCTACATATATTGTTATTGCTCAAACTGACGTAGAAAAAGGACATAAAGGAATTAATGCTTTCTTAGTTGAAAAAGGTTGGGAAGGTTTTTCAATAGGTCCAAAAGAGAAGAAAATGGGAATTAGAGGATCTGACACACATTCATTAATGTTTTCTGATGTTAAAGTACCAAAAGAAAACAGAATTGGAGCTGATGGTTTTGGATTCAATTTTGCGATGGCTGTGCTAAATGGTGGTCGTATTGGTATTGCATCTCAAGCATTAGGAATTGCTCAAGGTGCTTATGAATTGGCTTTAAAATATGCTCAAGAAAGAGTAGCATTCAAAAAACCTATCATGCAACATCAAGCAATTGCATTTAAATTAGCAGACATGCATGTTCAAATTACTGCTGCTAGAATGTTATGCTTTAAAGCTGCTTCTGAAAAAGACAATGGAGAAGATATTTCTCATTCTGGAGCTATGGCTAAATTATTTGCTTCAGAAACTGCAATGAACACAACAATTGAAGCAGTACAGATTCATGGAGGTAATGGATATGTTAGCGAATATCATGTAGAAAGAATGATGAGAGATGCTAAAATCACTCAGATTTATGAAGGAACTTCTGAAATTCAAAGAATTGTTATTTCAAGAGGTTTAACAAAATAAAAAATTATAAGCTTGATTTATAAGAGTTCAATAGTATATATTGAACTCTTTTTTTTTATTAATTTTAAAGAAAAATGTTATTTACAGATTGGCAAGCTATTTTACAACCTCTTATTGAAAAATACAAAGATTACAAACATCCATTACATTTTAAAAACCCTTACCAACTTGTAATAATGGTCATTCTTGCTGCTCAAGATTCGGATGCCAATATAAATATTGTTTGCAAGCCTTTCTTTAAGACATATCCAGATTTCAAAAGTCTATCTATTACCACTTCTAATGATCTTTTGGTTTATTTCTCAAGTGTAAAGAATTATTCCAATAAAATCAACTGGATTTTAGATACCGCTAGTGTTTTAAAAGACAGAACTATTCCTAAAAGACTGGATGAACTGATAAAATTAAGAGGTATTGGTCGAAAATCAGCTAATGTTATCTTAAGAGAAACCCATCAAAAGCCAGAAGGAATCTTAGTTGACTTACATGTTATACGAGTAGTGCCTCGATTTGGATTAACTTCAGAATTTAAAGATGCCAATAAAATTGAAAAAATACTTATGGAAAAACTTCCTTATTCAATGTGGAATGATATTGGTATGGCTTTCTCTTTTTTAGGTAGAACTATTTGTAGACCTACAAATCCAAAATGTACTATTTGTCCCATACATACAGATTGCGCGTATTTTAAAAAGATTACAAATCCGTAAAACTAATTTTATTTTAAACCATATAAAAACAAAAAACCCTTATCGATTAGATAAGGGTTTTCAAAAGAAAGGCGACGACATACTCTCCCACAAGATTGCAGTACCATCTGCGCAGTCGGGCTTAACTTCTCTGTTCGGAAAGGGAAGAGGTGAGCCC
>NZ_VDCZ01000002.1 GCF_006491645.1 Flavobacterium profundi
ATGGAAATCTATGATTTTCAAATAGTTCTACAATTTTGGGAGGAAGCGAAGCGTTTACCAAAATAAGGAAATGGAAATCTATGATTTTCAAATAGTTCTACAATTTTGGGAGGAAGCGAAGCGTTTACCAAAATAAGGAAATGGAAATCTATGATTTTCAAATAGTTCTACAATTTTGGGAAGAAGCGAAGAAATTATAATAGAAAATATTTAATTTAAGTTTTAATTTTTATAGAAAGTTATTAAGAAAAGAATTAATTTTCTAACAACTAACCACAAACTCCTAAAAACATGTATTACGCAGTAATTTTTACTTCAATAAGAACGGATAATGACAACGGTTATGCTGAAATGGCTGAAAAAATGGAGACTTTAGCACGATTGCAGCCTGGATTTATTAATGTAGAAAGTGCTAGAAATGAAATTGGTATAACGGTATCATATTGGGAAAGTTTAGAAGCAATTCGAAATTGGAAAACCAATATTGATCATTTGGTTGCTCAAGAAAAGGGGAGAAGTACGTGGTATAAAAACTACAAGGTGAGAATTGCAAAAATAGAGAGAGAATACGATTTTGGATTTTAATGTAGAAACAAAAAAGAGGTTTAATTTTTAAATTAAACCTCTTTTTTATAGCCCTATATAGAAATATTTAATTTACAATAATCTTTTTAGTGATTGTAGCATTTTCAGATGCTA
Source organism: Flavobacterium profundi (assembly GCF_006491645.1). Lineage (GTDB taxonomy): Bacteria > Bacteroidota > Bacteroidia > Flavobacteriales > Flavobacteriaceae > Flavobacterium > Flavobacterium profundi. Next base: position 700 of record NZ_VDCZ01000002.1, read on the forward strand.
CTTTTATCATATAAAATCCGCTATTTAAATTGGAGATTTGATAGGTTTGTGATGAAATTGTATTTGGATTTTTTACTTCTTGTACAACTTGTCCGTTAATATTGTAAACCACCATTTCTTTTAATGAACTAGGTGAGGATACAAAAATCGTATTATTGTTTGTTGGGTTTGGATATACATTTACAAGAGTAGCTAAATCAAAATTTTCAGAAGATAAGAAAATGGTTGGCCATCTATTCTCAGCTGCTGGACCACCCCAAATTACTGTTGCTAAATAAGGATTGTCGATAAAAGGATTTCGATTCCCTTGAGCATATGTATTGGCAGTATTACCATGATACGTATTTCTATTATCTTCATATTCAGAAACTGGATCTTCTGCATTCCATTGTAAAAATAGGTCAATCATATCAGTATCATTTGCAACAGGATTACCTACACCTACATTTATTGGTAAACATTGCGAACCATAATGTAGGTACATATACATCATCATACGTGCTACATCACCTTTCCATTCATCACCAGGATACCAAGTTGTAGAAGTAATATCTCCAGAGTTTCCAGAACCAGCAGCAAATTTCTCACTAGATCTATCATTATTTCGATCAACATCACTTGCTCTTAAATGGTGCGCATCTTCACCAGCATCACTTGCACCACCATCATCTAATGGAGGTGATGCTAATGCTTTTGCATAGACATGTTCTCTGTTCCATTCGCATGATGAGGAACCACCATTTGAAAATTTATCGCGACTTCTGTGATCTTTATCGTCAGTTGGAGAAGAAGGACAAGTATTCGAACTAAAACCGTATAATAATAATACATTGTTTGAATTTGCGGGATCTAAATCTGTTACTTGCGTAGCATTCCAAACTTGTGAATAGGTAAGATAATTTGTATGTGTAGTAGTAATTTTTGTTGCAAGAGCACTTTTTAAAGCCATTCCTGTTAAATTCCAATCCATATCATTATAATATGGAGATGCTGGAGCACCATCTTGTGCAAATGTTGCACAACTTAAAAATAAAAGTAATAGAGTTAATTTGTTTTTCATTTTTTTATAGTTTACGTTCTAATAGGGCCATATAAAATCCATCAAAACCACTTTCATGAGCTAAGACTTTTTGATCTTTAACAAAGCTAAAGTCTTTACCTGCTTCAGTAGTTAAAAAATGTTGTACTTGTTTTTCATTTTCTGAGGGTAACACAGAACAAGTAGCGTATACCATTTTTCCACCTGGTTTTACAATTTTAGAATAGTTTTGTAAAACTTCCGCTTGAACTTGTTTGATATTGTCAATAAATTCAGGTTGTAATTTCCATTTGCTATCAGGATTACGTTTTAAAACACCTAAACCACTACAAGGAGCATCAATTAAAACACGATCTGCTTTTTCATGTAATTTTTTAATCACTTTAGTTGAATCGATAACTCGAAATTCTACATTGTGAACTCCATTTCTTTTGGCACGTAATTTTAATTGTTTTAATTTACTTTCGTAAATATCCATAGCAATCAATTGCCCTTTATTTTGCATTAAAGAAGCCAAATGTAACGTTTTTCCACCAGCACCAGCACAAGTATCTACAACACGCATTCCAGGAGCAACATCTAAGAAGTAAGCTACTAATTGAGAAGAAGCATCCTGTACTTCAAAATAACCTTCTTTAAAAACATCAGTCATGAACACATTGGCTCTTTCTTTCAAAATTAAAGCATCTGGATATTCTTTAGAAGCATAGGTCTCTATGTTCAAATCCATCAAAATAGCTTTTAATTTCTCTTTAGTAGTTTTTAACGTATTCACTCTAAGAATAACTTCAGCTTGTTTGTTTTGAGCTTCCAATTCTTTGGACCATTTCGCTTCTCCTAATTCTTTTACTCCTAATTCATCCATCCAATCAGGAATAGATTCTTTGAATTTTCTGATTTTGGATAATTCATCAAATCTTCCTTTAATTTTTCTAGCAGGAGTACCTTCAAAATATTTCCAATCAGGAAGTGTAATTCCTCTTAATACTGCCCAAACAGCAAAAATTCTCCAAACATTGTCTCTATCATAGGGTTCTTTTACTTCTGCAATTTCTGCATATAAGCGTTTCCAACGCACAATTTCGTAGATGGTTTCAGCTACAAACTTTCTATCACTACTTCCCCAACGTTTGTCTTTTTTTAAGGCACGAGCTACTACTTTATCAGCATATTCCCCTTCGTTGAAAATGGCTAATAAAGAATCAATAACCGTAAAAACTAAATTTCTGTGTAATCTCATTTTTATTTAATCAGCCCGCAAAGATAGTAATTTTAAAAATAAAGCTGCCATAAATGACAGCTTTATTATCCAGTAAATAAAAACGTTATATTCTACCACCTCTGTTTGAATTTCCTCTTCCTGAGGAATTTCCTCTAGAAGAGGAACTTCCACTTTGTCTTGAGCTTCCTCCACTTCTTGTTGTAGTGTTTCCTCTGTTTGTATTAGCACTTCTAGACGAATTCATAGTAGCATTATTTCTGGTTGTTGATGTATTTCTAGAGGTATTAGCTCTTGAACTTGAATTTCTATTGGGTTCATAACTTCTTGTTGCTCCAGAATTTGATCGCACTGACGAATTAGTATTTCTAGGAGTATTGGTTATTGATTTTGTACTTCTGTTTGAGGAATAACTTCTTGGAGAATTACCTGAATTAGAATTATCTCTCGTTGAAGAATAATTTCTAGTTGATGTTCCAGAGTTTGAACTTCTTGTAGTACCATAATTTCTAGTATTTCCTTCTGAATTATTTCTACTTCCTCTAGTACTAGATGTCCTGTTGTTGTATGCTAATTCTCTAGATCCAGGTACTCTTGTACGGATTGATCTGTTTTGATCCATTTCATATCGATTGCTGTATCCTGAATTTCTATGACTGAACGATCTGTTTGGGTATCTTCTTTCATAACCGTTTGCTCTTCTACCATAATAGGCATTGTAAGCATACGAACATCTTCTAGTGGTTACATAATGATAACTGTGTCCAAAATTAATATGTACTGCTATATGATTTCTATATCTGAAAATTGGGAAAGGTCTCCAGTAAGTATAGTAAGTAGGGTAATAATTCCAATACCAACTTGAGCAATACGGACGGTAACTGCTTACCCAAAAAGTAGTGTAAATAATAGGTCTGTGTACATAAACAGGTTCGTAGATATAATTTGCACCATACATATACACATCACCTACAACTTGTACTTGTACATTGTTGTTGTTGTCTCGCTCTACTTCAATTGAGGCTACATCTTGATAAATATCTTTATCTAAAACGGCTTGAATAACAATAATATGAGCCGAACCTTCTATAGATTCTATAACACGTAAATAATCGACATAATTATCATTATTTAAATCTAAATTGGAAATTTGAGCTTTGGGATCATTCAATCTCCTTTCAAAGTCTTCTAAGTCAGCAGCATCACCAAAAATAGTGGCAACTGCACGTAAGTCTAAATTATCACTTATATCGCTACTGTTGGCTGTAACAGTTGTTTTATCTTGTGCAAATGAACCAATCGCGAAGAAAAAACTAAATATTCCGGTAAGTAAATTCGTTTTCATAAGTATTCATGTTTTATATTACATGAAATAGAAACCAATTATTGTGCCAAAAATTATTTAGCTTATTTTTTGTAGTACTTTTTTATCTTTAATAAAAATCTTTTTTCCTTGTAATTCAATACTTTTAGCTTTATTAAATTCTGATAATAATCGAATACAACTTTCGGTCGCTGTTCCAATCATTCCCGCTAATTCTTCTCTTGAGAGTTGAATACGAATGCTTCCATCATCATTTTTACCAAAAGTATCTTCTAAATAGAGAAGTGTTTCTGCTAAGCGTTGTTTTACGGTTTTTTGAGCCATATCGACCATATGATCATCAGCTTCTTTTAAATCGCCACAAATCGTTTTCATTACATTCATGGAGAAATCATTATTTTGATTGAAAAATTGCAATATTTCGTTTTTTGGTACAAAACAAACTTCCATATCTTCTAAAGCAACTGCGGAGAGATTTGCAGATTCTTCACTAATCATAGAACGTTGTCCTAAAAGTTCACCGGCTTTGACTAATTTCACAATTTGATCCTTACCATTTGAGCTTAATTTGGATAATTTACAAACACCATCTTTAATACAATATACTCCATTTAAAGTTTCTCCTTCTTCAAAAATAGGTTCACCTTTTTTAATAGTGTAAGAAGTTTTACAATTAGCCATTTGAACTAACTGATCTTTTGTTAGAGCTTTAATAGAGTTAAACTGTCTAACGATACATTGTTCGCACTTACTCATAATTGGGGATATTTTTTTTCAAATATACTTAAAGTATGACAAATATCATATTTTAAATTAGAACCATTTGCAACCTTTGTTACAGGTAAAAATGAGCAAATTATGGATGCAAAAAATTGTTTCCATTGTGGTAATGAAATGGTTGATAATGAGGCTATTTATTTTGATGAAAAAGAATTTTGCTGTAACGGTTGTAAAACGGTTTACGAAATTTTCAGTCAAAATGATTTGACGTGTTATTATGATTTTGAAAATGCTCCAGGAGTAACACCACAAGATATTATTGGAAAATATGACTTTTTAGACGATGAAAAAATTAGTAGTAAACTCCTCGATTTTCAAGAGGCTAATACCAGTATTGTTTCACTTTACATTCCTCATATACATTGTAGTTCGTGTATTTGGATTTTGGAAAATCTACAGAAACTACAAGAAGGTATAACGACTTCTCAAGTGAATTTTCCTGAAAAGAAAGTAAGGATAACTTTTAATACATCATTGACTTCATTAAAAGAGATAACTTATCTTTTAAGTTCTATTGGTTACGAACCTTATATCAGTTTAGAAAATTTTGATTCAGGAAAGAAAAATGTAGATAGAAGTTTAATTTATAAACTGGGTGTTGCCTTTTTTTGTTTTGGAAACATCATGTTATTGTCATTTCCAGAGTACTTTGAAGTAGAAGAATATTGGATCAATCAATACAGAGGCTTTTTCCGTTGGTTGATTTTTGCGCTTTCTTTACCATCTTTTTTATATTCAGCGAGTGATTATTATGTTTCAGCGTATAAAAGTTTAAAATCAAAGTTACTAAACATTGATATTCCTATTGCTTTAGGAATTATAGTAATGTTTGTGCGCAGTACCATTGACATTGTTTTCAATTTCGGACAAGGTTTTTTCGATAGCTTAACAGGTTTAGTATTCTTTATGTTGTTAGGTAAATTATTCCAACAAAAAACCTATAATTTTCTTTCATTTGAACGAGACTATAAGTCCTATTTTCCGATAGCTATTACAAAACTGAATGCAGACGGTTCTGAAGCGCCTATACAAATATATGATATTGAAAAAGGAGATCGATTGTTAATACGCAATCAAGAATTGTTACCTGTAGATGGAGTTTTAATTTCTGAAAAAGCGGCTATCGATTACAGTTTTGTAACAGGTGAAGCAGTACCTATTGAAAAAAAATCGGGTGATAAAGTTTTTGCAGGAGGAAAATTAAATGGTAAAAATATAGAAATTGAAGTATTGTATACGGTTTCTCAAAGTTATCTAACTCAATTGTGGAGTAATGATGTATTCCAAAAGAAAATAGAACAAAAGCACAAAACGATTACAGACCAAGTAAGTCGCTATTTTACTTCTATACTTTTGGTTTTTGCATTTTCGGTTTTTGTTTTTTGGTTATTTATTGATGTTACTACTGCTTTTAATGTACTTACAGCTATATTAATAGTGGCTTGTCCTTGTGCCTTAGCTTTAACAGCACCCTTTACATTGGGTAATGTTTTACGAATTATGGGAAAGCAAAAAATGTATTTAAAAAATGCAGTTGTTATAGAGCAATTGGCAAAAGTTGATACTGTAGTCTTTGATAAAACAGGTACCATAACAACAAATAAAAAGACTTCAATTACCTATGAAGGAAACACATTAAAACAAGAAGAAATTGGGCTTTTAAAAAATACGTTGCGAGGTTCTAATCATCCTTTAAGTAGAAGGTTGTATGATTTTTTACCTCAAGTAGAAAAAGTAGTGCCTTCTCATTTTGAAGAAATAATTGGTAAAGGTATTGAAGCAACTTTTAACAATCAAATTGTAAAACTCGGCTCTTCAGACTATTTAGAACATATCAGTGAAAATACCCATAAGAAAACAAAAGTACATATTGCGATTAATGGTATATATAAAGGCAGTTTTATATTTAATAATCAATATAGAAAAGGCTTAGAAGAATTATTTGAATCCTTATCTAAAAGCTATTCGTTAACCATTTTATCAGGAGATAATGATGGGGAAAGAAAGATTTTGGAAAAAATGTTACCCGAGAATACTCAATTCATTTTTAATCAGAAACCTGAGCAAAAATTACAATACATAGAAAATCTTCAAAAAGAAGGCAAATATGTAATGATGGTAGGTGATGGGTTAAACGATGCAGGTGCATTGGCACAAAGTAATGTGGGCATTTCCATTTCTGAAAATGTAAATGTGTTTTCTCCTGCTTGCGATGGAATTATGGATGCGAGTGAGTTTTCCAACATTCATTATTATCTGCAATATGCAAAGAGTGCCATGCGAACTATCTATATGAGTTTTGGTTTGTCATTGCTATACAATTTAATTGGTTTGTCCTTTGCTGTATCTGGTAATTTATCTCCTTTGGTTGCTGCTATCATTATGCCATTAAGTTCAATAACCATAGTAAGTTTTGTAACCGTAATGAGTAATTATTACGCAAGAAAGAATAGAAAAATGGCTTTGTGATGGGGTCTTTCAAAAATAAATGGAAGCATGATAAATATCATATTTTTTGAAAAACTGTCCCCCTAACTTTGTTAACATAAATTTAAGGTATGAGTGTTATTTATATTTTAATCACAGTAAGTATAGTAGTTGCTATTGTCTTCTTAATTGCTTTTATCAAAGCAGTAAAAAGTGGACAATTTGATGACGATTATACGCCATCAGTCAGAATACTATTTGACGATGAAATTAAAAAAAGCCCAAGTAAAATAATAAAAGTAGAAAAACAAAAATCAATCTAATTATGGAAATGCAACAATTTTATTACGATAACAAAATTGTAAAGAAATTCCTTTATGCAAGTATCTTGTTTGGAGTTGTAGGTATGCTCGTTGGTCTCACAGTTGCCTTTATGTTTCTTTTTCCAAATATGACCGATGGAATTTCATGGTTAAGTTTTGGAAGATTAAGACCATTACACACGAATGCAGTTATCTTTGCCTTTGTAGGTAACGCTATCTTTGCAGGAGTTTATTATTCGTTACAACGCTTACTAAAAACCAGAATGTATAGCGATGTATTAAGTAATATTAATTTCTGGGGTTGGCAGTTAATTATTGTTGCTGCAGCTATTACGTTACCTTTAGGTTATACTACATCCAAAGAGTATGCAGAATTAGAATGGCCCATAGATATCGCCATCGCTGTCATTTGGGTAGTATTTGGAATTAATATGATTATGACGATTTTAAGAAGAAGAGAACGTCATTTATATGTAGCGATTTGGTTTTATATAGCTACTTTTGTAACGGTTGCTGTACTACACATTTTTAATAGTTTGGAAGTACCTGTTTCTGCTTTAAAAAGTTATTCAGTGTATGCAGGTGTACAAGATGCTTTAGTACAATGGTGGTATGGTCATAATGCAGTGGCTTTCTTTTTAACCACTCCTTTTCTTGGATTGATGTATTATTTTGTACCAAAAGCAGCCAATCGACCTGTCTATTCTTATCGATTATCAATTATTCACTTTTGGTCCTTAATTTTTATTTATATCTGGGCGGGTCCACACCATTTATTATACACCGCTTTACCAGACTGGGCTCAAAATTTAGGAGTTGTATTTTCTATAATGCTTATTGCTCCTTCTTGGGGAGGAATGATTAATGGTTTATTAACCTTAAGAGGTGTTTGGGATAAAGTGAGAACCGAACCTGTTTTAAAGTTTTTTGTAGTAGGTATCACAGGATATGGAATGGCAACTTTTGAAGGACCGATGTTATCTCTTAAAAATGTAAATGCCATTGCTCACTTTACAGATTGGATTGTAGCTCACGTACACGTAGGTGCATTAGCATGGAACGGTTTCATGACGTTTGGTATGATTTATTGGTTGGTTCCAAGAATGACTAAAACCAAATTATATTCTACAGCATTAGCTAATTTCCATTTTTGGATAGGTACTTTAGGTATTATTTTATATGCGTTACCAATGTATGTTGCTGGTTTTACACAAGCTTCTATGTGGAAACAGTTTCAACCAAATGGAACCTTACAATATGGAAATTTCTTAGAAACAGTTACTGAAATTATGCCTATGTATTTAATGAGAGCTATTGGAGGAACTCTATTTGTAATTGGATTACTAGTATTAGTATATAATGTAGCTCGTACTGTAATGGCTGGAAAACCAGTAGAAGATGAATTAGCTGAAGCACCTGCTTTAACTAAAATTGCTTCTGGAAGATTAAAAGGTGAGAAATTCCACCCTTGGTTAGAGAGAAAACCCATTCAGTTGACCATTTTAGCAACGATTGCGATTTTAATTGGAGGTATTTTACAAATTGTACCAACTATCATGGTGAAATCTAATATACCAACCATTGCTAGTGTAAAACCCTATACTCCTTTAGAATTGGAAGGTAGAGATATTTATATTAGAGAAGGCTGTAATAATTGTCACTCTCAAATGGTACGACCTTTCCGCTCTGAAGTAGTTCGTTATGGAGAATATTCAAAAGCGGGAGAATTTGTGTATGACCATCCTTTCTTGTGGGGTTCTAAACGTACAGGTCCAGATTTAGCTCGTGAAGGAGTTTCTGGTAAACCAAATAACGGTGGACGTTCAGACGATTGGCACTTTAACCATTTATGGGATCCGCAAAGTACTTCTTCTGGTTCTATTATGCCGGGTTATAAATGGGTAATTCGAAATACATTAGATACTTCTACAACACAAGAGAAAATGAAGGTTATGCAACAATTAGGTGTTCCTTATACAGATGAGGAAGTGAAAAATGCTTATAAAACTATGGAAGAACAAGCAGCTAAAATTGAAGCAAATCTGATGAAAAATGAAGATATCAAGAAATCTTTTGACGAACAAAAAGCAACAAGTGGTACTGCCTTTGTACCAGTTAAAGACAGAGAAATTACTGCTTTGATTGCTTATTTGCAACGCTTAGGAACTGATATTACAAAAGAAGATAACCCTAAAAAATAAGAAGTATGTTAAAATTTATCAAACATAATTTAGAAACTATTGCAGGTGTAGAAATTTACCCGATACTTTCCTTAAGCATTTTCTTTACGTTCTTCTTAGTGCTATTTATATGGGTTTTTACCTATAAAAAAGAGAAGATTAAAGAATTGAGTGAATTACCTCTTAAGGACAAATTACAATAGTGTATATATATCCATTACAAAAATAAATTATATCTATGAAAAATATTATTCCTTCATATGTTAGAGTTCCAGTAATCTTTGCAACGGTGTTTGCAGGAATGGAATACTTTATAGATTCTGGTGAAAAGCCCGCTTTTATGGAGTATCCAATGGTGGCTGTTTTCTTATTTGTTTTTCTATTTCTTTTAATAGCAATAGAAATAGTAATTAGTGCGGTTGATAAAGTTACCTATCAATTATTAAATGAAGAACAGAAAAAGCAATTGGAAGAAGCGCAAGCACTACCCTTTACAGAAAGTGCCTTCTATAAAAATATTATGAAAAAGCTAACGCGTTCAAAAGCTATTGAGCAAGAAGCAGACGTAATGTTAGATCATAATTACGATGGCATTAAAGAATTGGATAACGTATTGCCTCCTTGGTGGGTGTACCTTTTTTATGCTTGTATTGTTTTTGCTGTAGTGTATTTGGTACGTTTTCATATTGTAGGTGATTATACACAAAAAGAAGAATATGAAATGGCGATGCTAGAAGCACAGAAAGAACATGAAGAATATTTGAAAAATGCTCCAGATCCAGTAAATCTTGAAAATGTAATCTTAATGACAGATGCTGCTAGTATTGCAGAGGGGAAGAAAATATTTACGGATAATAATTGTGCTTCTTGTCATAAAGAAAATTTAGAAGGAAATATTGGTCCGAACTTAACAGATGCTTATTGGATTAATGGAGGAGGAATTAAAAACATTTTTAAAGTAATTTCTGAAGGTAGTCCTAAAAATAGTGTAATGGCTCCTTGGAAAGAAGTTATTAAACCTACCGATATTCAAAAATTAGCCAGTTATATTCTCTCTTTGCAAGGTTCTAATCCTGAAAACGCAAAAGCTCCTGAAGGGGAACTTTGGGTAGAGAAAACAGCTAATGATACAGTAGAAAATACTACGGAAGAAATAACAGAAGCGGTAACAAAAGTTACTGATTCCATCGTGGCGAAATAGTAAATTAGTGGTGTATTATAAACCTCTTTTTTAACCCAATTTAAATTAACGTTATGTCCAATATACCAGACGAAAGCTTTAGAGATAGCATAGCTACTATAAACGAAGAAGGAAAACGAAATTTTATTTTTCCTAAAAAACCTTCTGGAAAATATTATGATAAAAGAAAACTGCTGAGCTATTTTCTATTAGCATTTTTATTGTCTGCTCCATTTTTAAAAATCAATGGCAACCAGTTTTTATTATTTAATGTTTTAGAACGAAAGTTTTCCATTTTTGGGTTTCCGTTTTGGCCACAAGACTTCTATATTTTTGTTTTATCGATGATTATTGGAGTAGTGGGATTAACCTTATTTACAGTAGCTTTTGGTAGAATATTCTGTGGTTGGTTTTGTCCGCAAACCATTTTTATGGAAATGGTTTTTCGAAGAATTGAATATTGGATTGATGGTGATAGAGGGGCACAAATGCGATTAGCCAAGCAAGATTGGAATGCAGAAAAAATTAGAAAGAGACTTACAAAATGGTTGGTATTCTTTATCATTTCCTTTCTTATTGCGAATGTTTTTCTAGCCTATTTAATTGGGAGTGATAAACTATTAGAATACATTGAAGAAGGTCCTAGAGAAAATATCAGTACTCTAATTGCTTTATTAATCTTTACTGGCGTATTTTATTTTGTATTTGCCTGGTTTAGAGAACAAGTGTGTATTATTGCTTGCCCTTATGGAAGAATGCAAGGTGTATTATTAGATAATAAATCCATCAATGTGGCCTATGATCACGTTAGAGGAGAAGGGGAGAAAGGAAGAGCCAAATGGGATAAAAGAGAAGATCGTGCTGCCTCTGGAAAAGGAGATTGTATCGATTGTAAACAATGCATCGTGGTTTGTCCCACAGGAATTGATATTCGTAATGGAACCCAACTAGAGTGTATCAATTGTACAGCTTGTATCGATGAATGCGATACCATTATGGATAAAGTAGGCTTACCAAAAGGATTAATTCGGTATGCAAGTGAAGATGAAATTGTAAAAAAGGAAAAGTTCAAACTCACTGCCAGAATGAAAGGTTACATTGCTGTATTAGCTATTCTGATAGGTATTTTAATTGGTTTGTTGTTTTTACGAAATGATGTTGAAGCCAATGTATTTCGATTACCAGGACAGTTATACGAACAAAAAGGAAATGTAATAAGTAATGTTTTCACCTTTAAAATTGTAAATAAAACGGTTAAAGATTTTGAAAATGTTTCTTTTAAACTAGAAAAGCCGGAAGGGGTTATTCGATTGGTAGGAAACAAACACATCGTGGTTCAAAAAGAAGATTTATACCAAGGTACTTTGTTTATAGAAATTCCTACAAACGAAGTCAAGAAAGATAAAATGAAAGTAAAAATTGGGGTGTACAATGATGGAAAATTAATTGAAACTACCACAACTACTTTCTTAGGACCAAGGTCTTTTAATTAAAATAGTTGTCACTTCGAGCGCAGTCGAGAAGTTTTGTTTTTTACACTGGGGTTCTCGATACATTTTTTACTCCATTTCATTACGTAAAAACCACTCGAACTGACGACAGATATAAAATAATAATAGAGAAGACGATTATTTCGTTGCTCTTAAAAATAATAAATATGAAACTAAATTGGGGAACAGGAATTGTAATTGCTTTCGGATTGTTCATGACATTCATCTTGTTTTTTGTGTTCAAGGTGCAATCCAATTCTAAATACGATAACGAATTGGTAACAGAAAATTATTACCAACAAGAATTAAAGGTACAAGGGAATATCGATAGAGCTTCCAATGCGAATGCCTTAGTTAATAAAGTTACAATAGATAAAGTATCGGAAGGCATTCAAATTACCTTTCCAAAAGATTTTGATTACACTGCCATTACTGGAAAAGTGTCCTTATATAGACCGTCTAACCAGAAATTAGATGCTGAAATGGAAATTTCATTGTCTTCTTCAAATTTGCTCATACCTAAAAGTAATTTGGTAGGCGGTCTTTGGGACATAACCATTGAGTGGGAATATAAGGGAGTTCCATATCGAAACAAACAGTCGATTTATTATTAGTCAAAAGTCGAAAGTCGAACTTTGAAAGTTGAAAGTTGACAGCTGAACGATACAAAAGCATTATTATTTTTTTAGAAGCACAGTAAATGTACTTCGGTAAAATAATCGTCCCGCTTTTCACTGTATCTTTTCTTTTTGTCACTTTGAGCACACTCGAAAAGCAAAAAGAAAAGGATGCCGTTATAATCGGGGCTAAAAATCACGTTTCTACTTTTAAACACAAACACATAACACATAACACATAACTCACAACAGTTAACAGTCAAAAAAATGCTTTACACCGCTATTCTATTTGGTTTAATCAGTAGTTTTCACTGCATAGGCATGTGCGGACCTATTGCTATGATGTTGCCTGTAGATCGCAATAATAAAGCAAAGAAAACAATACAAATTCTAGTGTATCATTTAGGCAGATTGTTTGCTTATAGTTCTTTAGGATTGGTTTTTGGGGTATTGGGTAAAGGTTTTTTCTTGGCAGGGATGCAACAGCAATTATCGATTATTGTAGGTGTACTTATGATTTTCATTGCACTCCTTCCAGAAAAAACTTTAGCCCAATATAATTTTTCAAGACCTGTTTATAAGATCATTTCAAAAGTAAAAAGTAGCTTAGGAAAGCAGTTTAAAAAGAAATCCTATTCATCTTTGTTTACGATTGGATTACTAAACGGATATTTACCTTGCGGAATGGTTTATGTAGCCCTTTTTGGCGCCTTGGCTATGCCTAATATACAATATAGTATTTTCTATATGGTACTCTACGGTTTAGGAACCGTTCCTTTGATGAGCTTGGTGGTTATGCTCTCCAATTTAATTACAAATCCTATAAGAAATTCCATTCAGAAAGCTATTCCAATTCTTGCAGTTTGTATTGGAGTTTTATTTATAATAAGAGGTTTAGGCTTAAATATTCCGTATGTTTCTCCTAGTACGACTAGTCTTTTTGTACAAGCAGAAGCCAATTGTCATTAGATAGGAATGGTTTAAGATTGTTTAAGGTTGTTTTGTAAAAGTGATTAATTACTCGCAATCTTGTCACCCTGTAAGGGTCTCATTCAGCAAGTAATATTATGTGTGTGCTACTCATGAGATGCTTACAGCATTAAAAGTTTGTGAATCCTTTTCTAGTTTTATACAAATAATACTTAAAACGATATAAAAAAAGATTCCATTCATATCTTATTCCACCTAATTGCCAATTAACATCAAACTTCTTTTTTTCTTTTATAGGCTTTCCAATAGAACTTAAATAAGGAGGTATAGCCACTTTACAATGCCACATGGAATCATTGTTCTTTATCGTTTCATAGAAATCTTTAGTATGAGAAGTTTTTAGAAAATATTTAATCTCAATAATGGTTTTATCTTTTGTAGCCTTATAAATGTAGAAATTTATATCATACAGATTAGTATAAAGTAAAGCTAAATCTTGAGTAATTTCTTCTAAATGTTTAGGAGTTTTAACTTCATTAACTTTTTTTCTAATTTTATTTTTTTCAAATAAAATTTTACCAATAGTTTCATCAATTTCCGATAATATATAATAGCAATTTTTAGAAAGGGTATTCCAGCAAAAATCACTAGCCATAGTAATTAAGCGTGAAGTTGCATCGGTTATTTTGTTTTCTAAATTTTCTTTATTCATAAGAGTAAATAGTAACTTTATTCAATATTAGATATAATTATTTCATTAATAAGCTCATTTTCAAACTCTAATACGTTTCTTTTTTTGTCATTGATAAAAGTTACAGATTGAATTTTTGGAAAACCTCTAAAATAATAATCAAGATAACGAATAAATATACCATCTTTTGATTTAATGTCTTTCATACTGAAAACTAAATTTAACCTTTGAATAAAATTTTTAGAATTTGTAAGTTTTCCTATTTCAGAAATGTATTTTTCAGTCTTTTCTTCATAAGTCTTTCCTGTTTTTGAATAGACATCACCATCAAAAAACAATTCACTTCCATTTTGTTTCATTTGATTTTCAATGGTTTCTAAATATTCAAAATAGTGTTTTGATAAACTATCGCAGTCTTTAATTTTATTAAATGCATTTGCATTTTTTAACTTAACCAGTTTAAGTTTAATATTATCAAGTAAACTTTTGTTGTATGTATTGTTTTCTGCAATATGTAATTCGTAGGTAGTCTCATATATTTTCTCTAAATTCATTTCAGAATTACATGAAATTAATAGAAAAGGGAGTGCTAAAAAGAGTTTTTTCATTATCAATGTATGTTTTTAGGAATATTGAATATAACTTATTCAATAGTAAATATAACTTTTTACTCTTTATTGTAAAAAAATAATAGTAGAAGACTGTTCTAAAAAGTTTTATTTCTAGGAAATACACAAGTCAAAAACCTAAAATTTTAAGTCTTTAGGATAAAATTTTAAGCTGTAAACATAAAACTTTAGGTCCTTGAGGTAAAATTTTACGTCCATGAGGGTAAAATTTTACGTCTCCCTACGTAAAATTTTAGGTTCCGAACCTAAAATTTTGGGTCTAGGACGTAAAAGTTTAGGTTATCTAGCGTAAAAGTTTAGGTTACCCAACGTAAAATTTTGGGTTAAAAACCTAAAACGACCACTTCAGGACCTAAAAATAGGGGTTTAAGTTAATGAATAAGGTGTTCGATGATTCGATTATTTGATGGTTGGATGATTCGATGGTTGCATTTTTAGATTGTTTGATAAATAGTTATAGATAATAAAACTATTTTTTAAAATTGTTTTAATTTCTTAAATCTATGTTCCCAATATCGAACTATCTAACAATCGAATCATCAATAAATCTAAATCGTCATAGAGAACAATTGGGTTTGAGGTGCTTTTCGGTTTAATCTCAAATCAAAAGCCATACAAATGTTTCTTACAAAAGGTTTTCCCTTTTCAGTTACTATAATCGTTTGATTTTTTATTTCTAATAAACCATCGTTTTCCATTTCATTAAGTTGAGGTAAAATCTGTTCAATTTCAGGAAAGTATGCCTTTTTATTTTCCCAAGACGTTTGAAATTGGCACATTAAATTTAAAATGTGCTTGCGAATGATTAAATCCTCTTGGTTTAAAAGATGGCCTCTAAAAACAGGTAATTCGTCTTTATCTAATTTTTCATAATACGCTTCTATCGTTTTTTCATTTTGTGCAAAAGCGTTCCAGGAGTCACTAATAGAAGAAACGCCTAGCCCAATCATAACTTCTGTCTTTGAAGCGGTGTATCCCATAAAATTGCGATGCAAGGTTCCATTTTGAAAAGCGGTGGTCATACTATCGTTTTTTAAAGCAAAATGATCCATACCTATTTCAACATAGTTGCGATTCAATAATTCTAATTTCCCTTTTTCATACAGTTCTCTTTTTAAGTCGTCTTTGGGTAAGTCTTCATCATTAAAGCCACGTTGACCATTTCCTTTAATCCAAGGTACATGGGCATAACTGTAAAAAGCCAATCGGTCGGGTTGTAACGAATTCGTTTTTGAAATAGTATCTAATACATTGTCTAAAGTTTGAAACGGTAACCCAAATATTAAATCATGTCCTACTGAAGTGTAACCAATTTCCCTTGCCCAAAACGTTACTTTAGCAACATTATGAAAGGATTGTTTTCTATGAATAGCATTTTGTACTTTTTCCGCATAATCTTGCACTCCAAAACTCACACGTCTAAAACCTAAATCATATAAAGTTTGCAAATGGGTATACGTAGTATTATTCGGATGCCCTTCAAAACTAAATTCATAATTTTCTGCTTTATCTGCATTAATGAATAAACCTTCAATTAATAGCGTTAAATTTTCAGGAGAAAAGAAGGTTGGTGTGCCACCTCCCAAGTGAATTTCTTTAATTTGTGGTCGTTGAGGTAATAGTTCGCAATACAATTCCCATTCTTTTAAAACGGCTTTTATATAGGGATGTTCTACCTCATGCCTTTTGGTAATGCGTTTGTTACAACCACAAAAAGTACACAAACTTTCACAAAAAGGTAAGTGTATGTATAAACTAATTCCTTCAGTAGTATTGGAATGTATAAAAGACTCTTTTAATGCTTTTTTCCATTGGTCAACCGAAAAGAAATCTTCTTCCCAATAAGGAACAGTAGGGTAGCTGGTGTATCTTGGTCCAGGAACATTGTATTTTTGAATCAAACTCATGGTACAAAATTTATTCAAATGTAAAAAGACTGTTGCAGGCTAAAAATGATAAATATCATGTGGAAGTCGAAAGTCGAAAGTCCAAAGTCGAAAGTCGAAAGTCGAAAGTTAAAAGTGTTTTTAATTGATTAACTATTTTTTATAGCGTATTGCTTGCTATTTGCTAAGAAATCTTGAAAAAGTCAAATACTTCGCGTACCTACAGATTCGGTTACTATAATTATAAAATCAAGCATTGTAATTCAACTCCTTCGTATAAGGGAACAATTCTGATAATTAAAAATAAATTGTACATTCGTGTTCTTAAAATTTTAAAATGAAAAAAACGATACTCCTTTTCGGTTTATTGGTCACCATATTATCCTGTAAGCAGCAACAGATTGAACAAGATTTTGAAGTAACAGCTTTTTCTAAAATTGAAATCAATACCCTTCATGAAGATTCAATTAGCATTCGTGCCATCGTAATAGACAGCAATCAGTTATGGTTTGCAGGAAACAATGGGAAATATGGTGCCATTGATTTGAAAACAAATAAAAAATTTAGAGGAAGAATTAGTAAAGATTCCTTGCATCCAGAATTTAGAAGTATCGCTAAAACGAAAGAAGGAGTTTTTGTGTTGAGTGTTGCCAATTCTGGTTTGTTATACAAAATTAATAAAGATAAAACCATAGTGAAATTGGTCTACCAAGAAAAAAATGAAAAAGTTTTTTATGATAGTATGCAGTTTTTAGATGATCGTTTTGGTGTTGCAATGGGTGACCCTGTTTCCGATTGTTTGAATATTATTATTACGAATGATGGTGGCAATTCATGGCAAAAAGTACCTTGTGAAAAATTACCAAAAGTAGAGGAAGGTGAAGCCGCTTTTGCAGCCAGTAATACCAATGTTATTTTACGTGGCAATTCGATTTTCATTGTTTCTGGAGGGAAAAAAGCCCGTTGCTTTGTGAGTAAAGATAAAGGAATGAGTTGGCAAGTATATGAAACTCCTATTGTTCAGGGAAAAGCAATGACCGGTATTTTTACAGCCGATTTTTACGATGAAAAGATTGGTTTTATTGCTGGTGGAGATTATGAAAAACAAGAAGCCAACGTAGATAATAAAGCGATGACGCGAGATGGCGGTAAAACTTGGAAGTTAGTAGGACAAAATACGGGTTTTGGATATGCTTCTTGTGTGCAATTTGTACCAAAAAGTGAAGGAAAATCGTTAGTTTGTGTAGGAGGAACAGGCGTACATTTTTCAAATGATAGTGGAGCCACTTGGAAAAAATTAGCAGAAGATAAAGATTTATACACCCTTCGTTTTCAAAATGATTCGGTAGCCTATGCAGCTGGTAGAAATAGAGTAGTGGAGTTGAAGTTTAAGGAGTAATAAATTCTGATTGTTACTAATTTATAAATTAAAAAAAGCACCATTTGGTGCTTTTTTTAATTTTTTCGTCCTCTAAACTCGCGTAATAATTTGCGATTGAATTCGTCCTCCGCTTTTTTCAGTCGAATGACTTTCTTTGGAGGCAATACTTTTAATAAGTCTTTTAAATACCTTTTCTTTAAAGCATGCATCTCATCTTCATAATCCTCCATTTTGGTAATCAAATCCAACGCTTCTTTATCGGATAAAGATTCAAAACCTCCATTTTCAAACTGATTGACAATAGCTTTCATTTTATTGTGTTTAATTTCAAACTGTTTGTCATCAAAAGCATTATAAACAGGCCAAAATTTTTGAGCTTCTTCCGTTGTTAAATCAAGCTTTTCAGTAATATAAGCTACTTTTAAAGCTTTAATTTTTTCTTTTTTCTCTTTCATTCCTCCTTGAGCAAATGAAACACTAACTATTAAAATTAGTAATAGGGTTAATTTTTTTCTCATTCTTATTGATTTAAATAGTAGTCAATGTTTTGTGTATCTAATAAATACGATTCTACAGCATCCTCATTTAAAGTTAAATCGTTTTCCAAAGCATTAATGTCTTCGGTACTCAATTTATCGATAATATCATAGGTAGAATATTCACTCACTAAATAATTTTCTAAAGTAGTAGCTTCTATAGTCGTATCTTTTGACATGGATTGATAAACAGGAATCGCAATCATAACTAACAACACAGCTGCAATACTGGAAATCCAAATTTGTTTTTTATGAAATAAAGATACTACTTTGGTTTCTTTTTGAGGCAATTGTTCCATCATTTTGGCTTCAAATTGCTCAAAATAGTTTTCCGGAACCTGAAATCCCGTTTTTATTTTGGGTTGTGTATCTAAGTTAAAATCTTTCATATGGATTAGACTTTATTTTTTTAAAATGGTTTAATTCGTTTTTAAATATTCTTCTATTTTCTTCACGGCTAAATGATAACTGGCTTTTAAAGCACCCACAGAGGTGTCTACAATTTCTGAAATTTCTTCATATTTTAATTCTTCAAAATACTTCATTTTAAACACTAATTGCTGTTTTTCGGGTAATAGTGCAATCGCTTTTTGTAATTTGAGTTGGATTTCATTACCATCAAAAAAAACATCACTTTCGAGTTTATTCAATTCTTTTTGCTGCACTTCTTCATTGCTAATGCCCGATTTTTTTGCTTTTTGTTGTAAAAGCGTCAAAGCTTCATTGGTAGCAATCCGATAAATCCAAGAGAACAATTTGCTTTCTCCTTTAAATTTAGCAATGTTTTGAAAAATTTTTAAGAAAGTATTCTGTAAAACATCATCGGTATCGTCATGATTTAAAACAATATTTCGAATGTGATTGTACAAGGGTTTTTGGTACAATTGTAACAGTTCCCGAAACGCATCTTGTTGCGTTTTCGGATCTAATAAACGTTCAATGAATACCTTTTCGTCTTGCAATTTTATTCTATTTGTAGATAAGACTAAAGATAATTAAAAAGGTTTAATCCATTGGTCACAAATCTTTTTAATAGTATTTTTGTGCAAAATTTTTTAGAAATGATTCAAACGGTTATTTTTGATATGGATGGTGTTATTGTGGACACAGAACCCGTACACCATTATGCTTATCACCAACATTTTAAAGAGTTAGATATTTCTGTATCCGATGAAATTTATGCGAGTTTTACAGGGAATTCCACTCGAAATGTTTTTCAAAAAGTAAAAGATTTGTTTCAATTGGAACAAGAAGTGGAAGACTTAATTTTACGAAAAAGACATCTTTTCAATGATGCTTTTGATTCCAAACCTGATTTATATTTAATTGACGGTGTTGAAGATTTGATAAAAGACTTGTATGCGAATGGCTTTCAATTAATTGTAGCCTCATCAGCTTCCAAAAGTACCATTAATCGTGTTTTCAATCGCTTTAACTTGCATGCTTATTTCAGTCATATTGTTTCGGGCGAAGATTTTCCAAAATCGAAACCACATCCTGCTATTTTTGAACATGCTGCCAGTTTATCCATTCATCCTAAAGAAAATTGTATAGTAATTGAAGACAGTACCAATGGAGTGCAAGCCTCTCATGCAGCGGGTATTTATTGCATTGGATATACGAGTGTTAATTCTAAAAATCAAGATTTGTCTTTGGCCAGTCAAATTATTACAGATTTTAGCGAAATTAATGCTGAAACCATTAAGAAATTGGGTTAATCCAACGCTTTTTTATAGACTTTTAAGCATCTTTCTCGTGCTTCTTTATGATCTACGATAGGTTCTGGATATTTTGAAGTATCTAATTCTGGAATCCATTTTTTAATGTATTTCAAGTCTTTGTCAAATTTCTTAATTTGTTCGGTAGGATTAAAAATTCGAAAATAGGGTGCCGCATCTACACCTGATCCAGCAGCCCATTGCCAATTACCAACATTACTTGCTTGTTCATAATCTAATAATTTTTGAGCAAAGTAGGTTTCACCCCAACGCCAGTCAATCAAAAGATGTTTGCATAAAAAACTAGCGACTATCATACGCACTCTATTATGCATATGACCAGTAGCGTTTAATTCGCGCATACCAGCATCAACAAAAGGATAACCCGTTTTTCCCTCACACCATTTTTGGAATTGTTTCTCGTCATTTCTCCATTCAATAGCGTCATATTTAGGTTTAAAACTTTCGGTTGTAGTTTTGGGAAAATGCCATAAAATTTGCATGAAAAACTCTCTCCAAATGAGCTCTTTCAAAAAAGTTTCATTCTTAACGGATTGTGCTTTTTGCACCATTTCTCTAATAGATACTGTACCAAATCGCAAATGAATACCTAATAATGAAGTACCATCAATCGCAGGGAAATTTCTAGTTTCTTCATAATTACGCATTAATTTTTCAGAAACATTATATTCAGGGAGTTTAATTTTTGTTGGTTTAAAACCAATATCTTCCAAACTTAAAAAAGGATAATTATGCTTTACAATTTGATCTAATTTATCTTCCGATTTATACTGTGTAAGTTTGGTGTTTTGTAATTTTTCTTTCCATTTTTTAGAATAAGGCGTATACACTACATAAGGTGTGCCATCGTCTTTAACCACTTCCTCTTTTTCAAAAATAACTTGATCTTTTGCTGTTTTGAAAGCGATATCATGTTCTTTAAATAATTGGTATATTTCTTTATCTCTTTTACGCGCGTAAGGTTCGTAATCGTGATTGGTATAAACGGTTTTAATTTTATTTTCTTCGATTAATTTTTCGAATATTTTTTTAGGCTCCCCTAAGAAAACGGCTAGCGATTTTCCTTTTTTCTCCAATTGTTTCTGGATGTTTTCTAATTGTTCATGAATAAATTGCACACGAGCATCCTCCTTAGGTAATTCGTTTAAAATTGTAGAATCAAAGATAAATAGTGGCAATACTTCTTCTTTTTCATGTAAAGCGTGAAAAAGTCCTATATTATCATTTAATCGTAAATCTCTTCTGAACCAGAATATATTCATTATAAGTTTTGTATAAGGGTTTAAATAGTTTATGAGTTTAAAGGTTTAAGAGTTTGAAAGAATTACGCTAACAAAATGAAACAACCTTAAATTATAAAAATTTTAAATTAGGCATTAACCGACAAGGTTGACATTCCTCCATCAACATGAAAGACTTGTCCTGTAATCCAACTGCTTTTATCGGATAGTAAAAAGGCAGCCATTTCTGCAATATCTTTAGCTGAACCAATTTTTTTTAACGGATGTCTTTCCGCGGCTTTCTCTTTTTTGATATCGTTGTTTAAAAATTTATCTGCTAATGGAGTATCGGTTAGGGAAGGCGCAATTACATTGACTCTTACTTTGGGAGCATACTCTGCAGCCAAAGCTTTAGCAAAACCTTCAATAGCACCTTTTGCTGCGGCTACACTCGTGTGAAACGGCATTCCAGTTCCCACAGCAACCGTACTAAAAAGCACGATACTAGCCTGATGAGCAGCAGTGATTTTTGGTAAAAGACTTTGAAGAACTTTTACCATATCGATAAAGTTGATTTTTAAATCTTCTTCAAAAGTTTCTATTTTTAACCCTTTAAAAGGTCTTAAATTAATGCTACCTGGCAAAAACACAAAACCATCAATAGTATCGGGTAACATTTCTAAATTGATTTCTTGTGTATGCGCATCAAATGGAATATGATGGATAGAAGCATCTAAATTCGAAATTGTTCGAGAAGCAACATAAATGCTATGTTCACTTTTTAATAGTTCGGATAAAGCATAACCAATACCATACGAACCTCCAATTAATACTATATTTTTTTTCATTATATATTTTTTAAAAAGTTGAGTCAGTTGAAAATTGTTTTAGAAACTATAAACTTTTTATTCTTTGTATACACCGAAAAGTTCGATTAGCTTTTTTCTTCGGTACTCAAAAATTTCATCTAATTTGGGTTTCACTATAAAAGGATGGACCAATTGACCTAAGATTCCCATTGGAATTTTATAATCGATAATATCTTCCATTTCAACTCCTCCAGGTATTTCTTTTAGAAAATGCTTATGATGCCAAAGCGAATAAGGACCAAAACGTTGTTCATCAACAAAATATTTTTTGTCTTGAACATGCGTAATTTCGGTTACCCATTTTGTAGGAATGTTGAGTACAGGTGTAACAATATACTGGATAATCTGTCCTGGAAACATGGGTTTATCTGCTCCTGAAAGAATGTTAAATCCCATATAATCAGGAGTTATCGTTTTCAAATTTTTTGGATCAGATAAAAATTCCCAAGCCTCTGTTATTGATATGGGTAAATTTTGTTTAGAATGTAAAGTATAAATTTTCATAAACTTATTTTGTTTAACAAATATATGAAAATATTAAACAAAATAATTTTAATTTTAGGAATAGCTTAACATATAGCTCTGCGATTTTTAGTAATTTCGTAGAAACCTTATTTATAACACAAAATAATAAAATAAAAGATGAAAAAGTTATTTTTTACTGGATTGTTGGCATTGGCTATGCTATCAACTTATGCACAAGTAAAAACACCTCAAGCGAGTCCAGCTGCTAAAATTGATCAAATGGTTGGTTTGGCGGATATTCAGATTGATTATTCAAGACCAGGAGCAAAAGGAAGAACTGTTTATGGAGATTTAGTTCCTTATGGAAAAAACTGGAGAACTGGAGCCAATGCTAATACTACTTTTTCAGTAGATCAAGATATTAAGGTAAGTGGAAAAGATTTAAAGAAAGGAAAGTATGCTTTATACACCACCCCAAAAGCAGATAGTTGGGATGTAATCTTTTATACATCTACTGATAATTGGGGTTTACCAGAAAATTGGGACGAATCTAAAGTTGCTTTGCGAGTAAGTGTAAAACCAGAAACATTAATGCGTTCGGTAGAATCTTTCACGATAGCTATCAATAATATTACAAATGATTCGGCTACTTTAGATTTAGCATGGGAAAGAACCTATGTGTCAATACCTTTTACAGTGCCTACCAATGAAGTTGCAATGGCAAGTATTGAAAAAGCTTTAGCGGGACCATCTTACGCTGATTATTTTGCTGCTGCTCAATATTATTATCAATCCAATAATGATATGAATAAAGCATTAACTTGGGTCAATAAAGCTATTGAAATGGCACCTAGCGATAGAGATACACCTTTTTGGTATTTGCGATTAAAATCATTAATTCAGGCAAAAACAGGTGATAAAAAAGGAGCTATTGCTACTGCTAAATCCTCATTAGAAGGAGCTAAAAAGGCAGGTAATGCGGATTATGAGAAAATGAATAAAGACAGTATAGCTGAATGGTCTAAATAAATTAGTACTTAAAAAATATAAAAAAAGCCGTTAGTTTAATAACGGCTTTTTGGTTTAAAATCTCAATTAACTATTTAACAAAATATAGTTTTCTTTTATGGAACTAATTTCTAATGTTAGTTACTAGCCAATTTTTCTTTCGTCATGGTAACTTTGTAAGTTTCTGAAATGCCTTTCGTTGAAAGGGTTGCATCTTCATCAGTTACCACTAATTCATAAGAAACTTTCTTTAGATTATTTTCTACCTTTAGGATATATTTTCCAGCTGGGAATTGCTCTAAATTATACGTTTTTTTAATTCCTTTTTCTCCTTTTGCATTTTCAACATAAATTTCTTGACCTTCTTGGTCTAAAATTGTAATAGTTGCTTCTTGTATCGCATTTATAGAAAAAGTAATTTGTTTTCCATTTTTATTCTTTACATACAGTAAAAAATCAAGGTCATTTGCGTGCACTGCCATAGTAGATAAAACTACTGCGAATACCATAGATAATTTTAAAAGACTTTTCATAATTGTAGTTTTTAAATTAATACTTATTTGTTTGTCGATGAAGCAAATTTAGAGCGGGTGGTGAGCAATTAACACTACTGTATTTGCAAATTTATATACTATATTACCTTTTTCGAAAACGTTTTAGTGATATTAGGTTAATTTAGTACATGTTAATATTGTGATTTTTTATACTTTTTTTTGTCAGTTTCCCAAAAAAGAACGTTTTTAATTTTGTGGTATTCATTTTTACTGTTTTTACAACACTATTGAAGTACATCAATGCTAAAAGTAGGAAAAACGCATACGATTCATTTTTTTATAAATTACCAGTATTTTTTTAAAATTTGAAGTCTATATTGAAACTATACTATTTTTTCTTTCACGAAAACGATTTAGGTTAAAAAATAGAATTTTGTATATAAAACAAATCTTATTCATTATCTTTATTATCTATGAAAAACGTTACTCCATCTTTCGAAGCGATTGCTCCTTCTTTTGGAAGTTCCTTTACTTATGCGTCTTATACAGAGAAAACCAATAATAAATCTGATATTTGGCATTATCATCCGGAAATAGAATTGGTCTATGTGAATGGAGGTTCTGGTAAAAGGCAAATTGGAAGTCACCTTTCGTATTATACAGATGGAGATTTAATCTTAATTGGAAGTAATTTACCCCATTGCGGATTTACGAATGAAGAAACAGGTAATACGGTTGAAACGGTTATCCAAATGAAACCTGATTTTTTAGGAGAAGATTTTTTTGAAATTGTTGAAATGAAAAAGATTAAGAATTTATTGCAACACGCTCGAATAGGAATTGCTTTTGAGAAAGAAACTAAAAATAGAGTGGGTTCCCAAATTGAATTGATGCAAAAAATGAATCCATTAGATCGATTGTTAAGTTTTTTGAAAATTTTAAATGATTTAGCGCATTCAAAAGATAGTATCTTTTTAAATGCTGACGGATTTTCAATGGTTACACAAATGCAAGATAATGACAAAATAAATCTCGTATTTAATTATGTGAAAAACCATTATTTTGAGTCTATAGCCTTAGAACAAGTAGCAGACTTGGTAAGTATGACTGTTCCTTCTTTTTGTCGTTTTTTTAAGAAGATCACCAACAAGACTTTTACTGCTTTTGTGAATGAATATCGACTAGTTCATGCCTGTAAATTACTCGCTGAAAAGCCCATAAGTATTACCAAAATTTGTTTTGAAAGTGGTTTTAATAATTTTAGTCACTTTAACAAACTTTTTAATGAATATACTGGTAAAAACGCTTCACAATATCGAAACGAATTGAAAAATATATTAAAATAAAAAAGAGCTTTATGCCAGCTCTTTTTTATAGGGTGTTTGATTTTGTTTATCAGAAAATAATTGAGCAATGTAGGAGAGCACTAGCGTTAAAACAACTCCAATAAAATTCAGCCACAAATAACTTAATTTATCATCTTCGGGTTGAATATGAATGTAAAAATAATAAATAATAAAGATGATGGTTTGACTTAAACAGGCACCAATAAAAATGGCATTACCTTTAATATATTTGATATAGAAACCTACTAAAAAGATTCCTAAAACGGTTCCGTAAAAAATAGAACCTATTATATTTACCAATTGAATTAAATTTTCAAATAGCGAACTAATACAGGCAAAACCAATAGCAACTACACCCCAAAATAACGTAAAATATTGAGTTGCAGTTACATAATGTTTGTCACTTTTATCTGCTACATTTCTCTTATAAATATCAATTGCTGTAGTTGCTGCTAATGAATTCAAACCGGAAGCACTAGAGGACATTGCAGCACTAAAAATAACCGCTAATAACAATCCTAATAAACCTTTGGGTAAATAATGCAAAATAAAATAAAGAAAAACATAATCTTTATCATTGGTTTCAGAACCAGAATCAACTTTTTTGATAATTTCTTTTGCATCTTCTCTTAGTTCTTTTTCTTTTAAGGAAAGTGCTACCATTTGTTTTCTTAAAGCTGGATTATCATAATCATTATGTTGTAATTGTTCTACATAAATTTTATTAACAACTTTCTTTTCTTCGTTTACAACGTGAAGTTTATCTTCAATTTTTTCATAATCAGATTTATAGGTTGAAGCTTTTACTTTAGTAACATTGTTGGGATTAAAATGCAAAGGAGCATCATTAAATTGGAAAAAAACGAAAACAAGTACACCAGTCAATAAAATAAAAAATTGCATGGGTACTTTTAAAACACCATTCATAATTAGTCCCATTTGACTTTCTTTTACCGATTTTCCAGTTAAATAACGGCCTACTTGAGATTGATCTGTACCAAAGTAAGATAGCATTAAGAAAAAACCACCTGTAATACCACTCCAAAAAGTATATCTTGTTTTGGGATTGTATGAAAAATCGAGAATATCCATTTTTCCATTCGCACCAGCCACATGGAGAATATTTCCAAAATCAATTTCTTCAGGCAAATAATTTAAGATGAGAAAAAAAGTAATAAACATCCCAGAAATAATGACAAACATTTGTTGTTTTTGGGTGATATTTACTGCTTTTGTTCCACCAGTAACGGTATAAATGATAACTAAAACACCAATAATAATATTTAAAAAGGTTAAATTCCAACCTAATAAAGCAGATAGAATAATAGAAGGAGCATAAATGGTGATACCCGTTCCTAAACCTCTTTGAATTAAAAACAAAACTGCAGCTAGTGTACGCGTTCTGATATCAAAACGTTGTTCTAAATATTCATAGGCAGTGTACACTTTCAATTTATGATAAATAGGTATAAAAGTGTAAGCAATTACAATCATTGCTAAAGGAAGTCCGAAATAAAACTGAACAAATCCCATTCCATCATGATAGGCTTGACCTGGTGTGGATAAAAATGTAATAGCACTGGCTTGTGTAGCCATTACCGATAAACCAACCGTAAACCAAGGGGTTTCGTTATTGTCTAATAGGTAATCTTTTACATTTGCACTTCCTTTGGTTTTTAAAGCGCCATAAACTACAATAAACAATAAAGTACAAGAAAGTACAATCCAATCTAAATATTCCATATTATGCGTAGATTTCCATTATTAAAACGAAAATTAAAATATATATCGCATTTAAAATGAGCACATAATTATAACTTCTTTTCCATTCGTTTTTTTCTCTTTCCATACTGTTTTATTTATCTAATGAGATTAGGTTAGCCAAAAGACGATAGGCACCAGAAACTCCTTCTGGAAGCTCTCTAAAGAAACTTAAACCTGTATAAATATAATTTCCTTTTCCATATTTTGCAACTAAAAGAGCACCTTGTTTTTGTTCTTCACCATCATCAGCTGCAGAAAGTATAGGTGTAAAAGCTTTGTCCCATTTGTCAGGATAGTATAAACCTTGTTCTTGTACCCAATTTTCAAAATCTTTAGCGGTTATTTTATTCGGTACATTTAATATAGGGTTTTTAGGATCTAGAAAAGTCACAACCGCTTTTTCATTGGTCACACGATCTCTAGAAATAGACAATTCATAAGGTGCTACTTCTTTAGTAAGTAAGCCACTAGTGGTATTATATTGTACAATTAAATTACCTCCATTTTCCACAAACTTAAACAATTCTTTTTGCTTAAATTTTAAGTCTTCAACGGTATTAAAGGCTCTAATTCCTAAAATAACAGCATCAAATTTTGCTAATGTAGCGGCTTGTAATTCGGTTGGATTAATATAGGTAATGTTGTAACCAATGTTTTCCAAATATTTTCCTACTTCATCACCTGCACCTAAAAGATAACCAATGTTTTTTCCTTTGGTTTCAATATCTAATTTTACCAATTTCCCTTCAGAGGCTTGTAAAATAGTTTGCTTTGGAATATGGTCATATCGAATCTCAACACATTCGAATTGATGGTTTTCCGTAGCCGTTTTGATGCCTACACTAAAATCAACATTGCTTTCTTGTTTTGGAGGATACACTTTAAAACGAATAGTTTGTTCTTCATTTTTAGTAGCTATTGCAAACGGAATCTCTTTTGGTTCCACCGTCCAATTTGAAGGAATTTGTAACAGAGCGACACCTGAACTATTATTTTTATGTGCTTTTAATTTGACTAAGATGTCTTTCGGATGATTGGTATTAAAAATGGAAACTTTATTTACAATTTCTGAAGTTACTTCTGGTAAAACGGTAAAAGGAATATAGGTTTCTCCTTTTTTGCGATCGTTCATTTTATATACCATATTTTTCACAAAATCAATGGTAATGCCTTCTATTTCAACAGTGAAAACGATTGGAAACTGTAGTTTTTCTTCAGGATAAATACGAATGGTTTTATTGCTAACTTGATACATGCCAACGGTTGGTTTTTCTTTTAACCAAAATAAGTTGGAATAATCTGTTGTAGTAGGAATTGTGAAATTCTTCTCTTCTAAGATTACTTTTTCATTGTTCGTTAATTCTTTTTTGTATTCTTTTTTATCTTGATTTAAAAGACGATAGCTAATTAACTTTATGGGTGCACTACTGCGATTAATAGCTTCTATTGTAATTGTAATATTTTCATTTTTGGTTGCAGTTTCAACTGAAGTAATTGCTTCCAAATACAAACCACTAGCAGCTTCAATTATTTTTAAAATTTGCTTGGTTTTTTCGGTTTTCCAATGTGAATCTTCCAGTTTTTGAATTAAAGTATACGCTTTTACCAAGTTTGGAATATGACTGGCAGGATTTTTAAAATTGAAATTTTCTTGAATAGGGAGTAATATTTTGCCTATGGCTTCACCACCTTTAATACGTTTCCAAGATGTATCAATACCAGCAAAAATGTTATGATTACTTGGTAAATCTCCTTTTAATAATTCTAAGTATTCGGTTTCATCACCTCTTGTACCGGTTGAACCAAAACCTTGACATTGGTGCTGACTTCTACTTAAAGCTGCAATTTCATGATTGCTTTTCCCTTTTAAGGGATAATATACATTGGCATTAAAACCTATTAAATTAGATTTATCTGCTTTTTCAAAAGCTTCTTCACTTCCGTAAAACCACCAAGAAGTATTGAAAAATACTCTTTTAGGTTTTACTTTTAATTGGTCATATGCTTCTAAACTTAACATGGCTGAAGCAGTATGATGCCCGTGAGTAGTACCAGGAGTTCTGTGGTTGAAACGATTGATAACGATATCAGGTTGAAAGGTTTCCATTACTTGAATTACATCTTCCAAGACTTGTTTTTTATTCCAAATGGAAAACGTTTCATTCGGTTCTTTAGAATAACCAAAATCATTAGCACGGGTAAAAAATTGATTACCACCATCGATATTTCGTGCGGCTAATAATTCTTGTGTTCGAATGGCACCTAATTTTTCTCTTAATTCAGGTCCGATAAGATTTTGTCCACCATCGCCACGTGTTAAAGATAAATAGGCAGTTTCGGCATGATAATGATTGGCAAAATAGGTAATTAAACGGGTGTTTTCATCATCTGGATGTGCAGCAACGTATAGCACTTTTCCTAAGAAATTTAACTTTTCAACTTCTTCAAAAATTTGGTTGGAATTTAATTTTTTAGGAGCTTGTGCTTGAAGTAATAAAGTAACTAATAAAAGTATAACCGTAATTTTTCGTGTCATTTTTCTTGTTTTTTTAATTCCAAAAATGAAATTGAGCCTAAAATTAAAAAAGGAAGATTGAAATGCTTCCTTTTTAACAATAATTTATAAGATGATTTAGTCGGTAAACTCTCGATCTTCAAAAGTATGCTTAATTAATAAAATTCCTTTTTGCATTAATAGGTTGTTTGGATAGGTAATTCTTTCGTCATCGTTATTCTTCAAGACAATATAAAAGGCTTTTATATCTTCAATTTCACCTTCTAAAGGAAAATCTTTATCCAGTATTTTAATTTTGTCACCAATTTTAAAAGGGTAGGAGAAAAAAAGAATAATTCCGGCCGAAATATTACTTAATATGGACCATTGCGCAAAAGAGGCAACTCCAATAACAGCAAAAAGAGACGAAATGAATAAGAAAATTTGCTCTCGTTTAACGCCCCATATAATAACAATCGATATGATGGCCAATAATCCAATTAGTATGTTGATGTACTTAATTACAAGATTGGTTCTGTGTTCTAAGGACTCATTTATTTTGGCAAACTTTCTTACAATTTCTGAGGAAGCAATTCGTAAAATAAAAAAGATACAAATCGTAATGAAAGTTAGTATTTCTTCGTGTAAATAAGGATTGTCAATAAATTTTAGCATATTCCAATAATTTGGTGTAAACTTTTTCAACGGGTAAACCTACTACATTTGTATAAGAACCTTCAATTTTTGTAATTCCGATAATACCAATCCATTCCTGAATTCCATAAGAACCTGCTTTGTCAAAAGGCTTATAATTTTCGATATAATAAGTAATTTCAGCTTCAGATAAATTTTTAAAGGTAACTTCTGTCACCTCATGAAAAGTTTCTAATTTTTCTTTCGTTTTAAAACAAACCGAAGTAATTACTTGATGTGTTTTTCCTGATAACGATTGTAACATTTGTAAAGCATCTTCTTCGTTTTTTGGTTTACCCAATGCTTTTTCTTCATGCCAAACAATTGTATCACTGGTAATAAGTAAATCTTTAGGACCTAAACTTTCAAAGGCTGCTGCTTTTAATTCTGCAAGATAATTTGTAATGGCTTGTGCTTTTAAAGTATCAGGATACACCTCTTCAATTTCTTTCAATTGAGTTTGGAATGGAACATCCATATCCTTAAAGAACTGCTGTCTTCTTGGGGAACCTGAAGCTAAAATAATATGATATGGTAGTAATTTATCCTTGTCCATTTTGAATAAAATAAGTGATTACAGCAATTGAAAGAATACCAAACAATAAAACTATTTTTAAAACGGTACTAATGTGTTTGAATTCTTCTTTTGTTTTTCCACTCCACAATTTTATCATGCAATAGAGTAGCGGACCTACTATAAAAAGTAAAGCATATAAAAGTATGTAGCTGTAGTCTAATAAGTTGGTGTTGATATAGTAAAGCAATAATAGAATTGGTACAATGATCAGTATACTAACAAGTTTTGCGGTTCTAGATTTTCCTAAAAGAATAGGAATGGTTTGGATTCCTGCTGCGTAATCACCATCTGTATCTTCAATGTCTTTTACAATTTCTCTAATAAAATTGATAATAAAAGCAAAGACAGCATAATCAAACAGCACACCAAATGCATTTTTCATTTGTACCAGATTTCCTTCGTAAGTAGCAGGGAATAAATCAAAAATCCCCAAAATTAGGATACTAAAAGAAAGAATAAATGCGACTACAATATTACTAACAACTACTATTTTTTTCAAAAAGGTAGAATAAACATAGAGTAAAGCAGCTATAAAAATGAAAACAGTAAAAAGTCCTTTTTTACCAACAGCATTGGATAAATAAAAACCAATACCTACACCTATAAGGTTTAATCCTACATAGATATTATACGCTAAGTTTTCTGATACGCTTTTCCCTACGATTCTATCTTGAGGTTTGGTAATTTCATCATTGTCTTGATCTAAAATGTTATTAATTACATAACCAGCAGCCGCAATACAAACTGTAGAAAGCACTAATAAGGCAAATTGCAAATG
The DNA here is from genome assembly GCF_006491645.1 of Flavobacterium profundi. GTDB lineage: Bacteria > Bacteroidota > Bacteroidia > Flavobacteriales > Flavobacteriaceae > Flavobacterium > Flavobacterium profundi. The sequence continues at coordinate 32,779 of NZ_VDCZ01000002.1, forward strand.
ACTTAAAGATAAAAAATTACCAGTCGGACTTAAATTGGTATAGGTAGCTGCTTTTAAATAGGTATAACGGAAAAGTACTTGCATGAGCGCAAGTAACAATAAGTTTTGGTAACGAATTAATTTAAGGTATTTCATTTATTTTAAGTAAAAAGTAAAAAGTAAAAAGTAAAAAGTAAAAAGTAAAAAGTAAAAAGTGAAACATTAATCGTATTTAGCATCAAAATGTTCCATCCATTTATGCTGTACTTTCATAACTTGTTCAATGACATCTCTAACACACCCTTTTCCACCATCTTTATGAGAAATGTATTTGGATAAAGCTTTAATTTCAGGTGCTGCATTTTGCGGACAAGTAGGTAAACCCACTAATTTCATTACATGATAATCTGGAATATCATCACCCATATATAATACTTGTTCGGGTTGAATATTATAAATATCGATAAACTCTTTAAACGTTTCTACTTTATCAGAAACTCCTAAATGAATATCGGTAATGCCTAAATTTCGTAAACGAACGCGTACACCTTCATTACTTCCTCCAGAAATAATACAAACAGTATATCCATTTTCGACTGCTGCTTTCATGGCATATCCATCACGAATATTCATATTGCGAAGCATTTCCCCAGTTTGCGTTACATGTATGGTTCCATCGGTAAGTACACCATCTACATCTAAGATGAATGTGGTTATGTTGTTCATTAATTCTTTATAGCTCTTTTGCGACATGTTGTATAGATTGCGTTAATAGTTGGTAAATATCTTGATAATTGGAGTCTTTTAAAAATTCTAAATGTTTTTCAATGGTTTGAGTATCGTTTCGTAAAGCAGGACCAGTTTGGGCCTCTTTAGGTGTTAAGACACTTATTTTAGTTGCAACTTCTTGAATGAGAGGTTGTAAAATTTCAAATGGGATTTTGTTTTTCTGACAAATATCATTTCCAATGACATACATATGATTTACAAAATTACTCACAAAAACGGCAGCAACATGCAAGGTGCTACGTTGAACTGAGTCAATTGAATATACCTTATTGGAAATGGTTTTTGCAAGGAATTCTAACGTGTCATAATCGCTTGTATTTTCAGCTTCCAAGCAAATTGGAATAGAAGAGAAATCTACTGCTTTATCTTTGGAAAAAGTTTGCAAAGGATAAAAAACACCATTTCGATTTTTAGTACTTAAAACGTTAATATTTGAAGTTCCAGAAGTATGCACAACCAATTTATTTTTAAACGGAAGTAGATTCGAAACTTCATGAATTGCATTATCTGTAACAGAAATTAGGTATACATCAGCTTCAAGTAAAGCTTTATAGTTGTTGGTTATTAGCTCTTTTGGTAACAGATGTAAAAGACTTTCAGTTTTTCGTGCAAAAGCCTGAACCAAAGAAACTTCTTTCGTTTGTAAAAACACTTTTATCAAGTGCTGCGCCACATTACCGCTGCCTATTACAATTACTTTTAACACGAGGCTAAATTAGTGTTTTTTGTCTAATGAGTTGCTAAAATAAGCACATTAAAAGTAAGATATATTTTATGAAAACAATATTATTAAGGTTATTTATCTTATTTTTGGAAACTTAAATCTATTATATGAAACAAATCTACTTTTTCTTATTTATTTGTTTGAGTTCTAACCTATCTGCTCAAATTATTAATTTTCCAAGTGCAAATCTTAAAACTAAATTATTATATGCAGATACAACAAATGCAACTGCAAAAGATATTAATGGAAATCAAATTAAAATTGATACTAATGATGATAATGAAATTGATATAAATGAGGCTCATCAAGTCTATGAATTAGATTTAAATGTAGTTCCTACATCTCTTTCAAATTCTATAAACTCAATTTCAGGGTTAGAGTATTTTATTAATGTAAAAAGATTTGTTATTCATTTTTACTATGCACAAACTATATCTTTTTCAATTTTTCCACACTTAGAAGATTTAACTTGTTCAGGGAGTACACAGTTAACCATGATAAATTTAGATGGTATTTCGAATTTAAAAAAATTAAATCTTTCAGGTAATTATCAAATTATGGAATTCAATTTCAGCAACGTTCCACTTTTAGAATATTTAAATATAAATAAAACAAGTGTTACTTCTGGAACTTTAGATTTAACAATATTGCCTTATTTAAAAGAATTTTATTGTAGAAGTCAAAACCTCTCTAGTCTTAATGTACAAGGTTTGATTAATTTGGAAAAGTTGGATTTATATGAAGCCGATTTAACCACTTTAGATTTAAGTTCTAATATAGCGTTAAAATATTTAGATTGTAGCGCAGTCATTTTATTATCAAATTTAAATATTATAGGTATAAACACTCTGGAGTATTTAAATATTTCTTATACAAGCCTTACTGATTTAAATCTTACTACTAATACATCTTTAAAAGAGCTAATTTGGCGTTCTCAAAAAATTTTTACCTTAGATATTTCTACAAATTTAAATTTAGAGCGTTTAATTCTTGATAAAACTCCAGGTGTCGGTCAAGTTAGTTTCAGTTTTAATTCTCTAAATCTTTCACATTTAATTAATTTAATTGAATTTAGTTGTAATGAACAAGTAAACACTCCAAGTTTAACAAATTTAGATTTGTCAGGATGTATAAATTTAAATAAATTAAAAATTGTTAAATCTTCAATCCAAAATTTAGATTTATCAAATAATATACACTTAAAAGAAATAAGTATTAATAATTCTGTAATTGAAAGTTTGAATTTATCGAATTTATCAGAATTAGAAAAACTTAATTTGAATGGAACAAGTTCTTTAAATTCGTGGACACACAGTCATTTTCCATCTTTGAAAGATATTTATGTTGAAAATTCAGGCATTCCAAATTTAGATTTAGAGAACTCTCAATTATTATTAAATGTATTTGGGAATAATAGTGCAGTTGACTTTGTTAATCTTTCAAGCTCAACTTCGTTGATTAATGTTCAATTAAATAATTGTCCTAATTTGGAAATGTTATTACTAAAAAATGGTGTTTCTCCATCTCAATGGAATAATGTTAATTATAGTTTTAATAGTCCTTCTCTTTTGTACCTATGTGTTGATGAAAATAATTTTTCAACATATCAAAGTATTTTAAACAATTATAACAACTCTCAATGTCAGTTAAATTCTTTCTGTACTTTTGTTCCAAGTGGTACTTATTATACTATTGATGGTCAAATTATATTAGATTATAATTCTAACGGATGTGATAGTAATGATGTAAAATATCCAAATTTAAAATTTAAATTAACTAATGGTACAAATGTTAACTATGTTTTTTCAAATTCTGATGGCGATTTAAATATCCCAGTGATTGCAGGTAATAATTCATTAGTTCCTTATCTTGAAGATTCAAATTATTTTACAATAAGTCCTTCTTCTACGGTAATAAATTTTCCAAATCAAACCTCACCATATTTGCAAAATTTTTGTATTTCTCCAATAGGTACTAAACATGATTTAGAAATTTATATAATTCCAATTAATCCTGCACGTCCAGGTTTTGATGCTGATTATAAAATTATATATAAAAATAAAGGTAATCAAGTTGAAAATGGAAGTGTAATGTTAACTTTTGATGATACAGTTTTGGATTATCTATCTTCAAATCCAGTTTATAATAGTTTAGCAACCAATAGTTTTAGTTGGAATTATACTAATTTGTTACCTTTTGAAACTAGAGAAATTGAAATTTCATTTAATGTAAATTCTCCTATGGAATTTCCAGCTGTGAATAATGGGGATGTTTTAGATTTTACAACCTCAATTTCATCTGGTAATACTGATCAAACTCCTGTTGATAATATTTTTGTTTTAAATCAAACAGTTTTAGGATCTTATGATCCTAATGATAAAATATGTTTAGAGGGCGAACTTGTTGATATTTCAATGGTTGGTAAATATGTGCATTATTTAATTCGTTTTGAAAACACAGGGACTTATCCAGCACAAAATATTGTTGTATATGATGTAATTGACTTATCAAAATTTGACATTAACAGTTTAATTCCTTTACAATCAAGTCATCAATTTTATACAAAATTTAAAGGAAATAAAGTAGAATTTATTTTCGAAAATATCAATTTAGATTTCAACGATGCTACAAATGATGGATATATAGTATTTAAAATCAAAACAAGGAATAATTTAGCTATTGGACAGACTTTTAGTAATACAGCGAGTATATTTTTCGATTATAATTTTCCAATTATAACAAATGAATATGTAACTGCTATTCAAAGTGTTTTAGGTAATCAAGATTTTGTTTTTGAAAACGAATTTGTTTTGTATCCAAATCCTGCAAATGAAATTATTAATATTACGAATAAAAATCAAGAAGAAATCAATTCAGTTGAAATTTATAATTTAGTAGGACAAATTGTAATAGCAATTCCAAATACTACAAATAAAATTGATGTTTCAAGTTTAGGAATTGGAACGTATTTTGTAAAAGTTAATACTGAAAAGGGTAGTGCTGTAACTAAATTTATAAAAGAATAGTTTTCGGTTCCACTGAATGCACACTTAAATAAAAAACTCGTTTAGGAATACTAAACGAGTTTTTTGTTTTATTATAGCTTAACCTACAACAGAAAACTGATAACAAACAACCAAAAACTATCTCAAACTAGCTCCCAATTGATTTTCAAAATTCATTTGCAGTTTATTCATTATTTTTTCAATTTCTTTATCATTTAAGGTTTTGCTTTCATCTTGAATAATAAAGCTAACCGCATATGATTTTTTACCTTCTGGTAAGTTTTTACCTTGGTAAACATCGAAAAGATTAATCTCTTTTAATAATTTCTTTTCGGTTTGCTTTGCAATTTTATACACTTCTTCAAAATGAGTACTTTCATTCAATAAAAGTGCTAAATCACGTCTTACAGCAGGATATTTAGGAATATCAGTAAATTTAATTTTATTTGAAATGTATTTTTGAATTTTTCCCCAATTAAAATCAGCAAATAAAACCTCTTGTTTGATGTCAAAATGTTTTAATATTGATTTTTTGATGGTTCCAAACTCTACAATGATTTCCTTACCAACAGCTAAACTTAATCCTTCAGCAAAAATATCACTTTCTACAGGTAAACTAGATACTTTGCTATCTAATCCAATTCTAGAAAGTACACTATTGATATAACCTTTGAATAAGAAGAAATCCGATTTTTGTTGGTTTTGTGTCCAATTTTCCTCAGCTCTATTCCCACTTAAAAATAAGGTCAAGTGTTTGTTTTCTTCATATCCAGAAGGTAATTTATGATAGGTTTTACCAAATTCATATAATTTTAAATCACTTCTCTTTCTATTGATATTAAAAGAAATTGCTTCTAAACCTGAAAAAAGCATCGATTGTCTCATCGCTGATAAATCATTGCTCAATGGATTTAGCATCACTACATTAAATTCTTCTTTTAAATTTTTTGATAATTGAATGTAATTTGGTGTAGTTAACGAATTGGCCATCATTTCATTAAAGCCAAGTGAGCACAACTGATTGGCTATTAAATTTTGAACTTTATATTCTTCCGTACGAGAAGAGTTTGAAATTGTAGCATTTAACTTTTCAGTAAAATTGATATTATTATAACCATAGACTCTTAAAATCTCTTCGATAACATCAATTTCTCTTTGTACATCAACTCTATAAGATGGAATTACTAAACCAATACCTGCTTCAGTAACATTGTTAATTTTAATATCTAAAGCAACTAAAATTTTCTTTATCGTTTCTTTAGACAATTCTTCACCAATTACTTTTTTAGCTTTTTCGAAATTTAAGAATACTTGAAAATCTTCAATTTTCTTTGGATATAAATCCACTATATCGGATGTAATTTCTCCACCAGCAACTTCTTGAATTAATAACGCTGCTCTTTTTAATGCATATTCAGTAATAGTAGCATCAATACCACGCTCAAATCGAAAAGAAGCGTCTGTATTTAACGCATGTCTTTTGGCTGTTTTTCTAACAGAAACCGGATTGAAATAGGCACTTTCTAAGAAAATAGAAGTAGTATCTTCGGTTACTCCTGAATCTTTTCCACCAAAAACTCCTGCAATACACATTGGACCTTCAGCGTGACAAATCATTAAATCTTCAGCATCTAAAGTTCTTTCAACTTCATCTAAAGTTGTAAATTTAGTTCCAGCAGCAACTGTTTTTACAATTACTTTGTTGCCTTTAATTTTATTTGCATCAAAGGCATGTAAAGGTTGACCCAATTCATGTAACACATAATTAGTAACATCAACTACATTATTTTTTGGAGTTAAACCAATCGCTTTTAATCGGTTTTGAAGCCAAGCAGGTGAAGGTTTAATACTAAGACCAGAAATAGTAACACCACAGTATCTTGGAGCTAATTTCTCATTTTCAACAGTTACGTCCATTTTTAAAGTACGTTTGTCAACTTTGAAATTACTCACCGAAGGCGTAATTAATTCAATATGTTTCTCTTTTTGAACGAATCCCGCTTTTAAATCTCTTGCCACTCCAAAATGACTCATGGCATCAGCACGGTTAGGAGTTAAACCTATTTCAAATACTTCATCTGTTTCAATATTAAAAACAGTTTTTCCTAAAGTACCTGGTTTTAAGTTAGCATCTAAAATTAAAATACCATCATGACTTTCCCCTAAACCTAATTCGTCTTCTGCACAAATCATTCCATGACTTTCTTGACCACGAATTTTTCCTTTTTTTATTTCGAAGGCATTTCCTTCTTTATCATATAATTTTGTTCCAATGGTTGCCACAGGAACTTTTTGGCCAGCTGCAACGTTAGGTGCACCACAAACAATTTGTACAGGTGGATTACCATCTCCTAAGTCGACAGTTGTAACTTTTAATCTATCTGCATCTGGATGTGGCTCACATGTGAGAACGTGACCTACTACAATACCTTCTAAACCACCTTTTAAACTTTCAAATTTTTCTACACCTTCCACTTCTAATCCAAGATCAGTTAGTAAAGCAGCAGTTTCTTCAGATTTCCAGTCAATTTTTATGAATTGTTTAAGCCAATTGTATGAAATACGCATTATGAATCGATTTTAAAGGTGCAAAGATAAAATTAATTCATCAATGTGCCAATGTGAAAAGAATATTAATTGTAGTAAATTTAAAATTTGAAAACCAATTTTATTTAGAAATTGATTAAAAGTATTTTAGGTTTACTTTTATTTTCTTAAAAATGCAATCAAACCTTTAAAATAGTTTTGTTGGTCATCATAAAAAGCCATGTGACTTCCATTTTCACAATAGAGGTATTCTCCATTTGGTAATAAATTTGCCATTTTTTGCATGAATTTGGGATCCATTGTATCAAATTGAGCACCAATTACTAAAGTTGGAATCGTAATATTTTTTAATTCTTGGGTTCTGTCCCAATATTCTAATTTTCCAGAAATACCAAATTCACTCGGACCTTGCATCGTTACATATAAAGATTGATTCATCTTAGCAAAAGAACGATTTACAGGTTCTGGCCAATCTTTTGCAGGTAATCTTAAGATATGTTGTTCATAAAAATTTGGAAGTAATAATTCCATATATTTTGGGTTAGAAAAGTCTTTTTCGGCTTCTATTTTTTGAATTTCGTAAAGTGCTTCAGGTTTCATTTGTAAGGCTAATACTTCATCTGCATACTTGCCATATTCTGGACAACTCGACATCATATTGGAAATAATTAAACCTTTCATTTCTTGCTGATATTTCAATGCATATTCCATAGCTAAAATGCCTCCCCAAGAGTGACCTAATACGTAAAAATTGTCTTTGTTTAGGTGTAAAGATTTACGAACTTGTTCTACTTCTTCAACATATCTTGGTAAATCCCAAAATGTGGTGTCTTTTGGATTATCGGAATTTCCACAACCTAACTGATCGTAATAAATAAACTCAATTTCTTCCGCAGGTAAAAAATTTTCAAAGCATTCAAAATATTCATGTGTACAACCTGGGCCGCCATTTAAAAGTAATACTTTTATTTTTGGATTGTTACCAATGCGTTTTGTCCAAACATGAAAAACAGTATCCTTTGTAGTAATTGGAATCATTTTTATGCCGCCATCTTGAATAATCGTAGAATCGATTTGGTAGTAATTGACCAAAGTTTCTTCTTCTAAAACTACTTTTTCGTTTTTACAGCCAATTAATAGGAAAGTAAGGATGAAAGTCACAATTATATTTTTCATAATGATCTATATTTAAGGTATAATCTGTTTGTTATTTGTATTAATTAAATTAATCCATTCAATTGCCTTTTCTACGGTCTTAGTTTCTTTACATTTTACATCAGGTGCTATTGAGTTACCATATTTAATATGATTACGATCTATAAAAGTGCTAATAGCTAAGTTAATTCGTGAACCATCTGATAAAGTATAGGATTTACAGCCTGTTGAAACACCATATGTACTATCTCCAAAAAACTTTGTTTTATTTCTACCCTTAAAAGCAACACTAATTGCTTCACCCGAACTAGCTGTTTGATTATTAATTAAAACGGCTACATAAGGGTTATTATTTTTCAATTGAAATACATTTTCTTGACTGGCTACAAGAGTATCATTTAGATATGCTTTACCTTCAAAAAGTTTCCATGATTCATACTGACTATTACTATTTAAAAAATAACCAACATTACCATTACCAAGTATAGGTTCGATACTTAATAGCATAGGCCACATATTGCCACCAAAGTTGTCTCTTAAATCGACAATCCAACCATTTATACCTAGATGATCTTGTTTTTTTATTTTTTCTAGTATTGCTTGTATATATTTGTCCTTTTGGTTTTTGTTTCCAATAAAATAGGGAATTCTTATGTATCCTATATCATGGGGAATAATTTCATCTTTTAATTGAGGTAAAGGTTTTTCGATGTTTATTGGGTTAGTATTATTAATTGGCTCAAAATAACTATGCTTATCGTTTATTTCCTTAATTGCTAAAAAAATGGAAGGATAAGTGTCTTTAATTTCTTGCGCATTTGTTGCTTTAGAATATATTTTTGTTTTAAATCGCTTCCAATCAATTTTATTTTTGTTTACAGAATTATTCTCTAATAATGTTATAACTTCATCAATATATCCTTTTGCAGTAGGAGACAAGTTAGGTGAAGAATTATTTTTACAACTCAACGAAAAGGTTGATACAATTACTATTATTAGAATCTTTTTTTTCATCGAGTTTTTAAGATTTATCTATAAAATTTCTTCTACATGTTTTTTAATATTACTCGCTAATTTTTCGGTAGGTAAATCATTGGCATCATTACCAAAAGGATCTTCTATTTCTTCTGCGATTAATTCTAAACTAGCCAAGACATAAAATATAAAAACCACAACTGGTATTACATAGTATCCTAAATTAAATACATAACCAAAAGGCAAGGTCATAATATAGAAAAATATAAATTTTTTAATAAACGAACTGTAAGAGTAGGGAATGGGTGTATTCTTGATTCGTTCGCAAGCTCCACAAATATCAGTAAAAGATTGAATTTCATTATTTATGATAATCAATTGGTCACCAGAAATTGTGCCATTTAAATGCAATTCATGTATTTTTCTAAATAGTATTTTTGCCACTTGATTGGGACGATGTTTGTGATGATCTATTTCTAAGTCGATACCATCAAATAACATTTTTGCTGTATCTTCATCTGACAAATGCTTTTGCAATACGGAAGCATAAGCTGGAATAATGCGCTTAAAAAAAGATTTATCTTGTTCTTCTTTTAAAATAACAGATAATTTTATGGCTAAATTTCTACTATTATTAACCAAGGCTCCCCAATGTTTTCTTCCTTCCCACCAACGGTCATAAGCGGTGTTGGTTCTGAAAACCAATAGTAATGAAATGACAAAGCCTAACATACCATGCATAATAGTTATGTTTTTAACATGACTTTGCTCTGAAAGTTGCCAATATTCAATTTCTAAATAGGCAACCACATAAGAGTAAATTCCTATCGTAATCATCATGGGAATTAGCTGACGAAAAGTATCCGATTTATGAAAACGAAAAATAAAAGTAATCCAGTCCTTCGGGTTGTATTGCACCATTTGAAATTAGAAATTAAAATTTAGAAATTGAATGATAAAAATAGATAATTCTAGTACAATTTAAAAAGTATTCTTTGAAAATAAAGTATACGATGTAATTATTTCTAACTTTATGGGGAACCATTAAGTAGAGTTAAGTGGTCACTTCGAGCGCAGATGTTTTGTTATTATGTCCTCGACTGCACTCGAATTGACAATTTGATTCCAATCGAACGAACCCTTGAAAAAAATAATTTATTTCAAGGGTAAAGTTCCAGCTAATTCTTTTAAATTGATTTCAGAAAGTTTGGTATTGTATAGTGCTGTTGCATAACGAACTGAGGCTTCAATATAATTTTGTTGGGCGGTACGAACTTCAATGGTTGTAATTGTTCCAATTTTAAATTTTGCTAGTGTAATTTCTAAGTTTTGTTTGGCTATGGCTACATTTTCTGTTTCAATTTTAGTAAGCTCTAAATTGGTTTGATAACTTTGATAAAAAGAAGCCATTTGCGATTCTAAAGCTAATTTTTGTTGGCCCAAAACGAAAGCCGCATTTTCAACTTCATATTTCGCTACTTTTTCTCTTTTATTTTGTAAAAAGCCATTAAAAATTGGTACGCTGGCTGAAACTCCATACACAAAACCTTGACCGGAAGATTGTGTAATAAATCCTAAGGAAGCTTCAGAACGTGTAAAATTATATCCAGAGGTTATTCGAACTGTAGGATAACGATTCCCTTTGACTTGTTTTAGGTTCAAATCGGCTACTTTTTTGGTGAGGATTTGTGCTTGTAATTGCGGATTTTGTTCGGCTGCCAATTCTTTAAGTTCTTCATAAGTAAGATTGTCTTCAAAAGTAACTTCTTGTATGACTTTAAAATCGGTTTGCAAATCTCTCGCTAGTAATTCGTTTAATTTGATTTTAGTGTTTTTGTAAATCTCTTTTTGACTGAGTAACAAACTCTTATCGGTGTTTAAATCCACTTGTGCATTTAAGAGTTCTAATTTGGAAGCTTTACCAATAGAAAAGCGATTTTGTGCTGTAGTAACTCGTTCATTTGAAATTACTATAGCACTATCAATAGAAGCCATTACTTGTTGTTGTTGCACTAAATCGTAATAGGTTAAATAGACATCACTGATTCGATTTAAAATTGTAGCTTGTAATTCTGCTTTTCCTTGAGCTTCTAAAGTAGCTAATTGTTCTTTTCGGGCAAACATACTTAAACCATCAAAAACGGTCCAATCTAACCCAACACCGTAGGTTAAACTGAAATTTTTAGCATTATTAAGTGTTCTTTGAGAGCCATCAGCTTGTGTTTGAGTGGTATTGGTTTGACTGTTATTATTGTTTAAATTAGCACTTAATGTAGGTAACATACCAGCATTTGCTAAATTATTATTGGTAGCATCAATTTTCGAATTGTTTGCTGCAATTTTAATTTCATAATTGTTTTCTAAAGCCAAAGTTACGGCCTCTTCAAGGGTTAAAATATCTTGCGCTTGAAGCGAATAGCTAAATAAAAACAATAGGATATAGAAAGGGATTCGTAGCATAATTTATTTTTCTAAAGCATCTAGATTATCAAATTCGGGACGGTGTTTCTTTTGTTTCGACCATACTAAATAAATCGTTGGAATGACAAACAATGTTAAAACCAGTGAAAATAAAGTTCCACCTACAATAACAACTCCCATTCCCATTCTGCTGGCAGAAGCTGCGCCTAATGACATAGCAATAGGTAAGGCACCCAAAGCAATGGCTAAACTTGTCATAAGAATAGGGCGTAATCGAGATTCTGATGCTTCAATAATTGCATCATATTTTGATTTTCCTTGTTCGCGCAATTGATTGGCAAATTCAACAATCAAGATTCCGTTTTTGGTAACCAATCCAATTAGCATAATGGTTCCAATTTGACTGAAAATATTCCAAGTTTGACCAAACAACCACAAAGAAAATAAGGCACCAGCAATGGCCATGGGTACGGTAAGAATAATAATAAATGGATCAATAAAACTTTCAAATTGAGCTGCTAAGATTAAGAAAATTAACAATAATGCTAATCCAAATGCAAAGGAAGTATTGGAACTACTTTCTACAAAATCTCTCGATTCTCCACCTAAATCTGTGGTAAAAGTATCATCTAATACTTTCGCTTTAATTGCATCCATGGCTTCAATACCGTCATTAATACTTTTTCCTGGCGCTAAGCCAGCACTAACCGTAGCTGACATATAACGGTTATTATGATACAATTGTGGTGGATTACTTTGTTCTTCAACCGAAACCACATTATCCATTTGAATTAACTCTCCTTTATCATTTTTAATAAAAATCGATGTTAAATCTAAAGGTGTTGCTCTATCTTCTTGTAAAAACTGACCAATTACTTGATATTGTTTCCCGTTTCTGGTAAAGTAACCAAAACGTTGTCCACTAAGCGATAGCTGCAAAGTTTGTGCAATATCAATAACAGAAATTCCAAGACTTTTAGCTTTTTCACGATCTATGGTAACATTGATTTCGGGTTTATTGAATTTTAAGTTTACATCTACCATGGAAAAGGTATCGTCTTTAGACGCTTCTTCCATGAACAAAGGAATTTTTTCCTGTAGTTTTTCGAAATTCTGCGCTTGTATTATATATTGTATAGGCAAACCACCTCTACGGCTAACGGAAATAGTAGGTTGTTGAATAACAGAAGTACGTGCATCGGTATAGCGTTTGGTCCATTTGGTTAAATCATCCGCAATATCCATTTGCGACTTTTCTCTTTCACTTGGATCTTTTAGTGATATTCGGATAAAACCACTATTAACAGAACCACCTCCAAAACCAGGAGAAGAAATGACTAAACTTACTCGTTTTTCAGGAATAGAATCGTCTACTAATTGCGACATCTCTTGCATAAAACGATCCGTATATTCATAAGTTGCTCCTTCTGGGGTTGACATACGCATGACAAATCCACTTCGGTCATCTAAAGGTGCTGTCTCTTTTTGTAGGATATTAAAAAATAAAAATATTAAACCGAAACACACAATTATAATAGCAAAACTCCACCATTTATGTTTTACAAATCGTTCTAAATAAGTAGCATACCCCGAATTTAATTTTTCAAAGTAAGGTTCGGTAAAATCGTAGAATTTAGTTCTTTTTTGTTCGCCACCTTTCATCAAATATGCATTCAACATAGGGGTTAAGGTTAGAGAAACAAAGGCTGAGACTAATACAGCTGCACCAATTACGACTCCAAATTCACGAAATAAACGTCCCACAAAACCTTCTAAAAAGATAACCGGTAAAAATACAGCAGCTAACGTAATCGAAATGGAAATAACAGCAAAGAAAATTTCATTAGAACCTTTGATTGCTGCTTCAATAGGCGACATGCCTTCTTCTACTTTTTTAAAGATATTTTCGGTTACAACGATACCATCATCTACCACTAAACCAGTAGCCAAAACAATAGCTAAAAGTGTTAAAACATTAATGGAGAAGCCACACAACCACATAATGAAAAAGGTAGCAATTAAAGAAACGGGAATATCAATTAAAGGTCGAAAGGCAATGGCCCAATTTCTAAAGAATAAATAGATAATTAAGATTACGAGTATAATTGAAATTAGTAAGGTTTCTGCGACTTCGGTAACCGAACGTTTGACAAAGGTCGTAGTATCAATGGCGATATTCAACTGAATATCTTTTGGTAAATCTTTTTTTAGTTTTTCAAATTCTGTATAAAAGGCATCAGAGATTTCTAAATAATTAGCACCAGGTAAAGGTACAATTGCAACAGCAACCATAGGTTTACCAGATTGGGTTAATTGGGTTTCGATGTTTTCCGGTCCTAATGTAGCCGAACCAATATCGCTTAAACGAATGACTTTGTCGCCCTCTGCTTTGATAATAATATTGTTAAACTCTTCAGCAGTTGTAAGATTACCCACTGTTTTTACAGTAAGTTCGGTATTATCACCCGTAATTTTTCCAGAAGGCAATTCTACATTTTGATCATTTAATGCTTTTCTTACATCTGCAACCGTTAGTCCGTAAGAGGCTAATTGGTACGGATTGATCCATAAACGCATCGCATACCGTTTTTGTCCCCAAATTTGGACCCCACTAACTCCTGGAATGGTTTCCAAACGCTGACTAATTACATTCTCTGCGTAATCGCTTAGTTCTAAAGCGTTACGGGTTTCACTTTGAACCGTCATCGAAATAATGGCTTCACTATTGGCATCTGCTTTAGAAACAATAGGCTGGGAATCAATATCTTCTGGTAAGCTTCTAATGGCTTGTGATACTTTATCTCTTACATCGTTTGCAGCTGCTTCTAAATCCTTTTCTAAGTTAAATTCAATAGTAATAGAGCTACTACCTTGGTTACTGGAAGAAGTAATGTTTCGAATACCATCAATAGAATTTATTGCTTTTTCAAGAGGTTCTGTAATTTGTGATTCAATAATATCGGCATTAGCACCTGTATAATTGGTACGAATCGAAATTTGTGCAGGATCGATAGAAGGATATTCTCTTACTCCTAAGAATTTATAGCCAAGGTAACCAAATAAAATAATTACTAGGTTTAAAACGATAGTAAGAACAGGTCTTTTTATGCTTAAGGTAGATAAACTCATACTTAGTTCGTCACTTTAATAGTTACTGGTGTATCTGGTTTTAAACTCATAATACCGCTCGTAATAAGCGTATCACCCGCTTTTAATCCATCAGTTACTAAAATCGAAGATTCGGTACGGGTTCCTGTTTCTACAGTAACTTCTTTGGCTTTTCCTTTTTCTTTGATATATACTTTTTTTCCGTTTTGAATAGGAATAACTGCTTCTGTAGGAATTAATATTGCATTTGGAATGGCATTCAAAGGAACTTTTACATTAGCATAGGTTCCTGGAAACAGTTCGTTATTTTTATTATCAGCTTTGGCACGAACTAAAAGCGTACGTGTTGCGATATCTACACTAGGTTCTATAGCATAAACCGTTGCATTATATATTTTTGAGTTACCAGAAACGGTGAAATTAATGGTTTGATTCAGTTTAATTTCACTAGCATATTTTTCTGGAATTGAAAACGTAATTTTTACTTCCTTAGCACTTACTAAATTGGTCACGACAGTAGTAGGAGTAAGGTAGGTTCCAGGTGAAATATTTCGTAGTCCTATTTTACCTGTAAAAGGAGCTTTAATAGCCGTTTTTGCAATTTGAGCTTGTATTAATTGTGTTTGTGATTGCAAACTTCTAAACTCTGCGCTGGCAATATCATATTCTTCCTGACTGATGGCTTCTTTTTCTAAAAGTAGTTTAGCTCTTCTTTCATTCTCTGCAGCTAAATTCCTTTTGGTTACGGCTTGTGCCAATTGTGCTCGTAATTCAATGTCATTTACCTTAAATAAAGTTTGTCCTTTCGTTACTGTAGCACCTTCTTTGAAGTATATATTTTCAACAATTCCTGAAACTTCACTACGAATTTCCACTTGTTCGTTAGCATCTATGGAACCAGATACTGAAATAATGTTAGAGAAATCTTTTTCTTGGATTACAAATCCGTTTAGGGTTTGAACAGATTTAGTGGATCCATTCGGTTTTTTATCACCTTGTGCTGCAGCATTGCTTGTAATTCGGTAAGCAATGAGACCCACAAAAGATAAGGCAAGTAAGGTTAAAAGTAGTGTTTTGAGCTTCATTAGTTATAATACATGTTAAACTACAAAACTAATTGTTCACTTTTTATAATTGGTAATCCTTATCATTTATTTAACAATTGTACCTACAAATAAAACAAAATGGAGTCTTTTTGTTTTATTTGCTTTTATATTTAAAAAACTACAAAAGAAAGTATATATTTTGCTACTTATCAGTATAAGCAAACTTCTTACCGCCATCTTGAATAACGATACTTTGAATCCTTTCATAAGGTATGGTATAAGATACATTAGGTGAGAAACGAGAACGGCTTCCTTTTATAGTATCCTTTTCAAAAATTAGAGTATCCAAATACATAGTATAATTTTTCTTCTCATGAGTAGTAATTCGTATTTCTAACGAAGGTTTGTTTATTAGACGATGCGTTGCACCTTTTTTATCCATCACTTCAATAATGTCGAGATTATTTGCTTGATACTTTAAATTACCAAAATGTAGCGGATTATTAATTTCCACTTCTTTTTGACCCACAGTTTCTTGAAGTTGTTTTTTTAAACTTTCTTTAGAAATAGTATAGGTCTTACAGGAAACAACTAGTAAACTCACAAAAAAGATTAGAGGAATAATTTTATACATATCCATGATTTTATACAAATATATTACTTAATTTCATAAAAAAACCTGTTCGCTTTGTAACAGGTTTTGGATATATATAGACGTTATAGTTTAAAAGAATACTATAACTGGAACTTTCTTATTCTTTTTCTAAAACAATTTCTCCACATCCTACACGATCACCAGCTGCTCCACTTGGTTGTGATTTTAAATCGTCTGCATCTTTGTGAACAATAATGGCTTTACCAATGATATTTTTATTGGCATCCTCACAACCAATACACCATAAATCCGTTTCTTTAGTAATGCGTGCAATTCCATTTTCGTCTGCTTCTAAGTTACCAATGTCTCCTAAATGAAAACCATCGTGTCCCCAAGCACCGTGATCTGCATGTGTTGGATTCCAATGCCCTCCAGCAGAAGAACCATCTTCAGCACTACAATCGCCTGTTTCATGAATATGAATCGCATGCATTCCTGGCGTTAGACCTGTTAATTCGGCTTCCATAAATACCATTCCGTCGTTTTCTACAAAGGTTACTCTACCTGAAACCGAACTATTGCTTTTGGCAGAAATGGTTGCTGTGGCTGTAACCGATTTAGCAATGGTATCTGTAACCGTTACCATATCGGTATTATTTTCTTCTACTTTTTTTGAATCTTTACAGCTTACTAATGCCAAGCAAAGTAACCCGATACTGAGGTAATTTTTCATGTTATGTCTCTTTTAATGTTTGTATAAGTTTTAATTTCTTGAGGCTAAATTACTATATTAAAACAGTACGTGCGTTACATAATCCCCATATACACGGAAAGTAAAATTCTGTAAACCTATAATGTGTAGTGAAAATTGAATTATAAGCGTTCCAAACGGCCTTTTCTTTTTACAATGTTTTTATAATCCCATTGGATGTGTCGTGCTTTTTGTAACCAAAGTGCAACGGTCTCCACTTTAATTTCTGAAACATCCTTATAAAAGATAGAGGCATCTTTGAATTTTTCTCCTAAAACGTTCAATTCCTTCTCTTCAAAATCGGCTCCGCTCCAAAACATGAGTCGGATGCCTTTTTTTTGTTTGCTATAACCCACAATCGGATTTTCGTTTAAAAACCAAACGGGGTGCGCGTGCCAAATCTTAGATGTCGCATCACTTAATTCCGTGCAAATTGTAGAGGCTAAAGTATCGCAAATGGCTTTGTCAGTTTCCGATAACGAATCGTTGTAGTCTTGAATTTCTGCTTTCATTTACATAAAAATTAGTTTTATTCCTTAGATTGACTTTCTCTTGCAGCTGGTGGTTCAGCAGGTTTGGGTAGGGAGTTGTATTTGTAACTACTATAATCACATATTTTATAACCCTTTTCGGTTCTGATAAATGAAATACTTACCATTGTATTGCTTGTGGTAATTTGTATTTCAAATACTGGATATTTTTCAACAATTAATTGGTTGGCATTGTCTAGGTATTTTTCTATTGAAGCAGTGAATTCAGGATTAGTATAATCAATATAAAATCTGGTAAAATCTAAGATAGATATTTGGCTTTCGTTTGAAGAAGCTAAAGCTTTCCATAACTCTTGGTCTTGTTTCTTTTTTTTATTTTTTGATTTACTTTGTTGTAGGTTTAGGAATAAATAATCATTTATATTATCCTTTCGAATATTTTTAAGATTCGTAAAGATAAAGTTTTCAAATTCTTCTTTGTAACTAATAAAGCTATAATATTTTTGATCTACACCTATAAAATTATGTCTAAATTTTGCTGTATTTTCTTGTTTGCTTATTTCTAAAGAGTATAAATTTAAGTGTAAATCATCATCTCTAAAATCATCAATTAATACCTTGCCTAATGTGTCTAATAGTATTTCTTTTCCTCCTTCAAACGACCAATGATCACAACCTTCTCCATGCTTTTCATGTACTTGTTTGGCTCCTTTTTTTGCAATTACCAAACCATTATTTACGCGGCTTAATGCATTGTATATAGGTTCAATTACAATTTTTCCTTCTGCATTAAAAACACCAATAGAATCTAAATACCTACCTGTTGAAAAACGAATATGTCCTTCTAATTCTACATCATACGTAAAGTCGAATACATACAAACTATCTAAACCGAATGTTGCACCTTTTTTATTTACATAGTAGGAGGTATACTGAGAATTATTAGCATCATTGAGAGCAATAATTTTTTCAAATTTTTGGTTGATTGTAAACGGACTAAAACGGGGTTTAAGCATAATTGCTCCTTGATAATCTTTAAAACCGATAGCATTATTTTCTGAAACTTCTTGGTGAAAAGCATACCAGTACTTTTCTTTTTGGCTAAAAAGAACTATAGGAATAAAGAAAAATAGAAAAAAGGTTTGTTTCATATTTAATGTAGTTATAATTGTATTCTGTCTGCTATAACTAATGTAATAAAAATATGAATTTTAAAATAATAGTTGATAAACCTTTTAAAATAAAAATCCTTCAAAAACAGATTCGTAGTAATTGAAGGATTTTAGATGTTATTTTATCTTTTATTTTCTAAAAATTGGATCTAAGTTGCAAGTTATATTAAGTGTAGCTCCATAATTTTTAGAAGTATTCTGCTCAGATAGATAATCTAAGGTGTTGGACACATTTATTTCGGGAATAAATTCAAAAGATATATCTTTATTAAGCATAACTCCCAATCCAAACATAAAGTTTAAATAGGTTTTGGCATAAAAATCATCATTTTTGTCGCCATCTATTTTTACATTTAATGCATTCGATAATTTTAAACCACTAGTAAGATAGAAACCTTTATTGTAACTTTTATTAACATCGAATCGCACTAATCCATTAAATTGAAGTAATTGTATTTTAGCTTCTTCAAATAAATTATTCCAAGTTCTATCAACGATAGCACCATAATTATCCTCTTTAACCACACTATAATTAATAGAACCTCTTACCCCAAAACTAGCATTTAATTGGTAGTCAATAAATCCACCAAAATTTAAGCCACTAAACCCAGCACCACCATTTATAGGACCATTGATATTTACATCATATCCAGTAAAACCAATCATGGGACCATAACTCAATTCTTGAGCAGTAATAGATTGACAGAGTAAAAAAAGAACAAATAGGGCTTTAATTTTTTTCATTTTAAATTAGTTATTAAATATAATTAGTTGCGAAAATAGTTTTTTTAAGGTATAAAAGCCATTCTTTTTTAATGAATTTATTTACAAAAGAAAAGCTATTAAAAAAACATTCTACATAAAAAAATCCTATTCGTTTTACGGAATAGGATAGTCATAAACAAATAAAAACATAAACTAATGGGCTCGTATTAATATTTTTCTTTTTGGAAACCCCAATCTCTCATTTCTTGTTTGAAGGTATCGGGATAATTTGCTTTTAAAGCATTAATAATAGCGTTTAACGCTTTTTGTAGGTCACTTTTTAAAGTGTTTTTATCACCTACTTGCACCGCAACACTACCATCCATAGTTGTAGCTTCATTTACTAAAGCAATGTATTGGTCTCTTAAAGGTGTCCAGTAGGCAACACCATAGTCTTTAGTAGCAAAATCATGCACAGTTAAGGCATCTATCATTAAATGTAAAGCTGCAATCCTTCTATTTTGATCTTGCGGAAGCATATATTTATTGCCTTTGTGCTCTATACCAAAAGCAGCGTAATAACTGGTTGCATTTTCTTTTTTGTATTTGTCTATAATATACCCTTTTACATAAGACAATGCGGTGTCTATACTTTTATCTAAGGTTTTTAAAGACTGCGTAATTTGGGGTCTGGTTGCTCTTTTTTGCAAGCGCGATTGTAAGATGTTGTTAAAGCTAGTGGCATTGGTTTGAAATTGTGCGGCATCATGCCATTTTAAAGTCAACCAATCGTTAGCCAACCATTTGCTACTTACAGTAGTAATTACGTTACCAAAATTGATATCGGTTGCAGGTACATTACGTTTTTTAACCGATTTTACATTTTCCATGTTTGCTGTTGTTTGTGTCATAATTGTAGAATTTAATGTGATACATTTTATACTACAACTATCAAACGACGTGCCAATTTTGTAGTCTTAATAGTATAAAAATTACTTCTTTTTTATAAATAAAAAATTCAAAAAAATAACTAAAAGATTATGCTAAAAAGTGAAGTTGCAACTACTATTGACCGATGGATATACTAAAAGATACAAGTGTTTTTAAACTACTTCCTGTAGGAGTATGCCTTGTTGCACTTGTAAATTTCAAAAATGCTGCAGGAGTATGCTTATTTACACTTGCAAATTTCAAAAATACTGTAGGAGTATGCTTATTTACACTTGTAAATTTCAAAAATACTGTAGGAGTAGGCTTATTTGCACTTGTTTATAAGTAGGATACAGTGGTTTTAATTTTTAAAAATGCTATCCGTTTGGTTTAACCTGATTATATTTTAAAAAATTAAACACTACATCTCTGGATACGTATTTCCCTTAGCTACATTAGTTAATGTTACGCTAAAGGGTTTAGGGCATTCCGAACATTTATTACCAGAAAGGGTTCTAAAGCCATTAATTTGTACCAATAAAGGAATGTCGCAATTTTCCTGACTGCAATTGTCTTCCCAAGTGGAATTGATATGAAACCAAGTGTCGAAACCTACTTGGCAATCGATCGCTTTGCAATTCATATACGTAACATCTATGGCTGGAATGATTCGGAACTCTTCTCTTGGATCGGGTGCCCAACCAAATCCGGTTCCAAAACCGTATTGGATATTAGGTTCTTGGTTAGGGGCTAAAACTTTTACATCTTTTGCTTGGCAATTGGTAAAAGTAATAGCCATGCCCCAAGCACTGTAGCCGGCACTCTGTAGATCTTGTGGTTGAATAGCTTTAATATTTTCTACTGTGCAGTCATTTATGCTTACTTTTATTCCATATACTTCTAATCCTGTAGCTTTGGCACCTGTATTGGTTCCCCAACCGTCAATAATGGCTTCCGCATGAAAGCGGTTAACCACTACATTCGAATTGAGGAAGATAGACATTCCATGGCAATCATCACAACAGCCTGTCATACCTACCGATTCGCAATCATTGAATTCTAAATGGGAAGAAAACCACGGGCAAAATCCGATAACGGTATGCCCTAAGGTTGTCGTTTTTCCTTGATAATGGGATGCAAAATGCAAGGCTTTACAACCAGTACTGCTGCAATTTTTGGAACCAATATAACTGTACCCTTGGGTAGAACCGTCGTAATTGGTAAAATCACTCATGGTGCAATTGGTTAAGGTTGCATTTTCGGTTTCTATTAATTGAATTCCCGCACAGGAAGAAGAGGTTACTTTCAGATCATTAACGTTACAATTGGTTAAGGTAATGTTTTCTGCCGTGTTGATATGAAAACCACCCGGACTCACATTGGCTTCTGTAAGGTTTTCGTATTTTATTTTTTCAATAGTTATGTTTTCAATTAGTAAATCGGAGACATTTTGGGCACAAATGCCATACAAACTTGTTCCTGAAAGAGTTCCATTTACGATTTCGGTTTGATTTACTTTTTTATGTTTGCTTGGATTTAAAAACACCGTATTCGGATTTAGAATTGAAATCCCCGTACAATTGTTTGTAATGTCTTTATTTTCTACTTTTAATGTAAATCCGTTTAAATCTAGGATTACATTGGAACACTGAATCGTAATAGCAGCCGTGTTTGGCAAAGCTTCCCAAGTAATATCATTTGAAAAGGTATAATGACCTTCTTTGTAAATAAGAATACCTGCTGCTGGAATGCTTTTAATTTCAAACGTTTCTTGTTGCCAAGCCTCTTGATGGGGTTGCACCTTATGATTGAGTTCGTAAATAGCAGGAGTGCTATTGTATTTTTTAAATAAAGCTTCTTTGTTAATGGGTTTAAAAATATCATGTGAGAAAATTTCTTTTACCACTTGATGCGAGCGTTCTAATAGCATAGGTATACATTTGGTTACTACAAGGAAAACCTTGATTGTTGACAAATCTATAGCAATTTAATAAGTTGGCTATAGGTAAAAATACCTGTTTTTGAAGGTAAAGTGGAAAAGAAAATATTAGGAAGAGAATTTTTAACTGCTGTAATTCTAGATGTTTTTTACACTAATAGTGCGTAATTAGCTGAGTTGATAAAGTGAATCCGTATTATCAAGATTTTGGTAACGGATTGTACCCGAGGCTTTAGCCGAATTGACGAAGTAAATCAGCGCTAGCGGGGTGAATTATTGGTATTTGGTTACTATTTAAGCATCAAATTCCACATAATGAATTAATCGGTTACATTTTTTTTCAAGAGTAGGATATTGAGGCGATACATCTTCCATAAATTCTTTTATCAAGAAAGCTTCCATAAAATATTCGAAACCAGGACATTTCTTTTCTGTGACTTCAAAAGTTTTCCATTCCAACTCATCTTCTGTTAAATTCAGGATAGTAACTTCTGAATCAGGAAGAAACTGACCATCAATTCTTTTAACATAAAGAACAGATGCTTCATTGATTTTCTCAATGTTTTGTAAATACTCTATTAGTTTCATCAAATGTTGGGTAACGGTTTGTGATTTTACGTTCGGGCGGGTTTCGGAGTACAAAACTGTCAATGTGTACAGCACTTAAATAGAAGCACAAAGCTCCAAGTTTGTAAGTCAGCCTGACTGATGTAAAACCGCTGTTATCGATAGGTTTTATTTTCTTTTAGTAATTCGTTTCACAAATTTCGGATTTTGTTCAATTCCTTTTATAAATTCAGATTCAAAGCTCCTAATTGTTATCAACTCAAAGTTAACAAAAAAAAAGTGTTTTAATCCGTTTTCTTTCAAAATCTGATTCCGATTTTTTTCAGGTAATCTTTCAATCTCAAGAGTATTTGATATGGATTTTTCGAATTGGTAAATTCGTAATTGCCTTGTATTTAGCTCAATTATCCTTTTTAGTCCGTTCAAATCAGTTTGGACATCCATTTCCATTTGACGAACAGACAGATTTTTGAATTCAGTTCCGTTTTGAGTTTTGAAATCAGTTTTCCACCATTCAATTGCTTCATTTGGTACAAACTTGTGTATAAAGATAGCATTAAAATCCTTATCGAGAAGGTCCCATATTTCTTCGTTAGAATTTATTTCAAATGTTAGTTCATTCATTTTTAAATTAGGTACAACTTTTAGTGGCTTATCGAGTCTGCGAGCTTCGGAACCGATTATTTTCTGTTAAAGATAAAATTTCTAGTGAAATGTAAGTGAGAATTTACTGTAAAATTCGCAATCTTACCAAACGCTTTTTAGCAAATGACTTTTATTTAATTATTTTTTAGTTTTTTTGATTCAACACGCGATCCAATTTCCAATTCAACCTGTAATTCAGCCTTTAACTTTTTTGAAATCCTTTCTATTTCTAAATTATCCATTTCAAATTTTATAGATGTCTTTTTAAAAAATTCTTCTTTTTTTGCTCCTGATGGAAGATAATATCCACCATTTCCAGGAACTGGTATTGTGGTATCATATGTGATAAGTATAACTTTTGAGTTTGAATCGTTCTCAAGTAAATCAAAATAAAATTGATTATCCAATATTAATAGCTTCGGTTCTACAGACTTATTAAAGAGAAGTTTTTCAAACCATTCAATAATTTCTTGAACCTCTGATACTAATATACTTACATTATCAAAAAAAATATTTCCTAAATTTAGATACAATCTTAAACTGGTTATTTCCGATTGCAACATGAATCCAGTAATTTCAGAGTCGTCAAAATATTTTAAATCAAAATTTAAAACTTCGTTATTTTTTCCTTTAAAAATCCTAATAGTCCTTTTCAGTTAAATAACAACTTGTTTATAGGTCTAACAAAATTAAATCAATAATGTTAAAATTATCGTGATTGATCTTAAGTTTGTCATTTTACACTCACAAATCTAAAGTATCTACTTTACATTTACAACAGGTAGATAGGCTTGTTTTTATTTTAATACACAATATTAACTGATATAATTCCAAATGTTTTTCTTTTTGCTTACTTCTATAAAAGCTTTTCGGAGGGCTTCATGAACTGGTTTTTCCATCGCTGCATCCTCTTTGAGAAGTTGGATCGCTTTATGTCGGGCCAATTGTAGAATTTCTTTGTCTTTTACAATATCTGCAATTTGTAAATTTAAAACGCCACTTTGTTGTTTGCCCATGATATCACCAGGACCACGTAATTTTAAATCCACTTCAGAAATTTCAAATCCGTCATTGGTACGCACCATCGTTTCCATTCTAATTTTACTGTCTTCACTTAGTTTAAAACCAGTCATCAAAATACAATAACTTTGTTCGGCCCCACGACCCACGCGACCGCGCAACTGATGCAACTGAGACAATCCAAAACGTTCTGCACTTTCAATCACCATAACCGATGCGTTTGGAACATTAACACCCACTTCAATCACCGTTGTTGCCACCATGATATTGGTTTTACCCGCTGCAAAGCGACGCATTTCTTCTTCTTTATCGGCTGGTTTCATTTGGCCATGAACAATGGAAATGGAATAGTGCGGGAGAGGAAAATCTCTTGAAATGCTTTCATAACCGTCCATTAAATCTTTATAATCCATTTTTTCTGATTCTTGAATTAATGGATAAACAATATAGACTTGTCGTCCTTTGGCTATTTCATCTTTTAAAAAACGCCAAACTTTCAAGCGATTACTATCATACCGATGTACCGTTTGAATGGGTTTTCGACCAGCAGGTAATTCATCAATAACCGAAATATCCAAATCTCCATACAAACTCATGGCAAGTGTACGTGGAATAGGCGTAGCGGTCATGACTAAAATGTGCGGTGGAATAGTGGCCCCACCAACCTCCTCAGAAGGGAGGCTTTGCAATACGTGTTCAATTTTATTTAAAACAGCTGTAGTATTTCCAATTACTTCTTCATTAGTAAATCTAATTACTTTGAATCCTAATTCATTTAATATTTCTGTTCTTAATTCATCAGCTTCTTTTTGCTCTTGTAATTGATGATAACCACCATCAACTTCTATAATCAAATTCTTTTCAAGATTGACGAAGTCAACAATAAAAATATCTATAATATGTTGTCGTCTAAATTTATAATTCAATTTTTTATTTCTCAAAAATTCCCAAAGTATAGATTCTGCTTGTGTAGCTTTCTTTTTATTGTTAATTTTTCTTTCTTTTAATAATGCATAAGTTGAGGGTCTAGCAGTTTGGTACTTTTGTAGCACTTTTTCTACTTCCTTCCTTTGGAAGGATTGAGGTAGGCTCCCTTTTTTCCATAATTTGCTACGTTGTTCCACTCCAAAACGATGTTGTTCGTCTATAATGGCTAAACCAAGGTTATTAAAAATCACTTTATCTTCTAGTAACGCATGTGTACCAATAAGAATGTCTAAAGAACCGTTTTCAAGTGCTTCATGAATCACTTTTCGTTCTTTTGTTTTGGTTGACCCTGTTAAAATTTGAATGTTGATATTTAAGTTTTTCGCTAATTCGGTCAAACCAATGTAATGTTGGGTAGCTAAAATTTCAGTAGGAGCCATCAAACAACTTTGAAAGCCGTTATCTTTAGCCATAAGCATACAAAGTAAGGCCACAATTGTTTTTCCCGAACCAACATCACCTTGTAGCAGACGGTTCATTTGTGCATTGCTACCTAAATCGTTGCGTATTTCTTTAATAACTCTTTTTTGAGCATTGGTTAGTTCGAAAGGCAAATGATTGTTGTAAAAATTGGTAAAATTTTCTCCAATAGTTTTAAAAGGCAGTCCTTTAATTTTATGCTTACGAATGAGATTTTTAGTAATCAATTGCAATTGAATGAAAAATAATTCTTCAAATTTCAATCGAAATTGCGCTTTGGATAATAAATCTTGGTTTTTCGGAAAGTGAATATTAAATAAAGCTTCTTTTTTAGAAAGCAATTTTAATTCGTCAAGTAAATAATTAGGTAAGGTTTCAGAAAACAGTACATGCGTTTCAATAAAAAGTTGTTGCATGAGTTTGTTAATCACTCGATTTGAAATCCCTTTGTTGGCTAATTTTTCTGTACTTGGGTAAACCGGTTGCATAGCCGATCGCAAACTCGCTTTATGTTCGGCAAGTACTTCCATTTCAGGGTGTGCCATATTAAAGGTGCTTCCAAACTGAGTCACTTTTCCAAAAATAACGTATACTTCATTCAGTTTTAAACTTTCTCTGATCCATTTATGACCTTGAAACCAAACCAATTCCATTTCTCCAGTATCATCGATAAAGGTAGCGACTAAGCGTTTGCCTCTTTTTTGTTCTACTGTTTTAATATGGATGATTTTTCCAATAATTTGAACTTCGGAGTTGTTATTTTGTAGTTGATTGATTTTGAAATAGCGCGTTCGGTCGATGTATCGATTGGGAAACAAATGAATTAAATCACCATATTTATGAATATTGAGTTCCTTTCGAAGTAAATCCCCTCGATTGGGACCCACTCCTTTTAAATATTCAATAGGTGTTTCTAATAAATTCATGTTTACTGTCAATGTCAATATCAAAAGCGAAGATAAAGTATAATTTAAGAATAATAAAATGTACTTTTTATATTAACAAATTAAAAACAGGTAAAAATACCTATATGGGATTTTTTTAGATGTACTACTTTTATGACAGTAAATTTTCATGCTCTAACAGACAAATAAGGCATTATGGAAACTAGTAAAAATACAACCTGTACTTGTAATTCTTCTTCTTGTCCTAATCAAGAGAAGTTACAATGGAATACGTTTAGAAAAGCATTGCGATCCATTCCAAGCTTTACAGTAAGTATTCTTATTGCTTTCTTTCCTAAATGCCCTGTTTGTTGGGCGATTTACATGAGTATGTTAGGTAGTATTGGTATTACCGAAATGCCTTACATGCAATGGTTATTACCGGTTTTTATTATTTTCTTAGCGATACATCTCGGCTTGTTGTTTCGAAAAATTCCTACAAGAGGTTATGGACCTTTTCTTATTAGTATAGTGGGTTTTTGTATTATGATTCCAAGTAAATTAGTTTTTAATTTACCAGATTGGATAACCGTATTAGGAATGTCTTTCGTGTTGATTGGGTCTTTATGGAATAATTTTAAGACGCCTTACCCTAATTTTTTGAAACAGAATTTGTCGTATAAAAATTAAAACTAACTTTTTTTGAGAAATATCATTTAGAAATTATAGATAGTTTTTTGCCAACTAAATGATAGAATATCCAGATTTTCATATTGAAAATCTGGATTTATTTTATTTACTAGGAGCGATTGCAATCCTTTTTAAGTCAGTATTGAGGGCTTTTAAGTTTTGATTGGCTTCCATTTTTGTGTTTTTATCTACATTAGGATTTAGTAATACCTTATAATTAACCGCCATCTCTTGTTTTAAATTATCAATTCCTGTAATTCTTTCTTCAGTAGAATTTGCGATAGTTAAAGTAGCTTTTATACTGTCTAAAGCTTGATTTTGTTTGTCGATAATTTCCTGCATGGCATTTTGAATAGAGTCTTCGTTCGTTTTAGGAGCTGAAATTAAATTTTCTATTTCATCTGCATTTTGAGCAATTTCTTTCGTAAATTCTTCCATATTATTATTAGAAAGCTGAGTAACACTTTCATGTAGTTTTGCGTTTTGATTGAAAAGTGGAAAGGAAATAAAACCGTTAACAAGTACCATGAAAACAGTCATTAACATAAAACGCCAAATCATTTTAATAATTAAAGGTCTTGGTTCTTGTTCTCTTTTTTGTTCTGCTCTTAAGAGAA
The DNA here is from genome assembly GCF_006491645.1 of Flavobacterium profundi. GTDB lineage: Bacteria > Bacteroidota > Bacteroidia > Flavobacteriales > Flavobacteriaceae > Flavobacterium > Flavobacterium profundi. Next base: position 60,941 of record NZ_VDCZ01000002.1, read on the forward strand.
AAAAAGTAAGCAATACTAGCAGAAAGCTAAAGCCAGTCATACCATAGCCTAGAATTTTCAGAACGTCTAAATTTTCAAACATAATAATGGTTTTTTATAGTTGTATAGATTGTACAAAGGTCGTACAGAATTATTAGAAAAAGATAAGGAAAAAACAGGTATTTACATGAGGTTTTTCCTCAAATTTATTCTATTTCTTTACTGATTTTTTTAATTAGTTCTTCCGCAATAGGGGTATTCATGGTTTTTAGCTGTGCTAGAAGCAGCTTTTTTTCAGCTAGGGTAAGTTGGGGTTCTGGTTTTACAAATTGTTCCGGATTGGCTTCTTTAAAAAATAACTGGTCAGTCCATTCATTTCGAATACCATCTATCACTAAATGAATACGATCATGTGCTCCTTTATTGGCTACAGAATGCGTGAAATTAGCATCTATATACCAACATTCTCCTTCTTTCATGATCAAACGTTCATTATCCAAAATAAATTCAACATTTGGATTGGTAATTATGGGAATATGAATTCTAAAGACCCCATCTTCATAACCCAAACAATTATCAGTATGCGGTTTAATGTAGCCTCCAGCAGCTAATCGTAAGAGTCTTACCGTAGTTTTTTCAAACAAAAAGGAATCCATAATTTCTTTGAGATAGGTACAAGAGGCCATTATTTCAGTATAACTCACTTTTTCGTTACCTATGTTTATCGCATTGATATTCTCTGATTTTCCGCCTTGAGAAAGTAACGCAATAGAACACCATTCGCCTTCATAATCATTGGTATTATAATGATTGATCCATTTTTGAGTGAGTATGGTTTGTACTTCTTGTTGTAATTTCTCAACATCGAATGTAAAAGGGAATCGAATATGTTTGACTAAATTTTCCATGACTATTTTCGAATCCATTGTATCATGTGAGGAAAAGGTTGTTCGTTATTTTCTATCGCTTTTTCAAGTCCATAGGTTAAACCAAACCATTCTAATAAGGGTAAACCAATGAAATTATTTTCTTTGTAGGATTGAATCAACCATTCCGAACTTCCTTTGTAACCATTGGAATGAAAAACGACATCGAGCGGAATTTCCAAATGAATCGCTGCAGCATACGACCAAAGCATTGCTCCAATTTCATCTCCTTGAGTCGGCCATTCTTGAGGCATATCTGGAGTACCAATTTTTTCTCGATCTTCAGCAGTGGTAACAGCTAAATGTCCGGCTTCATGTAAAATATCACCAGGATATAATAGCTTGTTGTAATCAATTTCAATTCCTTTATTGGAAAGTGCTAAACCAGGTAAAAAAGTATCGTATGTAAGTTCCTTTTCCAAAACAGAAACACCTATTTCAGATAAAAAAGAAGTAATTTTTTCAAGAGTAGCTTCCATAATCGTTTATATTAAATCACAATACCAAAACCCGTAGGTATAAGGTGAATCTTCCGTTTTACAAACATCGTTTGAAGAAGAGTTAGTAGGTTCATATTTTCGATACACAATTTCACCTAATTCAAAGGGAACGGGTTTTGAGAAGATAGGACCGTCAAATGTAAAGGTATGAAATTCTCCGTTTTCACCACAAGGATCTACATTAGGAGGTAAATCATTGATGAAATTTTCATCGATAACACGACCTACAAATTCTTTACCTAAATATTTTTCGTTGACACAAACAATAATCGTTTTAAAACCCAGTTCAAGAAATTCCTCAATTAGAGCTTTCGTATCTTTTTTCCATAAAGGAAATACTCCTGTAAAGTTGGCCAAAGCCAATTTATCTTCTCTGTATTTTCGTAAATCTTCTAAGAAAATGTCTCCAAAAATAGAGTAATCAATGCCTTTTTCTTTAAATTCTAGCAAGGTCTTACGCATTACTTCATCATAGATCTCCATAGTTGGCATTTCTGGAATCATCATTTTGGTTAAGGGTAACCCCATAAGCTCCGCTTGCTTTTCCAATAGTTCGATACGCACACCATGCATCGAAATGCGTTGGTATTGCGAATTTACACTCGTAAGCAAGGTTTCAATTTCGTATTCGTTTTCTTGAAGGATTTTATATAAAGTTAAGGCCGAATCTTTGCCACTGCTCCAGTTAAAAATAGCTTTCTTTTTCAATTTTGGTATAATTATAGTGTAAACTTACAAAAAACGGTACATTATTGCACTAAGCTTTGTAAATTTGAAACAATTAATCCGAATCATGAAATACTTCTATATTTTATTCTTTACTTTTTCGTTGGTAGCCCAACAAACCAAAAAAGTAGATTTTATTCAATGTGATGCTTTGGTACAACCAGATTTTTCTGAAAAAACAATAAAAGGAAAAGTGACTTATACCTTTGAGGTTTTAAGTGCGATAGATACAATTAGAATGGATGCTATTCGTATTGATTTTAAAGATTTTATAATTAATAATAAAGAAGTTGCCTATAAAAATTCTGGTAAAGAATTGTTACTTTTTGAAGGTTTTACTAAAGGAAAAAATACTGTTTCGTTTAGCTATGAAGCAAAACCTAAACAAACCTTATATTTTACTGGAGCAGGAGAAGATTTACAAATTTGGACACAAGGTCAAGGCAAAAATACCAGTCATTGGTTACCTAGTTTTGATGATGTAAATGAAAAAGTGATTTTTAATATAGCAATTGAATTTGATAAGGATTTTGAAGTTTTATCCAATGGAATGCTTCATTCAATAGGAGAATATCCTCCTTTGTCTTCAAGTAATAAGGTTTGGGAATACAAAATGCAAAAACCCATGTCTTCCTATTTAGTCATGCTTGCCATTGGTAACTTTGCCAAACAAACCACAAGAACAAAATCAGGTTCCACTTTAGAATTTTATTTGGATAAAAAGGATGTTGCTAAATTTGAACCAACCTTTCGTTATTCCAAACAAATTTTTGAGTTTTTAGAAAAAGAAATAGGAGTGAAGTACCCTTGGAAAGTGTACCGACAAGTTCCAGTGAGAGATTTTCTATACGCAGGGATGGAAAATACCACTTCTACGATTTTTTCACAGGATTTTGTGGTAGATTCCATCGGTTTCAATGATAAAAACTATTTAAATGTTAATGCACACGAATTGGCACACCAATGGTTTGGGGATTTAATTACCGCAAAGGAAAGTAAACACCATTGGTTACAAGAAGGTTTTGCTACGTATTATGCTTTGTTAGCTGAAAAAGATGTTTTTGGCGACGATTATTTTTACAATCAGTTGTACCAATCTGCATTGGAATTAAAGCAAGCCAATACCTATGATAGCATTCCTATTTTAAACGAAAAGGCGAGTTCGTTAACCTTTTACAAAAAAGGGGCTTGGGCTTTGCATGTTTTAAGAACGAATGTTGGAGCAAAAAACTTTCAGAAAGCCGTTCAAAATTATTTGAAAAAGTATGCATTTCAAAATGTAACTACTGATGATTTTTTAGCAGAAATACAGAAAGTATCTCGTTATGATGTGGCTTCTTTTAAAAAGAATTGGCTAGAAAATCCCACATTTAATTTAGAAGAAGCGATTGGTTATTTGATACAAAACGAATCGGTCAATCAATTGGTTGAATTTGGTAAAACCAACAACCATTTATCGAATGAAGCTTTGTTTGACAAATTTAGAACCATGATTCAATCCAAGTTGTATTATACTGTAAAACAAGAAATCGTGTATGAAACGCAAAACTTGACAGAAGCACAGCAATTGGATATCTTAAAATTAGCTTTAACCACAAATGATATTAAAGTTAGACAAGCCGTTGCAGAAGTACTATCTCGCATACCCTTATCTTTTAAAAATGATTTTGAAACGCTATTAAATGATCCCTCTTACATTACTAGAGAGATAGCTTTATTTCGATTGTGGACTAATTTTGAAGCTGATAGAGATCGTTTAGTTGCGATGTCTAAAGATTGGATAGGTTTGAATTACAATTTGAAATTAGCACATTTAACATTAACCATTGTTGGTTCCAATGATAATCCAGCAGTGCGAGAAAAAGCTGTACATGAATTAGAAACCTATACACAATTGCCTTATGAAGCTTCTGTACGCGAACCTGCATTAGAAACGTTGATTAAACTTGGAAAAATATCTGATACAGTATTAGAACAATTGATTGATGCTTCTTTACATCACAAATGGCAATTTGTAAAATTTGCAAAGGATAATATTAGGGTTTTAATATCTAATGACGAGTTTAGAGAAAAATTTATACTTTTAAAGGATAAATTGAACCCAACACAAAAAGAACGAATCGATTATTTTTTAAAGGAAACAGCATAAATGAGAGCATTAGTTATATCAGGAGGAGGAAGCAAAGGAGCCTTTGCTGGAGGCGTAGCACAATATTTAATTGAAGATTTGCACAAAGATTATGATTTGTATCTTGGAACGTCTACAGGTAGTTTGTTAGTTTCTCATTTAGCGTTGCAAAAAGTTGAAAAAATCAAAGAAATATATACTTCGGTAAACCAAAATAGTATTTTCAGTAATTGTCCGTTTATTATTAAAAAAAGATATGGTGAAGATACCATAGCAATTAATCATTTTAACGTTTTCCGAAATTTTATGAAAGGATCTAAAACGTTCGGTGAAAGTAAAAACTTAAAAAAATTAATTCGTAAAGTATTTACAGAAGAGGAGTTTGAAGAATTAAAAGGAGGTCCAAAAGAAATTATCGTTACGGTTTCCAATTTGTCTTTAAATATTGTGGAATACAAATCCATAAATGATTTTAGTTATGATGATTTTTGCGATTGGGTTTGGATTTCCTGTAATTATATACCTTTTATGTCTTTGGTACGAAAGGATAGTTTTGAATATGCTGATGGTGGTTTTGCTTCGATGATTCCAATTGAGGAAGCCATTAAAAGAGGTGCAACTCATGTAGATGCTATCATTTTGCAAAGTGAAACCAATTTATACAATCGAATGCCGGCTCGTGGTCCTTTTGGATTATTAAGTAATCTTTTTGCTTTTATGATGGATCGTATTGAATATCAGAATATTAAAATTGGTAAATACGAGGCGAAATTAAATAACGCGACCATCAATTTTTATTTTACACCCACATTATTAACTACAAATTCATTGGTTTTCAATAAAAAACAAATGTTGGAATGGTGGAAAATTGGTTACGAATATGCCAAAACCAAAGAAATTGACCGTCAGGAAATTCCTGATGAAGAATAAATAATTAAATTTAAACTTTTATGTTATCTTTGCCACCTTATCAAAAAATATGAAACAATTTTACACTTTTTTATTACTTGCTTGTAGTTTTTTGGTTCAAGCCCAAATAGTTACAATTCCAGATGCCAACTTTAAGTCGAAATTACTGAGTGCTAGTTCTTCTAATAGAATTGCAAAAAATTTAAATGGAAATTACACTCGAGTTGACTTAGATAATAATGGAGAAATTGATCTTAATGAAGCCCATCAAATTAAAGAATTGGACGTATCATATTCTAGCATTTCTGATTTAACAGGTTTAGAGTCATTTTCGAGTTTGGAGATTTTATATGCACGATTCAATACAATAACTACTGTAGATATTAGTCAAAATATTAATTTAAAGAATTGTTACATAAGTAGTAATCAAATCACAAGTTTTGATGTGAGTCAAAATGTAAATTTAGTAAATCTTGATTTAGGATACAATCATTTAACTAATATTGATCTAACTCAGAATACGAATTTAGAAAGTTTAGACATAGGCGGAAGTGTTCTTAATAATATTGATATCAGTCAAAATTTAGCTTTAAAATATTTAAATGTTAATGGAACTAATATCTCTAATTTAGATGTTACACAACATTTGGGTTTGTTAAATTTGTCAATTGCTGGGAATCCAATTACAAATATAAATTTGCAAAATAATATTTTGTTAGAAAGTTTATTTATTAATCAAAACCAAGTATTAACAGGAATAGATTTAACTTACAATACCGCTTTAAAAAATTTAACTTTGTCCAATGTTCCTTTTAACACATTTGATCTATCAACCTTAACAAACTTGACCAATTTATACTTAGTAGGAGACAATCTTAATACCATTGATTTAAGTCAAAATACAGCACTTAAATTGTTTAAAACGTCAGGTAATAATTTCAGTACTATAGATTTAACGAATAATGTTAATTTAGAAGTTCTCGATATTTCTAACAATCCAATTGTAAATATTGATTTAAGTCAGAATACAAAACTTAATGAAATTAGAGCTGTTAATACTTTATTAACCGTATTCGATTTGTCATACAGTAATTTTCTTAGAAATATTCAATGTTATGATTCTCCTCAATTGGAATATATAAATATAAAAAATGGAATGCCATCTCTTCCTTTTTATAATTTATTTATTAGAAATTGTCCAAATTTACGCTATATATGTTGTGATGAAGATCAAGTAAACTTTGTTCAACAGCAAATTAATAATGCAGGTTATGCAAGTGTGTGTAATTTAAATACTTATTGTTCATTTGTTCCCAATGGCACTTATTATGAAGTTACTGGAAATGTTGCATTAGACTTAAATAATGACGGTTGTAATAATGGTCAAGACGATGTTAATGTACCAAATTTAAAATTTCAGATTGTTAAAGGACAGAATACAGGATTTATAATTTCTAATGGGTTAAACAATTATAATCTTCCTTTAATAGCTGGAAATTATACCATTACACCACAAATGGAAAACCCAAATTACTTTGTAATTAATCCTAATACTATTTCGGTTGATTTTCCAGTTCAAAACAGTCCTTATATTCAAGATTTTTGTTTTACTCCAAATGGACAGCATTCTGATTTAGAAGTGTTTGTCTTTTCTACAATTCCTGCAAGGCCAGGTTTTGATGCTAAATATAAAATTGTTTATAGAAATAAAGGCAATAAAATAGAAAATGGACAAATTTCTCTTACTTATGAGGATACCGTTTTAGATTTTGTTTCTGCTGTTCCTTCTTATAATTCTGCTACTACTGATTTATTATCATGGAATTTTTCCAATTTGCAACCTTTTGAAACAAGAGAAATTGAAGTTATTTTGAATGTTAATTCACCAATGGAAAATCCAGCAGTAAATATTGCAGATGTTTTAACTTATTCGGTAAACATTTCAACAGCAAATGTGGATGAAATGCCAAACGATAATTCTTTTCAGTTAAATCAAACCGTTGTAGGTTCTTATGATCCAAATGATAAAACATGTTTAGAAGGAGAAAAAATAACTAGTAATGAAGTTGGTAATTATGTATATTATATTATACGATTTGAAAATACAGGAACTTATCCTGCAGAAAACATTGTGATTAAAGATGTTATTGATATTAATAAATTTGATTTAAATACCATAGTTCCTTTAAAAGGTAGTCATGAGTATTTTACACGTATTAATAGTAACACGGTTGAATTTATATTTGAAAATATTAATTTAGATTTTAATGACGCATTCAATGATGGATATGTGGTTTTTAAAATTAAGTCATTGCCTAATTTACAAATTGGTGATTCATTTTCTAATAGTGCCAATATTTATTTTGACTATAATTTTCCTATAGTAACGAATACATACACTACTGTTGTAGAGAATACGTTGCATACAAATGAATTTGATTTTGATTCTGTTTTTTCAATATACCCAAATCCTGCAACTGAACTTTTAAATATAGATATTGCTAATAATCTTAAAGTAACTAAAATTGAAATCTTTAATATTTTAAATCAAGTTGTTTTTACAGGCAATCATAGTATGAACAGTATTAATATTTCTAATTTAGAAAGTGGAACATATTTTATTAAAGTTTCATCTGAAAATGGAGCTAAAACAATCAAAATTATCAAAAGATAACTATTTGATATATTAAATTTATAAAGCACTTAGAGAAATTATTTTCTAAGTGCTTTTTTTCATTTTACTATAATTAAACTTAGGGAAAACCCTAGATTTTAAAATCTAGGTTTAATCCTATTCCATGACTTTATTAGTTTTCTCAACTTGCAATAGTAAAAAAAATACTATTCCTTATGAGAACACAAATTTTATTCAAAACACTATTAAGATTTATAATTTTAGTATCGTTTCAATTTGGATTTACCCAAAATATCCAAGTTAAAAGTTTGCCAGATGAACCTGGAGAAAGAAAAGCAACTTCCATCGTAAAATTATTAGGTATTCCTTTAAATAATGTTTCAATTTCGGTGGTTTATGGAACCGATTCTTTAGAAGTTAAAAACGCTTTTATACTGAACAAGAAGAATCCTTCTAAATATTTTGAGACCAAAGCCAGCCTTAAAGATTTAAAAAATGGAACTGTTGAAGCTACTGTCGTATTTCCTCATTCAGGTTTAGAACCAAAACCAAGAGAAAAGATTTTTACGAATGGTACTAAAGTCTATTTTTCATGGGCAAGAACTCATATTCCAAATGGAGCAACAGAAGAACTTACCATTAATAGTCCAGTGAGTAGTTTTGTAATGCCAAGACCTTTAACAATAGCTTATATGGGAGATTCTTATGCTTCTGGTGAAGGTGGTAAAGGAGATGAGCCATGGGAAAATGACGCTTGTCATCGTTCCAATAATAGTGGTGGTATTTTAGCAATAAAAAAATTAATTAGAGAAAGAAAAGATGTGGCTTTCGATTATGTGAATACAACGTGTAGTGGAGCAAGAGTAATTGACTTTTTTTTAGTAGCACAACCTGTTGATCCAAGTAAAAATGCAACCAAACAAGATAAGCAATTGGATATTGTTAAAAGTTGGTTATCAAGAAAAAAATATGACGGTTTAGATATTTTACTTGCTGATGGTGGCGGTAATGATATTGGTTTTGGAAACCTTGTTGGTAGCGGCTTATTATCTTTTTTTAGAGAGTTAAGAACCGATAAAGCTCTTAACCAAGAATTAAATACAGCGCTCGATAATTTACCAGATGTTTATGAATCATTCATGAATTTTTTGAATGCAGAAATAACTCCTTCAAAAATTGTTTGGATGAATTATCCCAATCCTTTAATTGGTGAAGGAGATAGACTATGTTATCAACATCCGAGTGCATGCTGGGGAATCCTAGAAAATCAAATTGCCAATGAAGATTGGGAATTTATAAACAATAATATATTTAAAAAATTAAATGATAGAGTAGCGGAAGCGGCAACCCTTCATGGTTGGGATTTAGTAGATGTCTCTAAAAAAGCAAACGGTTTTGGAGTTTGTAATTGTGAAGGATATTTTAATACACTTGGCCAATCCATAATGAGACAAGGTGATGAAAGAGGAACTTTTCACCCAAATATGAGAGGATTCAATATAATTTATAAAGAAGCAGTATATAAAAAATTAGATGCAAATGTGGATGCCATTTTCAAAGACAGAAGAATGTTAGCAATTAAGAAAGCGAAAGAAGCCGCTAAAGCAAAAATAAAATTGCAAAATAATAAGAAAAAAGAACTGACTTTAATTAATAATCAATCCAATTTTTCGGATAAAATAAAACCTATTCAAAAAGTTTCAATTGAATCGAAATAATCTAAATGCAAAATAATATGAAAGCGTCATTAATATGTATTGGTATCGTAACATTATTTATGTCATGCCACAACACAACACAAGCACAAATGGAAGGGAATTACACAGGAGAAATAAATGGAGCTATCATTACGCTGTCTTTACAAAAGCAAAGTAAAGATATGTATGTAGGAACCATGCAGGATGAGCAACAAACGTATGCTATAACTGCCCAAAAAGAAGAGAATTGCTTAAAAGGAAATGCAGTAGAGAACAATCTACAAATCAATATTATTGTTTCAGGTTGTTTGCAAAATAATCAAATAGATATGAGTTTTGATTTTAGTAATATTGGTTTAGCACAAACTCAAAATGTAGTTTTTACCAAAACTGGAAGTCAAAATGCTACAGTAGTCTCTAATCCAAAAACAGCAACAACACAAAAGAGTTCTAATACGGAAAGAGATTTAAATGTTGTGGGAGTTTGGAAACAAGAACAATTGTATAATTCAGGTTCTGGAGATGGTTTTTTTGGAGGCAGTTTTACGCAAAAAGTAGTTTTTTACACTGATGGCGGAATAGCAGATGGAGGAAGTCAAGCTACCATGAGTGGAAGTGATTATTCCGGAAGTTCCTCTTCAGGTTATGGCAATAAAGTAGCTGGTGTTAGCTGGTCCACGCAAAACAAACATTTATTCATTACGGTAACACAAAATGGACAAACTCAGACCGTTGATGTGGGTAAATACTATGTTGAAAACGGAAAAATGTTGATTACTAGTCAAAATGGAACTAAAACCTTATTACTAAAAGTGCAATAAAAATGTTCAATTTTAAAGCAAAAATTATGAAAAATAAGCATATTCTATACTTAAGTGTTCTTTCAATTTTGTGGAGTTGTAGTGAAGAAGATTCAAGTGATACACCCAATCAAAATCCAAGTGTTTTTGATTTAGTTGCTATAGCTGATGGAGCAACAAATGTGACTTTAAACCCTACTTTTATTTGGGAACCAGCAATTGATCCAGAAGGTTTTAATGTAACCTATGATGTATTGATAGGGACTTCAGAAAATGATTTACAACCAATAGCATCCAATATTAACGGAACCACTTTCACTCCTTCAGAAAGATTGCCTTTATCCGAAAATTTATTTTGGAGTATTAAAGCCAAAGATAATTTAGGGGCACAAACCCAAGCGAATAGTGTCTTTAATTTTACAACAAGAAACTTGACAAATGGCACTTTAGGTTTAAATGGTTTTACGCTTTTAAATGAACACACTACTCTAGTTTTTCAAGATAAACTTTGGATATTAGGAGGAGAAAACAACGGCGTTCGCAATTCTTCTGATGGTGTAAACTGGACAGTAATTAATTCGAGTCCGCCTTTTGGAAGTAGAAAAAATCATTCATCCGTTGTGTTTGATAATAAAATGTGGGTTATTGGTGGGAAAACAAACACTGTTAATAATAAGAATGATGTGTGGTTTTCTACAGATGGAGTTACTTGGACACAAGCAACAGCAGCTGCTTCTTTTTCTGTTCGTCAAGGCCATTCTTCAGTAGTTTTTGACAATAAAATGTGGGTTATTGGTGGTCATTTAAACGCATCACAATCACTTAATGATGTATGGTTTTCCACGGATGGAGTAACTTGGTTACCTGCTACAAATAATGCTAACATTGCGATTAAGCAAGAACACGCTACCGTTGTTTTTAATAATAAAATGATTATGGTTAATGGAAATGAAGTACGAACATCAACGAATGGTGCAACGTGGGAATTAGTAACTACTGTATCCGGATTTGGTAGTCGTTCCCATCATCAACTATTGGTATATGATGCTAAAATTTGGTTAATTGCAGGTTTTGCAACCATTGATCGAAATGATGTTTGGTTTTCTAAAAATGGTTTCGATTGGACTAGAAATGTAGAGAGTGCTAATTTTAATGATCGTTCATCGCATACAGCAACCGCTTTTAAAGATAAAATTTGGGTTATTGGAGGATTGAAACTCTTTGCTTCTTCTTCAGAAGAGCCAAATAATGGTATTTGGTTCTTAGATTAATTGTATAAATATCATTGTACTTTTTTCACTTGAGTACAATGATATTTTATTTATTTTTACTTAAAATCGATTTATGCTTTTCTTTTTATGGTATGCTGCATTGTCTTATCTGATATTATTTACAATTATCAGTGGATGTATCTATTGGTATACCAAAGAAAAAAGTTTTAAATATTATGTTTTTTATAGTACTTTTTTGTTAGCCTACTTAAGTACTAAAGACGAACGAATTTATATTCCTTTATCAAAAATAATTGATTCGGATATTCTCTTACATTATAATTGGTTAATTCAAGTAGTATTCTATAGTTTCTACTTTATTTTTGCCTTATACTTTTTGGATTTTCAAAAATTTTTACCAAAGGTTTTTAAAAAGGTACGCCTATTTTTATTTGCTGTAATTGGTTTATTCCTAGTTTTTGCGTTTGTATCGATACACTACCATTTATACACTTTGTTTTTTTCGCTTTTTACCTATTTCTATTTGCCAATTGTTTTGTTACTTTTTTTCTATTTTTTTCCATTAGCTTTGAAACATTCCGATAAACATAAATATTTTTTATTAACAGGTATAATCGCTTATATTGTTTTTGCCTTACTTGCTTTTATCTTAAGTTATCATAAATTACATGATTACCAACCCTTGCAATATTTTATCATTGGAATTATTATTGAAACTTTTTGTTTTAGTTTGGGATTGGCCTATAAAATTAAGTTAATAAATGACGAAAGTGTGAAACAAAAGAACGAACAGTTAAAAACCAGACACCAACTTGAAATCACAAAATTAAATGCCCTTATTGAAGGTGAGGAAAAAGAAAGGAATCGAATTGCTCAAGATTTGCATGATGGTATTAATGGTGATTTATCAGCAATTAAATTTCAATTGATGGCATTTAAAAATAAGTTGGCAAATGATGTTGGCAAAGAAAATTTAGATAAAAGTATCGCTATGATAGATACTACTTGCGAACAAGTTAGAACCATTTCACACAATCTTACTCCCTATACTATTTCGCAATATGGATTATCAGTAGCATTGGAACAATTTTGTAATAAAATGAATCATTCTTCATTATCAATCGATTATCAGTGGTTTGGAGAAGACTTGGTTTTACCAAAAAATAGGGAAACCAGTTTGTATCGAATTGTTCAAGAATTGGTTCAAAATGCTATTAAACATGCAAAAGCGAAAGAAATTCTGGTGTATTGCAATAATTTAGAGGAGTTCTTAAATATTACCATTGAAGATGACGGAATTGGTTTTGATGAAAATAAACAAACTAAAGGAATTGGGCTTATTAACATAGAAAAAAGAGTAAATTATTTGAATGCTAAAATGGAAATAGAAAGTTCAAACCAAGGAACCACTATTTTAATTAGTATACCATTAAAAACAAACAATTATGATTTCAATAGCCATAACGGATGATCATGCCATGATTATTGAAGGCTTAAAAGCCATGTTTCAACAAGATCAAAACTATAATATAACCGCTTCGTATACTTCTATTGAAGAAACGTTACAGCATATTTATCTAGATAATCCAGATATATTATTGTTAGATATTAATCTAAAAGATGGGAATGGAACAGAAGCGTGTAAAGAAATTTTAAAGCTAGTTCCTAAACTAAAAATTATTGCTTTAACTAGTTTTGAAGATATTAACTTAGTTCGATTGATGCTTCGAAATGGTGCCAAAGGCTATTTATTAAAAAATACCTCTTCTGAAGAAATCATAAAAGCCATTAATATGGTTATGGAGGATGAAATTTTTTTGCCCAAAGAATTGAAAAATCAAATTTTAAGCGAAACTATTGGAATAGATAAAAAACAAGATTTTTTACCTAAAATTACCCGTAGAGAAAAAGAAGTTTTAGAATTAATTGTTCAAGAATTTACAACGGATGAAATTGCAGAAAAACTTTTTGTGACTCATAAAGCTATTGAAGCACATCGTAGTAACTTGATACAAAAACTCAACGTTAGAAATACCGCAGGATTAGTTAAAATTGCCATAGAAAAAGGATTGGTTTAAAAAAAATTAGGGTTAGGGGTAACAATTTTGTTTGGTAATGTATCTGTATATATAAAACTTTAAAAAACAGATATCATGAAAAATTTAAAAGCTAGATTAAGTGTATTCTTTGTTTTTTCGCTTCTATTGATGAGTTGTGAAACTAATGATGACACGTATGTTCCGGAAGAAAATCAAGAAACAACCATAAATTATGATTTTGGAGCCACCGTTTCCAAAGATTTTATGGGGCAAATAATCGACGAAGACAAAAATCCTATTTTGAATGCAACTGTAAAAATTGGTTCCTCTCAAGCATTTACTGATGCGAATGGAATTTTTATCATTAAAAATGCATCGGTAAAATCTAATTTTGCCTATATCAAAGCAACTAAAGCAGGATATTTAACAGGTTCAAGAACGGTAATTCCTACTTCAGGAGTGAATCATGTAAAAATTATGTTGTTAAGTGCAACTGTTGTAGGTTCTGTAAATTCTGGCACTACTGGAAATGTAGTACTACCTAATGGAGCCAAAGTCAATTTTGACGGTAATTTTAAGAAAGAAGACGGAACAGCTTATAATGGAAATGTGAATGTAGTTATGCATCATTTAGACCCTTCAGATGAAGACATCGATGCAAAAATGCCAGGTTCTTTATTAGCTTCAGATGCAAATGGAGACGCAAAAGTGTTGGAAACCTTTGGTATGTTAAACGTTGAATTACAAGGTACAGGAGGTGAAAAATTGCAATTATCTGGAACAGCTTCCATCGAAATGCCAATCGATCCTGCTCAAGCTACAAATGCACCCAGTATCATTCCGTTATGGCATTTTGATGAAGATGCTGGATATTGGGTAGAATCGGGTTCAGCAACTAAACTAGGAAATAAATATGTGGGAAATGTTACTCACTTTTCATGGTGGAATTGTGATGCACAGTTTCCAACGGTTAATTTATGTTTAACAATTGTGAATCCAAATAATCAACCTATCGCAAATGTACAAGTACAATTGGTTCCAAATAATCAAACCTATCCACGAACAGGTTTTAGCGATAGTAATGGTGAAATTTGTGGTTTAGTACCTTCAAATCAAACTTTAACGATGAATATTTTCGATAATTGTGGTAATTTAATAAGTACTTCGCAAATAGGTCCTTTTGTTGCCAATACAGTTTTACCAAATATTGTTTTAACGGCTGGAATGGTGCAACAAACTACTGTAGTAGGTACTTTGGTACAATGTAATAACACAGTTGTAACAGATGGTTATGTTTTATTGCATTATGGAAATCAAACTTTAGTATCTGATGTTACCAATGGTGATTTTCAATTTAATGCTTTAGTTTGTAGTACTAATGATTCTTTTACTCTAGAAGCATATGATTATGCAAACTTACAAACATCTGGAGAAATAGCATATACGTTTACAACACCGGTAACTAATATCGGTAACTTAATTGCTTGTACGGCAGTAAATGAGTATGTTACCTATCAAATTGATAATAATCCTGTGCAATATTTAATAGGTCCTATTCAAGCGGGTTATTCTCCAAATGGATTATCTATCAGTGTTCAAGGAAATGGAACAAGTACAAATGGTTTTTATTTGTGGGGAAATAATAATGTACCTGGAATTTATACCACAAGTACGTATCAATTAGAAGGTGGTGACTTTAATTATATTGGCCAACAAACCACCAATACAGTTTCTTTTAATTTAAGTAATTTTGGACTTGTTGGGGATTATATTGACATGACTTTTAGTGGGACTTATGAAAATCCTACAACAAACACATCGCATTCCATAACAGGTGTCATTCACGTTGTTAGAGATAACTAATAGTGTATAAGTACATGAAAAAGAAAATAAAAATCCCGAAGTAATTCGGGATTTTTTATTTAAAAAACAGTTTTTAGTTCTTCCTTAATATAACTGATGGCTACATTACTTGGTGCTTCACTTTCTGTCAATTCTATTAAAATGGCTTCTCGCAATTTTTCTGCATTGGCAACTTCTTCAGAAATTGATTTCTGACGTATCATCTGAATCGTTGAATTTTTGGCTTTATTAATTACATCCCAAGTAGTTGCAGTAATATAAATTTGTTGGGTCAAATTATGTTCAAATTCTGTCTGAATAGTATGTATTAATAAAGTAGCATAGTCATTCTTATCTGTATTGGGCGGACTAACACGTAGCAATAATTGCGCTGGGTTAATTCGTTCTAATAACAAAACCAAACGCTCATAAGCTTGCAAACGAATGGGTAAAGCTTGTTTCTGATTTTCTTTTAATAATTCAAAACGTCTTCTGCTTTCTTCACTTTTAAAAAAAGAATGAAATAAAAAATAAGCCACACCACCTGTAATCAATGCGGGCAATGTATAAAAAGCTAATTCAATAAGTTTTGCACTATCCATAATTATAAATTTTCAATCACAAAGAAAATATTAAAAAAATCAAAAAACAAATGAGATGTCTATTAATATTTGAAAGTTTTTAAATTGTTTTTGATAAATAGAAGCACTCAAAATTAGTTTTTAAGAAGAATTGTCCCGCTATTCGTTATATCTTTTTTATTTTTTAATCTATAGGGTAAAAAAAAAATTATAAAAATAAAAAAGGATGTCACTTTTATCGGGGCTAAAATACACTTGTTCCGAATCCATGCATTTCATGTAAATACTAGTTTTAGAAATAAATGGTAGGTACTAAAAAAGCAATGGTATAAGTGCAACTATTTGGTTAATAATAAATTATTCAAAATTCAATTTTTAAAATTCAAGTTGATTATTGCATCGGAATACCTTATTTTTGTAGATTACTAAAAAGTATAAAATTATCGTGATACAAAATATAATTTCCCAATTAAACGAAGCACAACAAGCTCCTGTTTTACAAAAAGATGGTCCTATGATTGTGATTGCAGGTGCAGGATCTGGAAAAACAAGAGTACTAACGGTTCGTATTGCTAATTTGATGAGCCAAGGAGTGGATGCTTTCAATATTTTAGCGTTGACTTTTACGAATAAAGCAGCAAGAGAAATGAAAAAACGTATTGCTGATATTGTGGGAAACAATGAAGCAAAAAACCTTTGGATGGGAACTTTCCACTCTGTTTTTGCAAAAATTTTAAGAATTGAATCTGAAAAATTAGGGTATCCTTCTAATTTTACTATTTATGATACGCAAGATTCGGTACGTTTAATTGGTTCCATCATCAAAGAAATGCAATTGGATAAAGATATTTATAAACCGAAGCAAATTTTGGGTAGAATCTCATCCTATAAAAATTCCTTAATCACAGTTAAAGCCTATTTTAACAATCCCGATTTACAAGAAGCAGATGCGATGAGCAAAAAACCAAGAATGGGAGAAATTTATCAGCAATATGTAGAACGCTGTTTTAAATCGGGAGCTATGGATTTTGATGATTTATTGTTGAAAACCAATGAATTATTAAATCGTTTTCCAGATGTTTTAGCGAAATACCAAGATCGTTTTCGTTATATTTTAGTGGATGAGTACCAAGATACCAACCATTCTCAATATTTAATTGTAAGAGCTTTATCCGATCGTTTTCAAAATATCTGTGTCGTTGGTGATGATGCGCAAAGTATTTATGCTTTTCGCGGAGCTAATATTAATAACATTCTGAATTTCCAAAAAGATTACGACAACGTTCGCATGTATCGTTTGGAACAAAATTACCGTTCTTCTAAAAATATAGTGGAAGCAGCGAATAATGTAATTGATAAAAACAAAACCAAATTAGATAAAGTAGTTTGGACAGCAAATGATGACGGCCCAAAAATTAAAGTGCATCGCAGTGTAACGGATAGTGAAGAAGGGCGTTTTGTGGCTTCAACAATTTTTGAACAAAAAATGCAAAATCAATTACCCAACAGTAATTTTGCAGTTTTATATCGTACCAATGCACAATCACGTTCTATTGAAGATGCCTTACGAAAAAGAGATATTCCGTATCGAATTTATGGTGGTTTATCGTTCTACCAAAGGAAAGAAATTAAAGATGTTTTAGCTTACTTACGTTTGGTTATTAATCCTAAAGACGAAGAAGCTTTAGTACGTGTAATCAATTATCCTGCTCGTGGTATTGGAAATTCAACAGTTGAAAAACTAACGGTAGCGGCAAATCATTTTAAGCGCTCTATTTTTGAAGTGATGGAGCATATCGATAAAATAGATTTAAGATTAAATACAGGAACAAAAACAAAACTGCAAGATTTTGTGACAATGATTAAGAGTTTTCAAGTCATTAATGAAAATCAGGATGCCTTTTACTTAACAGAACACATAACTAAAAAAACGGGTTTAGTTCAAGAATTAAAAAAAGATGGAACTCCGGAAGGAATTACCCGTATCGAAAATATTGAAGAACTTTTAAACGGTATTAAAGATTTTACGGAAGGTCAGAAAGAGATTGATGGAGCTAGAGGTGCTTTAGCTGAATTTTTAGAAGATGTAGCTTTGGCAACTGATTTAGACAAAGATACAGGTGATGATGATCGTGTGGCTTTAATGACGATTCACTTGGCCAAAGGACTCGAATTTCCACATGTGTTTATTGTTGGATTAGAGGAAGATTTGTTCCCAAGTGCCATGAGTTTGAATACCAGAAGTGAATTAGAAGAAGAAAGACGTTTGTTCTATGTGGCATTAACTCGCGCAGAACATCAAGCGTATTTAACCTATGCACAATCTCGCTATCGATGGGGAAAATTAGTAGATAGTGAACCCTCTCGATTTATAGAGGAAATTAATGATTCGTATTTGGAATATTTAAATCCTGTAGATCATGGAGGTTATCGTTACAAACCCCAAATGGATATTGATATTTTTGGTGATATTGACAAATCGAAACTGCGTTTATCTAAACCAGTTTCAAGTGCACCACCTGCTTATTTGAAAACTGAAGTAAATGATAAACCGAATATTCGTAAATTGAAACCCGTTTCAGGTATTAAAACGCAAAGTAATACCAACTTATTCGATTCTAATCTAATGGTTGGTAATATCGTAATGCACGAACGATTTGGCAAAGGGCAAATTATGAGCATAGAAGGAGTAGGAGCAGATAAAAAAGCGGAAATCAAATTTGATGTAGGTGGTTTGAAGAAATTATTATTAAAATTTGCCAAACTTCAAGTAATAGGATAAATCCAAGATGACCCGTTTTAAAAAAACAATAAAGCAAAGAAAAAGAGTTTTAAAAAATAAGAAAAAGAAAATTGAAAATCGAAATTATAGGATTTTCAAAGGTTTTATACTATTGTATTTAGTTTTTACTCTAATTTTAGAATATGAAACAATAGGGGGTAACTCAAATTATTTTTATTATATTATTCTTTTGCCAACATTCATTGGTGTTTATTTGAGTACAAAATATATTTTTTTAAATAATGTGTGGAAAGAAATAATATCAGATAGTAAAAATAATTCATTTAGTAATACTGTTTCAAAAATTTTTGTGTTTTTTGTTGTAAATTTAGTACTCTCCTTTATAGTTTTCACAACACCTCCACAACTGATTTGGAATTACATCAATTATTATAAAGCTAAGAATCAACTATCTGAAACGTATATAACTGATGTTACTGGAATAAGTACTAAAACCAATAAGGCAAGTCCTAGGTTTTATTTTAATTTTAATGGTCATTCAGAAAGTGTTAAAGCTTCATTTAAGTATGTAAAGGCTCATGAGGACTTTAAAAAATTTCAAATTAGATTACTAATTAGAAAAGGTGTTTGGGATGAATATTTACTTGAAGACTGGGAAATTATCAGCAAGTGGTAAGAATAAATGCTAATTTATAAAAATGTAACTTAAAACAATTTTTCTAGTATCTTTACTTTATATTTAAAATAAAATGGCCGAATTCATAAGAATATACGAAGATAAACCCAGCGAAGCAGCAATACAAAAAGTCGTAAATGTATTACGTGATGGAGGATTAGTCATTTATCCTACCGATACGGTTTATGGATTAGGTTGTGATATTACAAACTCTAGAGCATTGGAAAAAATTGCTAGACTTAAAGGAATTAAACTTGAGAAAGCGAACTTTTCTTTTGTCTGCAGTGATTTGAGTAATATTTCGGACTATATCAAACAAATAGATACTTCCACGTTTAAAATTCTTAAAAGAGCTTTGCCTGGTCCATATACCTTTATTCTTCCTGGAAATAATGAACTCCCGAAAGAATTTCGTAAAAAGAAGACCGTAGGTATTCGTGTTCCCAATAATAATATTGCGCTTCAAATTGTAAGTAAATTAGGAAACCCAATTGTTTCTACTTCGATTCGAGATGAAGATGAAGTTCTAGAATATTCTACTGATCCAGAGCTTATTTTTGAAAAATGGCAAAATAAGGTAGATTTAGTAATCGATGGAGGCTATGGTGATAATGTAGCTTCCACTATCATAGATTTATCAGGTTATGAACCGGAAGTTATTCGTGAAGGAAAAGGAAGTTTAGATATTTTATAAATATGAAAGCAAATTGGGTGCTATTTTTCTTATTATTAAAAAGTATTTTCTGTTTTTCTCAAATTGAAATAGAAGGTTGGGTCAGTAATACAAATAAAGAACCTTTATTTGGAGCATCCGTATATGTGGACGGTACAACTATTGGAACAACAACAGATGATAAAGGTTATTTTAAACTATTATTGTCGTCTTCAATGAATTCGATTTTAGTAGTTAGCTATTTTGGCTATACTACTTCATATCAGAATATTAAAAATGAATCAAATCTTCTATATATAACTTTAAATGAAGAAGTTAAAGCATTAAAAGAAGTTGTGGTTCAAAGAAATCAATTTACTAGAGCTGAGATGCTTAAACTATTTAAAGAACAATTTTTAGGGACTAATACAGCGGGTAGTAATTGTGTTATTGAAAATGAAGACGAACTTTATTTTGATTATGATAAAAAAAACTTTGTTTTTAAGGCATACGCTGATAAACCTCTAGTAATAAAAAATAATTATTTGAACTATAAAATTCAGTTTCAATTAATAGATTTTGAATGTCAATTTTATAAATTAAGTATTAAAAGTTTGGATATTATTAATGCTCTGTATGCAGGTACTTCTTTTTTTACAGAAATTAATAATGACAGTAAATATACTAAAAGGAGAAAAAAATCTTACGAAGGTTCTTCTTTGCATTTTTTTAGAAATCTAATTGCAAAGCAATGGAACAAAAAGGAATTCTTATTGTTTGAAGGAAGTTTTATGACGTCACCTGATACACATTTTGAAATTTCAAATCAAAGTAATGCTTTATATAAAATTAAAGTTGCGCAACAAAAAAAGAGCGCCAAAAATAATTTTGTAGCAGAATTTAGTATTTTGTTCAATAATAAAGAACAATCAAAAATAAGTTTTTTTACGGATACTTTTTATGTGGATCGTTTTGGTCAATTTACGGATTATGATAAAATATATTTTTCTGGAGATATTACAACTAGAAAAATAGGAGATTTGTTACCAACGAATTATGGTTTATAAAAAAAGCGCTTCAATTGAAGCGCTTTTTATAGTTTATATAAATTATTTTCCTAATAATCTTTTCTTTAAAGTACGGTCTACGCATCGATCTTCTAACCAAATACCAAAAAGTGCTTTTCTAAAGTCTAGACCTTCAATTTCTCCTGTTAGTTTATCATTGATGAATACATAGGTTTTTACATCTTCTTTAGAATAAACGAATTCTAAATATCCTTTTTCAGTTACATTTTCAAAGAAAGACATGAATTTGTGCATTCTATCTCTTAAAGGTTCTAATTCACTTTGATATGATTTTTCAATACCTTCTTCAATGGCTTTGATTAATTTTTCTCTCGTTACTAAAGATGAAGTTACATATAATCGAGTAGCTATGGTTTCATCAGATTCTAAAATCTTTTTAGGATCGTCTGTTTTTTCAGTCAAATATAAAGCCTGAACATATAAGTTAATCCACATTTTATCTCGAATCCCATATCCATTAAGAACTAATTTGGTTTTCCCACCTGAATCGCGAACCTTGATGTGTTTCTTAATTTTAATTCCATCAACATCTAAATCATCTTGAGAAAATGCTGATACGCTCAACAGAAAAGCTAATAACAAAATAATTTTTTTCATAAATTTCAAAATTTGGGTTTACAAAACTAATTAATTAATAATAAAGATAACGTTTTTTTAATAAAAAAAATAATTTTTATTAATATTAAAACATATAGTTACAAAAGTAATGCCAAAAATAAAAGCATGATTTTTAAATCATGCTTTTATACTATTCTAAAATGTCTTATCGACGATTATTTATTTTCACTCAAACTTTTCATTTCTTTTTCAATCATATCATAGAACTGATCGATTTTAGGTAAAATGATAATTTTTGTTCTTCTATTTTTAGCGCGGTTTTCAGGAGTATCATTCGCTACTAAAGGAATAAAATAACTTCTACCAGCTGGTATAAGCTGTTTTGGATCTACACCTAAATCATTTTGTAATACACGAACAATAGAAGTGGCTCTTTTAACAGATAAATCCCAGTTGTCTAATAATACTGTATTTTTAATTGGCACATTGTCTGTATGTCCTTCAACCATACATTCAAAATCGGGTTTACTATTAATTACTTTTGCAACTTTACCTAAAACGGTTTTCGCACCTGGACTTACTTCATAACTTCCTGATTTGAATAATAAGTTGTCGGCTATAGATATGAATACAACTCCTTTTTCAACATTTACATTGATATCTGGGTCGTTTAAACCAACTTCTTTTTTCAAACTAGTTACTAAAGCTAAAGTAACACTATCTTTTTTAGACAAAGCGTCTTGAAGTCTTGATATTTTTAAATCTTTTTCTTTTAAACTTTCTAATGATTTTTCAAGATTTTCTGCTCCTTTAGTGGTTAACACTGTTAATTCTTTAGAACTGTTAATCAAATCAGAGTTATTTTTTTTCAAATAATCTAACTGATCGCTCATGGCAGATTTTTCAGTCAAACAGTTATTCAATTTAACTGTCGCAGAATTTAATAAATCCTGAATTTCTTTGTTTTTGTTTTCTAGTTCCGCATATTTCTTTTTAGAAACACATGACGTAAAGGTCAACATTAATGCGGCTGCAACTACGGTGATTTTCTTCATAATTCAATTTATTTTGATACAAAATTAAGAACATTTATGTCTAACTTTAAAATAATAATAGCTAAACTATTGTTAAAATATTTTTGTATAAGTTTGTTGTTTTTGTATAAAAAAACGATTTACAATTGAAGATATTGTATAGTAATTCCTAATATTTTGTGAATTTCTTTTCTTGTAATAATGCTTAAAGTTGCTATAAAAATGAAAATGAGCACGTAAGATGGCAAATAGATGTTTAAACTTTCCTTGACTTAAAAAACGAAAGGCAGCTACACCGTCTAAAAGTAATCTTATAAATAAAATAGGAACTAATTTATTATCAGGTAAATTTTTAGTCAACATATATAAAGAGTTCCTAAAATTTAAATAGGTTTTTTTAGGATTCTCATTGCTTAAAGTTGCGCCTCCTACATGATACACCAACGACTCATAACAGAATTGTATTTGATAACCTAAATTATGCGCTCTCCAACACAAATCAATTTCCTCTTGATGGGCAAAAAAATCTTCATCAAAGCCATATAATTCTTGAAATACTTGGTTGCGAATGAAGAAACAGGCTCCTGAAGCCCAAAAAATATTTATAGTAGTATCATATTGTCCTTTATCTTCTTCAATTTTATCAAAAATTCGCCCTCTACAATACGGATATCCATATTTGTCTATAAAACCACCTGCAGCTCCAGCATATTCAAAATAAGATTTGTTTTTAAAATCTAAAATTTTAGGTTGAATTATAGCAATTAAGGAATCTTGTTCAAATTGATTTAAAATAGGTTGTAACCAATTTTTTGTAACTTCAATATCGCTATTAACTAACGCAAGATAGGGCTCTTTTATAGTCTTTAATCCTTCATTATACCCTTTAGCAAAACCAAAATTACCTTCGTTTTCTATGATATGTATGGATGGAAATTCAGTACGTAATACCGAAAGAGATGTATCTGTAGAAGCATTGTCTACTACATAAATTGTGGCTTCTTCAGAATATAGAAGTATGCTAGGTAAAAATTGTTTCAATAAATCGACCCCGTTCCAATTTAAGATAACGACAGCTATTTTTTTCATCTTGAATTTTCAATTATAATATGGTAATTCTTTTAGAAAACGATACTTTTCATTTTCAAAATCCATTTGGCAAAAATAATGATTTAAGCCATTGGTAACCATTAAATACGTTGCTTTTAAAACTAAATTATAACGAGCGATTTGATCAAAAGTGTGCTGGGAAATAGCAACTTCGGGTGCTTTACATTCGATAAGCAAAAAAATACTTCCATCTGAATTAAAAACAACGATATCATAGCGTTTATTTATTCCATTTACTTTTACTAATTTTTCAACATTAATATAAGATTTAGAATACTTTTTTTCCTGAATTAAATAGTGTATGGTATTTTGACGAACCCACTCTTCTGGTGTGAGTACCACAAATTTTTTTCGAATTTCATCAAAAATAAAGGTTTTATTTTCACTATTTTTGAACCGAAAGGAATAGGTTGGAAATTGCAATGGAATCATTTCGCAAAATTAACGAAATAAAATAAACGGTCAACAATACTTGCTTTATTGAATATTATGGATGAAGTGTTACAAATTATAAAAGAAATTAAATCGGGAAATTACAAACCGATCTATTTTTTTATGGGTGAAGAACCTTACTATGTCGATAAATTAACGGAATATATTGAAGATAATGTACTAACAGAAGATGAAAAAGGCTTTAATCAAGTTGTTTTATATGGAAGAGATACTTCAATAGAAGATATTGTTTCTAATGCCAAGCGTTATCCTATGATGGCAGAAAGACAAGTGGTTATTGTAAAAGAAGCACAAGAATTATCTCGAAATATTGATAAATTAGAAGCCTATGCTGAAAATCCGCAGCCAACAACTGTTTTAGTTTTTGCTTACAAATACAAGACGTTAGATAAAAGAAAAAAAATAACCAAGCTCTTAAGTAAAACGGGTGTCGTTTTTGAAAGTAAAAAATTATATGAAAATCAAGTTGGTGATTGGATAAAAAGAGTTTTGTCTGGTCAAAAATATGCTATTGAACCTAAAGCAGCTGCTATGTTAGTTGAGTTTTTAGGAACCGATTTATCTAAGATAAGTAATGAATTGGATAAACTTAAAATTATACTACCTCAAGGACATACCATTACAGCAAAAGATATTGAAGATAATATAGGTATTAGTAAAGATTATAATAACTTTGAACTTAGAAAAGCAATAGGGGAGAAAAATCAACTAAAAGCCTATCAAATTATTACTTATTTTTCTCAAAATCCAAAAGATAATCCTATTGTGGTTACTACTGGATTGGTATTTGGTTTTTTTTCCCAATTGTTGCAATATCATGGCTTGAAAGATAAATCAAAAGCAAATGTGGCAAAAGTTTTAAAAATTAATCCTTATTTCGTTTCAGATTACGATGTGGCCATTCGAAATTATCCCATGAAGAAGGTAAGTGCAATTGTTTCTGCTTTACGAGAGGTAGATGTAAAGAGTAAAGGAGTTGGGGCAAACTCACTTTCTCAGAATGATTTATTAAAAGAAATGCTGATTCATATCTTTAATTAACTATTTTACTTGAAATATAGAAAATTGAGCGTCAGCGTTGTTAAAAACGAGTAGGTTACTGGATTTTATTCCAAAGTAAATGCGTTCTCCTGCAACTAACTTCACTAAGGTTTGTGTGCTTCTTACGGGTGGAGAATTAACACCAATACCTAAAATCGTAACAGATAAGGATTCATAAGATTCATCTGCAATTAAAGTTGTGGTTCCACCTGAAAACTTGAAAATTCCTACTCCTAAATCGGAAACACTAACTAAGGATGTCATTTTTACATATACAGCAATATTATAAATTCCATCTAATGGCGCAACAAAATATTGATTGGTTGTATTATAATCCGAATTTTCATCAAAATCTATGGTAGGAAATGAAATCTGATTCCAACCACTTAATAAAGTAGCGCCTAATACAGTAAATCCAGAACCTCCTAAACCTTTAACAAAAGATTTGGCAGCGTCTGTATATTCTATTCTATTATCGGTTGCATTTAGGGTAAGGGTTTTTGTTAATGGCGTTGTTAATTTTGGCACAGTTTCTACAATTACATCTCCATCAACATGTAAAGTAGCTTGAGGGTCAGTTAAGTTAATACCCACTTGTGAATGTACAGAAAATAAATTCAAAAGGAGTACCGTTAGTAAAAGTCTAAAATTTCTCATAGTTAGTAAGATTAAATTGATATTTCACGGTTAATAGTAAACTATACTCTTTTTAAATCAAGAAAAAGTAGCTATTGCTCAACTAGGGTACTTCCAGTTGAGGATAAATAATGGAATAATAAATTTGAAATTTTTGTAAATTAATAGTTTGTAAATAAATTCGATTACAAGAATCGAATGGAGAAAATATAATGTTATTAATTATCTTCCTAAACGAGAATTTCGTTTGGATAATTTGAGGATCAAAAAGAGATAATAATACTAGTTTCATAAATACCTATAAATAGTTCAATTGCCCTCCATTGCAGTAATGAAAAACAACAATTACTAAATCAATTATTAGAAATAAAAGATATACTAATCTTAATTTCTAACAAGACTTATAGATAGTTATTTAGAAGTTTGTTTTTATAGTTGTATTGTAAATTTACAAAAAAAAAGTTAATATGTTAATTTTTTTAGACTTAAAGTGTTAAATTTATGTAAATATAGTTTTAAGTTAAAGAATACTAAGTACATTTTATTCTAAAAAACAGACCACTTAAAAATAATTTTAGATTTTGTATATTTGCTGTCCTCAAATTTTTAAAACGATACAAAATGGGAATGAATAAAAATACAGTATTAGCTTGGGCTACTTTTATTATGATACTTATGGGATTATTATTGATAGGTCTTGGTATTTATCGCTATGCAGATGTGGCAGGTTGGGGTTTTTCTGCAGTTGGTGTTGGTTTTTTTGCCATTGCATGGGTTTTTAATGCTTTGAAAGGTAGAGTATAAAAGGTATTTTTAAATATAGAGAATAAAATTAATTGAATAAATAAATATGTCAGACGATAAGAAAGTAATTTTTTCAATGTCTAAAGTAAACAAGATTTACTCTAGCACAAATAAGCAAGTTCTAAAAGACATTTACTTGAGCTTCTTTTATGGAGCGAAAATTGGAATTTTAGGTCTGAATGGTTCTGGAAAATCTTCTTTATTAAAAATTATTGCAGGTTTAGATAAAAATTTTCAAGGAGATCTTGTATTTGCACCAGGATATACAGTAGGCTATTTAGAGCAAGAACCACAATTAGATGATACTAAAACTGTTATTGAGATAGTTCGAGAAGGAGCTGCAGAAATTTATGCGTTACTTGATGAGTTTAATAAAATTAACGACAGTTTTGGTTTGCCTGAAGTTTATGAAGATGCTGATAAAATGCAGAAACTTATGGATCGTCAGGCAGAATTACAAGACAAAATTGATGCTGCTGGTGCTTGGGAAATTGATAATAAATTAGAAGTTGCTATGGATGCCCTTCGCACACCTGAAGCAGATACTCCAATTAAGCATTTATCTGGAGGTGAAAGAAGACGTGTAGCGCTTTGTCGTTTGTTATTACAACAACCAGATGTTTTATTACTGGATGAGCCTACCAATCACTTAGATGCAGAATCGGTGTTGTGGTTAGAGCAACATTTGCAACAATATGCTGGAACTGTTATTGCTGTAACTCACGATCGTTACTTTCTAGATAATGTGGCAGGATGGATTTTAGAATTAGATAGAGGAGAAGGTATCCCATGGAAAGGAAATTACTCTTCTTGGCTAGATCAAAAATCGAAACGTATGGAACAAGAAGAAAAAGTAGCTTCAAAAAGAAGAAAAACACTAGAAAGAGAGTTAGATTGGGTTCGACAAGGAGCAAAAGGAAGGCAAACCAAACAAAAAGCACGTTTGCAAAATTATGATCGTTTATTAAATGAAGATCAAAAGGTTTTAGAAGAAAAATTAGAAATTTATATTCCTAATGGACCTCGATTAGGTACCAATGTAATTGAAGCTAAAAATGTTGCCAAAGCTTATGGTGACAAATTATTATATGATGACTTAAATTTCACTTTACCTCAAGCAGGAATTGTTGGTATCATTGGACCTAATGGTGCTGGAAAATCAACTATTTTTAGAATGATTATGGGTGAAGAGCAATCCGATAATGGAACTTTTCAAATAGGAGATACTGTAAAAATAGCTTATGTAGATCAATCGCATAGTGATATAGATCCAGAAAAATCCATTTATGAGAATTTCTGTGATGGTCAAGAATTAATGATGATGGGAGGAAGACAAGTGAACTCAAGAGCCTATCTTTCGCGATTTAATTTTGGTGGTAGCGATCAAAATAAAAAAGTAGCTACCCTTTCAGGAGGTGAAAGAAATAGATTGCATTTAGCAATGACACTTAAAGAAGAAGGTAACGTTTTGTTATTGGATGAGCCAACAAATGATCTGGATATTAATACATTAAGGGCTTTGGAAGAGGGGTTAGAAAATTTTGCGGGTTGTGCTGTAATTATCTCTCACGACAGATGGTTCTTGGATAGAGTATGTACGCACATTTTAGCTTTTGAAGGGGATTCTCAAGTCTATTTCTTTGAAGGTAGTTTCTCAGAATATGAGGAGAACAAGAAAAAACGACTTGGTAAAGAGGTTACTCCAACCAGAATTAAATATAAAAAACTGATTAGAAACTAATTTCTAATCAATAAAATGTTTTATACAAAAGACCTATTAAAAATTTAATAGGTCTTTTTCATGGTAAGATTATTTGATTAAATTATCTTACCATGAAATATACATCATTTATGACAATACGTAGCTATTTTAGCTAATATAATCAGTAGATTCTTAATAAATTAACCTAACAAATCCATTTTTTAATAGTTTTATTTATTTAAAAATAGTATTTTTAACGTGTCACAAAATCTTATAATTTATCCAAATCGCTTTCAATGAATCATTTATTTCAGACACTTCTTGTTATTTTATGTTTCGTTTTTTGCCAAGTTAGTAATTCGCAAAGTCAAAATACTAACGCAAAAGCGATTCAAAAATACCTTAGAGAGTCAGGAAAATATTTGCATTCTGATCGGCCTGAATTGTCGCTTCAAAATGCGAAAAAAGCATTGTCATTAGCTATAAAAAGTAACGACGAAGCTTCTATCGCAAAAGCCTATAATTTTATTGGTTTAAATTTTGTTGAAATTTACGATTATGATAAAGCAATAGATTATTACAATAAAGCGCTCATTCATGCCGAAAATACAGATAATGATACGATTAAAAGTTGGTTGTATAATAATTTAGGAAACGTATACTCTTATAATAAAGATGACGATGAGACAGGAATTAAATATTATTTGCAGTCTCTAGAATATGCAAAAAGAGTCGATATTATTGAATTTGCCTATAATAAATTAAATTTGGTTAATACTTATTTTGAAGATAAAAAATTTGAAGAAGGAAAAATCCATTTAAATGAAGTTAGACCACATATTGATTCTTTAAAAAACGAACACGAAGCACAATTTTTTTATTACTCATTAAGTGGTGATTATGAAGAATACAAAGGAAATTTAGCTATTGCAGAACACAATTTATTAAAAGCATTAAGCATTTGTCAAGCGAAGCATAAAAATTTCAATCCGCTACATGAAATAGGAATGAATGAAAGTATCTCTTTATTTTATTACCGAAGAAAACAGTTTGATAAAGCCTATAAATATTTGTTAACTACCGACTCTTTGAGAAAAGTAGATTATGAAAATCAAAGAAATGAAAAAGTTAAAGGGTTAATTAAACAAATTGAAAGTGAAGAGGTTACAAAAGATTTAATTCGAATGGAAGCCGATAAAAGAATGCAAGATCAAAGGCTTCTGAATAGTAAAATTTTAATCATTTTAATTGGTGTTATTTTTTTGACTACTTTAATTATTTTATATTCTCAATTAAAATTAAATAAAATAAGAAGAAAATCAAATGAAGAATTAAAAGAGGCCAATGAAAAACTAAAAATTGCAAAAGAAAAGGCGGAAGAAGCTTCTATTGTAAAATCTCAATTTGTATCCACTATTAGTCATGAATTGAGAACTCCTTTGTATGGCGTAATTGGAATTACCGATATTATTGAAGTAGAACACCAAGAATTAGAAAATAGTCCGCATTTAAAAGCGCTAAAATTTTCAGCGAATTATTTACTTTCACTAGTAAATGACATACTCAAGGTATATAAATTTGAAGAGAACAAAGTAGTTTTAGAAAATAATTTATTCAATCTAGAAGATAAATTAGAAACTATAAAAGACTCTTTAGACAATATTGCATTAAAATATAATAATGATATATTAATTAAAGTTGATAAAAGAATTCCAGAATATATAATAGGAGATAGTATTCGACTGTCTCAAATCATTTTAAATTTAGTCAGTAATTCTTTAAAATTTACTCATGATGGAAAGGTAACGATTTCTGCAGATTTAGAAAAAACAGATCAAGAATCGGTTTATATTAAATTTAAAGTAAAGGATACTGGAGCCGGAATTCCAAAAGAATATCAAGACAAAGTTTTTGATAAATTTGTTCAAATAGATCGAAAAGAAGACGATTATCAAGGAACAGGATTAGGGTTAACCATTGTAAAAAAATTAATAGAATTATTCAAAGGTGATATTCAATTGGAAAGTGAAATTAATAAAGGTACAACAGTTACTTTTACCATTCCTTTTGAATCGGGCGAAAACAAAGTCAATGAGTTTGTAAACAACATTGAAGTAGATTTATCTTTACCAAAAACCTATAAAATATTAATTGTAGAAGATAATAAAATCAATCAGATTGTCACTAAAAAATTATTGGAGAATCATAAATTTCAATGTGAAATTGCAGATGATGGCTTTTATGCTTTAGAATTATTGGAAAAATATCAATTTGATGCTGTTTTAATGGACATTAACATGCCAAAAATAAACGGTTTTGAAACTACGAAGTTAATTCGTCAAAAAGGGTATACCATTCCAATTATAGCGGTAACTGCTTTTGAAAAAGAAGAAGTTCAGGAAAAAGCAAAACTTTCTGGTATAGATGATATTATTGCAAAACCTTTTGATACGCGAAAATTATTTCAAATGATTCGTTTTCATATCAATTTAAAAGAAAAAGAACAAGCTTAGATGGTATCTTATTAATACCATCTTTTTTTATTCTTTTTTGAACCGTCTGATTTTCTAGATTTGTTGTTCTTTTTACCCGAATTGTTTTTGTTTTTATTCCTTAAATCAGGCTTTGCACCTTCTTTTTCTTCTTCTTCTTTCCAAGGATATGGATGATTATCGACAACTTTCACCTTCATACGAATTAATTTTTCGATATCAGTCCAATAATTTTTTTCATCTTTTCCACAGAAGGAAATCGCTAATCCAGAATTTCCTGCTCTACCCGTTCTACCAATACGGTGTACATAGGTTTCAGAAATATTTGGAATATCAAAATTGATTACATAAGGTAAACTTTCAATATCAATACCTCGAGCCGCAATATCGGTCGCCACCAAAACTGGAATTTCTTTATTTTTAAAGCTTTCTAATACGCGTTGCCTAGCACTTTGAGATTTGTCACCATGAATAGCACCCGCTTCAACACCATGTTTTTTTAAGGCTTTTACTACATTGTCTGCACCGTGTTTGGTACGAGTAAAAACCAAAACATTCTTCAAATTGTCATTGCGAATTAAATGATACAATAAATTCCTTTTGTCGGATTTATCAACAAAATATACTTTTTGACTCACCGTTTCCGCAGTACTAGAAATAGGAGCAACAGAAACATATTTTGGTTGTGTTAAAAAGGTATCGGCTAATTCCCTTATTGCTAAAGGCATTGTGGCAGAAAACAATAAGGTTTGTCTATTATCTGGAGTTAGTTTGATAATCTTTTTTACATCATTAATAAAACCCATATCAAGCATTTGATCGGCTTCATCTAAAACCAATTGGTGCATGTGATTCAAGTCAATAAATCCTTGCTTGTATAAATCCAATAAACGTCCTGGTGTAGCCACTAAAACATCGATTCCTTTTTTTAATTGATCTACTTGAGGCACTTGATTTACTCCTCCAAAAATTACTAAGGTTTTAATATTGGTATACTTACCATAGGTATCAAAACTTTCGCCAATTTGAATGGCTAATTCTCGAGTAGGCGTAATCACTAAGGTTCTTATTCTCTTGGTTTTTTTGGCTGAACCCACAATTTGATGAATCAACTGAATAATTGGAATCGCAAAAGCAGCTGTTTTACCAGTACCAGTTTGCGCACAAGCTACTAAGTCTTTTTCGGCTAATATTTCAGGAATGGCTTGTTCTTGAATAGGAGTAGGGCTTTTATATCCTTCTTCTTCTAGAGCTTGTTGAATATTATTAATTAAATGAAGATCTTTAAATGTCATGATAAAATTTTCTCCAAAGGTAATCAAAACTAAATAGACTTTATTTTATAGAATAGCGTAAAGTATTTACACCCTTTAGAATTGGGTTTATAACGTTTTACTTTTAATAAAATCGGTAATTAAATAGGCGATTAGTTTTCCAGTCAAATGGTTGTTAGTAGTATTGTCTAAATCTGGAGCTCCTTCACAAATATGCAAGTAAGAAGCGTTTTTATGTTTACCAAAATAATGTATATACTCTCTTGCTTGTTGCACACTAAATCCGCTCAAAGTCATAGCACTTGAAGGAATATTTGGAATAGCATCTAAATCCAATTCAACACCAAAAGGATCTTGTTTGATAAAAGATAAGCCTTCTTCTAATTGGGAAGCAAAGGTTTTTTGTTTTCTAACTTCAACTTCTTCATAGGAAACATATTTCAATCGCGCTTCTTGTTCTTTTATCGAATTAAATACACTTTTGGAAACAAAATTTTCATGTAACCCAAAAACAAAGTATTTTTTTAAAAAACCTTCTTCAAAAGCATAACTAAAGCCATTACCGGAATGTCTACCTTCTAAAATTCTAAAATCGGTATGTGCATCAAAATTAATGGCATTTACAGGTTTTCCTTTGGCTAAAGCCAATCCTTTGATGTTTCCATAAGCATTGTTATGACCTCCGCCAATTATAATAGGTATCTTTTCACATTTTATAATTTGATGAATAATATGAGAAACCTCTTTGTCAATTTTTTCAACTAATTTGAACAGTTTCTTTTTATGCTCTTTATTGGATACTTTTAATTCATTTGCTTCTTGTAATTCATGGGTCACATTCAAATGACCTAAAAGCAATAAATGATTTCCTTTACAAAATTTATTGTGTTGTGTATTTACCAAACTTTTTAAAGCACTTTCATAAGCTGATGCTGTACCAATTCTACCTAAATTAGCCTTCACGCCTATATCTTCTGGAATACCAAAAAGAACAAATGGAGCTTCACAATTGGTAATATAATCCCAAAGATTTTCATCAGAAGGAACGGTCAATGCTTTTTCTCCTAATTTAATCTCACCGCTTCTGTGGTGTGTGATTTTAGCTAAATCTTTAACTGTTAATAGTTGTATGTTTTCCATTTTGTAAAAAAAATTTCATTTCAAAAATACTATTTTAATATAACTTTCGTTCTTAGATTGAATAAATACTTTATAAATTGTAAATTTGTTTAAAAATTAAGTAATCACCCAAAAATTAAGTAATCACCCAAAATTTATGGAAAACACAAACACAAAAAGTAATTCGGGATTAAAAGCAGCAATAGTTGTATTAGCATTATTGTTGTTAGGTAGTATTGGTTATATCTACAAATTAACCTCTGATAACAAAAAACAAGTAACAGAATTAAGCACAGAAAAAGCAGCTTTAGAAGATGATATTAAAGCTAGAATCGCTGAATTAGAAGCAATGTCAGGAGAAAATACGGCATTAAAAGGCGATATTGATGCTCAAAAAGAAGAAATGACAAAACTTTTAGAAGAATTAGAGAAATCTAAAGGTGATGTACAAGCTATGGCTCGTTATAAAAATGAGTATTTCCGTTTAAAAAGAGAAATGGATAATTTAGTGGCGGAAAATAAATTATTAAAAGAACAAAATGTAACATTAACTACTTCTTTAGACAGTACAAATACAGTTTTAGAAGAAAACAGAAAGTTTACAGATACGCTTTTAGTTCAAAATAACAATATGACTAAAACGATTGAAAAAGCTTCTAAATTAGCAGTTTTAAACTTAAATGTATTAGCAGTTAAAGAAAGAAGTTCTGGTAAACAAATTGAAACTACTAAAGCAAGTAGAGCAGATAAATTAAAAATCAGCTTCGTTATTGCTGAAAATCAAATTGCGTCTTCTGGAGATAGAAAATATTATGTTCAAGTAATGGACACAAAAGGAAATATCTTAGGAGAAAAGAAAACAATTCCAATGGGAGATGATCAAACTTTAACGTATAGTTTTATTACTACTGTTAAGTATGAAAATAAATCGGTACAAGTTACTGAAGAATTAGCAGGAGACAACTTTGAAGCAGGTACTTACTTTGTAAATGTATTCAGCGAAAAAGGTGAAAATGTTTCTAAAACAAGCTTTGTTTTAAAATAATTAACCTGTTACTTTTAACAAATAAAAAACGGAACTTGTGTAAGTTCCGTTTTTTTTATTCCTCTTCTTTAGGTTGGTATCTTTCATACGTTTTTTCAATAATACGCAGCATTCGTCTTCTTAAATTCTTGGGTTTAATTACTTCTAAACCATTTCCAAAACCCAGTAATAATCGTTCTAATTCATAATTTGGAATTAAAAATAAGTGTACCAAAATACTGCCATCTTCATAGGTTTCAATAATTCTTTGGCTTTGATGTAACGGTTTTGTGATCACATATGGAGCATTCATTTGATCAATCCAAAGTTCAATTATCATTGGATACAAACCCTGATTAACGGTAACACCAACAATATTCTTATAATAGTTTTCCGCATTGAATTCTTCCTCTAAAAATGGCAAATTAAAATCATAATCAATCTTTTCAATGCGATCTAATGCTAAATTGGTTATAGGTTGGCTGGCTTTGGTTCTGCCTACTAAAAACCATCGATTGTTAAATTCTTTCAATAGAAAAGGATGAAATGTAAGCTCTTGGGCTTCTTTAGATTTAAAAGACTTATAGGAAATTACTAAAACAACTTTTTTAACGATAGCTTGATAAATTTCGTCTAAAAAATGCAAACCCTTTAAATTTTCATTTTTATCCAAATGAATCACCGGTTGTGTATGCGATTTTTCAGCGTAAATTTTATCTTCTAATCGTTGCAAAATGTCGGATACATCATGAAACAAAGAAAAATCTTTGAATTGTTTCAACATCGAAACGGTTTCGGTCAACACATTAATGTCGGTTTCTGTTAACGGAATATCAGTTATTGAAAAATCTTCTTCCGCATAATGATAATATTTTTTATCATACACTTCAATAGGAGCGTTGTAACCCAACTTTTCGCTACGCATCATCTGTAAGTCCAATTGAATGGTACGTTTGCTTACAGGAGTTTCTTTTCCTTCATATTCATATAATGCCTGACTACAAGCTTCAATTAAATCTTCTAAAGTCCATTGACGGTATTTGTTTTGAAGACATTTATCTATGGTTTTGTACCGAATAAGTGCGTTTTTATTTTGTGCCATATTAGAAGTATTCTGTTTGTTTAATTTTATTTAAAAAAGTTGAAATCTAGTGTAATTATAATACTTTTCTTTTTGGTATTCTAAATCAAATGAAAAGCAATTGAATTCGTGTCGAAAACTGTAATCATAATAAAAGAATTTCCTTTTTAATATTTTCTCTTGCTTTTGCTTCATATGCAGCTCGAAATACATCCGTTTGAAAAATAAAATCCCTTTCCAAAAAATGTTGTAATGCTTTTTTGCGTCCTGGATTATAGAGCATATTAGGATATATTTTATATTCTTGTCGAATTTGTTTGTAATACACTTCATAATCTTTCCATGGTGCAGCTAATATTTGTAAATCAAAATCTAATAACCAATTGATGTCCATTTCTCCTTGATATTCATGCATTTGAGTGGCACAAATCATTTCAAAGACCAATTTTGTATCAATTTTAGCAAATTCAGGTAGCAACTTTATCGCTAATTTAGCGCTTTCCAGTTCATTGTCTTTTCTGGTCACTTTATAAATGATATCGTGATAGAAAATTGCATATTCTATTTCATTGGAATGATTTATTTCTTCTTGGTATAGTTTGTAAAGCCTCATCATGTTCTCCAAATGAGTCAAATTATGATATTTCCTGCTTTTAGCAGAATAGGCTTTTTCTAAAAGAATCCAATGCTTATCAATAGCGAACTTTTCAAATCCTATACGTAATAATAATTCATCATATTGGCTTTGTAATGACATGTTTTTTAGTAAAAATACAATTTTTTTAAGACTACGTAAAATTATTGCGCAGCAATGAGCAAAAATTTGTTTGTTAAAGAATGATCTTGTAGCTTAAAAGGAAAAGCCTGTGGAAAAATTTGCTTACCATAGTTTTTACGGATATCCCTGTTAGACCTGCGCGGACTAATGGGTAGAGTTTACAGAAGCACCGAAATTTTTGGGAAAGTAGGGAAGCGTATTTACAGCCGTAATGCCCGTGAGGGAATGTGAGTTCGAATCTCACCAAGATTACAAATAGTTTAAAGTATTAGTAACACAAATTAATTAAGCATAGCTTCTTGATTTATAAAAATAGTATTTTTGTACATAAATCGGTTATTAAAAAAAAAGAACTATATAAAAATGTTTTTACACAAACATCCTTACGCGCCCTTTATTCAAACGGATACTGAAAAATTAATTGTAGGTACTTTACCACCACCGCGATTTTCAACTGGACAACTATTGGAAAAGGATGTTGATTTTTGTTATGGAAGTTATTATAATTCCCTTTGGTTATATATCGATAAGATACATAATTTGAAATTACGTTATGATAATTCAGACGAAGCGGTGGCCCAACGCAAATCATTTTTAATAGAGCGAAAAATAGGAGTTTGTGACATTGTGGAAAGTTGTGAACGTACCAAAATTGATGCTTCTGATTTAGGAATGCAAAATGTTGTATTGCGTAATTTGATTGAATATTTGAACGAATATCCCAATATAAAAACCCTTCTTTTTACAGGAGGAAATAGTAAAAATGGTCCGGAATATTTCTTCAGAAAACAACTGAAAGAATATGGAGTATCCTTAGAAACTATTTCAGAAGAAATTCCAAGAATTCATGAGTTTGTTCTTCCTTCTTTAAAAGGTTCTAAAAAAAGTAGCAAAAGAAAAATACAAACCGTTTCCTTAACTTCTGTTTCAGGTGCTGCAAATATATCTATAAGTAAAAATCCTACTTATCAATATTTCAAAAGCAAATATCCTACTTTTAACACCTTTGATTTCAGACTTTTACAATATGCTGAATATTTTAAATAGTAGTACGTAAAATAATTGCGTATTTTAATTTCACCTTTGCTTCAAATTTAATAGTATGAAAGCAATACCAAATGATTTTGAAGCATTTTTATATTGGGTAAAAGAAACTACAGAGAGCAGATGGTCAAATTTTAGTGAAAGTAAAAAAGATGGTAACTGGTGGAATCATAAACATCAAGTTTTGGAAGGAGCTAAATGGATAGATCCGTTGAGTGACGATGAAATAGACGCTTTAGAAATAAAATGGAACATAAAGTTTCCATCTGATTACAGAAGTTTTCTACGAATTCTTCACAAAGTTGATAAAGACGATGCTTTTGAAGAAGAGAATGAGGAAACAGGTGAAATGACACTTAGTTATTTTCCTTTATTTCACGATTGGAGAAATGATGCATTAATTCAAGACAGATTGGAATATCCTTTTAAATTTATTAAATGGAAGGTATTTGAATCCTCACAACCTGGATGGTTAAAGTCTTGGGGAAATAGGCCTTCATCTGAATCAGAATGTCTAGCAATTGTTGAAAATTGGATTGAAAAAGCTAGAATTTTAATTCCAATTAATTCACACCGATTCATGGTTTCTAATCCAAATTCAACTGCAAATCACATCATTTCTTGTTATGGTTTTGATACTATTTTATATAGTTTGAACCTAAGAGAACACATCATTAATGAATTAAGATGGGATTTAGGTCTAGATGAAAGAGAATATGCTGATGATACAGGTAAACCACCACCCTTAGCTATTTCTAATGCGATACAATATATTAAGGGTGATATTTCTGAAGAAGAAGAAGAAGATTCTATTGCTAAGGAAAAATTATACGAGAATAGTTTACTTGAACGCAGAAATGCCTATCATACGATTCCTTATTGGGAAGAAGTTATTTTATATTATAGCTCAGGCTGGAGTTCAATTGGATTGAGATTCCCATATGAAAATTACAATAAACCCAATCCAATTGTTGTTGCTGACCCTTCATAATTTTTAAAATCAAATACAATTCTATTAAAATAGATAATGAATAATGAATAATGAATAATGAATAATGACTTGAAAATACTAACAGATTATATACTTTCTTTTAAAAATCTTGAAATATTTGACAATTATTTAATTGAAAAGTGGTCTTTTGAATTACTACATCAAGATTATAAAGAGGAAAGTATTTATATGTTGGCATCATTTTGTCAACCCATTGATTACTACGATATTTTGCCTTATTTAAATAAAGTATTTAGAGATTTACGTTTAGTTGAATATGAAGAAAAATTGGCCAGAAACAGTTTTAATATATATCATCTCAATTTAATTAATAAAGGTATAGATGTAAAATATAACCTATCAAAAATTGTTGCATTTAATGACTACGAATTTTGTGACGATTTATATTTACTTCATTATGCCTGGAATGAACTTTTTGAAATAGGAAGTACAGGTTATTATCAAAACGTTTCTTTAGATAATATTGAACAAAAAATCAGGGAACAAGCATCCCGTTTGATGAAAAGACTAACATAAATAATTATAATGAAATACATAGACATTGGAATTAACATAACAAACAAACAATTCCAAAATGACCAACAAGAAGTTATAGAAAATGCCTTACAAGCAGGTGTTTTTCAAATGTTACTCACAGGAACAAGTGTAACCAAGAGTGAGCAAGCGCTACTCATAGCAAAAAAATACCCCAATGTTTTGTTTAGTACTGCTGGTATTCATCCGCATGATGCCAAAAGTATGAATGCTGAAAGCATAGCCAATTTAAAAAAAATATTGATACAGGATGAAGTTGTTGCGGTAGGAGAGTGCGGCCTCGATTTTGATCGGGATTTTTCACCTAGAAACCAACAAGAAAGTTGTTATGAAGCTCAATTGGATTTAGCTTGTAGCATTCAAAAACCACTTTTTCTTCACGAAAGAGCAGCATTCAATCGATTTTTACCTATTACACAACAGTTTTTACCGCAACTGTCTAAAGCTGTCGTGCATTGTTTTACAGGTACTCTAGATGAAGCAAAGCACTATTTAAATCAGGGATTTTATTTAGGATTTACAGGAGCAATTACGGATCAAAAGCGTTTTTCTCATTTAGAAAAAGTCATTCAATATGTACCTTTAGATCGAATTATGATCGAAACCGATGCGCCTTTTATGTTGCCAAAAAATATTTTGAAAGCAAATCTTAATCCGAAACATCAACGTAGGAATGAACCTACTTATTTACCTTATGTAGCTCAATACATAGCCTTAATTAAAAACATAAGTGTAGAAAGAGTAGCTTTAGAAACTACTACTACAACACAAGCTTTTTTTAAGCTTCCAAAATAATAATACCTAAACCTTATGTAGTTGTCAATCGATACTTAATTTCGATGTAAGTACCTTTAACGCTTGGAACTATTTCAAACTTCCCTTTAATATTTTCCATGCGTAAAGCCATATTGGTTAAACCATTTCCAGTTTTATTTGCTTTGGTAATACCAATTCCATCGTCGATAATTTGAATAGTAAATTCAGTACCTACTTGTTTAAAATGTACTTGAATGGTTTTGGCTTGACTATGTTTATATACATTATGAACGGCCTCTTTTACTACTAAAAAAAGATTTCTTCGAGCCGTTACAGCTAAGTTGGTATGTTCTTCTATAATTTCAGATAGTAATAAGGTTTGAATGGGAGTTTTATCTAAAAAACGTTCTACATAAGTCGAAGTATAATCAATAAAATTACCAATTGTATCGTTTTTCGAATTCAAACTCCATAGAATTTCTCTCATGGCTAAATTCATGTCTTCTGAAGTAGCGATGATGGCTTCAATATCTTCTTTATAGGCTTCATTAGAAATTTTATACGTAAGAAATTCGGCTTGAAGCTTAATGGCGGATATTCCAGCACCTAAATCATCATGCATATCTTGTGAAATTCTTTCTCTTTCTAATTGAATTGCTTTTTGACGTTCTAATTCCTTTTGCAACAGTTGGTTTTGAAATTCGGCTTCCTTAATTTGGTTTTCTTGGTGTTGAATTAATTGTCTTTTGTTATACACAAGAACAACCATAATAATAAAACCTACAAATACAAGCAGTATTACAATAGCAATAATAAACAAACTTTTAATGGACGGATCTAATTCATTCATATTTTACAAAAAAGGCCTCTTAAAAATAAAAGATAGGAAAAAATAGTGATTATTTGAAATCCAAAATTAATTTGAATTAGAAATTCAAGATCATTATTGTTTAACGAATACATAGGAATGGATCTAAAAATAAAAAAAACTGCCCAAATGAGTAAGGAAGTACTTATCCAAAAGGCTTGTTTTTTTAAAAGAGGATTCTCATCAGTATTTAAAATTTGCGATAATAACCACAGAAGAGAATATACGATATAAACAATGCTCATTAAAGTTCCCGCATATATGGAATATTCTTCAAGACCTTCAAATGCATAAAAAAAAATGCAACTAATGAATGCTATGGAACCAATTAAATAAATGTTTTTTTGATTCGTTTTTTTTTGATTAGCAAAATAAAAAGTAAAAAAAGGAATGTAGTATAAGGGAGAACTATTATAGATATCTCTAGGTATTATTCTAAAAAAAGCGCCAATTTCAATAATAACAACCAATAGAAAATAAATATAGAACAAGTTTTGCCTTGAAACTTTTCTTATAAAAGAAGCACCAAGGCAAAACAGAATTATAAAAAAGTAAATTTTTGTTAGCATGATTTAACAACCAGGAGGACAAAGTTGGAAGGTATCAAAGTAGTTTCTATTAGTATTATTTAATGGAGATCTCAAGTTATAATGTTCTTCTTTTTTACCAAATCCCATAACAAAAGTAAATCTATGATGATTTTTATCGTAAGGATTATTCACTATTGCAGAATAGAAGTGAATGTATTCATTCTCATCCAATTTAAGATCATTAAAATTGTTAGTGTAGGGAATGGTTATTTTTCGAGTATTATCTTTTAGTGTAGTGTTTGAGAGTTTATATAAATTATCATCTAAGGCTTTACCTAAGTTTTGGTTAAAACTATTTGTTACTCGATTCCATTTGTCTTCATTAATTAGAATTAATTTTTGATTTTCACAGTCAATCAAATAGCGATTGTCATTTGACAGATAAACTAATTGTAAAATACCCTCATCTTCAACCAATTGTAAAATTGTATCTTTTTGATTACTAATTGAGTCTCTAAATAAAGTAGATTTAATTTTAAAACTTTCCGTTACTGCTGGATGTAATGAAAAGTGAGTTGTAAATAATGTTATATAATCATTGGCTAATTTATTAGAAACGATATCATCCATTTTTTTATAAACAGCATGCAAACTTTTATTATTGCTTTCTAAATCATTCACAAAAAGATGAATATAATCGAGATGATTTTTATCTATATTTTTAGAACTATAGGCTTTTTCTATTAAATATAGTATTTCATTTAAATATTGGTTATGTTCCATTTTGCTATTTATTTTGGTTTAATTTATTAATTGCTTCAATTTTGTTATTTACTTGTAATTTCCTGTATATGTTACCAATATGCTTTTTTATAGTATCTATAGTAACACATTTTTTATCTGCTATTTCTTTATAAAGTAATCCCTCAGATAATAATTCCAATACCTCTTTTTCAGTAGGTGTTAACGCAGCCAAGTCTTGTACTTGTACTTTCGATTCATGAAAATGATGCAGAACTCTTTTAGCAATTGCAAAACTCATAGGTGCTCCACCTTTATAGGCTTCTTGTATGGACTGAATGATTTTTTCCATAGGCTCTCCCTTAACTAAATAACCGCTAGCACCTGCCCGTAAAGCAGTAAAAATTTTATCATCGTCTTCAAAACTGGTGCACATAATAAAATTGGTTTGAGACATGGTTTCTGTTAATTTAAAAACCAAATCAATTCCAGAAGCATCTTGAAGCTGTATGTCCATGAGCACAACATCAGGATCCAGACTTTCTAATTCTTTTAATGCAGAAGTACCATTAAAGAATTGTGCCACACAAATCATGTCTTCTTGAAAATCAATAATTTTCTTTAAAGCTTGATTGTAATTTTTATCGTCTTCAACTATGGCAACATTAACTTTCATAGGATATTATTTTCATAGCAAAATTGGAAAAAATCCATTTTTTATGCAATTACCCTTTTGGGTGATATTTCTCTAATACCTCACTAAAGATACAAATCTTATCTAGAAAAAAACTTACAAAAATGATTTTAAAATAAGGCAATGAATATCACCCAAAAGGGTAATGGTTTGATATAGTTCGCTCTAAATACCTTTGAACCAATAACTAATACAATAAAATCATGAAAAAAACAACCTTTAGAAATAAGATAGTACTTCTTTTAGTCAGCTCCTTTTTAGTAGTAAGTTGTGGGATATTTAGAAAGTATGAAACGATTACAACTAAACCAGAAATGCACTTTTCAAATAAAATAATAGCTCAAGACACAAGTTTGTTTTCATTTGATTTAAAAGTAGATTATAAATCATTTGAAGCTAAAATAAATGAACAATTATCACAACCTATAACCGATAGTGAAACGGGAGAATTTAAAAAAGAATATAGAGGAAAAACAAAAAATCCACTATATAATCCAACAGAATGGTTGAAAACAAAAGATCCTTTATATCATCCTAATAAATGGATTAAAATTAGAATTTTAGGAAAAACGATTAAAACCAAAGACCCCTTATATCATCCAAATGAATGGATTAAAACCAAAAATCCATTATATGATCCGAACGAATGGATTTATGCTGATATAGTGGATATTACAGTGGGATATAAATATGAATATTCCATTGAAAAAAGAGAGAATATTAGATTTGAAAATATAGGAAATAATATCCTTCGTATTATAATTCCATTAGACATTACAGGCTCTGTAGGATTTACAGGTGATGGAGCAAAATTATTCGATCTAGATAAAAAGAATGTTAAAGCAAAAATTGATTTTTATGTTGACACGAAGATATCTTTCAATACAAATTGGTGTCCAGTAGTAGAATCAAAAATAAGTCATAGATGGATATCCGACCCTAAAATTGAAATTGTTGGAGGCGTATGGTTGAATTTAAAAGTACCAGCAAATAGTGCTTTAGAAAATAAAGAAAAAGAAATTGAAAAAGAAATTGCAACTAAAATTGAATGCGAAAAATTAATTACTGAAATTAAAAAATGGATTAAGCCATCTTCCTTACAACTAAACCATCTTTCAGAACAATTATACTTAAATGTGAATCCTCAAAAATTTTATCTCTCTGATTTAATGATTGATGAATCCAACATAAATATAAAATTTGCAACAAAATTGCTAACTGGAATAAGTACAAAAAAACTATACAATGATGAACCTTATGAGCTTCCTAATTTAGAAAAATATGCTTTTGAAAAAAACTTAATAGCACTAACAGTTCCTGTTTCTATTCAGTATGAATCACTTCAAAACACTTTAAATGCCCAACTTCAAAGCGAAGGTTTAAACTTTTCTAACGATAAAGCAAAAATAGAAGTGGAAGAATTTGAACTATATCCTAGTGGAGAAAATATTACAATAGGTGTTAAACTTACTGCAAAAATTAAAGGCAATTTTTTATCAACTAAAGGGAAAGTATTCTTAACGGCAAAACCTGTCATAAATAACAAACAATTTGAATTAGAAAACATCTCATTTAGTACCCAATTAGATAATGAATTATATCCAATTTTGGGAACAATATTTAAAAACAAACTGAACAACTTTATCTATTCCAAAACCAAAAGAGATCTTAAAGATGATTTTACAAAAGCCGAAAATATTGTAGAAAATAAACTTAAAGAACAAGTACAAAAAGTAAACAATATGGATATCAAAACAGAAAAAATCATTTTTGATATTCCATATATAGCTATCCAAGAACATGATTTTGTTATTCCCATACGATTGGCTACTGGTGTTGAAATTAAGGTTAAAAATATTTGGTAATGGCAGAAATTAATTTAAAAACATAAAATCATGAAAACAAAATTTTTAATAATTGCTATATGTTTTCTTACATCAGCACATATTATGGCACAGAAAGCAATATCAATTCAAGGTAAAAAAGTAAAAGATGGAGTAATCTACTTGACTTTTAATGGTAAGGAGTTAGAATATTTTACTACAGATAACACTGCGGATAGTAAAAAAACAATT
Source organism: Flavobacterium profundi (assembly GCF_006491645.1). Taxonomy (GTDB): domain Bacteria; phylum Bacteroidota; class Bacteroidia; order Flavobacteriales; family Flavobacteriaceae; genus Flavobacterium; species Flavobacterium profundi. The sequence goes on from NZ_VDCZ01000002.1 coordinate 105,454, forward strand.
CAAGAGACAACTACTTTTTCATTAAAGGATGATAACTCTTGTAATATCTATTTAAAGTGGATTAATCCTTTAAAATATAAATTAACATGGAAAGACACCACCTATGTTGATGAACGAGATAAAGCAATCGATGATTTTGTAGATCTCTTAACTTCTCAATTTGGCTCAACAGTAACCTCATTAAATAAGAGTGAAAATGCTGCTCTTACTGAGAATTCGAGAAAAGGATTTTTACGAGCTGGTGCAACGGAATTACTAATACCAGAAAAAGGATTCAATAACACAGATCTAACATTACTTTATATTCAGCTTCGATCAAATCAATCTCAGCTTTCAGATACTGAAAGAAAAGAATTAAATGTTATCACAAAATCGATAATAGACTTAGATGCTATAATAGCAACTGATATTTTTAAAAAAGTGGATGCTATTTTCACGGAATTAGTATCACTAAACGAACCAACTAATGTAGCCAATAAAGTTGCGGAAAATGAAACTGAAATAGAAGAGCAGGAAAAATTATATGCACAAATAGACGAACTCCAGAAAAGCATCATTAAATCACTTACTGCATTGGAATTAACTGATAAATTATTAAATAGTTACTCAAAAACTATAATTTCAAAATTTATAGATCAAACCGTTAATACAACTAATTCTAACAAGCAACTAACAGCGAAATTAAAACCTATTTTAGAAATACTTAAAAACTCTATTAAGGAAGAATCAGCCAATGCTACTACAAAAGGTTTTTATAAATCAAGAAGTTTAGGCTTTGAAGATGGTAAGAAAATTAAAGCAGAGATAAGAATAACAGAATTTGAATATAATAATAAAACGAAAGAATTTTCTAAGAAAAGTGATATTCTTAACAAATCATTAGTTTTTCAGAAGTACGATTTCTTTGCTATTTCTGTTAGTACAGGTTTATTTTATTCCAATACTACTTTAAAGGGATATGGAGTAGCAAACGGCACTGATGGACAATTTGCTGTGACAGAAGAAGATATTACAAAAAATAGTGCAGTTACTGCTGTTTTTCTAAATTTTAATTTTGGTGTTGGTTCAAGATACTTAGCTCCGTTAGCACAAATAGGCATTGATCCAACAAAGAAGCGACCATTTTTATTGTTAGGTGGAGGTTTCTCTATTCCAAGCGCAAGTATTGCCTTTACAGGAGGGCCTATTTGGACATGGAGTCCTACTTTAGATAAACTATCAGTTGGACAAGCTATTTCATCAACTACAGAACTGGAAAATGATATCCAATATAAGTTTGATATGGAACCTAAGGGCTGGTATTTAGGGATTCAATATAATTTTTAATATTGTAATTATATAAATAAAAACACTCCTACGTAAAATAATTACGTAGGAGTGTTTTTATTTTGTGGCTCCTAATAGAACGTTTTTATGCTTTGATAATCAATTAGTATTAATTATCAAAACAATAAATACGTAAAAAATGAATGCAATTAAAATTCAAAAGCTATTAGCAGGAGAAACAATTGTTTCTCGAGAAGCAGGTAACAGTATGTTGCCTATTTTAAAATCCAGACAAGCCGTTCGATTGGCTCCCACTACTTGGGAAGCTTGCGAAGTAGGAGACATTGTGTATTGCAAAGTAAGAGGAAATGTCTTCACCCATTTAGTCAAAGGCAAAAACGACAAACGAGGTTTGCTCATTGGTAACAATCACGGTCACATTAATGGATGGACCAAACAAGTGTACGGAAAGGTCATTGAAATTCTCAAAGACTAACCGTGCTTTTTTTGTTTTTAAATGTAAATTTTCTGCTCAAAAAGCAGTTTTAAAAAATAAAAGACATCTTTTCCTAACTATAATTTAAAGATTCATAAAAATAATCTACCTGACTTTTAAAAAATAATTAAGCTTTGGTTATTGCTGATTTTCAATGCTTTGAATTCCTACATTTGTTTGAAATACAGTAGCCTAAAAGTAGTTGGTTTACTTTTTTCTGCTGTGTAACTTTGGTTTATGAAAATATTTTATGCGGTTCAAGCAACAGGAAACGGACATATTAGTCGGGCAACACAATTGTTTCCTTATCTCCAAAAATACGGTGAAGTAGATTTTTTCTTAAGTGGTAGCAATGCCACACTTCAAGCAACTATTCCAGTAAAGTATAGAAGTAAAGGTTGTAGCTTGTTTTATAGTAAATGTGGTGGATTGGACTATTGGAACATCGTTAAAAAATTCAAGCCGTATCAAATGTATAAAGATGCGAATGACTTGCCTTTAAAGGAATATGATGTCGTTATCAATGACTTTGATTCCGTAACTGCTTTAGCGTGTAAATTACAAAAAGTCCATTCCGTACAGTTTGGACATCAAGCCAGTTTTTTATCCGAATATACGCCAAGACCTGAAAGCAGGAGTACAGTAGGGGAATTTATCTTTAAAAATTATGCTCCAGCACCTCAAAATTTAGGCTTGCATTTTCAACCCTATGACACATTCATTCATCCTCCTATTATTAAAGATGGAATTGTACAGGCTACTCCTACAAATTTAGGGCATATTACCATCTATTTGCCTTCATTTGACAAAGATTGTTTAGAAAGAGCTTTTCAATCATTGCCTCAGGTTCATTTTCATTGGTTTTTAGACACGGTTAAGGAAAAACATACGGTTCAGAATATTACCTATTTTCCGGTAAACCAAAAAGACTTCAATCAAAGTTTAATTCATTGTGAAGGAATTATTACGGGTGGTGGTTTTGAAACGCCTTCTGAAGCTTTATTTTTAGAAAAGAAATTACTTTCTATACCTATTAAGTCGCATTACGAACAAGAATGCAATGCAGCGGCATTAAAAGCAATGGGCGTTCCTGTGGAATATGAGGTACAAGATGATTTTAACCAAGTGATTGAAAATTGGTTGAATAGTAAAAGGGTGTATCCCAAAATGAAAGCGAATAATATTCCCGAAACCTTAGCATATCTGTTTGATACGTATAAGAGGAATTAGGAAAATTATAAATTAGGAATTTGGAATTAGGAAATTGGAATTAGGAATTAGTGATTTTCTATTTCCAACAATCCAATAATCCAACAATCCAACTATAATAAAAATTGTTCATCTTCATCGATAAACTCTAATTCGGCATCTTTTTCCCAAATTTCCATTTCACAAGGCTTGCAATTGAATTTCAATTTATAAGCATTTTCACCGTGGGTTAAGGTTAAGGGTTCTACCACTTTTTCTCCCATGGTATCGCGTTGAAAACGAGCACATTTACCCAATTCATATTTGACGCAATATTTGGTTACCATTACTCTAGATTTACCTGGATCCCATTGTAATTCAAAGGCTTTTTCTATTTCTGTAACACCATGACGCTTATAAAACTGTCTCGCCAAACTATTGGAAACATTATAGGTAAAATCTAATTCTTGTACAGGATAAGGATGTTCTGTTGGTTTAATTTGGAACTCTTCTCTATGGTATTCGTTAATACGAATGTCAATTAATTGTTCTAAGACGGTTCTTCTAATTTCATTAACTTTTGAAATGGGTAAAAACCAGTTGTTGGAAAACTCAATAGCAACATTTTCTACCATAAATGGGGTATTTCCTGTTTTTACAAGATTTGCTTTAATATTGGGAAGGGTATCATTCCCATTTTTAGCCGCTTCTTTTTCTATTTCTAAAGTCGCAATACTCGTATGACCGTCTTCGTCTGTGGCTACTAACATAAAGCCGTCTTGTGTTTCTGTAAAGACTAAATCAACACTTATTTTTCGAACCGCACTGTTTTCTTTTTCTACAATTCTATTAAATTCAGCATCCGAATTTCTATAGATTTCTGTACCAATAGGAATGGCTTTAAAAGTATTGGGAACAACAATATTGTTGATGATAATGTTAATTTGCGCGCCATCCGCTTCACCCGCTTCATTAATAAAATATAAACCATCACCATTGTTTAGTTTCTCTGAGTTTTCAATCACATAACCATTGGCTTTGGTTTCAATTAGTTTACCAATGTATTGTCCTTGAGATTTTGGACTTTCCCAACTTCCAATTTTTGCTTTTCTTTGGTTTACAAAATAATCGGTGTACCCTCTATTGAAGCTACGGTCCATTTCTGGTTCGAAATTATAAAATGTTTTTCCAGAGGAAGCTTTTTGGAATTGGTCATTATTTTCTAAAAAGGCATCTAATTTTTTACGTAAAAAGGAAGTATTATTCTTCACATACACCACATCTTTCAAACGACCTTCAATTTTGAAAGAGGTAATACCCGCTTCAATTAAATTAGGCAACTGATCACTTAAATCCAAGTCTTTTATTGATAATAAATGACTATTCGCAATTAAAGTCTTTCCAGTTCCATCGGTTAAGTTATAAGGCAAACGGCAATTTTGTGCACACGAACCTCTATTAGCGCTTCTTTCGCCACCAGCAATACTCATATAGCAATTCCCACTAAAGGATACACATAAGGCTCCAGAAACAAAAAATTCTAGCTCTACATCGCTAGCTTCATGAATCTCTCTAATTTGGTCTAAGTTCAATTCTCTGGCTAAAACCACACGTTGTATGCCAGCATCTTTTAGAAACTTAACGTGTTTAGGATCTCTATTATTCGCTTGTGTACTGGCATGAAGCACAATAGGAGGCAAGTTCATTTCTAAAATGGCCATATCTTGAATGATAAGAGCATCAACGCCTATAGCATATAATTCGTGAATTAATTTTTCACAAGGTTCTAATTCTTTTTCATATAAAATCGTATTTAAAACCACAAAAACTTGTGCTTTAAATAAATGCGCATACGCCACCATTTCTGCAATATCTTCAACCGAATTGGTTGCATTGGTTCGCGCTCCATACAAAGGAGCTCCCATATACACTGCATCTGCACCTGCATTAATTGCAGCAATTCCTTGCACTAAATTTTTGGCTGGTGCCAAAATCTCAACCTTCTGTCTCATATTTTTAACTACTTACTTTCCAAAAAGTATTGGAAACTGCAAAATTATAAAATAGTTCAGAAATATTGGGAAGAATATTTAAATTTCATTGGTAATAGTTCAAGGTACAATCAATTTAAACCAACCATTTATGGAGTATCTTCTCTAAATCATCTTTAATGATGGGTTTAGAAAGATAATCGTCCATGCCAGCTTCAAAACAGCGTTCTCTTTCATGGGCTAAAATACCTGCAGTAATAGCAATAATAGGGATGTCTTTTCCTTTGCCAATGGCTCTTATTGCTTTGGTTGCTTCATAACCATTCATATTGGGCATTTGTACATCCATTAAAACCAAATCAATCGCTTCTTTCTCAAAAAGGGCTACAGCTTCTAAACCATCTTTGGCTTCAAAAAGCGTAGTATTAGGATTTGTCTTTTGAATTAAGGTTTTGGTTAACAACATGTTAATCTTGTTGTCTTCAACTATTAGTATACGGTAAACTTTTATGTTTTCTTTTTCAAAAGTAGGAATGTCACGAACATATTTTTTAGTTGTATAGTGTTCTTCTTTTCTAGGGATTACTTTCTTAAAGGTGATGGTAAAGAAAAATTTACTGCCTTCTCCATATTTACTTTCTAATTCCAATTTGCTACCCATAAGCGCAAGCAATTGGTTGGAAATAGCTAATCCTAAACCTGTACCGCCAAATTTTCTACTCGTAGAAGTGTCTTCTTGAACAAAAGAATCAAAAATCTTTTCATTGTTATCAATACGAATTCCAATTCCTGTATCATTTACTGAAAATTGAAGCTCCGCTTCTTCAGTGGTGTGTTTTATAGCAGAAATATTCAATTGTATTTCTCCAAACTCTGTGAATTTTATGGCATTACTGAGTAAATTCATCAAGATTTGCTTCAATCGAACTACATCGGCTAAAATATATTGTGGTACATTTTTCCCTTTAAGGAGTACCAAATTCAATTTCTTTTGATTGGCTTGATACTGAAATAAATCAACCACTTGTTGGGTTAATTCATACAAATCTACTTCTTCAATATTCAATTCAAATTTACCCGACTCAATTTTAGAAAAATCAAGAATATCATTCACAATTTTTAATAGGGAAGAAGCCGATTCATTAATCGTAGTCATGTATTGATAATGCGTCTTCTCTAAATTGGATTCCATTAACAAATGACTAAAACCAATAATTCCATTCAAAGGAGTTCTAATCTCATGACTCATATTGGCCAAGAAATCCGTTTTAGCTTTATTGGCTGCTTCTGCTTGTTCTTTCCCTTTAAGAATTTCCATTTCCATTAATTTCCTTTCAGTAATATCAATAAAACTAGAAACAATTTCTACTATATCTCCTTGGGAATTGGTTACTGCAAATGCATTGAATAATAACCAAGTGGTTTTTTCTGACGCAGATTTAGCTACCCCTAAGATTAAATTTTGAATAGGCATACCGCCGTTAAGGATTTGCTGAATTGGATAGTGATCTTTTGCCATCATCATACCATTTTCATGAAGAAAAATCCAATTGGGTATTTCGGTGGCATTGATTTTAATATCCAATAATTCAGCTGCTTTAACGTTGTTTAAAAGAATGGTGCCATCAGGAGCTTGAACCACAATTCCAGCATCTAAATTATTTAAGATGTCGCGATAGCGTTCCCTACTTTTTTGCAATTCAATTTCAGATTGTTTCGCAATGGTAATATCTCTTGAAAGGCAAATAAAATGAGGTTCATTTGTTTTGGTGTCTTCCATTGGGGCAATCGATAATTCAAACCAATGGGTTCCGTTGGCTAATTCTAAATCATATTGCTTTCCTGTTGAAAATCCTTTGGTAGCCACTTCTTTTAAGGCTAAAGAGAAGCAAGCTGCTGCGGCTTTGGGTAATACTTCTGAAAAAGATTTCCCTATAATAGCTGTAGTGGAGTGTGATAATAAATCTTCTTTGTGCGAATGATAATTGTAAATTCTTCCTTCTAAATCAATTTCAATTAATAAATCGGGAATAGCATCGATGATTGCTTCTAATTTTTCATACGATTTTTTGAATTCTTCTTCTACTTTCTTCCGTTCGGTAATATTAGTGGTAGTACCCACGTAACCGACCACTTCGCCTTCTGCATTTCTCTCAGGCATGGCTTGTCCCATTACCCAAACAATAGAACCATCTGGCTTAATAAAACGGTATTCTGATAAAGATAAATCTTGATGTTCTGTTGCGCTTTCCCATCCTTTCTGTAAAGAGAGACGATCTTCTTCATGAACCGCTTCTAACCAGCCATTACCCAATGCTTTCTCATAGGGCAAACCAGTTATTTCTGACCATCTAGGATTTACATAGGTGGTATAACCAGCTGCATCTGTTCTAAAAATACCTACGGGAGAAATTTCTGTAAGAATATGATATCGATTCTCACTTTCGGTCATTTCTTGTAGGGCTCTCTTTCTTATTTTTTCGTTTTCGAATACTTCTAAAGCAAAAGAAACATCTAGCGTTGCTTCTACTACTAAAGCGATTTCTTCTGCATCAAAAAAGTGCTTTTCGCTTGCATAGAAACAAAAAATGCCTACCGTTTCTTCAAATTTTCGAATAGGAAGAATCATTAACGATTGGTAACCTCTTTTTAAAGCTTCTTCTTTCCAAGTCATTAAATGATCTTGAGAAATATCATTAATTACGATATAGGGATCTTTTTTAATAGCTTCACAGCGAGAAGAAATAATAGTTTCTTGATTATCTAATAGCGTACTTTGAATCATTTCCACATAACCGTTATCTTCTCCTGCAATGACTCTGGGAACAACTTTATCTGAAATTTCTTCTTTAACACCAATCCATACCATTTTAAATTTTCCTACGTTCACCGCAATAGAGCACGCTTCTTTAAAAATAGTATCTTCATCAGTCGAGCGTACAATCATTTGGTTCATTTGACTGATAAATTGGTACAAGCGATTGGCTTTAACAATTTTTTGTTTGCTAGAAATTCCTTCAGTGATATCGGTCGCAATTCCATGACAAATAACGGTTCCTTCCGCTTCTACAACCGGTAACGAATTGACTTCATGCCAAACCAATCCTTTTTTAGGATGGTAATAGCGATAAGTACAATGAAGAGGAACTAGATTGGTTTTTGTATTCGTTACACTATCAATTACAAACTGTATGTCTTCGGGATGAATTAATTCAAATATCTTATGGGGCGCATCTTTAATTTCTTCGTGTGTAAAACCATAAATTTCTCCAACAGCTTCACTGGCATAAGGAAAGGTAAGTGAGCCATCTTTGTTTTGCCTCATAGAATAAATCAATCCTGGAGAAGTGGCTGCTATTTTATCGAACTTTTCTTTTTCGTCTGTAATGAGTTCGAATATTTTTTTTCGTTCGGTAATGTCTCTTAAAATTACGATAATACCTCTAATATTAAGATCATCCATTCGATTGTTAATAACTCCTTCCAACCAAATGTAATTCCCGTTTTCATGTTTTACTTGTAGCGTAATACTTAAAGGTGTTCTAGGTTGATCTAATGCTTGTTGGATCATTTCATGTACATAACTCACATAATCAGGATGTATGTAAAATAAGAGCGGTGTTTCTTTATGTGCTTCATCGACCCAACCCGTAATTAAAGCCGTAGATTTACTGCGATATAAGGTATTTAAATTTTCATCCATTAGAATAACAATGCTATCATTGTTATCTAATAGTGCATGATAAAGATTTTTATAAGTATCTTCTCCTTTTTCAATAGAATCATAATGCGCAAGCCGCTCGCGTAGGCTTTCAATTTCTACCTCATGGGCCTTCGTTTTCTTAAGTAGCGCTTCATAGGCTCTTTCAATGTCTTTCATGCAATTTTTAATATTTCTATCTGGTACTCAAGTAAACGACAAATTTATAACATAATAATAAATTTTATTATTAAAGATAATCTTTTAAAATTACTAATTTTTTGTATTCTTACTCAGTTTTATATCATAAAATTAATAACAATTCTAAATACCTATACTAATAATAAAGAATTAGTATTTTTTATAGTGCAAAAATAATACCATTTTTGTTTGTAGTGATTCAAATTAAAGGCCTAAAATTTTGAGTGTATCCAATTTTTTATTGTAAAAGATTGTAGGAAATTACTTTAATTACATCTATTATAGTAAATACAAAAATAAGAATACTTCTTAAACTTTTGACTTCTAATTGTTTACAAGTAATTGCCTCGTTGCTTTAAATATTGGCACAAACTTTGGTTAACCTAAATTACAAAACAAATAAAACAATATGAAAAATTTAAAACCCATAGTTGTCCTTATAGCAGTAAGTTTTTTTAGTTATGCTCAAGCACAAGTTAGAATAGGAGGTAGTGTAGACATAAGTATTAATTTACCCACTCCCAAAGTGATTATTGTAAAAGAAGAACCCAGACCTGTTTATACTCCTAAACCACACAAAAAACCGAAAGCGCACAAACCCAAAAAGCACCATTGTGAGGAAGTGGTTTATGCTTTAGGAAGCATACGCAACCAAAATGGTAGATACGATAGTTTTGATTGGATTATTGTAGATGCTTCATTGGAAAATCTAGGAAATGGTTTGGAACGTTTGACGTATTTTACCAATACCAGAGAGACCATTGAAATTATTATTCGCACGAATAACCCTAACGATTATAATTATCACTTTACTAGAAACCCGCATTGCACGGCAAACACCATTGTTTCAGTAGCTAGGAATGGTTATGTAATTGCGTTGCACCAAGGAAGTCTTTCTTTGCAACCCGGACATCAATTGCATACTGTTCTTAATCTAGATAGCTGTAATGAAGGTACTTTCAACGGAACAGTGACATTGTAAGTCTTAATTTGTTATGCTTTTATTTGAGCCTCTTTTCTTGATATGGAAAGAGGCTCTTTATTTTTTGTTAACATCTATATCTAAAGCATAACGTTTCCTTTATGCGTTCGAAATAATGAGGTAATCTGGCTTTGTTTTCTTTGTGAATAACAAACAAATGAAAGACATGAAAAAAAACAGTTCCTTTATTATCAAAGGTTTGCAAATGGTTTTATGCACCGTTTTAGGTTTAGTAACCATCACAAGTTGTAGTACATCTGAAATAGATGAAGAAGTACAAGCAGTTCAAAAAAAAGAAACCGCAATTGAAACAGCTCGAGAGTCGGCTGCATTTTATGACAATTTAGTGTTACGTTGGGCACCAGTACATCATCAAGATGTAGATAACGCAGGTTGTGGTTCTATGAATGGAAGAGGGGATTATATTACCAAAATTGATTTTGATAACGATTGGAATTCTTCTAATAACTGGAACAATATTGAACCCAATAGAGGATACCAACCCACTGCGCATTGTTATTATTCTGTGGTAGAAACCAACACCCATTTCTTTATTATATACGCTTTTTTCCATCCAAGAGACTGGACCAATATTTGCTTTTTTGGGATTGATTATCATGAAAATGATTTGGAAGGACAATTGTCTATTATTAAAAAATCTACTGCAAATAATGGTTACGGTGAATTTCAAGGTATGGTAACCGTAGCACATTCCGATTTTTATTCTTTTATCCCAACTGGAAGTCCGTTGCAAGCCAATCAAGAAAGTATTGATGGTAGTGTTTCCTATGAAAATTATAACAATCAATTGCATCCTGTTACGGCTCAAGAATCGAAAGGACATGGTTTAAAAGCTTGGCCAGCGTATAAAATTATTGGAGATGGTATTAAATATTACCCTAGTTTAACCACTGCTGAAGCACCTTCTAACAATGACGACCGCGATGTAAAATACAAGTTGGTTAACATTTTTGAGACCAATGGTTTTTGGGAAAGACGTTTTAATACGGCCTTTTTAAACAATGCCAAATCATTTCCTTCTACTCAAGGTTCAGGAAATGCGAATACACCTTGGAATTGGGATGATAAAGACGATGCTCCTGGAGCAGGTGAATTAGCTACTAATCCAGCCAAATTAGTCAACAACTATTTTAAAAATTTAGGGAATTTCAGTATGACCTATACTTTGAATCCCTATATCGGAATCAATTAACGTTCTTAAGTTTAGTTTTTTAAATGGGAAAGGTCGTCATAAGACGACCTTTTTTTACTTGTTATTTAATCAATTGGGAAATAGGCACATTCTAGTTCTGCGCACATGGACCCAAATTTGATGCAATTTCCATATTGATCTTTACATTTCATTCTTCCGCCTTGAATGGTTTGCAATTGTTTTTTACCTAATGAAGTTACTCCGTCTAATTTTAAAATTTTCTGAATCATATGAAATATATTTGAATGTTATATTTCTAAAAGTAAAAAAATAAATTGTGTAAAACATAGAATTTCAATAGTTTAACGAACCTTACAGAAAAAATGTACTATTTTATAAAAAGAGTTTAAAAGCTTTATTTTTTTAAAAACGGCACAGTTTTTATGGCTTCTTTTTTGTTTTGATTCTTGTTTTTTTCGAAAGGTATCCAGTTAGTAACCCTTTTTAGTTTAGTTTACTTGCAAAAAGGGTACCACAACACCGAACAAAGCCCGAACAAAACCCGAACAAAAGCGCAACCATACAAACAAACAGCACCATGGCAAAAATAGAAGTAGAAGGCACTTTCTCTAGAAGAATAGGGAATTATGTAATTTATGAATTAAACGGACAAATGATTATTAGAAGTATCAGTGGGTTTAGTAGTACCGACTTATACCACAATAAAAAATATGAAAAATGCAGGCAAAACGCCCATGAGTTTGGAAAATTATCTTCGCAATGCAAAGCCATTCGAATGGCTTTAAAAGAGATTTTACCTAAAAGCAACAATTTAGCGGTGGTGAACGCTTTTACTAAAAAGATGCGAAGTTTACTTCTTTTCGATACCACGTCTGAGAAAGGAAAACGCCAATTGGCACAAGCGCTACAAAACCCTTTAGCCAAAACAGCTTTGCAATATTATCCTTTTAATCCCATGAACCCGTTGGGTTTAGAACCAGTAACTCTAAACAATACAAGTCTGCGTTTTACAACCACAGCTTTGACTTTTCCAGCACAAGCCAATAGTATAGGTATAACAACCCATTTTCTTTTTTTTAATTTTATAACTAATGAAAGTTGGTTATACAGTAGTTCGATTACCCATTTTCAAAAAGCGACCCTGCCAGAAACCGTAACGGTTTCCTTACCAGACCAACCCAAAGCGGGTAGTGGCATACGTTTTACGTTGGTAGAAATAGCTTTTTTTGAGCATACAAAAGACATTTTTATTCCTTTAGAAGAGGACGCTAGTAAAATGGTGGTAGTGCTTGCTGTGGAGTAACTTGTCCTGCTGAACTTGTTTCAGTATCTTAATTATAGAATAAGACCCTTACAGGGTGACAGTATTGAGGTAAATGATTAAAGTTTAACCATAAACAAACAACCACCAACCATTTTCCTTAAACTTGTCATAAAGCCAGTACTGAGCCTGTCGAAGTATAAGCATCCCATAAGTAACTTGGAAAAAGCGAATGAGACCCTTACAGGGTGAGACTATTGCGTGAATCATTTTGAAGAATTTTTAAAATAAAAAACGAGCATATTTTAAAAAAAGCTCTATATTTGCTTCATAATGAACACAAAAAGACAACCTATAGCAATGCTATCAAAAGATAGTATCACCCTTTTAGTAGGAGCATTTTCTACTAAAGGAGCTAGGCCGTTTGTCGTGTTTTATAAGGGTTAAGAATTTACAGTAACACCAACCAAAATAACCGAGCGTCCTTCAAAAGAGGACGCTTTTTTTGTTTCGCTAAATAAAAATTAGGAATTAGGAAATAGGAGTTAGGTTATACAATTGAAAAAAATATGTAATTATTTACCATGGATACAAAACAAAAACATTGGTAAACAACAAAAAAATAAAAAAAATGTTGCATGCGTAGTACAAATAACACAAAATAAAATTTGAAAGCTAAGCAAATGAGAGACAGTCATTTGACTATTTTAAAGAAATCTGTTAGTAAACGGACAGGATATTTTATGCTTTGTATTTAATATAACTAATTGAAAATCAATAAAATAAATTTAAAAAATACTTGGAAAATAGTTTTTTTTGACATTATCTTTGCAACAGAAATTTTAATACAAGCGATACGCTAAAAGGAATGGCTCTTTTAGTATTCAGGAATAAAAAATAAAAACATGAGAGTAGCTAATTTAAACTATAATAGAACAGTAACAATGAGTATATCATCAATCGTACGAGTAGTTTTTGCTGTAAGTACATCAAGTTTCGACTTTGGAGCTACAACGAGTATGCAGGTGCATCCCTATAAACCCTAAGAAGTTATTCTTACTTTATATACAAAGCACCTTTTTAAGGTGCTTTTTTTATGCTCAAAACAAAGGAGAGTAGGTAAATATTGGTTTGTTACACCCGACTGCTAATCGGTTTACTCACAAGGTAATGAGGGTTCGATTCCCTTGCTCTCCGCAACAACTAATACACATCAGCAATACCGTATTGCTATTGAAACATACAAATGGTCTTTAGAAAGGACTAAGGCTTATTGGGGTAATGGTAACCTTCCCGACTGTCTCTCGGGAGCTATGAGTTCGATTCTCGTATAAGCCGCTGGTGTAGTTAAGAGCAGTTCGTCAGTTCGTTTGTTTTTAGTGTCATACAAATCATAATTTCACTAAAAGAATATCAAGAACGAGTCGTACTCTAAAGGTTTAAAAATAAGCTTATAAATGGATAATGCTTGAAAAAATGGAAATTTAAAAGACACAAAAATGAAGACAATTTTAATTATAAATGGAGAAAAATATTGGCACGACTATTTACCCATGTTTCAAGTAGTTCATAAGAAAATTCAAGATGCTGAATTTATTTTGAAAGAACAACAGCTTGTAGTGGTGGATAAAGAAGGCGTTTGTAAACCCGATTTCATTTTGTGGAGATTGGGTGCCATTACTCCCAATTGGAAACACAGAACCGCATTGGAATTAATACAATTATCCACTGTAGTTTGTTTAAATGATGCAAAAAGTTTGTTGCAAGGGTATGATAGGTTATCCATGTTGTACACCTTAAAAGCTTTAGATTTACCAGTAATTCCATTTGATGTAGTTACTCATAGTCGCTTTTTAAATACCCTTCAATTGCCTTTTCCTTTTGTTGTTAAAATTGGAAATTATCATGGAGGCTATGGAAAAGTTTTAATCGAAAATGAAGCAAAATGGCAAGATATAAAAGATATGGCTTTTGTTACAAACGATTATATTACTGTTGAACCCTTTATTGACTATCAGTATGACATTCGTTACTTGATTGTAAACGATAAAGTTTGGGCGATGCAACGTAAAGGCAAATTTTGGAAATCCAATGTGTTAACCAATGCTTTTCAATTGATTCCTGTACAACCTTACTGGGAAGCTAGAATAAAAAGACTTCAGGAACATTTGAATGCTATTATTTTGGCATTAGATATTTTGAAAGATGATGAAGGAAATGAGTATATCGTAGAATATAATGATATTCCTGGTATAAGTGGTTTTCCAAATGAAGTAAAAGAAGAGTTTGTGAAGGCCATACAAGAAAAGTGTAATTTTTAAAGAGAAGTAAAATGTATTTTTTAGTACAATCCAACATTTATTTAGATCCAGATCATAATAAAATTTTTGATGCCTTAAAAGATTTAGGCATTGCTTATGAAGCGATAACCGTAAAATCGACAGATACAAGTTTACCAATTACAACCGATAGAAAAGATGTTTTTGTGTATGGTTCAGTACAAATGGCAAGGTTAGCAAAACAATACACGAATTGGTATCCAGGTTCATTTTATGGGGGCAATCATTTGTATGAAATATATGCAAAACAGTACGGTTCCAATCTATTAAATGATGCAATAAGGATTGCCAAGCTAACGGATGATTTGGTTTGGCAAAATGGAGAAAAGAAATTTATAAAACCCTATCAAGTAGCAAAAGCCTTTACAGGAAAAGTTTTCGAAAAGGAAGAATGGGAAGATTTTATTATTGAAGGTCTCGCTCATCCAAAGCGCTTCATGAAAGAGGATATGCTCATTCAAATTGCAAAGCCTAAGGAAACCATAAAAGAAGCCAGGCTTTGGATTGTGGGCGGTCAAATTATCGATGCGGGTTACTATAAATTTAATGGAGATTTTCCATTTGAAGCAACTGTAGCAACAGAAGGAATAGCTTTCGCAAAAGAGATGATTGGGCTCTTTAATGTAGAAGAAGCCTTTGTAATGGACATCTGTTATACTCTTGAAGGTTGGAAAATTGTAGAGATCAATTGCATTAATAGTTCTGGGTTTTATACCAATACGAATGTAAAAAGTATCCTAAAGGCCTTGGATATTTACTTTACTCATAAGATTCAAAAAATGTAAATAAAAACGGCAATAACAATTAAAATTAAAATTATGAATACCTATAATAGAATTGCTTTAATAGGCATCGAACCTGAAGAATACGAAGTCATACGCGCACATTATACCGGTCATATTATTTGGCATTTGGCCATTCCAAAGATTGTCGTTAAAGATGAAGTTTTGTTCATAGAAAAAGCCAATGGAGTAGGTATGTTACCGGTAGATAAAGTAGTGTATTATGGAATTTATGACGATGATTTTGATTTTATTTCGGGCTTAGCCATTTGGAACGGACCTTGTTATCCCAACGCAAAAGGGATGTTAGATTGTCGTTTTAAAATTCCTTGTTTAATTAAAGCTTTGTCTTTGTCGCAATTTAGCGCCCCTAGAGGCTTTGTAAGCGCTGGAGCAACGGTAACAACAACACAAGATACCGTTGCAAAATGGGGAAATTGGCATTGTGGAGAAAACAAACATCGATTTACAGGCGCATGGGAAAGTGAGTATACAGCAACCATTGAACCCTATTTTGAAGGGGAAGCGGTACGTATTATGATTATAGGCAATAAACATTGGCAAATTCAATTAGAAGGACCCACATGGTTGAAGTCTATCCACCCAGAAACGGCCGGTTTTATGCAAGTTGATGCGGATTTATTAGCCGATACGCTACATATTAAAAAGGCCTTACAAATGGATATGATAGGAAATGATTATATCGTAACTAAAGAGGGTAAAAAATACCTTTTAGAAGTAAATCATATCCCTAATATTACACGATTTGAAACCGTTAGAACAGTATATCTTGAAACAGTAATTGATTGGATTACTTCTTCTTAATTGCTTGTTTATAAAGAGTTTATTGTTTACGCAAAATAATTGCGTATGTAGTTTTCAAATTTGTAACAGAAAATAAATGTTCTTTTTTTAATTAGCCAAAAAACAACTTGTCTTTGCTTTTGTACCCCTTTCTTTTATAAAGAAACAAAACAAAAGACCTGAAGACGCAAACGGTATTCTAACTGTTATTTTGCTGACCTATTTTATTGCCAACCTTAGCTTTTATTTGCAAAAAATAGAAAACCATTCTAACACTTTATATACCCTTTCTTTTTCCGTTCTTGTATGCAAAGACAACTTGTTTTTTATTATTAAAAAGGTATAGGATAAAAAAAAGAACTTACTAAATAATTACAAAAATTAAGAGCGAGAAACGATTCGCTTGTATCGATAACAATGAAAACAACAGAAAAAATAATTATAATTGATTTAGAAGCTACTTGTTGGAACGGACCAGTGCCTCAAGGACAAGTAAATGAAATCATAGAAATTGGTATTTGTGTTTTAGACACATTTACAGGAGAAATTAGTAAAAATAGAGGTATTTTAATTCAGCCAGAATATTCCACTGTAAGTCCTTTTTGTACTGAATTAACTACTATAACATCTGATTTATTAGAATTAGAAGGCATTCGTTTCGAAGATGCGATTGCTATTCTTGAAGAAGAATATCAAGCTGAGCACTATACTTGGGCAAGTTATGGACAGTATGATTTAAATATGCTCAAGAAGCAGTGTCATTCTAGGAAAATAGAATATCCTATGGGCAACCAACATATTAATGTTAAAGAAAGGTTCAGTGAAGTGAAAGGCTTACGAAAAAAAGTAGGTATGAATGGCGCTTTGGAAATTTTAGGTATTCCTTTAGAAGGCACCCATCATAGAGGTGTGGATGACGCAAAGAATATTGCCAAAATTCTACACTGGTGTCTTGTAAATTAGTGATTAGCACCTAGTGAGTTGTAGTGCTATAAAAATACTCTTGATGTGCCTTTACTAAAGTATTCTTACAGTAGAATTTTCTTTGGTAAAGGCTTTTTTATTAGTGTAAGGGATAGGTATAAAAGAGGTAATTCTCTTATATTTGTTGTATTAACCCACAAAAAAATGATTGTAACAATTGATGTTCATTATAAAACAGATTATGCTAAAACGGTTTTGCTTTTTTTTGAGAATTGGCAAAGCGAAACTCCTGCAAATATTATCACACATATTACAAAAGACGTATTACCCTATGAACCCGGTTCTTTTTATAAGAGAGAACTGCCTTGTATTTTAAATGCTTTAAAAGAAACAACATTAGAAGCAATCCAACTTATTATTGTAGATGGCCATATTTATGTTGATAATGATGGAAAATATGGATTAGGAGGACATTTGTATGAAGCATTGGATAAAAAGTTTCCTATTATTGGAGTGGCAAAAACATCTTTTCAAAGTAATAAAGAAACTGTAGTTGAAATTTTACGAGGCGAAAGTAAAAATCCGTTGTTTGTTTCTGCTATTGGAATGGATAAAGAAGAAGCGGCACATCATATACAAAATATGCATGGTGCATATCGTTTGCCTCATTTAGTAAAGTTAATGGATCAAATTAGCAAAGAAGCCTGATTTTGTTATAAAAATATCATAAAAAACCCTCAAGAACTAATCGAGAGGGTTTCATCTAAGAGTGATAGTTTAGCAGGTTGTTTTACTCTTTGATAAATTTTTTGATTGCTTTTCCAGAATCGCTGTTTACAATTAAGATATAAAAACCTTTGGATAACGCATTCGTATTAATAGTAATCGGATGATTGATTGAACCAATAGTTTCTTGGATTACTATTTTTCCTAAATTATCTACAACGGTGTAATCGTGAATAACAGTTTGATTAGAAATCGATACAAAAAGCGATTCTTTCACAGGATTAGGATAGAGTGTTATTGAATTAGAAAAAGAAGGGTTATCTATACTTAAGTTACAAGTGGTATCCCATTCCACAATCATAGGCACGCCTTGGTTGCTGCTAGTGCTATTTGGGCAAAATTGGGGTGCTGCAACCACATAGTAACTTCCAGGCTCTGTTATAACATAAGAGAGATTATTAGCTCCAGGAATGGCAACATCATCTTTATACCATTGAATATTTGTATCGTAGGGACTGCCAATTGTATTGTTGAAGCTACCTCCTTGACATAAAAGAAAATTACCGTTGTTACCATCTACAGATACAGTACTATTCATTTCATTATAAATAACTAAACTTGCCCAAGCATAGCTATCAATTTGAATTTCATTGGATTCGTACGTATTTCCTCCAGAGGTAACCACTACTTTTAAAAGCGCCTGATCATATGTGTACCAGTCGTAGGTAAAAGATGCTGTAGTAGCTCCTGAAATTTCAGTGTACGGATCGTTTGTAAACCAATATTTAAAATACCATTGATAGGTATCATAGTTTCCATTAGTTACTGTAGCAGTTCCATTGGTCCAAGGACACAACATTACATCACCTTGAATTTGTGGATTTTGAGCAACCAAAAAATAGCTGCAACTTAAAAATAGGAGTAGTAAATTTTTTTTCATAACAATTTATTTAAATGTGTATCGCAAATGTAATAAGCCTATATATAGTAAGGCTTTTATTAAGCGTGACAAATTGTGACATGGTTGAAAACAAATTGTGACATTTCAATAAAAAGGTACTTTTTTATTTTTGAGGAAGGAATTAAATACTTAAGAGATAAGCATTCAAAGAAATGGTATCGGGTAAGGCTAGTCTTTTTTCAATTCTTTCTTTTCTTTTTCTACATGCAACCGGTGTTATATTAAGCATATTGGCTATTTCTTTGGTATCCAAATTCATGTATACATAGGATAAGTAACGAATATCGGTAGTTGTTAAATCGGGATGTTTTTGAGTTAAACGTTGAATAAATCCTTGGTTCACATCATCAAAATGGCGAACGTAATTGTCCCAATCATCGTCTGTTTTTAAGTGCTCTTCCAGCGTTTTTATATTTTTGATAACAGCTTTGTTCTCGTTTATATTGGGTATAGTCGCAAACGACTTCATAATATCTTGCAATAATTGGTTTCTGCCAGATATATAAAGAACCCTCGACAAAATTCTTTGGTTTCTAATTTGGATTTCATTTTTCAAGCTTTCTTGTTCCAAAAGCGTAGTTTTTTCTTTTTCTAACAATAATGATTTTTCAGCAATTTCTTTTTCCAGTTTGAAAGCCGTTACTTGTTGTTCTCGCTTTGCGATAAGTTCTTTTTGTTTGATTTTTATAGAATAGTTTCTAAAAATCAACAATAAAATAATCAATGCAAAAACAATAATAATGATAATGGTATAAAAGAGTTTTCTTTCACTTTTAAGACGCATCTCTTTTTCTAGTAGTTTTTCTTTATAATTTTGAATTTGAAATTTTACTTCACTACTTTCAAATAATTTTCCATTTTTTATAGTATTTAATTTAGAAGTAGAAACGGTAATAGAATCTTTATATTGAAAAGCGATACCGTAAGATTTAAGTTGGAAATAAATAGTTGCAAACAAATCATAGAGTTCTATTTTCTTTTCTAAATCTGGTTTTTCAGCAGCAGTATTATTAGCCCATTGTAAGGCTTTTGCTAAATTATGCTGTTTTAAATAGCATTTTGTAATGAGTAAGGATAGCTCAATTCGGTTATCATTGTTAGGTTCATTAGTTAATTTTAAAAGTAAATTTTCAGCACCTGAACGAGATTGTTCGATATGACCCAATAAGAAATCATTTTGATATAAACCTACTAGAGTAGGGATTTTTACTTCTGGTATGTTAACATATTGCAGCGCTTGATTCAGATGTTTTCTTGCTTGTTGTAATTTATTTTGCTCATTTGCTAATAATCCTAAATTCATGGCATACATTCCCATTTTTAAAGAATCCTTATACTTTACAGCTAAAACGAAAGCTTTGTTGAAATAAGCATTAGCTTTTGGATACTTCTTTTCTTTACTGTACAAAATTGCCATATTATTTAACACAATCATGAGTTGTGCATCATCTAAATGTTGGCTAGCTATTTTATAACTTTCAAGATGTTGTTTTAACGCCTCGCCATAATCTAAAAGCATGTAATAATTGTTTGCGATATTGTTTTGAGCAAGAAAAAGCTGTTTGTACCATTTGTTTTTTTGTGCCATTTCTTTTGCTTCAGAGAGTAATTCTAAAGATGCTACATGATTTTTTAAAGTCATCAATACGACTGCTTCCTTAATGATGGAATCGCATTGTTTAGTGGTTTCCATACTAAACAAAAAGGTCTGCCAAAAAATGCAAAAAAATGTAATTATAAAAGTATTTTTAGTAGTCATTTTTTAAAATTCAGCTCAAAATTAATTCTAAATTTTAATAAAAAAGCAATTTAGTTTATGAATATTCATAAACTAAATTGCTTTTTTATAGAGTGAAGTAGAGTACTTCTATTTAAGATGTAGGCATTTGACTCATATCCATATAAAAGATTTCCCAATTATGTCCGTCAAGATCTTCAAAACCTCTTAAGTACATAAAACCATAATCTTTGGGTTCGTTTGGTTCTTTTCCACCTGCTTGAAGCGCTTTTTCTGCCATTGCATTAACCGCTTCATTGTCTTTAAGTTCCAAGGATAAAATGGCTGCTGCTGTTGTAGAAGTGGTTGCGATTTCTTTTGTAGTAAATTCACTGAACTTAGCGTGCGTTAATAACATGACATAAATTTCTTCACTAAAAACCATGCAAGCAGCGGTTTCATCCGTAAAATGTTTGTTATTTGTAAATCCGATAGCTGTATAAAAATCCATGGATTTTGCTAAATTGCTAACAGGTAAATTGATAAAGATTTTTGGTTTCATATTTTGTTTATTTTTTTATGTTTTCAATGACACTTTAAATCAGATCTGCAGTTTTTGTTTCGACTTCGGCATTAGTGATTTTCCACGTATTTTTTGAAATTGTCTAAAATATTTTGCCAACCGGATTGTTGCATTTCCATAGGATTCTGTGTTTCCGCTTCAAAGGTTTCAATAATTTGTAGTTGATCTTTAACAGGTACAAAAATAATTCTCACAATACGACCGTCTTCTAAAGTATACGCTAACAATTCATTGGGTTTTACTGCGGTATACGTTCCTGAAAAATCAAAACTAAAACTGCCATCTTTTGCAGCCATAGTATTCGTAAATTGACCACCTGTTAAACAATTGTTTACTGCCTTTGGTGTATGCCAATCATCCGAAGCAGCACACCATTGGGTAATATGTTCGGGTTCATTCCAGTAGTTCCATACCTTTTCAATGGGTGCCTTTATTTTTGTAGTTATAGTAATGCAATTTCGTTCCGATAGTTCTTTCACTATAGCTAAAGCTTTTGGAAACACATCCTCAAAATAGGTAGCATATTCTTCAACAGAATTTAAGTTAACGACTACATGCGTACTACCATTTGTTTCATTAAGTAGGTATTGTTCTTTCGAATTGCTCCATTCCGATGCCTTTTCGTCGTTTGGTAGTTCTTTATAATCATCAATTTCACCTAAATGATTGAACGTCATTTCTACATTGGGTTTTAAAGCAATAATAGTACTATACATTCCTTTTCCTCCAGGAGAATAAAAGTGTACACGACTTCCTTCTTTCCAATCGGATACTGCATAAGAACCGTGACAAAAGACACTTGTCCATTGCCTGTACGTTAAATCATTCCATAAAACGTCCCACACTTTATCCGCTTTAGCGTTAATGGTTACTTCAAATTTTTGTGCTATCATGTTTTTGTTTTTTTATTTGTTATACGCTTGTTGTAGTTTTTCACAATCTATTTTTTTCATTTGCAGCATGGCTTGCGTAACCTGCGCTACTTTTTTCGGATTTTTATCATTCATGAATTGAGGTAACATTTCAGGTATAATTTGCCAGGATATTCCAAATTTATCTTTCAACCAGCCACATTGACTTTCTTGACCACCATTTTGAAGAAATACAGTCCAATAATAATTTACTTCTTCTTGATTGGTACAGTTTACCACAAAAGAGAAGGCTTCATTAAAATCAAAATGATGTTCCATCGGACTTTCCATAGCAATGAATTTTTGGTTGGCCAAAGTAAATTCTGCAAATTCAACTTTTCCTGCTGCATTCGGATTATTTGCATCAAATTTACTGATGAAGTTGATTTCGGAATTTGAAAATAAAGAAGTATAAAAAGTAATTGCTTCTTCTGCAAGACCAAATTTCGTATCTACAAAAAGGAATGTAGGTACAATTTGCAAAGGATCACCGTCTAGAAATAATTGCCAAGACAAACCATATTTATCGTTGACCCAACCGTATTTTTTACTCCAGGGATATTCACCTAAATCCATTAAAATAGTACCTTTTTCCTTCAAAGCATTCCATATGGTATCTATTTCGTCTGTGTCATTTGATTTTATAAAAAAGGAAATCGCATTGGTAAATATAAAAAGCGGGCCGCCATTAAGTGCGTTGCATTCTAAATTATTTAAATGAAATGTGGTAACTAATGGATTGTTACTTTGAATTTTAGAATTTGGGAACACAGAAGTGTAAAAGCTTGCCGCTTCATTTGCATTAGTATCAAACCATAAAAATGGAGTTATTTTTTGTGTTTTCATCCTTATTTTAATTTTGCTTTTTTAATTGGTGATAATAAAAATACGAAACAGATAAAACAAAAAGCACAATTAGAGGGAAAAAGGTTTGTGCATTTATTCCATCAACAGCAGCATGACTAATCATGGCGAAAATAAAATTAAAAGTAAAACCTGCATAAGCCCATTCTTTTAGTCGGGATGGGATTTTAGGAACGATTAGAATAATAACGACTAAGATCTTAAAAACTACTAATGCAGTACCAAAATACTCAGGATAACCCAAGTGTTTGATTCCTTCTTTGGCTAATTCAGTTTGGGAAGTTAAAGCAGGCATAACTCCCTCAAATAAGGCTATTAAAACGGTTGCTGTCCAAAATACTATTTTTTGTTTTTTCATGTGAAATGTATTTGTTGTTAGGTAATTTTTAGAATGGTAATTCATTGGAATTCAAAAAAAGAATTTTAAAATTATTTACCTTTTTACAACGATAGGTTCCCTTTTTAAGCGTAATGTTTTCCATTTTATGTTCGTTTTCTTCATTTGGAAATAATTTTGTAGCTATTGCTTTATAGATAATACTTCCGTTTGTATTCTTGTAAGAGACACCTAAATAAATTCTATTTGAATTATAGCCTACATTAGAATGTAACTCTTGATGTGCTTCTAAAACACCATCAGGAAACGTGTTCGCAGTTACACAAAAGGCATTACTATCTGTTTGTAAATTAAAGTATTCCATTTTTAGTTGCTTTCGATAGTTCAAAATTAATGAGTTCTGTTATACTAAAAAAGGTGTAATTATGACAATACCATTGGTTAATTACGACAATAGTTTTTTATATTTGTTTACCAACAAACAAATCATGAAGGCAATCAGTATTTTAGTACCTAAAACGGCTGTTACAGCAGCTATAGTTGATTCACAATATCTTTTTACTTCTATTAATCAGTTTTTTATTAATGACGGAAAAGAAGTTCCCTTTAAAATACAATTAGTTGGTGAAACCAAGACCGTACTTTTAAATCATGGAACAGTTGCTATACATACCGATTTTGTTTTAGAAGATAAACCTCAATCGGATTTAATAATTGTGTCACCAATAGGCCAGAATGTGACAGATGCCTTAGCACAAAATGAAAAAATGATACCTTGGTTGGTTCAAGAATATGAAAAAGGAGCAGAAATTGCCAGTTTGTGTATTGGAGCCTTTATGTTGGCTAAAACAGGCTTGTTGAATGATAAATCCTGTTCTACGCATTGGATGTACGTAGAAACATTACAACAATTTTTTCCAGAAGTACATGTAGTTAATGATTTAATTATAACGGAAGAAAAAGGTTTGTATACCAGTGGAGGCGCAACGTCTTATTGGAATTTACTATTGCATTTAGTAGAAAAATATACCGATAAAGAAACGGCAGTTTTAATCTCAAAATTCTTTCTTTTAGATATAAATAGAAGAAGTCAGAATGCGTTTACTATTTTTAAAGGACAACGTTCGCATAATGATTCCGATATTTTAAAAATACAAGATTATATCGAAGCGGAGTTTGATAAAAAAATGAATATTGAGGAATTAGCTTCTTTTAGTAATTTAAGCCGCAGAACATTAGAGAGACGTTTTAAAAAAGCGACTAATAATACCATTATTGAGTACATGCAACGCGTTAAAATTGAAGCCGCAAAGAAAGAATTAGAAAAGGGATTAAAAACGATTAATGAAGTCATGTATGAGGTAGGCTATTCCGACAGTAAATCCTTTCGTGAGATTTTTAAAAAATATACTTCCATGTCGCCCATAGATTATAAAAAGAAATATAATGTAAATTAACACATGAGAGCGCATTATTTTTTGAGTGTTTTTTTTATAATTTTATTTTCATGTACTAATTTTCATTCGATTGAAAATAAAATTGTTGGTATTCAGCCTTATGAGAATTTCTCAGAAAAAATGACGGACAGTATTGTCCAAGTTATTCATTCTATTTATAATTTAAAAGTAGTTGTTTTACCAACACAAAAACTGCCCAAGCAAGCATTTGTTAATCAAA
This sequence comes from Flavobacterium profundi, assembly GCF_006491645.1. Classification (GTDB taxonomy): domain Bacteria; phylum Bacteroidota; class Bacteroidia; order Flavobacteriales; family Flavobacteriaceae; genus Flavobacterium; species Flavobacterium profundi. The sequence goes on from NZ_VDCZ01000002.1 coordinate 130,338, forward strand.
AATCACCTCGATATAGAGCAGATAGTTTGATTCAATTCCAAAGAATAAAGCAATCAGATACAATCAATTATATTTTAGGCTTAACGCACCAAGATATTTCTACAACTAAAAGAGATGGTAATGGAAATATAAAAAAGCCTCTTTATAAATATGAAGATTGGGGAGTAATGGGATTAGCCTATTGTCCTGGTACTAGCGGCATTGTTTCTACTTTTCGTTTGCAACATAAAAATTCCAAGGTTCATATGCTACGCGTAAAGAAAATAGCCATACATGAATTAGGTCATAATTTAGGATTACCACATTGTCAGAATAAAAAATGTGTAATGACTGATGCAGTAGAAAGTATCGCTACTATAGATAATGCGGAATTAGCTTTGTGTTCTGATTGTAAAAGAAAAATTACAAATTAAAGCTAATTCCGATTTTTAGAGAATTTTAATAATTTCCATTTAATAATGCACCACCAATAGTGGACTTTGCTTCGATACCTATTTTTTTCATCATTTCATAGGTGGTACAAACCGCAGCAGAAGTCACAGGAATGCCACATTCCGCTTGAATTAAATCAATTGCTTCTAAAGATGGCATTTGTACGCAAGCCGAAACGACTAATACATCTACATCTGTTAAATCCAATTGCTTGTAGATTTGCAAGAGATTCATTGGATCTTGAGCGGCAACTTCTAAATTATCGGGGATTTCTAAAGCAATACTTTCTTTCACTTTAATGCCTTGATGTTCAATGTAATCGACAACTTTATCAGTTAAAGGACGCATGTAAGGCGTAATAATGGAAATTTGTTTCGCGCCTAAAACCTTTAATCCGTTAATTAAAGCACCCGCAGAGGTTACAATAGGAGTAGGGAAGTCATTTGCTACCGTTTCTTGATGTAAATTTACTTCGGAAACACAATGATAGCCACGTCCCATGCTCATTATAGCAACAAGGCAAGCATAACCCATAACATCTACATGAGCATCGGATAATTCTTGAGCACATTTTAAACTCATTTTATCCATAGCTTCGAGTTCTTCTTTGGTTACTTTTTTCATGCGCATTCGGCTACTATGAAACGTAAAACGTTCTGGTAGAATGGTTTCTCGGGCACGAAAAATTGCGGGTATTTCCGTTTCCATTGTGATATTGGAAGATGGAACAATTTGTCCTATTTTGTATTTTTTAGTCATATTCTAAAATTTAGTGCTACTAAGTTGCAAAAATTATTTGCTAAAAATAGTACGCTTTTTTTTATTATTTTGTCCCTCGACTGCGCTCGGGAAGACAACGTTATCCTAATCTCGTTTGTCACCCTGAGCGCAGTCGAAGGGCATTTAATTTATATCTCTTTTACTGTATTTTCTATAAATCCAATTTTTTCAACTGTACATTTCACAACATCACCCTCTTGTAACCATTCTTGTGGTGTTCTTCCAGCACCTACACCAGCAGGCGTACCTGTTGCAATAATGTCTCCTGGTTCCAATGTGAAAACCGTACTTAAATCTTCAATTAAATCATTGATGTTAAATAACATGAATTTAGTATTAGAGCTTTGTTTTTCAATACCATTAACGGTTAAAGAAAGATTTAAATTATGAGGATTTTCTATTTCATCTTTAGTAACCAAAATAGGTCCCATAGGCGCAAAAGTATCTTGCCCTTTGGATACAATCCATTGACCAGAACGACGACAATCTCTGGCAGAAATATCATTAATTATAGTATATCCAAAAACATAATCTAAAGCATCTGATTTTGGGACATACTTTCCTTTCTTTCCAATTACAACGGCTAATTCTACTTCCCAGTCTAATTGATTGGTTAGTTTTCTATTTAATAGTACGTTTGTATTTGTTGCAGTAACTGTAGTGGGTGGTTTTGAAAAAATAACGGGTTGTTGTGGTAATTCTTTTGAAGTATCCAAAGACCGTGCACTTTCCGCCACATGTTCCGTATAATTTAAACCAATTCCGATAATATTCTTGCGAGGCTTTGGAATAGGTGCTAAAAAAGTTGCTTCTTCAATAGGAATACTAATTTCTTCAAAATCAACAGCTCTGGTTTCTGCAATTAGGTCCGTAATTTCAGAAATAACTTCGAAGCCTAAATCAATTAAATCGAGCATATTATCGGGTAGTGGAAAATTGGAAATATTTCCAAAATCTTCCATATCAACCACTAAATTATCATGTAAAAAACCTAATCTTGGTTCTGAATCTTTGGTTTGGTAGGTAAGTAGTTTCATTATTTTTTAGTTTACTGTTTTAAGTTAACAGTTTAGTTTATTATTTTTTAAAGAATAAAAGTCTTTTCTCTTTCTTCTTTTCTCTATTTTTCTTCTAATTGATGTCCGTTATTTTCTAAATAGTCTTTGCCTTGATACAAACCTAGTTTTTCAATAACTGGCAAATCATTAAAATTGAACAAACAAGCATCTTCTGTTTCGGATAAGTTATGATGTTCGTGCCAAGCCCAACTTGGAACACAAAATATATCTCTTTCTTTCCAGTCGAAACGTTTCCCATCGATTATGGTATAACCTTTTCCTTTGGCACATTGGTACACAAATGAACCCGTATGCTTGTGTGCTTTTCCTTTAAATCCTGCAGGTAATAATTGCATGGCTGCACCCATAGTTTGCATAACATGTCCACCTGTTAAAGGATTAGAATATTGCATAAAAATACCATCAAAAGGATTAATTGTATTGCTTTTTGAAGCTTCAACTAAAGCAGGATAAACTTTAGACCAAGAAAATTTGAATAAAGGAGAATAGGGTTTGTCCCAAACTTTGTCAGCTGGAATGATACCTGCTGTACCATAATTTATAGGCGAATAATTTAATGGTACATCCAAAGGTTGTTTGCCATCAAAAACAGCATAATCGTTTGCTTCTAAAGCATTTACTAAGGGAATATCTAAACCGTCTTGCCAAATACAAGTCTTTCCATTGGCATTTACACCATGTTCGTGCCAAGTAGAATTAGGAGTAATGACAAAATCATTTACTTCAAATGTAATTTTATTGCCGTCTACAACTGTGTAACCACCTTCTCCTTCCATAATAAAGCGTAGGGCAGAAGCTTTGTGTTTATGAGCAGACGTAAACTCACCAGGTTTCGTAACTTGAATTCCAGTGTACAACCATCCCACAGCAGCCGAAACGTCTTTTCTTTTGTCATTAACCAAATACACCACGCGTCTTCCAGCTTGTTCTGGAGTCACTAATTCGGAAGATTGTAATACTAATTCTCGTAAATCATCGTATTTCCAAAGCATAGGAACAGAATTGGATTTGGGTTCCCAAGGTTCAATATCATTGGCAACGGTCCATAAAGCACCTGCACCAAGATTTTCAAGCTTTTTATAATAAGCCATTAATTCGGGTGAGTCTTGTACTCTTGCACGACCATATTGATCGTCTGAATGGTTTTCTTGCATTTTATTTTCTTTTTTGTGTCACCCTGAACGGAGTCGAAGGGCAACTATTTTGTATTAAATTCGTCGTGATCGTTAATAAATGTAATCTTTCTTGTTGGAGCAGTATTTACCCGCAAATCAAAAATATCAAATCGATTGTAATGTCCTAAAATATCGTGCATTTGTTTCGGTTGGATGCATTTAGACAAATCGATGTCGGCATAAATAATACCTTCCTCATCAATTAAAGGTTCTCCAATTACAGCACCATTCGGGCCAATAAAACCAGAAAAAGCTGAATTTTTTCGTGTTAAAACTTCGTCAACATTGGGTACATCTTCTCGTAAAGCTTCTTTAATTTCTTCAGAAATAGTGGAACATGAAACAATGGTGAATAATTTTCCTTCAAAGGAATGAGCAGCAGCTCTAATTTTAATTGCTTCTGCCATATTGTAATCGGGTGGTGCAACAGGTAACGAAATATAGTTGGCAATGTGTACCAATTCGCCTTGAGCTAATAATGTAAAACGCGCTAATGTATTGGTGTTTTCTCCACAAGCCAAAGTACCCAGAGGACCAACTTCCGTATCATATACTTTTAAAGAGGAACCGTCACCAGAAGTCCATGTTAATTTTTCAGCCCAAGTAGGTACTAATTTTCGGTGTTTACCAATGAGTTTCCCTTGGTTGTCAATTATAATATTAGTATTGTAAATTTCGCCAAAAGAATCCCCTCTTTCATTTAATCCAATAACGATGTGAATATTATAGTCTTTAGCTGCTTGAAACAAAGGTTGCATTGCTTCATCTTCTGTTTTTACAGCAGCTTTATATAATTTTTCATACCACTGACTGCCTTGAACGGGTGTCATAATCCAGTTCCAATAGGGATAACCCGCAATAAAGACTTCTGGAAATGCAATTAATTGCGCTCCATTATTACTAGCTTCTTTAATGAAAGCAATGGCTTTTGCAATTGTTTTTTCGACATCTAAAAAAACGGGAGCGGTTTGTACGGTTGCTGCTTTGAATTTTTTAAACATCATATTATTTGTAATTCATAATTTTATTTTTTATTTCCTCATTAAAAGGTTCCGATTTTATACTATTTCTGTCTTCAGCTATGGTGACGTTTACCAAAGTGACTTCTCCTTCCAAAACCATTTGTTGGTTTTCATTTACAAATTGAAAACCGCAAATCACAGCAGATGATTTTAGTTCCTTTACCCAAAGCGATTTTGTTAAGACTTCTCCTATACGAGCTGCATTTTTAAACTGCACTTTTAAATCTACAGTTGGTATACCATTCGTATCATGCATTTTTGAAAAAGGCCTTTCTAAAGCTTCTTCAAACCAATCTTCTACTAAATCGTTTAACATTTCTAAAAAGCGAGGATAGAATACAATTCCTGCGTAATCAATATGTTTAAAACGTATTTTTTCTTGTTTTATAAAAGGCTTATTCATTTTTATTATTGAATTTTGATTTTAATTCCAAACTTCTCTTTTCTGCTAATTTCGAATAATTTTCTTCTTCTTCTTTTGTATCAGTTAAATAGGTAATTCCGAATTCCTCGAAAAGATTTTGTTGGAATAACATACTATCTTCTAAAAAGGTTAAATTTTTAGTCGCATAAGAATTAAAACAACCAAAACATAGCTCAATATATCCCAGTATTTTATCTTCTTTATTATAAAAGACGATAGTGTGTCTTGGAAAGTAGCAATCGGCTCTTTCATCAATATAATCATCTGTAGAAACTAAACTATTCTTTAGCTTTTTAATTTGTTTTTTGTTTAAAATAATTTTATTTCGTAAATATTTTTCAGGAAATGAGATTGCAACTACTTTTCCTTTGTTATAAATCATATATCTTTTTTCACCTTCCCATTTAGTTAACTCTAGGAATGCATAGATTTCAATTTTTTTTGTTTGTTTGAAAATGCAATTAATTAGTTTTTTATTTTCATTTTGACTTAAGCAAGTGAATAATTGAAACAACGCGAGTATTAAAAAAATCTTTTTCATAATTTACTTCAACTTAAATCGTTGTATTTTTCCCGTTTCGGTTTTAGGCAAACATTCCCTAAAATGAATTACTCTAGGGTATTTATAAGGAGCAGCTACTTCTTTGAACCACAATTGTATAGATTTAGCTAATTCATCTGATGCTTTAAAAGTGTCTTTTAACACAATATGTGCACATACAAGCATGCCTCTTTCGGTATCAGGTAATCCAACAACCGCACATTCTAAGACGGCTTCATGTGTTAAAAGTACGGATTCTACTTCAATTGCAGCGATATTATAACCAGAAGAAATAATCATATCATCGCCTCGAGCGACAAACCAATAATACCCTTTTTCGTCTTTTTTGAAAATATCACCCGTTATATTCCAACCCTCTTCAACGTAGGCTTTTTGTTTTTCTTCTCGATTAAGATATTTACAACCTGTAATGCCTCTAACGGCTAATCTTCCCGGTTGATTTGCGGCTAATTCTTTTCCTTTTTCATCAATTATTTTGGCTTCATATCCTAAAATAGGCAAACCCGTTGCTCCAGGAATTCTATTTTCTTCATTGGACGAAATAAAAATATGAAGCATTTCTGTTGCACCAATACCATCAATTATTTTTAATCCTGTTGCTTTATACCAATCTTCCCAAACTTGAATAGGTAGGGTTTCACCTGCTGAAACACATCTTCTCAAACTGGAAACATCATATTCAGTTAATTTAGTAGTTAAGATACGCCAAGCGGTAGGTGCTGTAAAACAAATGGTAATTTTAAAGCGTTCAATGGCTTGTAATAACACATCGGGACTTGGTTTTTCAATTAAAAAGGTAGAGGCTCCAAAATACATTGGAAACAAAACCAAACCACCCAAACCAAAAGTAAAGCCTAAAGGCGGACTACCCGTAAAAATATCTTCTTTCGTAGGTTGTAGCGAATAATTTGGAAAAGCTTCACAAATATTCAAAATGTCTCGATGAAAATGGGCAGTCATTTTGGGTAATCCAGTGGTACCAGAGGTAAAGCCAATGATACAAACATCATCTGAATTAGATGAATAATTGTTAAAATCCTTGGGTTTGGATTGCATTAATTGTTTTAAATCACCATTTCTATAATAGCATTTTTGTTTTAAAGAGGGAGCAGTTACAAGTTCGAGTTCGTCGGCCAAATCACTATCAGCGATCGCAATACTAATTTCGGCACAATCAATAATCGTTGTCAATTCTTTAGCACGAAGTAACGGCATGGTTGCTACAACTATACCGCCAGCTTTAATAATGGCAAACCAGCAAGCCACCATCATAGGATTATTGGCAGAACGTAATAAAACACGATTTCCAGAAACTAATCCTAAATCATCGACTAAAACGTGAGCAATTTGATTGGCTTTATCATATAAATCTTGATACGTCCAAGTTTCGCTAAACGTACGTAAACAAACGGCATTTCCATTTCCATTTTTAATGTGTATATCCAATAAATTTTCCACACAATTTAGGCTTTCAGGTCTTTTAAATTGAGGTAAATCCAAAAAAGAATACTGAGGCAGTAATTCTTCTGAAGGTAAATTATCATATGCAAAATTATCTGTATACCTTTTCATTTTAAGTATTTAAAAAGTTAACAATGGAATTAAAATAGAGTTCGTAAGCATCAAGCCATCCATAATGACCACAATTTTCCATAAGCACTAGTTTAGAATTTGGAAAAGCAGTTTCAATTTCTAAAGCTGTTTCTACTGAAATAATATCATTTTTGCCTTGTAAAATAAGAACAGGTTGTTTAAAATTGGTAAAAGAATCGGTACAGTTATATTTTATTGCAACCAAGTTATTAAAAACTAAAGCATTGATATTCATTTTTACTTGTGTTAATCTTTCCGCTATAATTGGCGCTTTAGATTTATCGTAAACATATGCATAAGCCAAATATTTAGCTCTTTGAGTTGCAGTTTCAACTGAAGTGTCACCATTGGCTATTTTTCTTCGATAATACGTAAGGCTATCCAATTGATTCTTAGTTAAATTATTTTCTAATCTCTCTTGGATAGTGGTGGTAAAGTTCATACTAACACCACCTGATGAAGAAAAAATGAGTTTATCAATAGTTTCAGGATGTTTGGTACTGTAATAGGAGGCTAAAATACCTCCGAAAGAGTGCCCCAAAATCGTCCATTTCTCAATTTTAAGATGTTGTCTCAAATTTTCAATATCTTTCACCATCGCATCCATAGTGACAGTTTTAGCATTTACCTCTTTGAGTGTTGATTTTCCTGTTCCTCTTTGGTCATAAAGAATACATTGATAGTTTCTGTTGGCTAATTCCTTTGCCAAATAACCAAATCCTTCTGAATTCATTCCAGGACCTCCATTAATTATTAATATAGGTTTACCTGAACCAAAGATTTGATAATATAGATTAGAATCGTTGCTTTGAATATTATCACTGGTTTGTGAAAAAATCAAAGAAGGGAAAAATAATAAATAAACGAGAAGTTGTTTCATCATGATTTTTTATTACTCTTTGGTTTTAAAACCTTTTTCATACTTTCCATTTGTTTTCTTTCACTTTCTTTTAAAGGGTATAAATGTGACATTCCCATTTGATACGACTTAGGAATATCGTTTGTTTGAAACCCTTCATAAGCTTGCGCATTTCTAACAAAATAAGGGTCTAACAATAAAGGTCGGCCTAAAGCGACTATATCAGCTCTACCATTTAATAAAATCGTATTAATTTGATCGATGTCTTGAATATAACCAGCAGTGATAGTTGGGATGTGTACGGTATTTCGAATGGTATCCGAAAATGGAGTTTGCCACATTCTTCCCGTTTGCGGTTTTTGATTACTAACTGTATTCCCTGTGGAAACGTTAATAATATCGGCACCAGCCTCTTTAAAAGCTTGAGCGATATAAATAACATCTTCTTCACTAATTCCATTTTCTGCCCAATCGGAAGCAGAAATACGAACAGAAATGGGCTTTTCTTCTGGGAAAGCGGAACGAATACTATTAAAAACATGAAGAGGAAATCGCACACGATTTGCAATACTACCTCCATATTCGTCTTTTCTTTTATTGGTTAAAGGTGATAAAAAGGAAGCTAATAAAAAACCATGATGCGCTTGTAACTCAATCATGTCAAAACCTGCCTCATTTGCATTTTTAGTCGCTTGGATAAATTGATGGGTTATTGCTTCCATATCATTTCTATCCATTTCTTTTGGTACGGGTGTGTTTTCATTAAACGGAATGGCTGAAGCTGATATCAAATTCCATTTTTCTTTTAATTCTTCTGTTTCCCAAGGCTTTTTAGTAGCTCCTTTTCTCCCAGAGTGTCCTAATTGAATGCCTATCTTACAATTCGTATATTGATGAATGAAATTAGTTATCCTCTTCCATTCAAGCACTTGATTTTTAGTATAAATACCTGCACAACCTAAAGTAATTTTTCCAGTTTCTGAAATAGCTGTCATTTCGGTAAGAATTAACCCCAAACCACCTAACGCCCGAGACGTGTAATGTTGGAAATGCCAATCGTTAACTACACCATCAATGGCTGAATATTGTCCCATAGCACTCATTGCGATGCGGTTTTGTAAAACTACATCACGCAATTTAAAAGGTGTAAAGGCAGCAGGTATTTCGACTCCGTTTGATGCGACAGTTTGATTTTTGGTATTGAATTCTTGTAAGACTTTATCTGTAAATGTTTTATCACGAATACGAAGGTTTTCATATGTCACTTTTTTGGAACGCGTCATGCATCCAAAAGCAAATTGATAAAAAGGGTGTTGCATATGACGGTCCATATTTTCAAACCAATCTAGGGAAATAGTAGCTGCATATTGAATCATTTCAACTGTATTCCTTCTTGTTTTTTCATAGGTTTCAAAAGCTGTAGTAATCGCTTCGGGATGCGCTACAATAGCATCCGATAATGCAATCGCACATTCCATAGCTAATTTGGTTCCTGAGCCAATAGAATAGTGCGCTGTAGCTTTGGCATCACCTAAAAGCACTACATTATCTTTGTACCAACGCGCATTGGTAACGTGTGGAAATTGTCTCCAGTGCGATTTATTGGTAATCAAAGCATGACCCTCTAATTCTTCTTTGAATAAGTTTTCCAGTTTATCAGTTGTATCTTTTTCATCATACGTGTCAAATCCTAATTTTTCCCAAGTTTCAGGAGCACATTCAAAAATCCAAGTGCTTTTTCCTTCTTCATACTGATAGGTATGTGCTGCAACCGTACCCATAGGAGTTTTTTTGAAAAAATAAGTAAAAGCATCTAAAGGTTTTGTAGATCCCATCCAAACAAATTTGTTTTTCTTCAATTGAATTTGGGTACCAAAAGAAGCCTCAAACTGACTTCTGATAGTGCTGCTAATACCATCACAGGCTACAATAACATCAACATCTTTAAAAGCTTCAAGGTTGTCTATATTGGATTCAAAATGCAAACGAACGCCTTCTTGTTCGCAACGCAAGTGTAATAATTGCAATAAAGTCTTTCTCGAACAGCCACAAAATCCGTTCCCTGCGCTACTTACTTGTTGACCATCTCTTGCAATAATAATATCATCCCAATACGCAAATTTACTTCGGATTAACTCATAGGAAGGCATGTCTCTTTTTAAGAATTCGCCTAAAGTTTCATCAGAAAAGACAACTCCAAAACCAAAACTGTCATCGGGTTTATTTCGTTCATACACATCAATTTCGCAATCTGGCATTGCTTTTTTGGTTAATATTGAAAAATATAAGCCTCCAGGACCACCACCTATAACTGTTATTTTTAATTTCTTAGCCATTTATTGAGTAAAATTTGCTTCTAAAATTGTATGATTTAATATTATGCATATTTATTATTTTCTCTTTATAGAAAAAATTTCACCTAGTTTTCCATAATTAGAACCTGCTAATCTCGCAATAGGAGTATAGGTTTCTAAATTAATTCTATTATTTTCCATAAGAATGGAATCATCGATATGCATCGTAATTATTTTACCAATTACTACACAAGCGCCACCTTTAGCATCATTATCAATAAAATAATGGTGTATCATTTCGCATTCAAAATGTACTAAACTTTCTTTCACTCTTTTGGGTAAGACAGATACGGAATCAATAGGCGTGAGGTTAGCCAATTGAAATTCGTCTATTTCAGCTCCTACACTTTCTGAAGTAAGATTCATTTGTTCTACCACATTTTCAGTAACCAGATTTACTACAAACTGTTTATTTTCTAGCACATTATTCAACGTATCTTTATTGGTGTCATTATCTCTTCGTGTAGAAAATAGAACACAAGGAGGATCACTACTTACCATATTAAAATAAGAAAAAGGAGCTAAATTGTTAATGCCATTTGCATCAATTGTTGAAATCCATCCGATGGGTCTGGGTATAATAGTACCTGTTAAAAGTTTATAAAGAACCGAAGGTTCGGTTTCTTTGGTATTGTATTGCATTTGTGTCGTTGTTTTTACAAATTAAATAAAATTTATGCTATTTTTTTAAGAATAAATAAATAATTACTAAAAATTATTACAAATGATAGATACACAATGGTATGGATGAATGCATCCAAGAACCTTTACAATCACTTTTTAGTAAAATACTATACATAGTCGTTGTTAATTTTAAATAACCTTTTATTAATATAAGTCGTTTTAGGTTACTCAGATATTTTTGTAATTTTGAAACAATACAAACAAACATTTTAATAACATGAAAAATTTAAAAAGAGCTGTTTTAGCTTTGGCTTTAGTACTATTTATTTCTTGTGATAAAGAAGAAATCAACGATTCAAACAAGTTAGATTCAAAAGCATTACAAACTAAAGAAGCGACAGCAAGAACAACAGAAGTACGTTTTGATGTATACATTAAATTAGTTACGCAATCAGGACAAGAAATTCCAGCGAGTACGTTACCTGGTTATGGAGCAACGAATTTAGACACAGGTGATTTTTATTATGATTCTCCTTATGAGCCAGGTTTATTTGAAAGTTTACCAATAGGAACGTATCGTTTTATTGCACGTGATGGCTATTGGGATGGTGCTTCTTCAGCTATTGTAGAGGTAACTCCAGAGAATGAGGAGCCAGAAGGATGGATTTACGCAACATTGCATTATTGGTCTGAATAATTCAAATACCCATTTTAATTCATACAATGCGAAAAGGAAACTAAGATCAATTAGTTTCCTTTTTTTATTGAAAATGAAGGTTATGTTAGCTTTCTAACAATCAATACCATAATGATGATGTATTTTTATAGTATAAATCGAATCGTTATGTTAAAGAAAATAATACTATTGTTACTTATTGTTTTATTAAATAGTTGTGCTAAAGAAGAGAATATAAGCAACGAGCAAATGACACAGCCTGAAGTTTTGAGCAGTGGTGTTTTTGAACCTACTAGTGGTATAAATGTAATGGGCGGAGTTACTATCTATAAAAATGGAACACAAAGAAATGTAACCCTTACTAATTTCAGCATTTCAGAAGGTCCTGATTTAAAAGTATATCTTTCCACTACAAATACTCCAGATACCTTTATTAGTTTAGGAGATTTAACTACTGCTACTACTTATACTATTCCACAAGAAGCGGATTTAAATGTATATACCTATGTTTTAATACATTGTGAGACCTATAATCACTTGTATGCTATAGCCTCTTTAACTGCAAATTAAATAGTATAAATGTAAGTTTACAATACTTTTTTAATTAAATAATACACGATAATAAAAACAATAATGCTTCCAAAGCATCCTAATTTAGTTTTCTTAGCAGCAAAAAGTGCTACAAAAAAGGCGATTAATTTTTTCATGTTTGTGTTGTATTTAAGGTAAACGAAATTCTGGATTATAAATCAGTCCAATAAGATTATCCCATGGATCTTTTACCGTGGCCACCATAATATCGCCACCCACATTTTGTGGAGCTTCATCAGCAGTAGCACCATTTGTAATAAAGAAATGATAGGATTCTTCTATATTTTCCACACCCCAAAAGCAACTTACATTGGGAACTTTTGAAGACGTAAGTTCTTCTGGTTGTAAACCTAATTCGTAACCCCCAATATTGAAACCAATGTAATAGGGTTCGTCAAAATAGGGTTGTGTTTGAAATACTTTACTATACCATGCTTTGGCATCTTGTAATCTCGCAGGACTTATCTTATAAATGACAGTGCGAAGCCCCAGAATTTTGTTTTTCATTATTTGTTCTAAATTTTTACTAAGATAGTTAAAATTTAAAAACCAATGTGTTACAAGATTTTATGCTATTATTTCAAAATTTTAATTCTTATCAATAAAACCAATAACCTTTTCAAAATACGCATCGCCACCCACTTTCCAAACATTTAAATGGTTGGCCTGATCTATTTCTAAGAATTCTTTTTGTAAACTAGGAATGGCTGCAAAGTTTTCTTTAGCATATTTAATATGAATTCTTTGATCTTGGTTACCATGAACTAATAAAATAGGTTGGGTTATCTTTTCACAATAGGCAATAGGTTTTGCCTCTTCAGGGTTAAAATCTGCTATTTTTCCAGCACGATGCACTAAATAATGGGTGAGTGGTTTCCAGTTAAAGCCCAAATGAAATCGGAAATAATCATGAGTAATCGTTTCAAAATCGGTAAACGTACTTTCAATAATCCCATAATCTATTCTTTTATCGGTACCCATAGCTTGCAAACCAATGGCACCACCAAGTGATTGTCCCCATACGCCTATAGGAGTTGTAATTTTTTCTTCAGTTATGAGATAATCAATTATTTTTGAAATGTCTTTTTTCTCTTTTACACCAAAAGTACAATGTGTTCCACCACTTTCACCGTGTGCTCTTACATCCACTGCAACAGCATTATAACCCGCATTCGCCAAGCGTTTACTCAAAGCTACAAAATGTTCTTTTCTTGAACGGATACCGTGTAGTAAGATAATTGTCCCTTTGGTAACCGTATCATTGGAATAGGTTAAATAACAGGATAGCGGAGTACCATCAAAAGAAGTTATTTGCAATGCCTTTCCATTTAACGAACTATTTTTAAAGCTTTCTGTAGTTTGTGGCGGTTGTTTGCTTTTAAAACTTTCAATGAGTGGATTTTTAATTTCGGTAATAAATCTTGGAACATAAAAATGCAAAAAAAGAAAGCCTAAAAGCACTAGGGAAATTAGACTTAACCGAATAACTTTTCTCTTTTTTTTCATTATTATTACAATTGGATAAATGATTAGTATTCTCTTACTTTACCTAACATAATTCCTAAACCAACGCCACAATAGCTTCTGTCTTTGTTAATTTGTGCCATAGGTGAAACCGAAAAACCAAAATATTTAGAAATAGGGAACTCAATTTTCGGACTTATTATTAGACTTATTGTATTATATTTATAATAATCATAGGTGTAATTTTCATCTAAATTAACTGTAGCATTATTAGGTATGTACTGCCAGTTTTCGGGTTCCTCAATTACAGTATATCCTACTCCTAAAGCTACGTTGGCTCTAATCGTTCCTTTTTGATTTAAATTATAAATTTTACCCAATTCTACTTTGTAAGTGGAAAAATAATCAAAAGGATAAGAAAACGATAAAAAACCTAATCCTCTACTGTAATCGTCTGGTTTGGATTTTGGATCTCTTATATTTCTAGTATAACCCACTTTTATGGAATATGTATTTTGAATGACATAATTCAACGTCCAATCGAGTCCAAAATAGTTCCCAATATTTACTTCAGATGTGGCATAATATGTATTTGCAGTTACATTTTGTGCTTTTACTGAAGAAAAAGTTAGCACAAAGAAAAGTAGTAGAAAATAATTCTTCATGATTAGTATATAAAAAGTTTATTTAGAGATTAAGGTTAATAAAGAAAGGTTGCGTACAGTAGCGTTTTAAATTTAGAATTATAGTACCAAAATAAAACATATCTAGTTAAACGAAACAATGTTTTTAAAAATTAATTTTTTCTTAATAACACCACGCCGTTAGGAATAATAGCAATTAAAAGACAAGTGCTTATAATGATGCCATAATTGATATCGTTCCAATGCAAGTTTCGAATACCGTGTTTGCAGGCAGTACATGCTGCAATTTTTAAATGTGCATCTAAAGCGGAAACCGCAGTAAGAAGCAGTCCAAAGAGTAGAAGACTAACACTAATATTTAGAAGAGCTTGGTTGAATTTAATTTGATAGTTTTCAAGAACAAGAACAACAAATACAATTCCGAAAGAGATATAATACAGTTCATTCAAATAAAAATAAAAATCTTTACCCACAAAATGAATTTTATGAGCCGTAGACCAAACAAAAATGGTTTGAATACTATTTCTTAAATAACGCTCTACAAGGAAAGCCGCCACTATTCCCAAAAAAAAGGCAGAGAGAGATAAAATGATTTTTTTTGTCATAATACTTCTTTTTTTTGAAAATTATCTTTCATTCAAAAATTAACATAAGTTCTTTTTTTGATGAATTTATATATTAATTTAATTTCAAAAATTGTATTATGCAACAAATGTTAAAATTTTAACATTTACATACTAATTTTTCACAAAAAAATGGAATAAACAATTAAAAATTGGCAAATAAAAAGAGATTTTACCTTTGTACTTCTTTTGAACCGATATGTAACACCATTCATCTGGTTTTTAATTACAGTATAAAAAACAGAAAACAATAGGCTATTTTTTACAAGTGCTTATTTAAAATATTTTCTGTACCCCATTTTTCCATAGCAGCAAGTACAGGTGCCATACTTTTTCCCAATTCGGATAGCGAATACTCAACTCGTGGTGGAGTTTCATTAAATTGTTCTCTAATAATTAATTGATCTTGTTCCAACTCTTTAAGCTGATCTGTAAGAACCTTTCTAGAAATAGTAGGTATTCGGGTTGCAATTTCACCAAATCGTCTCGTATCTGAACGCAAACAATATAATATAATGGGTTTCCATTTGCCGCCAATTAAGGCTACCATAGCACTTACCGGACATGGATTTTGGGTTGTTTTTTCTTCTTTAGTTACCATTACGTTACCACTATTTTTACAGTTACCAAGAGGTAACTGGTTACTTTTTAAAACTTTTATTAGTTACTTTGTGTAACAAAAGTAAAGTAATAATTTATAAATACAAAAAAAATGATTTTAATAACAGGAGCAACAGGTAATTTTGGAAGCGCAACTATTAATTTTTTAGTAGAAAAAGGAATCCAACCTCATGAAATTAGAGCCTTAGTGCGCAATGAAGCATCTGCTACTGCCTTACTCGAAAAAGGCATTGGTATCGCAATAGGTAGTTATGACGACTATAACTCACTTACCAAAGCATTTACAGGTGTAGACCAACTCTTGCTTGTATCGGGTAATGATATTGAAAACCGTCTGCAACAACATCTAAATGTAATTAATGCAGCAAAAGAAGTGGGTGTAAAACATATAGTATACACTAGTTTCCAACGTAAAAATGAAACGCCATCTTCACCGCTTTGGGTGGTAGCGCATTCGCACCTAGAAACAGAAAAGGCTTTAAAAGAAAGTGGTCTTACGTACACCATATTAAAAAACAATTTGTATATGGATTTCTTACCAGGATTTATTGGCGAACACGTTTTAGAAAATAAAACCATCTATGTACCTGCTGAAAACGGTACCATTAGTGCGGTGTTACGTAGTGAAATGGCAGAAGCAGCAGCTACTATTTTGAGTTCGAAAGGACATGAAAATAAAGAATATGATTTTACCAACAATGAAGCATTGTCCTATAGCGAAATAGCAAAAATTATTTCTGAAACTTCGGGTAAAAATATTGTTTACGTTTCACCCTCTGCAACAGAATATCAAACCACTTTAAAAGGATTTGGTTTACCAGATGAAGCTGTTGGAGTGTTCACAAGCTTTGCGGTAGGTCAGGCAGAAGGAGAACTAGAAAAAGTGAGTACCGATTTAGAAAATATACTACAAAGAAAACCCGTATCGGTTCGAAGCTTTTTAGAAAAAACATACGCTTCTTAATTTTAATTTAATTCTTTTATACAAGTTGAACTAAGTATGGGTGTACCCATGCTTAGTTCTTAGTTTTTAAAATAATCTTATTTTAAAGTTTAATCATATTATTTATTTCTTGAAACAAGAATAACATTCAGGTTTTAAAATAGTAGTTTTTTCAGGTTTACCACAGCAATGACATACATTTTCTTTATAGTCATAATTTTGCCATTCATTCCAACTACTAAAACAACTTTTACAATAAGGACGATCAGTACTATATATTACTGGAGCTTCACATCTTATACAAAAGCCTTTTTGATGTGAAATTTTGGATGTAAATGTATTATTACTAAATTTATTGTTATCAAATTCCTCTCTAGACATTTTAACATCAGAATCAAATATTTCATATTCAAAATCATCATAGTAAAGTTCTTTTATATTTTTATTTTGGTATAAATCATTGGTTTTGTCATAGATAATTTTTGAAGATATGAATTTTTTTGAAAGGCCTAAATTAGTTTTAATATAAACTGGTCTCTTAACAAAAATGCATGGATTATTTTGAATCACTTTATTTGTATAATCATAGGTTTCTTTATACAATTTATCCATATTAAGTGTACCATTTGAAAAAGCAATACCATATTCAACATTACCTGTCATAGATTTACCTAATAAATTTAATGAAGTGACTAAACCTTCATTTTCATTCGCATAAAATTTAGCATGCAAATTTGCACAGTAAATGATGACTACATTGTGAAACTGTTTAAAAAAATCTAAATCCTCAGGAGGCAAACTTTTTTTAGTATCTGTTTCATTTTTTCCAAAAACAATAATGAGCTCTAAACTGGGATTATTGGTATAATTTTTAAACATTTCTTTACTGTAGGCATCTAATCTAATAAAAGGAGAAAGTATAATTAATTCTTTTTTGGCTTCCCATATAATGCTTGTAAGCTTATCATCTAAAGCTTTTCCTGTTAAAAATTGTGACATTGAATTACATCTTTATTTTACAAATTATAAAAAGGTATAAAAACATCATTATTATAAAAATCTGTTTCTAAATGTATTTTTATAAAACTATTTGAGGTAGGATTATTAAATGCAGAATCTAAATAGAATTTTGAAAAAAAATTAAAAACTTCATCATTTAAGTTAATAATTTTTAATAAACTGTATTTTTCAACTAATGGTTTAAATTTTTTATAACCTTTATCAGATAAACAATTTAAAAATAACCAATTAATTTCTGCATCTGACAATTGAGCTCTAATTATTGAAGTATAGGAATATTTAATTTTATAGTCCTCAATAATATTATTACTAAATTTTTTTTCATCGACGATTTTAA
The DNA here is from genome assembly GCF_006491645.1 of Flavobacterium profundi. Taxonomy (GTDB): domain Bacteria; phylum Bacteroidota; class Bacteroidia; order Flavobacteriales; family Flavobacteriaceae; genus Flavobacterium; species Flavobacterium profundi. Next base: position 148,161 of record NZ_VDCZ01000002.1, read on the forward strand.
TTAATCTATATAGATTACGATAATAATGACCATAATCTGTATCGTATTTTTTATAGAATAGATTATAAATGTAATTAAAAGAGGTATTAATTTCTTGTTTTTTATTCATTATTTTAATTGTAGGAAATTTCTTTATATTATTATAAATTTCAACATTTTTTTTGTTTTTTTTAGAAGTCCTTCTAACTTCAATCAATAAAAAAAGATGTAGCAATCTAAAAGAGTTTTTAAAAACATCTCTAGATTTAGTTATTTTTTCTTCATTCCTAAAAATAAAATCATTCTTACTAAATAAATAACTATAATCTGCACCTTTTATTTTATAAATTGAATTTAAATAAAAATCCATATCTTGAATAATTTGATGATGAATAGATAACAATTTGTAAAAATTATTCTCAAAATTTTGAATATAATCCCCATCTTTTTGTTCTTCAAATTGTAATTGAACTTGACGATTTGCTTCATATTGCATGTAAAAAGCTAAAGAAGCAGCTATTATACCAATAAACGCTAATATTGGATTTAAAATACCTCCAAAAAAATCACCATAAGCTCCAATTTCTTTAAAATCTTTTTTGAATGCTTGAGGTTTGTTATATACATCTCCTAAATAATCAATTGTAAATACTAAAATCACAAGTGATAAAGCTAAGAGGATTAATGATACAATAATAATTTTACTATATTTGGTTTTATTGCTAGTTGCGTTCATAAAAATAAGATATATAGCAGAACCAAATGATATAACTGCAATTAACGATAATATATTTTCTACTAATTTCATTTATGGAATTTCAACTATTTTAATTGGAAATGAAAGCATATTCATTTCTCTTACACATTGAATTAATGAATATTTAGCAATATTCGATTTTACTAGATGAACATTTCCTTTAATTGCAGGTATTTTTTTTGAATCTGATTTAAAAGCCATAACAAATTCAAACCTTTTATTTTTATTTGTCAACTTATTTATAAATATATCTTTATCTATAATTTTATCTGAGTTTTCCTTTTTTCTATTATATGAGTTAATTACTTCATTAACGAATTTTAAACCACCGGAACTTACATCATTATTAAATCTTGCTGCAGAAACTTGAATTTGATTACTTAAATCTCTAATTTTCCCATCAAAACCTTTTTTAACATGCACAAAATATAATACATTATTACTTTCATAGAGAATATCACATAATTCAATATTTTGACCTAAAGATTTGTCAAAAACCCAATAATTATCTTTTAGATGATATTTTCTATTGTAGGAGTCTTCATCTTCATTTAAATCAAAATTCCATTTTTCTGTAAGAATATTTTGGTCTAAATAATTGAATTCAATCATTCTGTTGCAAAGTTCATTAATAGAGTTAGTAAAATTATCTTCAACTTTAAACCATCTTGTGTCAATTTGAAAGATTGGCCTGTTTTCAATATTCAGTTCGCAAATTATATGATCTAAAAACACACCTCTTGTTAAAATTTTATTTTTTCTTAAACCATAAATCCATAGACCACTAATTATTCTTCTAAATTCCATTAAATCAAGGTTCTCATAGTTCTCATATATAATTTTTAAGCCTTGATATAATAGTTTTTCTTTATCTCTAAACTCAAATTTTTTATTATTATCTTTAAGTTTAAAAATAAACATATCACTTTCATAAAAATCTTGAATATTTGATGGATGAACAAATTCAATCTCTGGGTGTTTAGGAAAATCAGAACGACTTGGAGAAAATAATTCATTCATATAATTGAATAAAACAAATATTAACTCTTTTTTGTAAACATCTTTAATTATAGTTTTATCTTTTATTTCAACAAATGAAGTTAACTGCTTTTTATAATTACTTTTAGATATTTCGTTTAAGGTTAAGAAAATACTATGTAATTCATTAAAATTGATTTTATGTTTTATATTAAAATAAGATCCGATTTCAAGAATAGTAGTTCTATCACCAAAATCTATAAATGGAAACACACTATCTTTAATTTCTTTTTTTAATTTTAAATTTATTTTTGATGGAATATTGGTAAAATTAAGAACATCAATTAGTTTTAATCCGTCCTTAAAAATATCTTTACGTTTAGATAGTTTACCTGAAATACCTCTAAATTCAATCGATAATACTTCTTCATCTAAATCAGTAATGTATTCAAAAAAATCTAAACCAAATCTTTGATCTTGATACCTGATAATAACTCTACTTCCACCACCACCAACAATTGCATAAATATTATTTTCTGCACAAGCAAATAAAACAAATGAAATTTGTTTAACTGAAAAGTCATGTAGTTTAGATAATGACTCGGGTATAAAATCTTTCCAATAGGATTCTTTTTCTTCTGTATAAGAATAAGTAAAATACTCAATATTATTAATTATTATTGGATGTAATCTATAACTTTCTTCAACTTCGTTAACTTTTTCTTTATGCTTATTTACAATATGATTTATTATATCATTGTTATTCACTAATTCATTTTTTTTAAATTCAAAGTGAGTTTTATCAATTCTATAAATTTTAATATCGTATTCTGGATTTTCAAAAAAAATATCATTCATATATAAATTTTGCAACAATTTAATTTGTTTAATATTAAAAATATATATAAAACTTCTCAAATGTTAAAATTTTAACATTTTAATCCGTTTTTTTTCCAAAATTAAAACTTGATATGAGTCTGATTTTATGGTTAACCATAATTTTAGTTTCTAATTTTATATGCTTTTTCAATATATATCCCTTTTTATCTGTTATCTGCTACAGTTCATCTTGTTTTTGAATTTTACAATAACAAATCCCTAACAATTGCATCCTTTTTTCTTGGTACTTTGCAGTTTCAAACGCGTTTTGTAAAGTGTTTGTAGCGAAAATGTATAGGTTTCATGCTACTTTACCGAAGCTTTTCCGAACAACATCCGAACAAAACCCTTAAAAAGGCCCTTTAAATACGTCAGTATACATCAAAACAGGTCAAAACCCGTCAAAACCATTCAAAACCAGTCACAGCCTCATTTTTTTATGTTTTTGGCAAAGTTGTTGAATCTATCCTTATACTTAGCTAAGGAAAATATAAAGTGTAGTACGATTAGGATCATACCATTAAGTTACTGATTGCATTATACTTTAGAAACACAAAAAAACAATTAGAAAAATTTAAAAAATTAAAATTATGGGAACATACAACAAAGGCATTATTGGTGCCTTCTCAGGAAAAGTAGGTCCAGTGGTAGGCGCAAGCTGGAGAGGTAAAGAAATTTTACGTAGTTTACCTAAAAAGAGTAACAGAATAGCAACACCAGAACAAGCGTTGCACCGTATGAAATTTACGGCTGTTATCTCTTTTTTAAACCCAATTCATCCTATTATTAGTCGTTATTACGGTAATAATCAAGGAGAAAAATCAAGGATTAATCGTGCCATGTCTTATCATATGAAAGAAGTAGTGCAGTATGCTGATCCAGAGTATACTTTTGCCTACAATAAGGTACAAGTATCCAAAGGCTATTTACCAGGTATAGAAGGCGGTACAGTTGCTTCGTCTATTGCCAATACTCTTACTTTTAGTTGGAATGATAATTCAGGGCAAGGGGAAGCTCAAGCAACGGATGCATTAGTCGTAGCGGTTTATGAACCTTTAAGCAAACAATGGGTGTATTCTTTATCTGTAGCAAATAGAAATACCACTACAGGTTCTTTAGTATTGCCACCCACATTCAGCGGTACGACAGTAGAAGTGTGGGGTTTGTTTGCTTCGGTAGATGAAAAAAAGTACGCCACAAGTACCTATTTAGGAAACGTACTTGTAAGTTAATTTATTTATAAACTAAAAAAAGAATAATTTAAAAGTGCAATATCAAGGTATTGCACTTTTTTTATAATAGTAGGACTTATACAAAATTAATTTCAAATATGAAATATTAAAAACTGTAAATTATCATATTTTTAACATGTTTTTACTGAATTATGGAATGGTTTTGGATGTAATTCTAGTTCAATAAACAAACAAAAATGAAAAAACAAATTGATCACTTAAAGAAAGAAGTTTCTTATCTTAAAACTTTAATTTTAGAGCTATTACCAGTAAAAGAAGAAGAATGGTTAGACAGTGCAGATATTAAGCAACGGTTTAATTTTAGCGAAAGTAAATTATACCGATTGCGAAAAAACAATGCCATTCCACATACTAAAATAGGAGGCAGGTACCATTATCCTAAGAGCTTTTTCAATCAGTATTTAATGAAGAAAATAGAAGCCTAAATTTTAAAAAGGGATTGCAATAAACCTATCTTTGTAAATCCCTTTTTCTATTACCCAAACCAAAGCATAACTTCCAGCACCATCACTGTTCATGGTTTCTATATATAACGATTGATTCGTTTCGTCATGATAAACTCTTGTAGTTGTTAGATTAGGTTCGTATAAATTTGAGATACCATTATATGGAACTTTTGTTGTAACACCGTCTATCGTTATGCTAATACTTTTATATGCAAGTTTTGGTAAATTACCATCCGTACCAAAAGATTCTTTACCATCAATTTTTTCAATTTGACTTGGATTATCTTTATAATAGGTATAACTATGGTTACTTTTAACAAAAGGTGATGTAGTTAATTCTATAGAAAGGGTACCTTTGGATAAAATGATTCGGTCATTGTCTATAATTCTTTGTGGAATACTCGGAAGAGATGATAAATTTACAACTCTATTGTAGTAAACATAACCATTAAAAGTTTGATTGTTTTTATTATAAGTGATATCGACCCAATTTCCTTCTGGACCAAAATGACTAACGACAGTACCATTGGTAACTTTATCTATAATATTGTTGGAAATTTCTTTAGAACTGCGCACATTCACATAACCATCAGTATCTTTTATGATTGCAAATTCAAAGTCTTGAGAATGACATAAAGAAATAGCGAATGAGAATACAAGTAAATATATTTTTTTCATTTTTTAGTTATTTTCAAAATAATCATCTAAATTAGAAAGTGCCATTGTAAAGCCTTCTTTAAAGCCCATTGCGATTATTTTTTCTAAATCTTCCAAACTTTCATATTGCGCTACGATGCTTACTAGAGTAGTATTCTTGTTGGTATTTTCTGTAAAAGTATTGGTCCATTTGGTGCGAGGCATTTCGGTAGAAGTAGTACCTTCTTCGTCACAAAATGCGTCTAAACCAGTATAACTATGCAAAGGTTCAATTTGTAAATAGTCATTTTTACACCAGTGGTATTCATTTTCAGGACTTTTCATAGCGTATAACCAAGTACCACCTTCTCTAAAATCCATCGATTTTGTAATCGTTTGATAGGGTTTTGGTGCCCACCATTGGTCTAAAATTTCAGGTTTTGTCCAAGCATCCCAAGTATGAGAAAGATTGGCATTAAATTCTCTTTTTACTAGTACCGTATGATCCTCTTTATTGATTGTAAAATCAAATACTAAATGCGTTTTCATAGTTGTTATTTTTGTGGATTGGTCTTTTTTAATTGTTCTAAAACTTGATCCAATTGGTTAAAACGCGTTTCCCAAATTTTCCGATATTGCGCGAGCCATTGGTCAATTTCTTTCATTTTTTCAATTTGTAAGGAATAGTAAATTTCTCTCCCTTTTTGTTCTTGGGTAACCAAATCACACTCACTCAAAATACGCAAATGCTTTGAAACTGCTTGACGCGTGGCTTCAAAATGATCGGCAATAGCATTAGGAGTCATCGCATTCACGGCGATTAAAGAAATAATAGCTCTACGCGTGGGGTCGGCAATCGCTTGAAAAACATCACGTCTCATAAAAAGGCATTGTTTAATAGTGAAACTAATTGGTTGCAAATATAAGTGCAACTATTTGGTTTCACAAGTTTTTTTACTATTTTTTTTAATTTTAAAAAAGGAGTAGGGATGCCCTCAACACTAAATAGTTTCTATAAAAAACAAATTTTATTCGTAAAGACCTAAGCGTGTTTTTAATAGTTTTACTTCAGAGGTGAGTTGGTTCATCTTATGCAATAAGTCTAAAATAACGGCTATACCTTCCTTATTGATATTTAAATCATTATGCATGCGAATAATTTTTTCCACGTGTACCAATTCTTCTCGATGAAGGTATTTTGTATTGTTGTAAACAATTGTATGTATCAATCCAAAATCTTCTAATTCCTCTATGAAATGAGTTTCAATTTGGCATTCTTCACAAAATAGGTCTATAATAATTAAGTCTTGCGTATCCATGTGGTTTATTGTTTTGCTAATTGTTCAAATAATTCTCTTTCTTTATCCGAAAGTTTGGTAGGAATGGCAATAGCGTAGGTCACATATAAATCACCAAAATTGCCTTCTTGTTTGTACATTGGAAATCCTTTTCCTTTTAAACGTACTTTAGTTCCGTTTTGAGTGCCTGGAGTAACCTTTAATTTCAATTGTGTACCATTGAAATCGGTAATTGTAGTTTCACCACCTAAAACGGCAGTGTATAAATTTAAATCGTGATTCAAATACAAATCAGCTCCATCTCTTTTAAACGGCGTATCATTGGTAATGGAAAAAGTAATATACAAATCACCTTTCGGCCCCTTATTTATGCCTTCACCACCATAGCCTTTTATTTTTATGGTTTGACCGTCTTCAATACCAGCAGGAATGGTAATCCGAATACTATTTCCATTTACATTAAAAGTTTGTTTGTGCGTGGTAGCGGCTTGTTTTATATCGAGTTGAAGGGAAGCATTAAAATCTTGTCCTCTAAATTGAGCGCTACTTCTTCCTGAGCTACTGGATTGTCTTCCAAACATAGAAGAGAAAAAATCGGAGAAATCTTCACCTCCAAAATCTGCAGTAGTGCGATGTCCTGAGTCATTGGAATAATGCTGTTGTTGTCTTTGCTGTTGCTGGTACTTTTCATATTCTTCTCCATGTTCCCAATCCTTGCCGTATTTGTCGTATTTTTTACGTTTTTCAGGATTACTCAGTACTTCATTGGCCTCATTAATTTGTTGAAATTTAATTTTGGCATTGGCATCGTTAGGATTTACATCAGGATGCCATTTGCGAGCGAGTTTGCGGTAGGCTTTTTTAATAGCTTCAGTAGAAGCATTTTTATCTATTTCTAGAATTTTGTAGTAATCTATAAATTCCATAAAAATCCTTTATAATTTGTTAGTTTATGTATGTTGTTTGATACGTAAATTTACAAATAATTGGAATATCAATTTTATGATATCTATCAGGAATTTTATAAAATTATAAGATGTAGTTATTTTTATACGGCTATTAAAAATGTTCTACTGTAGCTTTTTTCCAAAAATAGTCAAATTCCTCAGGGATATTATTTTCATCCAAAAGACGTCCTTTTACTATTTCAGGATATAGTTGAGAAAAAGTAGCCACTTTATTGCTATCTATTCGAGTGGTAACACAATCTCGAGTTACATCATCTGGATGCGCAATTCCTGCAGAAGCCATTAAATCTACTGCACTTTTTACCGTTTCTTTTTGATAGCGCGCTACACGAACGCTCTTTTCTTCAGGAACTAAACCTTTGGTTAATCTAGGGTCTTGAGTGGCTACACCTGTGGGACACGTATTTGCGTGACATTCTAAAGCCTGAATACACCCTAGAGCAAACATCATTCCGCGAGCAGAATTGCATAAATCGGCACCAATTGACAAATTACGAATAATATCAAATCCCGAAATAACCTTACCACTAGCAATAATTTTAATTTCGTGTTTGATACCGAAACCATTTAAGCAATCGTAAACAAAAGCCAATGCATCACGAAGTGGCATTCCTACATGATCCGAATATTCAGGAGGTGCAGCACCAGTACCACCTTCACCACCATCTACGGTAATGAAATCAAAATAGGTCTTAGTATGTACCATTGCTTTACAAATTGCTATAAATTCCGATTTATTACCGATACAAATTTTCATTCCTATGGGTTTTCCACCTGATTTTTCTCTCAATAATTGCATAAACTCCATTAATTGAAGCGGTGTTTTGAATGCCGAATGTGAAGGTGGAGAAATAATATCATGGCCTTTATCCACCAAACGAATAGAAGCAATCTCATCGGTCACTTTTTCTTTTGGTAAAATACCTCCATGTCCTGGTTTAGCACCTTGAGAAAATTTGATTTCTATCATCTTTACTTGTTCCAAAGTAGCTCTCTTTTCAAATTGATCTACATTAAAAGTACCATCGGCATTTCTACAACTAAAATAACCCGTACCAATGTTCCAAACGACATCACCACCTTCTAGATGATAAGGAGAAAGGCCTCCTTCACCTGTATTATGATAAAAACCACCTTCTTTAGCACCATGATTTAAAGCTAAAATGGCATTTTTACTTAAACTACCATAACTCATCGCACTAATATTGAAGATACTCGCAAAATAAGGTTGGCTACATTGTGAAGAACCAATTTTTACTCTCGGATTATGATTTAACAATTCAAAAGGAATGGCATTGATACTATGATTGATCCATTCATACCCTTCAGAATACGTATTCAATTGGGTTCCAAATGGTTTTGCATCTGTTTCTTTTTTACTTCTAGAATACACCATACTGCGTTGCAAGCGGTTAAAAGGTTTTCCTTCAGTATCCGTTTCTATAAAATACTGACGCATTTCCGGCCCTAAATCTTCCAATAAATAACGCATCCTACCTAACAATGGAAAATTACGTTTTATCGTATGTTTCGACTGATACATATCGTACAACCCCATAAGGATTAAAGGAATAAAAATAGCCAGTAGTAAACTGAATTTCCAGTCTATATAGATTAAAATAGCCGTAATAGCTAAAACCGTAAAACTGATAACAAGGAAAGCTTTTCTCATGTGGTCTGGTCTTTTATAGTAGTAGTTCAAAAGTAAGTTTTTTTGATTGTTTTAGCAGGTGTAAAGGTTATTTTTTTACTAAAAATGAGTTAAACAATTCAGAGTAAAATACTTATAAATAATGATTTTTAATTTGTTGCATGCTATTATTTTTGAAATTTAATTCATATTAAACCAATGATTGGTATTGAAAAGATGTAACATTCTCTATTTTTTAATGTCCTATAAGTATCAATCAAAAAAATCAAACATCATGAAGTATTTAAAAATCGTAGCCATAGTCTTAGCATTTGCAAGTTGCTATGCACAAGACAAACAAGTTTTACTTAAAAAAGAAGCCTTTACTGATTTTTCAAAATTGCCTGTTTATTCTAGATTAACCGAAAAAGACAATGGAAAAACAGTTTGGAAAAAGAAGTATCAATATCTAGATAGTATTACTATCTACAACATCCAATACCTAAGTGATGGGTTAAAGGTTAATGGGTTATTGATTACTCCAAAAACAACATCAAAAGTACCTTGTATCATTTTTAATAGAGGTGGAAATCAAGATTTTGGTGCCTTAAATATGATGGCAGCTTTGCATTTAGGGAAGCTAGCCAATGAAGGATATGCCGTTATTGCGAGTCAGTATCGAGGGAATGCTGGAGGAGAAGGAAGAGAAGAATTTGGAGGTAGAGATGTAAACGATGTGCTACAATTAATTCCCGTTTTAGCAGAAGAAAAAGTTGCCGATACTTCTAAAATAGGAATGTATGGTTGGAGTAGAGGCGGTATGATGACATATAGAGCATTAACCAAAACCAATACAATTAAAGCAGCTGTTGTAGGAGGTGCTTTAGCAGATATGGAAGAGGCTATTAAAGATAGACCCGAAATGGAAAGCCAATTACTTGCTGAATTAGTTCCAAATTATAAAGGAAATGAAGCCGAAGAAATAAAAAAGCGTTCGGCTATACAATGGGTTGATCAATTTCCAAGAAAAGTGCCTATTTTATTACTTCATGGAAATTCGGATTGGCGTGTAAAACCGGAACAAAGCTTACGAATGGCCTTAGCTTTTACTGAATATCGTATTCCTTATCGTCTTATTATCTTTGAAGGAGCTGATCATGGAATTAATGAGTTTAGAGAAGAAGTGAACGAGGCTGTTTTAAATTGGTTTGATAAATATTTAAAAGGGAATGCCAATTTACCCAATATGGAATATCATGGAGATTAACATAAAAAGGCTTTGATTCACTCAAAGCCTTTTTATTTAGAAGTCTAATTCAGTTGCTTCTTTATATTTATAATGATTCGGATTTTCTAAAATTTTGGTTTTCATTTCTAAAGCCTTCTCTTTTTGATTGGTTTTTAAATACAGTAGTAATTGGTACCAATACCCTTTAGAATATTCCTCAGAAGTTGTTAAAGAAGCTAGTTTTTGAAAGGTTGCAATAGCTGCTTCATTTTCATTTAATTGGTCATAAGAAGCTCCTAAATAGAGTAGTGCAAAAGGGTACCATTTGTCTTCAGGTTCAATAATTGACAATGTAGCAACTGCATTTTTATATTCTTTGTTCTTAAAAAAGACTTCTCCTTTCTCAAATAGTTCTTCGGGGTCACCTTTTACTGTAAAAGAGGGCAGTTCTTCCCAATTTACATAATTCTGGTAATAATCGGGTAATGCTTTGGGTGTATTAAAAATAAAAAACAAACTGATTAACACAACAATAGAAGCTGCAGCAGAATAGAACCAGTTTACAGTTTTCTTTCTTTTGAAACGAACTGTTGTATGGGGTTGCTGATTTTTACCAATTGCTCTTATTTTTTGAGATAATTTAGCATTATCTTCCTCGTTTAATATTTCGTTCATTTGAACTAATTCCTGCTGATAAGAAGTATTCGTCAAAGAAATTTTTTCTTGTTCGTGTATCGCTAAAAGCTGTTGATGTATCAAAACTTCTTCTTGAAGGTCTTCTTCAATAGCTATTCTTTTTTCAAAAGCTTCTTTTTCTGTATCACTTAAGTTACCTCTAAGGTATTGATCTATTAAATCTAGTGTATCTATGTCCATATTAAGCTCCCCATTTGATTATTTTTTGAAACTCTTTATCATTTTTTATCAATTCTATTAATTTAGAACGACATTTAAAAACCCTTTGCCTCACTGTATTCACCGTTGCATAAGCATTTGCTAAGGTTATTTCTTCATAACTTAAACCATTGAAATAACTGCTTAAGATGTCTTTACAATTTTCGGATAAAAGACTAAATTTAGCAATGTAAAATTCAAAACATTGTTGTTCTAAAATAAAAGCACTTAAATTCGTTTCTTTTTCTTCTAGTGTCAAAACATCTGTTTGTATTACCTTGTTTTTTAAGTTTTTTTTCCAAATATTTTTGCAAATCACAAAAAGGTATGCTTCAAAGGAAAGTATCACACTTCTTTTTTCTTTTTGAGTTATAATAATATACATCAAGGCATCGTGAAAAACATCTAATGCATCATCTTCATTACCTTTATTATATAAAATAAATGCCAGAACCTTTGGATATATTTTTTTATAAATCTCTTGTATAATTTGGTCTTCACCTTGAATGAGTGCTTGAATATAGCGTTCAGTGTTTTCCATTTATGATTAGTCTAAAACGAGTTATCTTTTGTAAGTTTCATTTGAAATGAATTATAATTTTAAGGATTTGGCACTTTAAAATAGATATTCAATTATGGGAGTAAAAATACATATTTTTTTACATTGTAGTTTCTGTTTGTAAATTAGCTACTTATACTATTTTATAATTGATTATTTTTATTTTATAAAATTGGGTAATAAAAAATAAGAATGCATACTATATAAAAAATTAAAAAAATAAACCATGAAAAAATTTAAAATGACCAGTTATTTTGGTCTACTGCTCTTTGTTTTATTTTCTTGTACCAATGAAGATACTTATGATGAAAATTTTTCTAACGAAAATGAAAAGAGTAATGAGACAACTATTGCCAATAGACTAATGTCAAGAACTGCTTTACCAAGATATTCTAATGACAGACTTATTGTAAGGTTTGCACCAGGCGTTGCAGATAGCATCAAAGCCGATTTAAGAGACATTCACGGTGTAACGAACTTTAAGCTCTGCGAACACTGTACTGATGACACGATTGAACTTTGGATGTTTGGGAATGGTATTAATATTGAACCTAAAAAATCGGCAATTGAACAAGGAAGTGGTGGTGGAGTTGAAGCCATAGTGGATGTGGATTATGAATTTACCTTTGGTATCGATTTAAATAATCCTGATTTAGGCACTGCTAATGATTATAATTATCATTCGTATATTAAATCCTCAAATGATGGTGTTACCATTGCTGTTTTAGATACAGGTATTGCTCCCACAATTGGTGGTGATGATAATGCGGTTTTTACAGCACCTTTCCTTTATAATGCTGATGGTGATGGAAATCCTTCGATTCTTTCTGGTTGGGATTTTGTCAATCATGATCACAACACTTTTGATGATAATAATGGTCGTCATGGAACTGTAGTTTCTTCTATCATTACAAGTATTTTAAATGATAGTCCTTCTGCAATTCCACATCAAATTATGCCTTTAAAAGTATGTGATCAATATGGGAAAGCCAGTTATTTTGATTTTTTATGTGCTACTAATTTTGGCCTTGAACATGCCGATATTTTACAAATGAGTTTAGGTTGGTATGATGATGGATTTGGCGATTTTTTAAACACCATAATTTCTTCCTTAATCAATGAACATCCAGAAGTAATAATTGTTACTTCAGCTGGAAACCAGCAAAATAATAATGATCTGTTGGCACATTATCCTTCGGGTTATACGCATGAAAATATTATTGCAGTTGCTGCAGCAAATAAGTATGCCAATGAAGCGTTTACTTTTGGAAATTCTAATATTGCTAATTTTTCTAATTATGGTTTAGAAAGTGTAGATGTATTTTCGAGAGGAGAAAATATTCCTTTTCTCGGTTATGACATGAGTGGAACCTCTTTTGCAGCACCCGTTGTAGCAGGAGTAATAGCGAGATATAAATACGAACATCCAGGGTTTAGTACAGGCGAATTACTATTTCAAGTAATTAATTCAGGTAGTGTTTGTCCAACCAGTTTTGATACGGCTAAGAAAGTAAAATATAATAAAGTTATTTTACCGTAAGTTCAAATCCTTTAGAAAACAAGCAAAAATATACATGAGAATCGTAATTTTTGCTTGTTTTTTTATATTTTCATGGCAAAAAATGTCATGTCTCTTTTTGCAAAATGTTTTTGTTGTATTCTATTATTTACGGTTTCAACTGTTTTTTCTCAAAAGCATTTAGCGCTTCAAATAGAAACCATTCTACAACCTGACAAAAGTGGAAAAGAAACGAATAATGCATTCGTTTTAGAACAACTTTTAGTAGTATTATCGCATCAACAAAAAAGCAGTATCACAGCTGAAATGGGCCAACTTTATGCTGAAATTGGTAAATACTACTATAAAACAGCGGCTAATAACGAAGCTATTTTATATCTTAAAAAAGCGATTGAAATCCAAAAAAAATACAAAAAGAATTCGTTAGAAATTTTAAACAAAACTAGAAATAATTTGGCATGGATTTATTCTTACGAAGGTTTTGAAAAAAAACGTTATGATGTTCTTCAAGAAATTCTTTCCGATAATGGGAATGATAAATATACCTTTAATGCAGGAATTGACAGTGCTGTTATTGAAGCGAATACGGGTGACTTTTACTCAGGTTTGAGCAGACTCAACTTGTTATTAACAAAATTTAATCGTGTCGATATTGATAAAGAATTGCAATTGCGAATGGTAATTGTAGGTATTTATGGAAAAATGTATGAAACTACTTTTCTTTCAAAAAAGACTTCCGATTTAGAGATTATTAAAAAACATCAGAAAGAAATTGAAAAAGAATTTGAAAATAGCAATTTACCTGATACATTTTTATATGCCGCTTACAATAATATAGCTAATGTGTATGAAGCTTTTGATAAGGATAAGGAAGCACTAGAATTGTATCAAAAAGTAGCTCTTTTTTATGCAAAAGAAGAAGCACTATCAGAACAAGTAAGTGCTTTAAATAATATGGGTTTTTTGTATGCCAAACAAGGAAAACATAAAGAAGCCACTGCTTGTTATAAAAAAGTATTGTCCCAATCTGTAGATAACGTACAAAAGGCTACTGCTTATGATAATATGGGATATTTTCTACAAAACAGCAGTGCGGTTGAAAAATTAAACTATTTTCAAAAAGCAATACAAGTACTATTGGATAAAACTACTTCTGATTTTCAAATACCAACCTTACAAACGATTAGAGATTCTAACCATGAACAAGAAGCATTAATTTTTTTAGTGGATTTAGCCTATCATTATGTAGCAACATATAAAGAAAGTAAAAGAATGGAGTACTTACATTTGGCAAAAGCAACGCTATTTCGGATTGATGAATTGGTTTCTCTTTTGCGATATGAAAGTAATTCGGAACAATCGAAACTATTTTGGATTGAAAAAGGAGTCAATACTTATTTGTTAGCGGTTGAAGTTTGTTATTTATTAAACCAACCCGATGATGCCTTTTATTTTATGGAGAAAAACAAGGCAGTTTTACTTCAAGAAAATATTAAAAATTTACAAGCAAAATTAGCTTTTGAAATTCCAAATGAACTATTGGAACAAGAATACAAATTGCATTACGAATGGATGGTTTTAGACAAACTATTTCAGCAAAACACAACTGATATTTCGATTCAAAAACGATTGATTTCAAAAGCAAATGAATTCAAATTGTTTATGGATAAAATGCAACATAATTATCCAAAATATGTGCAACTGAAAAAAGAAACAGAAACCATTTCTTTTGAAAAAATAAAAAAACTAAGCCAATCTACTAATACCTCTTTTATAACATATATTTTAAATGATAATGAAGGCTATGGTATTTTTTATTCCGAACAAGAAAGTCATTTTTTTAAAATAAATGAGGTGCCTCTTTTGCAAAAAAGAATACAATCTTTGAAACATTACCAAAAACAACCTATTCTATCTCCTGACACAATTAGGGATTATCAAAAAGTTGCATTTGATGTTTTTCTCACTTTATTTCCTTTTAAAGATGCTCTTGAAAAACTTAGTAATAAATCACTTATTATAGTTCCAGATGATAACTTGTTGAATTTTCCTTTTGAAGCATTAGCTGTAAATGCTAAAGATAAATTATCGGAAAGTTATTTACTTCAAAAAACGGCTATTTCTTACTTACAATCCTTTTCGGTATTTGAAAAAATAAAAAATAAAAAAAATAACCCTGCAAATAAGTTATTATTTATGGCTCCATCTCAATTTTCGGATGAGAGTTTAGCGCCTCTACAAATTTCAAACGAAATGACGGGCAACTTAAAAGGGTATAAATCAACAACCATTTATACTGAAAATGAAGCTTCTAAAAATAACTTTTTTAATACTAGTGGTACTTTTGAAATAATTCACTTAAGTACACATGCAGGAGTGGATTCTATCTCTCATACTCCTTGGATTTCTTTTCAAAATGAAAAAGTAACTTTATATGAATTATACGGAATTGAAAACCAAGCAGAATTAGTGCTGTTAGATGCATGTAAAACCAATGATGGACTTTTGGCTTCGGGTGAAGGTATCATTAATTTGTCAAGGGCTTTTTTTAATAATGGCTCCCAAAGTGTTGTAGCTTCTTTGTGGAATGTAAATGAAAAAGCGGGTAACGAAATTATAGAAAACTTCTATAAACAATTAGAATTGGGACAATCAAAATCAAAAGCGTTGCAATTTGCTAAAATAAAGTATTTAAAGAAACATCAATCCTATGAAACTTTACCCTATTATTGGGCTTCTTTCACACTTACAGGAAGTACTAAATCAATACATTTGGATACAACCAATTCCATTATCTATATTTTTAGTATACTAACTATTTTACTTATTGGACTCTTACTTTGGCTAAAAAATAAAAAACTAAAATAGTCTATCCCTTCCCATTTTATACCAGCTTTTAAAGGGCTGGTTTTTTTTTACTTTTTTTGGGTAATGAATTTTTAAAGCAAACACTTATGGTTAGATCGATCAAAAAGGTGTAACCCGAAAAACCTGAAAAAATAGAGTAGGGACAAACTTATAAAAATTCAAAATGGAATCTAGAAAAAAACTAAAATTATTAGTGCTACTGTGTAGTCTTTTTTTAATCAATATGAATGTGTTTTCTCAAAACAGAGAGGAAAGCGAATCAATTGAAATTTCAAAAGAAATGTTTGATAGAGTAAAACTTTGGCAAGAAGCAGGAAGAAACCAAAGAGTTCCTTTAGATCAATATTTACAAAATTATTACGAAACAAATGATACCGTATCATTAATTGTAAATAAACTACGAGAAAGTAGTAGATCCAAAAAAACTGCTTGTGGATGTATTACTTTAAATGTAAATAGTTCATATGAAATGGCTCCCGCTTCTGGTGGAGTTTATTACCCTTATGAAGATCAAGGAGGATTGACTACTTGGGCAAGAACGAATATAAATGGAGCGTCCTCAGTGCAAAGATTGTATCTTAATTCGATGGATGGTAATACCGACTATGAATATTCGAATATTATTAACAATCAAACGGGTTCAACTACCGCTCATGCTAGAATGTCTTTTAACTATCTGTGTACTAATGGTAGTCTTTTACCTGAAGATTGTGGTTGTGATAAGACCATATATATAAAATCGGGTTATTATGGTTATGGATCAGTATATACAGAAGTAGGAGGAATCTTAAACAATCGTTTTTCTAGAGGTTCAGTTGATGATGCGTCTGTTTTAGTTAAAATAGATCAATATCAATCTACCACAGATTTAGCAGTTTTAAAAGCGGGTTCGATGCTGGTTTCAAGATGGCAACATGAACAATGGAATCCACAAGCATGGTCCAATTATCTTAATTTAGCAGCAAGTGTTACAGGTGTAGTGGTGTCGGTTGTTGGAGGAGCTCCATTACCTCCTTTAGGAAATATAGCAGATCAAATAGCAGCTGCTGCAAACACACCAACCATAATTCAATTGGGTTCAAATGATACTAATGGAACAGCTGAAGGTAATTTTGCAGTAAATTACGATGGTGGAATAACTTTAAGTCCCAATCATATTGTAACTGTACAAATGGTTTCTAGTACCAGAGTTTTTGCAAAAGGAAACAAAAAATATCGTTCTCATGTAAATCGTACGAGTGATTTCTATATTTCAGCGGTATTACCATTTAATGATTCAAATCCAGAGTGTTGTATGGAAAAATATGCAAAATGGGTTAGTGCCTCTTCTGGAGGATATGGTGTGCAAGCCTATGGAAATACGGGTCTAAGAAATGGAATTTCAAGTCATGTTACGCTTTGGTCACCTTGGAATAATTTATTTGATAGTAATGGTGATGGAAATATTGACATCAACACTTCTATAGGGTATGGTAACAATTCAAAAGAGTGCATTGTTTGCGGTCTTGATCCTATTACTGGAATGTCAGTGAGAGCAAACGGATTAAATATAAATAGTAATACTAGACCTGCTATTTTTACTTGGAATGGTCAAATGAATGTATCTAATTATGTTCTTTACATTTATAATGCGTCGGGTGTATTAATTCATACTATTACAACTAGTTCACCACCAGTTACAGTTAATTTAGCTCCTGGTAATTATAGTTTTAAAGTAAAGGCAAATTGTGAAAATGGAAGTTCAACTACATCAGGTTTAACTAACTTTGAAGTTAAAGAATTATATGCAGAACAAGATCCTCGAGATTTGTCTTTTGGTAAAACAGGAGTTTCTAATCAACTAATTTTATATCCAAATCCAACCAAAGAAAACACTATAATTCAAGTTGATAAATCTGAAAAAATACTTTCTTACACCATATATGACAACACTGGAATGGTTGTTAAAACGGAAAAGTTTACAGGTGAGTTTAATGAGAAGTCCATTCAGTTAAGCGATGTAAGAAAAGGCTTTTATTTAATTACTGTTGAAACTAATAAACAAGTTTACAAAGAGAAATTAATTAAAGAATAATATTTTTTTAATTCTCTACAAAGGTTCGATTGTTGTATTGCTATAACAATCGAACCTTTACCTTTTTTCAGTTATATGAATATTACTTTTTTTATAATATTGATAAAAATAAACTTTTATAAATTCATATTAAATATTTTTTTAGTAAAAAAAATAGGAATTCAATAAAATAAATCCTGCTAATTTAATATATTTATGCAAAATTTATATATATGGATGTTATCACTTGTCCAAAATGTAACGGTTCAACACTTGTCAAAAGTGGCATAATTAAAGACAGACAGCGCTATTTATGCAAGTCATGCATCTATTATTTCACAGTAAATAAATTAGGTAAAAAGATAGATGATTATTATGTTACAAAGGCTTTACAACTCTATTTAGAAGGTTTAAGTTTTAGAGAAATAGAAAGGATTATTGGAGTTTCTCATGTATCTATTAGTAACTGGGTGAAAGAATATAAAATAAAAAAACCACCACATCCAAATTATCATCCTAGCTATAAGATATTTAAACATAATGAATTAGTAGAATATTTAAAAACAAAAGACCAATTATCAGGTGCAGGTATGATTATAACTGAACTTGGAGACAAATTCATGCTCATAAAATGGGAACGTTTTAAGGATTAACTATACTACTTTACACTTATATATATAGTTTTTTACAGTACAGAAAATAATTTCAAAATTTGATAGAACAAAATAACTAAAATCAAATTTTAAATTATGAAAAAAATACTATTTATTATTGGATTACTTTTTTCAGCTTTAACATTCTCTCAGGGTTCACCTGATTATGAAGGCGGACTTAAAGTCAAAATTAATGAAGAAGGTACAAAATATTTTAGAATTATATCTTGGGCACAATTCTGGGCACAACATAATTCAGACCGTCCTTTAGACGCAAATGGGAACGAACAATCTGATTTAAATTTTAGCATCCGTAGAGCTCGTATCTTAATGTATGCTCAAATTAGCCCAGATTTCTTAATCTTAACACATTTTGGACTGAATAGTTTAAATGCAGAAAACATGAGTCCGACAGGTACTCGCGACGCTTCTCAACTGTTTTTTCATGATGTATGGGCACAATATAGTTTAGGAAAAAATCATGCTATTGGTGGAGGTTTGCATTATTGGAATGGTATTTCTCGCTTGAACAATCAAAGCACTTTAAACATAATGACATTAGATAACCAAAGACAAGCATGGGCAACTTTAGGATTATCCGATCAATTTGCTAGACATTTAGGGGTATACCTAAAAGGTTCTTTTGGAAAATTACAATACCGAGTTTCTATAAATGAAGCCGAAACCAATAACTTAGATACTTCTACACCTGTAAATGATGGACCAGCTTCTTATACAGGACGACGTTTATTAGGATCTAAAGAAGCTGGAAAAGTATATGCAGGTTATTTTGATTATGCGTTCTTTGATGCTGAAAGTAATTTCTTGCCCTACAAAGTAGGGTCTTATGTAGGTACTAAAAAAATATTTAATATCGGAGCTGGTTTCTTTTTACATCCTAGTGGCGCAGTAGTAGCTGATGCAACTGGGAATTTGAGTGGCGAAGATGTTAGTATTTTCGCGGTAGATGCTTTCTATGATGCACCAATTGGGAGTAAAGGAGGTGCTCTTACCGCTTATGCTTTGTATCAAAATGCTGATTATGGTAAGGATTTTAGATTAGGAACAACCTATGAAACGGGTTCTCTTTTACACGGACATTTAGGTTATGTTCTACCCATTCAAACGAAAGCAAAAATCCAACCTTATTTATCTTATGATTCTAGAAAAATTGATGCAATTGATGATAATGCTTCACAATTGGGTATTGGTACTAATTTCTATTTAAGCGGTCATAATTCCAAACTTACTTTGGAATATCAAACTCTAAAATATGCTGATAATGATGCCATCAATACCATTACTCTGCAGGCAATGATATATCTATAAATAAACCAAAAAATAAATATTATGAGCGAAAAACAAAAACACGCTACGGCCTATTGGAAGGAAAACTTAAAGTACCTTCTTATTTTATTAAGTATTTGGTTCGCTGTTTCATATGGAGCAGGAATACTTTTTAAAGATGCTTTAAATGAAGTTAAAATCGGTGGGTTTCCTTTAGGATTTTGGTTTGCCCAACAAGGATCAATATATGTATTTGTGATATTGATTTTTGTATACGTTCGATTAATGAATAAACTCGATAAAAAATTCGGTTTCGACGAATAATAATTAGTAACATAAAAATAAGATATCATGAATGTACAAGTTTGGACTTACATTATAGTAGGGATTACATTTGCTTTATATATAGGAATAGCAATTTGGTCTAGAGCCGGATCAACTAAAGAATTTTATGTTGCTGGTGGAGGTGTTTCTCCCTTAGCAAATGGGATGGCAACTGCTGCCGATTGGATGTCTGCAGCTTCATTTATTTCCATGGCTGGAATTATATCTTTTGCAGGATATGATGGTGCCGTATATCTGATGGGTTGGACAGGAGGTTATGTGTTATTAGCATTATTGTTAGCACCTTATTTGAGAAAATTTGGAAAGTTTACAGTTCCTGATTTTATTGGGGAACGCTATTATTCAAACACGGCTCGTACAGTTGCTGTAGTTTGTGCATTAATTGTTTCTTTTACCTATGTTGCAGGTCAAATGAGAGGCGTTGGAGTTGTTTTTTCTAGATTTTTAGAAGTTGAAATTGAAACGGGTGTGGTTATAGGTATGGTAATTGTTCTTTTCTATGCTGTTTTAGGCGGAATGAAAGGAATTACATATACACAAGTAGCACAATATTGTGTGTTAATTTTTGCTTTTATGGTTCCTGCTATCTTTATTTCTATTCAAATGACAGGAAATCCAATTCCACAATTAGGTATGGGTGGTACGGTAACTGGTGGTGAGAATATATATTTATTAGATAAATTAAATGGATTATCTACAGAATTAGGTTTTGCCGAATATACCAATGGTTCTAAATCATTAATTGATGTATTTGCCATTACTTTAGCATTAATGGTAGGTACAGCTGGTCTTCCTCATGTAATTGTTCGTTTCTTTACTGTTAAAAAAGTAAAAGATGCCCGTAAATCTGCGGGATGGGCATTATTATTAATTGCGATTTTGTACACAACAGCACCAGCAGTTGCTGTATTCGCAAAAACCAATTTAATTGAAACGGTTAGCGACAAAAATTATGCAGATATGCCAAAATGGTTTACCAATTGGGAAAAAACAGGTTTGTTAAAATATGAAGATAAAAATGGAGATGGAAAAATTCAATATTATAATGATAAATCAAAGAATGAAGCATTTCTAGCAGCTCAAGAAGCAAAAGGGTTAAAAGGAAGCGAATTAACTATCGATAATGATATTATGGTACTAGCAAATCCTGAAATCGCACAATTACCTAATTGGGTGATTGCTTTAGTTGCTGCAGGTGCCTTAGCAGCTGCTTTATCTACTGCAGCGGGACTTCTATTAGTAATATCTTCTTCTGTTTCTCATGATTTAATTAAAAAAATGGTTAATCCTAATATTTCTGAAAAAGGAGAATTATGGGCGGCTCGTGGTGCTGCAACTGTAGCAGTTGTAATCGCAGGATATTTTGGAATTAATCCTCCAGGGTTTGTAGCAGCTGTAGTGGCTTTAGCTTTTGGTTTAGCAGCAGCTTCCTTTTTTCCAGCAATTATTTTAGGTATCTTCCATAAAAAAATGAATAAAGAAGGTGCAATTGCTGGGATGATTGTAGGATTATTACTAATGCTTTTCTATATGCTAAAATTTAAATTTGGGTTGTTTGATGGTGGCAAAGATGCTGTGGCTGGACTAAAAGACAGTTGGTGGTTTGGAATCTCACCAGAAGGTTTTGGAACTATTGCAATGATAGTAAACTTTATTGTGGCTTTTGTAGTTAATAGTTTTACCAAAGAACCACCTCATGATGTTCAAGAAATTGTGGAGCATATTAGAATTCCATCTGGAGCAGGTGAGGCTACTGGTCATTAAAAATTAAATATATTATTTTAAAAACGCTGTAAACTCTTACAGCGTTTTTTTCAGTTTAAAAGATAAAATTGTATTTTTAAACAGATTAAAATCAAATGAAAAAAAGACACCAACAAAAACTAGTTGTATTAACAGTTTTTCTTTTACTAAGCTTAAATCTACCTTTACTGTTATTATTTGATAGTAGTGACGCTTTTTTTGGTATACCCATATTCTATATTTATATTTTTTCAGTTTGGGCTTTTTCAATAATTGTTTCTCTTATTATAGTGAATAGATATTATGAATAGTATAGTCTTAATTTTCATTTTGTTATTGTATCTAACGTTTCTTTTTTTTATTGCACATTGGGCTGAAAAAAAAGAAAATTTAAGATGGGCAAATAATCCTTATGTATACTCTCTTTCATTAGCAGTGTACTGTACCGCTTGGACGTATTATGGTAGTATAGGTGTTGCAGCTAATTCAGGATTAAATTATTTAACGATTTACATTGGTCCCATAATAATTATTCCTGCATGGATTATCATTCTTAGAAAAATTATTCGTATTTCTAGATTGAATAATGTGTCTAGTATTGCGGATTTTATTTCGTTACGATATGGCAATAGCCGGTTTTTAGGTGCGTTAGTAACTTTAATTTGTTTGGCTGCTATACTTCCTTACATAGCTTTACAATTAAAAGCCATTTCAGAAACATTTCATGTGGTCACTAAAACTTCAGAGAATTCTTTAATCATATTAGACACTACCACTTACGTAGCTGTTGCTTTAGCTTTGTTCGCCTCCTATTATGGAACTAAATATGTAGATGCATCCGAAAAAAGAAAAGGAATTATAACTGCAGTAGCTATGGAAAGTACTTTAAAATTACTATTTTTTGTACTTATCGGTTTGTATGTTACTTATGTCGTTTATGATGGGTACGGGGACATTTATCAGAAAGCTTCATTATTAGAACACTTTCATGAAAAAAATACCATTGGAAGTATAGAAAATGGAATGAATTGGTTCTTTTTATGTATGCTATCCTTGTTTGCTATTTTTTTATTACCAAGACAATTTCATGTATCTGTTGTTGAAAACAATAGAGAAAGACATATTAAAACCGCTTTATGGTTATTCCCATTATATCTTTTTATTTTTAATCTTTTTGTTTTCCCAATTGCTTGGGGCGGAAATGTTCTTTTTTTTGGAGAAGCTAAAAATGCAGATACCTTTTCGTTATTAATTCCACAATTTTATGATAATACTTTTTTAACGGTTTTGGTATTTCTAGGAGGTTTTTCAGCGGCTATTTCCATGATTATTGTTTCTAGTATTAGTTTGTCGACAATGTTAAGTAATAATCTTTTAATTCCATATACCTTTTTAGGTAAGTTAAAAAATGAAGCGCAAGAAATCAATAATAAAAAAATTGTAAACATAAGAAAGGTAGGTATTTTTTTGTTGATTATAATAGCCTATCTTATTTATCGTTTTTTTGCTTTAGATTATAGTTTAGGTTCAATTGGATTAGTTTCATTTGTTATTATTGGTCAGTTAGCACCGTCCTTTTTTGGAGCCTTATTTTGGAGAAGAGGATCTAGTTTAGGGGCCAAAAGTGGTATTATTATGGGATTTTTAGTGTGTTTATATACTCTCTTAATTCCATATGCTTATGGTTTAACCAATACTACAAATACCTTTATTGCATCAGGTCTCTTTAATAGTGATTTGTTAAAACCTTTAGCATTATTTGGACTTGATTATTTGTCACCTATAGCGCATGCCTTTTTTTGGAGCATGTTATTTAATACGATGACCTATTTTGCAGTTTCTGTTAGTTTTAAAGGTAATTATAGAGAACGTAATTATGCTGAAATGTATATTGATATTGATAAATACAGTACCAATCATGAAAATGCCTTTGTATGGAGAGGAACTGCTTACACAAGAGATATTGAAAAGGTCTTATTAAAATTTCTAGGTGAAGATCGTACCCAAAGAGCGATGGCAATTTTTAATACGAAATACAATGTCGATAAAAATCAAGAAATGGCAGATGCACGTTTGGTTAAATTTGCCGAGAATCTTTTAACAGGTCATATTGGTACGGCTTCTGCAAAAATTTTAATTTCTAGTGTTGTAAAAGAAGAAAAAATAACGTTACCAGAGGTTTTAAAAATTTTGGAAGAATCCAATGAAACAATCTTAATCAATAAAAAATTGACGGAGACATCAAATGAATTGAAGAAAATTACCAACCAATTGCAAAAAGCCAATGAAAATTTAGTAATAAAAGACAAACAAAAAGACGATTTTTTAGACACCGTTACTCATGAATTGCGAACTCCCATAACTGCTATTCGTGCTGCGAGCGAAATTTTAATAGATGATGATGAAATTCCAGAAGACATAAAAAAACAATTTCTAACCAATATTATTTCCGAATCGGACCGCTTAAACCGTTTAATTGATAAAATATTAGATTTAGAAAAATTAGAAACAGGAAAGCAAAAATTAAATCTAACACTAAATGATTTTCATCAAACCTTACTCAAAACAATCGAACCCCTACAACAATTAATCAAGAATAAAAACATTTCGATTGCTATTGAAAATAATAAGCCAATAAATTTGAGGTATGATGAAGATCGAATCATACAAGTGGTAACTAATTTGCTATCGAATGCTATTAAATTTTGTCCCGATAAAGATGGAAAAATTAAGATCAAAATTATTGATAGAGAACAATTTTATGAAATACATGTTATGGATAATGGTAAAGGAATCGATGAAAAAGATGCAGAAATGATTTTTGATAAATTTTATCAATCTGATAATCAAAACATTAAAAAACCGCAGGGTAGTGGTTTAGGTCTTGCCATTTGTAAACAAATAATCGAATTACACCAAGGAAAAATTTGGGTAAAAAACAATGATATTACTGGGGCATGTTTTACTTTTACACTTTTAAAATAATACAAAAAGACACAATTAAATGAAGAAAATACTATTAGTTGACGACGAACCGAATATCATTATGTCTTTAGAATATACATTTAAAAAAAATAATTATGAAGTATTTATAGCTCGTGATGGTCAAGAAGCATTAGAAATTTTAAAAACACAAATTCCAGATGCGATTATTCTAGATATCATGATGCCAAATGTGGATGGTTATGCTACCTTGGAACACATTAAAAAAAACGATGCTTTACAAGAGTGTAAAGTCATTTTTTTATCGGCGAAAAATAAAGAATCAGACATTCAAAAAGGTTTAAACTTAGGAGCAAGTGCTTATTTAACAAAACCTTTTTCTTTGAAGAAATTAGTGGATCAAGTAAAAGAATTAATAGAATGATAGCATTACGTTTAACTATACCAATTTAGCAATATTATCTTTACATCTTCTTAATAGAATTACTATATTTACCTAACAAATAAAAAATTATAACAAATGAGCTATTATAAAATAAATGACTTAGAGAATTATTTTAAAATGTATAAAAAATCGGTTCGTGAACCTAGAAAGTTTTGGGATAAAATTGCTGATGAGAATTTTAGTTGGTACCAAAGATGGGATAAGGTCTTCGAATTTGATATTGAAGAAGCTCAATTTAAATGGTTTACCAATGCAAAAGTAAATATTGTAAAAAACTGTATTGATCGTCACTTAAATAAAAGAGGTGATAAAACAGCTATTATTTTCGAACCCAATAATCCTGAAGAAGAAGCACAACATATTACGTATAATGAATTATATGTTAAAGTAGCTAAAATGGCTAATGTACTTAAATCACAAGGTATTAAAAAAGGAGACCGTGTTTGTATTTATCTACCAATGATTCCAGAATTAGCGGTAGCAGTTTTAGCGTGTGCGCGAATAGGAGCGATACATTCTGTTGTTTTTGCTGGTTTTTCCTCAACCGCTTTATCTAGTCGAATCAATGATAGCCAATGTAAAATGGTAATCACATCTGATGGTGGTTTCAGAGGTAATAAAACGATTAACTTAAAAGGCATAGTAGACGAAGCTTTAAAAGATTGTCCAAGTGTCGAAAAAGTGTTGGTAGCTAAAAGAACGAATGAGAATATAGCGATAAAAGAAGGTAGAGACTTATGGCTACAACCTCTTTTAGACGAAGCTCTAGATAATCATGTAGCCGAAATTATGGATGCAGAAGATCCGTTATTCATCTTATATACTTCTGGTTCTACTGGTAAACCAAAAGGAATGGTTCATACAACTGCTGGATATATGGTGTATACGGCTTATACTTTTAAAAATGTTTTCAATTACGAAGAAAATGATGTGTATTGGTGTACTGCAGATATCGGTTGGATAACAGGCCACTCTTATATTGTTTATGGTCCTTTATTAAATGGTGCAACTACCGTTATGTTTGAAGGTGTACCCTCTTATCCAGATTTTAGTCGTTTTTGGCAAGTAATTGAAAAACATAAAGTCACTCAGTTCTATACTGCACCAACCGCTATTCGTGCCTTAGCAAAAGAAAGCGTGGATTATGTAAAAGGATTTCCTTTAAGTAGTTTAAAAGTAATTGGTTCTGTAGGAGAACCAATTAATGAAGAAGCATGGCATTGGTATAATGATCATGTAGGTGGTAAAAGATGTCCGTTAGTAGATACTTGGTGGCAAACGGAAACAGGTGGTATCATGATTTCTCCAATACCGTTTGTAACACCTACAAAACCTACGTATGCTTCTTTACCTTTACCCGGAATTCAACCCGTTTTAATGGATGAATTGCGAAATGAAATTGAAGGCAATCAAGTTACAGGAAGTTTGTGTATTAAATTCCCATGGCCATCTATGGCTAGAACCATTTGGGGAGATCACGAACGTTATAAACAAACGTATTTCTCTGCTTATCCTGGAAAATATTTTACAGGTGATGGTGCACTTCGCGATGAAGTAGGATATTATAGAATTACGGGTAGAGTAGATGATGTTATTATCGTTTCTGGTCATAATTTAGGTACAGCACCAATTGAAGATACTATTAATGAACATCCAGCAGTTGCAGAAAGTGCTATTGTTGGTTTCCCTCATGATGTAAAAGGAAATGCTTTATATGGTTTTGTTATCTTAAAAGAATCGGGTGAAAGTAGAAATCAAGATAATTTGAGAAACGAAATTAACAACCTCATTGCAGATAAAATTGGTCCTATATCTAAATTAGATAAAATTCAATTTGTGAATGGTTTACCAAAAACACGTTCTGGAAAAATTATGCGTCGAATTTTACGTAAAATTGCTGAAGGTGAAGATGGTAATTTTGGGGATATTACCACTTTATTAAATCCTGAAATTGTAGAGGAGATTAAAAATGGTAAATTGTAAATACCAAATATATACTACTAAAAAAGGTTGCTTTCTTGAGCAACCTTTTTTGTTTTTTATGGCAGCATAATTGTATAAAAATTAGTACATTTATACACCTAAATTTCTTCAAAAATGCAAATCATAAAAGTAGCATCTCCTTCAGATTCATTACTTTTTGGGAAAGCTAACAAGTATCATTATATGGATAGTTTTCAAGGAAGTATCATCGATACAGATAATACGATAACTCCTTTAGCAGTTTTAAAGGCTTTTTTTCAAACCAGTCCCAAATGGGTGAGTGCCTTGTTTTCATTAAGAAATAAAATAGTGAAAATAATCGGTTTAAAAACCAGCCAAACTATTAAAAATAAAGAAGAGCTAATCGCAAATTTAAAGGGCGTTACCAATGAACAAATTGGATTATTTAAAATTTTCGAAAGTTCGTCCAACGAAATTATAATGGGTGAAGATGACAAACATCTTAATTTTAGGGTTTCACTTTTGTTAGACTCATCTTCATCACATCAAGAATTAAAAAATATTACCATCACAACCACAGTACAATTTAATAATACTTTAGGAAAATTATATTTTATACCTGTTAAACCTTTTCATCATCAAATTGTACCAAGTATTTTAAAAGGAATTATTAAAGAATTAAAAAACTGCAAGTAACCTAATGAATCCAAATATTCACGTTAAAATAGTTAAAGATACTTTATCTGAAAATGTAACCCAATTGTTGCAACAACTCAATCCATCAATAGCACTTGAAATAATAAAAAAACGGCAAGCTGAAATGTTTCAATATCCAAATTACATCTGTTTCGGATTATATGTTGACCATCAGCTTATTGGAATTACTTGTGCTTGGATTATGACCAAAATTTATTGTGGAAAACAAATTGAGATTGATAATGTTATCTTAGATGAAAAACATCAATCAAAAGGATATGGAAATATACTATTAGACTTTATCGAAAATTGGGCCAAAGAGAATCAGTGTGAAACTATTGAATTGAATACATATGTACAAAATTCAAGATCCCATAAGTTTTATTTTTTAAAAAATTACAGCATATTGGGTTTCCATTTTCAAAAAAAATTAAACAAATAAGATATAATTCATTTATTAAAATAGTGAAACTAATAATTTAAGCTAAACAAGGGTTAAATAGTACGATTTTTCACACTTTTTAACTTATCTTAGCTTTTATGAACAAACAAACAGAAATTGGAATCATTGGTGGTGGTTTAGCAGGCTTAATAGCCGCAATTCATCTTCTTAAACAAGGGATTTCTGTAACTGTTTTTGAAAAGAACACCTTTCCAAAACATAAAGTCTGTGGCGAATTTATTTCTAATGAAGTATATTCTTATTTGAATTATTTAGGACTTAATATCGCTTCTTTACATCCTGCAACTATTAATACAACCTTAATTTCTAATCAGGATGGAAAAAGTATTTCTGCACCTTTAGAAATGGGAGGTTTTGGCGTGAGTCGCTTTACATTGGATTCATATTTAGCTGATAATGTGATAGTTTTAGGAGGTGAATTTATAAAAAGTACCGTTTCTCAAGTCAATTTCAAAGAAGATAATTTTATAATTACTACCGAAAATAAGGAGACCTATCAGTTCATTCAAGTTTTAGGAGCTTTTGGAAAACGTTCTAATTTAGATACTGTTTTGCAACGAAAATTTATCCAACAAAAATCTCCTTGGTTGGCTGTAAAAATGCATTATTCAGTAGATTATCCAAGTAACTTAGTAGGTCTGTATAATTTTAATGGTGGTTATTGCGGGGTTTCTCAAGTAGAAAATAAAGTGGTTAATATTTGTTATTTGGTACATTATAAAGTGTTTAAAAAATATAAAAATATTGAAGCTTTTCAAGAAAACGTTTTATATCAAAACCAAAAACTAAAAGCAATTTTTACTCAAGCAGTTCCTTTATTTGAAAAACCATTAACCATTAGTCAAGTTTCATTTGAGAATAAGCCTAAAATTGAAAATCATATGTTAATGATTGGCGATACTGCGGGTTTGATTCATCCACTTTGTGGAAACGGTATGGCTATGGCAATTCATAGTGCCAAAATTGCAAGTGAATTGGTTATTTCGTTTCTTAAAAAAGAGATGAATAGAGACCAATTGGAACGTTCATATAGTACTATTTGGAATCAAAACTTTAGAAAAAGAATACAATTTGGGAAACTACTATCTAAAATTATGCTGCATGATTTTGCTTCTAAAAATATCATGAATTTGATTGCTTTTTTTCCATCTATTTTATCCTTTATAATAAAAAAAACGCATGGAAAAGAACTTCTAGATAACATATGAAAAACTACAAACTTTGAAAAAAATAAACACGCAACATAGAACGGATGAAGAAGAAATTATGGATGATTTTTCTCTGAAAGGAGAAGAATTGCGTGACGCATTGGATAAAATTGCCGTTATAAATCGATTGTTAGGAGGCAATACATTGACTTTAGAAGGTATTAGACAATTAGTAGCAAATACCAAAGAAAAACAAATAACAATTGTAGATGTAGGTTGTGGAAATGGTGATATGTTACGTGCTTTAGCCGATTTTGGTAAAAAAAACAAGTATACCTTTCATCTTATAGGCATAGATGCCAATGCATTTACGATTGAACATGCCAAGCATTTATCTACTGATTATCCTATGATTCAATATGAATGCTGGGATATTTTTCAGGATGCATTTAGCAAATTAAAATATGATATTATATTGTGTACCCTAACATTGCATCACTTTAAAAACAATCAGATCAATTATTTATTGCAGTTGTTTTATAGCAATGCAAAATTAGGAATTGTGATTAACGATTTGCATCGAAATATACTCGCATATCGATTATTTCAATTGGTGTGTTTTGTTTTCCAACTTAATAAAATGTCTCGTGAAGACGGATTAATCTCTATCTTAAGAGGCTTTAAAAAACAGGAATTAGTTGAGTTTTCTGAAAAAAATAATTTAAAAAACTATTCCATTCATTGGAAATGGGCTTTTCGTTACCAATGGATTATTCAAAAATAAAATAGAACAGAGACTCAATATAGATTCTCTATCTAAATAAAAAAATATGGCGGTAAAAATAGCAACAGTAACAACACAAGTCCCTGAATTTTCAAGAGAAACAGCAGAAATTCTTCCTTTTTTAGATGTATGGCTTGCCAATCAAGAGGATCGTTTCAAAAGAAAAGTGAAGAAAATTTTTGAAGGTGCTCAAGTTGATAAGCGGTACTCTATTATGAGTCCTGAAGAAGTGTTTTCACTCCAATCTTTTGAACAAAGAAACGCTATTTATGCGAGGGAAATGATTGTTTTAGGTGAAAAAGTACTTCAAAAAGCCTTAGAAAAAGCAAACTGGTCTGCGGAAAGCCTTGATTTTATTATTACGGTAAGTTGCACGGGTATCATGATTCCTTCTTTAGATGCGTATTTAATTAACAAACTAGGACTCAAACAAGATATTGTTCGCTTACCTGTAACTGAAATGGGTTGTGTAGGTGGCGTTTCTGGTATCATTTATGCTAAAAATTTTCTAAAAGCAAATCCTAATAAGCGTGCAGCCGTGATTGCGGTTGAAAGTCCTACGGCCACTTTTCAACTAGATGATTTTTCGATGTCCAATATCGTAAGTGCAGCTATTTTTGGAGATGGTGCTGCATGTGTTTTACTTTCTTCCTATGAAGAAGAAATAGGTCCGACCATTAGTGATGAAGCAATGTATCATTTTTATGATAACGAACATATGATGGGTTTTGAACTAACCAATTCGGGTTTAAAAATGATATTGGATATAGAAGTTCCTAATACAATTGAAGCGCATTTTCCCAAGATTATGCATCCCTTTTTAGAAAAAAATCAGTTGACTATTGCTGATATTGATCATTTAATATTTCATCCTGGTGGAAAAAAAATAGTTACCTTAGTAGAAGGTTTGTTTTCAGAATTAGGTAAGAATATAGATGATACGAAAGAAGTTTTACGATTGTATGGAAATATGTCAAGTGCGACTGTATTGTATGTATTAGAACGGATTATGAACAACCAACCCAAAATAGGTGAAAAAGGAGTAATGCTTAGTTTTGGTCCTGGTTTTACAGCCCAACGAGTTTTATTAGAATGGTAAGCAAACTAAAGTATATAATTAGAAATCAAAATGAATAAACAAGATATTCTAAACAAGTTGCCATATTCCAAACCATTTTTGTTTGTGGATGAAATTATTTCAATTACAGAAAATGGAGTAAAAGGTACCTTCATTTTTAATGAAAACTTGGATTTTTATAAAGGTCATTTTAAAAATAATCCAATCACGCCAGGAGTACTACTCATTGAAACTATGGCTCAAATCGGTTTAGTATGTTTAGGAATCTATTTAAGTGAGTCTGAAAAAAAAGAAAATATTGCTTTTACATCCTCTGAAATTGAGTTTTTAAAACCGGTATTTCCAAACGAAAAAGTAACGGTCATTTCAGAGAAACTATATTATCGTTTTGGAAAACTAAAATGTAAAGTAAAAATGATAAATGAAAATAAAGAAGCAATTTGCACAGGAACTTTAGCAGGAATGATAACTTAGGAAGTATACCTGTATAATTGGTTTAAAATTGTTTAAAGTTAATTTTTGAAATTGTAATTGTAATTGAAAAAAAGAGTTGTCATAACAGGTTTAGGTATTGTTGCTCCAAATGGTATTGGTTTGGAGGCTTTTACCCATGCTATTAAAAATGGAATTTCGGGTATCGAATTTCATCCTGAATTAGAACGCTTGAAATTTTCTTGTCAAATAGCGGGAACTCCAAAAATTTCAGAAGAAATCAAACGAAATTATTTCAGCGAATTAGAATTGCGTAGTTTCAACTCTAGTGGTATTTTATATGGTGTTATAGCTGCTCTAGACGCATGGAAAGATGCGGGTTTAACTTTGGAAAATAACGACCAACCCGATTGGGACAGTGGAACTATTTTTGGTTCAGGTACCTCAGGAATAGAAACCTTTAGAGAAGCCATTTATAAAATTGATGCTTTTCAAACCAGAAGGTTGGGAAGTACCGTTGTAGCGCAAACCATGGCAAGTGGTGTTTCCGCTTATATTGGAGGGAAATTAGGGTTAGGAAATCAGGTAAGCACCAATTCATCTGCTTGTACTACAGGAACAGAAAGTATATTACTCGGATTGGAACGCATTCAAAATGGAAAAGCTAAAAGAATGTTGGTAGGTAGTACTAGCGATTCTGGACCCTATATTTGGGGAGGGTTTGATGCCATGCGAGTGTGTACATTCAAACATAATAATGCTCCAGAAAATGGCTCAAGGCCAATGAGTGCTAGTGCATCTGGATTTGTACCTAGTAGTGGAGCAGGAGCCTTAGTTCTAGAAGAATTAGAAAGTGCTTTGGATAGAGGAGCCAAAATTTATGCAGAAATTAGTGGAGGCAATGTGAATTCGGGTGGCCAACGTGGTACAGGAACAATGACAGCACCCAACCCAATTGCAGTTCAAAAATGCATTAGAGCAGCTTTAGAAGATGCTGGAATTCACCCCAATGAAATTGATGCTATAAATGGTCACTTGACTGCCACATCAAAAGATGCTTTAGAAATTGAAAATTGGACCCAAGCCTTGCAGCGAAAGGGAATTCATTTTCCATACATAAATTCGCTTAAATCCATGATAGGCCATGGTTTATCTGCTTCTGGCAGCATGGAATCAGTGGCTACTGTACTTCAAATTTATTATGGGTTTATTTTTCCAAATATAAATTGTGAAGATGTGCATCCTAATATATTAGAATTAATTGATGAAAATACCATTCCGAAGCAAATGATTAAGAAATCCTTAAATGTAGTCGCAAAAGCTAGTTTTGGTTTTGGAGATGTAAACGGTTGTCTTATCTTTAAAAAATATTAAAAATCTAAAATAAACATGACAAAAGAAGCAATTATAGAAAAACTAAAGCCTATCGTACAACCTTTTGTAAAAAATGAAGAGGCATTTAAAAATCTTACGGATACTACCGATTTTATAACCGATTTAAACATCAATTCTGCAAATTTAGTAGATATTGTTCTAGATATTGAAGAAGCATTCCATATTGAAATTGATAATGAATCTATGGAAAAGATGCTCAATGTGGAAAATACAGTCGCGATAATCCAAAAAAAACTAGCAGCACAATAATGGGCAATGATATTGTTGATTTAGCATTGGCGAAAAGAGAAAGTAACTGGAAAAGAAAAGGCTACTTGAATAAGCTTTTTACTGAATTGGAACAAAACTATATTCGTACTGATAAAAATCAAGATATAATGGTTTGGATACTTTGGTCTTTGAAAGAAAGTACGTATAAAGCTTATCAAAGAATACAAATTAATAGAGGTTTTTATCCCCAAAAAATTAAGATTAAAAGTTTAGAAATTAAAGATGCTATAGCTATTTCAACACTTGAATTATTTGGAATGGATTTTTTTGGAAAAACAACGATTACAACTGACTGGATTCATTCAATCGTAACAACAAAATTTTCTCATTTAAATCAAATCACTGAAGTTACTCCTCAATGTATTAAGAAAGACAAAAATTCCTTACCTTACTGTGCCTTAACCAATCAAAGCATTTCGATTAGTCATCATGGTGCTTATCAAAAAATAATACAATTCAAACTATAAAATAAATAAGATGTCACAATCAAAAATTAAAAAATTAGGAGAATTAGCCTCAACAGCCATATGTGGAAACGATATTAGTTCTTCAGTATTGTATGTTTCCGCATTATCCATATTTTACGCAGGTCAATATGCATGGATAACCCTTTTGATAGTTGCTTTTGTTTTATTTTTATTTCGTAAAATATATGGAG
Source organism: Flavobacterium profundi (assembly GCF_006491645.1). Classification (GTDB taxonomy): domain Bacteria; phylum Bacteroidota; class Bacteroidia; order Flavobacteriales; family Flavobacteriaceae; genus Flavobacterium; species Flavobacterium profundi. The sequence continues at coordinate 182,390 of NZ_VDCZ01000002.1, forward strand.
AAGTTGTAGGTGCTTTACCTTTAAATGGAGGTGCTTATAATGCCTTATTAAATACAACTAGTAAACAATTAGCTTCAGTTGCTGCCACATTAACTTTGTTGTCTTATATGGCAACAGCTGTAATCTCTGCTAACGAAGCCATGCATTATTTACATCATTTAGTACCTCAAATGCCAATATTACTTGCAACCATAGTTTTATTAGCACTATTTGCAGCATTAGTTATAGGAGGAATTTCTGAATCGGCTAAAGTGGCAATCGGAATATTTCTTTTTCACTTAGCTTCATTATTAGTTCTTACCTTATTTATTTTATATTATTTCTTTTATAATGGTTTGGACCAATTTATTGAAAATTGGCATTTACCCACTCATGGAAGTATTGTAATGGCAATCTTCTTTGGCTTTTCTGCTTCTATGTTAGGTGTTTCAGGATTTGAAAGTTCTGCCAATTTTGTTGAAGAACAGAAAAAAGGAGTCTTTCCTAAAACCCTACGAAACATGTGGATTGTAGTCAGTATCATTAATCCATTAATGGCATTTTTTGCCCTAAGCATTTTTAATATGGAAATGTTGCAAAGTGATGCTTTTCAAAATACCTTATTAATTGAGATGGGACTTTTTGTAGGCGGAAAATGGGTGGCTATGTTAATTGCAATTGATGCAGTATTGGTATTAAGTGGAGCCGTTTTAACCAGTTATGTGGGTGTCTCTGGTTTATTAGAACGAATGACATTGGATCGAATTTTACCGAATATGCTTTTGAAGAAAAACAAAAGGGGAAGTTCGTACCGAATTATTGCCTTGTTTTTTATCTTAAGTGTTTCGGTTTTATTGATTACAAAAGGAAATGTAAAATTATTAGCTGGTGTTTATACCATATCTTTTTTATCTGTAATGGCTTTGTTTGGCTTTGGTAACATCTTATTAAAATTAAAAAGATCGAAATTACCAAGACCTGAAAAAGCAAGTTGGATAGCTGTAATTATTGCGATAACTGCTGTTTTAATAGCTTTAAGCGGAAACATTTTGATGGAACCTAAAGATGACTTACCAAGTAATGTGCAGGTGTTTTTACCTTATTTTATTATTACGATTGGTTTCATTGTGATGATGTTGAAACGCATTGTTATTTTAAAAGCAATTTTAAGTATTTTTAAATATTTCAATACAAAGATTATCAACTTAATTAATAGTATCATTATTCAAGAATTTGTTTTCTTTACCAAAAATGATGATTTGGAGCATTTAAATATTGTAATGTTATACATTAGAGAAAATGAACAAACCAAAAAGATAAAGATTGTTACAGTTGTTAAACCAAATGAAACGGCTTCTGAACGCTTAAAAAATGATATTGCTTTTTTAGATCGAGAATATCCTGAAATTAAAATTGATTTTATTGAAATTGAAGGAGAATTTGGTCCTAAACTAATCAATGAATTGTCTAAAAAATGGAAAATTCCTGTAAACTTCATGTTTATTGCCTCACCAAGCGATAAGTTTCCCTATAAAATTGAAGAATTAGGTGGTGTCCGATTGATTATGTAGATATTAAATTCCTAATTTTCTTTTTAGTTTTAAAAATAGCAAAGCAGTAATATAGGCATCACCAGTTGCTGTGTGTCTATCGGTTTTACGAATATTAAAAACAGAACAAAGTTCATCCAAAGAAGTGTGTTGTTCTTCTGGAAAATGTTTCCATTTTTGGTACATAATATCCGTATCCATATATTGATTTTTTAATCTGCCTGCATCCATTCTGTCCAGCGCTTCATTGATTATTTCAATATCAAAGGCAATATGATGACCAACAAGCGTTGCATTTTTTATAAAATTTAAAAATTGAATTACAGCTTCTTGTTCGCTTATTTTGGGAAGATTTCCTTCTTTCAAAATACCATGAATAGGCACTGTTGCTGCATTAAAAATTTCTTGCGAAATGAAAACCTGAAAATAATCATTCACCACGATTTGATTTCCAGTAATAGCAACAGCTCCAATCGATAAAATACGATCATTTTGTGTATCTAATCCTGTGGTTTCACTGTCAAAAACGACATATCTTCTCTCACTGTTTTTTTCTTCAAAGTAGGAGAGATACGTTTTCCAAAATGGAGGATATTCTTTAATTATATTTTTAAAAGGCCATTTCATATTACGTAAAATAAGTCAACTTAAAGCGATTTTTGATTACTTCCTGAATATCATTAATCGGTTGAAAATCATTTTTAAGTTTTACTTTATCTAATTTTGTTAACTCTTTTAAATTCAAATACCTACCATCTGAATTATGCTCTAAACCTTCTTCTGTTCTAAATTTTAATAACTCCAAAAACGCTTCTTCACAAGACTTGTAAATTACCGCATTTTGTGGTTCTATTTCCGCTAATTTGGCAAAGCGTAAGGCTGTATTATTAATATTTCGAATTCCCACACTTAAAATTAAAATACGCGCAGCATCTACTAATGGAAGCAATGCTCTTGATTTAATATCGAATGTATCTTTGTGTTCTCCATCATTTTCAACTAAAAATTGTCTAAAAAAGCCTAATGGTGCAGGATTTTCTAATGCATTGGCACCTAAATAGGCATAAAATAATTGGTTGTCATGTGTTTCTTTTAAAATGGTATTGGTAATTTCATGCATCAAATTTTCATCACCATACACAAAATCATAATCAAAAAAGATAGTACACATTAATATTCCTTTTTCACCAGGATGATGAATCCAACTATAAAATTGATTTTGCCATTCACTTACGGATTTACACCACAAGGGGTTACTTGCCATCATGTTAGCGGGACAAAATTCGTAACCAATGGTATTTAATTTTTTAGTTACAATATCTGCTAAGGCTATAAAATAATTTTTGACTTCATCATATTGTGCTTCACTAACGTCTTCAAAAACTAGGGCGTTATCTTGATCGGTTAATAATAATTGTTCTTTCCTTCCTTGACTTCCCACGTTCAACCAAGCAAAACGAGTAGGAGGTGGCGTTCCTAATTTTTCAATGGCTTGTTCAATGGCTCTTTTGGTAATGGCAATATTAATTTCGCCTACAATCGAACAAATATGATAGATAGGTATGTCTTTATCAATTGAATTTTGAATCAAATCGGTTACTTTCTCACGAATACTTTTTAAATCGTTTGTGTTTTGTGCTCGTCTTGTTTGACGCAATAAAACGCCAGGATTATTAGCTTGTGCCACTACAATATCGTGTTCTGAAATAATACCTTTTATTTCAGAAAGATTGGTTCCATCTTTAGTAACACATAAATGCGCTACATTATGTTTTAGCATCATCATTTGAGCTTCAACCACAGAAATATTTTCCGCTACAGTGATTACAGGGGAAGACATGATTTTATCAATTGTAATATCAATGGGATGTAAACCAGTGGCAATTTTGGAGCGCAAATCTTTATCCGTTAAAATTCCAACGGGCAGCTTATTTTCATGAATAATAATACTACCAATTTTTTTACTGGTCATCGTTTGAGCCACTTGTCTCACAATATCTAAGGTTGAAGCAGTAACCGGATTTTTAGTATAATGGATGGGTTGATAATATTGAATTTCATTAGAAGTATCATCATAAATTACGTTTTCAGAAAGTAATTTTCCTTTATTTTTTTTATCCAAAGGATTTCTTGTATTTGATGCAAAACTTTGCAATAAAAATTCTAAAACACTTGCATTTTTAATGACAATTGGCTTAAAAACAGCAATAGGAATAGCATATATGATTGATTCTTCTCGAGCCTTAGCATTCATCAAATAATTGTCTTTGGCAAAAAAAGGTCGAAGGCCTAATATATCACCTTCATCACATTTATCAATTAAAACATCATCCGAATCTGATGTAATACTTAATCCAATAGCACCAGAAGCAACTACATAAAAGAAATCATGTGTTTCGTCATTTACTTTAAATAAATAATCATTTTTTTCAAGATATAGAACACTTATACTTTGTGCTATTGTAAATAAATTTTCATCATCTATACTTTTAAAAGGGTGAAACTTTTTTAAAAAATCATGAATTCTTTCTGCAATTGCATTTTTCATATACTTAAGACTCTCAATTGAACATTTAAATATAATAGATTTTTATATATAATAGCGTTTAAAAAAAGATATTTTTCTGATATCAGAAAAATATTTAATCAAGAGATTATCTCTTGAATTATATAGCAAAAAAACACCCTTTATTTTATGACATCTGTTAAAAAATGTGATTATTTTTTCAAAAAATTATTTTTATTAAAAAAAAATAGTACTTTTACGTAATCGATTACGAAAATATTTTAGATAATGATTACAACAGATTTTAGATATGCCTGTCATCCAAATGATGCTAGAAAATATGATACCGATGAAATAAGAAAACAATTCTTAATTGAAAACCTTTTTCTACCCGATAAAATACAATTAACATACTCCATGTATGATAGATATATTGTAGGAGGAATTATGCCAGTAAAAGAAAGCTTACATTTGCAAAGTATTCCGTATTTAAAATCTGAAAACTTTTTGGATAGAAGAGAATTAGGCATCATCAACGTAGGAGGAAAAGGTAAAGTTACGGTAGATGGAGAAGTATATGAATTAAATAAAAAAGAAGCTTTATATATTGGATCTGGAGCAATTTCTGTTTTGTTTTCAAGTATTGATAAAAATCCTGCCTTGTTTTATATTAATTCTGCACCAGCTCATAAACATTTTCCAACTAAAAAGGTTACCAAAGAAAATGCAGAAATTGTACATTTAGGTGAAGAAAAATATTCGAATAAAAGAATCATTAATAAACTGTTAGTGAATAGTGTAGTTGAGACTTGTCAATTGCAAATGGGTTTAACGGAACTTTTGCCAGGTAATGTTTGGAATACCATGCCAGCACATACTCATAATAGAAGAATGGAAGCCTATTTCTATTTTGATTTAGAAGATGGACAAACCATAGCTCATTTTATGGGTGAACCCGAACATACCAGACATCTATTTTTACAAAATAACCAAGCTGTTTTATCTCCAGAATGGTCAATTCATTCAGGATCTGGAACCTCTAATTATTCCTTTATTTGGGGAATGGCTGGCGAAAATTTAGATTATGGAGATATGGATATTGTAGCACCTAACCAATTAAAATAAGATGAATTTATTTGATTTAAAAGGAAAAAGAGCTTTAATAACAGGTGGAACCCATGGCTTAGGTATGGCTATGGCGGAAGGATTAGCAAACGCTGGAGCTGAATTAATAATTACGGGTACTACACCTGCAAAAATGGAAGAAGCTTTAAATTATTATAAAGGTAAAGGATATACCGCTTCCGGTTATTTGTTTGATGTTACCAATGAATTAGATGCTGCCAAATATTTTTCAATAATTACGAAAGAAATAGGAGACATACACATCTTGGTTAATAATGCAGGAATTATAAAAAGAGAATTAGCAGTTAGTATGCCGGTATCCGATTTTAGAAAAGTAATTGATGTGGATTTAGTTGGTCCCTTTATAATGTCTCAATTAGTAGCGAAACAAATGATTGAAAGAAGAGAAGGTAAAATTATTAATATCTGTTCCATGATGAGTGAACTAGGTCGCAATACGGTTTCAGCTTATGCAGCGGCAAAGGGTGGTTTAAAAATGCTTACAAAGAATTTGGCCACAGAATGGGCAAAATATAATATACAAGTTAATGGAATAGGACCTGGATATTTTGCTACCTCACAAACGGAACCAATTCGTGTAGATGGACATCCTTTTAATGATTTCATAATTAATAGAACGCCTGCAGCTAGATGGGGAAATCCTGATGATTTAGCTGGAACAGTCATTTTTTTAGCCTCTAAAGCAAGTGATTTTGTAAATGGTCAAATTATATATGTTGATGGTGGCATATTGGCTACTATTGGTAAACCTTCTAACGAAGACTAATTTTATTAAAATGAGTAAGCACTTTATACACGATAATTTTCTATTAGAAAATAAATATGCAGAAGAATTGTATCATAACTATTCTAAAAACCAACCTATTATAGATTATCACAATCATTTATCTCCTCAATTAATTGCAGAGAATCATGTTTTTGAAAATATAACTAAAGTTTGGATTAATGGAGATCATTATAAATGGAGAGCCATGCGTACTTTAGGAATTAATGAACAATTTATAACAGGTAATGCTACCGATAGAGAGAAATTTCAACAATGGGGAAAAACCGTTCCTTATACTATGCGAAATCCTTTGTATCATTGGACACATTTAGAATTAGCGCGCTATTTTGACATCTACGAATTATTAAATGAAAAAACGGCTAATGCTATCTATGATGTAGCAACTGAAAAAATAAAAACAAATGCTTTTAGTACTCAAAACTTACTACGAAAAGTAAATGCAGAGTTCGTATGTACTACAGAAGACCCAATTGATAACTTAAAGTATCATAAGCAAATAGCAAAAAGTAATTTTGAAATAAAAGTAAGTACCGCATTTAGACCTGATAAAGCTATTTTAATATCTAATGAAGGTTATAACGATTACTTAGATACTTTGGCTACCGTTTCAGGAATAGAAATTAATTCGTACACCAACTTATGTGAAGCGCTTCTAAAAAGGATGCATTATTTTAATGAAAATGGCTGTAGACTTTCTGATCATGGTTTAGAACATATTTATTTTGAAAATTTTACAGAAAATGAGATTGATTCTATCTTTAAAAGAAAGCGTCAAAATGGAGTATTAAACCAAGAGGAAATTTTAAAGTTTCAAAGTGCTATTTTATTATTTCTTTCAGAATCTTATCATGAATTAGGTTGGGTTCAGCAATTTCATTTGGGTGCTTTGCGAAATAATAATGCGCGCATGCACCACATTTTAGGACCAGATACCGGTTGGGATTCCATTGGGGATTATGCACAAGCTCAAAAATTATCAGCTTTTTTAAATGCTTTAGATAGTAATGATAAATTGACAAAAACAATTATTTATAATTTAAATCCCTCTGATAATGAAGTAATGGCGACAATGATTGGTAATTTTAATGATGGAAGTATAAAAGGGAAAGTGCAATTTGGGTCTGGATGGTGGTTTCTAGATCAAAAAGACGGAATGACCAAACAATTGAATGCATTATCCAACATGGGTTTAATTAGTTGTTTTATAGGGATGTTAACCGATTCTAGAAGTTTCTTATCTTTCCCTAGACATGAATATTTTAGAAGAATTTTATGTAATCTTTTAGGAGATGAAATTCAAAGAGGCGAATTGCCAAATGAAATGGAATGGATTGGTAAAATGGTAGCCGATATTAGTTATCATAATGCCAAAGAATATTTTAATTTTTAAAAGCATGTCAAGAACAACACTATTTTTTAATGATGATAGTATTAGTTGGGAATATGTAACCGATAAAATCCAAAGAAAAATAATGGGTTTTGATGAAACTATGATGATGGTTAAAGTTCAATTTGAAACAGGAGGGATTGGAACCTTACATTCTCATGAACATACACAAATTACCTACATAACAGAAGGGGTTTTTGAAGTGATTATTGAAAATGAAACCAAAACCCTACAAGGTGGTGATTCATTTTTTATTCCATCCAATGTTAGGCATGGCGTGATTTGTAAAAAAGCAGGAATTTTAATTGATGTTTTTCACCCTATGAGAAACGATTTTATTACTAATGAAACATAGAAATGAATACAGTAGTTAGTTTTGGAGAAATAATGTTGCGTTTGTCAACTGAAAGGCATTTGCGATTCAGCCAGTCAAAAAGTTTTGCAGCGTCTTATGGTGGTGGTGAATTTAATGTCGCTGTTTCGTTAGCGAATTATGGCATTGAGTCAGAATTTGTAACGCGCATACCTGACAATGAAATAGGGCATTGTGCCTTAAAAGAAATGCGTAAAATGAATGTTACTTCTGAAAATGTTCTTTTTGGAGGTGATCGATTAGGTATTTATTTTTTAGAAACTGGAGCAGGAAATAGAGGCAGTAATGTCGTTTATGATAGAGCTAATAGTGCAATTGCAACCATACAACCTGGAACTTTTGATTGGGAAAAAATTCTAAAAGGTAAAACATGGTTTCATTGGAGTGGCATTACTCCCGCAATTTCACAAAATGCTGCTGACGAGTGTTTGCTAGCTATTAAAACGGCTCATAAATTAGGTCTAACCATTTCATGTGACTTAAATTATCGCTCTAAACTATGGAAATATGGTAAAACTCCTGCTGATATTATGCCTGAATTACTTCAATATTGTCATGTGATTTTAGGAGATATAGATACGGCTTATTTTATGCTGGGAAAAGAAAAAGTAGCTCCTAATTACACAGATGAAAATGCATTACCTAGTTTGTATGAAAAGCTTTTTGATCATTGTACGAATTTAAAAATAGCGGCTACCACCTTACGTTATTCCATTAACGCATCTCATCAAAAAATTGGAGGTATTTTATATGATGGGGAAAAAATTTATAAAGCAGCAGTTAAAGAAGTTACACCAGTTGTCGATAGAGTAGGTACGGGTGATGCCTTTATGGGAGGATTAATTTATGGGTTATTAAATCCATCCTTTGAGAATCAAAAAACATTAGAATTTGCAGTTGCTGCTTGCTGTTTAAAACATACTATTGTGGGGGATTATAATTTAGCTACTTTAGAAGAAATTGAGCATATTATTGAAGGAGATGGTTCTGCAAAAGTATCTCGTTAAATAGCTTAAATTTAAAAAGATGATTACATTAAAGAAAATATCGCATTTAACAGGTTTTTCCATTTCAACGGTTTCTAAAGCCTTGAATGATAAGGATGATATCAATCACGATACCAAAAAAATAATTCAAGATTATGCTTGTAAAATCAATTATAAGCCTAATAAAAACGCTCTGGCGCTTCGAGGTTGTAAATCCTATATTGTAGCGGTTATTGTACCGAAAATAAATGACTCCATTTATAGTGATATTCTTTGTGAATTAGAATTAAGTGCTACAAAATTCGGATATCGAATCATGTTATTTCAATCTTTCGAAGAAATTAATAAAGTGACCGAATATTTGTACGATGTAAATGATGGGAGTGTGGATGCGGCAATCGTTTTTTCAGAATTTGACGAAAAAATTATCCGTTACAAACATGCTCCAAATAAAAATATTCCTGTTGCATGTATACAAATTCAAAAAGAAGAAAGTAATAGAGTTTCTAAAAACTATTGCTTATCCATTTTCGAAAATTTATTAAAAAATATAAAATAGTTATGGCTCAATTTACTCGTATTGAAGTATTTCAGAAAATGAAAGAAACGGGCTTAGTACCATTGTACTATAACGCGGACATTGAAATTTGTAAAAAAGTAATAAAAGCTTGCTATGATGGTGGTGCGCGCTTATTTGAATTTACCTCAAGAGGTGATTTTGCACATCACGTTTTTACAGACTTAATGCATTATACCACAAAAGAATTACCCGGAATGATTTTGGGTGTAGGCTCAGTAACAGATGCAGCAGCAGCATCTTTATATATGCTATTGGGAGCCAATTTTATTGTAACTCCTGTTTTAAGAGAAGATATTGCAATTGTTTGTAACCGAAGAAAAGTGTTATGGTCACCAGGTTGTGGCTCTTTAACAGAAATAGCCAAAGCAGAAGAACTAGGTTGTGAAATTGTAAAACTATTTCCAGGTGATATCTACGGTCCAAATTTTGTTAAAAGCGCTTTGGCACCGCAGCCATGGACTGCTATTATGCCTACTGGTGGAGTTTCTCCAAATGAAAAAAATCTAAGCAGCTGGTTTCAAGCAGGAGTAACATGTGTTGGAATGGGTTCACAATTAATTTCTCACGAAATTATTAAGAATCAAGAGTATATTGTACTTACCAATCAAGTAAAAAATACTTTGGCCATTATTCAAAAAATAAGAAAATAATACAATCTATTAAAAAATAGAGCTAAATACAAAATAGTATGAGTGAAATAACTCCAAAAAAGACCAGTCATTTTAGATGGACCATTTGCGGACTTCTATTCATTGCAACAACAATTAACTACTTGGACCGACAAGTGCTTTCCTTAACTTGGAAAGATTATATCGCTCCCGAATTTCATTGGACAAATAACGACTACGGAAATATAACTGCTTTATTTTCAATATTTTATGCAATATCTTTATTGTTTGCTGGACGATTTGTAGATGTTATGGATACCAAAAAAGGCTTTTTATGGGCTATAGGTGTTTGGTCTGTAGGAGCTTGTTTACATGCATTTGCTGGTATTGCAACTTCAGGATACATTACGGGAAGCTGGTTTGTTGGTTTTCAAGAAGCAAAAGATACTATTGAAACTATTAACAATACTGGTTTGGTAATATCTGTCAGTGTTACATTATTCATATTTGCTCGCTTTGTACTTGCTTTAGGGGAAGCGGGTAATTTTCCTGCTGCTATTAAAACAACAGCCGAATATTTTCCAAAGAAAGATAGAGCTTTTTCTACGAGTATTTTTAATGCAGGTGCAACAGTTGGTGCTTTAATGGCTCCATTAACTATTCCTTTCATAGCTGATGCATATGGTTGGGAAATGGCTTTTATTATTATTGGGGCTTTAGGATTTGTTTGGATGGGATTTTGGATATTTATTTACGAAAAACCTGAAAAACATCCACGTGTTAGTCCTGCTGAATTAGCATACATACAACAAGATACTATTTCCGACAGTAAAATCGAAGGATATGTTCCAGAATCTTCTAAAAAACCATCTTTATTAGAATGTTTTAAATACAAACAAACTTGGGCATTTGCTTTTGGAAAATTTATGACCGACGGCGTTTGGTGGTTTTTCTTATTTTGGACCCCAGCTTATTTGAGTTCTGTATATCAAATGGACGCAACACAAGCAGCACTTCCATTGTTTGTTTTATATATGATTACGTTAATTTCAATTGTTGGAGGTTGGTTACCAACGTATTTTGTGGATAAAAAAGGAATGAATCCATATGAAGGAAGGATGAAAGCCATGTTAATTTTTGCTTTTTTCCCACTATTAGCATTAGTAGCGCAACCTTTAGGTCATTATACCTATTGGATTCCAGTAATTATAATTGGTATTGCTGGAGCAGCACATCAAGCATGGTCAGCCAATATTTTTACAACTGTAGGCGATATGTTTCCTAAAAAAGCCATCGCAACTGTAACTGGAATTGGAGGTCTGGCAGGTGGATTAGGTTCTACGTTAATCAATAAAGGATCAGGAGTATTATTTGATTTTAGCGAAAATACAAACATGGTATTCCTTGGATTTAAAGGCATTGAAGCTGGATATTTCATTATTTTTTCTATCTGTGCTGTATGTTATCTAATTGGTTGGATAGTAATGAAAACTTTGGTTCCAAAATACAGTCCGATTACTAATTTATAAATGAACCCGTAATTACTTTATAAATAAAAAGTAAATTTTAAAGAAATGGAAAATACAATAAAACAAAAATTAAATAGGGTAAGTATACAAGAACCTGTTTCTTTTCCTATCAAAGTGGTACAGTTTGGTGAAGGTAATTTCTTAAGAGCCTTTGTAGACTATGCTTTTCAAAGATTGAATACGGAACTCAATTTTAATGCTGGTATTGCTGTAGTACAGCCCCTTGCAGGTGGTGTAGTTCATATGCTAAATGATCAAGATGGATTATATACTTTATTCATGAATGGTGTAAAAAAAGGGGAGAAAATTCAAGATATTGCCTTAATTAAAAATGTAGTAAAAGGGATTAATCCTTACACCGAATTTAAAAGTTTTATAGCTTTAGCTAAAGAAGAGGAGTTGCAATTTATAATTTCAAACACTACTGAAGCAGGAATCGAATTTGTAGCTACCGATTTACCAACTATGGAACCTCCAGCTTCATTTCCTGCTAAATTAGCCATTTTATTGCACGAAAGATTCCAACATTTCAAAGGTGATTTTAGCAAAGGTGTAACCATTATACCTTGTGAATTAATAAATTATAATGCAGCTACTTTAAAGAATATTTTATTACAGTATTGTGATTTATGGAATTTGGATAACACATTCAAAACATGGTTATTAGAAGCTTGTACCTATCACAATACTTTAGTTGATAGAATTGTACCCGGTTATCCAAAAAATGAAATAGAAGAATACGATAATAAACTAAATTATTCCGATAATTTAATTGTTACAGCAGAACCTTTCTTTCTTTGGGTAATTGAAGGAGATGAAGCTTTAAAACAAAAGTTGCCCTTTCATAAAACCGATTTGAATGTGAAAATTGTGGAGGACATGCAAGATTTTAGAACTTTAAAAGTTCGCATTTTAAATGGAGCACATACAGCCATGGTACCGTTCTCTATTTTATATGGAAATCAAACGGTAAGAGAAACAGTAGACGGTACATTTACAGGAAACTTTGTAGATTCAGTACTTCACGAAATTAACAGTACGCTTGACATGAATCCTACAGAGATTACGAATTATGTAGAAGAGGTGATGGATCGTTTTAGAAATCCATTTATCATTCATAAATTATCGGATATTGCTTTAAATACGGTTTCAAAATTTAAAGTAAGAGTATTGCCAAGTCTATTAACGTACGTTACCAATACTCAAGAATTACCTTTACATCTCACTTTTTCATTGGCTTGTTTAATCCAATTCTATAAGGGCGATTGGAATGGAAAAGCTTTGCCAATTAATGATAACGCTGAAATCATATCTTTTTTTAATAAGCTTTGGAAAACCAATGACTTACCTAAAATTGTCAATTCAACTTTAGAAAATAAAGATTTTTGGGAATGCAATTTACTAGAAGTAAAAGGATTAGCTGAAGCTGTTGTAACAGCTCTATCTGAAATTGAAACCAATGGAATTGATATTGGTTTTGAAAATTTTAAAATGAAATTCAATTCTTAAGAAGGTAATCATGCAAAAGCAATTAATAAAAGTACATCCTTCAGACAATGTGATTGTAGCACTAGTTGATTTAAATGAAGGTGAAAAAGTAACTTTTGAAGGCACTACAATTACGATTACAAAATCGGTCAAAGCAAAACATAAAATTGCGGCTCAAGATTTTGAAAAAGGAGATCGAATAGTTATGTATGGAGTATTAGTAGGTAAAGCCAATACTACTATTGAAAAAGGGGAAGTACTAACTACGATTAATGTTACACATCAAAGTGAAAAAGTATTCGAAAAAACAGGTTCTATTTCTTGGGTTGCTCCAAATGTTGAAAAATGGAAAGATAAAACCTTTCTAGGATATCATAGGGAAGATGGGCAAGTGGGAACAGAAAACGTTTGGCTGTTTTTTCCTTTGGTATTTTGCGAGAATAGAAACATTGAAATTCTAAAAGAAATATTCGAAAAAGAGCTTTTAAAACATAAAGTTAATAAACATCAAATGTTATTGCGTTCTTTAGTAAATAGCGGTGCATCTGCTGATGAAGAAACGGTTTCTGAGAATGTTTTTGAAAATATTGATGTTAAATTTATTACACATCAAGGAGGCTGTGGAGGTATAAGACAAGATTCAGAATTATTAGCAAAGTTATTGGCTGGATATGTTAATAATCCTAATGTTGCAGGTGCAACGGTATTGAGCTTAGGTTGTCAAAATTTGCAAATTGAAATTTTTAAACAAGCGTTACAAACCATTAATCCTAACTCTAAGAAACCTATTATTATTTATGAACAACAAAAAATGGGTACCGTTGATGAAATGTTATCAGCTATAATTAAAGATTCCTTTGAAGCTATTAAGGAAGCCAATAAAATACAACGAAAACCCGCTCCTTTATCTAAACTGAGAGTTGGTTTAGAATGTGGTGGTTCTGATGGTTTTTCTGGTATTTCTGCAAATCCTACTTTGGGTCATGTATCAGATTTATTAGCAGCTTTAGGAGGGACTGCTATTTTATCGGAATTTCCAGAATTATGTGGGGTTGAACAAGAATTAGTAAACCGTTGTGTAAACGAAGAAAAAGGAGAAAAATTTTTAGCTTTAATGAAAGCCTTTGAAAAAACGGTTGTTGATGCCGGTTCTGGTTTTGATATGAATCCTTCACCTGGAAATATCAAAGACGGTTTAATTACAGACGCTATGAAATCGGCAGGAGCAGCAAAAAAAGGAGGAACTTCACCAGTTTGTGATGTTTTAGATTATGGAGAATATGTATCCACTACAGGTTTAAATTTGCTAAATACACCAGGAAATGACGTAGAAAGTACAACAGCTATGGTGGGTTCTGGAGCTACTTTAGTTTTGTTTACTACAGGTTTGGGAACACCAACTGGGAACCCAATTGCACCTATAATTAAAGTTTCATCCAACTCAGAATTAGCTCAAAAAATGCCTGATATTATTGATATCGATACAGGTGCAATTATTAGAGGAGAAAAGACAATTGAAGAAATGGGAGAGGAGATGCTTCATTTTATTATTGATGTCGCAAGTGGTAAAACTATAACAAAAGCAAAACTTTTAAATCAAAATGATTTTATTCCTTGGAAAAGAGGAGTTTCCTTATAGGTAAAAAAAGCCGTTTATTTTTAAACGGCTTTTCTTTTATAAGGAATTGTTTGTCGATTTTCTAATAATTAATTCCGGTTCTAAAATAACTTTTTTCTCAATTTTTACTTTTTCAGTATTATTGATTTGTTCCAAAAAGACTTTAGCTGTCATTTTACCCATTTCTCTAGGAAACTGATCTATAGTACTAATCGAAAGTTCCATAAATTTTGTAAAAGGTTCATTACTAAATCCAATTACTGAAAAATCTTCTGGAATTTTAATACCTTTTTCCTTTAATTGTTGAATTGCTCCTAAGGCAGCAAAATCACTCGCTGAAAACAAAGCATCAGGAGGATTTTTCATAGAAAGTAATTTTTTAATCGCTTTTTTTCCATCATCCAAATTACTTTCAGTTCGTACAACATAATCCGGTTCGTAATCGATATTGTTGTCTAATAACGCTTGTTTATAGCCCAAAAAACGGTCTTTAAAAATTTCAATATTAGTATCCCCTGAAAAATGTGCAATTTTAGTTCTTCCAGTATCAATTAAGTGTTGTGTTGCTTTATAACCTCCATTAAAGTCATTAATAGTAACCGAACTCACATTATTTAATGATTTTTTTCTATCAAAGAAGATTAAAGGTACATCTTTCTTCAAAATGCGTTCAAAAATAGAGTTTTTACTACTTGAAGTAGAAATAAGAATTCCATCCACTTGCGCATTCAATAAGGCCTCAATATTATCACCTTCTTTTATTTCATTTCCATCCGTTTGACAAATGATAATATGATATCCATGCGGATTTAATTCTTGTTCAATCCCTCTAATTACGGAACCAAAAAAATTACTGTCTACTCGAGGTACAATAACACCAACGTTATTGCTTTTTCCGCTTTTAAGTGCCAGAGCTAACTTATTTTGTTCATAATTCATTTTTTGAGCCGTTTTTAGAACAAGTTCTTTGGTGGCTTCGCTAACATCATTTTGATTATTAAGCGCTCTTGATACTGTTGCAGCAGTAATATTTAATTTTTTAGCGATATCGTAAATAGTGGTTTTTTTCTTCATTTATAAGGAATCTACTTAAAAGGTATTAATAATAAAAAACTTTAAGTGTAATGGATTAAGAAAACAAAAATAAGTATATTATTAGATTTATCAATATTTTTTTAATCTATGAATATCACAATTATTTTAAGTAATTATTATGCATTGAATAATTATTTAATCTTTTTTTTATTTTTTATTAAAATTTACTTGTTTAGTAACACACTTTTATTTATTTTCGTAATCGATTACGGTAATAATTTATTAATTAATAAATCTAAAATGAAGTTTCCTTTTGAAATACTAAAACTAATGCTTGTTATTCTTGTAATAACTTCAATAGATTCATGTAAACATAAAAAAGAAAATACAGCAGTTCAAAATGAAAAAACGGCTACTAAAATTTTAAACGAAATTATTGCTTCCGTAAAAGAACCACAATTTAAAAATGAGGTATTTAATATACTTGATTATGGTGCAATTGCAGATGGAAAAACGTTAAACACTAAAGCTATCGAAAATGCAATACAAAAATGTGCAAAAAATGGTGGTGGTGTGGTTGTAATACCTAATGGTAAATTCTTAACAGGTCCGATTCATTTAGAAAGCAATGTTAATTTACATTTAGAGGAAGGAGCAGAAGTCTTATTTTCTACTAATCCTAATGATTACTATCCTTTAGTACACACTTCATTTGAAGGTATTGAACTTCTTAATTATTCACCATTAATTTATGCCTATCAAAAAAATAATATCGCAATCACTGGTAAAGGGATTTTAAATGGTCAAGCCAATGAAACCAATTGGTGGCCATGGAAAGGAAGTACTTCTGAAGGACATTCGTATGGATATATTGAAGGTAAACCCTCTCAAAAAGACAGTTTAAACTTACCCACATTAATGCATATGGGACAAAATGAAATCCCTCTAGAACAAAGAACATTTGGTAAAGGACATTATTTAAGACCTAATTTTATTGAACCTTTTGAGTGTACGAATGTGTTAATTAAAGATGTTACCATTATTAATGCTCCATTTTGGATCATCCATCCCATAAAATGCAATTCAGTAATTGTGGATAATGTTTCAATTACAAGTCACGGACCCAATAACGACGGTTGTGATCCTGAATATTCCAAAAATGTAATCATCAAAAATTGCACTTTTAATACAGGTGATGATTGTATCGCTATTAAAGCAGGAAGAGATGCAGAAGGGAGAAAAGTAGGTATTAAAAGTGAAAATATTGTAGTTCAAAATTGTAAAATGATTGATGGACATGGAGGTGTTGTAATTGGCAGTGAAATGTCTGCTGGAGTACAAAACGTTTTTGTTGAAAACTGCATTATGGATAGTCCTAACTTAGAAAGAGCCATTCGTATTAAAACCAATACGAGAAGGGGAGGAACAGTTGATGGAGTATATGTTAAAAATTTAAAAGTTGGAGAAGTGAAAGAAGCACTCTTAAAAATAAATTTAAAATATAGCATCTATGACAATCAAGAAGGCGATTTTATTCCTAAAGTTAAAAATATCTTCTTAGAAGATGTAACTGTCAAAAATTCTGGAAAATATGTAATTCTAGCGGACGGTTTAGAAAACTCAATCATTGAAAATATAGAATTTAAAAATGTATCAGTTGATACAGTTCAAAATGATTTTTCACTAAAACATGTCAGTAAAGTACTATTTATTGATACCTACATAAATAAAAGAAAACTAACCAACAACCCTAATTAAACTAAATTTTATTATGAAGATGAAAATTTTATTAACCCATAGGCAACTCTATTTAATTGCGTTGTTTCTATCTTTATTCATATCCCAAAATGGATTTGCACAAAATGGCAAAATTAAAATTTCTGGAACAGTAATAGACTCGAGTGACAAATTACCCATTCCAGGAGTAAATGTATATGAAAAAGGCACTAAAAATGGACAATCTACAAATTTTGATGGTTTTTTTGAAATTGAAACCAACAATCCAAATGCCACACTAGTATTTAGTTACATCGGTTATGTAACAAATGAAGTTCAAGTAAATGGTCAAACTAAATTAACTGTGAACCTTATTCAAGACACAAAAAAATTAGATGAAGTAATTGTCATTGGATATGGAACCTCAAAAAAAGCTGATTTAACAGGATCAGTTGCAGCCATATCAAGTGAAGAAATTCTAAAAAGACCTGTTACAAATGTCGCAGAAGCTTTAACGGGGCAAATTGCTGGAATAAACATTACCACTACAGAAGGTTCACCTGATGCTGAAATTAACATTCGAGTTCGTGGAGGCGGCTCATTATCTCAAGATGCTTCACCATTGTATATTGTAGATGGATTTCCGGTTACCAGCATTAGTGATATTTCTCCATCCAATATTGAAAATATTACTGTATTAAAAGATGCTTCTTCTACTGCAATTTATGGTTCAAGAGGTGCATATGGTGTTATTTTAATTACTACAAAATCTGGAACCAAAGGAAATAAAATAGAAGTTTCCTATAATACCTTTACGGGATTCAATAAAATTCGTAAAACATTAGATATAAATGGTTCTAAAGACTATGTAAATTGGCAATACGAATATGCTTTATTAACAAATGATTTAACTTCATTCGAAGATTATTTAGGAACTTGAGATAATATCAATCAGTACGATAATACACCTACAACTAATTGGCAAGACAATATTTTTGGGCAAACTGGAATTGTACAAAATCATGATTTAAGTGTAAGAGGAGGTTCTGATAAAATCAATTACAATTTTAATTATACTCATTATGATTTGAAAGGAATTATGATTGGTTCCAATTATAAAAGAGACAACTTATCGTTACGATTAAAAAGTAAACCGAATGATAAAATTAATCTGAATTATACCGTAAGATATTCCAATACTGAAATTAATGGTGGAGGAGCCAACGAGCAAAATGAAAAATCTACGACAGATTCTCGTATGAAACATTTTATTGGTTATGCTCCTTTTGAAATTGATGGTGTTACCAGTAGTAATACGGATGAAGATTTAGCCAGTAACTTAACAAACCCTTACATTAGTGTGGCTGATAATAACAGACGTCAGTTGAGAAGAAATTTTAACATGTTAGGAGGGATTTCATGGAATATTACTGACGAACTTCAATTGGCTACAGATTTTGGTATCGATTATTATAAATTTCAGGATTATCGTTTCTATGGCTCGACTACCTATTACGTAAATAATGCACCAGCTCCTGAAAATCAAGGTGTTCCAGCTCTAATTTTTAGTACAAGAGACGATAAAAGGTTTAGAAATGCAACTACCCTAAACTATGATTTTAAAAAATTACTTGGAAATGAGCATCATTTAAAAGTTTTATTAGGAGGGGAAACTATTAATTTTCAATCGAATACCTTAACCAATACCATTCATCGTTATCCTGATTTCTTTACTTTTGAAAATGCGATTAACTTAACGCCTCAAGGTGTTCCTTTTTCAACTGAAAATTATAATTTACCAGAGGATAAACTATTATCATTCTTTGGTAGAGTTAATTATGACTATAAAAATAGATATTTACTTACAGCAACGTATCGCGCTGATGGATCTAGTAAATTTTTAGGAAAAAATAGATGGGGTTATTTTCCTTCAGTTGCGGCTGCTTGGAAAATATCAGAAGAAAGTTTTCTTGAAAACGCAAAATGGTTAAATCTATTAAAAGTTAGAGTAAGTTATGGTAAAGCAGGTAATAATAATATTCCTGTTGGACAAACAATTCAAACGTATCAACCTAACATCACTTCTTGGATAAATAATGTGAATACCTATTGGACAACTTCAAATGTTTTGGCTAATCCTGATTTAAAATGGGAGACCACTACAACTCAAAATTTAGGTATTGATTATGAGATTTTTAATGGAAGAATTACTGGTACTTTTGATACGTATAAAAATATAACAAATGATCTATTATTAAATTTCAATATTCCTGGAACTGGATATGTTTCTCAATATAGAAATATGGGTGAAATTCAAAATAAAGGTATTGAAGCTTCTTTAAATCTAGACGCGATTAAAAAAGAAAAATTCAATTTAAGTCTGGCTTTTAATATCAGTCTTAATAAAAACAATATCAACTCTTTAGGTGAATCTCCAGATTTTAAATGGCCATCAAGGTGGACATCTGCTGTTGATACCGACTTTTTAGTAAATGTAGGACAACCTTTAGGTCTAATGTACGGTTTTCAAAGTGACGGACGTTACGAAGTATCTGATTTTGATTATGCTGGTGGAACATATACTTTAAAAAATGGTGTTGCTGACAATTCATCAATTATTAATACTCAAGTTGTACCAGGTTCTATGAAATTAAAAGATATTAATGGAGATGGAGTAGTTGATTTAGAAGACAGAACAGTAATTGGAAATGCAAATCCAAAACATACAGGTGGTTTTATTATTAATGCTAATTATTCCAATTTTGATTTTTCTGCTGGCTTTAATTGGAGCTATGGGAATGATGTATATAATGCTACTAAAATTGAACATTCTACAGCAACACCAAATGGAGGACAATTTAGAAATTTATTGACTACTATGGCTGAAGGCACTAGATGGACAAATGTTGATCCTAACACTGGTAGTTTAGTAACAGATCCTACCGAATTAGCCGCTTTAAATGCAAATACAACCATGTGGTCTCCTTTCTCAAATTATGTTTTCACTGATTGGGCTGTTGAAGATGGTTCTTTTTTAAGACTAAATACAATTACATTAGGATATAGTTTACCAAATCAACTTACACAAAAAATAGGTATCTCTAGATTACGATTATATAGTACGGTAAGTAATGTATTTGTATGGACGAAATATTCTGGTTTTGATCCAGAAGTTTCAACTAGAAGACAAACTCCATATACTCCAGGAGTTGATTATTCACCTTATCCAAAAAGCAGACAATTGCTATTAGGATTAAACTTAAATTTTTAATAACTAAAACTATTATAAAATGAAAAATAGAATATTAGTTTTTGCAATCATTATAAGCGCTATTTTAAGCTCTTGTGAGGAAGATTATCTCGATTCTAAAACATTATCTACCTTAGATGAATCTGTAATTTTTTCAACTCCAGGATTAGCACAAGGTGCTGTAGATGGTATTAAAGTTCCTTTTGGTGAAACCAATTCCTACAGAGGTCGTTTCTTACCATGGTACGGAATGAATACCGATATCGAATGGTATAATGCTTCGGAATCTACTTCAAATGATAATGCCACTTTATGTAATTATAATGCTTTACCAAATAATTCCCAAATGAATACTTCTAACAATGCTTGGGATAAAATGTACCAAGGTATTGAAAGAGCCAATATTTGTATTCGTGGTTTACGTGCCTACGGAAATCCAACACCTGGTTCAGAATTAGGGTATTTGTTAGGTGAAGCCTTAACTTTAAGAGCTGTTTATTATGCCGATTTATTAAAAGCATGGGGTGATGTGCCTGCGCGATTTGAACCTATAAATTCGGAAACATTGTATTTACCAAAATCAAATAGAGATATCATCTATAAGCAATTAATCCAAGATTTAGGTGAAGCTGCTGATTTAGTGCCTTGGCCAAACGGAAATACAGCTACTGGAAGTGTTGAAAGAGTTAATAAAGCATTTGTAAAAGGATTAAGAGCAAGGTTAGCGCTTGCAGCTTCAGGATTTCAACAATATCCTGATGGAATTAGAAGAAGTAATGATCCTGAATTGTCAATTCAAAATATGTACACTTTAGCTTTTAATGAATGTAAAGCAATTATCGATAGTGGAACGGCTCATTTAGAACCAACATTCGAAGGTTTATGGAAAAAATACAATCAAGAAAATACCCAAGCTGGAGGTGAATCGTTATGGGAAATTCCTTTTTCAGCAGGTAGAGGTAGAATGCTATTTACATTTGCTGTAAGACATACAAACAATGATCAATATCATTCTAATGGAAATAATAGAGGAGGACAAGCTGGTCCATTACCTTTTATCTTTTATGATTATGATGAAGCAGATACAAGAAGAGATGTAACCTGTGTACCTTATTTATGGGGACCAGCTACAAACGGATTTGCAAAACAACAACTAGGCGCATTGAATAAATGGTATTTTGGTAAATACCGTTATGAATGGATGAATCGAATTGTAACTTCTACTAATGATGACGGTGTCAATAAAATATACATGCGCTATGCAGAAATACTTCTAATGGCTGCGGAAACAGCAAATGAATTACAAGGTCCAAGTGCTGCTGCTCCATATTTAAAAGAATTACGAATGAGAGCTTTTGATCCATCACAACATCCAACTAAAGTGGATGCTTATGTGGATGCTTTGGGTAGTAAACAACAAATGTTTGATGCTATCGTAGAAGAACATAAATATGAATTTACAGGTGAAATGGAACGTAAACAAGCCTTAATTCGTTGGAACTTATTAGAAACAAAGTTAGTAGAAGCTAAAGCAAAAATGTTTGATTTACAACAAAGAGCAGGAGACTATTTTGATGTACCTTCTACATTGTATTATAAATATGCAAGTGATAATGAAACGCTAATAATTTACGGATTGAATAGAAATGAAAATACAGATCCAGGTCCTGACTATACCGCTTTCCAATGGGATAATCTTACAGATTCTAAAATAAATGCCCTATATAGTAGTGCTACGAGTCCAAATAATAGACAATTTTGGCCTATTTGGCAGGTCTTTTTAGATTCTAGTAACGGCACATTGGTTAACGATTACGGATATTAATTGGACCCGTTTAATTTGAGTTAGTATACTTGTAAAATTTGTTTTTCCGAGTGCTTGAGAATGACATTTCGTTTGAATTAGGTTTTCTTATGGCATTCGGTAAAACAAATTAGTTTCTAAACCCAAAACTTTATTTTATTTAATCGATTAAAAATCAACAAAATACAAAATCATGCCAAAAAAAATACTCTTTTTATTGCTTTGCTTTGTGTTATCCATTTCTTTTAGTCAATCACAAAATATTGATGTTTGGGATTTTGGGGCTACACCATTAGATACGAACCTATATACTAATCATTTGAATGAAACAACTATTAATTCTTGGTATGATGGTAGTATAACGCCTGGTAGTACCAGTATTAATTTACCCACAAGCTTTACAGCTGGAGATTTATCATGGACTGGTAATAGCGGTGATCGATTACGAACTACAAATACGAATTTAACTCGTTATGATGCCAATATTGCTAGTGTAACTAATTTTAACGGAAGAATATATTGTAATGGAACTCCCAATCTTTCGAATGGCATTCCTACCAATAGATTTATGCAAATAACCTTAAATGAAGATGATGAAGTAAGCATTATATCTAGAACGGATGCTGGTGGAGATTTAACATTTATGGATGAAACTAATCCATCTTTGCAAACTGACATGATTAACTTAACTTCAACAAGTGGTGCCACTACTGAAGCTAAATTTGTAGCAAAAAACACAGGTACTTTTAAACTTTATGTAGCCAATGGAAAAGCTAGTTTTTATAGAATTTACCGAAAAGCGGCAGTATATACAACCGTTTCTGGGTCAATTGATGTGACTCAAGCAGCTTCAATTCCTAATTCATATGCTGTTGTTTTTACCAATCTAGCTGGAAAATCTTGGACAGCACAAATGAATGCAAATAATACGTATCAAATTGATTTACCTCAAGGATATAGTTATACAGCTAGTTTAATGGATGCGAATGGTTTTATTATAACGAATGGTCAGTCATTAGACTTATCGACAGTAATTACTCCAACATTTACTCATGATATCACAATTTTAGAAGTTTCTTTATATGAGGTAACAGGCTCAATCATTGGTTTAAATACGAATATAAATGACTTGCAACTATTATATACAGCTGATTCATCGAGTAATACTGTATTTGTACCAACGCCTGTAATCAATTTTAATACGAGTACTTATTCGGTGCAACTTGAAGCTAATATTGCTTATACAATTACAGCAAATGGAGTAAATGATTATGAATTAGACTCCAATACAATCACAATAGCAAATTCTAATACGAATTCTAATATTACTTTTTCTCCAAAACCAACGTATCCTGTTTCAATTACGACAACAGGATTAACAACTACTGAAGAAAGTAATTTGCAACTTACTTTTTCAAATTTAAATGAACCTAATTATACCTATTCTTTTTCATCAATTAGCGGAATCAGTTTAAGAGATGGTGTTTATACTATTACTACAAGGGGTTTAGATCTTTATCCAATGCAAATGGCATTGACATCTAATCTAGTTATCAATGGTAATCCTGCTTCAAAAAATATTGCTTTTGAACCTGTTACCAATTGGCCATTTAACGATCAAGTGATAACAACATCAAATTCAGCTTATAAAGGCTTACTTTTTTCTGGAAATATCTCCAACTCTATGAGTCAAGGACATTTAATCGCACAAGCTGGTTCTTCCATACAAGTACCTGTTAATGTGGGTGATAAAATAACTATAGATTATTATTACTCTGCTAATTTTTCAATTGAAAATGGTGCTGTAATTAGTACTATAAATTCAACGGGAACAACTTCAACAACAGATAGTGTAGAATATACTTACACAGGTTCAAATTCGGGTTACATTACGATAAACAATAATGCAACTACATATTTTACCAATATCAAAATAGGAGGAACACTACCTTACAGTGCAACAATTACCGTTGGAACAAACAAAGATTTTGCTACAATAAATGAAGCCTTATTGGCAGTTTCACAAATGGTACGAACTCCTTCAGAAAGAGTTACTATTCTTATAGATCCAGGAAATTATGAAGAAATGTTAGTTGTTGATCAGCCTTTGATAACCTTGAAAAATGCAGCTTCAAATCCTACAATTGGATTATTAAATGCAGGAGTAGATATTGATCCAAATGCAGTTAGAATAACTTCTTATTACGGGCATGGTTATACGTATTACAGCATGTCATCCGATCAGAAATGGCATCAAGATGTATTGAATGTAAACTTACAAAATGGTTATCCTTCCTATCAAAATACAGGAGCAGGAACAACTAATGGTTCCTATTGGAATGCAACCGTGGTTATTGCTGCAGATGGTTTTGAAGCGGAAGATATCATTTTTGAAAATTCATTTAATCAATATATTTCAAATAAAGAATCGCAAGATATTGTTGTAGCATGGACAAATGGAAGTCCAGGAAATAGACCTACAAATGCAGGTAACACAACGGTACAAAATAGAAGTTATGTTGAAAGAGCAGCTGCAATTGCTATTAAAAACAATGTGCAAAAAGTAATTTTAAATAAATGTAGAGTTGTAGGAAGACAAGATTCCTTTTATGGTGGAACAGGTGCTAGGGTGGCGGTTTATAAAGGAGAAATAATGGGAGCCGTGGATTATATTTTTGGAGCCATGGATGTTGTCTTCTATCAAGCTAAATTAAGCATGAATGTAAGTGATGCTTCAAATGATTCAGCCTATATTACTGCAGCCCAACAAAGTACTGGGCGTGGTTTTTTAATGTATGAATGTACTATTACTACTGCACAACCAGGTTCAGAAACAGCTTCTATATACAGAGCAAAGCCAGGTTATTTTGGGCGACCTTGGCAAGCCAATACCAGTGAGGTTGTTTTTTATAATACTACAATTGAAACTTCAAATTATCCAGGTTTTGTAGGAAACTCATTGATTATGCCTTTAGGTTGGCAAAATACTCTTGGAGGAAATTCAAGCGGAATGTATGAATATGGAACTGTTGAACAATCCAACGAAAATAATACACCTAGCAGAGCTTCTTGGTCAACCTCTTTAAACACACCCTATCTAAATGATGGTACAGAAGTTACAACTTTCAATTTTACGAAAGGAAATGATAATTGGGATCCATTTCCGCAATTAATTGCAGATGACTTATTAGGAAACACTCCTTTTGAACAAAATCGTGCGGTAAATGTATTTTCATTTAAGAACCATATCTACTTCAATAATGTAACCTCACTTACAACAGTTACAATTTATGCACTTAACGGTGCCTTGACTCAATCCTTTGAAATCAATTCAAACCAACAAATTGAAATGAATCAAGGAATTTGGATCGTTGTTGTAAAGGACTCAATAAACCAAGATTCATTTAAAGTTATAACGTTTTAAAAATATAATATGAAAACTTACCTTTTAATTTTCTGTTCCCTAATCTATGCTATCAGTTCATTTGGACAGAATTATTACATGGCAACTCCACAAGGCTTTGGAGCAAATGCGACTGGTGGAGGTAATGCCACACCAGTTACAGTATCTACATATACGGCTTTTAAAAATGCATTATTGTCAACTTCTCCTACAAATGCCGTAATATTAGTTTCAGGAACCATCGATTGCGAATATACGAGTGTACAATTGAACAATAAATCAATCATTGGTTTACCAGGTGCTAGATTAAGAAACCTACAAATTACGGTTGGTAATTCCAGCACTTCTGCTGCTAATTCGGGTATTTTAAATATCAAACCAAATTCTAATAATGTGATTATTAGAAATCTAATTTTTGAAGGTCCTGGAGCATATGATGTTGATGGAAGAGATAATCTAACAAATGAAGGTACTAATGTTTGGGTGGACCATTGTGAATTTCAAGACGGGATGGATGGTAATTTTGATAATAAAGGTGCAGCTGATAACATTACTATTTCCTGGTGCAAATTTACGTATTTAAAAGCGCCAATTGCTGGTGGTTCAGGAGGTTCAAACGACCATCGTTTTACTAATTTAGTAGGTTCTTCCGCAACTGATGTTACAGCTGACGGTCATTATAGCATCACTTTTCAAAATTGTTATTGGGCAAATGGTTGTAAAGAAAGAATGCCGCGAGCAAGAAATGCCGAATTACATTTAGTAAGTTGTTACTACAATACTTCAGTTGCTAGTGCAAAAGCTATTGGACTAGGCGGTGGTACTAATAATTCAACTTGTTATGTAGAAAATACAAATTTTGCCAATATAGCGAATGTGTATACTTATTATAGTGGTGATGGAGGAACAGTAGCTGTCGCATTCAATAATTGCTTAAATGGTGCTTCAAATGTGGGTTCCGTAACAGCACCATCTTATAGTACAACACCAGTTCCAGTAAATGAAGTTGAAAACTTATTAACTGATCCTACTTGTGGTGCTGGAGCTACGTTACAAGTCTCTGCATCAGGAATTATTACACCTAGTAATTGTTCGACACTTTCAAACCCAAAAGTAAATGAGCAAACCATTCGTTTTTTTACTTCTATGGCAGATAAAAATATTGAAATTTATCTTCCATCAGCCATTACAAATGGAGTAGAAGTTGTTATTTATGCTTTAAATGGTCAACAAACAGATAAATTTGAATACAAAAATCTTTTAGCAAACGAGAGTATAAAAATTAATATTGAAAATTTAGCTAAAGGAGTATATTGTTGCAATGTAAAGTTTGATAATCAAATGGAATCTTGGAAATTCGTTAAAAACTAAATAAATAACTACTACTTTGATTTAACACTATAACTATTTTTTTAAAAATTTACTTAATCGATTACGAATATTAAAACTACAATTATGAAAACAAAATTACTTATCTGTAGCATGATTATGCTAATGCAATCCATGATTGTTTTAGGACAAACTAAAACTTGGGATTTTGGAAACGATGATACAACCTGGCCATTAAGCTCTGGAATAGGAACTTCTCCAATAGTTGTAGATAACCTTGGATTATATCCAATAGCAACAAATTCAAATTTTGGTGCGGTTACAAGTAGTAATGCTACATTTGATGATGGATTCACTGCTCCAAGAAGATTTCAATTAAATGGTGGTGGTGGAGTAACAGCTCCAGTTTACATGCCTACACAACGTTATCTATTTTTCGATGTAGATGGACCTTGCACTGTTAAAGTTTGGTTTAAAACTGGAAGTAATGGTACGCAGAGAACGGTTTATGTAACTGATGGTAGCAATTTAATAGGTGAAGGATCTTCAAACGATGGAACAAATGCAGACTTAGTAATTTTTACTGCTAATTACACTTCACCAACAGGAGGTAGATTGTATGTGTATGGTAGTTCAGCTTGTAATTTATATAAAATGGAAGTTACTGGAGCAAATGTTAGTGCAACTTTAAGCAATGATTCTTTCACAAATGAAATTGCAACAAAAATTTATGCTAATGAAAATCAATTATATATAACAAATATTGAAACGGAGAATACAATTTGGGTTTATAATTTAAGTGGTCAGCTAGTAAAATCTTTAACTACAACTGAAGATACAACTATGACTTTATTAAAAGGGTTTTATATCGTAAATGTCGAATCTTCTGAAGGAAATAAAAAGTCTTTTAAACTAATTATTTAAAAAGAACCTATGAAATTATTTGTTGTGCAAATACAAAAAAATAGCATTATCCTGATTTTTTTCATCTTGATAAACAGTAATGCGATGTTGTTATTTGCACAGCAAATGATTCAAAAAGATACTTCGTATACCATTCATTCTGAATATATAAAACAGAAAAGAAAATATCCTCAAATAACTATTGTTAAACCTGATACAACGAAGAATACCATAACAGTAACTCATAATATCATTTACAATAAAAAGAATAACAAACCTTTACATTTAGATGCGTATTACTTTAAAAGTAAAGATAAATTACCTGCTGTGTTTTTAATTCATGGAGGAGGCTGGAAATCTGGTAATAAATCTATGTTACAACCTTTAGCGCAGTCTATTTCTAAAAAGAGATATCAATGTTTCTCCATAGAATATAGCCTTTCTAATGAAGCAAAATATCCTCAATCTATTGATGATATTTTGGAAGCCATAACCTTTGTAAAAAAAGAAGCTGCAAAATTTAGTGTTGACACTTCAAAAACAGTAATCTTAGGTTGTTCTTCTGGCGGTCAAATGGCAAGTTTAATTGGAACAAAATATCCTAAAAAAATTCAAGCTATTGTTAATTTAGATGGCATATTAGCTTTTCATCATCCTGAATCAAAAGAAGGTAAATTAGCCTCAAAATGGTTAGGAGGTACTTATGAAGAAAAACCTGAGGTTTGGCAAGAAGCTTCAGCTCTTTCTCATGTTAATGAAAATACACCGCCCATTTTATTTATTAACAGTCAATTTGAACGTTTTCATGCTGGAAGAGACGACATGATTCAAATTTTAAATCAATATCACATTTACAACCAAATAAAACAAATTGAAAATAGTCCACATACTTTTTGGTTGTTCCATCCATGGTTTAATGAAACCACAATTTGTATCACCCAATTTTTAGATAAATTTTTTAAATCAAATCCATAAAATGAAAAAGATAACAGTTCTAACAGGTATCCTATTGCTACTGAATTTATCCGCTTGTAAAAAGAATATAGAACCCGAAAGTACAATAGATGAGCAAGCCCAAAAAGAATCAACTGAAGTAAAAACCTATGCCGAAATTTCTATAAAAGAAGGTGGTCATTGGGAAGGAAGAAAATACTTAGAAGGTACATTTAAAAATGTGGACAGTTTAAAAGTTCCTGCTGAACATACCGATCATTCATGGTATATTCGCTATGAAGGACCAGGTTGGGAAAGCAATAAAATTGGTTACCGACTCTATTTAGACTGGAGAAATGCAATTGATATTTTTGGTAAAAAAACAGACACCATGGTACTTTCTAAAGTAGGTCTAGATGGCTTCGATTCCTATCACGAAATGCAAAACTGGGGTTCCGATATTTTAAAAGCGGGCAAAGGTTTAGGTATTGGTGCTGTAGGTCGTTACGTGAATAAAGAAGTATTGCATTTCAACGAAGTAGATTCTACATTTGCTAAAACTGAAAATTTTGATAATCAATCTGTAGTTAAAGTGAATTATTTTGGTTGGAAAACCAATAATCAAAAAACAAATCTTATTTCTAATCTAAGCATTTCAGCAGACGAAAGATACACAAAACACACTATCCAAAGTTCTGAAGCACTAGAAGGAATTTGTACTGGTATCGTAAAACTTAGCGATTTACCATTACTTCAAAAAGAAAGTGAAAATAAAAAATGGGGATATATAGCTACTTATGGTAAACAATCTTTAGTACCAGATCATTTAGGAATGGCTATCTTCTATAAAAAAGAAACTATAAACGAAATAACAGAAGGTAATTACGATCACGTACTTGTTTTCAAACCTACAACTTCAGCTATAACCTTTTATTTTTTAGGTGCTTGGGAACAAGAGAGCAATGGAATTCAATCTCAAAAGGAATTTTTATCTTATCTTAATCAAAAATTAACCGAATTAAACGCTACAGATAAATTAAAATAAGAATGAAAAATAAGAGTAAAATCCTAGTCCTACTTTGTTTTGGATATATTTTAATACAATGTAAAGCTGATAAAAATAAAGCAGTCGCATCTGATTCAGATAATACTAATTATATTATTTCAGACACCTTAAAATGGTCGGAACGAATGGCTTTAACCCTTATGGAGCAACATCCTAAAGCCTATCAAATTGACGACAAAGAGGAACCAAAATGGGACTATGTACATGGTTTAGTATTAACCTCTTTTGAAAAATTATATGAAAAAACAAAAGATAAAAAGTATTATGATTACATTAAAGGTTATGCAGATGCAACAATCGATAGTTCGGGTGTAATCGCTTCTTACAAATATGAAAACTTTAATATCGATATGATTGAAGCTGGGAATATTTTATTCAATTTGTATGATACTACTCAAAATGATAAGTATTTGAAAGCCATGCAACTTCTTAGAAAACAATTATCAGAACATCCTAGAACTACAGAAGGTGGTTTCTGGCATAAAAAAAGATATCCTTCTCAAATGTGGTTAGATGGTTTATTTATGGCAGAACCTTTCTATGCACATTATACAACAAAATTTGAAAATGGAGCAAATTTAGATGATGTTGCGAAACAATTCGAACTCATTCAAAAACAGGCATATGATTCCAAAACAGGCTTATTGTACCACGGCTGGGATGAAAGTAAAAAAATGGACTGGGCAAATAAAGAAACAGGAACTTCACCCAATTTTTGGTCACGTTCTCTAGGTTGGTATGCAATGGCATTAGTGGATGCTTTGGATTATTTTCCTGAAAATCATCCGAAACGAAAAGAATTAATCGCATACTTAAATCAATTAGCAAAAGCTTTAGCAAAACAACAACATCCTTCTGGTTTATGGTATCAAGTAACGAATCTAGGAGATAAAGAAGGAAATTATTTAGAAGCATCTGGTTCGGCAATGTTTGCATATGCTTTTGCAAAAGGAGCAAACAAAGGCTATTTACCTATCGAATACAAAACAAAGGCTAATAAAGCTTTTGATGGCTTAATTGAAAAATTAGTAAAAGTTTCGGAAAAAGGTAACGTTATTATTACGCAAGCTTGTGCTGTTGCAGGTTTAGGTGGTAATCCTTATCGAGATGGCTCATATGAATATTATATCAACGAAAAAAAGAAAGATAACGATCCTAAAGCAACAGGACCTTTTATTTTAGCAGCAATTGAATTAAATCGATAAAATGAATTATAAACCAACGCATATTGCAACAATTATAGTAGTACTTTTTGTCTCCTTAACAAGAGGTCAGGTTTTAAATAAATCATGGAAAGATATTATTTACAAAAGTGAAAGAGCTTGGTTTAGTACTACTGAAGCAAAAGAAATAGCTGAAAATGTGCTTTTATACCAAAGAAATATTGGAGGTTGGCCCAAAAATATTCAAATGCAACAGAAATTATCAGAGGATGAAAAAGATGCATTAAGTGCTCTAAAATCGAGTACAAAAGAAGTGACTACAGACAATGGAGCAACCATTCAAGAAATGGAGTTTTTGTCTAAAATATATGAAAATGTTCCAGATAATCGTTATAAAGAAGCATTTTTAAAAGGTATAAACTACCTTTTAGAAGCCCAATATGAAAATGGAGGTTGGCCTCAGTTTTATCCACTTAAAAAAGGATATTATACGCATATTACATATAATGATGATTCTATGGTTAACATTCTTTCACTTCTAAAAGAAATTAAAGATAGAAGTGATTATTATTCTATAAAACCAAATGAAGAAATTGTTTCAAAAGCGCAAACTGCTTTCAATAAAGGAATTGATTGTATTTTAAAAACTCAATATAAACAAAATGGGGTTTTAACAAGTTGGTGTGCCCAACACGATGAAAAAACATTATTACCAGCTAAAGGTAGAGCGTATGAATTACCTTCGTTAAGTGGCCATGAATCTGCTAATATTGTATTATTACTAATGGCTGTTGAAAATCCTTCTCCAGAAATTATAAAAGCAGTACATGCTGCAGTGGCTTGGTTTGAAAAAGTACAAATAAATAACCTAAGAGAAGAACGAATTTATAATGATGAAGGTAAGGTAATTGATAAAAAATTAATCCATGATGAAAAAGCAAAACCCCTTTGGGCAAGATTTATGGAGTTAGAGAATAACAAACCTTTCTTTTGTGATCGAGATGGGATTAAAAAATACAGCTTAGCAGAAATCGGTCCCGAAAGAAGAAATGGTTATGCTTGGTATATTACAACACCTGAAAAAGTACTAAAAAAATATCCTAAATGGAAAGAAAAATACGGTATTACAGCTACAAAAATACCATCTGAAGATAAGTACTATATGGTTGTTGCCCAAGATGGTAGCGGTGATTATACAAATATTCAAGAAGCCATAAATAATGCAAAAGCTTTTCCTTATGAAAAAATTACCATTTTTATTAAAAAGGGTGTTTACAACGAAAAAATAAAAATTCACGAATGGAATACGAATATCCATTTAATTGGTGAAAGTAAAGAAAAAACCATAATTCGGTATGATGATGCCTTCAACAAAGTAAGCCTCGGAAGAAATAGTACTTTTTATACCTATACACTTTTGGTTGAGGCAAATGATACTGTTCTACAAAATCTTACTATCGAAAATGCAGCAGGAGAGGTGGGACAAGCAGTAGCTTTATCGGTTTTTTCCAATAGAGTAGTGGTGGAAAACTGCAATATCTTAGGAAATCAAGATACGTTGTATGCTTCAGGCATTGGTAAACAATACTATAAAAATTGTTATATTGAAGGTACAACCGACTTTATTTTTGGAAGCGCAACCGCCTATTTTGAAAATTGTATAATTCATTCTAAAAAAGATTCTTATATAACTGCTGCTTCTACACCTAAAGATGCCAACTTTGGTTATGTTTTTAAAAATTGTCATCTTACAGCTTCTGATACTACTACACAAGTATATTTAGGCAGACCTTGGAGAATTTATGCTAAAACTGTTTTTATTCAATGTACTTTAGACCAACATATTCTTCCGGAAGGATGGCACAATTGGTCTAAACCCGAAGCTGAAAAAACAACTTTCTTTGCCGAATTTGAAAATAAAGGAGCTGGAGCAATCTCTTCTAAAAGAGTTGCTTGGTCACACCAACTAACCAAAAAAGAAATAAAAAGGTATCGTTTACAAAATATTCTAGGAAGTAATGAAAGTCAATCCAATTGGTATGAAACTAAATAATTTTATAATTTTGATACTTTTTTTTTGGAGTTGTTCAGCTTTAAAAACGAATGATACCCAATCCATAACTATTTATATGATTGGCGATTCAACAATGGCCAATAAAAAAAATCCAAATAGCAATCCAGAGCACGGTTGGGGACAAGTCTTACCTAATTTTTTTACTGAAAATGTGATTATAAAAAATCATGCTGTTAATGGAAGAAGTTCAAAAAGTTTTAGAGATTTAAAACATTGGAAAGCAGTTCTAGATTCCTTACAAAAGGGAGATTATGTATTCATACAATTTGGTCATAACGATTCAAAAGATACAGATCCAAAAAGATATACCAATCCGCAAACTTCCTATCGTTATAATTTAATGCGTTATGTAGAAGAAACCAGAGCAAAAGGAGCAATTCCAGTTTTATTTTCATCTATAGCGCGTAGAAAATTCAATGCTGAAGGAGTATTATTAGATTCTCATGGTAATTACACCTTAATTACGCGTTTAGTTGCTCAAGAAATGGATGTTCCTTTTATCGATTTACAATATACAACAGAGCAATTAGAAGAAACTTATGGGGTTGAAGCATCAAAAAAATTACACCTGCATTTTAAAAAAGGTGAAAATGAATATTTTCCTGATGGCATCGAAGATAATACGCATTTGTCTAAGTTAGGAGCCAATGAAGTAGCTACTTTAGCAGTAAAAGAACTGTCAAAAAAAGTACCCGCATTAAAAGATTATAGTAAACTTAACGAATGAGAATTGGGTGTAAAATAGCTCTTTTCTTTGTATACAAAAGAATACTCCTGGTTTTGTAGTTGGAAATACAAGCAGTAATTCCCATTGGTTTACTACAAACCTAAATTAGTTATATATCTATAATTTTTAAGATTATATATTTTTTAAATAAAAAAGTAATCGATTACGAGAAATAAATTACTGCCTATTAACCATATAATTTAAACTTTAAATGAAAGGTTATGAACCCAATTCAAAATTGCAAAGCAAGAAGTAGTATACCTTAAGTTTTCTCAATCTTAAGGAAAAAAAGTAATTAACAATTCAAACAAACACAAATCATGAAAAAAAACATCTTATTCATGCTTGTATTATTTAATATAGGCATGACAACCTCATGGGCAACAAATTATTATGTCGCAACTAATGGTAACGATTCTAATTCAGGTACTTCAACTAATAATCCTTTCCAGACTTTGACCAAAGCCATCAATCAAGCGACAGGAGGCGATACAATTTATGTAAGAGGTGGTACTCACAATTACAGCAACACTATAGTGATTACTAAAAACGGTTCGTCTAGTGCAAAAATTAATGTTTTTGCATACAATAATGAAATACCCATATTAAATTTCAGTATGAGTGAAGGTGCTTCTAATAGAGGTATTGTATTAGATGGTGATTATTGGAATTGGAGAGGCATTACTATTCAAGGTGCTGGTGATAATGGTATGCTTTTATCGGGTAATAATAATACTATCGAAAATTGTATTTTTAGAAACAATAAAGATACTGGTCTACAATTAAGTAGATATAGTACTAATGCAAGTAGCATCAGTCAATGGCCTACAAACAATTTAATTTTGGACTGTGAATCGTATGACAATAAAGACAGGGGAAATGAAAATGCCGATGGATTTGCGGCAAAATTAACTTGTGGAACTGGAAATATCTTTAGAAACTGTGTGGCGCATCATAATATAGATGATGGTTGGGATTTATATACCAAAAGTGATACTGGACCAATTGGTGTGATTATTTTAGAAGGTTGTATTGCACATCATAATGGTACTCTAACTAGTGGTGGCACTTCAGGTGGAGGTGATAAAAATGGGTATAAATTAGGATCATCGGCTCATCAAATCAATCATATTGTAAGAAGATGTATTGCTTTTAATAATGGAAAACATGGTTTTACTGATAATGGTAACATTGGTGCCATAGAATTTACAAATAATACATCATATAATAACGAAGGTTATAATTGGCATACTAGAGACGGTGCAAGCCATATTTTTAAAAATAATCTTTCTTTTGATAATGGTACTAATGATCGCATTAGAGGAAATAGTACCGCACCAAATTCTTTTGTTGGAGCAACAGGTGGTTTTACCGTAACTAGTTCTGATTTTGTAACTTTAACTATGGGAGCCAATGCAAATCCTACAGGAAATGGTTTTCTTAATTTAAATTCGAATAGCGATTTAATTGATGCGGGTGTGACTTCTACAGGAATTACTTATTCTGGTGCTAAACCCGATTTAGGTGCTATTGAATCCGGAACAACAAATGGAGGAGGAGGAACAGCCGAAATTCTACTATCAGCAACTGCTACTAATAGCGCTGTAAATTTAAATTGGAGTATTTCAAATCTTACTGTTACAGGTTTAGAAGTTTACAGAGATACCGATTCTAATCCAAGTGGAAGAGTACGTATTGCACAAGTTCCAACAACTACAAGAAATTACACTGATAGCAATGTAACAAATGGAACTACCTATTATTATTGGATAAAAGCCAATGGAAGTATCAATTCAAATGCTGCTTCTGCAACTCCAGCTGGTTCTAATGGAGGTGGTTCAACAAGCAATCAAATTCATAATTTTACCTTGTCAGAAAAAAACAGTTCTTTTTATAGTATTTCAGGAAATATGAATGCAACTGATGGTTCCGTAACTTATAACGGACTCAACTTAACACGAAGATTGAAAATTGAATCCAGTACTTCCATTGCTTTTAGCACAACAACTTCAGCAACATTAACATTAGTATTTGACAGTAATTTTACCGGGAATGTAAAAGTTGATAATGTTTCTTATGCAGCAAGTTCAGGAATTGCAACTATAAGTATATCAAGTGGTTCGCATACTATAACGAAGGATAATGTAGCCAATCTATATTATATCAGTACAATTTTTAACTCCAATCGTATGAGTTATGGAACTGAAAAAGAAAGTACCAATGAAACTGATATTGTAGTGTATCCCAATCCCGCACAAGGTGATTTACAAATAAAACTTCCCAATAAATATGTAAATGGAACTATTACAGTAATAAATCTAGAAGGAAAAGAAATTTTAAAAAATGATATTGAAAATGATCAAAGCAAAGTAGATATAAGTTTTTTAAAATCAGGAGTTTATATTCTTAAAATAAATAGCAATAATGGTTCCTATACCAAACGATTTGTTAAAGAATAAGTAAATGAATAACCCGATAAATAAAACTATCGGGTTTCTTTTTTACAAAATCCAGAGACTTTTAAAGTTTTAGTCTCAATTAAGCTATTTCTTTTCAAAAATTAATAGATTTTTAACAGCAAATGTAAGATAGTTAACATTTGTTCCTTTATATCATTAGTAATTTTGTAATACCAATAAAATTAGTAGTGAAAATGAAAAATATAAAAACAATAAGTTTGATTCTCATTAGTTTGATAACTTTAAATTGCGAATCTAAAAACTCAGAAAAGAAATCAGAAGACACTCAAGAACTTCAAAATGTCTCAGAATCTAAAATAACAAAAGAAAATCAAAATTTAGATCAATATGCAACAGCATATTTTGCATCAGGGTGTTTTTGGTGTGTGGAAGCTATTTTTGAAAGTGTAAAAGGAGTTCATGAAGTAGTTTCTGGCTATAGTGGTGGTAATCAACCTAATCCAAATTATGAAAAGGTGAGTAGTGGTAGTACCGATTATGCGGAAGCTGTTAAAATATATTATGATCCAAAAATAATTTCCTTCAACGATTTAGTCATTATCTTTTTTGGTTCACATGATCCAACTACTTTAAATAAACAAGGGCCAGATGCAGGTACCCAATATCGATCAATAGCATTTTACAAAAATGATTCTGAAAAAGAGATCATTCAGAACTACATCAATCTATTGAAAAAGGAAAAACGTTTTGATAAACCCATTACCACAGAAGTAAAAAAATTCACTAAATTTTATCCTGCGGAAGACTATCATCAAAATTATGAATCTTTACATCCCAATAATTCGTATATAAAAAATGTATCAGTACCTAGAATCAATAGATTCAAAAATAAATTTCCAAACTATTTAAAATAAAAAAAATTATGAAAGCTATTGCAAATCAGTTTATAAATGTCTTAATGGTAAGTGTTTTGACCATTTCATCATTATCTTGTCAAGAAAAGAAAACAAATTCAAAAACAACCGCTCAGAAATATCCGGAAGCTTTAAGTAAAAACGAATGGAAAACGAAATTAAGTCAAAATGCATATTATATAATGGTCGAACAAGGTACAGAGCCAGCATTTGACAATGCATATTATAACAATCATAAAAAAGGAATTTATGTAAGTGCAGCAACGGGAAAACCTTTGTTTAGTTCAGAAGATAAATTTGATTCAGGCACCGGTTGGCCATCTTTTACTAAACCTATCAACAAAGATGCTGTGATTTGGGTAAAAGATAACAGTTATGGAATGACACGTGATGAAGTTGTTGAAAAAGCTACTGGTTTACATTTAGGTCATGTGTTTAATGATGGACCGGAACCAACAGGATTAAGATATTGCATCAATTCAGCGGCTTTAAAATTCATAGAAGAAAAATAACAAAACGAGTGAGAAATAGTTTCACTCTATAATTTTATATTTTACATAATGTATATTATATTTCAATTATATATATATTTTTAAACGCTATAATTATAGCAATTCTTAACGTTCTAAAATTTATTGAATAATTAATTTATCAGAATAAATTGCGTTATCGGTTTGGATTTGAAATAAATAGATACCTTTAGAAAGATGATTGGTAGTATATCTATTTGAAGAAATATTCTTTTTGTCAATCAATTTTCCAGAAAAATCATATAAAGAAAATACAAATACATCCGAATCTACTTTTATATTTAAAATTTGATTTTCACGAACTGGATTTGGGTAAATTTGTATGGTAGCATTTAAATTAATCGTATCAATACCTAAAGAATTACAATTTCCTGAATAATTCGCTGTAGCGTCTTTTAACCAAGTTGCATAATTTCCAATACCAGCAGTTGCATTTGTACCATTATCAACTTCAATACAACTTAATGAAGGATTATTCGTTGCATTAAATGAATTTAAAATGTTGTTACTTCCGTTTTTAACAGATAAAGAACTTAAATTATTATTGGCCGCATTTAAGCTTGTTAATTGTGTATTTGTATTTAGATTTAAATCAGTAATTTGATTTCCAAATAGGTTTAGATATTGTAGATTTGATAAACTACTCACATCTAAACTTGTTAAAGAATTATTAGATACGTCTAAAAATGCAATAATTGAAGTATCAGAAAAAGTTATACTCGTTAGATTCATATTTGTTAAACTAACATCATATAAAATAGGATTTCCACTTAAATCTATAGTTGTAATTGGATTATTATTAATATATAGTGCTTCTATAGATGTAAAATCTTGTAAACCAGTTAAATCTGAAATATTATAATTGCTTAAAATATTTAAGTCTTCTAAGCCAGAAATATTGTCTGTAGGTACATAATTATCCAATGGTCCAAAATCAATGGATAAATCTATTAGTAATTGTTCAAAACCATCATCTGGAATATAAGTGTTTTGAGAATAAATAATATGGGTAAATAGCAGTGAAATTAATAAAAAGTAATGCTGCTTCATAAATTTATAATTAAAATTATTAACAAATTTATAAAAAAGTTTGAAAAAACAATGCTTTTACAGAAAAAACCCCCATAAACAGGTGTTTTTACCTGGTAAAAAAAGCGTATGTGTTTAAAATTACGAAATAAAAAATTGTATACCATTGAATAAAATCTTAGATTTGCGTCCCTTTAACTATTACGTCTATGGAAAATAAATATGCACAAAAATTAATTGAGAAAATTCAAAAAGAATTGTTACAAAACAAATTTGATTTGGACTCAATTATTAACGATTTAAAAAAAATTAGGGAATATTCTCTTGAAGAACAAAACCCAGTGGTTACTAAAGCTTTACGTTTAGCTTATGAACATTTAGAAGCAAACAATGCATTTTTAATTGGTATTCCAGATGATGAACCAATACATGAGGATGATCAAACGGAACAAAATGTATCTGATGAAAATGATATTGAAAGTTTTGAATATTTCTTATCTCTTTTACATGATTTATCTAAAAAGAATAATCTATTAGATCTAAGAGAATACAATAAAGCATTTATTGCTTTTTAATAAAACTCAAAAAAATACTAAAAGAGTTCATCATGAACTCTTTTTTTTTATCTATACTTTAACAGAAAAACCTTAAAAATCTTAGTAAATTTGCATTCCTAAATCTATTTTTATGTACAAGCAAAAAAAATCTAGAGTCAGACTTCTACATCAATATTATAAATATACCGGCTTTTATTCCTTTATTTGGGAAAATTCAAAAAAAGCTTTAGTACCTCTTGCAGTAATTGTTGGTATTCTTTTGTACATTAATTATTATGTAATGAGTATTGACAAAATGTTGGTTTATGCGACTCAAAATTTTAGTGATATATCCATATTTTCTTTATTTCTTGTTTCTGAAAGTATTTTAGGTTTATTGCCTCCTGATATTTTTATTGCTTGGACCAAAAATACTTCTTCTCCACTACTCTATTTATCGATATTAGCAGCTCTTTCCTATTTAGGTGGTGTTATATCTTATTATAAAGGAAGAACTTTATTACTGATTCCCAAAATAAATGATTATTTAGAAGGAAAAATGACAAAGCATATTCGAAACATGCAAAAATGGGGCGGTTTTTTAATTGCTGTAGGAGCCTTATTGCCTTTACCTTTTGCAATTGCTTGTTTAGCTGCTGGAATGATTAAATTTCCGCAAAAACATTTTTTCCTTTTTGCTTCCCTTAGAATATTTCGTTTTGTTATTTATGGATACGTTATTTACGCCGCTTTATCATGATTAAATTTTTTAAAATTATCGCTTCTTTAGAAGGGATTTCCTTACTTGCTCTTTTATTTTTTGCTATGCCAATGAAATATGCATTTGACCAACCTGTATATGTAAAATATATAGGAATGGCGCACGGTATATTATTCTTATTATATATTGCTTTAGCAGTTCTATTAAAATTCGAACAAAAATGGGAGGCAAAAAAATTTGCTATCATCTGCTTGGCTTCAGTTATTCCTTTTGGAACATTTTATATTGAAAAAAAATACTTGTAACATTTATTAGATGATTCTTTTTAATTGGGCATATAAAATATTGAAAGACTTAGATTTTAGTGAAAATATTGCCATTTACACTAATCTTCTAATCAACCTATTTATTTTAATTGTTATAGCCTATTTACTTGATTACATTTTTAAAAAAATATTGATTATTATTTTAGCTATTGTAGCAGCGCGAACGAAATCGACCTTTGATGATTTTTTAGTTGCTAATAAAACTGCTAAATACATAGCCCATTTAATTCCACTCATTTTTATTTACAAAACGGTTCCTATTATATTAAAAGATTTTAGCTACTGGGAAGGTTTCTTCGAAAAAAGTGTCAAAATATATATTATTATTCTTTCACTTTGGATCATTCGAAGTGTTTTTAATGCTTTAAAAGACTATCTCAAAAACAAACCAAGATATAGTGATAAACCCATCGATAGTTATATACAAGTAATCATGATTATGCTCTGGATATTTGGAATAATTTCTTTTATATCCGTGCTATTTAGTGTCAATAAAACTGTTTTTGTAACTACTTTAGGTTCAGTTTCAGCTATAGTAATATTAATTTTTAGGGATACAATTCTAGGTTTTGTGGCCAGTATATCAGTTTCCGTAAATGATATGGTTCGCATTGGTGACTGGATAACTATGGATAAATTTGGAGCAGATGGAGATGTAATCGAAATTAATTTGGCTACAGTAAAAGTTAGAAACTTTGACAATACTACAACAACAATACCTACTTACAGTTTAATTTCTGATAGTTTTAAAAATTGGAGAGGTATGCAAAATTCGGATGGTAGAAGAATTAAACGTTACCTTTTAATTAAAGCAAAATCCGTACATTTTATAGAAAAAGAACAATTAGAATATTACAATAAAATTCAGAATATAACGTCATACATTACGCATCGACAAGCCGATATAGAAAAATATAATACCAATAATAATATTGATAAATCATTAATTGTTAATGGAAGAAATCTTACCAATTTAGGCCTATTTAGAAAATATATCGAAACGTATTTAAAAAATCATTCTGGTATTAATAAAGGTATGATGCTTATGGTAAGGCATTTACAACCTACTGAGAAAGGAATACCTATCGAAATCTATTGTTTTTCAAAAGATAAAACTTGGGAGAATTATGAACATATAATGGCCGATATTTTCGACCATATTATAGCGTCTGTTTCCTTTTTTAATTTAGAAGTATACGAAATAGACAATTTAGTAACTACTCCTTAAAATTTTTTTTCAATCTTTCATCAACAAATTCAACTTTTGTTTTACCATGTGGCTTAGGTTTTCCATGCTCGTCTAAATTAACCATCGTTATTGAATCCACTGTTAATATTGTTTCCTGAGTCATCTTATTTCGAGCTTTGCATTTTAAAG
Organism: Flavobacterium profundi; assembly: GCF_006491645.1. Lineage (GTDB taxonomy): Bacteria > Bacteroidota > Bacteroidia > Flavobacteriales > Flavobacteriaceae > Flavobacterium > Flavobacterium profundi. The sequence continues at coordinate 224,184 of NZ_VDCZ01000002.1, forward strand.
TTAAAGAAGTTTGCCCAAATTTAATAACTTCAATCCCTAATTCAATAATATCCCCTTGTTTAGCAGAACTCATAAAATTAATCTCTGTCATATGTTTGGTAACTACACGTGTATTTTCCAATTGAATAATAGTGTATAATGCCGCTTCTTCATCAATCCAAGCCAATAATCTTCCTCCAAATAAAGTTTCGTTAGGGTTTAAATCTTCTGGTTTAACCCATTTTCTAGTATTAAATCGCATCATTATTTTATTTTCTATTACATTAAAAAAAAACAAAAATAGAACAATGCCTAAAATTATTGATATAATAACGTAATTTTTATTTTTTATAAACTTAAAAATGCCTACTTTCGCACTTATTTTTTAACATTATAAAAATTATGAAGAAAGTTATTGTTTTTTTATCCCTTTCAATGATGTTTACGTCTTTGATTTCTGCCCAAGAAGAAGCTAAAAAACAAGATGAGATTGATTTTAACAAATGGTCTATCGATTTTAATGCTGGTCTAAGTAAACCTACTACACCATTTTCTGCAAATTACTATGCGAGTAATACTAATTTTATCCATGGTGATTTAGGTTTAAGGTACATGTTTAATAATAAATTTGGTTTGAAATTAGACGTGGGGTATGATTCATTCAAAAACAAATCAGAAAGTTTTGAATTTGAAGGACAATACTATAGAACAGATTTACAAGGTGTACTTAACTTAGGTAGGGTACTTAACTTTGAAGAATGGACGAACACTGTTAATCTACAAGCACACACAGGTTTAGGTTTTTCTTTCATGACAAATGATAAATTTGAAGGTAATGATGACATGACTAACTTCATTTTAGGTCTTACTGCTCAATTCAGATTATCTAACAGACTTGCTTTGAATGCAGATTTTACCATGATTAATAATGTGAATCAAACCTATACATTTGATGGTTATGAAGATCCTTCTGTTGCTGGTGACAGAGGTTTTAACAGTACTTTGTATAATGCAAGTATTGGATTCTCTTTTTACTTAGGTAAAAATGAAAAACACGCAGATTGGTTTATTCCAAGAAACAAACAATTGGATGAATTGGAAGCTCGTGTAGCTGAATTAGAAACCATGATGAATGATACAGATCGTGATGGTGTGCCTGATTATTTAGATGTTGAGCCAAATTCTATTACGGGTGTTGCTGTAGATACAAAAGGACGTGCCGTTGACATGAACAATAATGGTATTCCTGATGAAATTGAGTCTTATATTGAAAAAGTAAAAGGAAATCAAACTGCAAAAGAAGGTCAATCTATTGAAGATATCATTAATGGTGGTTATGTAAATGTTTATTTTGATACCGCTTCAAGTAAACCAAGAGCAGATTCTTACGCTGCAATCAATTTTGTTGTTCAATATTTAAAATCAAATCCTGGTACTAGCGTTGAAGTAATTGGTTACGCTGATGAAATTGGTACTTCTGAATACAATGATAAATTATCTGCAGCAAGAGCTTCTTTTGTTAAAGATGTTATCATTAAAGCTGGTGTAGATGCTTCTCGTTTAGTGGATGTAGCTAAAGGTGAAGACGCATCTGTAGATGTAAATTCTCCTCATGCAAGAAAATTAGTAAGAAGAGTAACTTTCAAATTGAAGTAATTAACAATACTATCTTAATAACTTAAAAAGAGCCTCCAAATTTGAAGGCTCTTTTTCTTTAACTTTAGTTATACTATAAATCACACTATTATGAGAACTAAAGATGAAGCTATATTAGAAATTAGAGGTGAATCCATAGGTGTTATTACTGAAACTTCTTCAACTGAAGAAAAATTTCAGAATCTAACTTTAAGACCTATATTAAAATTTCAAAATGATTTGTTTTTAGAAGTTTTTCGTAATTATGCTGTAAAACAAAAAGGTGTCTTTTTTACACTTAATCCAGAAAAAAAAATGAATTATATTGAACATGTAATTCAAAGAGATATTAAATTTAGAAATGCCTTAAAAGGAATGGTAATTGGCATGTTTACCATTTCAGAATACAAAGAGTATATTCAAAATTCTTCTAATATTAATAAAAGAATGATGAATTTACTCATTGAAAGGTTAAAAAGTCAAATTCAATTATTTGAATAATTTTTTACGAATACAAACTTTCTCCATTTAAATTTGTGGTTAAAACGTCACTCATATAATTAAAGAAAGGTCGCATAGCTTGAAAAGTGTCAATTACTTCATCTTTAAAATTAGGCGCTAATACTTCCTCATTCGTAAAAGTTCGTGTAACTAAAAATTGTTTTTTTCGAATCAAATCTATATTGGGATGATTCTTATCAAAATCTCGCGGAGCTGTCTTCAACTCTTCCCCTTCTAAAGAACCAAAATAGGTTTTAAATGTTGAATCAGATGTAATTTCTCTTAATTCGGATGCATCTAATTCCAATTCTTTTCGAATACGCAACAAATCCTCGGCATTAGGTTCCCAAAAACCACCACCTACAAAACTTTTATCATTTTCAATATGCAAATAGTAACCTCCTCGCAATAATGGTTTGGTTCTTCGATAAGCTACACTAAAATTAACTTTGTATGGTAATTTATTCTTTGAAAATCGAACATCTCTATAAATTCTAAAAATTTGCATATGTTCTATATGATCTATTTTTCCTAAATCCTCACCAACTTCTGTAAAGAATTGTTTCATAGATTTAGCATATTTATCATATCTTTTTTTATTTTCAGTAAACCATTCCCGATTATTATTTTCTTTTAATTCTAATAAAAAAGATATATATTCTTTATTAATTTGGCTCATTTTTTAATTTTTTGAAAATTTAAATTGTTAAAAAAATGTTAACGAACTATTTTTTGTGATTATGTTTAAAATTTTAATTCATAACTTTAAATACCCCAAAGTCTAATTAAATACTTACTATTATGAAAACAAAGTTACTTTTATTACTGCTACTAACTAACTTCGTTTACAGTCAAGTAACGGACGTATTAACCAATTACAGCTCCGCTGGGATATCTAATCTTACGTATAAAGATAATTTTATTTATTTTAATTCGTATGTAGAAAAGAAAATTTATCGTTTTGATTACACACAAACCAATCCAACAGTTGAATTAGTGTATCAATTCTCTGAAAATCCTAATTTTGTATTTGTCAAAAATGACATTTTGTATGTGGGTGTAGAAAACCCATATCGAACCTACAAAATTGAATTAGATAGTGATAATTTTTACACTACTCCTGTAGCAAATGTGGCTGGCCCAATGGTACAAATTAATGATGATTTGTATATTGGCCAATATGCTGCATCAAAAATAGTAAAAGTAAATCTAACTACCTTACAGCAGTCTGATGTTTTAGTAGGTTACAAACCTAACTTTTTTACGGTTTATAATAATAAATTATTTTTTACATCGAATTACACGAATGCATTATATAAATATGATGCATCAACCGGAAATTTAGATACCGTTTTAAATAATTTAAATTATGCTTCCGGAATTGTTATGAATGATACCTCATTTTACATTTGTGAAAGCTCCGCTAGTTCCATTTCTTGGTATACCAATCCAGATTTTCAATTTGAAAGTATGGTTCAATTACCAGCTAATTCTTGGCCTAATGGATCTATTATAATAGACAACGAACTCTTTTTTGTTCAAACAATTGCAGGAAAAATTTCAAAAATGACCATAAATACTACATTAAGTACTACTCATTTTGCGAATCAGGGATCAAAAATTATGATTTACCCAAATCCGAGTTCTGATACTATAAATGTTGAAAGCTTATATGCTCTAGATACCTACCAGATTTATGATATGCAAGGAAAATTGATTGAAAATAAAGAAATGAACAATAATAGCATTAACATTTCTAATTTATCTAAAGGAAAATATATTTTGGCTTTGGATAAAATGAGACATTCCTTTATAAAGAATTAAAATTGAAATTATTACATATGAATTCTAAAAAACTATTCGAGTTACGTTTTTAAAATTCATCTAATAACCATAGTATTAAAAAACGCTCTATTATATAAATTTAGAGCGTTTTTTATTGTTTTAAATCCAAATTTATTTCACTCGTTCCTTTAGAACTTGAACCACATTTTCCAGTTGAAAACCCTTGGCTTGTAATAAAATCAAATAATGGAATAATAAATCTGCACTTTCAGATAGAAAGAGATTATCATTGGTATCTTTTGCTTCAATTACTACTTCAACAGCTTCTTCTCCTACTTTTTGTGCTATTTTATTTATCCCTTTCGAAAATAAACTAGCCACATAACTTTTTTCAACTGCATTTTCTTTTCTATTTTTTATAGTTCTCTCTAATTCACTTATAAAACCATATTCTTGAGTATTTGTTTCTTGCCAACAGGTATCTGTGCCTGTATGACAAGTAGGTCCTTTTGGCCTAACTTGAACCAGTAAACTGTCATTATCACAATCATTTTTAATAGAAACTAATTCTAAATAGTTCCCACTCTCCTCACCTTTTGTCCATAATCTCTTTTTGGAACGGCTGTAAAAAGTGACTTTATTTGTTGCTACTGTTTGGTCAAAAGCTTCTTGATTCATATAACCCAACATTAACACGTTCTTGGTAACATTGTCTTGAATAATTGCTGGAATGAGTCCGTCATTATTTTTTGTAAAATCTATTTTCATATTCAAAGTTTATTGACAATTTATTTATCAATTATGTTGTATCATTTTAAATTCTGATAGCGATACCTTTATCTTTTAAAAAATATTTCAAATTTGGAATTTCAATTTCTTGATAATGAAAAACACTTGCTGCTAAAGCTGCATCAGCTTTTCCTTGTATAAATGCATCAGCAAAATGTTGTGTATTACCTGCTCCTCCTGAAGCAATAATTGGAATATTAACCCATTCGGATAGTTGTGACAAAGCTCCATTTGCAAAGCCATTTTTAGTTCCATCATGATCCATAGAAGTAAATAAAATTTCTCCTGCACCTCTTTTTTCCACTTCCTTTGCCCAATCAAACAAATCTAAAGTAGTAGGTTCTTTGCCTCCTACAAGGTGAACTACCCATTTATCATTGATTTTTTTGGCATCAATAGCTACTACAACACATTGACTTCCAAATTTTGTTGCCAATTCATTTATTAAATCCGGTCTTTTAACAGCAGAAGAATTAATTGAAACTTTATCTGCACCGTTTTGTAATAAAAGAGTCACATCTTCTATAGAAGAAATACCTCCACCAACCGTGAAAGGTATGTTGATTTTTTGAGCAACTTCTTTTACCAGATTAGCTAAGGTTTTTCTGCGTTCTTCAGTTGCTGAAATATCTAAAAAAACTAGTTCATCTGCTCCAGTCTCTGAATATTTTTGAGCAAGTTCAACTGGGTCACCAGCATCTTTTAAATCTAAAAAATTGATACCTTTTACGGTGCGCCCATTTTTAATATCCAAACAAGGAATAATTCTTTTTGTAAGCATTTTAATTAATAATATAAGATTCTAATTGCTTTAATGTAATTTTTCCTTCATAAATTGCTTTCCCAATAATGGTACCTTCGCATCCTAAAGCTGCCAATTTTGGTAACTCTTCAAAAGTAGAAATCCCTCCAGATGCAATTAATTTAACAGAAGAAACTGATTGTAAAATTTCTTTATATAATTCAAAACTAGGTCCTTGAAGCATTCCATCTTTCGCAATATCGGTACAAATCACATAAGAAATCCCTTCTTTTTCATACTTTTGAATAAAAGGAATCACTTCTTCGTTGCTCTCTTCTAACCAACCAGAAACAGCAATTTTTCTATGATGTGCATCTGCTCCAAGTATGATTTTGTTGGCACCAAATTCCTGTAACCAATTTTTAAATAAGGATGGATTTTTTACTGCGATACTGCCACCTGTAATTTGTTGTGCTCCACTATTGAAAGCAATTGTTACGTCTTCGTTGGATTTTAATCCTCCTCCAAAATCAATTTTTAAACTCGTTTTTAAAGCAATTTGTTCCAAAACTTTATAATTTACAATACGATTCGATTTGGCACCATCTAAATCCACTAAATGTAAATGTGTAATACCATGATTTTCAAAAGATTTAGCTACTTCAAGAGGATTTTCGTTGTATATTTTCTTTGTCGAATAATCGCCTTTAGATAATCGAACACATTTTCCGTCTATAATATCAATTGCTGGTATAATTCTCATATTTTCAGTAATTTTAATTGGTCATTGTTATGAAATTTTTAAGGATTTTTTCACCATATACTCCACTTTTTTCAGGATGAAATTGTACGCCATAAAAATTATCTTTACGTAATGCAGTTGCGTATTCGGTTTCATAATTTGTAAAAGCAATTGCATATGAATTTTTTGGTGCGTAATAACTGTGAACCAAATACATATATTCATATTCAGAAATACCTTCAAACAAAGAAGATTTGAGTTGGTAAATTGTATTCCAACCCATCTGAGGGACTTTCACAGAATTAGAAAATTTAAGAATATCCACATCAAAAACACCTAAACCTTTTGTAGCACCTTCTTCAGAACTTTTGCATAGTAATTGCATTCCTAAGCAAATCCCTAAAACAGGTTGTTTTAATGTGGGAATCAAGATATGCAAACCACTTTCTATTAATTTTTCCATTGCGCTGCTAGCTTCTCCTACACCAGGAAAAATTACTTTATCGGCATTTTTTATTTCTTTCCAATTGTTAGTAACCACGGCTTCAATACCAATTCTTTGCAAAGCGAATAGAATACTTTGAATATTACCCGCTCCATAATCTATGATTGCTATTTTCATTTGTTTACATTTATCATTTAAAGCATTCCTTTTGTACTTGGCAAAATCATTTTATCTGCATCTCTTTTTACTGCAACTTTAATCGCTTTAGCAAAAGCTTTGAAAATAGCTTCAATCTTATGATGCTCATTGATTCCTTCCGCTTTTATATTTAAATTGGCTTTTGCACCATCTGTAAATGATTTAAAGAAATGATAAAACATTTCTGTAGGCATTTCACCAATTTTTTCACGCTTGAATTGTGCATCCCAAACCAACCAATTTCTCCCTCCAAAATCGATTGCCACTTGTGCCAAACAATCATCCATTGGTAAACAAAAACCATAACGTTCAATACCCAGTTTATTTCCTAAAGCTTTAGCAAAAACTTCTCCTAAAGCGATAGCAGTATCTTCAATGGTATGGTGTTCATCTACTTCTAAATCACCTTTAACTTGAATGTCTAAATCCATTTGCCCATGACGTGCAATTTGATCTAACATATGATCAAAAAAAGCCAAACCAGTTTGAATATTGCTTTTTCCGGTACCATCTAAATTTAATAGGAGTTGAATATCCGTTTCGTTGGTTTTTCTAGAAACAGTAGCTGTCCTTTCTTCTAATTTTAAGAATTCATAGATTTGTTGCCAATCGTTGGTTTCCAATGCAATACAAGTATTTAATTCTTCTTTTTTAACTGAAATTTCATTGGTTCCTAAATGTGTAAAATCATTGATAAAAATGGCTTTTGCACCTAAATTTTTAGCCAACTCAACATCAGTTAATCGATCGCCAATAACATAGGATTTTGCTAAATCATATTCCTCTGAGAAATATTGCGTTAATAAACCAGTTCCAGGTTTACGAGTGGGTGCCTTTTCATAAGGAAAAGTTCTATCAAGAAATACTTGATCAAAAACTACCCCTTCATTAGCATAGGTGTTAATTATAAAATTATGCACGGGCCAAAACGTTTCTTCAGGAAAAGAAGCTGTTCCTAATCCGTCTTGATTGGTAATCATAACCAATTCAAAATCTAATTCTTGAGCAATTTTACTTAGAAAAGGAATGCATTTAGGGTAGAAAATCATTTTTTCAAATGAATCGATTTGTTCATCTGATGTTTCTTTAATTATAGTGCCATCACGATCGATGAATAATACTTTTTTAGACATTTTTTAAATTTTTAAGTAGTTCAATTACTTTTTCGTTTTCTTGAGGCGTACCAATTGAAATGCGCAAACAGCTTCTGCACAAAGAATCATTAGAACGATTTCGAACCACAATTCCGTTTTCTAAAAATTGATTGTATTGAAAAGTAGCGTTATCAACTCTAAACAAGATAAAATTGGTTTCAGACGGAAAAATTTCCGTAACAATCTTGCAACAAACCAATGCTTTCATTACCTTTTCTCTTTCTTGCTTTATTTCTTCAATTTCATAGATATACTTTAAACTTGAAAGTTTTTCGATGGCTAAACTTTGAGAAACACTATTTACATTATAGGGTGGTTTAATCTTTTCTAACACAGCTATAATTTCTGAAGAGGCAAATAACAACCCTAAACGTAATCCAGCCATTCCATAAGCTTTCGACAAGGTTTGTACAATAATTAAATTGTCAAATTCAGCAATGCGTTTTAACCAAGTAGGACGATCAGAAAATTCAATATAGGCCTCATCTATCACAACTAATCCATTAAATTCATTTAAAATCCGTAAAATGCTTTCTTCAGAAAAACTATTTCCTGTAGGATTATTAGGCGAACATAGAAATAGTATTTTGGTATTTTCATTTGCTCTATTTAAAATTGAATTCACATTGGGTTGGAAATCCTCATTTAGAATAATCTTTTTATTTTCAATAGCATTTAAATTTGCCAAGACACCATACATTCCATATGTAGGTGGTAAAGTGATTACATTATCAACATTGGGTTCACAAAAAGCTCTAAACAATAAATCGAGTACTTCGTCACTACCATTACCCACTAAAATATTTTTTGGAGAAACATTTTTAATAGTTGCCAAAACTTCTTTTAAAGCCGTTTGGTGTGGATCAGGATAGCGATTTATTCCATTTTCAAATGGGTTTTCATTGGCATCCAAAAAAATCATTTCCTCACTAGTTGCGTCATTAAATTCATCTCTTGCAGAAGAATAGGGTCGCATAGATTTCACATTTTCTCTAACCAATGCTTCTAAATTTACATTTTTCAATTTAATTGCCATACTATGTTTACTTATGTTTGTTTTTATTTCAGTTGATTTAATCGAAGCGTTACTGCATTTTTATGTGCTTGTAAACCTTCTGCTTCTGCCATTTGTTCAATTGCATTACCAATATTTAGAATTCCTTTTTCAGAAATTTTTTGAAACGTCATTGCCTTTAAAAAACTATCTAAATTGACACCACTGTAACTTTTAGAATAGCCATTTGTTGGTAAGGTATGATTGGTTCCAGAAGCATAATCACCAGCACTTTCAGGTGTGTAATTACCAATAAAAATAGAGCCTGCATTTTCAATATTATTTACAAAATAAGCTTCATTTTTAGCACATATAATAAAATGTTCAGGTCCGTATTCATTAATAAGTGCCAATGCTTCCTCATCTGTTTCTACAAAAAGTAGCTTAGAATTTTGAATAGCAATAGTAGCTATTTCTTTTCTAGGTAATACTTGTAATTGGTTTTCGACTTCTTTTTCTACTTCTAAAAGCATTTTTTTAGAAGTTGTAACCAAAATGACTTGACTGTCTTTTCCATGTTCTGCTTGGCTTAACAAATCGGAAGCTACAAAACTAGGAATAGCCGTTTCATCTGCATAGATTAATAATTCACTTGGTCCAGCTGGCATGTCTATAGCAACGCCTAATTGTGATGCATATTGTTTAGCTATAGTAACAAATTGATTTCCAGGACCAAAAATTTTATACACTTTGGAAATAGATTGGGTACCCAATGTCATTGCTGCAATGGCTTGTATACCGCCAATTTTATAAATTTTATTTACACCACATAATTGCGCAGTAAATAAAATAGCAGGATTAATAGTACCGTTTTTATCAGGTGGTGTGCATAAAATTATCTCTTTACAACCTGCAATTTTAGCTGGAACTGCTAACATAAGTACTGTTGAAAAAAGAGGTGCTGAACCTCCTGGAATGTATAAACCTACTTTTTGTATAGGTCTTTTCTCTTGCCAACACAAAACTCCTTCAGTGGTTTCTACTTCTAACCTAGAAGTTTTTTGAGAATTATGAAATTTTTCAATATTATTTTTTGCTAAGCAAATGGCTTGTTTCAATTCGTCAGAAATTCGATTGGAAGCTTGTTCTATTTCTTCTGATGTAACTTCTAATGATTCTAGAGTAACACCATCAAACAAAGAAGTATATTTAAATAGGGCTTGATCACCTTTTTGCTGTACTTCTTTAAAAATTCCTTTAACCGTTTCTTCCACATCATCAAAAGTTGAAGTGGGTCTTTTTAGAATATTTCCCCATTCATTAGGATTTGGATTGTATATTGTATTCATATTGACTTAATTTTTAATTATAAAACCATTTTTTCAATTGGGCAAACCAAAATGCCTTCCGCTCCAGCTGCTTTAAGTTGATCTATTACTTCCCAAAACGTATCTTCCTCAATTACAGAGTGCAAACTACTCCATCCCGCTTCACTTAGGGGCATTACTGTGGGGCTTTTCAAAACAGGAAGAATTTTAGTTATTACAGGTATTTTTTCATTGGGCACATTCATTAAGATATATTTTGATTTTCTAGAGCGTAATACCGCTTGAATACGGAATTGTAGTTTATCTAGAATTTGTTTCGCTTCTTGAGCAATTTGTGGAGAAACCGCTAAAACTGCTTCACTTTTTAAAATGACTTCCACCTCTTTTAAACCATTTTTAAACAAAGTACTTCCACTTGAAACAATATCAACTATAGCATCTGAAAGACCAATATTTGGTGCAATTTCAACGGAACCAGAAATTTGGTGAAGGTCTACTTCCATACCTTTTGAAGAAAAATAATCAATTACAGTATTCGGATAAGAAGTGGCAACTCTTAAACCATTTAAATCTGAGATTGAGTTGTAATTAAAAGCTTTAGGAACAGCTACAGAAACTTTACATTTTGAAAAGCCTAACTTTTCGGCAACCGAAATATTTTTCCCTTTTTCTACCAAAAGGTTATCGCCTACAATAGCTACATCTACTACTCCATCAATTAAATACTGTGGAATATCCGAATTTCTTAAAAAATAAACTTCTAAAGGAAAATTGGATGCGGTTACCTTTAATTGGTCATTCCCATTATAAATGGAAATACCCGAATCCTTCAATAATTGAATACTGTCATCATAAAGACGACCTGATTTTTGAATGGCAATTTTTAAAATACTCATTGGTTTGTTCTAAAATGTTTGAGTAAATCATATTGCTTTTTGTAAAAAGAAAAAACCCGTTTGATTTACTCAAACGGGTTTATAATTATTTTGGATTACTACAAAATCATCATTGCCTCGCTCGAGCGTGGAAAAAATGATGATGATGATGTAATTGATTTAAAAACATAGATTTGTTTTATTTTTTAACAGTACAAATATAAAAATAAACTTTTTTAAAAAACAAATCTTTTACGTAAAAAATGTTTTTATTTTTTATGTTAAGCCAAATTTACACCAAAAACATGTCCAACTATAGCGGTTAAAACCATAGCAAGAGTTCCCCAAAAAGTAACTCTTAAAACCGCTTTTAAAACATTCGAACCACCTGTTTTTGCAGCTAAAGCTCCTAAAAATGCTAAAAAAAGTATGGCTAAGGCATACAGCCAATATTCCATATTTTTGACCGGTAAAAAAAGAGTTACTAAAAAAGGTAATGCTCCGCCCACAGTAAAAGAAGCCCCAGAAGCTAAAGCTGCTTGTAAAGGTTTAGCTTGACTAATTTCATTAATTCCAAGTTCATCGCGAACATGAGCACCTAATGCATCGTAAGCTGTTAGTTCATGTGCGACTAAAAGCGCAGTTTCTTTTTTGAGTCCTCTAGCTTCATAAATTTCTGCTAGTCGTTGTAATTCAAGTTCTGGCATTTCGATTAATTCTTGTTTTTCTCTTTCAATATCTGCTTTTTCTACATCGGTTTGTGAACTAACAGAAACATATTCTCCTGCAGCCATAGATAAAGCTCCTGCAACTAAGCCTGCTAAAGTTGCTAAAATTACAGGTTCTCTAAACTCGCTTGCAGCCGCAACACCAATTGCAATACTAGAAGTGGATAAAATACCATCATTCGCTCCTAATACAGCTGCACGTAACCAATTGCTTTTATGAATATAATGGTTCTCTAAATAATTTTCTAATTCCTCTTCTTTACTCATATTAGACTGCTTTTACTTATAATAATATATAAATTTAAGAGATTTTAGCGCAAAATCATTAATTAATTTGAAAAATACCTTTTGTAAGCACTTCAGAATTTTGATGTATAAATGAATTGGTCAAAACTTCTGTAAACCTATCGTTTTCAAGACCTGTTTTTACAGCAACTTTTTGGAACTCATATTCAGTTGCTGTTTTTTTGGTAACTAAATATAAAAATTTTTTATCGCCTTCTTCTGAAAAAGATGTTGTGGGTAAGGCTAATGCTTTTTTGTTACCAATTACAATTTTAGCATCTGTAAACATTCCTACAATTAATTTTTTCTTTAATTCTGCGTCTAAATCTCCAAAAACAGGAATGGAACGATCCATTTCGTTAATGGCTCTACCAATCGTTTTAATTTTTGATTTGTAAACAGTTTCCATATTGTCGCCGATAGTAAATTGAATCTCTTGATTTTCAGAAAGCTTTAAAATGTCTTTTTCAAATACCGATAAACTCAACATTAAATTGGAATCATTTACTACTTCTACAATTGTATTTTCTGGAGCAATATAAGCACCAATATTTGCATTTGTGGTGACCACTACTCCATTAATTGGTGAATAAATCGTAACCTGTGAACTCAATTTAGCACGACTAATAGCATTTGGATTAATATTAATTAATTGTAATTTTTCACGTAATGAATTGTAACTACTTACCGCTTGTTGGTAATCACTTTCAGCTTTTAAATAATTTTTTTGAGACGTAATATTTTCTTCGAATAAGGCTTTTTGACGCAGATATTCTGATTTTAAATACGTTAATTGTTCTGAAACTTCAAGATATTCTTTTTGAATATCTATAAATTCAGTATTTTCAATTATAGCTATAGGTTGACCTTTTGAGACTTTCTGACCAATGATAACATTGGAAACTTTTATGTAACCACCTAAAACCGCTGTTATCTTTGCTTTATCTTTAGCTGGAACATCAATTTTTCCTGAAACTTTTAAAATTTCATTAAATTCTTGTTCTTTAGGAGAACCTATTTCCATTTTTGAAGTCTCAAATTGCTCTTTAGAAAGCATAATTTTATTTGAGATTTCGTCTTGAGATACATTTATGTTTTTTTCCTTACAAGAAATTAATGTTATTAAAACTAAAAATGCATATTGTATTTTGTTCATAATCTATTGGTAATTAATAAATTCTATATCTAAAATGGTATTGTTATATTCTAAAATGGCATCTAAATAATCAATTTTGATTTGCAATGCATTTTCTAAACTTTGAATGTACTGAAAGAAATCAATTTCGCCATGTTTGTAACTCATATTGGCCACTTTTAAAATTTCATCGGAAAGCTTTTTGCCTGAAGTTTCATAATAATCAATTGTGGTTTTTATCCCTTCTAATTGATTGTTTTTTTGGGAAATAAATTGGTTTATTTTAATTAATTCGGCTTCTTTTTGTTGGTTCCAACTTTCCTTTTCTAGTTGTAACATTTTTGTTTTTTTAGCATTTCCAGAAAAAAATAATGGAATATTTAAACCTATTTGAAATCCGTAAAGAGCACTTGACAAACCTGTATTTTTACCTTGAAAATATTCGGCTGAAACGGAAGGAAACCAAGCTTGCTTTTGAAATTTTAATTGTAAATTATAATTTATTGTAATACTTTCATAATAAGAATTATAAATGTTTTTATTTGAATTTTTAATTGAAGTATAATTCAATTCGTTTTCATTAACAACAACTAATGAATCCGTTTGTAATAATGCCTGTAAAGAATGGTATGAAGCGTTTTTTTCTTTCTCTATTTTTACTAATTCAGCAGCTATTTTTTGTGATTTTGCTTGTGCTGTAATTTTCTCTAAATAATTAGTTTCACCCAATTCAAATCGTCTATTACTTGCTTTAGAGAAACTTTGGTACAAACTATCTAAATACTGATACAGTTTTTCTCTATTTTGCCAATACACTATTTCGTAATAATTTTGGGAAACTTTACGATTTAGTTTATTTTTTTCAATTTCTAAGACTTTACTTTCAACTTCATAGTCTGATTGTAATTGCTTCTTTTTTGCGAAATACAGTGAAGGGAAATCAAAATTTTGTTGCACACCAAAAACTTTCAAAGGCTGGTTGTTCACCGCTATATTATTTTGATCATAACTATAATAAACAGTAGTTTTATCCAATGTAAATGCCATTGTTCCATTTACTTTTGTCTTTTCTAATTTTAATTCTAAAGCTTTAATCTCTTTATTATTTTGATTGGCTAGTTGAATTAAATTTGATAATTCATCCTTTTTTCCTTGACTTTGAGCTGTGATTCCCAAAAACAGGAATACTAAGATTAAAGTCGTTGATTTCATTTTTTTGAATTTAAATTTATTTGTTTCTTTTTTATCCAATAATTTGAATAAAACAGGCAAAACCAGCATCGTTAATAAAGTTGCAGTGACTAAACCACCAATAACAACAGTCGCAAGTGGTCTTTGAACTTCTGCACCTGCTGAACTTGAAATAGCCATTGGTAAAAACCCCAAAGCAGCTGCTGAAGCCGTTAGTAAAACAGGGCGTAATCTATCGGTTGTTCCTTTTATAATTAATTCATCCAAAGTCAAATTACCTTGATGCAGTTTTAACTCTTTGAAATGCTCAATTAATACAATTCCATTTAAGACAGCAATTCCAAAAAGAGCTATAAACCCAACACCTGCTGAAATACTAAAAGGTAAATCGCGAATCCATAAAAATAAAATTCCTCCAACAGCTGAAAGCGGAATCGCTGAATACACCATTGCCGCTTCTTTTATGGAACCAAAGGCAAAATATAATAAAATGAAAATCAATACTAAAGCAATTGGAACAGCAATCAACAAGCGTCCTTTTGCACTTTCTAAGTTTTTAAATTGACCTCCATATTCGATAGAGTAACCTTCTGGTAAAATCACTTGACTGCTAATGTTATTTTTTATATCCTCAACAACACTTTGTAAGTCTCTATTTCTAACATTTACACCTACTACAACTCTTCTTTTGGTATCATCTCTAGAAATCTTAGCCGGACCTTTACTATATTCTATGGTTGCTAATTCGTGTAACGGAATTTGTTCCCCGTTGGGTAATGAGACAAATAAATTACGTAAATCGTCAATAGAAGCACGTTTATTTTCATTTAAACGAACCACTAAATCAAAACGTTTTTCTCCTTCAAAAACTTGTCCTGCAACTTTTCCTGCAAATCCTAGAGCAATGAAGTTATTCAAATCGGAAATATTTAATCCATAACGTGCAATTTTTGCTCTGTTATAACGAACTGACATTTGTGGCAACCCTTCCGTTTTTTCTACTATAATGTCTGAAGCTCCATTAATATTTCTAATTGCGTTTTCAATTTCGGTTGCTTTTTGGGCCAATATATCTAAATCTTCTCCAAACAATTTAACTGCAATATCCGAACGAGTTCCTGAGATTAATTCGTTAAAACGCATTTCAATGGGTTGGGTAAACTCAATTTCCATATTTGGAATTTTCTTCTCGATTGCTACTTTAATTTTATCAGCTAATTCATCTTTAGAAGGAGCAGAAACCCAATCACTTTGTGGCTTTAACTTCACGATAACATCACTTTCTTCCATGCTCATAGGATCCGTGGGTACTTCTGCTGCGCCAATTCTACTAATTACTTGTTCAACTTCCGGGAAATTATCCAAAATTGTTTTTTCAATTAAAGTTGTGGTTTCAATTGTTTTACTTAGCGATGTTCCTGTCTTTAAAACAGGTTGAATTACAAAATCACCTTCGTCTAATGTTGGGATGAATTCACCTCCCATTGTAGTAAATAATACAATAGTTCCTATTAACAAAATAGAGGCACTAATTAGAACTTTTTTAGTATTTTTTAATACCCATCGAATCACAGGTAAATACCAAGAATTCAATTTATTGATTAATCTATTTGAAAACGAATTTTCTTTTTCTTCTTTAGGCTTTAAAAAAATTGATGAAATAACTGGAACATACGTTAAACAGAATAGCATTGCACCTATTAAAGCAAAACTAAACGTCATTGCCATAGGCTTAAACATTTTTCCTTCGATACCAGATAAAGACAAAATAGGGATAAACACAATTAAGATAATTAATTGACCAAATATGGCAGAGTTCATCATTTTTGTAGCACTTATATGTGTTATTTTATCAATTTCTGCTTGTTTCACCCCTTTTTTTAACTGATTTAAAGCAGCTGATTTTTGTGTAATTTGAAAAGCAATAAATTCAACAATTATTACAGCTCCATCAATTATGATTCCAAAATCAATAGCACCTAAACTCATTAGATTCGCATCTATTCCAAAAATATTCATAAATGAAATGGCAAACAATAAACATAATGGAATTACAGAGGCTACTACTAAACCTGAACGCCAATTACCTAATAGTAAAACCACAACAAAAATTACGATTAAACAACCTAATATTAGATTTTCACCAACTGTAAATGTGGTTTTGCTTACTAATTCACCTCTTTCTAAAAATGGATTGATATAAATTCCTTTTGGCAATGTTTTTTGTAGTTCAGCAACTCGATATTTAACATCCTTTAAAACTTGCTTCGAATTCGCATCTTTAAGCATCATAATTTGTCCCATTACCTTCTCCCCTTGTCCATTCCCTGTAATAGCTCCAAAACGATTGGCATGACCGTATTTAACTTCAGCCAGATCTTTGACATATATAGGAATGCCATTTGTAGTTTTAACTACTATAGTATTAATGTCATCCAAATTTTCAACTTTTCCTTCACCACGAATGAAATAGCTTTCATTTTCTTTCTCAATGTAACCACCACCTGCAATACTATTATTTTTTTCAAGTGCTGAAAATAAATCTGTTATAGTTACATTCATTGCTTTTAAAGTTGATGAATTCACAGCAACTTCATATTGTTTTAAATAACCGCCCCAAGTGTTAATTTCCACTACACCTTTTATTCCAGAAAGATTACGTTTAACGGTCCAATCTTGTATGGTTCTTAAATCGGTAATGGTATATAAATCGGCATATTCTGGTTTTACTTCTAAAGTATATTGATAAATTTCACCTAGACCGGTTGTAATTGGGCCCATTTCTGGTGTACCAAATCCATTTGGTATTTTTTCAGAAGCCGATTTGATTTTTTCTGCAATCAATTGTCTCGGCAAATAAGTTCCCATGGCATCGTCAAAAACGATAGTAACTACAGATATACCAAATTTTGAGACAGAACGAATTTCTACTACACCTGGTAAATTTGCCATTTCTAGTTCTATTGGATACGTAATAAATTGCTCAATATCTTGTGTAGATAGATTTTGTGAAGTTGTGATTACTTGAACTTGATTATTGGTAACATCGGGTACGGCTCCAATTGAGATTTGAAAAACCGAATAGATACCAAAACCTAATACTGCTAAAGTTAAAAGCATAATTATAAGTTTGCTTCTTAAACTAAAGCCAATAATTTTTTCTAACATTTTTAATTAATTAAAGAATAATAATTAGCATTTATTATAAAAAATAAATACAATGAGATAAGCGAAAAGAAATTCGCTTTATAACTAATAAATGTTAGGCTATTTTAGGAGGTAACCAAATTGAAACAACTGAATTGGATTTAAAAAAGCAGTGGTAAAAAAACACTTTACTTCCTTTAAAAAAGACGTCTTTCAGAAGTAATTGAAAAGACACTAAAGGAAAAACAATTAGAATATTAGTGAGGTATCGAAGGTTTTAAAGGGTAAGTCTTGATGCTCTTCAGTATCAGAGGTAACATTTTTGGTATAATGTTCTTTAATAAAATCAAAAAAAGTAACGGTAGTATCTTTTCTTTCTTTTTGATGCTCTTGATAATGAATAATAAGATTGGGAAATTTAAATAATTGTCCTATTGATGTGTTGGCACACAAAAATAGTGAAGCTAACCATAGGACAATTATTCTTTTCATAACATAAAATTGAAAAAATGAATTCTTTTAAAAACCAAATAAAAGTACATTTGGATTAAAATAACTACTTACAAAAATACAGATTAAATGTTATATAAATCTTAAGTTCTACTTAGGATTTTCTGAAGGAAAACTTAATCTAATTTCGGTGCCTTTATTTAGAACACTCTGTACTGTGATTTCTATTTTTAACAAATCACACAACCGTTTTACAATAGACAGGCCTAAACCCGTTCCTTTAATTTCAGGGTGATCCGAAACATCAGAGCGGTAAAAAGAATTGAAAATTTTATCTATATTTTCATTGGAAATGCCTATTCCATTATCTTTAATACTGAATACAATTTGACTTTTTTGTTGCGTTAATGAAAGATAAATAGTACCATTATCATTAGTATATTTAACCGCATTCGAGATTAAATTACTGATAATTATTGATACCAAATAGTGATCGGATGTATAATAATAATCATCTGAAAATAAGGTCTTAATCTGAATTTTTTTGGTTTCAATTTTTTCAGAAAAACGAGCCAAACAATCTAATATTATGGCATTTAAATAAATAGTTTCTTCTTTACTATTTTGTTTTTGGTTTTCAAAACGGGCTAATAATAACAACTGATCTACCATATGATTCAAACGATTCACTTCAGAAATACAAAAGTTAATTTTTGATTCATATTCTTCTTGACTTCTCGATTTTCGTATTAGAACCTCCATAGTTCCTTTAATTACAGCTAAAGGTGTTCGCAGTTCATGAGAAGCATCAGATGTAAATTGTTTCTCTCTTTCTATGGCATTTTCAATTCTATCCAATAAATTATTGATATTTTCAGAAAGAGTATACAATTCGTCTTTGTTATTCGGCAAAGGAATTCGGGTTTGCAGGTTATCTTTGGTAATTTTACTTGAAGTTTCTATAATAGTACTTACCGGTTTAATACTTCTTCCTGCAAAAAAACGGGCAATTAAAAATAGTATGATTAAAATTATAGGAAAAGTGATGAGAAGTATTTCCTTTAAAATTTTTACAATTTCAAAATCTTCTAAAGACATTGC
The DNA here is from genome assembly GCF_006491645.1 of Flavobacterium profundi. Classification (GTDB taxonomy): domain Bacteria; phylum Bacteroidota; class Bacteroidia; order Flavobacteriales; family Flavobacteriaceae; genus Flavobacterium; species Flavobacterium profundi. Next base: position 243,388 of record NZ_VDCZ01000002.1, read on the forward strand.
AACAACGAGATAACCTACCACTTTCCCTTTATTTAGAATTGAAGTTTGCGTTTGTCGGAGCGGTATGTTATTAAGAGAAGAATTGATATACTTTCCATTACAATTTTCATCAAATAATTGCAGATGAGAATCGTTTAGGTTGGGTGATTTATCAATAAGTTGCTTGTTATTGTCATAAAATTCAACAAAAACAGGGTTTACTTTAATAGAGTTATGTTCTCTTGCTCTCCATTGGTCCACCTGAATTAAGTGAGTATCATTACTATCTGTAGTTACATCATCGAGATGTTTCAATAATTCATTGGAAATTTCATTATTTACGTGTTGGTTCACACTATAATTGACAATTCCATAAATAAAAATAAACACAATAGCAATTAGGATTGAACTACTGAGAATGTAGTTAAATGCAATTCTGTTTTTAAATGAAAAGGATAAAAAATTAGTCATTTGCTATGTACCCAACACCTCTAATTGTTTTAATTAATTCTTCGTCTTTAGAAAGGTTTAGTTTTTTTCGAATGGCATTCATAAAAACATCGATTACTCCCGTATCATAATCAAAATGGATGTCCCAAACATCTTCAATGATTTTATTTCTTGTACAAACTTTTCCTTTGTTACTAATAAGATACGCTAATAATTCAAATTCTCTTTGGGTTAATGAAACTTCCTTTTTATCAACAAGAACTTGGAATTTATTTTTATCTAGGGAAATATTCCCCAAAGTTAATTTTTCTATAGCATGATTTGAACGAAAATGTACTTTTATGCGTTCCAATAACTCTTCAAAGCTAAACGGTTTCTTGATATAATCATTTGCTCCCGATTTTAAACCTTCTATAGTTTCTTGAACCGTATCTTTAGCCGTTAAAAAGATAATGGGAACGGATTGTCTTTCTTTGCGTATAGCTTTGCACACTTCTATACCACTCATTCCTGGTAACATCCAATCTAAAAGTACTAAATCTACCGAATGCTGCAAAGCTTTTTCAAGTCCTTCTTTTCCATTAGTAGCATAGGAAATAGCATATCCTTCCTCTTCTAAACCTTGTTTTAGAAAATCTATAATTCCTTTTTCATCTTCAATTATAAGAATGTGCATTCGTAAAGTATTATTGTTGGACAAATTTCACTCCAAAGGATATAATATTAGCATCTAAACCATCACTTCTTTTGTAATAATTATATCGTACATCAATATTCTTTAAACCAAATTTCCAAACTTTTGCATTGGTAAAAATATCAGTATAATTCAAACCAAAACCAATTTGATTGGCATTAAAAGTAGATAAGTCATAATCTGAAGTATAATATTCCTCAGTAGAAACATGTTGTTCATAAGGTGCAAAATACTTCGATTGCTGTTGGGTGTAATATCGATACATTGGGAAAACCGTAAATTTATCTGATAATTTTACAGGTAACTCGATATTCATGGTATGTGAGGAAATATCCCAATTATCCGTGTAATACCTATAATACGTTCGAACCACCAATCTTTCGTTAACATAATAATTGAAGCGTGCTCCCATTGGTAATTTAAAACGTGTATCAGGAAGACGTTCAATATCGTCTGCTAATTGAAATTCATTAATAAATGAATCGGCTACATCAGAAAAATAAACCCTTTGATAAGGAGTTGATAATAAACCTTGCTGTTGTAGCACATCTAAAAAGATAGAAAATTGCAGCTTTCTTGTTACAATTTGCGAAAAGCTTAATGATAAAGCAAAAGAGTTTCTATTTTTATTTTCATGAAAAGAAAACTTCGTAGGATTATAAGCTGTATTTCCAGTAATCGTATAATTGTTAAAAATACCACCGTTTAAATTATTTCCATTGGATTTATAATCTTGTAATTCTTTAGGATAAATAGGACTCCAAGTATCCAAATAAACATTGGCAGAAATATTGAATTCGGAGTTTTTATCATTAAATAATTTGGTCAAACCACCTCCAAAACCAAAAGAAGAATAGTCATATTCTACTGAACCGGAAAGATGTGCATTCCAAACGGTATTTCGATCGTCTGAACTATGGCTATAATTAACGACTAAACTCGTTAAAGCATCCGATTGAGAAGCACCCGAAGAAGCTTGCCAAGGACTAGGATTATTAGTATCAAAAGGATTGATATTACTAGACGAAGCAGAGGAATAGGCTGAAATTCCAGCATCCACAGTCAAGATATCATCATCGTTTAACGGAACCGCTACAACAATTGTGGGAGTTACATCTGTTAAATTCTCCGTTCCTTTACCACCAGAAACAGCAGAATGAATTCCATCTTGTTTGTAATAACTTGCTAAAAAGTCCACTTCAACACTCTCTAGAACCCTCTTTTTGTAAGTTACATTTGTAGAATCTTTTTCTTGTGAAAAAGAAAAACTACACGTTAAAAGCAAGGCGATTATTATTTTATGTTTCATACCTTTTTTAATTACATCCACAACCACCACCTGTTTTTCCTCCATTGGCTCCAGCTGCAGCTTCTCTATATACTTGAAAATTAGTCTCAAATCGTTCGCTTAAACGAGCAGCTAATTTCATATCAGGATCGTTAATATATTGTTTATCGTACTCTTTAACTGTATTACAAGAGATTCCTAAACTTGCAAAAACCAATACAATTACTAATTTTTTCATATGATACCTTCTTATTTTAAATTTATTTTGATTGTAAATCAATGTTCTTGGAATAATGTACACCGCCTTTATCATCTATAATAATACATTCGATTCCGTTAATTTGATTGATTAAATTCATTCCCACATCAACACCTAAAACAAAAACACCTGTAGCAAGAGCATCTGCAATTTCAGTTTGTTTGGCAAAAACAGAAACACTAATAATGCCCGAAGCTGGATAACCACTTCTTGGGTCAATGATATGAGAATATCTTTTTCCATTAAAGGTAACATATTTTTCATAACTGCCCGAAGTTTCTACTGCACTATCTATTAAAGGAAAAGTAGCGAAAACTTTTTCTTTATTTAAGGGATTCACTATAGCCACTGTCCAAGGTTCACCATTTATTTGAAAGCCCCAGGTATTAATATCTCCTGAAACATTGACAATTCCAGATGTACAACCTTTACTAATTAGTAAGGCTTTAATTTGATCGGCTATATAACCTTGACCAATACCTCCTAACCCTAATTTCATCCCTTTTTCTTTCAAAAAAATAGTTTTTTCTTCAGGATTTAAGAGGATTTTTTGGTAGCCTACTCGTTCAACTGATTTCTTAATTTCAATTTCTGTTGGCATCTCTTTCATCGAACCATCGAATTTCCAGATTCTATCCATAGAAGCATAGCTAATGTCGAATGCTCCATTGGTAAGTTGTGAAACTTTAATGGATCGTTCTACTAAATTAAAAACTTCTTCATCTACAGCAATCGCTTTAACACCAGCATTTTGATTGACTTTTGAAATTTGTGATGAAGGGATCCAATCCGAAATTAAATGTTCAATTCTTTTTACTTCATTTATTGCCAAATTACAAAATTGTTCTCCATTAATAGAGTCCGTTGCAACGACTGTAATTTCGAATGGACTTCCTAACAAAGAAGCCTTTTTCTTATGGAGTTGCTGTCCAAAAGAAAAAAAAGTTGAAACACAAAAAGCTAGGATTAAATTTTTCATTATTTTTTTAAGGAATGAATCATTTTAATATATTCTTCTGGAGAAACATTTTTAAAACCCATTTTACCTAAAACTTTACCCGTATTATCCAATAAAACAACTAAAGGAAAACTTCCCTCTACATTATATTTTTCAGCAAGAGCTCTGTTATGTTCTGTTTGGGCATCCGATAATTGATTGGCTTTTTTTCGTGGGAAATTGGCTTTTACTAATATCCATTGCGATGCCGCTTCTTTTTGAAAAGCTTCCGATTGCCAAATATTTTTATCTAATCTGATACAAGGAGCGCACCAATCAGAGCCTGAAAAAATAAGGACAATATCTTTATTTTCTTTTTTAGCTAATTCTTTGGCTTCATCAAAATTGTATTTCCAATCTTGCGAAAAACTCATACTTGCAATAAACAAAAACAATACGGTTACAATTTTTTTCATTTCTAAATTATTTTAATACAAATTAAACGATTTTTTAAAATTCTTGTTGCTGTGTCTTTTTTAATTAAGTGAAACTTAAGAATGTTTTAAGTAAAACTTAAGTCAATCTGAAACTGCAAAAACTACTTTTGATTCATAATATTATAGATATGAACAAATACCTTGCCCCTTTTAAAAATCTACTATTCTTTTATTTAATTTTAAATTTTCTTGTTAGAATTATATTACTTTTTCATCCGATTACGCAATCTCATTTTAGCTTTTTATCCTTGCTAAAGATATTCATTTTTGGAACAATATCCGATGTATTTGTGTTTATAATTGCAAGTATTTTCCTATGGATGTATTTACTATTTCTATCCAATTCAAAATTTAAAAAACCATGGGGTTATATTATATTTAGTTGTTATGTCATTTTATTACTGTATATACTTTCGGGTAAATCGATCTTACATGAATATGGTGGGGTTTTACCCGAATTAGGGATTCTATTTGTAGGATTGAAAACTTTATTATTCGGACTTTTGCTTTTCCTACCTCGTTATCGAAAAACCATAAGACTGGTGGTTTTTTCTTTTACATTGTTTCTTTTTATACTTCTCATTTTATTAAATGCAGTAAGTGAATTTTTCTTTTGGAACGAATTTGGAGTACGATATAATTTTATCGCTGTTGATTATTTGGTTTATACCAATACGGTTATTGGAAATATAATGGAATCTTACCCAGTTATTCCCTTATTCACGGTTTTAGGAATTGTAACATTGCTTATCACCTATTATATAACAAAACGCTCTAAAATATATTTGGAAATATTACCAACTTTAAGAAAAAAAATACAACTTACAGGAATTTATCTCTCCGTTTTTCTTATTTCATTATTAGGTATAGTTCAATTAGCAAAACTTGAAAATTCAAAAAATGTATTTACTAACGAACTTCAGGCCAATGGGATTTACAAATTTTATTTGGCTTTTTTGAATAGTGAATTGGATTATAATACGTTTTATAAAACTACTTCAGACGAAAAGGCATTCGCCTTATTAAAAGAACAATTACCAAACATTACTAGTACAACCACCATTCATCAGATTGATAATGATAGTGTAGAAATGAAAAAAAATGTGGTGCTAATTACTATAGAAAGTTTAAGTGCCGAATTTATGCAACTCTATGGAAATACTAAAGAAATAACACCATTTTTAGATTCATTGGCTTTACAGAGTATGACTTTTACCAATTTATATGCTACTGGAAACAGAACGGTAAGAGGATTAGAAGCCGTTACCTTATGTATTCCACCCACTCCAGGAGAAAGTGTCGTAAAAAGAGAAGATAATAAAGACAAGTTTACGACAGGTAGTATATTTAAATCCAAAGGATACGATGTAAAATATTTATATGGTGGAGATGCTTTTTTTGATAATATGCAAGATTTTTTTAGCGGAAATGGATATGATGTAATTGACAAAAGTAGTTTTAAACCAGAAGAAATTACATTTTCAAATGTTTGGGGCGTTTGCGATGAAGATATGGCCAAAAAAGCAATCGAGATTATGAATACGGAAGCGCAAAAAGGAAAACCCTTTTTTAATCATTGGATGACGGTAAGTAATCATAGACCTTTTACTTATCCTGATGGCAAAATTGATATTCCAAACGATACAAAATCAAGAGAAGGTGGCGTCAAATACACAGATTATGCCTTAAAACAATTCTTTACTATGGCTCAAAAACAACCGTGGTTCAATGAAACTATTTTTGTAATTGTTGCTGATCATTGTGCATCGAGTTCAGGCAAAACCGAGCTGCCCATGGATAAATATAGAATTCCCGCCATGATTTATGCTCAGAATACAATCCAACCCAAGATGGTAAATCAATTAATGTCTCAAATTGATATAATGCCTACGCTATTTGGTTTATTACATTTTAAATACCAAAGTAAATTTTATGGTCAAGATGTTTTGCAACCCGATTATAAACCACGTGCATTCATTGCAACCTATGAAGATTTAGGATTGATTAAAAATAACAAACTGACAATTCTTTCACCAGTAAAAAAAACCAAACAGTTTGATTTACAAATACATAAAAATGACCTTATAGATTCAAATTTTCAAATATATTATGATGAAGTACCTAGAAAAATAATGGATGAATCACTTGTTGATGAAGCAATATCGTATTATCAAACTGCTAGTTATTTGTTAAAAAACAAGAAATACGAACGCTTAGAGTAAACCGTTATATTTTCTAACAAACCATTCTGTTGCTAATAAACCGCAAATCAAAAGTAATAGCAATTTCCAATCTATTAAAGGTGTTTTTTTAAGAACTTCTTTTTGTACAGGAAGATAATTTGTGTCCTTGAGTAAAGACTGGATTAAATCTTCTGATTGATTCGGATAAAATAACTTCCCTGATGAATGGCTCGCTAATTGTTCCAAACGCAAACGATCTGGATTGACAAATTGTTTTTCAATGTCAAACTCTAAAATTTCAAAGTTTCCAGAAAAAGTTTTTTTAGAATCTTTTTCAGTAACAATAAAATTATAATTCCCTTTTTTTAGGTTATCAAATTCAACTTTATAATCAATGTTGGATTTTAGAAAATTATATGATTTTTTTTCATTGGTATCTTTATTAGTCAAAAGAATACTCAATTGTGCATTTTCATCCAATTCATAATTTTTATCAAAATATTGTGCAGTTATTTGAAAGGTTTCCCCTTCATTATAATAACTTTTATAATCAACTTCTAGATTCTTTTTTGCAGCATTAGAGGTTAAATATTGCACCCATTTATCTGTAAAAAAATCAAAATCATCAAATGAATTCTTTTTTAAATGTGTTTCTAATCTCCATTTCCAAATATTCTCACCAAAAAGGTAGCCGTTTCTTTGTTTTCCTTTTTCTACAAATGTTAGCAAAGGATTACCTGATGGTATGTTTCGAATTGTAGCTTCTAAAAGTGTAGCTGTATTTCCTTTACTAGTTATCGTTCCAAATTTGTTTTCTAATGAAGAAAAGTTTTCAAAACCGATATTTTCTTGAGCAAACAAGTTAAAACCAGAAATATAAGAAGCAAAATAGTCCTCTTTTTGAGAGGCCATTTTAAAAGAAAAATCATCTTGATATTGCCCTAAAAATGTAAAGTCAGTATGCAAACCTGTAATGGTAAACGTGTTTATTTTAGCCTTTTTATTGGCTTCAAAAATACTTTTAAAAGAAGCATTCGGTTGATAAAAAATCAATACGTTATATTGCTGTAAATCCTTGATTTCATTAGACTTAAGTATACTTACTTTACGTTGTTCATTTGCTTCAATACTACGTTTCAAAGCACTTAAATCTGGGTGAATGATATCAGAAAGTAAAGCAATTTCTGTTCGTTGATCGATAACTTCTATAATGAAATTCTTATAATTATTAGTCTTATTTTTTTCATCTTTTAAAGAACTAATTGAAGCTGTATACTTTTGAATACCAATTTTTGTAGCATCTAAAAGCAAAGAAATAGATTGCGCTTTATTTTGTTGTGAAAAGGATACATTTTTTTTAAAAACAACTTGATCTTGATTTTTAATTGTCAGTATTGAATTTACAGTTTCATTTCCATTATATTGAAGAAAAACTTCAACAGGAAATTTATTTTTAAGAAACGTATATTTATTGGCATTGATTTGATCAATTTTTAAATCAAAGACAGTAGTTGTATCACCTAAAACAATTGGATAAACTTTACTGTTATCCTGAAAACTAAACACATAATCATTCCCTTGTGTTTGATTTCCATCTGTAAAAAGGACAACAGGATAATTGGTATTGCGATATAATTGCTTTAAATTTTTGGCAACATTATCAATTAAAGATTGCTTTCCAGAATAATCAATGGTTCCATTTGCTGTAAAGTCTTTATCGAATGTATACACTTGTACCTCAAATTTTTCATTTAACTTTTGATTTTGGATAAATGTATTGTACGTGTCATTATTTATAACACTCGATAAATTTTTGATAGATTCTGAGTTGTCTATTACAATGGGTAAGGGAGTTTTTACTACTTCATAGGATTTACTTGAAAAAATTGGATTGAGCAATAATAAAAACACACCAAACCAAATTAAAAAACGCATAAAAGCTAAGAATAAATTTACTTTAAGTTTATTCTTAGCTTTATAATAATATTGATAATATGATAAACCAGTAGCTATAAATACTGATAAAATAAGAAGTAAAATAGTACTTGTTGTCATACAAATGTTTTAGAGTTCAGTTTTCAGTTTTTTAATGTTTTATAAAATTCTTTAAAACACTAATTTCTGAACTGCCTAGGTTAGCATACCTCCATCAACATTGATTACCTGTCCTGTTACATAGGCACTCATGTCAGATGCTAAAAACACACATACATTGGCTACATCTTCTGGAGAACCACCTCTTTTCAAAGGAATAGCTTCTCTCCAACCTTTCACAACATCTTCATTTAATTTAGCGGTCATTTCGGTTTCAATAAATCCAGGAGCAATTGCATTACAACGAATATTTCTTGAGCCTAATTCCAAAGCAATCGACTTCGTAAAACCAATCATTCCCGCTTTAGATGCAGCATAATTTGCTTGTCCTGCATTTCCTTTTACTCCTACTACACTACTCATATTAATGATAGAGCCTTTACGGTTTTTAAGCATCGTTTTTTGAACCGCTTTTGTCATGTTGAAAACCGATTTTAAGTTAATTTCAACAACTTTGTCAAAATCTTCCTCACTCATTCGCATCAACAAATTATCTTTTGTAATTCCTGCATTATTGATTAAAATATCAATAGTACCAAAATCAGCCAGTACATTTTCTACTAATTGCTGAGATTCATCAAAATCAGCAGCATTTGACTGATATCCTTTAGCTTTAACTCCTAAAGCAACTAATTCATTTTCTAATTCCTGAGCTGATGAAGCTGAAGAACTATATGTAAAAGCTACATTTACACCATTTTTTGCAAATACTTCAGCAATCCCTTTACCAATACCTCGACTAGCACCAGTGATAATTGCTACTTTACCTTCTAATAATTTCATCTTTGTTTCTTAAAATTTGAAGTCAAATATATTAATAATTTAAAGTTTAAAAAAGAACAATTAAAAATTGTTATCACTTTACGAATTAAACTTTTTTGAAAAAATTGTGTCATACACATACAAACCTATTTAACCTTACAAAATATGAGAGCTATTACAATTTTATTTTTTCTATTGAGTTGCTTATTTATATCTTGTTCCAAAGATACAAATGACACCTATGAATCGATCCCTGAGTATCCCAATGTAAAAGCTACTTTTGGAAATACTATTGATTTGAATAATTTGGAAAACTATGACAACCAATTTGTTCCATCTTATATAACCAAAGATAATAGCATTCTAAATCCAATCTCTAATAAAGGAGCTACTTTAGGAAGAGTTTTATTTTATGACACGAATTTATCTGTAGATCATACCATTGCATGTGCGAGTTGTCATAAACAAGAAAATGCATTTGGAGATAATGCACTTATGGCCAGCAACGGTGTTAACGGAGTTACTGGTAGACATTCGATGCGTTTAATCAACACTCGATTTGCTACCGAAACTAAATTTTTCTGGGACGAAAGAGCAGCAAGTCTAGAAATTCAAACCACAATGCCCATTAAAGATCATGCGGAAATGGGTTTTAGTGGTACCAATGGCGATTTATCTTTTGATGATTTGATTACTAGATTGGAAGGCATTGACTACTATAAAGAACTTTTCACTTTTGTATATGGAAATGAAGAAATCACAGAATCTAAAATACAAAACGCTTTAGCTCAGTTTATTAGAAGTATCCAATCTTTTGATTCTAAATATGATTCCGGAAGAACATTAGTTACTAATGACAACCAACCTTTTCCTAATTTTACCCAAAATGAAAATACAGGTAAAAATTTATTTTTAACACCTCCTCAGTTTGATGGAAATGGATCTCGTATTGGTGGTGGTGTAGGTTGCGCAGGATGTCATAGAGCACCAGAATTTGATATTGATCCTAATTCGCTTAATAACGGTATCACTGGAACCCTAAGTAACACTGGAATTGATATCACCAATACGCGTGCACCTTCTTTACGAGACTTGGTAAAACAAGATGGTACGCTCAATTCAACCTTAATGCATACAGGTAATATTGCTACTTTACAAGCTGCAATTGGGCATTATAATACAATTACTATAGCACCTGGAAATACCAATTTAGATTCCAGATTACGACCAGGTGGCAACGGTCAACAATTAAATATGACAGGAGCAGAAATGAATGCCTTACAATCTTTTCTATTAACTTTGGCAGGTTCAAATGTATATGTAGATTCGAAATGGAGTTCCCCTTTTGAAGAATAATAGCATAAAAAAAGTCCCTAAAAAACGGGACTTTTTTTATTTATAAGAAATTGTTTTATTTAGCCTAAAACTTCTTTCACTTTTTTACCAATTTCTGCAGGAGAATCTACTACGTGTATACCATTTTCTCTCATGATACGTTTTTTAGCTTCAGCAGTATCATCAGCTCCTCCAACAATTGCTCCAGCATGCCCCATTGTTCTTCCTTTAGGAGCAGTCTCACCAGCAATAAAACCTACAACAGGTTTGCGGTTTCCATCAGCTTTTACCCAACGTGCAGCATCCGCTTCTAATTGACCTCCAATTTCTCCAATCATAATGATACATTCAGTTTCTGGATCATTCATTAGTAATTCAACTGCTTCTTTAGTAGTTGTTCCAATAATTGGATCACCACCAATTCCAATAGCTGTTGTAATTCCTAAACCTTGTTTTACAACCTGATCAGCTGCTTCATATGTTAAAGTACCTGATTTAGAAACGATACCTACTTTTCCTTTTTTGAATACAAAACCTGGCATAATACCTACTTTCGCTTCTTCTGGAGTGATTACTCCTGGACAGTTAGGACCAACTAAACGACAGTCTCTTGATTTAATATAATCATAAGCTTTAATCATATCAGCAACAGGAATACCTTCTGTAATACAAATGATAACTTTAATACCTGCATCAGCAGCTTCCATAATAGCATCAGCAGCAAATGCTGGTGGTACAAAAATAATCGATGTATTTGCTCCAGCTTTCTCAACAGCTTCTTGAACTGTGTTAAAAACAGGTTTGTCTAAGTGAGAAGTTCCTCCTTTTCCAGGTGTTACACCACCCACAACATTCGTACCGTATTCAATCATTTGAGAAGCATGAAAGGTTCCTTCACTTCCTGTGAAACCTTGAACAATTATTTTTGAATCTTTATTTACTAAAACACTCATGATATGATTATTATATTATAATTTTTAAATTGTGATGCAAAAGTAAGTTTTTTGTAAAAAAAACAGGAACTTTTTAAGTTTTATTTTTATTAATTTATGCGGGTTGGCTAATTTGATACCCTTTGTACAATTTATCTCCCAAAAATTCCCAAATAACAATAAATCTCGCAATCGGAATTATTTCAGAAGGATTTTCAAATGTAGCAACTTTATGATTGTATTTAATTACAACTTTATGATCTTCTTCAATTAAATGTGTTATTTCAACGATAGAATTGGTATAATTTTGTTTCAATTCGTTTGCCAAATCTAAAATTGCTTGTTTATCAAGTGATAATAAACCATCTGAACTCGACCATTCTAAAAGTACATCATCGTGAAGCAAGTCTTTCAATGCCGAAGCATCTCTAATTCCATCTTCAAGATAAAATTTCTGAATTTGCGCTTTATTTGTCATTTTCTTTTAATTTATCTATAATTTGAGGTATCTTTTTAATATTAGCTAATTGCTTCAATTTCTCACGGGATTCTTCAATAGGAGTACCAAAATACGTTTTACCGCCTTCTATCGACTTGGTAACACCGGTTTGTCCCATAACGACTGCTTTAGAACCAATTGTGATACCGCTAGTAGTACCAACTTGACCCCATAAAGTTACTTCATCTTCAACTACAACACAACCCGCAATACCTGTTTGTGCAGCAATTAAACATTTTTTACCAATTACAGTATCATGCCCTACATGCACTTGATTGTCAATTTTAGTGCCCTCACCTATTGTAGTGTCTCCTGTAACACCTTTATCTATAGTACATAAAGCACCTATACCTACATTGTTTTCGATCACTACTCTACCGCAAGATAACAATTGGTCAAAACCTTCTGGTCTTTTTTTATAATAAAAGGCATCCGCTCCAATAATTGTTCCAGCATGAATAATGACATTATCACCAATGACTGAATTATCGTAAATTGAAACATTAGAATGAATGATACAATTTTTTCCGATAGAAACATTATGTCCAACAAAACAATTTGGTTGAAGAACACTTCCTTCACCTATAGTTGCTGAATTTGAAATGGATACTGAAGCATTTGTAAAAGGTCGGAAATGTTTGGATAAGGTATTGAAATCTCGAAATGGGTCATCAGAAATTAACAACGCTTTCCCTTCAGGACATGCTACTTCTTTATTAATTAAAACGATAGTGGCAGCCGATTCGAGTGCTTTATCATAGTATTTTGGGTGATCCACAAAAACAATATCTCCTTTTTCAACAACATGAATTTCATTCATTCCTAAAACAGGAAAATCTTCAGGACCAATAAAATTGCAATTAATAATCGTTGCAATTTCTTTAAGTGTATGCTTTTTTTGGAATTTCATTTGTAGTGATTAGTTTAAAAGTGAATAGTGAATAGTAGCTACTAAGTACTATTCACTAATTACTAATTACTATTTTTATACACGCTCCATGTATTTACCAGAAGCCGTATCTATTTTAATTTTATCGCCTTCATTGATAAATAAAGGTACATTCACAGTTGCACCTGTTTCAACAGTTGCAGGCTTTGTAGCATTTGTAGCGGTATTCCCTTTTACACCAGGCTCTGTATAAGTCACTTCTAAAACAACTGAAGCTGCCATATCTACTGATAAAGGCATATCTGTTTCTGTATTAATTTGAACCATCACATTTTCTCCTTCTTTTAATAAATCTGGAGCATCTAATACATCTCTATTTAAAGTGATTTGTTCAAATGTTTCATTATTCATAAAGTGAAAGTCATTCCCTTCAGCATATAAATATTGAAAAGTGTGTGTTTCCACTCGTACTACATCAATTTTATGACCTGCAGAAAACGTATTATCTAATACTTTTCCATTTGTTAATGATTTTAATTTGGTTCTAACAAATGCTGGACCTTTACCAGGTTTCACGTGTAAGAACTCGATAATTTTATAAATATCATGATTGTACTTAATACAAAGTCCATTTCTAATATCTGATGTACTTGCCATTTTTATATATTTATTTTGATAATTTTTAAATTGTACTTCCTGTATATCCTTTCATAATTCCTCTAGAAGAATTTCTGATAAACTGAATGATATCGTCTCTTTCTGGAGTTGCTTCCATTTCTGCCTCTATAATACTTAAAGCTTGAGTTGTATTGAAATTTTTCTGATATAAAATACGATATATATCTTGTATTTCTCTTATTTTTTCAGTTGAAAAACCTCTTCTTCTTAATCCAACAGAGTTAATACCTACATAGGATAAAGGCTCTTTTGCTGCTTTTGTATAAGGAGGAACATCTTTTCTAACTAAAGAACCACCAGATACCATGGCATGTTCTCCTACTGATATAAATTGATGAATTGCAGCTAAACCACCAATAATCGCAAAATCACCTATTGTTACGTGTCCTGCTAAAGCTACTCCATTAACAATTATAGCATTGTTTCCAATGTGACAATCATGAGCAATATGAGCCGTAGCCATAATTAAACAATTATCACCAATTTTGGTTTGACCAGATGCAATAGTTCCTCTGTTAATGGTTACACATTCTCTAATCGTGGTATTGTCACCAATGATTACTAGAGAATCCTCTCCTCCAAATTTTAAATCTTGTGGAACTGCTGAAATAATTGCTCCTGGAAAAATATTACAATTTTTACCAATTCTAGCTCCTTCCATAATCGTAACATTAGAACCTATCCAAGTTCCTTCTCCAATTACCACATTATTATGAATCGTTGTAAAAGGATCAATAACTACATTGCGTGCAATTTTAGCTCCTGGATGTACATATGCTAAAGGTTGATTCATCTTTTTTTAATTTAAAATATTTTTATTGTTTTTTTGCGATTTGAGCCATAAGCTCCGCTTCAGCAACTAATTTTCCATTAGCATATGCATTTGCTTGCATGTGGCAAATACCTCTTCTAATAGGAGCAATTAAGTCACACTTAAATATTAATGTGTCTCCTGGCAATACTTTTTGCTTAAACTTAACATTATCTATTTTCATAAAATAGGTTAAATAATTTTCAGGATCTGGTACAGTACTTAATACTAAAATTCCTCCTGTTTGAGCCATAGCTTCCACAATTAATACTCCTGGCATTACTGGAGCATCTGGAAAATGTCCAACAAAGAAAGGCTCGTTCATGGTTACATTTTTCAAACCAACCACATGAGAATCTGTCAATTCCAAAATTTTATCAATTAGAAGAAAAGGAGGTCTATGAGGTAACATCTTCATAATCTGATGAATATCCATCAAAGGCTCTTTATGCAAATCATAAACAGGAACCTGATTTCTTTCTTCTATCTTGATAATTTTGGATAGTTTTTTTGCAAATTGCGTATTCACAAAATGACCCGGTTTAGTTGCTATAATTTTACCTTGAATTCTTTTCCCAATTAACGCCAAATCACCTACAATATCAAGTAATTTATGTCTCGCTGCTTCATTTGGATAATGCAATGTTAGGTTATCTAAAATCCCATTTGGATTAACCGAAATAGATTCTTTATTAAATGCTTTTTTCAAGTTTTCCATCGTTTCTGAAGAAATTTCTTTATCTACATAAACAATTGCATTATTTAAATCTCCTCCTTTAATTAAACCATTATTCAATAAAGATTCTAATTCATGTAAAAAACTAAAAGTTCTACAATCTGCAATTTCTGATTTGAAATCATCGATACTTTTTAATGTTGCATTTTGGGTGCCTAAAACTTTAGTTCCAAAATCTACCATAGTTGTAATCGTATAAGTATCACTAGGAATCACCGTAATTTCACTTCCAGAAGCTTCATCTAAATAGGAAATTACTTCTTTTACTACATATACTTTTCTTTCTGCTTCCTGCTCTACAACACCTGCTTTTTCAATAGCTTCAACAAAATATTTTGATGAACCATCCATAATAGGAAGTTCAGAAGCATTTAATTCGATAATCACATTATCTAAATCACAACCCACAAGTGCTGCCAACACATGTTCTGGAGTTTGAATCATTACACCTCTTTTCTCAAGGTTTGTTCCTCTTTGTGTATTTACCACATAGTTTGCATCTGCTTCAATTATGGGTTGACCTTCTAAATCAACACGTATAAAAGTGAAACCATTATTTACAGGAGCTGGCTTGAAAGTCATTTCAACTAATTGTCCAGTATGTAACCCTACTCCTTTTAATGAAACATCGTTCGCAATGGTCTTTTGTTTAACCATGATTTTTTAAAATTAATTGTTTTTCTTTATTTTGTCTATTTCTGCTACAATCTTTGGAAGATTTTTAAAGTGCACATAGGATTTTGTAAAATCAGAATAATTAAATGCTGGAGTACCTTGAACAACTTCTCCGTCTTGTAAACTTTTTCCAATTCCTGATTGCGCTTGAACTTTAACATTATCTCCTATAGTAATATGGCCAACAATACCAACTTGCCCACCAATCATACAATTCTTGCCAATTTTAGTTGATCCAGCAACACCAGTTTGGGAAGCTATTACAGTGTTTTCACCAATTTCTACATTGTGAGCAATTTGTATTTGATTGTCCAACTTAACTCCTTTTCGGATAATTGTAGATCCTAAAGTAGCTCTGTCTATAGTAGTACAAGCTCCTATTTCCACATTATCTTCTATAATTACATTTCCTATCTGAGGAACTTTTTGATAGGTACCATCTTCTTGTGGTGCAAAACCAAAACCATCGGAACCAATAATAGTACCCGAATGAATGGTACAATTATTACCTATAGTAGTTTCAGAATAAATTCGTACTCCTGCAAAAAAGACACAATTATCACCAATTGTAACGTTGTCACCAATAAAACTATTCGGATAAATCTTAACGTTTTTACCAATGGTTACATTTTTTCCTATATAACAAAAGCTTCCTAAATACAATCCTTCACCATACACCACTTCTTCAGAAATAAAAGAAGGCTGTTCGATACCCGATTTCATTAATTTAACCTGATTGTAATATTCTAAAAGTTTCGAAAAAGATTTATAAGCATCTTCAACCTTGATTAATGTAGTGGTTAAATCTTGTTCTGGTATAAAACTTTTATTAACAATAGTTATTGTTGCTTTTGTGGTATATATATGACTTATATATTTTGGATTGGCAAGGAAAGTTAAAGAACCCTCAATACCTTCTTCAATTTTGGCAAGCTTTGAAACTTCTGCATTAGGATTTCCTACTACTTCACCTTCTAAAATACCCGCTATTTGTTCCGCTGTAAATTTCATTCAGTTATTTTAAATTATCCAAAACGTAAAAGAAAATGTTTTCTTTTAGGTCTTTTTTTGATTCCATAACATCTTGACAAAAATATAAAATTAAATTAAATACTTATGCTTCTAATGTTACTTTTGGAAAACATATAAAATATTTAGTTACGGGTTTAGATAAAGCCTTTAAGTTTAATTGGTCTGAAGCTTGTACAACATCTTCAATTGTTTTGTCTTTTTTAAGAATTCTAATAGGCTCACTTTCTTTACTATAAGCTTGATTTTTAATTTTCCCTTTGAATACAAAATAATCAATATCTTTTTCAGAAACCTCATGTAATTTCATAAAGGCTTCCTTATATGGATTTAAAATATCTTTATGTGGTTTTTCTTCTAGCATTCTAATTTTTAGTAAATCTCGATTAATAATCATTTTACACAAACTAGAAAGTACAAAATCATCATTAAATTGCCACGTTTTAATTGCACTTAATACATCATAATCATCTAAATAGGAAAATGTATCCAAAATTTCTTTTGTAAAATGAGTTAATTCCACCTTGTTCTGTAAAAAAAATTGCAAAGGTTTACTACATTCCAATGTAATCCCTTTATGAGTTAATTCTTTGGCTCTTTTTAAAATTTTGGTTAAAATTAATTCTGCAACAACTGAAGTTTTATGCAAATAGGCCTGCCAATACATTAACCTTCTGGCTACTAAAAACTTTTCAACTGAGTAAATTCCTTTTTCTTCTATGACTAAATAATCATCCTGTACGTTCATCATTTGAATCAAACGCTCACTGTTGATATTTCCTTCAGCAACTCCACTGTAAAAACTATCTCTACGCAAATAATCCATTCGATCCATATCCAACTGACTCGAAATAAGTTGCAACATAAATTTTCGATGATACTCCCCTTTAAAAATCTCAATAGCTAAAGACAATTTACCTTTAAAATCTTTATTTAATTGCTCCATAAATAACAATGACAGCTGCTCGTGATGCACATCTTCTACAATACTGTGCTCCATGGCATGACTAAAAGGTCCATGTCCAATATCATGCAATAAAATTGCAATGTACAAAGCATTCTCTTCTTCATCGGAAATAGCAACTCCTTTGAATGTTAAAGTTTGTACAGCCTTTTGCATAATGTGCAAACAACCTAATGCATGATGGAAACGAGTATGATGGGCTCCAGGATAGACTAAATAAGTCATTCCCATTTGTGAAATTCTCCTTAATCTTTGAAAATAAGGATGTTGAATTAAATCGTAAATTAAAGAATTGGGTATTGTAATAAATCCGTAAATAGGATCATTAAATATTTTAAGCTTATTAGTAGCGTTCACGTAGTACAAATTTTATAACAAAGATAAGGTTTTATAAAAGACTAATTAAAACATTTAAACACATTATTGTATACTGTAAGACACCGATTTAAATAACCCAATTTTAACGCTTGTTCATTTTACAACTACAATAAAAACGTTATTTTTGTAACTCTATTAGAATCAATATTTTAAAATGAAAACTACTTTCTCTTTAAAAATAGAATTAGACGCTATAAAAGATAATATTTCATTACATTCTGATGATTTTAAATTCCAAACGATTACAATTGAAAAATCCACAAGTATAAAAGAACGTTTGAACAAATCAGATGGAAACCTTCAAAACACATTTGATTTTAACCAATTGGAATCAGAGCGAATTTATTCCTTATCAGCTATTAAAAAAATTTGTTTGGCTAATAGACTTCGTTTTTTAGACACCCGATTTTATAAAAATGAGTATCCAGAAGCTGTTATTCAAAGTATTAAACAATTTGAAGAACTACATCAAACAGAACTACAACATTTTAAAATCGTAGCACCTAAAAGCAATTTTAAACTTCATAATTATGATGACCCTCTGCTATTTATGAGTTTAGGAAACGACTATTATTATCTGTTAGACTATTGGGGAAATGATTTACATTGGACAAGAAAAATAAAAGCTTTACCACTAAAAAACCTACTTAATTTAACCCTTTTTACAATAGTTATAAGTACACTTCTCACCTATTTCATACAGCTTTTTAAAACCGAATCTTTAACTACTAGCTACCAAATAATTATTTTTCTTTTCACTTGGAAATCGGTTATTGCAATTGTTTGCTATTATATCATAAAAACAGGAAATAATGTAAGTGAATACAATTGGAACAGTGAATTTTATAACAAGTAGTTAAATTTTCTTAAAAGTGTTATTTTTATACAATTTTTAATACAATACTCGTTTATTAAGTATTAAATTGCATAAAATTTCAAATAAATGAACAAAATAAAAATATTATGGGTCGATGATGAAATTGATCTTTTAAAGCCGCATATCCTTTTTTTAGAGAAGAAAAACTATGAAGTAACCACTTGTAACAATGGACAAGACGCTATAGACGCTTTTGAAGAGAATAATTTTGATGTTGTATTCTTAGATGAAAATATGCCAGGATTGAGTGGTTTAGAAACCTTATCCGAAATTAAAGAAAAAAAATCTTCTGTTCCTGTAATTATGATTACAAAAAGTGAAGAAGAATATATCATGGAAGAAGCCATTGGTTCCAAAATAGCTGATTATTTAATCAAGCCTGTCAATCCCAATCAAATTTTATTAAGTTTAAAAAAGAATTTAGACCATTCCCGTTTGGTTTCTGAAAAAACGACCTTAGATTACCAAAAAGAATTTCGAAAAATAGCTATGGATATGGCTATGGTACGTTCTTTTGAAGATTGGGTTGAGTTGTACAAACGACTTATTTATTGGGAAATGGAACTCGAAAATATATCGGATCAAGGTATGGTTGAAATTTTGGAAAGCCAAAAAACAGAAGCCAATGTTCAATTTGGAAAATTTATTGAACGTACCTATGAAGATTGGTTTGATGAAACAGAAGATAAACCCATTCTTTCACACAAATTATTTGGTGAATTAGTTGCTCCCGAAATTAGAAAAAAAGACAAACCTATCCTTTTTATTGTAATTGATAATTTGCGTTATGACCAATGGAAAGCCTTTGAAAATATTGTGAATAATCATTATAAACTAGAAAAAGAAGTCAGTTATTTTTCTATCTTACCTACAGCAACACAATATGCAAGAAATGCTATTTTCTCTGGTTTGACACCTTTGGAAATGGAAAAGAAATTTCCAGAATATTGGAAAAATGATATTGATGATGGTGGTAAAAATTTATATGAAGGAGAGTTTCTTACGGAACAATTGAAACGATTAGGTCTCAATATTAAACAAGAATATTATAAGATTACTAATTTTAAAGATGGTAAAAAGCTAGCGGAAAATTTCAAAGGCTTGAAAGGTAATGATTTAACTACTATCGTATATAATTTTGTAGATATGCTTTCACACGCTAAAACCGAAATGGAAGTAGTAAAAGAATTAGCTTCTGATGATAAAGCATATCGATCATTAACAGTTAGCTGGTTTAAAAACTCTCCTTTATTAGACATGATTCAACAAGCTCAAAAACAAGGATTTCGATTAATAATCACTACAGATCACGGTACTATAAATTGTAAAAATCCTTCAAAAGTTATTGGAGATAAAAATACCAGCTTAAATTTACGCTATAAAACGGGACGAAGTTTAACGTATGAAGATAAAGATGTGTATGCCGTAAAAGATCCTAAAAAAATAGGACTTCCTGCTTTAAATATGAGCAGTTCTTTCATTTTTGCAAAAAACGATTTATTTTTAGCTTATGTAAATAATTTCAATCATTATGTAAGTTATTATAGAAATACTTACCAACATGGAGGCATTTCGTTGGAAGAAATGATTATTCCGTTTTTAGTATTGGAACCTAAATAAAAAAACTCCAAAGAGATTTAGAAATAAGTCTCTTTGGAATAAAAAGTATAAACCGCATTTTATATGATGATAAACTTTACTCTAGATGAAATTCAAGAGGTAGTCAAACAGATTCTTGCTACACCAAGACTTAAAAAAGTAATTACATTTCATGCCACTATGGGTGTTGGAAAAACAACACTTATTAAAGAATTAGTCAAACAATTAGGCGTAAATGATACTTCCAGTAGTCCCACTTTTTCTTTGGTTAATGAGTATCAAACCAAGGAAGGAGAAACGATTTATCATTTCGATTTATACCGCTTAAATAGCGAAGAAGAAGCCTATGACATGGGTATTGATGAATATTTCTATTCAGGGAATTGGTGCTTTATCGAATGGCCTGAAAAAACTCCTAATCTCATTCCAATTGACCATGCTAGCATTCATATGAAAACCACTAAAAATGGGACTCGAGAATTGATTTTAAAAAATTGATACTTTCTAAAAAATGATGCAATTGTTTTTTATACTATCTTTTTTCATATTCTTTTTTTAAATTTTAAAATTATTCCTAAATTGGCTCAACTTTACAAAAAACAACATGTCAACTTTTAGTCCTTTTTCAAAAATGCAATTGCTTCCTCAAGAAGAGAAATTGGAAATTACTAAGCACAAAAGCGAGTTATTCATAGGTATTCCAAAGGAGACATCCTATCAAGAAAGACGTATTTGCTTAACACCAGATGCAGTGAGCTCTTTAACTTCTCATGGACATCGCGTCATGATTGAAGCAGGCGCTGGAGAAAGTTCAAGTTATTCCGATAAAGAATATTCAGATGCAGGTGCTGAAGTTACAAACGACCCTAAAAAAGTATTTAGTTGCCCAATTATACTAAAAGTGGAACCGGCCACTTTACCTGAAATAGAGATGATGAATCCACAAACTATCATTATTTCAGCCATACAATTAAAAACCCAACGCAAAACGTATTTTGAAGCTTTAGCCACTAAAAGAATTACAGCGCTAGCTTTTGAATTCATAAAAGATGAAGACGGATCCTACCCTGCCGTTAAATCATTGTCAGAAATAGCAGGAATTGCTTCCATACATATAGCTGCCGAATTAATGATCAATCAAAATATTGGAAAAGGCTTGCTTTTTGGAAATATAACAGGCGTTCCTCCAACAGAAGTAGTCATTTTAGGCGCTGGAACCGT
Source organism: Flavobacterium profundi (assembly GCF_006491645.1). Taxonomy (GTDB): domain Bacteria; phylum Bacteroidota; class Bacteroidia; order Flavobacteriales; family Flavobacteriaceae; genus Flavobacterium; species Flavobacterium profundi. Next base: position 265,154 of record NZ_VDCZ01000002.1, read on the forward strand.
AGCAGAATATGCGGCAAGAACCGCATTAGGCCTTGGAGCTAGTGTAAAAGTATTCGATAATTCCATTACCAAATTAAGACGTTTACAAAATACTTTAAATCAAAGAATTTTCACATCTACTATTCAAGAAAAATCGGTACTCAAAGCTCTTCGAAGATGTGATGTTGCCATTGGTGCCATGCGTGGAAAAAACAGAACTCCTATTGTGGTTACTGAAACTATGGTAGAACACATGAAAAAAGGAGCTGTAATTGTAGACGTTAGTATCGATACAGGAGGTTGTTTTGAAACCTCAGAAGTAACGACACACGAAAGACCTACATTTATAAAAAACAATGTCATTCATTATTGCGTGCCTAATATTCCGTCTAGATATTCTAAAACAGCTTCGCTTTCAATTAGCAATATCATCACTCCTTTCCTGCTTCAAATTGCAGATGATGGTGGTATTGAAAGCGCCATTCGCTGTAATAGAGGCTTAAAAAACGGAATTTACTTTTATCACGGTTTACTAACGAATAAATCCATTGCAGATTGGTTCAATTTAGAACATCGCGATATTAATCTAATTGTTTTTTAGGGCATTCCCTTCGGTCGCGCTATTCGTTATATCTTTTATTTTCTCTATGGATAAAATAAAAGGATGTCACTCCTATCGCTAATGCTAACCAAAATAGTATATTTGCAAAAAAAAATCATATGAAGCTTAAATACAGATTAGCTTATTACTTATTTGGATTATTATTAGGCCTGTTTTTCGTTATCAAATTCTTAGGTGCAAAAGCTGAAGCCAAAGGAGTTGAATTTTGTTATTTACCCAATTGTAGAGTTTTAAAAGAATTAAGAAGTAAACCACTCGATTTTTCACCAGAAACAAAATCGATTTTAACACAAGATTGGATTTCTTTAGAAGATATAAAAGCCACTTTAAAATATGGAGATGTAGATTTTTCTAAAAGTAATTTACCATACAATAATGGAAAAATTTATATTATAGAAGGCAAAACTACTCAAAATGAAGAAATTAACATTACCATGATTAATTACCCTTCAAAAGTGGTTTTGGAAAAGATTGAAAAAAAATAATTTTTTTATTAAAAACACTTGCAGATACAAATAAACCTTGTATATTTGCACTCGCAATCCAGGAATATTGGTTGCGATTCATTGGGGCGATTAGCTCAGCTGGTTCAGAGCACCTCGTTTACACCGAGGGGGTCGGGGGTTCGAACCCCTCATCGCCCACAAAACTTAAATCCTACAGAAATGTAGGATTTTTTTGTTTCTACTTTTCTCTAAAAAATCCTATTTTTTATTTTCAATTTTGGATTATTCAAAAAAATTTCTTTTTCAATCAAAAAATACGTATATTTAAGACACGCTTTTCTCAAATCTGAAACTATTACTTAACTTAACACCGTAATAAATGATAAAAAACTACCTACTCATTTTACTGCTTTTTAGTCCATTTTATTCTAGCCAAGCACAAAATATCAATTTAAGTGAAGAAGAAGTTCTAAAAACCTTATGCCATACTTGGAGTTTAAGTTCCGCGTCCATTAAAGGCAAACCCATTCAAATTGATTTAGACTTTAAGGTTCAGTTTAATAGTGATTACTCCTATTTCTTACTCAGCAATCCTGAAAATCCAGGAAAATGGATGTATAATAAACAAGGAAAGTATATAGAATTAAGAACCAATAACAGAATTGCTCGAATTACTTACCTAAATAAGAATGAATTAATCTTTATTGAAATGGATATTGATGAATATCAAAGAGTCACACCACAAAATTCTCAATTTCATTTTATCAGGAATGAATAAAATCAATATTTATTAAATTATAGCCAATTTTAACTATACAACAACTCAACTTATTTATCACCATGTTTTTCAAAAGATGATAATTAAGTATATTTGAAGAATATAAATAATAATTTTCTTCAATGGTATCTAAATTAGTTAAAGTAGTATTTTTTATTACTTTATTTTCTTATGCACAACAAATAGCGAAACCAACAGATTTAGTTGAATGGATTAATCCTTTAATGGGAACTGATAGCAGTTATGAATTAAGTAATGGAAATACTTATCCTTCCATTTCATTGCCATGGGGAATGAATGCTTGGACACCACAAACTGGCAACAATGGCAACGGTTGGCAATATACCTATGATGCTAATAAAGTTAGAGGATTCAAACAAACACACCAGCCTTCACCCTGGATGAACGATTACGGTCCGTTTTCTTTAATGCCGATGACAGGTAAAGGTACCGTTGATGAAGAAGAAAGAGCCAGTTGGTTCAGTCATAAATCTGAAATCGCCAAACCATATTATTATAGCGTTTATTTGGCTGATTATGATGTTACTACAGAAATCACACCTACAGAAAGAGCCGCTTCCTTTAGATTTACTTTTCCTAAAACAGACAGTGCTTTTGTAGCCATTGATGCTTATGACAGAGGTTCGTACATCAAAATCATTCCATCAGAAAACAAAATTATTGGCTACAGTTCAAGATATGCACGAGGAAAATTGAATAATTTCAAAAATTATTTTGTCATTGTTTTTGATACTCCTTTTACAACCGCTACTCTTTGGAACGATAAAACTAAAATTAATACAAACGAACTTTCTGGATCACATATAAGCAGTCTTGTTCATTTTATAATTAAAAATAAAAACACTACTATTCACGCTAAAGTTGCTTCATCATTTATCAGTTTTGAACAAGCAGAACAAAATCTAAAAGAAATTGGTTCTGATAATTTTGATACTGTTAAACAAAAAGCCAAGAATACTTGGAATACAACTTTAGAAAAAATACAAATTGAAGGAGGTACAACAGAACAAATTAGAACCTTCTACTCTACCTTATATCGCACTCTCTTTTTCCCAATGAAAATGTATGAAATTGATACCAATGGAGCTATCGTTCATTATAGTCCCTATTCTGGTAAAACCATGCCAGGATATCGCTTTGCTGGAACTGGATTTTGGGATACTTTTCGAGCGTTATATCCTTTTTTAAATTTAATATACCCTTCCATTAATAAGGAAATGCAAGAAGGGTTACTAAACGATTATAAAGAAGGAGGTTGGTTACCTGAATGGAGCAGCCCATCCTATAGTGATATTATGATTGGCAATAACTCAGCTTCTGTTGTTGCAGACGCCTACGTAAAAGGTTTGCGTGGTTACGATATTGAAAAATTGTATCAAGCACTACTCCATGGCGCAAACAATGAAGGGCCACAAGCTACAGGAAGAAAAGGAGTTCAGTATTATAATGAATTGGGTTATGTTCCTTATAATGTTGACATTAATGAAAGTGCAGCTAGAACATTAGAATATGCTTACGATGATTTTGCTATTAGCCGTTTGGCCAAATTATTAAATCGCCCTCAAAAAGAAATTGACTTATATGAAAATAGAAGTATGAATTACAAACATCTTTTTGATCCTGAAACAAAATTAATGCGTGGAAAAAATAATGATGGAACTTTTCAGAAACCTTTTAATCCTTTAAAATGGGGTGATGCTTTTACAGAAGGCAATAGTTGGCATTACACTTGGAGTGTTTTTCACGATATTGAAGGATTAGCACAACTAATGGGCGGACATCAACAATTTACCACTATGCTAGATTCTGTTTTTCAAATGGCTCCTGTTTTTGATGACAGCTATTACGGAGGGACAATTCATGAAATCCGTGAAATGCAGATTGCAAATATGGGACAATATGCCCATGGAAACCAACCCATTCAACATATGATTTACTTGTACAATTATGCGGGCCAACCTTGGAAAACACAATATTGGGTCAGAGAAGTTATGGAACGCATGTACAAACCTACTCCAGACGGGTATTGTGGAGATGAGGATAATGGTCAAACCTCTGCTTGGTATGTTTTTTCCGCTTTGGGCTTCTACCCTGTTTGTCCTGCAACGAATCAGTACATATTAGGTTCTCCTTTATTCAAAAAAGTAACTTTACATCTTGAAAATGGTAAAACATTTACCATTAAAGCACCTAATACTAGTTCAGAAAACAAATATGTTGATAAAATTAAATTAAACGGAAAAGAATATAAAAACAATTGGATTAGCCATGAGGATATCTTAAAAGGCGGTACTTTTAACTTTATTATGAATAACACACCCAATACAAAAAGGGGAACAACCACCGATACTTTCCCTTTTTCACTATCTACTAACAATTAAATCATGAAAACATTATTTTCAGCAATTAGCTGTTTTTTTACACTACTTTTTTTTGGCCAACAAACTTCAAAAAACTTAATTCCTTTTGTAAAACCAATTATTGGAACACAACGCATGGGACACGTTTATCCGGGTGCTACCGCTCCATTTGGAATGGTACAACTAAGTCCAGATACCGATACAATTCCTTATGCTGTTAATGGAAAATACAATCCAGATGTATATAGATATTGCGCAGGTTACCAGTACGATGACAAAACTATAGTTGGTTTTAGCCATACCCATTTCAGTGGAACGGGCCATTCTGATTTAGGAGATTTCTTAATCATGCCAACGATAGGAAATTTACAATTAAATCCAGGAACAGCAACAGCACCTTCAAAAGGGTTTAGATCTACTTTTTCTCATGAAAATGAACTAGCCGAAGCTGGATATTACAAAGTAAAACTAGATGATCATAATATTACAGCAGAATTAACGGCTTCTACCAGAGTAGGTATGCATCAATATACCTTTCCAAAAACCGATCAAGCTCATATTATTTTAGATTTAATGGCTGGAATTTATAATTATGACGAAAAAAATGTTTGGACTTACATAAGAGTTGTAAATGATACTTTGGTAACGGGTTATAAACAAACCAATGGTTGGGCTAGAACCAGAACAATCTATTTTGCTATGAGTTTCTCCAAGCCTTTTAAGAATTATGGTCAGAAAAACTTTGATGAAAAACAAGTATACCGAGGTTTTTGGAGAAAATTTGATCAAGAAGATAATTTCCCAGAAATAGCAGGTAAAAAAATAAGAATGTTTTTTGATTTTGATACAGAAGCAAATGAAAAAATTAAAGTTAAATTTGCTTTATCACCTGTAAGTCAAAAGAATGCACTACAAAATTTAACAGAAGAAATACCGCATTGGGATTTTGAAAAAGTAAAAAAACAAACTCAAAATAGCTGGAATCAAGAATTAAATAAAATCCAGGTTGATGCATCTCCTGATGATAAAACCAACTTCTACACAGCTATGTACCATGCTTTTATTACACCTACTGTTTATCAAGACAGAAATGGAGAATACAAAGGGTTAGATCAAGATGTACATCAAGCGAATGGTTTTACAAATTATACAACTTTTTCACTTTGGGATACCTATAGAACCTTACATCCTTTATTTAATATTCTCCAACCCAAAAGAAATGCAGATATGGTTGCTTCTATGTTAGCTCATTATGACCAAAGTAGTTTACACATGCTTCCTATTTGGAGTCACCATGCGAATGACAATTGGTGCATGAGCGGTTATCACAGTGTATCCGTAATTGCAGATGCTATCTTAAAAGGAACGTATACAGGTGATGCAGAAGCGGCTTTAAATGCTTGTGTTATTACAGCAAGGAAAAGCAATTATGAAGGAATTGGCTACTATATCGACAAAGGGTATATTCCAGCCGAAAAAAGTGGTATTTCGGTTTCCAACACATTAGAATATGCATATGACGATTGGACTATTGCACAATTGGCAAAAAAATTAAATAAGACTGATATTTACAACGAGTTTATACTACGTTCCGAAAATTGGAGAAATAATTTCAATCCAGTTTCAGGTTTTATGGAACCTAAATTAGCCAATGGAACATTCAAAAAAGACTTTGATGCTTATAGCACGCACGGACAAGGATTTATTGAAGGAAACAGTTGGAATTATAGTTTTTTTGTACCACACAATCCTGATGCATTGGTAACAATTATGGGAGGCAAAAAACAATTTGGTAAAAAATTAGACACCCTTTTCACCATGCATTTATCTGATGCTTTCTTTGCAGAAACCGAAGACATCACAAGAGATGGAATTATAGGAGGTTATGTACATGGCAATGAACCTGCGCATCATGTAGTTTATTTGTATAATTGGGCAGACCAACCTTGGAAAACACAAGAAAGAGTACGTCAAATATTAAAAATGCAATACAAACCTACACCCGATGGTTTAGGAGGAAATGACGATTGCGGGCAAATGAGTGCTTGGTATATTTTCAGCTCCATGGGATTTTATCCAGTGGCTCCTGGTTCTTTAGAATACGCAATTGGTAGTCCCTTAATTACAAATGCAATCATTCATTTAGAAAATGGAAAAACATTTGAAGTTGCTACTCAAAACCAATCAGAAACTAATCCATATGTAAAAAAAATTATCCTGAATGGGAAGACGTTAGAACGTTATTACATTACTCATGATGAAATTATGAATGGCGGAAAAATAACCTTCATAATGAGTTCTAAAAAATAATTATACGATGGTTTCCAATTCATTTTTCACTACATAATCACCCCATTTAGCCATTTCTTGCAAAAGTGGAATAAGCGTTTTTCCAAAATCGGTTAATGAATATTCCACTTTTAAAGGAGGCTTTGTAGTATATACTTTTCTTTGAATCACACCATCAGCCTCTAAGTCTTTTAACTGCAAACTCAACGTACGTTCGGTAACATCTTTCATTTTTTTTCGCAACTCATTGTAACGCAACGGTTCTTTAATCAAATAAAATAAAATCACCGATTTCCACTTTCCACCAATAATTCCCATCGTAACACTGGTACAACAAGGATATTCTTTTCCTTTTACTGTATACATACTTTATTTTTTATTAAATTTAAACTATCCTTTTTGACCGTTATTGCACAACAAAAATACTATACTTACTTTTGTAACTATAAAAAATATAGTATAAATCAAATCACAAAAATATGAGTTTTATTACAGCTATACAAGAGCGTTACACTACAAAAAAATACGATGCTTCTAAAAAAATTAAAAAAGACACTTTAGAACAATTAAAAGAAATTGTAAGACTGAGTCCGTCTTCTATAAACAGTCAACCTTGGAAATTTACATTTATAAGTGATGAAAAAACCAAAAACGAATTAGCCAAAGCATCTTTTTTTAATGATACCAAAGTAATCAATTGTGATACGCTAGTTGTTTTTAGCCGAATTGATAGTATTACAGCATTTGAAGAACAAATTCAAGCAACACTACCAGAAGGTGCGGTAGGGTATTACAACCAATTTATAAAACCTTTACCAGAAGCAGAAATAAAAGCGTGGTTTGACAAACAAGTATATTTAGCGTTAGGCGTTTTCTTAAGTGCTTGTGCTACCATGAATATCGACTCTACACCTATGGAAGGTATTGAACCCGAAAAATATGATACTATTTTAAAATCGAATCATCATCATGCTTTAGTAGCTGTAGCTATTGGCTATAGAGATACTGAAGATACGAATCAACCCCAAATAAAACCCAAATCGAGAAGAGCATTAGAAGAAGTTGTTAAATCTGTTTAATTCAATTTGAAAATAAATTAATATAAAGGGTAAACTAATTTTGTTTGCGCTTTTTCATTATAAATAATCTATTAATCTAACTATTTTCTTTATATTTCAAAATTAATTCATGCTTTATCAATACAATATGGCACATACTATTAATGGAATTATTACTAGTTTTAAATATGATGGAAAATTGCCACATGTTAACTTAGTCGGAAACTATTATTTAATAACTTTTGTACCAAAATATAGTTCTAGTTATTCTGAAAAAAAAATTGAACCTTTTCAAGAATTAACTTCAGAAATTAAACAAGTTATCAAAGAATTGTCTTTCAAAGGCAAATGTATTTATATTGAAACCGATTATTTTGGTGGACCAGGTTATCAAATGGCAATTATTTGGGAAAATGGAAAAGCTATTTCAGATCCTTTTATTTCTTATGATAAGATTGAAAATCCAAAAATACCTGAAAAAGCAAAATTAGTAATTAATGCCATTAATATTGGATTGCATAGCATAGGTATTTATACTCATGAAAACAAAGATGAATTTGACACGGTTAGACTTGGAGACTATCGTTCTTATGAAGATGTTTTGGAAGAATTTTTGAAAACTAAATAAAACATGATTATTACTTTTAATTCTTAAATTACAAATGAAAAAAACATTACACCTTATTAATTCTCTTTTCTATATTATCACATAGCCAAAATAATTTTTTAATTGAATATCAAAAAGCTGAACAATTATTAGATAAAGATGATATAACAAATGCATATTTAAAATTTAAAGATTTAGAAAATAGAATTTCCAAAGAAGATACACTATACAATTATACACTTTGGAACAAAATTTTAACTGGTAGTTATCTAGAAAAAACAAATAGATTACAAGAGAAATTTCAAGAATCACTTGAATTAGGATTAGAAACTTTAAAAGATTTTAAAAAAGGCGAATTAATTTTCGATGAAAAATTTAAAAAAAGAGAATTCTTTATTGTAAAAAATATAATTGTTTCCTATTATGGTTTAAATAATTTCGGAGAAGGAAATAAATGGAAAGAAAAAATGTATGCTGCTAAAAAAACAAATTTATTATCCGAAGGTATTGATGAGTATTTCAACTACGACTTTTTTAAATGGGAAGACAAAAATGTTTGGGGTTATGAATGGTTTCATGAATTACCAGACAATCGTTATTCGAGTAGCTTTACAAAAGTAGTTTACTATGTTTACAGCACAAATCCAGACGGTACTGATAAAGATCAACTCTATAGACTTCATGTATTAATGTTTCATGGAGATAATAAAAATTTTGATTATATTTTAACTAAGAGATTAGAAACAGCTTCAGAAGGTGAAATAAGTGGTTCTTTATACTCATACACTTATAAAAAAGACATTGATTTTGAAAAACTTAAAAAGGATATTAAAGAGGTATTAAAAGGCAATTTGCAACCAAACATTACAACAACTACTACAATAAAGAAAACAGCAAATAATTTATCTTCCAACTATTTATTCAGTCACCAAATTAAACACAGGGCAACTCCCTGCTTCAGGTATCATACTATGCACTGGTGGTTTAGGATAATATTGTAAGGTTCTTTGCACCGAAATAGCACTTTCTTTTCCTGCAATGAGTTCTACTAAATATAAGGCTTCATCTAATCCAGAGGAAATTCCTCCACCCGTAACTCTATTTCCCGATTTCACATATCTAGGATGTCCTTCAGCGACTGTTACTTCAGGATATTTTCCAAAACAATTCACAAATGCCCAATGTGTTGTAATCGTATGTCCGTTTAACAAACCTGTATTAGCGAGCAAAACGGCACCTTCACAAACGGAACATACCCATTCTGCTTGAGAACCTGCTTGAGTTACATAAGCTGTAAATGGCGACTCTTTATCGGCAATGATAGCTGCTAATACATCAGCATCTCCACCTGGTACCCAAATTAAATGTGGTTTTTGTACAAAGGCGTCATCAAAAGTGGCTTCAACTGCTATTTTTACTCCGTTAATGGTTGTAAAAGTAGGTTGATTTCCGCATACATAGTAAATTTTAACCTCTCTTTCAAAACTAGGATCTTTTGCTAACCAACCAAATATTTCTCTTGGAGCAGCGATATCCATATAATCTACGCCGTCATATACAGGAATTGCGATTATAAAGGGTTCTTTTGAAGTAGTGCTTGTCATAACTGTTGTTTATTAGTAAACTAAAAATACAAAAAACAATTCATGAACGATAATTTTACAACATAAAAAAATCCCTTTTTCAAGGGATTCATCTTATAATTTTCTTCTAGCTCTTTCTTTTTTTATCAAATCAAGTTCTCTACTCGTTTGTCCTGCAACTGAAGTATTTTCTTCTGCTCTTCGTATTAAATATGGCATTACATCACGAACAGGGCCAAATGGTAAATATTTAGCCACATTATAACCATTGGCTGCCAAATTATAACTGATATTATCACTCATTCCATATAATTGACCAAAAAAGATTCTTGGATCATTTTTAGCAATATTACGTTCTGCCATTAATTCCATTAAACGGTACGAACTATTCTCATTATGTGTTCCTGCAAAAATAGCCATATGATCAATATGATCTAACATATAAGCTACTGCTGTATCATAATTTTCATCTGTAGCTTGTTTGCTATGACAAATAGGTGATGTATAGCCTTTTTCCTCTGCTCTAGCATTTTCTTTTTCCATGTATGCACCACGAACTAATTTCATACCTACATAAAACCCTTCCGCTTTTGCAATGGCGTTTAATTTTCGCAAATATTCCATTCGATCCCAACGGTACAATTGCAAGGTATTGAAAACAATCGCTTTCTCTTTATTGTATTTGCGCATCATTTCAGTAACCAAATCATCTGCAGCATCTTGCATCCAACTCTCTTCACCGTCAATTAAAACAGCAACGCCTTTATCATGAGCCATTTTACAAACTGTATCAAAACGAACTACTACTCTATTCCATTCTGCTTGTTCTTCTGTAGTAAACGATTTCCCTTCACCTATTTTTTGATATAATGCAAAACGACCTAAACCCGTCGGTTTAAAAACAGCAAAAGGAATTGCTAAACGCTCTTTTGCAAATTCAATCGTTTTTAACGTCATTTCTAAGGCTGCATCAAACTGATTTTCTTCTTCTTTACCTTCTACAGAATAGTCTAATACAGACGAAACCCCTTTGGTAAACATCTTATCAACTACAGAAAGACAATCTTTTTCATTAATACCACCACAAAAATGATCAAAAACCGTACTTCTAATTAAGCCTTCTACTGGTAAATGTGCCTTTAAAGCAAAATTAGTTACAGCAGTACCAATTCTTACAAGTGGCTGACTTTCAATTAATTTGAATAAAAAATAGGCTCTTTCTAATTCAGTATCACTTTTTAGTGAAAAAGCAACTTGAGTATTGTTGAATATTTTTTCCATTCTTGGGCTTTGTTTTTGTGATGCAAATATACTTTACACCATTGTAATTTTAAATAAAAATTGCCTTATTTTGCAATAAATTGAAATTGATTACCATGCAAACCATTCAAGCCAATAATTATCAGGTTTTATTTAATGAAAAAGGATACGAATACCTTAATAGTATTTTATTGCCACAAAAGTATTCTAAATTATTCATCCTAGTTGATGAAAACACCTCAAATTATTGCTTGCCTCATTTTTTATCGCAATTGGCTATCGAAATGGAAATTGAAATTATTGAATTAGAAGCCGGTGAAGAACATAAAAATATTGAAACATGCTTGCAGATTTGGCATTCATTAACCGAATTGGGTGGTGATCGAAAAAGTATCATCTTAAATTTAGGAGGTGGTGTAATTACCGATTTGGGTGGATTTATTGCTTGTACTTTTAAAAGAGGAATCGACTTTATAAATATACCTACTACTTTATTATCCATGGTGGATGCATCCATTGGCGGTAAAAATGGTGTGGATTTAGGCAACTTGAAAAATCAAATTGGAATTATTAGAGAACCTAAAGCAGTTATCATTGATACGCATTTTTTAGAAACTTTACCTGGTGAACAAATGCGTTCTGGATTTGCAGAAATGTTAAAACATGGGCTAATATTCGATAAAATCTATTGGGATAATTTAAAAAACTTATCTGATTTAAGCACAGATGATTTAGATACTTTAATTCATCAATCAATTGTAATAAAAAATGAAATTGTTTCTCAAGATTTAACCGAAAATGGCATTCGAAAAGCACTGAATTTCGGTCATACTTTAGGGCATGCTATAGAAAGTTATTTTTTGGAAAATGAAAACAAAAAGAGTTTACTCCATGGAGAAGCTATTGCAATTGGAATGATTTTGGAAAGTTTCATTTCTAAAGAAAAAGGCTTACTTACTTCAGAAGAACACCATGAAATTAAATATATTTTAAGTGATATTTATGACGCAGTATCATTCAATCAAAATGACATAAAAAATTGCATTGATTTACTTATTTATGACAAAAAAAATGAATTTGGAACGGTACAATTTGCCTTATTAGATAAAATTGGTCACTGTAAAATTAACGAAACTTGTGAAAACGAACTGATTTACAAGGCTTTTGAAGATTATAAATCTTAATTATTTTTACCTGTATCATTATTATTTGATAATAATATTTTTTTACCTTTGTGGGAATGAAAGAACACTCATTTTCTCGTTTTTCGAAATGCAGTAGTGCAAATACAATAACTGATTTGTCTATCAGTTTATGTTTTTTATGGGCTACTTTTTCTTTTATTGACGCTTTTATTTTCTCTAAAACCTTTAGGGAGAAATTATTAATTCAATTTTCAAATATTAGAGTATAAAAAAAAGAAACAAACTGAAATGATCCTTTTTTTTAAACTTTAAAATCTTATTTTTCAAATGAATACTAAATATTACGATTTAATTAACCAAACTTTTTATTTTCCTCAAGAAGAATTCACTTTAAATAAAGATACCCTTCAATTTCACGGAATTGATTTAATGAAATTAGTAGAAGAATATGGTACGCCATTAAAATTTACGTATTTACCTAAAATATCAAAAAACATCAAAAGAGCGAAAACATGGTTCCGTAATGCTATGGAAAAGCATGATTATGATGCAAAATACTATTATTGTTACTGTACCAAAAGTTCTCATTTTGAATTTGTATTGAATGAGGCTTTAAAAAATAATATTCACATTGAAACTTCTTCCGCTTTCGATATAAATATCGTTGAAAAATTAATTGAAGAAGGTAAAATCAACAAAAATACTTTTGTTATTTGCAACGGTTTTAAAAGAGATCAATATATTGAAAATATAGCGCGATTAATCAATACAGGACATAAAAACACCATTCCAATTATTGATAATTATGAAGAATTAGATCTTTTACAAGAGCAAATTAAAAGTAAAATCAAAATTGGTATTCGTATTGCTGCTGAAGAGGAACCTAAATTTGAGTTTTATACTTCGCGTTTAGGTATTGGTTATAAAAACATTTTACCTTTTTACAGAAAACAAATTCAAGAAAATAAAAAATTAGAGCTTAAAATGCTTCACTTTTTTATTAATACTGGAATTAGAGATACTGCTTATTATTGGAACGAACTTTTAAAGTGTATGAAAGTTTACATCGCACTTAAAAAAGAATGCCCTACTTTGGATAGTTTAAATATTGGTGGTGGTTTCCCAATTAAAAACTCCTTAGCTTTTGAATATGATTATCAATATATGATTGATGAAATCTTAAATCAAATCAAGATTGCTTGTGATGAAGCAGAAATTGATGTTCCCAATATTTTTACAGAATTTGGTTCGTTTACTGTAGGTGAATCTGGAGGAGCTATTTACGAGGTATTGTATCAAAAACAACAAAACGATAGAGAATATTGGAATATGATTGATTCCTCTTTCATTACTACTTTACCTGACACTTGGGCAATCAATAAGCGATTTGTAATGTTAGCCGTAAATAGATGGAATGATACTTACGAAAGAGTTTTATTAGGAGGAATGACATGTGATAGTGATGATTATTACAATTCAGAACAACATATGAATGCGGTATATTTGCCAAAATACAATAAAGAAAAACCTTTATACATTGGTTTCTTTAACACAGGAGCTTATCAAGAAACAATTGGTGGTTTTGGAGGATTACACCACTGTTTAATTCCACAACCCAAACACATATTAATTGATCGAGACAAAAACGGCATTATAGCAACCGAAGTGTTCTCAGAACAGCAAAATGCTGAAGAAGTATTAAATATTTTAGGTTATAATAAGAAATAAATAAAAGAAAAATGAGCAAAGGACCAATTAGTCAATTTATAGAGAAAAATTATCTTCATTTTAATGCTGCTGCCTTAGTAGATGCTGCAAAAGGATATGAAGAACATTTATTAGCAGACGGGAAAATGATGGTAACTTTAGCAGGCGCAATGAGTACCGCTGAGTTAGGAAAATCATTAGCAGAAATGATTCGTCAAGATAAAATTCATATTATTTCTTGTACTGGCGCAAACTTAGAAGAAGACATTATGAATTTGGTTGCTCACAATTCCTATAAAAGAGTACCTAATTATAGAGATTTATCACCTCAAGAAGAATGGGATTTATTAGAAAACCATTACAACCGTGTAACAGATACGTGTATTCCAGAAGAAGAAGCTTTCAGAAGACTGCAATCCCATTTATATGATATTTGGAACAAAGCAGATAAAGCTGGAGAAAGATATTTCCCTCACGAATTCATGTACCAAATGATTAATTCAGGAGTTTTGGAGCAATATTATGAAATTGACCCTAAAGATTCATGGATGGTTGCAGCTGCTGAGAAAAACTTACCTATTGTAGTTCCTGGATGGGAAGACAGTACTATGGGGAATATTTTTGCCTCTTATTGTATTAAAGGAGAATTTAAAGCTTCTACTACTAAAAGCGGTATTGAATACATGATGTGGTTAGCGGATTGGTATCCAAAAAATTCAAGTGGAAAAGGTGTTGGTTTCTTCCAAATTGGAGGTGGAATTGCTGGAGATTTCCCAATTTGTGTAGTTCCAATGTTATATCAAGATATGGAAATGCACGATATTCCATTTTGGAGTTATTTTTGCCAAATTTCAGATTCAACCACTAGTTATGGTTCTTATTCTGGAGCGGTTCCTAATGAAAAAATTACTTGGGGAAAATTAGATATTACAACGCCTAAATTTATTGTAGAGTCTGATGCTACGATAGTTGCGCCTTTAATTTTCGCTTATATTTTAGGCCATTAATTTTTTTTATTTTTTTTTATAAAAATTGTTTGATAATTTGATTTAGGATATTACTTTTGAAAAATATCTATGAATAAAAACAACCCAATGAAAAGAGTTATTGTTGATTACGCAAAATTGACAAACGAAATTTTAACTTTATTAGTTGAAAAATTTCCTGAAGGATATGACGAGTCAGACATTATCCGTTTTAAGAACGCTAAAAACGAAGCAATTGAAGCTGTAGAAGTACGTACGGAAGATACTATTTATTTAGTAAAAGTAAGTACAAAACTAGCTGATCGAATTGAAAACTTCGATGAGGATGATGATATTGATGACACTATAGATGTACCTGTATTAGATCCTATCAAAGGTATTGACTTAGACGATGACGATGACGATGACGATGATACAGATGCTGATGATGTGGAAGATAAGGCTGATGATGAAGACGAAGATTCAGACGAAGATTAATAAAAAAATAAGGCATGTAAATTACATGCCTTATTTTTTTATAAATATCGTTCTTGAAGCACGCTTTTGTGATGCAATTCATGTCCTATAATGATACTTCCAATAGCACGAACCGAAACTGTACTGTTTGAAGCAATACCAACACGCAATAACTGATCTTCTGTCAAATTATCAAATAAAGTTATAGTTGCATTTCTAACCGCTTTATATTCCTCCAGCAAACTCTCTATAGTTCGATTATTCGCATTGGCAAATGGCACGTAATCATTTTCTTCAAAACCTGGCAAAGGAGTACTATCATTTCTAGAAATACGTAAAGCTCTATAACTAAATATACGTTCTGCATCAATTAAATGCAATAGAATATCTTTAGGTGTCCACTTCCCTACTGCATATTGATATTCTAATTTATCTTTAGGAATAGCTTGAAAAAAAGCAATATTTTCATCTCTCAGTTGTTGTAGCCCTTCAATTATATTGGTATGTTGTAACGATTTGGCAATATAATTTGCATAAAAAGGGGCAAATTCATTTTCATTAAAGTGTATCATAAAAATAGAATAAAAAAAATCCCGAAAAAATCGGGATTTAAATTAATATTAAAGTTCTTTAAAAATGGTATGCATTAAACGTTTTTTATCATTAATGCTTTCTTCTAAAGAAATCATAGTTTCTGTTCTGTATACCCCTTCAATATCATCAATCATGAAGATTACCTCTTTAGCATGTTTTGTATCTCTTGCTCTAATTTTACAAAAAATATTAAACTTACCTGTTGTAACATGCGCTACAGTTACATAAGGAATTTGATTAATTCTTTCTAAAACAAACTTAGTCTGTGAAGTATTGTGTAAAAACACTCCTACATAAGCAATAAAAGAATATCCTAACTTTTCATAATCTAAAGTTAATGAAGAACCTTGAATAATTCCTGCATCTTCCATTTTTTTTACCCTAACGTGCACTGTTCCAGCAGATATTAATAATTTTTTAGCAATATCTGTAAAAGGAACCCTTGTATTGTCAATCAACATGTCTAAAATTTGATGATCAACTTCATCTAAACGAAACTTACTCATAAGAGAATTATATAAATTTATTGTACTTAAACGGTTTATAGCTGTTGATATTGTATCCCATTTATAAATTTAATACGGTCATCAATTGAAAAATTTGCTTTTTCACCAAGCTTTGGCTTGTTTCCATAATTCGCATTAAATACCCCTCCTTCTGCATCAAACTCATAATGACCTACATATCCTTCCAAATTTTCTATTTGAACAATATAGGCTTCAAAATGAATTGCTCCATCTTTTAATATCTCAGTAAATTGAGCAGCAAAGTTAATTAATTTTTCTTGAGAATTATCAATAATTCTAACATTTTTATAAAGAAAATCGTAAAAACACTTAGAATTTTGAGAAATATTTAAGTAATCCTCCAAATTATTAGAAACTATAACGTTTTCGTTAATTGCTTGAAAACCACTCCAAAGCGCACAAAAAATAAATTTTCTAACTTCATCTCTTTGATAATCTTCCTTATAATGCCCTGCTTCAAAAAGAATTGTGGGTGTATTTCTATACGTTAAATAATCTCCAATACAATTAATATTAAAAGAATCATCAAAACGCCCTATTTGGTTTGGAATAAATGAAGCTAAATTCGAATTCATAGCATTTATAATTGCTATTGCCTTATGTCTAGTTTCGTTAAAAGCCCTGGTTTCATCAAAAGCAGGAGCCAAAAAAGATACAGAAGCTGGCAAATCATTCATTTCTGTTCCAAAAATAGTACGTTGATCATGTAAATTAAAGCAATAATCCGGTTCAAATTCTTCATATATACGACGCAACAGCTTACTTTCTGGTTGTGTAATATCAAAAGCATCCCGATTTAAATCGATTTGATTCGCATTTACTCGAGTATAAGCAACAGCGCCATCTGGATTTAATATAGGAATACTTAAAAAGGTAAAACTAGTATACCAATTCTCAGCTAGAGTTTCATTTGATGCTAAATAATTAAAAAAATCAAATAAAGCTTTTGTAGTAGTAGATTCATTTCCATGCATCTGAGACCAAGCAAAAACTTTTATCTTACCAATTCCAAATCGAACACTATAAATAGGTTTATCTAAAACAGATTTTCCTTCTAGGTTAATTTTAAATCGATTATTCAAAAGTTTTATTAGTGGCAGAATATCCTCATTTGTTATATACCTTCCTTGTAAATCTGACTGCAAATAGGTTGTTGCTAATTGTAAACTATCCATGTCTTTTTATTAAGTTACAAATGTAAACAAGATATCATTTACATTTGTAAACATTAAAAAATCTTTTTTTGTATACTTGTGTAAACAGATTATTCTATGTAATTACACGTTAGTAAACAGTATTGATTTACATATTTAAACTATTTTAACATTTCAAACATAATTAACTACTAATCAGTCGTTTAATCGTATTTATTTAATGTAAAAGTTTAGTTTATTTCACTATATTTACATTTGTAACCAATAATAATTTGTGCATTATTTTTCTTTTTATTACATTTGTAAACAAGTGAATTTTCAAATGCAATTTACAATGGTAAACATTGATGATTTTATAAAAAGACTACAAATCATACTCGATTATTATGGCTTATCGGCCTCTGCCTTTGCAGATCGTATCGATGTACAACGATCTAGTATTTCCCACCTTCTCTCTGGAAGAAACAAGCCTAGTTTAGATTTTATTTTAAAAGTGATTGAGATTTTTCCTGAAGTAGATTTATATTGGATTCTAAATGGAAAAGGAAATTTTCCTAAATCTGAAAAAAAGTATGATGAAAAAATTAACACTCCTATTTCATCTAATTCTTTTTCAGAAGAAAAAAAAGAAACTGTTTCAGAAAGTGATTTATTTACACAAATGGATTACCCAGAAAATACTGCCGCAATTGAAACTAATTTTGAAAAAAAATCAAATATTGAAAATTTGAGCACCATAGAGGAAGACCTAGATTATATAGTGATTTTTTATAAAAATGGTACTTTTAAAAAATATCATAAAAAATAAAAGCGCTATTTCAATGAAATAACGCTTTTAAAAACTAAAATCTACTAATTCAAAAAAACTATTTTCACATATTTTATTTTCTAAATAAATACACCGCTGCTACACCTGCTTCTGCACGAGTTGATACCGGTGCAATATTTCCAGAAGTAGCTGGAAAATCAAAAGTTAAGACGGTTCCTCCAGCATTTGCTCGTTCAGCAACATAAATTCGGTTAGAAACATAATCATAAGCAACATCTACAGGGTTACCTAAAGTAGTACTTGAACCATAAACTCTAATTTGATTTGACATAGCAATCGTTCCCATATTGGATGTAGTCCCAAATATATTGGTAAAATTATTAATTATAACTAAGCCTCCATCTGTAGCATCTGCAGCACTAGCCACATCTGTTAAAATCATCACATCATCTTCAGGTGAGTAGGTTATTCCATGTGTTCTAGTCAACCCTTCAATAGTTACTCTTTTAGAAGCGCTTATATTTCCTGAAGGCAAAGAAAAAAAGTTATTAAACACCACTAAGTCACTCGTTAAATCTGCAATAGCATATAAGTTATTCCCATTTATATGAATTCCCCAAACTTTAAAATCTAAAATATATTCATTTACTAATGTAAATCCTGTTGCTGTTTTTTGGTAAACTAACAATTTATTCGTATCACTATTACTAGCAGCTTGGTCCTGAGTTACAATTACTTTGTCATCTGAAACTGCAATTTCTCTTGGATTTGTAAAATCGGCATTTAAATTAAAATTCGCTAGCATTAAATTATCTGTTTTTGCTTCAACAGTGTTTTTTAAGTTCGTATACCTTTCAATTCGATTATTGGTTCTAGAAGCTAAGATGACTTCGTCTGAACTACTATCATAATAAATTCCATCATTATCGGTTCCGTTAACCGAAAGAGAAACAGTGGTTGGGTTAAGCAGTAATAAATCCGTAAAAGAAATTTTTCCAGAAGTGTTGCTAGAAGTTACTAGCTTAAATTCTGAATCTGACATAGTTGTCATGCTGTCATCATCATTACATGAAAGTATCGATAAAGACGCAAAGGCGGAAAGAAAGATTGTTTTTTTCATAAAAAATTCTTTTAAAGTTGATACTTAAAAAGCATTTACGAAAAAAAATTACTTTTGGTTTTAAATTTCTTTTGGATTGAAACTTTTTTCTGGAAATTTACCTTTAACGCCTTTATAATAGGAATGTAAAACGGTTAAATCATGAGTAATGTCTCCAGTAGGATAAAATGGTGGATGGAAAATAACTTTTTTATTGCCATAATCAAAAACACCAGGAATGATAGGTACATTGGCTTTTAAAGCCATATAATAGAATCCAGTTCTCCATTCTTCCACCTTTTTACGGGTGCCTTCAGGTGCAATAGCCAAACGAAAAATCTCTTTTTCCGAAAAAAGCTTTGCTATAGCATCTACTTTATTTTCTTTTTTGGCTCTATTTAAAGGAGCGCCTCCCATCCATTTGAAAAAATAATGAAATGGAAAAACAAAAAGTTCTTTTTTTGCCAAAAAATGAATTTCTTTATGAATAATACCTCTTGCAAATACACCAATAACAAAATCCCACCAACTCGTATGTGGTACGGCAATAACAATACATTTTTTTATTTCAGATGAAATGGTACCTTCTACGTGCCATCCAAAAAGGGTTGTGAAAATAAATCGATATATTTTTTGCTTCATAGATGCTAATTTGATGTAAAATTAAAATTATATTTACAATTAGAAACTTTTTATATGATTAAACGTTTATTGAGTTATATTCTCCCTATCAAAATTTACGAAAAACCCTCTAAAATTAGTAAGACCTTAGAAGTGTCATGGAATAATGGAAAATTGGTTTTAGATTCTAAAAACACGAATTATTCCTATGGAAGTTTACAGAAAGTACTTCGTAAAGGCTTGATAGCTATTGGTTTTGACAAAATTAAATCGATGCAAGAAATACTTGTTTTAGGTGTTGCAGGTGGAAGTGTGATTCGAACTTTAGTAGACGAATTTAAATTTGAAGGAAATATTACAGGTATAGAAATTGATGAGAGTAGTATTGAAATTGCCAATCAATATTTCGGTTTGAACCAAATAAAGAATTACAAAACTATAATTTCAGATGCCAATGAATTTGTTCGAAAATCTGAAAAACTATACGATTTAATCATTATCGATATTTTTGAAGACACAACAATGCCTTTATTTTTATTTAAAAAAGAATTTGTTGAAGCTTGTAAACAATTACTTCAAAAAAATGGATTTATTTTATTCAATACCATGATTTTAAACGAAAAACAAATTGATAGAAATAATGTTTTTATTCGTCTTTTTGATAATGAAAAATACTATTGTAAAACCTTTTCTAATGTAGAATATTACAATCAGTTGATTATTATTGAAAAAATAATAACTCAATAATTATCTTAAATAAAAGAATAATGATTTTTTTTATCTCTTATTTACAATGATATTCCTTGCTTTCTCCAAATCTTCAGGTGTATCAATTCCAATGCTAACATGCGCAGTTTCTACCATTTTGATACGTTTGCCATATTCTAGGTAACGCAATTGCTCTAATTTTTCAGAAGCTTCTAAAGACAACATCGGTAAACGATAAAAATCGAGTAAGGCTTCTTTTCTAAAAGCGTAAATACCAATATGTTTCATATAGCGTACACCAACATTTATTTCTCTTGGATAAGGAATCACGGAACGAGAAAAATACAAGGCAAATCCGTTTTGATCAGTAATTACTTTTACATTATTTGGGTTTTCAATGTCTTCTTTTTGATGTATTTCAAACATTAAAGAGGCTAAATCTACCGTTTTATTTGTGTCATTTTTAAATACTTCAATCACTTTTTTTAGTGGTTCAGCATCTATAAAAGGTTCGTCTCCTTGCACATTAATTACGATATCTACCTCCATATTTTCAACCGCTTCTGCAATTCGGTCGCTTCCACTTTCATGCTCTTTAACACTCATAATGGCTTTTCCATTATTTATAACTATTTCATTATGAATTAGTTCTGAATCTGTAACCACAAATACATCATCAAACAATCCAGTAGCCAATGCAGCTTCATACGTTCGAAGAATTACTGTTTTTCCACCTAAATCTTGCATTAATTTAGCAGGAAAACGAGTGGATGCGTAACGGGCAGGAATAACAGCTATTATTTTCATTATTATTGATTATATTGTTCTAAAATCTCTTTAAACTTAATGTAATCTTCACTATTCATCATGATTAGTTCTTCATTAATCTTAGATATTTGATAAATTAATACATAACAATTTTTACCATTTCTATTAATTTCTTTAAAATGAAAGTTTTCCATAGAAATTACATCAATTACTTTCCTTTTATTAATCAATTGATTACCCTTGAAGTTTTTTTTAAAAACTATTTTATCAACTAAATCAATTTCAATTTCATAATAAAAAACACTCTTAGGTAAACGAATTAAAAAATAAATACTGAAAATTAATATACATAAAATCGGAGCTATTATTCTATCTACCAAAAAAACACTTAAAAACATTGGAAGAATAACAAAATAGACTAATTCACTCCAATGAAAAGATTGTTTTGTACTAATATTTATCTTTAAATCTGAATGATGAATATCCAATTTATTCGATACAAATTTAAAATTATTCTTCATTTTATATTTTTTGCTATCTAAATAAAATAAAACAATTATTAACAAATACATTATAAAATACCAATGTAACATTTATCAGTACCAAATTCATGACTATCTAAAATTGGGATTAATTTAATTTTCGAAACTTTCCTCTTTAAAACCAATCAAATATAATTTTTCTTTGGCTCTTGTAATCGCGGTGTACAACCATCTTAAATAATCTCTATCAACTCCATTTGGCAAATACGGTTGTTCTACAAAAACAGTATTCCATTGCCCACCTTGCGATTTATGACAGGTCATAGCATACGAAAATTTAACCTGAAGCGCATTAAAATGCGGATTATTTTTCACTTTTAAAAATTTTCGATACTGTTGCCTTTCTTCTTCATAATCTTTCATTACTTCTTGATAAAGCAAATTAGACTCTTCATACGTTAATGAGGGTGATTCACTAGTAATGGTGTCCAATAGTAACATGGTTTCAAAAGAAGGTTGATTCGGATAATCAATCATTCGAATGGTTACTTTGGCAAACTTAAAACCATACAATTCTTGAATAGAGTTAATTTTAAGTACTTCTATAATATCACCATTGGCTATAAAACCTGCATCTGAATTTTCTTTAAGCCAAAAATAATTGTTTTTTACCACCATCAATAAGTCACCTGTTGATAGCTCACCTTCTCTATTTAAAATTTTAGCTCTAATTTGTTGGTTGTACTGATTGGCTCTTTTATTAGATCGCACTATAAAAGCTGTTTCTTCCGACCCGTTTTTCTCAAAAGATTGATAAATGGCATCTTCAATTTCATAACCGTCTTGCAATCGAATAATATCTTTAAAACTTTTAAGTTGAAATTTAAAAGCATCAATAAAATGCGATTTCAATTCTTCTCTTAAAGCGGTAGCATTAAATAGAATTCCAGATTTTTCTGCTTGTCGCATTACTTCATCCAATTCTATTTGGTGAATTTCTTTATCAAAATGAATGCTAAGCGTATCGCTATTTAAAGCGGGGCTAACTTCTAAATTTACAGGTGGTAATTGCGCTGTATCTCCGATAAAAACAAGTTTACAATTGGTGCCTTGATCTACATAAAAAATCAAATCATCTAATAAGGAACCGTTTTCATACAATTTAGATTCTTGAGATGTATCTGAAATCATGGAAGATTCGTCAACTATAAAAATGGTATTTTTAAACTTATTTTGTTGCAACGTAAAAGATACGCCACCAGACTGACTCTTTTTGGGAAAATAAATCCGCTTATGAATAGTAAAAGCTGGCTTTTGGGAGTAATTACTAATTACTTTAGCCGCTCTTCCAGTAGGTGCTAATAAAACATATTTTTTATTGGCTTCTTTTAAATAATTAACTAAAGTAGAAATTAAGGTTGTTTTACCCGTTCCAGCATATCCTTTTAATATAAAAATTTCATTATTTTTATCATTTAAAACAAAATTGGCAATTTTTTGAAAAAAAATATCTTGTTTTAAAGTCGGTTCAAAAGGAAAATTATCGCGTAAAGTTTTGTAAAACAGTGAAGATTTCATCATTTCTTAATATTGGCTTGTAGAATTTTTCAAATATACTGATGATTTTTTTAAGAAATTCTTTTGAGAAGAAAAAAAAATTGTAGATTTGCGTACCATATAACTAAAAAATTAAATATAAATGTTACTAATCATTTCCGTAATTCTGACATGCCTTGTAGCACTAGGCTTAGTTAAGTTGATTGATAAATTTCTGCCAAGTGGTGCTCGACCAGTAGTTTCTATACTTCTTTGGGTTGCTACTTTTTTCTTAGCGTACCTTATTTATGAATCTGTAATGAAGCCTATTCGTTTTGATGAAGCAAAAAACGAGCGTTATAAAGTTGCTGTTCAAACTTTAATTGATCTTAAAAAAGCACAATTAGGGTATAAAAAAGTAAATGGTGAATATGCTGATTCATTTGATAAATTAGTAGCTTTTATTGATAATGGTACATTCGATATCATCACTAGAAAAGATACCACTATTATTGACCGTAAGAAAAACAAAGCTTTTAATTTAACAGTTAACGAAAAAGGTGAAGGTGGTTTCTTTAAAGATACTGTAATCATTAATAAAATTGGAACTGTTTCTGTTAAAGACTCATTATTTAGTGGAAATGACCGTTACAAGCGTTTAAATTCTGTTAAATTTAATGAAATTGAAGTTCCAGTTGAAATGAAAACTGGTTTCGTATATAGAAACGAAACAAAACTTCCTGTTTTAGAAGCTACTATCGATAAAAATGCATTATTAGCTGACTTAGATCAAGATTTGTTAGCTCAAGAAAATAAAGTAGAAGATATTAACGAAATTAACGGAGATAAAGTAATCCTAGGTTCTTTAGTGGACGTAACACTATCTGGAAACTGGCCAAAAAGATATGGTAATAACGACTAACGATATTACAACCAAAAATTATAAAAAGTTGTCCATTCAGGTCTCTCTGAGTGGACTTTCTTTTTGTGTCTTTGATTTAATTTCAAAAAAGGTAATCACTTATCAGAATGTGGATTACATAAAAAGTAATGTAATCGAAGAACAATTATGGAAGGTTTTTACAGATTATACTATACTTTCCAATACTTATGATGAAATTGTAATTTTACATGATAATAGTTTAAACACATTGGTTCCCGATGTGTTATTTGATACTAATTTCATGGGAAGCTATTTGCAATACAATGTAAAAGTGTTTGATACAGACTTTTTTACATTTGATAAAATAGAAAATTACGATATTTCGAATGTATATGTTCCGTATGTAAATATTAACAATTTCTTATTGGACCAATACCATTCTTTTGACTATAAAAACGTAAATTCGATATTAGTAAAGAAAATTTTAGATCATTCGATTGGAAATCCTGAAAAAGAAGTATTTGTTCATATACAAAAAGGACATTTTGAAATTGTAGTGGTTAAAAACCAACAATTATTGCTTTTTAATTCTTTTGAATATACAACTCCAGAAGATTTTATCTATTATATTCTTTTTACTTACGAACAATTGCAAATAAGTCCTGAAACTACCCCAATCTTTCTATTAGGATCAATTGAAGAAACAGATGATTATTTTAAAATGGCTTATAAATTTATAAGAAACTGTAATTTATTTGACACAACTAAATGGACAAGTATTTATGATCAAACTGCTAGCGAAATTCGTACTAATTTCATACTTTTTAATTCATGAGAATAATTTCAGGTAAACATAAAGGAAAAAGAATTCAAGCTCCAAAAAAATTACCCGTACGCCCTACTACAGATATGGCTAAAGAAGCTTTATTTAATATCTTGAATAATTTTTTCAATTTTAGTGGACTCAAAATTCTAGAATTATTTGCAGGTACTGGTAATATTGGCTACGAATTTGCTTCAAGAGGTAGTAATGCAGTAGTTGCTGTAGATGCAGATATGGGTTGTGTCGCTTTTATTAAAAAAACTGCAGCTGAATTAGACTTGGATATTTCAGCAATTAAATCGGATACTTTCAAGTATTTAGAAAGATGTAATGCAAGCTATGACATTATTTTTGCAGATCCTCCTTATGATTTATCACAAGAAGATTTTGAAAAAATTGCGTTACAAATATTTGAAAATAATATATTAGATGAAGAAGGTATGCTTATCATTGAACATTCTAAACATACCAAATTAGATCATCTAATAAATTTTTCTTTCTCTAAAAATTACGGTGGTACCGTTTTTTCCTTTTTTGAATTTGATTTTGACGAAGAAGAAATTGAAAAAGAAGAAAGTGAAGAAGACTTTTAATTACTTAAACTCTTTAACCATTTTTAAAATAGTTTCAATTCCTTTTTGTGTCTCATCTTCATCATCATAATAGAATTTATCATAACTATTATCTAATTTTTCTTCTATAAATAAAGCAATACTTTCTAAAATTGCTTCATCATCAATGGAGAGGATGCGCTTGATTACATCAATTTTTAAATTTTCAGTTTTCATAAGATTTATTTTTTTATAGTTTACTTACCACTTATCTAAAAAGAAACGCTTTCTATATAAGTGTTCTATAAATTTAATTAAAAAAAATATTTTAAATCGATGAAAATCCGTTATTTAACGTATAAATAACATTTTTAAGAAGTCGAAAAATTTAGAAAAAAGCAGACCTATAAGCCGGATTCTGTCTCCCTAAGGAGCCTTATCATTTATCTAGACTAAACATTACTGTTTAGCTCAAGCTGCCTACCCTTCAACATCGAACGAGTAGCTCTTATCTAACCGAAGTTAGAGTTGTTGATATACTTGGCATTTCACCGCATAGAGTTTACCTGGTTTCACTACAGCATTATCTGTACATACTTTCTGTTGCACTTGTCCTCACCTCTCGGCGGATGGGCGTTACCCATTATGCTACTCTTTGGTGTCCGGACTTTCCTCTCCTAAAATTAGGAACGATAAGGCGGTCTGCGCTGCAAACTTACAATAATTTTATTTCTGAAAATAATAAAATCTTTCCTACTTTAACATTACTTTAAATGTTAATGAGCTTAAAATTGATAACTTTATGAAAACTATAAAAAACAAACGCTATGTCAGAAAGATATCATTATGCTTCCGTATCAGAAGCTTTAGAATTATTGAAAGAGAAAGGATACGACTATGATTACAATATCAATGAACAAGAAATTGAACGAAATCCAGATCATTTCGAAATTCATCACGTCTATCGTTATGAAGGAAATACCAATCCTGATGATGAATCTTGGGTGTATGGAATTCAATCAAAAGAAGGTAAAAAAGGTGTATTTGTTAATGGTGCTTCTTCCGATTCTTCGGTTGAAGTAATTAAATTTTTGCATAAATTGGCCATAAAAGGGCAATAAAAAATAAAAAAAGTGAGCTTAAAAGCTCACTTTTTTTATGATTTTACTTCGTATTAGTTGCTGGTGTTAAGGGTCTTGGTATTTTTTCATCCCAATGTGCTCTTTGCGACAACAACCAACTAAAATCTCCCGATAATTGATCTCCCGTTATAAATTTACCATTTTCAATTTTATTGTAAATTCCAGCACTGGAATGGCAGCCCATACAACTTTCTGTTCCAAATATAGTGATGTCACTAGCTGGATTGGCTTCCATTAAATTTGAAGCAGACTGATTTCCGCCTTGAAAAAAGGTTTCCATAGTAATGTTTGTTAGTAAGGCAATATTGGGTTCGCCACCTGGTTTATTGGTAACGGATGCCGGCAATCTATACCCATCTTCCGTATGTGAACTAGGAGGTACATTTTGATTTAAAGGATACTGTGTATCAATTAATTGGTAATACTGAAACACACTATTAACCGATTTAAAATATTTTTGAATTCTCTGATTGATTTGTTGCACACGCACTGGAATATCAACCATTCTTTTGGCTTGGGTTTTCATAATATCAGTATTGGCGAAATATCTGTCGGTAGTATCTCCTGAAATCGTCCAATAATCACCATGATTACCTGTATGATGCGTATAAGTAGTACCACCACTAGTAACGTCTACATTCACCGGGCAAATTTCACACTCTGGATTGGTCAAAGAAGGATGAATAACTGATCTTTTACCTTCTTTTTCAACCACATTTTGATCTAAATTATCGATGTGTTCAAAAGTAGACCACACCCATTGCTTGCCTGTTGGTGTTTTCTGACTAATATGAAATCCAATCATTCCTAATTCTTTCTTGGTTAAGATGCCATTTTCATCAATAACATAACCAAAATTTCTATAGTAGCGCTCTTTATGATCGCTGTCGGTTAATATTTTCCAAGCAAACTTAATTTCCACCGCTCCAAGCTTTGTAGTTGCATAATCACCCGCTGGAAAATTAGCTATCGCCCCATTTTTTGAAAATTCAATTTGACCATTAATGTTGTATAATTTATTGGTAACCAAATAATCAAACTCTTCTTTATTCATTAAAACCTCATAATACACCACATTCCCATTTTGATCAAAAAGCTGACCTGCAAAGGCTTGATCGGTTTCATCAGCAACGTTTTTAGAGTGTATTCTTTTTGTAGGAGTTTCTGAAGATAAAAATACGCGTACTGTATTTTCTTCTATCATGGTCTGATTTAAATTATAACCTGCTTTTACTCTCGGACTTTCCCAAGGTGCGGGTACTCCTCCATCTTTTCGATACACTTGAGCTGCTTCTTTCCAGCCTAACCAAGTAGATTTTCCTTCATCTGTAAAATTCGGCATTGGTTTTCCTTCTTTATCTCTAGGCCAAAAAATGGCAACCATGGCTTTCCAACTGAATTCATTAAAGGCCTCGTTCAATTGGTAAATATCTCCTTCTTTTTTTAATTTATCTTGCAATTCTGGGTTTACATCCACTGGAATGGAGGCAGATAATTCAAATGGCTGTTCTATTTTTTCATAAGGGTCTCCTTTTTTATCACAGGAGAAGAAAAAACTTGCCAAACCTAAGAGTGCAAGCTTAGCTACTAATTTTTGTTGTTTCATGCTAGTTGGTTTTAGTTATATATTAATTTCATGTCTTCTTTTCCAAAAAAGAGTATTGGAAAAGCGGCTTTCTTGTTGGTAAAATTCTTTTCTTTTCTTTTCATATACTTCAAAATCATGGGCTACTAAATTTTGATATTTTCGCAAACCGATACGGTCATTCTTTAAGAAATCTTGGATAGCAAAACTCGCCCATTGACTCATTACTAAGGCTTTATAGATTCCCAAAGAAGAAATCGGGTCATAACTGGAAGCCGCATCGCCCACTGCTAACCAACCTTCTCCAACACACGATTTTAAATATTGGGTTTGAGCAGCTACTAAAAAAGGCGTAGTTGTATCCGATAGTGTTGCTACTCTTGTCGCAGTTATAGTCGTTTGTTGCAATTGGTCTTCAAAATGAGAGGTGACTTTCATTTTCAAATGGGAAGCAATATCAGAATCGGTTAGGTACCCCAAAACTAATTTCTGGTTGGGTAAAGTGGCACTATACCACCAACCATTCGCATCTGTTTCTACCACAATACCTTCTTTTATTTCAGTTGCATTCGCTTGTTTTAAATCATAAAAACGATACACGCCTACCTGTTTGTCCTTTTTTATTTTTTCCGTGCCTTGTAGGGCTGAAAAAGCAGCTTTTTTACCAGTAGCATCTACAACAAAGTGTGTATTCAATAATAAGGTAGTGGATTCCTGATTACATTGCAAAATCCATTCTTCATTTTGCCAAGTGGAATCGATACAACTGGTATTCCAATACACTACTACTCCTTGTTCTTTAGCTTGTTCCATCATAAATTGATCGAAAGCATTTCGGTCTAAATTCCAACCATAACCATAAGGAGAAAAAATATATTCATTGGTATAAACCGTATGGGAACCCCAAACCGATGACGTTCCATAGGAAGAAGAAAAATTACAGGCTAAAAAAGCCTCCCAAATTCCTAAATTTTGAAATTGTTTAGAGGCTTGGGGTGGCAATGTTTCTCCTATTTTAAAAGCGTTTTCTAATGATGCACTACGTTCTATAATAGCAATATGCAAGTCTTTATTGACTTTTTTTAAAGCCAATGCGGTAGCACAACCTGCCACTCCTGCTCCTATTATGATTACATCATACTCCATCCTTATGCTTCATCTTGTTTTACGGCTATCCATTGGGCCACAACACCAGCTGGTGCCGTGGAATCTCCATTAGCTCCTGTTGGATGCGGAATAACTCTTACTATAGTTCCAACTAAAGCCGGTCTTTGATTGACTCCATTTACCCAATTCGGTACAAAATACCCCACATAATTGTAAATCCATTCGGCTCCTCCTACTACTCCTTTGCCTTGAAATTGAACCGTAAAAGGATTGCCATATCCAATGGAACCAGTTAATTTCAATTCCCAACCTGGACCAAATATCAATCCATCAAAGGTTTGCATCGGACCTTCATTAATTTTAATAGTGCCTCGACCAAATTCCAAGCTGTCAAAATCAGCAGTTACATCTGGATTACTTAAAAAACTTCTATATGTCCATAGTCCGGTAAGAACTTCTGGGACGCCATTTATTGTAGTACTCATAGTTTTATTTTTTTGATTTCGAACGGGTATCACCAAGCCCTAAAATGCGGTTTCCTGGTTGTACGGGTTCACCTAAAGCTTCATTATTGCGTTCTACTTGATAAAATTGTTTGTTATTGCCTTCTCCACTCGATACGATGAAACCTAAGTCTTTCCAAGCTTCCACCATTTGTAAATCTCCCGCATTATTATCTGGTATTCCTGAAGCCCAATACACTTGCGGACCATTCAGAGATTCAAATACCACCATAGGTCTATGGGCAGGCCACCAAGGTATATTGTATGCAATTTGCTGTTGCACCGGATCACCCGTTGAATCTGGGTAAATGGTATTCCAATTTTCATAGGTAACATCTACATTTTGATCGGTACACTCATGGAAATCAGCTTGCCAAGGCACGCCAATATATTTGGTTAAATCTCCAGGTTCTAAACCCGCTTTTAGATTAGGAGCCGTACTGCCGTCTTTATCTGCAATTGGTTTGGGGATACTTAAAGCCCCTGGAACATAGGTTGCATGTTTGATACGATACGGTTCACTATAAATAGCCGGATTTTTCATAATCCATGTCATTTCTGCACCCGGACAGAAAGCACCTCCAACGGCATTTCCTAAAACGCCTCTATCGATACCAATTCCTGTTGTAGGTGGTAATGCCCAAGGATTTGAACAATTAGGGTTGCCTTCCTCCCATTCCTGACATTCATTGACGAATTTACCAGCTGCCCATTGTCTTAAAAAGAACAATTGGGTAGGTCGCATCGCTAAAAACTTATCGGGCGAAACATTGGTTAACGGATTATTACCACACAACATCGGCATTAAACGAGGCTTGTTTGCTGATTTTGCATTGCCTTCCACGGTATATGCATTGGTTTGCGAACTTTTTCTCATGATACCCAATACAAATTGGCGCAACTTGAAATTAGGATCTTCCCCATTTTGTGGGGGTTGTGATAACGCAGCCTGACTTAAATTACCGCCCGTACCTCTATTGTGAGGATCACCTCCATCACTGGGGTCAAATACCATCGTAAACGTGGTTTGTTCGTAAGGCCTTCTTAAAATAGGCCAAATATCTCTATAGAATTTAGGATAATAATCGGGATTAAAACGCGCCGCATTTTTCCATAAATCCAATTCTTCTTGGGTTGTAGGACTATTATTTTCAATAGTAAAAGGTGGCACCCCAAAAAGCCTTGGTTCGTAAGCCATGTTGCGTACAAAAATATCGTACATGGTTTCGTCCATGGTAATCATATCTTCCAGTTCTGGTGCATATCTGGGATAACCCACCACTACCCAAGCTGGAACTTGAACTTCCATAGTGGCTTTGGTTTTGGTTTTGATCTCTTTATCACCATCATAGCTAATGTTGATAAACGTATATTCTATTTTTGCCGTAACTGGTCCATCAGAAATATCATCAAACCAACCGTCGTTATTCACAAAATTATCTATTACAGGAGTTTTGGTAGAACCCGAATTTCCATTACCACCCAAGACTAACAAGCGAATGTTTTTATCTTGTTCGTTGACCAAAACACTCCCCAAAGTCTCAATCGAATTGGGTTTTATATCTGCTGGTGGAAAGGTTTGCGGATAGGCTACTTTTTTATTTTTACTGTTGTCATTTCTTTTACTTTCCGAACCAAATTTAGCAAAAGCACCTTGATTGTTCTTTAAGTTCACCGTTACAGGTCCGGGATCGATAATCAATTGTCTTCTTAAATCGGGTTGGGTAACTTCAGGATTACGCAACGGATGATCAGGTGCATAACCGTGTTGGCCATTGGTCTCCTGAAACTCATACCATGAAGCCTTTTTATTCGCTAAATGTACGGTCCAATCAATATCAGTTACGGTTCCTTCCACTATTCTTGGAGCGGTTACTGCCGTTTGATAAATAAAATTATATTTACCTCCTACTTGAATCTCTTTGCCTTCGCTATCGCCTTCATCTGCATAAGCAAAAACACGAAAACGAGCGGCTTGCTTTTTGATTTTTGATAAATCGTTATCGTCTTTAAAGGAAGAAACACGTACCGGATTTCCATTGGCATCTTGTTTTTCTTTACCCGATGTATCACACGCAATAGGCAAAGTACCTGGTTGTTCAGGAGCGATGTAAAATTGGTCTGAATTCCCTAATCTCGCAATTCCGATACTAGGATGTATTTTGAATGTCGTATATGATTTGCTCATTTGTTTTGTTTTTTTAATCCATAAAATTTAATGAAACGCCTTCTATGAATACCGCATTTTCTACTGGTTTTCCGTTTAAGCCTACGATTACCAATTGCACGGTAATGTTTTTCGCTCCATTATTTAAAACACGTTGTACCGCATCAGTAGCATCGATTTTATAATTTCGAGGTTCGTGATTGTGCAACGGTCTTCTATCGAATGTACGCGTATTGGGTAAGGGTAAATTACAATGTCCCGGACCACCAAAACAACTGCCGTTAAAGGTAGAAAAGGCTTCTACAAAATTAGGGTTATCGGTAATAGGCGTGTCTACAGAAGCATCAGGTGTGTTTAAGAAAACACGAATACTGGCATTTTGTAAATTCCCCATTTGAACACGGTGCAATACAATTTCCGCTTTGCGGTGTGCTTGTAAAGTGGTTTGTGAGACTTGTGCAGGAGCTGCTTTAAATTGGGTTAAACCCACCGCATTAGAAACCGGATAAAACACGGAATCTCTCATATAGGTATAGCCTAATTTCTGAATGCTCATTGCTTCTTTAACCGTTAAGGTCCAAGGTGCCATAACCGCATCCATTTCAAGTGGTGTACCAGTATGTTGTTCTTGCCATTTGGCCCAAATTCGGTCTACGTTAGAATGATGTCCCCAAAACAACGGATCAAACGCGGTAGTACGATTATCGGTCATCCAACCGTAAATAGGATTGTCTAAATTTTGTGGATCTGGAGTTAGGTTTAATTTTTGGTATATCTTAACCCAATCTTTGTTATTATCAGGATAATTCGGATTGGTTCCTCCTGAAAAATTATGCATGCCATTGTGGACTTTTTCCAAAGCTCCAAAATAGTGGTCGTAAGCCGAACCACCACCCATATCGGCAAAGTTATTAATGTCTAAAATTAAGGCAATATCGTCTTTGGTTGGGTATTGTGAAATGGCAGCTGTACCATTTAAAGAACCGGGCCATCTATTTGGGAACCATAAGGGATTGACTTCTTTTAAAACGGTATACAAGGCATTGATTTTGGGTGACCAAATCGCAACATTATTCTGATTGATAATTTCATAATCGATGCCCGCTGCTTTTAAGAAACGCAATCCCGAATTGAAAATAGTGCCTTTTTTGGTTAACGAAGCCAATGCGGTGGTTTCTTTGGGTGAAAACAATAACGAACCGTCAGCGGCTTTCATCGTACTTAGTTTTTCAAACCCTTTGGCAGTTAAAAAACAACCGTATGCATCGGGAATGACTCCTAAATCGAATTGCGAATTGTTAAACGTATTCGTATTTACATCCGCATAATCGGTCCAAGACCAATACGGCAATGATATGTTGGGGTTGTAATCTTGTAATTTTTGTTCGAAGAAATACAAATACAAACGGTGCCAAGGTAAGAATTGCTCCCAACCGTGCTGACACGAATTGGTGTGAATACGTGCCCAATAATCGAAACTTCTATCGTCTTGCCAATAGTCGTTGTATTGATTCATGCAATTAATGGCTTCACGAAAAGTTTCCAATTCTTCAGCAGTTAACGAACTCACCTCTTTACGAACGGTTAAGCCATTCACGCTGGCTTTACTTTCGTTAGTAGGTGCTTGCGCTTGTGCATGCAACATTTCACCACGAGCTAAAGCCACTAAATTGCTCACTTTGGCTGTGGAAACCATTTGCAGTTTATTCGTTTGCTCCTCTTCTAACGTCAACGGGCAACCCGAATCGATCCAATTGGCAATAAACTGAATTTGTTCAGCAGTAGCTTCATTGGTTGTGTCCCATAACAATTTAGGAAACATACTTCCATCGAAAGGATATTGGCCTTTTAAACCGATGATAATACCCGATTGGTCGCTTCTTTTCACTGTTGGAAAAGCACCACCTCCACCACTACTGCCACCCGAAGGCCAACAATCAGTAGTTACTTTAGGAGCCGCTAAGTTAGCCGAAGAAGTCAGTTTAGGTTGACTATCGATAGGTGCCGTTGCGGTTTCTTGAGAACCACAGCA
The DNA here is from genome assembly GCF_006491645.1 of Flavobacterium profundi. Lineage (GTDB taxonomy): Bacteria > Bacteroidota > Bacteroidia > Flavobacteriales > Flavobacteriaceae > Flavobacterium > Flavobacterium profundi. Next base: position 299,502 of record NZ_VDCZ01000002.1, read on the forward strand.
GCCTTCTGTTTTTACGGGACTCATAGTTTTATCGGGTGCATGGGTTGCGGGAGCACTACTACCACAACATCCTGAAGCCGTCGTTTGGGTCGTAAGCCCGTCTTGAGGAGCAATTAAGCGTTGCCCATACAAAGACGCATTGAGGAATACCTCTGGATTTTGCCAGAAGGCATACAGGCCTTGATAACTGGGAATGGTATTTCCTTGTAAAGTATCTAAAATAGAAACCACCTGGTCATACATTGCCTTTTGATTTTTGGTACTAGCCATATTCGGGTTGTTTATTGTTTGATTAGTTTACCCAAAGTAACAAAGAATACTGCAGGCATTTATAGGTAGAAATACCTGTTTTTTTTTGAGTTGTTGGTTGTGAGTTGTTGGTTGTGGGTTGTTGGTTTAATTTGATATTGACATTGAAATTGATATTGACATTGAAATTGCGATTAAAACACCTTGCAATTAACTTAAATGGTTTTACAAAACTTTTTTAATCGTTTGTAAGTAGAAAAATAATATATTTGAAAAACGCTAGTTTGTAGCGCCTATACACCCAATATTAGGTAGATTGGCGCTAGGTAGTAGCGTATATATACTAGTTAGCGGTTATTTTTACCGCAACGTCTGAAAATAGAACTAATAAAACAGAAATTGAGAATATTAATTGACACAAACATTCTGATTAATCTTGAAGACAATAGAGTCATCAATAAACAGTTTTCAGAATTTTACAGATTAGCAATTACTAATAATTGTCAAGTTTTATATCATCCAAAAGCTATTCCTGTTGATATTAGTCGTGACAAAAATTCTGATCGAAAAGAAATAATAAAGTCTAAACTTGATAAATACGAAAAGTTAAAAGACTATACTGAACCAACGACAGAGTTCAAAAAACATATTGGTGAAAAAAAAGTTAATGACGAAATCGATAATAAACAACTTTATCAATTATCGAAAGGCTATGTAGACGTTTTAGTAACTCAAGATAAAGGAATTCATATAAATGCTAAAAAAATTGGCATTCAAGATAAAGTTTTAGACATTGAACAAATTCTAACTTTACTCGAAGAACAATTCACTATTAAAATCCCAAGCCATCCAATCCTCAAAGAGCATAGCATTAGGGAAATTGAAAATAAATTTAATTCAAGTTTTTTTGACAGCTTACGGGAGGATTATGGTGTAAAAGAATTTAATCTTTGGTTAGAAAAATGCGCAAGCAAAAACAGAAAATGCTATTCTTTAATAGTTGAAGATGAATTACAAGCAATCCTAATTTACAATTTAGAAACTGTTGAAGAACATCAATTAGAAAACATCTATGAAAAAGCATTAAAAATATGTACTTTCAAAGTTTCTGACACAGCATTTGGAATAAAACTTGGAGAATTATTTCTTCACAAAATGTTTGAATATTGTATTAATCAAAAATTAAATTTCTTATATCTAACAGTTTACGAAAAACAAAATCATTTAATCAAACTATTAGAAACTTTCGGTTTCTATAAAGTTGAATTTATGAATAAACAAGGATTATTAGAAATTCAAATGATTAAATGTTTGGACAAAAAGAAATTAGTATCAAATGAAAATACTATAAATAATCATCCTTTTTATTTTGACAGCAAAAAAATCTCAAAGTTTGCAATTCCAATAAGACCAGATTATTATGAAAAACTTTTCAAAGATGGAAAACTTCGTGTTCCAACTTTGTTTGACACTTCACCAGATAGTGTTAATGAAATTCAAGGGAATACAATCATAAAAGCTTACATATCAAATTCTAAAATTAAAAACCTTAAAAAAGGGGATTTACTTTTCTTCTATTCTTCAAAAACAAATCAAGAAATTGAACCTGTAGGAATTCTAGAAACTATACAAATAGTAAAAGATTTCGATGAACTATGGAACTTAGTTGGCAAAAAGACTGTATTTTCGCAACAAGATTTATTAAAGAAACTAGATGAGAAGAAGGAATTGAACGTAATTACATTCAGGCTAATAACTTACTTAAAAAAGAAAGTAAAATTGGCGAAAATAAAAGAAATCGAAAGTTTCAAAAATAAAATACAAACTATTACAAGAATATCAGAAACCGATTATCAAGAACTGAAAAATGAAGGATACTTTGACAAGCGTTATATTATCGATTAAACCAATTTACGCACAAGCAATAATTGAAGGAACGAAAAAAGTAGAATTTCGTAAAAAAATTTTCAAACGAGAAGTTGAAAAAATTTTTATTTATTCTTCAACGCCAAAGAAAATGATGATTGGTTATTTTACAATATTAGACATTGTTGAAGATACACCAATAAATTTGTGGAATGAGTTTAAAGAAGTTGGAGGTATATCTGAAAAAGACTTTTTTGAATATTACAAAAATGTTGAAAAAGGTTTTTCGATTAAAATAAATGAAGTCGTAAAATTTGAAAAAGAAATTGATCCAGAAGATTTTATTGAAGAATTTTGTGCTCCACAATCATATATATATATTGAAGAAAAAACGACTGCTAACAGCGGTTTTAAGAAATTGGGAGTTTAGGCAAAATTTAAAGGTAATTTTATATATTTGACTTTAGTCCTAATGGAATGGTTTGGGAACAAAAATCCCCAACTTCTTAAAGCCGGCGGGACGTTAGCGGCAAGCTTAAACCGATAAGAATGATTAAAAATATTATCATTACTATTTCTCTTCTTTTAATCTCATGTTCGAAAGACAAACATAAGATTGAAATATACACATCACCTTATAGATTCAACAATCTAGAAGGAATTCAATTATCGAAACACTTTGAAAATGAGATTAAAAATGATGCTGATTTTTTAAGAAAATTTGGCGCTAATACAACTTTTGATACTTTAAACAATGATATTATTTTTGCCGGGAAATTCAATTTTGTCAGTACTAAATTAAATAAAGAACCGACGATATCAGACGAAGAAATCTTGATGTTAGATTTAGACAAAAACGAAATTATTTTTTCTGAAGCAGGTAGAAAACAACTAAGTAAACTAAAAGAAAGTTTATATGGTATTCAATTCATTATGACTGACAATAAAAAACCAATAATGACAGGTTACTTATGGAATGATTTTTCACCTTATTGGTCTAATTGGAATACTATTTCTTACTCCACAGATTTTAAGAAAAAAAAGAAAAATAGAATTTTTAAAGGAATTGGAAGACAAGATTTATTGGGACAACCTATAAATTTCTCAAATTATACAGATCTTTTGATTGCATTTAAAGAATCTAATCGCTTAAAAGAAAAAGCTAGCCGCTAACAGTGGTTTTGCTAGATTGCGAAAAATGTGCAAAAAATCACATTTTTCTCTCGTAAGAAATTATATCTTTAACAGAAAATAATCGGTTCCGAAGCTCGCAACCTCGCCATGTGCCTGAACGTTATGCTTCATTTTGGTCGAACGAAACGAAAATCAACGATAATGGAATTTCACGAAAAATATCAAATTGAAATTTATGTAGACGAAACTTATAAAAGCGGTTCTGCAGACAACTTAAATAAATATGATTTTGAATATTTTAGCGAAACAAAATATCAATTAACCACTCAAATTGGAATAAAAGTTCTTGAAAATGCAGAAACAATTTATAGTGCAATTATTGGTTCTGAAGGTGGCGCAACAGGTATATTCGAAAACTCAGTAATTATAGAAGAAGATAAAGTTCTAATTTGCTGTTCAGATTCAGTATTTTGTCTCTCGCTCCCTGAGTTAAAAATTTTATGGAAAACAAAAACAGACGAAATTACTTGTTTTGGACTTTATAAAAAAGATGATTTTTATATTGTGCATGGAGAATTAGCAATTTCAAAATTAAACAATCAAGGTAAAATTCTTTGGCAAAATGGTGGCGCAGATATTTTCGTAACGATAAGTGGAGAAAATGATTTTGAAATGACCAAAAAACTTATAATTGCAAAAGATTGGAATAACAAAATCTATAAATTTGATTTTGACGGCAATGAATTTACAGATATGCAACAATTTAAATTATAAAAACCAACGCCCAACATTCGTTTTTAGCAATTACTAAACTCTTTCAAAGAACTCCTTTCCTAAAACATCTCATTTTTACCCCAATAACCTAAAATTTTACCTCAAGGACTTAAAAGTTTAAGTAGCACACCTAAAATTTTATGTCTGGGACTTAAAATTTTAAGTAGGGAGACGTAAAATTTTATCTCAACAACATAAAATTTTAAGTCGGGAACATAAAATTTTAACCTCGACACATAAAATTTTATGTTTTTTCATGCATTTAACATATTTATAACACATTTCATACCATTTGTGGCATATCATTTGTAAATAGTTTCTTATAACAAATAAATAGTACAAATATGTCATTAAACAATTTAGGAGTATACCATCTTACTCCAGCACAGAAACAAGCTATTGACGATGCTTTGGCGAGCATTGAAGCAAATTTAACTTCGGTTACTCAAAACTTATCTAATGAAGAGCGTCAGAAATTTGGTAGCATTAAAGAAACCAATAAGTTATTGGTAAACAAATGCCGCGAATTTCAACAAACCCAAAGTAGCTTGGCTTCTCCCGATGTGGATTGGGTAGAATTTGAAGCCGATTTTCAAGATCGTCTTTTTGCCGATACCCGTTTAGACCGTTTGGCAACGATTACACGCATGTTGAGTGACTTTAAAATTGTACACGATTACGACAATTACCAAGATGCCCTCACCGATTATGATTTTAGTAAATACAAATCCACAACTAAAACGCCTGGTTTTACTGGAAAAGTAGACGAACTGAGACAGTTCTTCCCAAATACAAGTGCCAGCAGTACATTGGTTACCAAAAATAATCCTACTACCGAATAAGGGTAGTTTTTAAATAATCCTATTTACTAGTTTGTTGTTGAATTATTTGTAAAAGAGTGTCGTAAAGGCACTCTTTTTTTGTTTACAAACTCGTGTTTTAATTCTTAGTTTTGTGGGAAAAGAATCTTTAAACCTTATACATGGAAATAGCAGAATTTGAAAAGAATTTAACGCTCTCTACTGACTACTTGAATAGTACTATTGAATTGAATGATAAAATTAAGAGTTATGAAGCGCTGGGAATAAAAACTCCAACCATTATCCAAGAAACATTAATTGATATTAATATTAGTGCCAATTTAGTGTATGTTTATACTGATTGCATTGCCATTGGAAAATCTTTTAATACAAGTAATCTGTTCTTATATCAACTATTTTTTATAAAATCTATCATTAGAACGGTTCATGAAGGTTTCAGAATTATTAAAAAATATGAAACTCGTTTTTTTATTGAAGACTTAGAAAATGATAAGGTAAAAGAAGTAACAAACTTGCGTAAAGTTTTTAAAAAGAAGTTCAATTTGGAGATAATTCAGGAAAATAGAAATAAAATAGGTTCTCATTATCCAGAAGATTTTATGGAGCATTACAATACAATTAAGAATATTGATGTAAAATTGACTTTAGAAATGTTTTTTGCTTTTTTGCTTATAATTACTAAAATAAATGATTATCTTATTTTTGAAAGATTTTCCCATGCAAAATTAAATCAAGTTTTTGCTCCCTACTTCAAAGATGTGGAAGAAAAGTTAACGATTTTAGGGAATCAAGAGAATTCATAAATTTCTCTTATTATCCTTTATGCATTATAAAAGTGAATAACTACTCCAGTAAGTATACTAATCCGATGCTGCATAAAATGGTTTGGTATATTTGTTTGAGTTTACTCTTACTTTACTTAAAAGAAAGTAAGACCGAAAACATAGATTTTGAAACCAAAGACTAAATATGAACTTAAGATCCAAGCAATTTCTAATTGTACTTATATTTCTTGTAACAGTGACTATTCTACGAGAAAGTGGAATTTTGAATATCAATTTTTTCACTTCAGAAATAACAGCTAATACGAAACTTAATTTAGTAAGCAATGAAGAGATAATGTCTGTTGAAAAATCGGGTTTAGATTCGATTAAAGGCGGAGAAAGTTATCAAGATTTACGTATAAAAATAGTTGCCATTACATCAGATTCAGCCAATAATGATTTTGATTTTGTTATCAAAGAGCAATTAATACCCACTTCTTTTATTCCTTTACATGCTAACCTAAATTATAAAATTACTGCAACAATAGATGATGAAGTTCGTATCTATAAAACAGATATAGAGCAAATTCATCTTTTAAAAAATGCAATTAAAGGTAAAATTACTGTTGAAGGTCAATTTAAAAGCACAGGTTTAGTATCCAATTACGAAATTAAAAATCTGATTTTCAAAAAGTTTACAGCATCTATACATCAAGAATTTAAAAAGTATCTTGAAGCTCATAAAATACCCTTAACAGTGGTTGAGTAAATAGCTACTTTTATAAATAAAGTATCTTTACTTGTTCATTGGAAAAACCTATCTTAGTCAGAAATTATAGTTATCCATACATATTGGTCAAGCCTTAGAACATTACTAATAAACAACACATAAATACAAAATTAAACACTTTACTTGAGTCAAAACATGAAACCAACATACTATTTATCTATAATATTATTCCTAGCTTTTTGGAGTTGTGAATCTAGAGACGAAAGCCTTAAAACAAATTGGAAATATCAGGAAGGAAAACATTTTGGTGACTTTCTACACTTTGAAAATGAAAATATTAAAATTCAAGGGGATACTATTTTTATAAATTCCATTCCGTTTGCGATAATTGAAGAATTTGACAGGACATTTTTCCCTGGAAGTGAAAATAAGTTACAACTTAAAACTATTGAAACTGGAGAATTCGGTTTTTATACCGATAAAGGAAAATAATACTAGTCACAAATTCACTTTTTAACAATTACTAGGCTTGTTCATCCTAATTTTCTTTGATTAGTTTTCACTTTATATATAAATCCTAAAAAATCCTAAATGCATTTTTTTACTTGTCATCTTTTGTTATAAATTTACACTTTTGCTACTAATTAGTCAAAAGCTAGCAACAATTTTGTAAAAACCAAATAATGAAAATTACACCCACATTAATTGTATTGTTTTTTATTTCATTTTTTTCAAACTCTCAATCTATTGATGATCCTCTTTCGCAGGTAAAAATGAAGCAAGATTTTGAAATCTTTAAACAAATATCAAGGAGTGCCAATTCAGGACTTTATAAATATAGAACCAAAGAACAAATAGATAGTATTTATAATTGGGGGAATCTACAAATTGAAAAGCTTACTACTTTCAGAGATTTTTTTAATCTTATTTGCACAATTTCAGACTTTGAAGGAAGTGTACATAATACAATTTCTTTACCAAAAAAGTATTTTGAAAATTTAAAAAACGAAACGTATGGCTACTTTCCCTTTCCCATCAAATGGATAGAAGGAAAATGGCTCGTAAATATAGATGATAAAGAAATACCTGTTGGAGCAGAAATTATTTCAATAAATTCAATTCCAATTTCTGAGATTATACCCAATTTGTATAAATATTATTCTACCGATGGTGTTAATATCACGGGAAAAAGAATTGGTTTAAGAACCAGTTTTTCTAAGTATTATAGACTGCATTATGGTTTATCCAAAACCTTCACCGTAAGCTATCTGAATCCAACTTCAAAACTTTTAGAAACTAAAGTCATTGTAGGAGTTGGAAATAAAAAATATTATGAGAATTTCAATAAAATACATTCCTTACCCCTTGATAAATTCTATTATTATAATTTGAAAGAGAATCAAAAGTATAATTACAAACAGTTGAATTCTACTACTAGTATTCTTACTATTCATACTTTTAGAATGGGAAATGAATCTACCAATGAGCATCAAAAGTACAAACAATTTTTAGACAGTATTTTTGTAACAATAAATACAAATGGAATAAAAAATCTAATTGTTGATGTTCGTAATAATGGAGGCGGAACTGACCCAAATGATTTAATTACTTATTCCTATTTAACAAATAGAACTTTTCAAGAAAATAAAGAAGCTTGGATTCAATTTAAGAAAATTCCATTGATAAAATATTACAACATTGGAATTCCAAAATTTATTAGACCATTCGTAGTTGGTAAGTATAACAAAGAATTTCAAAATGAATTTCCTATAGAAAAAGATGGAAAATTCTATCAAGACGAAAAATCAAATGATCATAAAACTTGGTATCCTAATAAAAATGCTTTTACAGGTACTATTTATTTACTAATAAGTCCGGCAATTGCTTCAGCAGGAAGCCTTTTTGCTGCCATGCTCTCTGGAAATGAAAATACAACAACAGTTGGAGAAGAAACAATGGGAGGCTATTATGGGCACAATGGGCACACACCCTTGGAATACAAATTACCCAAATCGAAAATCATTATGGAATTTTCAGTTGTAAATTTAGAACAAGATGTTCCTAAAAAAGAAAATCATCAATATAATAGTGGTATTATTCCAGATTATGAAGTTACCCAAAATAAGGAAGACTTCTTAAATAATATTGACACACAAATGAATTTTACATTGGAGCTAATAGAAAAAAATTAAAACTATCCCTAAAAAGATACATATACCATTAAAAATTTAAATGACGCTGTCTTGTCTTAATGTATTAGTTGAAAGGTGTAATTTTTATATTTAAATGGAAAAAATAACTTCTGCTAATAGCGATTTCATGTAATTGTATCGTGAGTACTATTCTGAAAAATAATTCATTAATTCAAAATTTGTAGCCTTATCTCCAAATTAGTAATATTTTAATTATTTTTGACAAAAAAATTGACCGCTAATAGTTTCATAATTCGTCTTCTATAATATTCAGTTAAAAAAAATCATGAAGAAAACATTATTATTTGTATTCCTAAACCTCAATTTATTTTTATTTTCCCAAGAATCTAAATTAAGTATTGAGTTAAATTATCCAATCCCAGTAGATAATAATTTTATTGGAAAAAATTATAATGGAATCGTCGATATTGGAGCTAAATATAAAATTATAGATAAAAACATTTTAGATTTTGGAGTTGCTTTCAATACGGGACTTTTAGTATTTAATAATTCGAAAGATAGTTTTACACAGAATTTTAAAGTGTATGCTTATCCAATACAGCCTAAAATTTATTGTGAATTCAATATCAAAAATGTTGAAAAACTTCATCCATATACTTCTCTTGGCTATAGTTTTATTGTCTTTAAAGCAACAGGAACCAATAATGGATATGACATATCTAACTTTAATGATACACAAAGTGGACTAAATCTGAACTTAGGTTTATCCTATGATATTACAAATAGGTTTTTTGTTAATGGTCAATTTGACTTTATAAAACTGCAAAAAGAAAATGGTATTCCAAATTCTACATATAACACAAGTGTTAATTTGATAAAATTTGGTATTGGCTTAAGAATATAAACGTTACATACCCTATTTTACTACTAAGCAATGTGTAGAATAGCAATAAAATTGTTTGCTAGGTTGTTGTATGTGCTTAAATCTCCTATAATTTGATAGCGTTTGTATGCCTTCCTTTTTTTAACTTTTTTAAATCAAGGAATGCTTTTTCAAACTACAACTTACCCTTTATGCGTTAGAATTCCAATAACAACACCAACAATTAGGATTAAAAGAAAGAAACTCGCAATCAACAATACAAAGAATAAGACTCGCAGTAACATGGCTTGGATGCTGAGACCAAATATTTTTCGAAGGGAATAGGTAAAATAAGCCAGCTGAAAGAAAAACATCAACATATTAATCACTACTATTATTTCTGCATTAAAAGCCGAAAATAACAAGACCACTGTGCTAATGATAGCCGCTTCCGAATACAGGTAAATATTGATGATAAAATGTTCGGCCCAATTGTAATCCTTGTATTTCGAGAATAAAACTTTGGTAAAAAACACATATAAAGGAATAAACAGCACCGCAAAAGCATTCGAATATTCTACAATATACGAATTGATTTTTAAAGCCAATTCTTTTTGCATTTCGTTATCATAAGAAGCCGCAGAAGCATCCATCATTTGTCCATAATCGATAAAACCTTTTTGTACCAAATAAAAGTACAAACCCGACAAGGTTAAGGCAAAAGCAAAATAAGAAACCGGATTAAAATAACGCACCCTCTTCCCTTCTAAATAACCCGAAATTACTTCCTGTGGTTGTTTCAATAAGGTGAGGAAGGTTTGGTAGAATTTATTGTCAATATTAAAGAATTTATCCAAAAACTCTTCGAATATGGTTTTAAAAGTAACTCTTTGCACTCCTACTTTTCCTCCACATTCTGGGCAAAACTTTTGATTATTAGTTAACTGGTTCAAGCAATTTTTACACTCCATGGTTTGACCTATTATTTTTCAAATATATATTAAATTTACTTTTGAATAATCATAATTTGTACACTATATTTGTAATTCAATTACTGCAATGGAACAATTTATAGTATCAGCTCGAAAATACCGTCCGCAAACCTTTAAAGATGTTGTGGGACAGAAAGCTATTACCAATACTTTGTTGAATGCCATTGAAACCAATCACTTAGCGCAAGCCTTGTTATTTACAGGTCCGAGAGGTGTTGGTAAAACCACTTGTGCGCGTATTTTGGCACGAAAAATCAATCAGGAAGGTTACGATGATCCGAATGAAGATTTTTCATTTAATGTATTCGAATTGGATGCGGCATCCAATAATGGTGTGGATGACATTCGTAGCATTATCGATCAAGTACGCATCCCACCACAAACTGGAAAATACAAAGTATATATCATTGATGAGGTGCACATGTTGTCTCAGGCTGCTTTTAATGCTTTTTTAAAGACGTTAGAAGAACCGCCTAAACATGCCATTTTTATTTTAGCAACTACTGAAAAACATAAAATTATCCCAACGATTTTATCGCGTTGTCAAATTTTTGATTTCAAACGTATTACGGTTAATGATGCCAAAGAACATTTAGCAGAAATTGCCAAAGAACAAGGTGTAACTTTTGAAGATGATGCTTTGCACATTATTGCGCAAAAAGCTGATGGTGCGATGCGTGATGCTTTATCCATTTTTGACCGAGTGGTTTCGTATTGTGGCACCAATTTAACGCGTCAGGCAGTAACCGAAAATTTAAACGTACTTGATTTTGAATATTATATTAAAATCACCGATTTAATTTTAGAAAATAAAATTCCGGAATTGCTTTTAGCCTATAATGATATTTTATCGAAAGGATTTGACGGACATCATTTTGTTGCCGGTTTGGCATCTCATTTTAGAGATTTATTAGTGTGTAAAAACCCTGTTACTCTTGCACTTTTAGAAGCTGGAGAACAAGCACAAACCTTATATGCTGCTCAATCCCAAAAAGCGTCACAATCTTTTTTATTACAAGGAATTGAATTGGCAAACGACACCGACTTAAAGTATAAAACGAGTCAGAATCAACGTTTGCTTGTAGAACTCTGCTTAATGCAATTGGCCTCTATCACTATTGATGGAGAAAAAAAAAAGCTAAGTCCTTTATAATTCCAGCTACATATTTTAGAAACGGAGGTTATTCGATAACGGAAGTTAAAACTCAAAAGCCTGAAATTGAAAGTCCGAAGGCTGAAATTAAAAGTCCAAAGTCGAAAGTTGAAAGTCAAGTTACTGAAAACAGACCACAGCCAACAGAAAACAAACCACAGCTAACGGAGAACAACCCCCAAACGGATACGAGTCCGAAAATATCGGCTTTATCTTTATCGAGCATTCGTGCAAAAAAAGAACTAGAAGCCAAACAAGCTTTACATCAAAAGCATCATGAAGAATTACCCACAGAAGCTTTTACTGAAACCGATATGCTCTTGTTGTGGAATAAGTTTGCCCAACGCTTAACCGATCAAGGAAAACGTTTAATGGCAACCTACATGCAAATGAATGATCCAGTACTTAATGGTACAACGATTACCTTAGAATTACCCAACCAAAGTACGAAAGAAGAATTTTTAAGTGGTTATCATGATCTTTTAGGCTATTTAAGAGGCAAACTACACAATCACGACATTACAATTGAAGTTAAGGTAAACGAAGTTTCTGAGACCAAATATGCATTTACACCGCAAGAAAAATTTGAAAAACTAAAAACCATCAATCCAAATATTGAATTGTTGAAGAAATTGTTTGATTTGGATGTTTAAAATTGGAATTAAATATTATCTTTAATTCGTTAATTAATGAATTTTTCTAAAAGAAATATTACTTACATACTTTTATTTATTACTATCGTAATTTACATTAGTATCTTAACTATAAAATCTTATTTATTTCAATTTTCTTATGTATTAATTTCGTACGTGATTATTATTGTGCTTTATGAAATTACAAAAAGGAAAAAAATCAATTTAGAAATCAATTCTCAAATTTTAAATTATTCTTTGATTAGTCTTACAATACAGCTCATTTCAATTGAATTTGGTATCCATTTCTATTCGGTTTTTATCTTTTTATTATTGCTATTACTCTATTTAATATTAATATTAAAAAGCATAGATTGTCTATTCATTCAAAATTGGAAAAGATACCATTGGAAAAGTCGTATCATAAACATCTTGGTTGTATTTCATGTTTTTCCCATATTAATTTTATATTTATTTTTTTTAATTAACTATATTACAAGACCTAAAAATGTAGAATCCATTTCTCCTAATGAGCTACATTATATAGATACTCAAACTGGTAAAGAAATATCTATAGATAGTCTTGCTCAAAGAACCGTTGATAGCATAATTAAAAGTAAAAAAAAGGATGAATGAAATTAATTGTACTCGATTTGGATGAAACGTTAATACATGCCACAAAAAAGAAGATTCATGAAGAATATTCCTTTCAAGTTTTCAACTATTTTGTATACAAACGACCTTTTTTAGACGGGTTTCTTTCGGAATTAAAAAATCATTTTAAAGTTGCGGTTTGGTCTTCTGCCTCTGATGATTATGTGGCAGAGATTGTTGCTAAAATTTTTCCTAAAAATTACCCTTTAGAGTTTGTTTGGGGACGATCTAAATGTACCTTACAAATAGATTCACAAAGTATAGATGATTATGGTTATTTTGATTATTTTAATCATATGAATTATGTCAAAATACTCAAAAAAGTGGCTAAAAAAAAATTTGCAAGACTAGAAGACATTCTAATAGTTGATGATACACCTAGAAAATGCAAATACAATTATGGAAATGCCATTTATCCAACGGAGTTCTTAGGAGAGTCTAATGACAGTGAATTACTTTTATTATTAGACTATCTTATTTCTATAAAAGAAGTAGAAAATGTAAGAACTCTAGAAAAAAGAAACTGGAAAAATTTTTAAGTTATGGACGGACAAATAGTAGCAATTTTGATTGTATTTTCATTTTTTTCATTCATTTTCTTATTGATAGTTCGTTATTTATTGCTCCCTCTTTTTATGAGACCTATTCTATTGCAAAGTGAAATACTGACTTTTTTAAATAATAAACAATTAATCTATCGAGAACATCATGCTATAGGTCAGAAACAGACAGTGACCCCCGAACTATCATTTTATCAAAAGATTACATCAATTAGTTCCTATTTTATTATTATTGGTTATTCCAAAGAAAATGATACATTTCAAGTATTCTACGCTATTGTTACAAAAAATATAGCTATTCCTTTTTCTTTTCCAAAAAATAAAAAGAGAAGCATCCATTTTATCGAAGAAACTAATTTAAACGTTTTAAATACTTGGATAGTCAATCAAAAAGAAATTATCGAAATAAATAATTTTTGTCCTGCATGCGGAAATAAAACGAATCCACAAAATCAGAAATGCACTTCCTGTGGATTAGCTTATATTTAAATGTATTTTGGCTTAATTTTTGCGATATTTCACAAAACCAAAACCATGAAAAATTATACTTCACTCTTATTATTATTCTTATTTTCTTTTATTTCCAATGCACAAAACGACAACTATATGGGAATTTATGAAAAGAAAATTAAAACCGTAAAAAATGAGGTTCTAGAATACGAACTACAAATTCTATCGGATAGCACCTTTACCTTTCATTTTTTTAGAAATTTAGGACAGTCAATCAGTAAAGATGAAAATGTGTATGGTAAAGGCACTTGGAAAGTCATCAAAAACGTGATTCATTTTTATACCAATGCTAGTGATTTAGATGAAAAATATACCTTAAATTTCACGAACACTTCTGGAAGATTTGATGGTAAAAACAAAAATCAATTTCGATTCTATCACTCAGAAATACCTTGGATTGAAAAATTGACTTTAGACAACAACAAATACGTATTCTCTAAATAAATTGATATTCTATTAATTTTCTATTTTCTTAAACAAGAATTAAAATTTTGATATAATCCACCAATTGCTTCCATCACTTTGCAAGGTTAAGGTTTCTTTATTGGTTTGTACCAATTGACTCGCATTTCCATCTATTGTACCTCCTAGAGAAGTAATTTGAAGTCCTCCAGTAGTAGGTTGTATGTTTGAAACAATTAATTTAATCACATAAATTCTTCCAGGACAAGAAGAAGCCGTTGGAAGTCGCACCGTGGAAATATCGGTTCCTGTAGTAGAATTATACTCTGCAATAAGGCTATGATGATTACTTGTTAAATCAAATTGCGTACTAACGGGTATCGATTGGTATAAGATTGCTGTTGCGAGAGACCCATTAATATCCATTGCACTAGAGGGTGCCTTTTCTTTGATTCCAATATTTCCTGTTGAAACGGTTGTACCTGTTCCATCCATATCGATACCATAAATAATATTGCCTATATTGAGTTGGTTACTTCCACTTAAATTAACGGGATCAATTGTAAGTCCTCCTATAGTAATGTTATTATTTCCTCCTGATTGACCGTTAGCAGCTAATCTTCCAATTGCAATATTAAAATCGCCGCTAGTTAAACTTTCAATTGCACCAGAACCTATGCCTACATTAGAAGAACCCGAAATATTGTATTTCATTGCAAAGGCACCCACTACAGTATTATTATTGCCATTGACATTTTTTTGCAATACATCATTTCCTATTGCAGTATTTTCAGAACCACCTAAGGTAGATTGTAAAGTGGTATTTCCTACACCAACATTATGTGTCCCGGTAGTTGTAGATTCCATACTTTTATAACCTATGGCCACATTTTTTCCTCCTGTATCAGAAGTTGCTAAAGCATCAATTCCTATTGCAACATTATATTTCCCGTTAGCAGCAAAAGGACTCGGATCAGGAATAAACAGTGTTCCAGCATTTTCTCCTAAAGCAACATTGTACAGTTGGTCAGAAGCTCCGTCTGCAAGATTCTCAATTTTGCCGGCTCCATTTAAAGGCGTCCATGAAGTTCCATCCCAATAATAAAACCCAACTCCTACAGTAGCATTGGTATTATAAACCAATAAACTTGTGGCTGGTGAAGGAATGGTAACCGTATCTGTTGTAGAAGACAAACTTATTCTAGGAATTAGCAAGCCTGAATTAGAACTTTCTATCTCAAGAATAGATGATGGATCGGGTGATGTTGTACCAATTCCTATTTGGGAAACTAGTCTTTGATTAGAAAAAATGAGCAAAGTTAATAGCATCGTTTTTAATAATCTACGCTTCATGTTAGTATAATTAATTTGTTTAGAGTAAAGATACTAAAAACTTATTTTAAATCACATCAAAACTAAAGCCTTCTCTTTATTAAATGCGTCCGTAATACATGGCTTTCACAATACCATCAGAGAGTCCAATTTTAGGTACAAAAATTTGTCGGGCACCACTCCATTTCATTGCACTCAAATAAATGCGGGTTGCTGGAATAATAACATCTGCACGATCGGGATTTAAACCTAACTCGGAAATTCGCTGTTCGTACGTTAAACTATTTAATTTTTGATATTGCGAATTGATATACAAATACGAAAGTGGTTTTTCCTGATGTTTTTCCGATAATTTGAACAATTTATTGATGTTTCCACCAGAACCAATCATGGTAATTTCCTCGTAAGGAGCGGTTACTGTTTTAATCCATTTTTCAATTTCGTTCCAAACAATATCGTTCACCATATTATTTAATAAACGTACGGTTCCATTTTTAAAGGAGCGAGAGGCCACAATTTTGCCTCCAGAGAAAATCGAAAATTCGGTACTTCCACCACCTACATCTACATATAAGAAAGTTTTATCAGAGTTGATAAACTGTTTTAAATCGGAAGAAGCAATAATGGATGCCTCTTTTTTTCCATCGATGATTTCAATTTTAATATCTGCTTTTTTCTTGATGAGTGCTAAGATTTCATCATTATTAATCGCTTCTCGCATGGCAGAAGTAGCACATGCTTTGTATTTTTCCACTTTATGCACCTTCATGAGCAATTTGAAGGCTTTCATTGCATCTACCATTCGTTCGATATTCTCATCCGAAATCTCTCCCACGGTAAAAGCTTCTTGCCCAAGACGAATAGGAACACGTACTAATGAGCTTTTGTTAAATTGAGCTGGTTTTCCTTCTTCTTCAACGATATTGGTTACTAATAGACGCATGGCATTCGACCCAATATCTATAGCTGCATATTTTTTTAATTTAATCATTTAGTTCTTATTTTGAAGAAAGTAGATATTTACAATTCTTCAATTTTGGTTACTTTATTTTTTTCAGTAGCAGCCTCCATTTTTTCTTTGTAATAATTATACATTTCTAATTGGGCTCTAAATGGTTTTTCACCGTCTACTTTTCGGTATTCATTTTTTAAGTTTTCAGAATGAATACGCGCTTTTACATTTGCTTTCCAACCAATTTCAAAGGTTTCAATTAATTCCTTTTTAATATCTTCATCGTAAATAGGACAAGTTACTTCTACACGAGCATCAATATTACGAGTCATGAAATCAGCAGAAGAAATATAAATTTCTGGATCTCCATTGTTCCCAAAAATATACACACGTGAATGTTCCAAATAATTATCTACTATACTAATGGCTTCAATATTTTCACTCATGCCTTTCACACCAGGAATCAAACAACATATCCCTCTAATTATCATTTGAATTTTAACACCTGCATTACTCGCTTCATACAGTTTATCAATCATTTTAAAATCGGAAACGCTATTCATTTTCAGCTTAATATAAGCTTCTTTTCCAGAAAGTGCATTCATAATTTCTCGATCAATTAACTTAATAAATTTAGATCGGGTATAATGTGGAGATACGAATAGATGTTTGTAGCGGTGTACTTTATAATTAATTTCGAAGAAATCAAAAACTTTAGCTACATCTTTTAAAATAGGTGTATTCGAAGTAAATAAGGTTACATCGGTATATACTTTAGCCGAATTTTCGTTGAAATTACCCGTTGAAATAAAGCCATATCTTTTAATCTTAGCCTCTTCGATTCTTTCGATGTAACAAATTTTACTATGTACTTTTAAGCCTTTAATACCAAAAATAAGGTGTATACCCTCCGTTTGCATTTGTTCGGCATACGAAATATTACTTGCTTCGTCAAATCGCGCTTGTAATTCAATTTGAACAATTACTTTTTTACCGTTTTTAGCGGCATTAATCAAAGAACTAATAATTTGTGAGTTTTTAGCCAAACGATATAAGGTAATTTTAATAGAAACTACTTTTGGATCCAAAGCAGCTTCCCTTAAAAACTTAATGATGTAAGAGAACGATTGGTAGGGAGCATTTAACAGATAATCTTTATGTCGGATTTTTTCTAGAATACTACCTTCCAAGTTTAATCCAGGGATTGATAAGGGTGGATTTTTTTTGTATAGCAAATCGTAACGACCAAGATTTGGAAAGTTCATATAATCTCTTCGGTTATGATATCTTCCACCTGGAATAATACTATCGGATCTATCGATATGCATGCGTTCCAATAAAAAAGCCAAAGTATCTTTTCCGATGGCCTGATCGTAAACAAAACGAACCGGTTCACCCACTCTTCTTTCTTTTACACTATCTGAAACTTTTTCGATAAAACTCTTACTCAAATCACTATCAAATTCTAACTGCGCATCTCTAGTAATCTTAATCATGTGAGCCGAAATACTTTCGTAATTGAAAATATTAAAAATATAATTCAAGTTTAAACGGATTACATCATCTAATAGAATGATAAATTGTTTCTCGGTATTAGAAGGTAAAACTACAATTCGGTTAATGGTACTTGGAATTTCAACTACAGCATAGCGTATTTCCTTTTCTTCATTTTTATCTTCATGTTCTGGCTTCATCACCAACTTGATTGCTAAATAACCTGAAGTATCTTTCAATAAAGGAAATTTAGCCAAATCATTTAACATGATAGTCACAATAGCAGGACTTACTGTTTGAATAAAATAATCGCGAATAAACAGTTCTTGTTCTTTGGAAATTTGTTTTTCGTTCAGAATAAAAATATTCTCTTTTTCAAGCTTTTGTTCAATTTCACTTAAGATACGTAAACTTTCTGATTGGTGTTCAATTACAATTTCTGTAATTTCTTTTAGTAATTGTTCGGCAGAAACACCTCCTAAAATTTTTTCACTATCAACGTTTTCAAAACGCATTCTACGTATAGCCGCATAACGCACTCTAAAAAATTCATCTAAATTATTTGAAAAAATTCCTAAAAATCGCAAACGATCTAAAAGCGGTACCGATTCATCAGCAGCTTCTTGTAAAACTCGAGCGTTAAATGTTAGCCAACTTTTTTCTCTATCAATGTATTTGTTTTGCTGTATGTTGCTCATTTTTGTAATGACTTGGGAAAACGGTTTTTATAGTTTCTCCTTTTTTAAGATGGCTCCAATCATCAATTTCAAATTGCATCGATACAAAACCCGATGTTGGAACATTATCTATGAAAAGGCTTCCAAATTTATTAACAAAATTTGTAATAGCTTCATTATGTCCAAAAAGAATTAAGTTATCATATCGATTTTCACATTTTTTTATGATTTCTTCCAATCTTTTTTCATCAAAAGTATACAGCTCATCTTTGATGATAATTGTTTCAAATGGAATCGTTAAATTTTGAGAATAAATCATAGCCGATTCTCGGGCTCTCTTAGCACTACTCGACCATACAATAAATGATTTTGGTAGACTCGTTTCAATATTTGAAGATATTAAGAGCGCATCATGAATTCCTCTTTTAGACAAAGGTCTTTCGATATCGTTAACTGGTAAATCCCAGCTTGATTTAGAGTGACGAATAAGGATTAAATTTTTCATAATCATTTATTTAGTCATATAAAGTAAGTGTTTTTTTTTTACATAAACTAACATTTTGTTCAAAAATTAACTAGAAAAATCAATTCTAAAAAAAAGGTCTTGTTATGATTAATTTTGTCCAAAAAAAACACAAATTAAGCGCCTTTTTACTACTATATATCTAATGTAAAGCATTTTATAAAAATTAAATCTTATTTTTATACAACTTTATTAGTAACGAATAAAGAGGTTATTACGCCTATGCCAAAAATTGTACTTTTCATCTTTACACTGTTTCCTTTTTTATTTGCTTATTCCCAACAGGATTCGCAATACACCCAATACATGTATAATACACTACAAATTAATCCTGCATATGCTGGAAGTAGAGATATTATGAGTGTGTTTTTGTTGCATCGCAATCAGTGGTTGGGTTTGAATGGTGCTCCTGTAACCAGCAATTTTTCGATTCACACACCTTTAGGAGTTAGTAATTTTGGAGGAGGTTTATCTTTTACAAGAGATGAAATTGGTCCAACTGTAACCAACCTGATTAGTGCGAATCTTGCCTATTTTGTGCCACTTACTGATACCTATAAATTAGCTATAGGTTTAAATGCTTCAGCAAGTATATTTAATTTAGATGTAGGTAAACTTATGCTTTATCATCAAGAGGATCCTGAATTTCAAAATATAAAGACTAAATTTTCTCCCAATTTAGGTGTTGGTCTTTATTTATTTTCAGAAAATACGTATGCAGGTATATCTGTTCCTAATTTTTGGGAAAGCTATCGATATGATGATAATTCAGTATCCATTTTTAAACAAAAAATGCATTTTTACTTTTTAGCAGGTAAAGTGTTTCGTTTACATGAAAATTTAGATTTTAAACCAGCTGTATTAACAAAAATAGTGGAAGGAGCTCCTTTGCAAGTAGATCTTACTGCTAATTTTTTAATTCAAGATAAACTAACTTTAGGAGTAGCTTATCGATGGGAAGCAGCCTTTAGTGGATTGGTTGGTTTTCAAATTTCCAAATCATGGTTTATAGGTTATGGATATGACTCCGAAACTACCCAACTTCGTAACTACAATTCAGGTTCGCATGAAATCTTTTTACGTTATGAATTTAATACGACATCCCGAATTACATCTCCTCGATTTTTTTAATAGTAAACCAATATGAAAAAAATATTTCTTCTTCTCACTTCCTTTTTTTGCCTCTACACCGTGGCACAAAGAAGTGCTATAGCTATTGCAGATAAGAAATATGAAAAATATGCCTATATTGATGCTATAAAAATCTATGAAAAAGTAGTCGAAAAAGGGTATAAGTCACCAGATTTAATTAAAAAAATTGGCAATGCTTACTATTTTAATGGGAATCTACAAAAAGCAGCTCTTTGGTACAAAACCCTATTTGATGAACCACAAAGCCAAATAGAACCTGAATACTATTATCGATATGCGCAAACTTTAAAAAGAGTTGAAAATTATAAAGAAGCTTCCTATTATTTACAACTATATAATGAAAAAATTGGAACAAATGTCACCGATTCCCTATTTAATTTTAATAGTATTGCAACGCATAAAAATTCCTTCATTGTTGAAAGCACCAATTTAAATACACCTTATTACGATTTTGGTCCTACTTATTATAAAGAGGATATTGTATTTGCCTCTTCTCGATCCGATTTAGTTTTGGTAAAAAAAACGCATCAATGGACCAAACAAAATTTCACCGATTTATATAAAGCTTCCAAACAAAATGATACACTTTTTTCACAACCCATAAATTTTGCATCCCCTATAAATAGTCCATTCAATGAGTCAACAGCTGTGTTTACCAAAGATGGAAAAACCATGTATTTCACTAGAAATAATTATTTGGAAGGTAAAAAAGGAAGAGATAAAGGCAAGAATAATGAAAATACAACGTTACTCAAAATTTATAAAGCAAGTCTTAGTAATGGAATTTGGACCAATATAAAAGAACTTCCATTTAATAGTGATCATTTCAACACTGCACATCCTGCTTTAAGCGTTGATGAAAAAACACTTTATTTTGCATCGGATCGACCTGGAACTTTAGGAGGAGCTGATATTTTTAAAGTAGCAATAAAAGATAACAATCAGTATGGAAAAGTAGAGCATTTAGGAAACATAATTAATACGGTTGGAAGAGAATCTTTCCCTTATATAGCACCAAATGGAAATCTTTATTTTGCTTCAGACGGTCATCTTGGTTATGGCGGTTTGGATATTTTTGAATCGAACTATGAAAATAGTGCTTTTCAAAAACCGATTAATATGGGAAAACCAATAAATAGTGTTTCAGATGATTTTGGATTTATTACAAAAGATTTAAAAACAGGTTATTTCACTTCAAATAGAACAGCAGGTTTAGGTTATGATGATATTTACGAATTCAGGCCTTGTCAAGTTACTTTTAATCTACAAATAACGGATTCAAAAACGCAAGAAACGATTTTAAACCCTAAGATTACATTGCTAGATGAAGAGGGAAATCTAATTCATACTGAAGTTACTTACAAAGAAGGTTTTTATTGGATAGAAATGGAATGCCAAAAAAAATATTTTTTACGCACAGAACATCCCGAATATGAAACGGTTGAACAACCTATTGAACCATTAAACACATCTATTTCAAAGGAAATTCAATTGCAGCGAACCATTTTTCCTTTTGAAATTGGTACCGATTTAGCCAAAGTTTTTGATATTAGTATTATTTATTTTGATTTGGATAAATCCAATATTAGACCTGATGCTGCGAGAGATATTCAGAAAGTGATTGAAGTAATGAAAGAATATCCTAAAATGCATGTGGCTATCCGTTCCCATACCGATAGTAGACAAACTCATAAATACAATGAAGGACTTTCAGACCGTAGAGCTAAATCTACATTTGCCTTTATGGTTGCAAATGGAATTGAAGCAGAACGATTAACTGCACAAGGCTTTGGGGAAGTAGAACTAGTAAACGAATGTGCTGATGGCGTGTATTGTAGTGAAGAAGATCATCAAAAAAATCGTAGAAGTGAATTTATTGTTACTAAAGTGGAGTAATTCATTTTACTTCGGAAAAGACAAAGAAAAAAGGCATTACGTTGGCGGTAGTAATGCCTTTTTAACAAACAAATAAACAAACATGAAAAATTTATATATTATAAATACTTTTTTCTTATTTTAAAAATTTATACGATTCAGGGCAAAAAGGTATAAATCGATTTTTTAATCTTGTAAATATCTCTTCTTACATATTTACAAGACAAAGATATAACAAAATCGCTTAACTGCAAATAAAATCGATGAAGTACACTAAATTTTAACATATTTAACGCAATTTAGTATTTATGGGGATAATCTATCAATCTTCCAGTAGTATTTTTCTGACAATTTATATCGTATTCTATCGTGTAAACGATTGGGCCTTCCTTGCCAAAATTCTACTTCGACTGGTCGAACTAAAAAACCACCCCAAAATTCCGGACGAGGCACTTCTTTATTTTCAAATTCTTGCTCTAAACTTTTCAACTTATTTTCCAGATAAGTCTTATCGGGAATAATCTCACTTTGATGAGAGACTAAAGCTCCTAATTGACTACCTACAGGTCTTGACGCAAAGTAATTATCAGAATTCTGAGAAGTTGTTTTCTCAGCAATTCCTTTTATAATAACCTGGCGTTCCATAGAATGCCAGAAAAAAGACAAACAAACATTCGGATTTGTGAGTATGGCCTTTCCCTTTTCTGATTCATAGTTGGTATAAAAAATAAAACCTTCTTCATTGAACTTTTTCAACAAAACTACTCTACTTTTAGGAAAACCATCTAAGCCTAACGTAGCAACTGTCATGGCGTTCACTTCATCTACTCCACCAAAATCTTCTACTTCATGAAACCATCTATTAAAAAGATTAATAGGATCTTCTGGTAGGTTTGTTTCTAAAAGTTCGCTTTTTTCGTAAGATTTTCTATAGTTACTTAAATCTGACATGATTATAAAATTAGACTACAAAGGTAGTAATAAGCTAAGAATTGAATGCGTTAACAAGTACTAAAAAAGTGATAATTTAGCCCTGATGGCAGTGAAAATCCTTTTTTTAGATGTCTAATTTAAAATTTGTTCGGACAAAAGTAGGTCTAACAATCTAAAAAAAGATTGCAACGAACAGCAGGAATTGCGTAGCCAAGAAAGCACTCAATTAGCGCTACTAAAAATTATTTCTTTTTCTTGGTAAAAAAGTTAAACAAGAATCTAATAATTTTGGTAAAATACGTTTCAGAGTTCGATTTCTTTTCCATCATCTCCTAAAATTACGTTATTAAAAATAGTTTGAGCCTCTTCTTTGAATAATTCTATATTTCCATATCTAGTGGAATAATGTCCCATAATTAAGGTTTTAACTCTAGCTTTTTGAGCTATAGTTGCGGCTTGTTTTGCCGTTGTATGCATTGTTTTTTCAGCTAAATGTGCTTCACTTTCTAAAAAAGTAGATTCATGATACAAAGCATCTACTTCATTTATAATGGGAAGAATATCTTCGTTGTAAACGGTATCACTACAAAAGGCATACCTTTTTTCTGGATCTGGGTCGAAAGTTAACTCTTTATTTGGGATAATCGTATCATCTTCTAAAGTGATAGCACCACCAAATTTAATCTTTTGATAATAACACGTATCAATTTTATACTTTTCTACGGCTTCAATATTCAGTTTACGTTGTTTATTTTTTTCTTGAAATAAATAACCATTGGTGTAAATTCGGTGTTTCAATGGAATGGTTTTAACCACCACTTTTTCATCTTCAAAAATAATTTCACTTTCGGTTCCTTCTAATTCGTGAAAAAAAAGTTGGTAACCTGTGTACGAACCTGAAGCTCTTAATTGCATTAAAATTAATTCTTTAATTCCTTTCGGTCCATATACATGCAAGTCATTTTCTCTGTTAAGAAGCATAAAAGTAGAAATTAAACCTACTAAACCGTAAAAATGATCCCCATGTAAGTGAGAAATAAAAATATGATTGATTCTAGAGAACTTAATTTTATGTTTTCGTAATTGTACTTGTGTTCCTTCTCCACAATCAATTAAAAACATTTGATTTTTTATTTCTAATACTTGTGCAGTGGGATTAGTAATCGTTCGGGGCGTGGCTGCATAACAACCTAATATGGTTAGTTTCAAATTGACAATTTAAGTTGGAGCATTATCTTTCTTACTATTTTTTAAGGACATAAACATGCTCACAATTAATAGTACATTAGCAATAATAGCTAAGTATTTAATTTCTCCTTCCGAAATAGAAAGATAAATATTGATTGCAAGTAGAACTAAAGCGGCAATAGCTACTCTTATTCTTACTCTATTGATTCCTGTATTTTTTTTATAAAAATCCATTTTTTTAAAAGCCTAAATCACGTTCAATTTCTTCCATTTCTATAATATCATGTGCTTCCAATAGAGAAGGAACGACAGTTATATCATCAGGCAATTCATTAAATTCAACTACATCACTAACAATTACAAAAGATTTTTTGGCTTTTTGATGTTGTTTAGCCAATTTTTTAAAGTTAATAATATCGGAGATAGTAACTTTTTTATCTTGAGTAACATCTAAGATAAGATTTTGATCTTTGTAAGAAGCATATTGATTGGAAACATTATCAATAAAAGCTAATATATCACCTTTTGTTTCTTTCAATATGGTCGTATGTCCTTTTTTATCTACTTTCATGATATAAATTATATCGTTTAATGACTTTATTTAAATTTGTAACTAAAATACTTGTTTTTTTTAAAAATGGCAAAAAACAAATGCTTTATTGTTTGATTTTACTTGCCAATAAATAAATGACAGCCATTCGTATAGCTACACCGTTTTCTACCTGATTTAAAATAACAGATTGTTGAGAATCTGCCACATCAGACGTTACTTCTACTCCTCTATTAATCGGGCCAGGATGCATAATTACAATTTCTTTATCTAAAGAATCTAAAAACTCTTTGGTAACACCATATTGCTGTGCATATTCTCTAGTAGAAGGGAAATAATTAACATCTAAACGTTCGTTTTGAACGCGAAGCATATTGGCTACATCTGCCCACTCTAAAGCTTTACGAAGATTCGGTTCTACTTTTACACCTAAAGTTTCAATATATTTTGGGAGCAAGGTTTTTGGTCCACATACTTTGACTTCTGCACCTTGCAATTGTAAAGCAAAAATATTTGATAAGGCAACTCTAGAGTGGAGAATGTCCCCCACAATTACAATTTTTTTGCCCGCAACATCACCCAGTCTTTCTCTAATAGTATAACTATCTAATAATGCTTGTGTAGGATGTTCATGTGCACCATCACCAGCATTTACAATACTTGCATTTACATTTTGTGATAAAAAATGAGCTGCACCTGGGCTGCTATGACGCATGACCACCATGTCAACTTTCATAGATAAGATGTTATTAACCGTATCGATGAGTGTTTCTCCTTTTTTAACAGAGGATTGTGCTGCTGAGAAGCTTATTACATCAGCCGAAAGTCTCTTTTGAGCGAGTTCAAAAGACAACTTGGTACGTGTACTATTTTCAAAGAAAATATTAGCAATAGTAATATCTCTTAAGGAAGGCACTTTTTTAATAGGACGATTAATGACTTCTTTAAAGTGATCTGCAGTTTCAAAAATTAAATCAATATCATTTTTATTAATGTGCTTAATTCCAATTAAATGATTTACTGATAATTCTTTCATTTAGGTTGTTGTGTTGTCGTTGTTGTTATTTTTTTTGTTCTAATAATACTAAATCTTCACCATCATTTTCTTTCCATTTTACTACCACTTTTTCATTATTTATGGCATCCACTTGTCTTCCTCTATAATCAGGTTGAATGGGTAAATGACGACTAAATCTTCTATCTATTAAGGTTAGTAATTCTATTTCTGAAGGTCTTCCAAAAGATTGAATAGCAGTTAGCGCAGCGCGAATACTTCTACCTGTATATAAAACATCGTCTATGAAAACTACTTTTTTGTCTTCTACGATACAATTAATTTCGGTTTTATTGGCTTCTAATGGTTTTTCTCCTCTTCTAAAATCGTCTCTAAAAAAAGTAATGTCTAAAAATCCTAACTGTACATTTTTAATACCGTATTCTTCTTTTAAAACGGTTGCTAATCGCTGGGCTAAAAATTTACCTCTTGGTTGAATTCCTATTAGAATGGTATTGGAAAAATCAAGATGATTTTCTATAAGTTGGCAAGCCAAACGATGTAATATGATATTGACCTCTTTAGCAGTTAGCAATATTTTTTGACTCATTGTGTTGTATTGTTTGGTGGGTAAATTTACAATAAAAATCTCAATTTTAATTTGGTAAAAAAAAGTTTTAAAAATGTAAATAAATTCGTATCTTTATAAGGCAATGTAACTCAGTAAATTATGTATCGAATTATTTATCTAAGTTCTGCTACAACCAAATTTACAAACGAAGAAATTCTAACCTTATTAAATGCTTCTAGAAAAAACAATGAAGCAAATGAAATTACGGGTTTACTTCTCTATTCAGATGGTAATTTTCTTCAGATTATTGAAGGCAAACAAAAAAAAATTAAAGCGTTGTATGCCAAAATAAATATGGATCAGAGACATCGTAATATTATTAAAGTCTTTGAAGGAAAAGTTTCACATCGCATTTATCCCAAATGGCATATGGGTTTTAACTCTATAGATAAAGAGTTTGAAAATCAAACTATTGGAACTGACAGCTATCAATCGATAAGTAGCGAAGATGATTTAATTGCTTCAACTTTTATAGCCACTTTTTTAAAATCCAATAAAGAAAAAATGAATATTAAATAAAAAAATCCCGATTGCAATCGGGATTTATCTTTTAAGCATACATAGCTTTTCTTTGTTCTTTAATTTTTGGATCTTCTAAATATTCATCGAAAGTCATATAGCGATCAATCACTCCTTTTGGTGTAATTTCTAAAACTCTATTGGCAACAGTTTGAGCAAACTCATGATCGTGAGTTGTAAATAAAACAGACCCTTTAAAGTTCTTTAAGGAATTATTAAAAGCTGTAATAGACTCTAAGTCTAAGTGATTGGTTGGTTCATCTATCATTAAAACATTGGCACGAAGCATCATCATTCGAGATAACATACAACGTACTTTTTCACCTCCAGATAAAACATTACATTTTTTTAAGGCTTCTTCACCTGAAAAAATCATTTTTCCAAGGAAACCGCGAACATAAACTTCATCTCTTTCTTCTTCTGTTTTTGCCCATTGGCGTAACCAGTCTACTAAATTTAAATCGGATTTAAAGAAATCGTGATTTTCAGCAGGTAAATAAGATTGAGTAGTTGTAATTCCCCAATCAAAAGTACCCGAATCTGGTTTTTGATTTCCATTTAATATTTCATAAAAAGCTGTTGTAGCACGAGAATCTTTTGAAAATACAACCACTTTATCTCCTTTGGCCATGTTCAAATCTACATTGCTAAACAATACTTCTCCATCAATGGAAGCACTTAAGTTTTGCACATTTAAAATTTGGTCACCTGCTTCACGCTCGGTTTCAAAAATAATCGCTGGATATCTTCTACTTGAAGGTTTAATTTCGTCTAGATTTAATTTTTCAATCATTTTCTTACGTGACGTAGCTTGTTTTGATTTTGCTACGTTTGCACTAAAACGACGTATAAACTCTTCTAATTCTGCTTTTTTCTCTTCCGCTTTTTTGTTTTGTTGCGCTTTTTGCTTTGCTGCTAGTTGACTCGACTCATACCAAAACGTATAGTTACCCGAATAATGGTTAATTTTTCCAAAATCGATATCCGAAACATGTGTACAAACAGCATCTAAAAAGTGACGGTCGTGTGAAACAACCAATACAGTGTTTTCATAATTAGCCAAGAAATTTTCTAACCAACCAATGGTTTCGAAATCTAAATCATTGGTAGGCTCATCCATAATCAATACATCTGGATTTCCAAAAAGAGCTTGTGCTAATAACACACGAACTTTTAACTTTCCTTCTAATTCGCTCATTAGTGTGTAATGATAATCTGAAGAAATTCCTAAATTGGATAACATGGCACCTGCATCTGAATCGGCATTCCATCCATTCATTTCATCAAATTGCAACTGCAACTCTCCTATTCTATCTGCATTTTCATCGGTATAATCCAAATACAAAGCATCCATTTCACTTTTAATAGCGTGTAATACTTTATTTCCCATTAAAACTGTTTCTAAAACCGTATATTCATCAAACATATTGTGATTTTGGTTTAAAACCGACATACGTTTTCCTGGTTCTAGTATAACTCTTCCAGATGTAGGGTCAATCTCGCCTGATAAAATTTTCAAAAAAGTAGATTTCCCAGCACCGTTAGCACCAATGATTCCATAGCAATTTCCTTGAGTAAAGGTTACATTTACTTCATCAAATAAAATACGTTTACCAAATTGAACTGATAAATTAGAAACTGTTAACATTATTATTGTTTTTATAAAATTGTTGCAAAAGTAGAAAAAATTATGCAGTTTTGGAATCCTAATGAAGCTATAAGTTATATTAAGCTTATTTTAACGCATCATTAACAAGACCTTTAACATGTAAAATTTATTTTTGTTCTCTAATAATTAGTAAATTAATAAATGATTCAAAACAATATTAAATACTTTTTACCCCTATCTATCCTTGCATTAACCACATTATTTTCTTGTAAAAAAGCTTTTCAACCTGACAATTATGTGGCTTATTTTGGTGGAGAAATTATTAATCCTCAAGACAATTACGTTGTATTCATGAAGGATGAAACGGTTATTGATACTATCTTTTTAGATAAAAGTAATCGTTTTTTACATAAATTTGATTCCTTAGCGCCTGGACTTTACACCTTTAAACATGCTCCCGAATTTCAATACATTTATTTTGATAAAAATGATAGTTTAATGATTCGTTTGAATTCATTAGATTTTGATAATTCTTTATCATTTTGTGGAAGAGGTGATGAAAAAAATAACTTTTTAATCGATTTATATTTAAAAAATGAACAAGATCGCTCTAATTTATATGACATTTTAGACAAAGATTTAGAAACCTATACAAATGCTATCGATTCGAGTTATAAAAACAGGAGAACCTATTATCAAAAGAGAAAATCTCAGATTAATTGGAACGATAATTTTGATGCAATAGCTCAAGCTGGAGTAGATTTACATTATTTTTATAAAAAAGAATTATATCCCTATGTTCATGAATACAAAACCGGAGAAAATATTTGTCCCAAATTACCCAAAGATTATTATTCCTATCGAAAATCACTAAATCTTAATAATCCTGATTTAGGTAGCTTTTCACCATTTATAAAATATGTTTCGGCTTTACTAAATAATGTAACTTATGAGAAAGGAAAATGTAAACTGGAAACCAAATCGCTAGAAAAAAATATTGCAAAATTAAATATTGCGGATACGTTACTAAAAGATCAAAATGTTAAAAACATAGTTCTCAATAATATTGCGTACATGTATCTTTTAGAAGACCAGAATATGTACAACAATAAAAAATTTATTGATCGCTATATTGAACTTTCTTCAGATGAAGAAAAACATAGAGAAGTAACTCAAATTTATAATGCAGTACAAAATTTAAAAGTGGGCAATCAACTGCCAAAAATTGATTTAATTGACAAAAATTCTAAGGCTGTTTCAATCAATGATTTCCTTAAAAATCAAGAAACTGTAGTCTTCTTTTGGACTACTCATGCAGAATCTCATATTAAATCGGTACATGAAAAGGTAAATTTTTTAAAAGAAAAACATCCAAACATTAATTTTATAGCAATCAATATTAATGATTCCAAGGAAAATTGGTTGGAAACTTTTAAAAAATATAATTTTAAAGATGTAGTCGAATTAAAAGCAACCAATTTTGATGAAATTAAAGAGAATTGGGTGATTACCAAAGTACATCGCACTATTATTTTAAATCCTGATGGAACCATTAAAAATGCATTTGCTAATTTATTTGATGCGCATTTCGAAAAGAACTTATAATTATTAATTCTTCATAAAATAAAAAGAGCGGTTTTAATTGAAAACCGCTCTTTTTTGTTTTATATAATCTGAATTCTATTTATTTCCTTTTTCAAAATCTGCAATAAATTGAGCCAAACCAATATCCGTTAAAGGATGTTTCAATAATCCTAAAATGGAAGACAAAGGACCTGTCATTACATCAGCTCCAATTTTAGCACAATTTACAACGTGCATGGTATGACGCACTGATGCTGCCAAGATTTGTGTATCAAAACCGTAATTATCATAAATTTGACGAATTTCATCTATTAAATTTAAACCGTCTGTAGAAACATCATCCAAACGTCCTAAAAAAGGAGAACAATAGGTAGCTCCTGCTTTTGCAGCCAATAAAGCCTGACCTGCAGAAAAAATTAGAGTAACATTGGTTTTAATTCCTTTGTCAGAGAAATATTTACACGCTTTAATACCTTCTTTCGTCATAGGTAATTTCACAACGATTTGCTCATGTAAATCAGCTAATTCTTCTCCTTCTTTAATCATTCCATCATAATCCACTGCATTCACTTCTGCACTCACATCACCATCCACAATATTACAGATGTCTACATAATGCTTTAGAATATTGTTTTTTCCAGTTATACCTTCTTTTGCCATTAAAGAAGGATTAGTCGTTACACCATCCAATACTCCTAATGCTTGTGCTTCTTTAATTTGATCTAAATTAGCTGTGTCAATAAAAAATTTCATACTTTTTTGTTTTATATACTAAGTGTGTTGTTTAAAAATGCAAAATTACAATTTATTTATTCAGATTTCGAAATAAATTATTACAACTTATAATGTTTCATTAATAAGCGTTCATAAACGGTATCTGGCAATATTCTCTTCAAAACAATCGAAAACTTTTGCATAAAAGCCCCTACTTTATAATGAATTTTTGGTTTTTTGGCATTTATAATTTTCAAAACTACTTCAGCCATTTGTTTTGGATCACTACCTGAGTCTACATGCTCATTCATCATTGCCAATGTCATTCCATACGTTTTTTCATATGCTGATCCTTCCATAACAGGTGCATGATATCTACCTGCTGCAATATTGGTAGCAAAATCCCCAGGAGCTACATTTGTAATTCGAATTCCAAAAGATTGTACTTCCATATTCATCGCTTCAGTAATTAACTCTAAAGCACCTTTAGAAGCCGAATAAACACCTCTAAAAGGTAATCCCATATAACCTGCAATAGAGGTTATATTTATAATTAACCCACTCTTTTGCTGACGCATTTGAGGCAAAACTGCTTTCATAGCTTCAATTGGGCCAAACAAATTGGTTTCAAAATTATTTTTTATTTCATCACTTGGAATTTCTTCCAATGGCCCAGTAATTCCTACACCTGCATTATTTATCAATACATCAATCCTATTTTCTTTAGCAATTAATTCTGAAACTGCTTTATGAATACTTGTAGCATTTCTAACATCTAAAGCTAATAATGGAATTCTCGAATTTAGGACCTTTTCAGGATTTCTACTCGTACCATAAACAATATATCCTTTATCTAATAAATATTCTCCTATGGCTTTACCAATTCCTGAGGAAGCTCCTGTAATAAAAATAACTTTGCTCATTTTTTATATTTAAAGTGCGAAATTAAAACTTTTAATAGGTTATTTAAAACTATTTCATACAAATTCCTAAACCTGGCTTTTCAGACAGTATAATTTTACCCTTATCAATAGTCGTTCCATATGCTACATCATTCGCTATGAGATTGGCTCCATCTAAATCCACATAATCTGCAAATGGAGTAAGAACCGCTCCAGCAGAAATACCAACAGTACTTTCCGTCATACAACCCATCATAATTTTAAAATTATTTTTTTTAGCTTCACGAATCAATTCTAAAGCAGGAGTTAAACCACCCACTTTAACTAATTTGATATTGATTGTTTTATAATGAGAAATTAACTGAGATAAACTTTCCTTCTCTTGACAATCTTCATCGGCCATCCAATTCGCTTTTTTTGAAGCATTTAATTGTACATAATTGGAATAACCAACAGGCATTGGTTGTTCAATATAATGCAATCTTTCAGCAAGAGTATGATCTTCTAATAGTTTGCAATCTTCAATCGAAAAACTACCATTAGCATCCAAAGCGATTTCTTTATCTGTTTCTAATAGTGCTTTAATTGTATCTAGATTACACGTATTACATTTTACTTTAAATTTTTGCCAATGGAATGTATTGATTTTTTCAATTTGTTCTTCAACTGAAGCAATACTTATGGTTAAAGAAGATTCTGGAAGTATTGTATACGATAGGTCATTAAGACTTAAAAAATTTTTATGCTCTAACTTACCAAATAAATCCCAATAAGCGCAATCTAAAGCGGAAGTTAAAAAAGTAGATACATGAAGCTGTTTTAAAAAAGAATAAAACAAAACTGGATGTTCTATATTTTGCTTTTCAATTTGAGATTGAATTCGGATAAGCGTAGCTATTAAATCTTTAGATTGGATACCATAATAATCAATTGCAGTACATTCTCCGTAACCAGAAATGCCGTTGTGACTTAATGAAACAATTATGGCTTCTCGATAAGTGTAGGCACCATAACTTATGGTAAAGGTTTCTTTTAATTGCAATTGAACAAGTTGCCAATGTAACTTCATAATGTTTAGAATTGGCATAAAAATAAAAAATCCCCTTAAAGGAGACTAAAGAAATGCAAAAAAGATGTAGAAATAAAAAAATGGCAAGCGACCTACATCGCACCGCTACAACCGCTTACCCTTGCTGCGTTCCCACCCTGGGGGAGTCTGCAGGAGCTGGTCGTGTAGGACTTGCCGGTGCAAATATACAAACATTTTATATTTTTGCAAGGACAATTGTAACTTTAAAAAATCGTTGTATATTGTACTAATAAAATTTTACTCTAATGATGAATCTTAAGCCATTCGCTTTCATACTATTAAGTCTTTTTATCAATTCGTGTGGAAACAACAAAAATGATGAAAAAAATTTATTTTCTATTGATACTTCTGCTCTAAAGCAGGTTTATCAATTAGATGAACGCGTAAATTTGGTCCTAAAAAATGAAAATAAAGAAACAATTGATTCGGTAGTTTATTTTATAAACGACATAAAAATTGGGTCTGTAAAAAACAATACATCTTTCAAATTTGATTTAAAGAATCAAAAATTAGGTTACCAAGGTGTAAAAGCAATTGTACATGCAAATGCAACTTCTTATGAAGCCAATGCCAATTTTATGGTAGCATCAAATACGAATCCAAAAGAATTAAAATATAAAATCGTAAATACGTATCCTCATGATATCAAAGCCTACACACAAGGTTTCGAGTTCTATCGAGATACGCTTTATGAAGGAACAGGAAATGGTGAAGGTAAAGGAACAGGAACTAGAGGAATTTCTAGTTTACGTAAAACCAATTACAAAACAGGAGAAGTTTATAAATCGGTACCTCTTGCACAAGAATATTTTGGAGAAGGTATTACTATTTTAAATAATAAAGTGTACCAATTAACTTGGTTGAATAATGAAGGTTATGTTTATAATGCAGATACTTTTGAAAAAATAAAAACCTTTAAATATTTTAAACAAATGCAAGGTTGGGGCTTAACCAATGATGGAAAGCATATTTACATGAGTGAAGGTAGTGAGAAAATTTACGTATTGGATCCAGAAACGCTTCAAGAAGTAGATTATATTAATGTTTATACTAAGAAATCTAAAATTGAAGCACTTAATGAATTGGAATGGATTGATGGAAAAATATGGGCCAATGTATACGGCAGAGATGCCATTGCTGTTATAAATCCAAAAAATGGTGCTGTTGAAGGTATCATGAATTTGAGTGATTTAAAAACAAAGATTACACAACATCCAGATGTAGATGTTTTAAATGGTATTGCGTATAACCCAAAAACAAAAACCATTTTTGTAACAGGTAAAAATTGGGATAAAACATTTGAAATTGTTGTAGAATAAGAAGTAAGATAATGGCAACTAAAATTAAAATAAATGTCCCCTCGCCTTGTCATGAGAATTGGCAAGCTATGACAAAAGTGGAAAAAGGGAGATTTTGTTCTAGTTGTCAAAAAAAAGTATATGATTTTACGAACGCTACAGATACACAAATCATTGCTGCTATTGATGGTAACGACAATTTATGTGGTCGTTTTTTGAAAAGTCAATTAGATAGAACGATTGAAAAGCCCAATCAAATAAGAAAGAAATGGTTGGCTTTAGCAACCTTAACTGGATTTTTAAGTTTGGGTACACAAGAGGCTTTTTCTCAAGGAGAACCTGTTAAAATTGTCCAAACGGATACAAACGTTAATTTTAATAAAAAGAATCCGACTTTTAAGCAAGAAATAATGTTTATAGGATCAGTTAATGATGCTGAAGGTATATTATCTGGTGCTTCAATAAATGTAAAGGGAACCCAAAATTACACTAATAGCGATTTTGATGGTAATTTTGCTATAAAAGCTTCTATCGGTGATATTCTAATTATCAGTTATCCAGGCTATATGAATAGAGAGGAAGTTGTAATAAAAAGAGAAGAATATAAAATTATTTTACAAAAAGATAATTTTTCTGAAACTGATCAAGTAATTATAATGGGATATGCAATCAAAAGAAGTTTCTTTGGCAGGCTCTTTCATAAATTAGGAAATCTATTTCGATAATAAAAAAGGGAGTTACAACTCCCTTTTTTTATATGTTATACAATAATATTTTTGGTTTAGGAAAATCTTCCGTTATTTTTGAAACCCATTTTTTAGCGATACGCAGTTCTTCTCCCATTATAAAATCGTTCTTATCCGCTTTAAAAAACTCCAAACGAATGTTCTCGTTTTGATCTTGCATTTCCAAAATTAATTCTAAAAGTGCAACTGACTTGGAGTTATTCTTTTGCTGATTAGTATAACTGTTTTTAATTTGGCTAACAAGAATTTTAACTTTAGTATGATAGTCATTTTTATCTCTAATAAAGAAAAGATATTCTTTATCAGTACTCATACCAATAATCGAATTATCAGTCCAAGTATCAAATTCAAGTACTCGTTTATTTTCTTGAGCAGCAAATTCATTTAAAGTGTTTATAAGACGTTTTCTTTTTTTATTTAATTTATTATTGATTAAGAGAATAGGTATAAATATTAGTACAAAAAACAATATACCCATTAGGCTACTATATATATCCATTTTAATTTAAGTTTTGATTAATTATTCTTTTTTTACTAAAAAATAATTCTTTTTACCAAAAACTATGAAATGGAAAAATAATTTGAAACTTTGAAAAAGCAACAAGATTGTGATTTTGATTTTTTTCATTTAAAGTATTTAAAAAAGAAAAAAACAACTCCTTGTTTACTATAGAGGTTGTGAAATAATTTAAAAAAGGGTTATCAACTTTACTTTCAATAAAGATTTCGTTAACCTCTTCAATAAAAAAATTTGGATTTTCAACTAAAAGTGAAGTAAGAGTACTTTTAGAAGTGAAATGATATTGATCTTGATGAGAAGGTACAAATTGATTTTTATTTGTAATATTATTTTCGCTCTTATTTAATAAAAACGAAAAAAGATATATTAAAATAAAGTACAACAGATACTTTTTCATTTGGAACCAATTAACTAAAGTAAATTTAATCACTTTTAAAAGCAAAAAAGCAAAAATAATGTTAATTTATTTTAGCTTTTAAAAAATATAGTTGGACTTAATATTACATCAATTCTTTCTTTTTTGCTCTTTTCTCATTGTAATATACTTTAGAACTTATATAAATGGTTTTAGCAATTTCAGTATACACTTTCCCATCTGCATCAGTTATATTCAAAAGCTTTATTAAATCCATTTCCTTTTCTTGTGCTACTCTTTCCTTTATATATTGAATCTCATCTGAAGTAAACTCAAATCTTACAAATGCATTTTGGTAAACAGGTCTTTTAAATTTAATTTCCGTCGCTTTGTCCCAAACCACATACTCTTTCCCTAAAATTTGCATTAACTGAATCATATAAATAGGATCAGTTGCAGCAAACAAGCTTCCTCCAAACATAGAACCTACATAATTCTTATTTTTATAACTCAATCGAATAACAATTTTTACATGATGTAAATCTTCAGAAACCGTTAGAATTTTTCCGCAACTTCTTCGGTACATTGGAGATAGATTGAACAGAGTTTTAAATAAAGTTGCTTTTTTAAAAAATCGATTCAAAAATTGAAATAGAGCGTCATACATAACATTATACTGTTAAATGGGACACTATATCTTTTACAGGTAGAATTGATTTGGTATGTTCAATACTTGGTCCAGCCACCCAAACCGTTTTATACGTTACTTGTTTAGCTGCTTTTTCAGTTGCCTTCATTCCAATATAAAAACGAACCATTTTTACCCATTTTTTTAGGGATTTATTTTTGTTTAAAATGCGTTCTAACCAGCTTTGTTTGGTTCCTACTTTTTGAACATAAGGAGTATTAATAACCGTACAAGGAGTTCCTGATATGCGCTCAGTCATGACAATGTCTTTTTCTCCGTATTCCACACATGCTTGTTTGTATTCATCAGATACACCCGCTTCAATTGAAGCTATAAAAGGACTTCCAACAGATACACCAATCGCACCGTAACGCAACATCGAATCTAACTCTTCTTTACTACCTACTCCACCAGCAGAAATTACAGGTAAAGAAGTACCTTCATTTAACTGTTTTATTAATTCTTCCGGACTAATATTTCCTCTATGACCACCCGCTTGATTGTTTACAGCAATTAAGGCATCAGCTTGTAGACTTTCCACTTTTTTTGCAAAATTCAAATCGGTAACATCACAAAAAACTTTTATTCCAACCTTATGTGCTTCTCTAATAGTTTCTTCTGGGCTACCTAAAGAAGTGATGATAAAATCTACTCCTTCTTCGCATAAAACGCGAAGCTGTTCTTTATATTTTACGTTCGATTTATTTACAATTAGGTTGTAACCAAAACTACCACCTTCAATTTTTGTTGCTTTTAATTCTTTAATTGAAGCTCTTAATTCTTCTAATGTTCTATAATTAAGAGCAGGAATACATCCAGCAACACCACTTTTCATTCCTTCAATCACCATTTTAGTATTGGATACTAAAAACATAGGTGCCATAATGATTGGATATTTTATTCCTAATATTGTCGTCAAATTTGGTTTTTCCATCGTAGTATAATTTTATTCAAATATAGGAAAGTTTTATTAAATAGTATGCACGCATACTATTTAATAAAAAACATTATCTTCTTTTTTTTGAAGAAGTAGACTTAGAAACACTTCCTTTTTTCATTTCATATTTATCTGAAGCTACATTGTAAGCATAAGTGTTTTGTTGCGTTTTGTTCTTTAAAATTAAATCACCATTAGGTAATAGATTAAATTCAAAACCTTCTTTTCTATTTCTTTCCTGAGTTTCAGAAGCCGTTTTATTTTTATCTAAAAAAACAGTCTCAACAATATGACTTGATTTTTGAACATTGCCAATCAACAATTCTTTTTTTGCTACATTCCAAATTTGTGACTCTACAATATCTTGTTCTTCTTTTTTTAATTTTGTACTTATAGCATTTTTTTCTTCCCAATGAATATGATATAATTTTACATTGCTAGCTGTAAATGGAGTAATTTTAAAATTTAAGGGTGAATAATTTGCATTATCAATAATTTTTAAACGTAAAGTATCTTGAACACCTTCATTAACAACAAATAAAACAAGCTGTTTTTGTTTATTAACAGTAATGATTTCAGCAGTAAGATTATCAACTTTAGCCAAAACCGATTTGGCAGAAGATTTTTTACTTGTAGCTTTCTTTTTTTGAGAAAAAGTAACAGTACTTACAACTAACAGACAAATTAAAAATAATTGTTTCATAATTAAGGTTTGTTTTTTTAAGAGGTTGGTGTAAACTAACTTGAATAAAACATTATAAACTAAATATTTAGGATTTTATTGTCTGTTTTCAAGATTACCAAAATACGAAAAACATTGGAACAAAAATAAAACACAAAAAACTTCTTTTTTGTAATTAAAATTATCCAAATGTTAAATAAATCTAATAATTTATTAATAAAATAATAATTCTGTTTTTTTTCAGATAAATTTGAGAAAACAAAACCAATATAACCTATAATTTTAATTTATGTTAAAAAAAGTAACTCTACTAGCCACCTGCTTAGTTTTTCTATTTGCAGTGGATAGTCACGCCCAAAGAAAAAGTAAAAAAAAGAATGCTAAAGCTACTACTACTGCTCAAGCAAAAAAAACTGAAGAAAAAAAGGGTCCAAAACCCTATAACAAGGTTATTGATTCTTCAGCTGTATCTCAAAAAGGACTAATTGATGTGCATAAAGTAGATAAAAAGTTTCTTTTTGAAATTTCTGACTCTTTAATTGGTAAAGAAATTATGACCATTACTCGATATTCTAAAACCCCTGCAGGAGGTGGGATTTTTGGAGGTGAGGAAATCAACCGACAAGTTGTAAAATTTGAAAAAGGATTAAATGACAATATCCTTTTACGATCGATAACCTATGTAATTATGTCTCCTGATGAAGACAAACCTATTGCAAGAGCCGTTAAAAATTCTAGTTCAGACCCAATTATTGGTAATTATGAAATTTTAGCATATAAAAAAGATGCCTCTGGTAAAGAAAATGTTGCTTATGTGATTGATATGAACAGTACTTTTGATGCCGATGTTCAAACTTTTTCATTAAGTCCAATAAACAAACAGTTGTTAAGCATTCAATCGTTTCAAAAAGACAAATCTTTTATTCAGGATATTAAAAGTTTTCCAATTAACACTGAAATTCGAAGTGTAAAAACCTTTACAACAGAGCAACCTAAAATCTCTAGAAACCCAACTCCTAAAATTGGTGTGGATTTACCATCAGGATTAGATGCTGGTGTGGTAACTTTAGAATTAAACACCTCTATGTTATTGCTTCCTGAAAAACCAATGCGAAAGAGAGCGTTCGACAAGCGAGTTGGTTATTTTGCAAATGATTATGATGTTTTTAAAGAAGAGTCCTTAAAAGCAGATAAAGAGATTTTTGCCGTTAGGTGGAGATTGGAACCCAAAAATGAAGAAGATGCACAAAAGCAGAAAAATGGGGAATTAATTGAACCCAAAAAACCGATTGTATATTATATTGATCCTGCAACGCCTGACAAATGGAAGCCTTATATCAAACAAGGAATTGACGACTGGAAAGAAGCTTTTGAATTTGCAGGTTGGAAAAATGCAATTCGTGGTGAATATTGGCCTGAAAACGATTCAACTATGAGTTTAGAAGATGCTCGTTTTTCAGTTTTACGTTATTTTGCTGCTGATATTCCAAATGCTTATGGACCAAATGTTCATGATCCAAGAACTGGAGAAATTTTAGAAAGTCATATCGGCTGGTATCATAATGTAATGAGTTTACTAAGAGATTGGTATTTAGTTCAAGCTGCAGCAGTAGATCCTAGAGCTAGAAATAAAAATTTTGATGACAAATTAATGGGAGAGTTGATTCGTTTTGTATCCTCGCATGAAGTAGGTCATACGTTAGGATTACGTCATAATATGGGAGCAAGTAATGCTACTCCCGTAGAAATGTTACGCGATAAAGACTTTATTGAAAAAAACGGACATACGTCTTCCATTATGGACTATGCTCGCTTTAATTATGTAGCACAACCTGAAGATAATATTACAGATTTATTTCCAAGAATTGGAGATTATGACAAATGGGCAATTAAATGGGGTTATTCTTATTTTGATGGAGCTAAAAATGAAGCAGAAGAAAAAGCGTTGCTGAACACCATGACTAAAGAAGCCTATAAAAACCGTCGTTTATGGTTTGGAACAGAAACAAGTCCGTATGATCCTCGTTATCAAACCGAAGATTTAGGCGACAATGCTATGAAAGCTTCAACTTATGGTATTAAAAATTTAAAACGAATTCTACCAAATTTAATACAATGGAGTAAGGAAGATGGAGAAGATTATTCTGAATTACAAGATTTGTATGGTTCATTAGTAGGCCAATACCGAAGATATATGGGGCATGTAACTAAAAATATAGGTGGTATTTATGAAACTCCAAAAACATATGATATGGAAGGACCTCAATATGAAGTGGTGCCAAGTTCCATTCAAAATGATGCTATAGCATTTTTAAATGAAAATCTATTTGCAACGCCAACATGGCTACTAGATCAAAATATACTTTCAAAAATTAATCCTGAAAGCGGTGTAGAAGCTATAAAATCTTTGCAAAACAGTACTTTATCTAGTTTATTATCTGGTGATAGATTGATTCGTTTAATTGAAACATCTTCTTTAAGTAAAGAAAATTATTCGGTAGATGAATTAATGAGTGATTTAAGAAAAGGAATTTTTTCTGAATTAAAAACGGGCAAAGCAATTGATGTATATCGAAGAAATTTACAAAAGTTATATATCAACGAATTGATTCAAGCATTAGATGTAGATGGAAAACAAACTGCTAGAGCGTTAAATAGAAGAACCGTAAGTTATAATGAAACGGATATTCCATCAATTGCTAGAGGTCAGTTGTCAGAATTAAAAAGAGACGTTAAAACAGCGTTAAGTATAACTAATGATCGCTTAAGTAAATTTCATTTACAAGATGTCCTAGCTAAAATTGATGCTGCTTTAGATCCTAAATAAAATCTTTTACATCTATAGAAAAAGCCGTTTCGAAATATTTTGAAACGGCTTTTTTTATTTTATAAAATTTAAATCAAGAAAGTTTATACATTACTATTAGTATTCAGTAACAGTATATTCAATGTTATCAATATTTCCTTCAGTTATTTCAACTGTAGTTGGAATTAAAACATTACTATCATAAAAATCATCATCGAAACCATTATCAAGAAAACAAGAAAAACTAGCTGTAACTTTTTTTTGGTTACTATCACAAGAAGTTACGTCATATAAAACGGTACCTAGGTGATGGTACGAGGCAGTATTTCCAGTTGGAAGTTTAAAAAGTATATTAAATTCTGCGTAAAATACTGCAGTTTGAATATTATCAACATTATAGTTCCCTAACGGAATAGAATTTAATGAATTATTATAATCAGAAATCAATTTTAACCTAAATTTATATTGCGAATTTTCAGCCTCAATATATAAAGTTTTATGATTTATTGACTCTGCTTTTGCTAATAAAGCAGTTGTAACTGTTGCTGTCTGAGCAACACCATTTACTTTCAAAGAAATTGTATTATTACTAGCTGTAGTAGTTGGCGAATCATCACTATTACTACTGCAACCAGTTATTATAATAATTAAGATTAAAAAAACAGATTTAAGAGCATTTTACATTTTATTTTTTTTTAAAATTTTCCAAATATAAAAAAAGTGAACTAATTAAAGTTCACTTCTTTATTATATATATTATAAAAATCTTATTTTACCTCTTCAAAATCAACATCTTGAGTTTGGTCACCAGAAGCTTCTCCTTGTGGTTGTGCTTCTTGAGCTCCACCTTCCGCTTGCGCTTTGTACATTTCCTCTGATGCATTTTTCCAAGCTTCATTAATTTTATCTAAAGCTGGAGTAATTGTAGCTACATCTTTAGATTCATAGGCTGCTTTCAATTCTTCTAAAGCTCCTTGAATAGCTGATTTGTTACCTTCAGATAATTTTTCACCAAATTCAGCTAATTGCTTTTCAGTTTGGAAAATCATCGAATCTGCTTCATTTAACTTGTCTGCTTTTTCTTTTGCTTGTCTGTCCGCTTCCGCGTTCATTTCAGCATCTTTTTTCATTTTTTCAATTTCTTCTGGAGTTAATCCTGAAGAGGCTTCGATACGAATATCGTGAGATTTACCCGTTCCTTTATCAGTAGCAGAAACTTTAATGATACCATTCGCATCTATATCAAAAGTTACTTCGATTTGAGGAATACCTCTTGCTGCTGGTGGAATACCATCTAAATGGAATCTACCAATTGTTTTATTGTCTTGAGCCATTGGTCTTTCTCCTTGTAAAACATGAATCTCTACCGATGGTTGGTTGTCTGCAGCTGTTGAGAAAACTTGTGATTTCTTAGTTGGGATTGTTGTATTTGCTTCGATTAATTTTGTCATTACACCACCCATAGTTTCAATACCTAATGATAATGGAGTAACATCTAACAATAATACATCTTTAACATCTCCTGATAATACACCACCTTGAATTGCAGCACCAATTGCCACTACTTCATCTGGGTTTACCCCTTTGGATGGTTTTTTACCAAAGAATTTTTCTACTTGTTCTTGAATAACTGGAATACGAGTAGAACCACCAACTAAAATTACTTCATCAATATCTGAGGTTGATAAACCTGCATCTTTTAATGCTTTAGCCACTGGATCCATTGATCTTTTAACTAAATTTTCAGATAATTGCTCAAATTTAGAACGTGTTAAAGTTTGCACTAAGTGTTTAGG
This sequence comes from Flavobacterium profundi, assembly GCF_006491645.1. Classification (GTDB taxonomy): domain Bacteria; phylum Bacteroidota; class Bacteroidia; order Flavobacteriales; family Flavobacteriaceae; genus Flavobacterium; species Flavobacterium profundi. Next base: position 342,305 of record NZ_VDCZ01000002.1, read on the forward strand.
ACCTGTAGCGGTAGCCGTTACATATGGTAAATTTACTTCTGTTTGTGCAGATGAAGATAATTCAATTTTTGCTTTTTCAGCTGCTTCTTTTAAACGTTGTAAAGCCATAGGATCTTTACGCAAATCAATTCCTTCAGCAGTATTAAATTCATTGGCTAACCAATCAATAATTACTTGGTCAAAATCATCTCCTCCTAAGTGCGTATCTCCATTTGTAGATAATACTTCAAATACACCATCTCCTAATTCTAAGATTGAGATATCAAAAGTACCTCCACCTAAGTCATAAACAGCGATTTTTTGATCTTTACCTTGTTTGTCTAAACCATAAGCTAAAGCAGCTGCTGTAGGTTCATTAATAATACGCATTACTTCTAAACCTGCAATTTGACCTGCTTCTTTAGTAGCTTGACGTTGCGCATCATTAAAATATGCTGGCACCGTAATAACTGCCTGAGTTACTGTAGTTCCTAAATAATCTTCAGCCGTTTTTTTCATTTTTTGAAGTGTCATAGCTGACAATTCTTGCGGTGTATACAATCTACCATCGATGTCTACTCTAGGAGTATCATTATCACCTTTAACCACTTTATAAGCTACAGTAGAAGCTTCTTTAGCGCTTTCCGAATATTTATTACCCATAAAACGTTTTACAGAAGCAATCGTTTTAGTAGGATTTGTTACAGCTTGTCTTTTAGCAGGATCACCTACTTTAATTTCACCACCTTCTACAAATGCAATTACTGAAGGCGTTGTTCTTTTTCCTTCTGCATTAGCAATTACGACTGGTTCACCACCTTCCATAACTGCCACGCATGAATTTGTTGTACCTAAATCAATTCCAATAATTTTACTCATAATTTTAATCTTAATTTATTGTGTGTTTTTTATTTTATTCTTTAAAACTTGTTTAGTATTTGTCAATCTTTGTGCCAAGACAATTTTATTGAATAATTGTCATTTTTTTTGACAGCTAAAAAAAACAACAATGACATAATGACATAAAAGTATAAAAAAAGGTTGCCAATTGGCAACCTTTTTTCTATTGAGATTTTTGAAACTTATCTTAAGTTTGTATATTCTTCTTGAGACATTTCTCCTCTTGCAATTCTTCCCAATTCTTCCATGTGTGACATCATGAAATCGTGGAATTGAGCATCAATACCTTCTGGTTGTGGCATTCTGTAAGTACCATTCAATACTCCATTATAGTAATAGAAGAAATAATAGTCGAAATTAGTTGCTGATAATTTAGCATTTTGTGGGTCTGCAAATAAGAATCCTAAACGCACAGCAGATCTTCTTTGTGGAGGTGTACCATGGTGACCCGCACTTGTTGTAGAATAATCTCCAATTGCATAAGCCGCTTCATAAGCAGTTGCAATTGATGCGAAAGTTGATTTACCATATCCTCTTCTTAAATAGTATCCAGCAAAACCATCTGCTTCTAACTCAGCAGCTCTTGCAGTAGATTCATTTCTAGTTGGTAATCTATATGCATATTGAAGTTGGTGGCCATATTCATGAGCCAAAATCATTACATTAATTAAGTTTGAGTTGTCTCTGTCATAAGCCCATTTGAAGATAGCTTCTCCAAAATAAATTTTACCATTACTATAAGAAATAGCATTAAAAGTTGAACTAGGGTTAGATAAATCTCTTACATAACGAAATGTAGGAGCTGATCTTCCCCAAAAAGATGCAATAGCACTATTTTGTGAAGTAATTAAACTTGAGTTTCTTGTACTTCCACTGTTAGGTAAACTAGTATAAAGACTTGCTGATGAACTCCAGTTTCCATCAACATAACCGCATTCTCCTTCTCTGCCGTTAGGTTGTTGGTCAATAACTGATAGAACTTCTTCTTGAGAATCAACAGTTGTTTCTTCGTCTTTACTACATGATAGCATAGTAGATAATGCTAAAGCTCCTAAAAATAGAGATGCATTTCTGAAATTTGTTTTCATTGTTTGAAATAGTTAAGGTTATTAATATGGCAATATTATGCATTTTTTTAATATTAAAATTACATTAAATCTATATTAATAGTTAAAAAAACCTTTAAAAACCATATATCTATAAAAAACAAACTTTAATCGATGTTTCTTGTTAAAAAACAGTAAAAATTAACAAAAAACAGGAAGTCAATCAAAAATGTAACACGTTAAGATTTTGCAATAATTAATCTAAATTTAATTTTCTACTCTATATTTGTAAACAAAAAAACTCATGGAATGTATCTCTGTCTTTGATATGCTTAAAATAGGTGTTGGTCCTTCCAGTTCTCATACTTTAGGACCATGGAGAGCTGCTGAAAGATTTATTAAAGAATTAAAAGAAAAAGAAATTTTAGACTATATTAATAGGATTAAAGTTGATTTATATGGTTCTCTTTCACTAACAGGTAAAGGACATGCTACCGATTTAGCTGTTATGCTTGGCTTAAGTGGAGCCGATCCTGAATATATTCCTGTTGAAAGTATAGATGTCATCATTTCTGCCATTAAAAATAAAAATGAGCTGTTTTTAGGAAATGAAATCATTATTCCCTTCCATACAGATAAGGATATTGTTTTTAATAGAGAATTCTTACCTTTTCATGCCAATGGAATAAAATTTACGGCATATACTACACATTCAGAATATGAAAACACCTATTATTCTATTGGTGGTGGATTTGTAGTTGTAGAAGAGAGAATCAATTCTGCTGCTAACGAAGAAATTAAATGTGCCTTTCCTTTTCCAATAGATAAAGCTTCAGAATTATTAGCATATTGTCAATCTCAAAATAAAAAAGTTTGGGAAATTGTTTATGAGAATGAAAAATCCATGCGTTCTGAAACCGAAATTCATAATGAATTGATGCGTATTTGGGACACCATGTTAGAATGTATGTATATTGGATGTCATTCAGAGGGAATTTTACCTGGCGGACTGAATGTTAGAAGAAGAGCTTATGATATGCATAAAAATCTTATTGGGGTTTTACCATATGATAGTCCGTATTCTTGGATGCAAATTATTAGACAAACAGAAGTAAAATTCAGACAAATTTTAAAATGGGTAAGTTGTTTCGCATTAGCTGTGAATGAAGTAAATGCTTCATTAGGAAGAGTTGTAACCGCTCCTACAAATGGAAGCGCTGGAGTAATTCCTGCTGTTTTAATGTACTATTTGGTAATTGAAAATCATCAAGCCAATGAAGAACAAATCAAACAATTTTTAATGACTGCTGGAGAAATAGGTAGTATCTTTAAAAAAGGAGCTACAATTTCAGCAGCTATGGGTGGTTGTCAAGCAGAAATTGGAGTTTCAAGTGCAATGGCAGCAGCAGGTTTATGTGAAGTAATGGGAGGCACACCAGAACAAGTTATGGTGGCAGCAGAAATTGCAATGGAACATCATTTAGGTCTAACTTGCGATCCAATTGGCGGTTTGGTTCAAGTTCCTTGTATTGAAAGAAATACTATGGGAGCAATCAAAGCAATAAATGCAGCCGAATTAGCTTTAGAAACAGATGCTAAAAACACTAAAGTTCCTTTGGATAAAGTAGTGAATACGATGTGGGAAACTGCAAAAGACATGAACACAAAATACAAAGAAACTTCAGAAGGAGGTTTAGCTGTAGGAGTTAATTTAGCTGATTGTTAAAACATTACCTTATTCTCGTATCTATAATATGAATAATTACCCATTGCTCCTTTTCTTTCACCAAAGAAAAGGAGTTGGTTCCTTTATGACTCAAATTACCATTAACATAAAATTCATAGGGTGTCCATACATGTGCTAATACCCCATCAGATTGCACTTTATAGTCCAAGATTCTTTCTTCAAAAACCAAATTCTCAGGTAAACTTTTTATAGATTTTAGAAAATTAGAAAAGGTTTCCGTGGTAACTTTATTTCCTTCTTTGGTTGTAGCAACCGATTGCATCACTATATCTTTATGTGTTGTTGCACGCAAAGCCAAAGTATCTTTTTTATGAAATTCGTTAAAGAAATTCTCAATTACATTTTTAGGTTCTATATCTTGTGCCTGAATAAAATTGGCTACAATAAAAAATACAAAAAATAACTTTTTCATTGTTTTACAAATTTTTAGTTGCTCCCTATAAGTAGTTTTTTATTAAAAATAGTTACAATTTCTAAGAATATCTTAATTTTACAAAGAATTTTGATTTTAAAAACGAGAGTTTCTCAAACTATACTATAATATTATGTCAGTAGCCAAAAAAGATTACAAAAGAATTACCACTAAAACACTAATCGAGATGAAAGAAAATGGAGAAAAAATCTCCATGTTAACAGCCTATGATTACACTATGGCTAAAATTGTGGATTCATCTGGTGTAGATGTTATATTAGTGGGTGATTCGGCAAGTAATGTGATGGCAGGACACGAAACCACGTTACCAATTACATTAGACCAAATGATTTATCACGCTTCATCTGTAATTAGAGCTGTAGAAAGAGCTTTAGTAGTTGTAGATTTACCATTTGGTAGTTACCAATCTGATCCAAAAGAAGCGTTGCGTTCTGCCATTCGAATTATGAAAGAAAGTGGCGGTCATGCCGTTAAATTAGAAGGAGGAAGTGAAATTAAAGATTCTATAAAGCGAATTTTACATGCTGGAATTCCGGTAATGGGACATTTAGGTTTGACACCACAATCTATTTATAAATTTGGAACCTATACGGTTCGAGCAAAAGAAGATGCCGAAGCTGAAAAGCTAATGGAAGACGCTAAAATGTTAGAGCGCATTGGTTGTTTTGCCATTGTCTTAGAAAAAATACCCGCAGCTTTAGCTGAAAAAGTAGCGAAAAGTGTTTCCATTCCTGTAATTGGTATTGGAGCTGGAAATGGTGTAGATGGCCAAGTATTAGTATTACATGATATGATTGGAATGACACATGAATTTAGTCCAAGATTCTTAAGAAGGTACATGAATTTATATGAAGATATGACCACAGCAATTAGTCAGTATGTTACTGATGTTAAGGCTGTTGATTTTCCAAATGAAAACGAACAATATTAAGAAAATTAGTTCAAAAGTTGAAGTGTTTAATGTTGTTTAAAATAGTTTAATGTTAAAAAAAGTTTTATCTACAAAAGATAACATTCAAGTTCTCCACGAAGACAATCATATCATTGTGATAAACAAACGTGCTGGAGATATTGTGCAAGGTGATAAAACGGGAGACAAACCTCTTTCAGATGTAGTAAAAGAATACCTTAAAGAAAAATATAATAAACCTGGAGAAGTTTTTTTGGGAGTGATTCACCGTTTGGACAGACCTACAACTGGTATTGTTGTTTTTGCCAAAACATCAAAAGCATTAACCCGTTTAAATGAAAGTTTTAAAAATAGAGAAACTAAAAAAATCTATTGGGCAGTCGTAAAAAACTCTCCACCAAAACCCAATGATACTTTAGTTCATTTTCTAAAAAGAAATTCCAAAAACAACACTTCAAAAGCACATATAAAAGAAGTTCCTGATAGTAAAAAAGCGAGTCTAGAATATCGCCTATTTAAAAAATTGGACAATTATTTTGGCCTTGAAATTCTATTACACACAGGAAGACATCATCAAATTAGAGCCCAATTATCTGCTATTGGTTGCCCAATAAAAGGAGATTTGAAATATGGTTTTGACAGAAGTAATTCAGATGGAGGTATTCATTTACATGCTAGAAAATTAGAAATTATCCATCCAGTAACCAAAGAAGACCTATTTTTTGTAGCTCCCACTCCAAATGAAGTGATTTGGAATGCAATCATACAATAAAAAAGGGAACAAATGGTTCCCTTTTTTATTAGCTTAATATTGTACTATATTTTTTAATTCTGTTTCAAATCGATTTTTAGGCAAATATTGATCTTCTAATGCTTTTACAAACGGAATAGCCGTTTCAATACTACCTACCCTTTTTACAGGTGCGTCTAAATATTCAAAACAATTTTCCATAATCAAAGCGGAAATATCGCTTGAAATACCTCCAAATAAAGTATCTTCTTGTAAAATAATTACACGACCCGTTTTCTTCACCGAATTAAAAATAGTTTCCGTATCTAACGGTTGCAACGATCTTAAATCTATCAAATCTGCTGAAATATCAGGATTATTAGATAACGTTTCTAAAGCCCAATGCACTCCAGCACCAAAAGAAATAATAGTCACTTCATTACCTTCTTTTAATACAGCTGCTTTTCCAAAAGGAATGGTGTAATAATCTACTGGAACATCTTGATATATACTTCTATACAATTGCTTGTGTTCAAAATACAAAACAGGATTTGGGTCATTAATGGCCGTATTTAAAAGTCCTTTTGCATCATATGGAAAAGCCGGGTAAACCACTTTTAATCCAGGCGTTTTAGTAAACCAAGCTTCATTGGTTTGCGAATGAAATGGACCTGCTTGAGTTCCACCACCACAAGGCATTCTCACTACAACATCAGCTTTTTCGTTCCAACGGTAATGTTGTTTTGCTAATAAATTTACAATCGGATTAAACCCGGTAGAAACAAAATCCGCAAATTGCATTTCCACAATCGCTTTATAACCGTTGATTGACAAACCATTTGCTGCAGAAACGATGGCGCTTTCACAAATTGGTGTATTTCGAACTCTTTCCTTACCAAATTCGGCTACAAAACCTTCTGTAATTTTAAAAGCACCTCCATATTCAGCAATATCTTGTCCCATGATTACTAAATTCTCATGTTTCTCCATGGATAATTTCAAAGCACTTGAAATCGCATCAATAACTCTAATATTTTCGGTTACATCAGAATGGAAGAATTGTTCGTACTCATAAGGCTCGTACATATCGTTTAATTCTTCTTCTAAATTGGCTTCTACTTCAGGTTCTAATTGCGTTTTTGCCCAATGTTGATCAATTTCTGCTTTAATTCGCTCTTTAATTAAAGCATCATCCTCTTCATTCATAACAAAAGTCCTAAATAAATAATCTTTAAAATTGGCAATCGGATCTTTTTCAGCCCATAGATCCATTAATTCTTGAGGCACATATTTAGTTCCACTCGCCTCTTCATGACCACGCATTCTAAAGGTTTTAAATTCCAATAAAACAGGTCTCGGATTTTCTATCATGGATGCTTTTAGTTCTGTAATTTTATGAAAAACATCTAAAATATTATTCCCATCTATAATATGACTTTCCATTCCATAACCTACTCCTTTATCTGCTAAATTTTCACAACGATATTGTTCATTTGTAGGTGTGGAAAGTCCATATCCATTATTTTCAATCACAAATAAAACTGGTAAATCCCAAACGGAAGCTATATTTAATGCTTCATGAAAATCTCCTTCTGAAGTGGCACCTTCACCCGTAAAAACAGCTGTAATCTTGCCATTTTGCTTCAATTTATTAGCTAAAGCAATTCCGTCTGCAACTCCCATTTGAGGTCCCAAATGAGAAATCATTCCTACAATCTTAAATTCTTGTGTACCAAAATGAAAACTTCTGTCTCTACCTTTAGTAAAACCTGTCTTTTTTCCTTGCCATTGTGAAAACAAACGATGCAAAGGAATTTCTCTAGTGGTAAAAACACCTAAGTTACGGTGCATCGGTAAAATATATTCGTCTTTATCTAAAACCGCTGTAATTCCAACAGAAATTGCTTCTTGACCAATTCCTGAAAACCATTTAGAAACCTTACCCTGACGCAAAAGAATGAGCATCTTTTCTTCAATCATTCTTGGTTTTAAAAGTTTTTTGTACAAATCTATCAATTCGGGATTGCTTAACTCTTTTCTATCAAAGTTCATGGTAATGGGTTTGTAATTATTTGAATTCAAAAATAGGAAAAATAACATTTTCAAATGGAATTGTTATAAAATTTATTTTATCAAAATTTACCAGTATCTCAAAATGTTGATAACTTCCTCATTTTAAATTAAAAATAAATCAATACATTTGTATTTACTTGGGCTAAGCGCCTTTAGATTTATTAACAATAAAGTTTTAGTATGCAACAAATTCCTAGTGTTGACTTACGTGATTTCCTGTCGGATGATCCGACACGTAAACAAAAATTTGTAAATGAAATCGGAAAAGCCTACGAAGAAATCGGCTTCGTAGCATTAAAAGGTCATTTTTTAGATGACAAATTAGTAGAGGATTTATATGCTGAAGTTAGAAATTTCTTCAATTTGCCTCTAGAAACCAAATCAAAATATGAAATTCCTGGTATTGGAGGACAAAGAGGTTATGTATCTTTTGGTAAAGAGCATGCTAAAGGTCGTTCTGCTGGTGATTTAAAAGAATTTTGGCACTTTGGACAATATGTTTCCGAAGGGTCAAAATACGAAAACGAATATCCTGATAATGTTCAGGTAACAGAATTACCTAATTTTAATCCGGTTGGAAAACAAGCCTATCAAATGCTTGAAAAGACTGGTATTTATGTTTTAAGAGCTTTGGCCTTATACATTGGTTTAGATGAATTTTATTTTGACAAATACATCAAAGACGGAAATAGTATTTTAAGACCTATTCACTACCCTCCTATTACGGATGAACCTAAAGATGGTGCTGTTAGAGCTGCTGCTCATGGTGACATCAACTTGATTACATTATTAATGGGTGCTCAAGGAAAAGGCTTACAAGTACAAAACCATAATGGCGAATGGGTAGATGCGATTGCGCAACCTGATGAATTAATGATTAACGTGGGTGATATGTTATCGCGTCATACGAACAATAAATTAAAATCTACGATTCATCAAGTAGTAAATCCACCAAGAGAATTATGGGGAAGTTCTAGATATTCCATTCCTTTTTTCATGCATCCAGTAAGCGATATGAGTTTAAACTGTTTGCCTGAATGTATTGATGAAAATAATCCAAAATTATACGAAGATATAACCGCTGGTGAATTCTTACATGAAAGATTAGTGGAATTAGGATTAATCAAAAAGTAATCGGAATAGTTCCAAATTATAGAATTCCAAATCCCAATTATTTTGGGGTTTGGTTTTTTCTTTTAGTTTAAAATCTTAGGAACACAGATTTAAGAAATTAAAAAAATTAAAATCTATTATAATTTTATTGAAAGTAATTACTTTGATTATATAGATTTATTTAATCTTTTTTAATCTGAATTTTAAAATAATGATAGCAATTAATGAAATTTTTCCCTCATTAAGAATTAACAAAAGCAATCATAGGTATTTATTATGATGTTTACAATGAGCTAGGCTACGGATTTCTAGAAAAAGTATATCATAATGCATTAATAATTGAGTTAAAGTCTAGAGGATTTGAAATTGAAAGCTATAAAAAAATAAATGTATATTATAAAAATATCATTGTTGGAGAATATATTCCAGATATAATTGTAAATGAATCAGTAATAGTTGAATTGAAATGTGTTGAATATTTAATAGAAACACATGAAAGTCAATTATTGAATTATTTAAAAGCAACAAAGTGTGAAGTTGGATTAATTCTTAATTTTGGAAAAGATCCTCAATTTATAAGAAAAATTTTTACTAATGATTTTTACTAATGATTTAAAAAAAACATAAGTAAGATTTTTTATTATTTCTTAAATATCTCCAATCTGTGATTCAAAATAAATAAAAATGAGTTTAGAAGACCAATTAAAAAAATTATTTCCAGACCATCAACCCTCAACCGAAAAAGAAGAGACAGCAGAAATTTCAGAACATGAATTGTTTGTTCAAAAGGAACCAATGATTTGTAAATATGAAAAAAGAAAAGGAAAACCAACAACTATTATTGCTGGATATGAAGGTGAAGAAGAAGACTTTAAATTATTAGCCAAAGAAATCAAAAATAAATTTGCTGTAGGTGGTAGTTTTAAAGATGGGGAAATTATCATACAAGGCGATTATCGTGATAAAATAATGCAATTCCTTCAAAATAAAGGTTTTAAAACAAAACGTGTTGGAGGTTAAAAAAATACAAAGTTGACAATTTATAAAATTTAAATAAGAGCTTGCTTGGCAAGCCCACAATAACATTATGATTAAAAATTCAGAATTAATATTAAACCCAGATGGTAGTTTATACCATATTAACTTAAAACCAGAAAATATAGCTCACGATATTATTTTTGTGGGAGATCAAGAGAGAGTTGCAAAAATAACTTCTCGATTTGACAGTGTAGAATTTACCACTCAAAAAAGAGAGTTTAAAACGCAAACGGGTAGTTACAAAGGAAAAAGAATCACTGTAATTTCAACTGGAATTGGTCCTGATAACATAGATATCGTTTTAAATGAATTGGATGCTTTGGTAAACATTGATTTAGAAACCAGAAAACCAAAAGAAACACATACAGCACTTAATATTGTGCGTATTGGAACTTCGGGATCTTTACAAAAAGATATTCCTGTAGATGCATTTGTAATGAGTGAATATGCCATTGGTTTAGACAATATGTTACGTTCTTATTTAATAGACACTATTTCAGAATCAGCAATTGAAGAAGCGTTTATTGCACAAACCAATTGGGATTTAAAGAAAGGACGTCCTTATGTTATTAAGTGTAGTGATACATTAGCCAATACAATTTTCAGTTCCAAAATGCACAAAGGTTTTACTGGAACTGCTGGTGGTTTTTATGGACCACAAGGTAGAGTGTTGCGTTTGGCTATTCAAGATCCAGAGTTGAATACCAAAATGGATAATTTCAATTTTAATGGTACACGAATGACCAATCTTGAAATGGAAACTGCTGCCATTTATGGTTTAGGAAAACTATTAGGACATCATTGTTTGTCTTTGAATGCCATCATCGCAAACAGAGCAACAGGTGATTTTAGTCAAAATCCATATGAAGTAGTTGAAAATTTAATTGATTATACTTTGGAGAGATTGATTCAATAGAAACTTAAGCAACACTGATTAAAAAAATTTGAGAAATTTTTAAAATTATTTCGATTTTTCTAATCTGTGTTAATAAAATAAATATGGATTTAATTTTAGAAACCAAAAGACTTATTCTTAGACCACTTGAAATATCAGATGCTGACGATATGTTTGCTATGGATAGTAACCCTAAGGTACATATTTATTTAGGCAACACCCCATTTACAACAAAAGAAGAAAGCATTGCTTATCTTAATAATGTCTTGCAACAATATGAACAACATGGAATTGGTCGTTTTGCTATGGTTACTAAAGATGGAAATCGATTTGTTGGTTGGTGCGGATTAAAGTTTATTACCGAAATAGAAAACAATCATTCACATTTTTATGAAATTGGTTATCGTTTAAAAGAGGAATTTTGGGGTAAAGGATATGCTTATGAAGCGGCTAAGAAATGGTATGAATATGCTTTTTCAAATTTAAAAGTAAACACATTATATGCTTCTACGCATATTGACAATAAAGGTTCTCGAAGAATTTTGGAAAAAATAGGATTACAATTGAAAAACGAATACCTTTGGAATAAGACCATTCCTTGTGTTTGGTATGCTTCAAAATAAATCACTATGTTTCAAGAATTGACTACAGAACGATTACTATTAAGACCCTTAATTTCATCAGATACCAAGGCTTTTTTAGAAATGCATTCGGGTACCAAAATCAATCGCTTTTTACGAAATCCAATTCTAACCTTAACAGATGCTGAAAACTATATCCATAAAATTATATCGGAACACCAAAAAAATGGTATTGCACGTTTTGCTGTAATTTTAAAAGAAAATGAGGAACTAATTGGTTTTTCTGGACTAAAATTCAGAACAACAGAAGAAAATGGATACTCCAATTTTTACGATTTGGGTTATCGTTTTGCTGAAAAACATTGGAACAAAGGCTATGCTACCGAAGCAGCAAAATTTTGGCTTTCGTATGGTTTACATACTTTAAAATTACCTAAAATTCATGCATGTGCTGACAATGAAAATAAGGCTTCCAATCATCTATTAGAAAAAGTTGGTTTTAAAAGAAGCAATCAATATATGGTAAACATCACCTTACATAATTGGTACAAAATTAAAAAAGATGAATTTGAATCTCAAATTTGAAACAGAACGCTTACTACTTCGCCCTTTAGAATTATCGGATGGAAAAGCCATGTTTGTTATGGATGCCAATCCATTGGTTCACCAATATCTTTGGAATAAACCTGCAAAAGATATTCAAGAATCCATACAAGTTATTGAATATGTACTACGACAATACCAAGAAAACAATATAGGTCGTTTTGCTACGATTTTAAAAGATACGGGCGAATTTATAGGTTGGACAGGTATAAAATTTGTGAACGATCATGTTGAAAATGGGAATACTAATTTCTTTGATTATGGCTATCGTTTAAACGTTCCTTTTTGGAATAAAGGATATGCAACTGAAGCGACTCAATTTTGGTTGGATTATGGAATGAACCAAATGAATATTGATGCAATAAATGCGTATACTCATGCACAAAATGTAGCTTCCAATCGAGTACTCTATAAATGTGGCATGGAATTTAGAGAAGATTATCCAGATCCTGAAGGCGTTTTATGGAAATGGTGGCAAATAAAAAACAGTAACAAATAACACAAGCGTATACTAAAAAATATGAAAACAATAAAAATAGTAGGAGTACCCGAACATTTTAATTTACCATGGCATCTTTGTATCGAAAATGGAGAATTTGAAAAAGCTGGAATTGATTTACAATGGACAGATGTTCCCGAAGGAACCGGAAAAATGTGTCAAATGCTTCGGGAAGGTGAAACAGATATTGCTGTAATTTTAACCGAAGGTATTGTTAAAGATATTGTTGCTGGAAATCCATCTAAAATTGTTCAAATATATGTAAAAAGTCCTTTAATTTGGGGAATTCATGTTGGTGCCAATGCTCCTTATGAAACACTATCAGATTTAGAAAATACAACAGCAGCTATTTCACGATTAGGCTCAGGATCACACTTAATGAGTTTTGTTAATGCACAGAAAAATGGTTGGAATACTTCCGATTTACAATTTGAAATCGTACATACTATAGAAGGTGCTGTAACTGCTTTATCTTGTGGCACTGCCGATTATTTTATGTGGGAACGTTTTATGACAAAACCTTTAGTTGATAATGGAACTTTTAGAAGAATTGCGGACTGTCCTACTCCATGGCCTTGTTTTGTTATTGCGGTTAGAAATGAAATTCTAGAAAAAGAAATGCCTGTAATCTCTCAAATTTTAGAAATTATCAATGCAACCACGGAAGAGTTTAAAAGCATTCCAAGCATCGATCGAACATTAGCTTCTAAATACAATCAAAAAATTGAAGACATACAAGAATGGTTGCGTGTTACCCATTGGTCACAAAAACAAATTGATAAAACAACAATAGAGAATGTTCAAAACCAACTCCATACGTTAAATATTATTGAAAAAATGGCTTCTTATGAAACCATAGTTAAATAATTACTTAATTTTATCGTTTTAATTCTAAATGATAACCCAAAAAACCATTTCTCTTAAACAACTTAAAGAAAAGCTTTCTCTGCCAAAGCCTTGGGATACTATTATCATTTTTTTATTAAACATCTTAGTTACCATACCCGTTTTTTTAATCGCACATCAAAATTTAATTGAACTCAATTGGATTTATAATCTAGACAGAATCTTATTATTTCTAATCATTCTAGTACTTATTCAGTTATTATTACGGCTTTTAAAAACCATTATAATTATTTGCATTTTTATATATTTACTCACCTTAATTTATGGTACTTTATTTGGTAATTATGGGTTTGATCGCGTATTTGAAGATTATAAATACATGATTTATTCGATGAGTGAAAATCCAAAACCTCAGGATTTGATTATCTCTAAATTATTGCCTTTTCCTAATAAATCTAAAATTATTGACGCTGTGGATTTTACGAATCCTAAAGTGAGAAATTTTGCTTTATATGCTACCACACAACATTTTAAAAATGTACAAGGCTATGCTAAAAACAGAAAATTAATACAATGTTTTGCTGTATTTAAAGAAATTAAAGACAATTGGAATTATGTGAATGATCCTAAAGGGAGAGAATATATTGCCTATGCTTCTGAAAGTTTGCAACACTTTTCAGGAGATTGTGACGATCATGCTATTCTAATGTCGGCAAGTATAAAAGCAATTGGTGGAACACCCAGAATAATCCACACAGGTGGTCATTTATATCCTGAAATGTTAATTGGTGATAAAAACAACCTAGAAACGGCAATTTATTTAATTAAAGAAGTACTTTTTAAAGAAGAAGCTAAAAATCAAGAAATTCACTATCATATTGATGAAAGAGGGCAAATTTGGTTGAATTTAGATTATACTGCTAGTTATCCTGGTGGTCCTTTTATGAAAGAAGAAATACTAGGTGAATTAACCTTTAATTAGTACATGATTTCTTCATTGGTTTACCAATTAATTTCGGGTTTACCAATGCTTTTCAAATATGCATTCGTTTTACTAAAATGCTTGTTTCCAAACCACAAACCTCTATTCGCACTCAATGGTGATGGATGTCCCGTTTCTAAAATGAAATGTTTGTTTCTATCGATTTTTAAGCCTTTCTTTTTAGCAAAACCGCCCCATAATAAAAAGACCACATCCTTTTTCTCATCAGAAATCTTTTTTATTACAGCGTCAGTAAACGTTTCCCATCCTTTATTTTGATGACTGCCCGCTTGCGATTCTCTTACTGTTAAAGTAGCATTCAAAAGCAATATTCCTTGTTTTGCCCAACGTTCTAAGTTACCTGTAGCTGGAATGGGCTGTCCTAAATCATTCTGAATTTCTTTAAAAATATTAATTAAAGAGGGAGGAAAGGGTATTCCATCGTTTACAGAAAAACACAAACCATTCGCTTGCCCTTTACCATGATAAGGATCTTGTCCGATAATAACAATCTTAACATCTTCAAAATGGCAAGTATCAAAAGCAGCGAAAATTTGATTTCCTGGAGGATAACAAGTATGGGATTGATATTCTTCTTTTACAAAAGCAATTAATGCATCAAAATATTCTTTTTCAAATTCATTTTGTAATACGTTCTTCCAAGAATCATGAATTTTAACAGACATAACTTAAAATTTTACCAAAAATAGAAATTTATACTAGAATAGAACGTAAATTTGCAAGTAAAAAGAGAGCGAGAAGAATGATTTCAGTTACCAATAAGACTTTACAGGATTTAGAGTTTCATACAATTTTAGAAACTATTTCCAATAAATGTACTACCGAAATTGGACAGCAAAAAGCACAAGAAATTGTACCATTTAAAGATAAAGAAGCCTTATTGCTGGAGTTAGCACAAACTTCCGAATATGTTGCTTCGTATTCCAACAATAATGCAATTCCAAATCATGGATTTGAGTCTATTACAAAAGACTTGCAATTTTTAGGCATAGAAGATAGTTTTTTAGATGCATCCAGTTTTAAAAAAATTGCGCATGTAGCTGAAACTGCCAATACATTATTACTTTTCCTTAGAAAATTTCAAGAATATTATCCGAAATTATATTTTAAATCGAGTACTATTGAAAATACTAAAGAAATAGCAAAACATATTGATACGGTTTTTGATAAATATGGAGAAATAAAAGACAGTGCTTCTCCAGATTTAGTAAATATTCGTAGAAATATGCAATTGGTTAGAGGTAAAATTAATCAAAGTTTTGGTACTGCTTTAACGCAATATAATTCATCTGGATATTTAGACGATATTAAAGAAACTGTAGTTGAAAATCGAAGAGTTTTAGCGGTTTTAGCCATGTATCGAAAAAAAGTAAAAGGTTCCGTTTTAGGAAGTTCGAAAACAGGCAGTATTGTTTACATAGAACCTGAAGCTACCTTGCGTTATTCGAGAGAGTTAAGTGATTTAGAACAAGACGAAAGAGAAGAAATTATTCGTATCCTTAAAAAATTAACGAATCAAATAAGACCTTATAAAGATTTGTTATTAGAGTACCAAAATTTCTTAGCAGCTGTGGATTTAATTTCTGCTAAAGCCAAATATGCCAATGCAATAAACGCAATTCTACCTACAATTACTGAAGAAAAGCGCTTGTATTTTAGAGAGGCTTTCCATCCCATTTTATATTTAACCAATAAAGTCAAAAACGAAGTTATTCATCCACAAACCATTGAGTTGGATAACCAAAGTAGAATTATAGTTATTTCAGGACCCAATGCTGGTGGTAAAACCATTTCATTAAAAACAATAGGCTTGTTGCAATTAATGCTTCAATCTGGAATTTTAATACCAGTACACGAACGTAGTTCTACCTTTTTATTCGATCGTATTTTAACCGATATTGGTGACAACCAATCTATCGAAAATCATTTAAGCACGTATAGTTATCGATTAAAAAACATGAATTACTTCTTAAAAAAATGCAATTCTAAAACCTTGTTTTTAATCGATGAATTTGGTACCGGTTCGGATCCAGAATTAGGTGGAGCTTTGGCAGAAACGTTTTTAGAAGAATTTTATGCAAGAGAAGCTTTCGGAATTATTACCACACATTATACTAATTTAAAGATATTAGCTAACGAATTGCCTTTTGCCACCAATGCAAATATGTTATTTGATGAAAAAACGTTAGAACCGTTATACAAATTACATTTAGGACAAGCCGGTAGTTCTTTTACGTTTGAAGTAGCACAAAAAAACGGAATTCCATTTGGTTTAATTAACAGAGCCAAAAAGAAAATCGAAGGCAGTAAAGTACGTTTTGACAAAACCATTGCAACTCTTCAGAAGGAACGTTCTAAATTAGAAAAAACGTCACAAAATCTAAAGGAAGAAGAATCAAAAGCGAGAGAAGAAAGCAAAAAAATGGAGAGTATTAATGCTAAGATTCAAGATAAATTAGAGCGCTATCAGGAATTGTATGATGCGAACCAACGCTTGATTTATTTAGGTCAGCGTTTAGATGACATTTCTGAAAAATATTTCAATAATAAAGATAAAAAGACTTTAATTGGTGATTTTTTAAAGATGGTTGAGATTGAAAACTCTAAACGAAAAAAAATCACAAAAAGAGAGAAGATTGCCAAAGAAAAGGTGGAAAAACAAATTATTGAAGAAGTAAAAGAAAAAGTAGCAGAAATTAGAACGGAGAAAAAAGAAAAGAAAATAAAAGCTCAAAAAAATGAAGCTGAAAAACCAAAAGTAATTTTAAAGGTAGGTGATCGCGTTCGAATGAATGATGGAAAAGCGATTGGTACAATAGATAAAATTGAAAAAAATAAAGCTACTGTGAATTATGGAATTTTCACTTCTAAAGTAAATTTAGACCAGTTAGAATACATTCAACCCGTATAAATAATTAAAAAAGAAGAATAATGGAAATAGAACATTTACCCAAAGACAAACAAATTATTCTTTTTGATGGAGTTTGCAATTTATGTGAATCTTCTGTTCAATTTATAATCAAAAGAGATACAAACGATGTTTTTCGTTTTGTTGCTATCCAATCTGAATTAGGTCAAAAAATCATTAAACATATTGGTATCGATATCTCAAAAACGGATTCTATTATTTTGTATATCCCTGGAAAAGCTTATTTTTATAAAGCTGAAGCTGCCTTACAAATTGCAAAAAGAATAAAAGGTTTTTATGCTTTGTTAGGATATTTCAATTTTATTCCAAATTTTATTAAAAATACGGTTTATGATTATATTGCAAAAAACAGATATAAATGGTATGGCAAAAAAGAAGCCTGCATGATTCCAACACCTGAATTAAAAGCTAAATTTTTATAAATAAAAAAACGCTCAATATATGTTGATATTGAGCGTTTTTTATATAGTTTAAGAATGTTAATTTTTGATGATCTTTTTATCTAGAATTCCTTCAGCCGTTTTAATTTTCATAAAATAAATCCCTGAATTTAAATCGGAGATGTTTAAATTATAATTGGTAACGGAATTAGTGGCCGTTTCTTTAACAATTCTTCCATTAATATCAGTTAATGAGATATTTTCAAATACTACATCATCACTTGAAATTGAAATAATTTCGTTAACAGGATTAGGATAAATTACAAAATTTGAGGCAAGGAAAGAATCCGTACGTAAATTTGCTCCAGTATATTTGTAAATTCCATCTGTTGTAGATGAAGTAGTAAATCCACCAGCCCAACCAGTAGTACCATTTAAGAATTTAATACTTGTTCTTTGTACACCACTGTCAATTGCTGTCCAAGTTGCACCAAAATCAGTACTGTATCCAGAATTGTAAGTTAAAGTTGTATTATTACTAGCCGTTCCAACTAAAGTAGTTGTACCAGGAATAAAACTTAAACTAAGATAAGGCTGTGTATATGGTACACCTGCACTCCAAGTAGCACCACCATTTGAAGTAGTATACATTGTATAAGTAGCTGAAGCTCCAGAACCACTTCTACCTAATAAAATACCATTATTATCATCACTGAAAAGAACAGTCCCACCTACACTTGCTCCAGCAAAATCAGTAATTGGAGTATTGAATTTTGACCAAGTAACTCCCATATCTGTGGTTCTATAAAGTTTACCCAAATTAGTAACAAACCAAAATGAGTTTCCTGCTGCTACATTTCCACCATTATATCCATATTCACCAGAAATAATATTTGGCATATTAGCAGGAGGAACTGCTGTCCAAGTTGCACCTCCATCAGTTGTTCTATAAACCTCAAAATCTGTAGCCGTAATCGGATCACCTTGTGTTATTCCCACGTTTGCATTAAAAAAATGTACCACATTAAAGAACGAACTTGCATTTGTATATGCAGTCGCATTTTGTTGCGTCCAAGTTGTTCCTCCATTTGATGTTTTCCAAACACCTCCCATACCAGCAGTTGGACTTACAGCTCCTACCCATGCAGTTGTTCCATTAACGGGAGAAATATTTGTAATCTCTAAATTTAAATTACCTACATTAATTGTTCCTGCTGTCCATGTTGTACCACCATCTATAGTTCGAGTAAATTCTTGAACATTTGCTCCACCACCACTTCCATCATAACCTAAAGCCCAAACAGTATTTGCGTCTACAATGTTAATATCACTTACACCTCTACTTGTAGTAGTAAAGCCCGTTGCTTGTGAAACCCATTGTGCTTGGAAAGTTGCTGAAATTGATAAAAATAAAATAAGTAAATTTTTCTTCATGATTGTTAATATTTAATTGTTTTTCAAGTTGAAAATACAAAAAACTATTCTTTATTAAAATTTATTATTAAAAGTTTAACTTTTAAAGTTAAACTTTTAAACATTATTCAGAATATATAGTTCCCATTTATCATCCTAATAAAAAAACAGTACTAAATAGTACTGCTTTTTATCAATTATTCTTAATTCAAATTATTTATCAAAAAATAATTATTCTTTGGTATTTTGTAACAAATAAAAATCTGCCATTACTAAGGCTGCCATTGCTTCAACAATAGGTACTGCTCTTGGAACGACACAAGGATCATGTCTGCCTTTTCCTTGCAAATTAATGATATCTCCTTCTTTGGTTAAAACATCTTGCTTTTGAATTAAAGTAGCAACTGGTTTAAATGCCACTCTAAAATAAATATCCATTCCATTGCTTATACCACCTTGAATCCCTCCAGATAAATTCGTTTTAGTCGTACCATCTGAATTAAATAAATCATTATGCTGACTTCCTTTCATTTTAGAACCATCAAAACCGCTACCAAATTCAAAACCTTTGACTGCATTTATAGATAACATGGCTTTACCAAGTTCAGCATGCAATTTGTCAAACACTGGCTCTCCTAGACCAATCGGAACATTTTGTATAACACAAGTAATTACACCTCCAACGGTGTCTCCTTGCTTTTTTATTTCCTTGATATAGTTTTCCATTTCAAGAGCCATTTCTAAATCAGGACAGCGAACAGGGTTTTTCTCAATATTTGAAAAATCCATTTCTTCATACGATTTATTCAATGAAATTTCTCCCACTGATGAAACAAATGCAGTAATCTTTATGTTTGAAATTACTTGCTTAGCAATTGCACCTGCAACTACTCTACTTGCAGTTTCTCTTGCAGAACTTCTTCCACCTCCTCTATAATCTCTTAGTCCATATTTCTTTTCATATACATAATCTGCATGGCTTGGTCTAAAAGTATCTTTAATATCGGAATAATCTTGAGACTTTTGATTGGTATTAGGAATAATAAACCCTATTGGAGTTCCAGTAGTTTTTCCTTCAAAAATTCCAGATAAAAACTGCACTTCATCTTCTTCTTTGCGTTGGGTAACAATAGCAGACTGTCCAGGTTTTCTTCTTTGCATTTCTACTTTTATAGCCTCAAAATCTAACTGAATTCCAGCTGGACAACCATCAATAACACCTCCAAGTGCTTCTCCGTGAGATTCTCCAAATGTCATTAGTGAAAAAATTTTACCAAATGAATTTCCTGCCATAATGTAAACTAATATGTAGTTACATAGATGTAACTATTACACTTTTTATTTTTTGATTGGGTGAAAACAAATTTATGTAATATTTATGAGTTTTAGTAAATACTCTAATTACTTTTATTACTAATGCAAAGAAGTTATATATTCATAGCTATATCATTAAAATTATAAGATATAGATTATTAATTATTAAAAAATTCTATATTTGCTAGAAACCGTATTTATTAATTTATGAAAAACATAATCCCTCTTTTTCTAATTGCTACGATTTTATTTTCCTGTTCCAATGATACTGATTCAGCTCAAAGTGAGCCATTTGTATTACCATTTAATAGTAGTAATTATTGGACCTATGACATAACAGATGATACACAAAACAACTCTAGAGATTCATTATATGTAGGAAATGATACCGTTATCAATGGGAAAACCTATAAAAAAATGAAAGCTAAGGATAACGTAGCATTTGGATTTTATTCCAATTCATTACATAATAACGGTGTAAAAGTAAGTGGTAATAAATTATTACTCTCTGGAACATTTTCATTAAACAATGATCAAAACCTCCCTTTTAATTTTAGTTTAGTTTTAGATGATTTCATTGCTTTTGATGCAGATGCTCCATTAGAAGGTAATCCTTCAACAAGAACTGGTGTTATTCAAGAAATAGTAAATGGCTATCCACTTACTATTAATTATGTTCTAAAGTCAGTTGGAGGGAATTCTTATCCAACATACACTTCACCATATGGAAATACTTATAGTGATGTTAAATCTGGAAAAATTGTTTTAAATATTAAAGTTACTTCTACTCAAGATGTTGGAGGGTTTCCCATAACATTTACAATTTTACAACCACAAGATGTAATTATTTCTGAACAATTTGTGGCAAAAAATATTGGAGTAGTACACACACATACGATATCTCAGTACAATTTGGACAGTCAATTTGCACAAGATATTAGCAATCAATTAAATATACCCACATCCTATATAGGTAATCAATTTGAGTATTTAGATACTTATGTAGTAAACTAACAAAAATTGCAATTCTGTAACTTATTTTTATAATTTTATAAAAAATAATTCGTTTTAAGTTCTAATTTTGTATTCAACAATTTAATAAATTAAAAAACAAATGAGAAAATTAATTTTAACAGCTTTTATGCTAGTAGGTTTGGCTTTCAGTTCCCAAGCGCAGGACATATCGAAAAATGCATTAGGACTTAGATTAGGAGATAATGATGGTTTTGGTGGAGAGCTTTCTTACCAAAGAGGTTTATCAGACAACAATCGATTAGAGTTCGATTTAGGTTGGAGAAATAGTAATCATATTGATGCTTTTAAATTAGTTGGTTTATACCAATGGGTTTGGAATATTGATAAAGGTTTTAACTGGTACGCTGGTGTTGGTGCTGGAGTTGGTTCATGGAGTATTGATGAAAAATATTACGGTGCTGATGATAGTGGTTCATACATTTTAGCTGCTGGAGACATTGGAATTGAATATAACTTTGATTTCCCATTACAATTATCATTAGATTTCAGACCAGAATTATATTTTGGTGGAGATTATGCTGATTATAGAGATGGTTTTGGACCAGATATCGCATTAGGTATTAGATATAGATTCTAATAATCCATTATATTTACAAAAAAGGAACTCAATGAGTTCCTTTTTTATTTTACACTATATTTTTTAGCTTTTGGAATAATGGCAATACAAAAAGGGTTCGTTAAAGCCATGGTTACATTCTCTCCACTTTTCGGTCCAATTTGTTTGGAATAAATTACTATTTCTTCCTTTATTTTTTCAACTTTATCAACAGTAATACTATAACCACCTGTATTTTTTTGACCTAAATACAAAAATAGAACTGCTTTTTCATCAAAATTAATTTTATGAATTTCTGGTAATTGAGAAGTAAGTTCCAATCTTTCTAATTCCTCATTCAGGTCAGTTGTGTTTTCTGCAATTAAGTAGTTAAAAGTATCCTTACCTCCATAAGAAGAAGAATGGACAACTTCGAAAGTTACGTTTTGGTTTTTAGTAGTATTATCTATATTCTTTTCTGATTCTGAATTTGTTTTATTGGAACAACAAGAAGATACAATCAAAAAAACAAATAACAAGTAACTAATTTTCATTGGCATACGATTTAATAACTTCTTCATAAACATTTTCGTAAAGTGGTAATATTTTTTTAATATCATATTCAGAAGCTTCTTGCAAAGCATTTCTTTTAAATTGACTTAAAATTTTATCGTCTTTTAAAATTGATATGGCATTTTTACTCATGTCTTGAACATCACCCACATTACTTAAATATCCGGTAACTCCATCAATATTTACCTCAGGTAAACCACCGGAATTACTAGAAATCACTGGAACACCACAAGACATAGCTTCTAAAGCCGCTAAACCAAAACTTTCTGTTTCGGATGGAAGTAAGAATAAATCGGTAAAACATAAAATTTTATCAATTTCGTTACTGTTTCCAAAAAAGATGACTTTACTTTGAATACCTAATTCTTGACACAGCGTTTCTGCTTTTTCTTTTTCAGGACCATCTCCTACCATCATTAACTTAGCTGGGATATGTTTTTGGATTTCAAAAAAGATTTTAACCACATCGTCAATCCGTTTTACTTTTCTAAAATTAGAAATATGAGTCACTACTTTTTCATCAGAAGTTGCCATTAAAGATCGATGACAAGGATCATTTACATCTAATCTTTCTTTATTAATTTCGATAAAATTTGGAATTACCTTAATCTCTTTTTTAATATCAAATAAACGATACGTATCTTCTTTTAGGCTATTGGAAACACTAGTTACTACATCCGATTTATTAATACTAAAACTAACAGCAGGCTTATAAAAAGGATGATTACCTACTAAAGTTATATCGGTACCGTGCAAAGTGGTTACCATAGGAATTCGTATTCCTTCCTCTTCCAACATTTTTTTAGCCATATAACCTGCATAGGCATGAGGTATCGCATAATGCACATGTAATACTTCAATTTTGTGCAATTTTACCATATCGACTAATTTACTCGATAGTGCTAGTTCATAAGGTTGGTAATGAAATAAAGGATATTCCGGAACGTGTACTTCGTGATAAAATATATTTTGATTTAAAAGTGCTAACCGCACGGGTTGACTGTAGGTTATAAAATGAATTTGGTGACCTTTTCGAGCCAATTCAAGTCCTAATTCAGTTGCTACTACTCCACTTCCTCCGAAAGTTGGATAACAAACTATGGCTATTTTCATATAGGTTTATTTATTGACATACACTTCATATTCTAATTCTAATTTTAATCTCAATATAAAATCAACAATTGTATGAAATGATTTACAGTCTATAAAAGTACTATTATTTTACAAGCCTATTTTTTAAATATTCGTTAAATTATTTAGTAAACGCTTTTTCATAAGTAGCAATCCAATCTGCAACGGTCATTTTAGTAACCAATTCTCCAATTAAATCATAAGGAATATCTTCTTCCTTTTTGAAGCGCATACAACTTTTACCCATGTCTAATTTTTTACTTGAAAATTGAGGATAAGCCGCAACAAACCAATCGTACAAATCTTTTTTAGCATAAATTCCCATATGATAAAAATTGATACTATTTTTTTGGGAAGCAAAACTCATAAAAGGCAAAGGCAATTTAGGATTACAATGATAGCCCGAAGGATATAGCTCATGAGGCACCACATAACCAATCATTCCATAACTCATTTCTTCTCGAAAACCTTTGGGCAAATTTTTTAAAATGACTGCTCTAAGTTTATTTATGGCGTTTTTTCTTTCCTCAGGAACTTCTTTAATATAGTCCTCTGGAGATTTTGCTGATGATGTCATGACTAATGAATTATAGATTCGTAAATAACTTTTTGAATATTTTCTCTAATATTTTCTTTTGACAGGTAATTTGTAGTTGCTTCAGGATAAGTTCTATTCGATAAAAACACATAAACAATTTCACTATCTGGATCAGCCCATGCCATGGTTCCTGTAAAACCCGTATGCCCAAAACTAGTCATAGAAACACAGCCACAAGTGGGACCAGCTTCTCCTAATTGGGGTTTATCAAAACCTAAACCTCTTCTGTTTTTATCTTTACAATAATAACATGTATTAAAAGCATTAAATGTTTTTTCAGAGAAAAATTCTTGGTTATCGTATTTTCCTCTTTGCAAATACATTTGCATCATTTTAGCAACATCTAATGCATTCGAAAAAAGTCCAGCATGCCCAGCAACACCACCTTGCATAGCAGCACCCATATCGTGAACATACCCATGAATGGTTTGGTATCTAAAATAATTATCCACTTCTGTTGGTACAATTTGATCCACATCAAATTTATGCAATGGATTGTAGGTCATGGTAGTTAATCCCATTTTAGCAAAGTAATTTTCAACTACTAAACTATCTAATTTTTTTCCCGTTTTGCGCTCCAAAAATTCTTTCATCAAAATAAACGAAAAATCACTGTATTTGTATTTTGCTTTTTTCAGTAATTCGCTATCAGCAATTCTTTTTATAATAGTATCATTATAATCTTTTCTTATAAAAAGATGCTCCGCTACTTGATAGGGAAATTCTTCAGAATATTTTTTACGATAGATTTCCTTTTTGGGTTTACCCAAAGAATCCAAGGTTTCTTTATAAAATGGAATCCAAGCTTGAAAACGAGCTTGATGCGTAAGCATGTCTAAGAAAGTGGCATTTTCTTTATTACTTCCCTTAAAAACAGGTAACATTTCTTTTAATTTTGTTTTTAATGTAAGGTTACCTTTATTATACTGAATCATGATATTAGGTAAGGTAGCTAAAATTTTAGTCAACGAAGCAACATCATATAAATCTGTATTTTTTACTTCTAAATCTTTATCATACGTGTGATAACCAAATGATTTCTCATAAACCACTTTTCCTTTTCTGGCAACAATTATTTGCGCTCCAGGAGTCATTTTTTTGGCAATGGCATAGTTGGCAATAGAATCAATTTTAGATAAAATAGTAGAATCCAATCCTACATTTTCAGGAGCACCATATCCCAAAATATTTAAAGCTTTTGTAGCAATTCCATCATTTATATAAAAATTCTTATTAATAGATACTGGCAATTTACCTTTAGTACCAATAGCACCAAATATAGCTTCTGCAGCAACCGTGCTTGAAAAGTTATTATTTTGATAGGCTAAAATAAACCCTTCAAAATCTGAAAACCGATCCAATTTTAGCAAAGCATAAGGTTTCGTAAAAAAAGTAACCACAACTTTATTTTCTTTAGCAATTTTTTCTAAAATTGCAATTTCATCTTTATCTGGATTATGATTTTTCCATGCACCATCTTCTTTATGAAAACCTATAATAACTTTAGTATATTTTTTCAATTCTTCTAAAGTCTCTTCTATTTTCTTAGCATTTACTTCAATTTGATCTACAATAGTATATTTTCTTAATTCTTCCAAAAAAAAGTCAGAATTTGCATCACCTAATTTTACATAAGCAATTTTTTCTTTATCCAAATTTTGTATGGGAAAAACTGCATCTTTATTACGTAAAGTAGTAACAGCATTCTCATATAAAGCATAATTCATAGCTTCATATTTCGATTGATTTAAATCTTCATACAAATGGTTTAAATCTATAGGCTTATAATTATGTAACTGCGCTTTATACTTGTATCTCAATATTTTTTTAACTGAATACGCTAGACGTATTTCCGAAATTTTACCCTCTTGAAAAGCTTCCTTAAATTTTTCGATTGCAATAGGCACATTTTCTGCAAAAAGTAAGACATCATTACCTGCTAAAAATGCCTCTAAATCAATATCTCCAGGCTTTTTAAAATTGCTGGCTCCTTTCATATTTAAAGCGTCAGTAAAAATAAGACCGTCAAATTTTAACTCATTCTTTAAAATATTGGTTACAACATTAAAGGAAATTGAAGTAGGGTATCCTTTTCTAGGCTCTATACTTGGAACATCTAAATGTGCAACCATTACACTAGCTAAACCATTCTTAATAAGCTCTCTGTAAGGATATATTTCTACAGCATCGAGTCGTTCTTTAGAAAACTTTACAACGGGTAAAGTATGATGAGAATCGGTTTCTGTATCACCATGACCTGGAAAATGTTTGGCCGTTGCAAAAACTCCTTCACTTTGTAAACCTGTCATTAAAGCAACAGCAGCATTGGTAACATTAATCTTATCTTCACCAAAAGAACGATTACCAATAATAGGATTATTCGGATTGGTATTAATATCTACAACGGGAGCAAAATTAAAATGGATTCCCATTCGTTTAGATTGTTCGCCCATTTGCATTCCTAACTTTTCGATTAGTTTAAAATCTTGAATAGCACCCAATGTCATGTTCCAAGGATATCTAAAGGTAGAATCTAATCGCATACTTAAACCCCATTCTGCGTCAATTCCTATAAATAAAGGTACTTTAGATTTTGATTGGTATCGATTGGTTAATTGAGCTTGTCGAACAGGACCACCTTGAAAAAAGATTAAGCCACCTACATTATATTTTTCAACTAATTCATCAACATCTTTACAATGAGCCTCATTTTTATTAGAATAAGCTGCAACCATGAAGAGTTGCCCCACTTTGTCTTCAAAACTCATCTGGTTATATATGCTATCTACCCACTTTTCTTGAGGCAAATTTGATTTTTTTTGAGCATAAATAACTGGCGATAAGAAAATTAGAAAAAGTAAATAACGCATTGGAAAATAGTATTAATAAAAAAACATCATTAAGTTGGTTTAATGATGTTTTCAAATATAGTGAAATAATAACAATTTTTTCTTAAATCTTTTATAATGAAATGCAGATTTTAATGTAAATCTATGTGTTTATCGTGGTAACCTAAGAGGTAAAGAACACCATCAAGTCCAATACTAGAAATGGCACTTTGTGCATTATCTTTTACCAAAGGTTTGGCATGAAATGCAATTCCTAATCCTGCTAAATTAAGCATCGGAAGATCGTTTGCACCATCACCAACGGCAATGGTTTGATTGATGTCAATTCCTTCTTTTATGGCTAATTCTTGTAAGTATTCAGCTTTTTTATTTCCATCTACAATTTCACCAATATAATTGCCTGTTAGTAAACCATCTTTAATTTCTAACTCATTAGCAAATACATAATCAATACCTAATTCTTTCTGAAGGTAATGACCAAAATAAGTAAACCCACCTGAAAGTATAGCCGTTTTAAAACCGTATTTTTTTAAAGTATCTATAAGTCTTCTAGCTCCTTTAGTGATGGGCAAATTAACAGCCACTTCTTCCAATACCGTTTCGCTTAATCCTTTTAGAAGTTGCATGCGTTGGGTAAAACTTTCTTTAAAATCTATTTCCCCTTGCATAGCAGATTCCGTAATTTTCCGAACTTCTTCTCCTACACCAGCTAATTCAGCTAATTCATCAATAACTTCGGTTTGAATTAAAGTGGAATCCATATCAAAACAAACCAAGCGTTTGTTTCGTCTAAAGATAGTATCTTCTTGAAAAGCGATATCGAGGTCTAGTTCTCTAGAAATTTGCATGAATTTCTCTGTAAACTCTGCCTTATTATGTATGCCACCTCGAATAGACAATTGAATAGAAGCTTTAGGATAGGTATCATGTTTTACCAATGAAACTCTTCCGGTTAACCTTTTAATCGCATCAATATTGAGTCCTTTATCTGATATTACTTTGGTTACTTCAGAAATTTGTTTGGCAGATAATTTTTCGCCTAATAAAGTAACAATATAACGGTCTTTACCTTGAAGATCTACCCAATTTTCGTAATCATCAAGTGGTATGGGTTTAAATTTAGCTTTAATCCCTAATTCATAAGATTTAAAAAGTAAATCTTTTAAAACGGCTGCCGATTTTTTGCCCGATTCAATTTGAAAAAGAATTCCTAAAGATAAAGTATCATGTATATTGGCTTGACCAATATCTAAAATTTTTGCATCATATTCAGATAAAACAGCAGTTAAAGAAGAGGTTAAACCAGGTTTATCTTGCCCGGAAATGTTTAGTAAAAAAATTTCACTCGCCATTAGTGATAATTAATATTTTAAAAAAAACGATTATGCCAACTTTCACTAGCCGGAACCATCCAAAAGTCTTCCCATTCTTCAATTGTATTAACCAAATTATTAAATACAATAGTATTAGCAGACACAGCTTTTTCTTTGGCCATTTTTTTAAATTCGATTAATGTTTTGTGTGCAATATGTTCACCGAGCTTAAAAGTCACATTCATTTTGTCTAACAAATCGATTTGATACTTTTGCTCCAAATTTTGAATAAACTGAACCGAAGCATCTATAGAACAACCAGTTGCTGTTTGCACATCTTGATTTACTGCAATGATGATAAATCGATTGTATTCCATTTTAAAGGAAGCCTCTAAACTTTGTCCGTGTGCAGACCAACCCTCTAAAAATTCTTTTGTAGCAGCTTCTATAGCTGTTACTTCGTCATCAGACAGTTTTCTATTCGATTGGTAAATCCAAATTCTAGAATGAGGAGGTAATGTGTCAAAAGATACGTACATTATAACTTAACTAAATCGTTTATTACTTTAAAATTTTCGAATTTATTGGTTTTTGCATTGTACAATAAAGCATCAAAATAAAATACTTTTACTTTATCATTTGCTTTTAAAACTTTATCCAAAATTAAATACGAATTATCAAAACTATTAATTAATAATAACTCATGTGTTTTACCAGAAGCTTCTTTTATTTTTACAAAAAGGAAACCGTCAACATTAGAATTCACAAAAGCTCCTTCTAAAATTTCATCTTCATACGTTTCAGCACTTGTATTATCGCCAAAATTATCACCTGTAGTTTCTAATATTTTCATTAGAAGATTAGGACAAACTACTGCAACTTTTTCACCAACGTCTCCACCAATCTCTTCAATTTTAGAAATATAGTCTTTCCCATAATGGTATTCTACATCAGATTGGTATTTATTTACTGCTTCCAAAATGCAAAGTCCTAAAGACAATTCGTAATTTTCTTTCGTCATTTCTTTGCCTTCAGCACATTTACAGGTTACTTCAGCTAGTTTTGTTTTTAACTCATCCTTCGTTAATTTTTGAGAAAAAAGAGCAGTTGTAAAAACAAAAAATATTATAAAAAAGGTTGTTTTTTTCATACAAAGTGTGTTTTATAAATCTTGAGCATTTGCAATTAATTCAGCCACGTCCATTACTTTAACCTGGTTTTCTTTTTCCTTAAATTTAATTCCGTCTGTCATCATTGTATTACAAAACGGACATCCTGCAGCAATAATTTCAGGTTGTGTTTCTAAAGCATCTTCTGTACGCTCAATATTGATATCTTTATTTCCTTTTTCAGGTTCTTTAAACATTTGAGCACCACCCGCACCACAACAAAGACCATTTGCTCTAGAACGTTTCATTTCAACAAGTTCTGCATCTAATTTCTGAATTAAATCTCTTGGTGCTTCATATACTTGATTCGCTCTTCCTAAATAACAAGGATCGTGAAAGGTAATTCTTTTGCCTTTAAACTGTCCTCCTTCAATTGTTAATCTCCCATCTTCTAATAATGACTTTAAAAACTGAGTATGATGTACTACTTCATAAGTACCTCCTAATTCAGGATATTCATTTTTTAAAGTATTGAAACAATGAGGACATGCGGTTACAATTTTTTTAATTTCATACGCATTCATGACCTCAATATTTGTCATGGCTTGCATTTGGAATAAAAATTCGTTACCTGCTCTTTTAGCCGGATCGCCTGTACAACTTTCTTCCGTTCCTAAAACAGCAAATGATATATTGGCTCTATTTAAAATTTTCACAAAAGCTTTGGTAATTTTTTTGGCACGATCATCAAAACTTCCAGCACAACCTACCCAAAATAAAACTTCTGGCTGTTTTCCTTCTGCCATCATTTCTGCCATTGTTGGCACAACTATAGTATTATCTGACATATTAAAATTTGATTTTAGATTAAGAATTAATTACTCAATCTGATTTTCAATTAGTATTTCTAAAGCGAATGATTCAAAACTTGAATCTGCATTTATTAATTTTCGTTTTTCCAATTTAAGCGATCCATTTGGTTGTATTGCCATGGAGCACCGTTATTTTCAATATTGGTCATCATGTTATTTAATTCCATAGGAGCTGCACTTTGTTCCATAACTAAATAACGTCTCATATCCATAATGATAGATAACGGACTAATATTTACAGGGCACTCTTCAACACATGCATTACATGACGTACAAGCCCAAAGCTCTTCAGTTGTAATGTAATCGTTTAACAAGGTTTTACCATCTTCTACAAAAGTTCCTTTATTCGCATCTATATTTTTACCTACTTCTTCTAGACGATCTCTCGTATCCATCATAATCTTTCTTGGAGATAATTTTTTTCCTGTTTGATTTGCAGGACATGAAGATGTACATCTTCCACATTCTGTACAGGTGTAAGCATTTAATAATTGTACCCAATTTAAATCCTGCACGTCAGAAGCTCCGAATTTGGCAGGCACAGCATCTGGATTTGCGGGTGCAGCAAATGGGTCAGCTGAAGGATCCATCATTAGTTTTACTTCATTGGTTACACTTTCTAAATTATCAAATTGACCTTGTGGTTTTAGATTCGCAAAATACGTATTTGGGAAAGCTAATAAAATATGTAAATGTTTAGAAAAATATAAATAATTTAAAAACACTAAAATGCCACAAATATGCAACCACCAAGCTGTTCTTTCAATCATAAAAACTACACTATTATCCATTCCATCGAAAATAGGAGCTATTAACTGAGAAATAGGATAGCTTCCTGCTTGATGATAATGTGAGAATCCACCAGGAACGTATTGCAAATGAAAATCAGCTGCATTCATGGTTAAGAATAACGTCATTAATACGACTTCAAAATACAAAATATAATTGGCATCATTTTTAGGAAAACCTTTCATTTCTGGTTTCCAAAAACGTTGCAATTTGATTACATTTCGTCTTAACCAAAATATAATTACCGCTACTAGAACTAAAAAGGCAAGAATTTCAAAAGAGCCAATTAAAAAGTTATAAAAACCTCCTAGAAAAGCAAATACACGATGTGTACCAAATAAGCCATCAATAATAATTTCTAAAACCTCTAAATTGATAATGATGAATCCAACATATACAATAATATGTAAAAATCCAGCAATGGGTCTTTTTACCATTTTTGACTGTCCTAAAGCTATCATCATCATATTTTTCCATCTTGCAGAAGGATTGTCTTTTCGATCTACATCTTGACCCAATTTTATATTGCGAATTAGTTTTTTTACATTTTTAGCAAAATAACCAATTCCAATAACTAATACGATAGCAAATAATAGATTAGGTAAAATACTCATAGGGTTCGTCTTTATTTATTTTGTTCTGAATTTTCTGTTTTATTATTTTTTTCTGGAGCTACATAAGGTTTTTCTTTTTTACCAAAAAGTGAAACATTTACATAACGCGTAGGATGCAATCTTAAATCTTGCAATAACAACTCTAGTTCTTTAGAAGCCTTAGTAAAATTGGTATACATCGCTTCATCATTCATTAATTTACCCATGGTTCCTTTACCACTCTCAATTCCTTTCATAATTTTATCTACACTAGCCAAAGTTTTCTCCAGATTTTTTACAGTTTGACCTAAATTAGCTTTCGCCAAAGAATCTGACATTACTGCAAAATTAGCTGTAGTTTTATCTAAATTGTCAAACGATTGGTTCAACTTGGTTTTATTTTCCGTTAATAAAGTATTTAAATTTCTAGAAATACCACTAAATTGAGTCATACTTCTATTCAATTCATTAATACTACCTTTCAAATTGTCTTTGGTCTTTTGATCCAATATTTCATTAAAATTTGCAAATAAGATATTGGCATTATTTAATAATTTATCTATTTTGTCTTTCAAAGGTTCCATTTGTTCAGCTAAAGCATCTGTAAGACCAAGTTTAGATCTTGATGGAAGAAAATCACCAGATACAGCTAAATTAGTATCTTCATCATTAGGAATGATGATAATTTCTTTACCACCTAAAGGTGATGAACCAGATAATTCGGCAACACTAGTTTTTGAAATAGGATAATCTGAAGTAATTGCAATTTCAACTTCTACTTTTTTATTTTCCAAAAAGTGGTACGAATTCACTCTTCCAACATTTACACCTTTTAGCTTTACAATAGAAGAAGGTTCTAAGCCTTCAACAGAATCATAAACTACATATAATTTTTTACTAGAATCGAATAGATTTCTCCCTTTTAAAAAACTATATCCCCAAATAAAAAGTAAAATTGAGGAAATAACTAAAATCGCGGTTTTAATTTCTTTGGTCAGTTTCAAAATACATTATTTTTAACAAAAATAAAACTTTATTTTATTTAATAGCATCAGATAGGTTAATTTTTACTCCATCTTTATAAGCTACTATAAACGCCGATTCAAAACCTTTATTTTTAGCTTCTGTTAATTTATTTTGTGCCAATTCATAACTATCCTCAGAACCAAAAAGATACTTATAAATTTTACCGGATTGTTCCACATGAACACCATTTAACCCTTTAAAATTAGAAGGAGATGTTGCAATCTTAGTACTACTTGCAGACAACTGTACTTTAAATTGAATACCATTTTTAACATTTTCAATTATGGCTTGAACTGGATCTTCTTTTACAACAGCTGGAGTTTCCTCTACTCTTCCAGTTTCTGTAACAACAGGTTTCGTTCCAGATGATGTTTTATAATATTGCTTTTTATACGAAAAAATTGCATCTGCAATAGCTTTTGCCACTTCATTTTGTCCTTTTTCTGTATTTAAATATTCACCTTCAACTTTATTAGACAAAAAACCTATTTCTATCAAAACTCCTGGCATGTATGAAGCGTCTAACACCCAAAGTGGTGCTTGTTTAACACCTCTACTCTTTTTACCTAAATTATCTTTGAAATTATCTTCTACAAACGCGGCTAGTTCAATACTTTGATTTAAATACTCTTCTTGTAAAATTTTTAAACCAATTAAAGATTCAGGTCGGTTTGGATCAAAACCTTTATAATTTTCTTTATAATCGTCTTCTAATAAAATTACCGAGTTTTCATTTTTAGCAACTTCTAAATTAGTAGAACTTCTACTCAATCCCATTACAAAAGTTTCGGTTCCAAAAGCAGAATAATTTTTAGCTGCATTACAATGAATGGAAACAAAAAGATTAGCATCTTGTTTATTTGCTTGAATGGCTCTGTCTTTTAATTCAACAAACACATCCGTTTTACGAGAATAGAAAAAATCGAAATCGCTATCTTTACTTAAATATTCTCCCACTTTTAAAGTTACTGCCAATGCAATTTTCTTTTCAATGTAACCATGATGCACATTTCCATAGTCTTTTCCGCCGTGTCCTGCATCTAATACTACTTTAAATTTTGACTTTGACTGTGCCATGACATTTGAAAAAGACAAAAACAAAACAGTGATTATTAACACTTTAAGGTTAAATTTTAATTGGGGTGTATAGCAGGTTTCTTTCCGCATAGTTATAATTTTATTAAAAGCTTATTTTTACAAAAAAATATATGTAAGTTTGACACTTCAAAAAGTAAGCCAAATTTTTACAAAAATACTATTATTAGCGTTGTATACAAAGTTATTTCATATCGTTTTTTTAGCAATTTTTCTAACAATTGGAAATCATGCGCTGTACTCACAAGAAATAAAACCTAAAAAATCTTTTAACAAGCAGGATAAGGTTAAAAATGACTCTATTACTACTAGTATTGTTATCGATTCTTCTTTAGTAAAAATTGAGAATCCTCTTGATCCCACAAAGAAAACAAACGATACAGTTAAAAAAAAGCCATTATTAGAAGGTGTTGTAACTCGTAAGGCAAAAGATTATGAAAAAGCCAATCAGAAAACAAAAGAATTAACACTTTATAATGAAGCAGAATTATATTATACCGATATTGAATTAAAAGCGGGAATTATCGTTCTCAATTATGAAAAGAATGAAGTATATGCAGGTCGAATAAAAGACAGCTTAGGAAACTATATTCAATATCCTGTTTTCAAACAAGGGAACAATGTAATCGAACCCGATTCAATTCGTTTTAATTTTAAAACCAAAAAAGCGCTTATTTGGAATTCTAGAACCAAACAAGGCGAATTAAATATTAAAGCAGAAGTATCCAAAAGAGAAAACGATTCTGTTATTTTCTTAAAAAATGCTAGAATAACAACTTCAAAAAATATAGATGATCCAGAATATTATTTTGCGGTTTCCAAAGTTAAATTTGTACCTAAGAAAAAAGTAGTAGTAGGTCCAACTCATTTAGTAATTGTAGATGTTCCTACACCTGTTTTCCTACCTTTTGCTTATTTTCCAATGTCTGAAAAAAGCACCTCAGGATTTATTGTGCCTACACCAGGACAATCCAACCAACAAGGCTATTTCTTACAAAATGGAGGGTATTACTTTGCTCTAACAGATTATTATGATTTAGCAGTTTTAGGAGATTATTATACCAATGGTAGTTATGGATTGCGATTTGAAAGCAGTTATGCAAAAAGGTATAAATTTAATGGTCGCGTCAATTTTAGATTTGAAAATAACATTCAGAGTGAAAAAGGATTACCCGACTATGTAAAATCGAAACAATATAATATTCAGTGGTCACATAGTCAAGATGCAAAAGCAGCAGCTAACTCTCGATTTTCTGCTTCTGTAAACTTAGGTAGTAGCCAATATTTTAGACAATCCGTTAATTTAGCTAATATTGGTTCCAGTTTAAATAACAACTTAAGTTCTTCGGTTTCCTATTCAAAAACATTCCAAACTGTTCCTCAAGTTAACTTATCATTATCTGCCACTCATAATCAAAATACAAATACTGAAGTCATCAATATGACTTTACCAACACTACAAGCTAGTGTGGATCGTATTTTCCCTTTTGCACCAAAAGATGGCGTTAAAAAAGGATTTATCAAAAACATCAATTTTCAATATAATTTGAGAGGTGAAAATAGAATTTCAACAGCTGATTCTTTATTTTTCAAACCTCAAATGTTTAGAGATGCTAAAACAGGCTTTCAACATACTATTCCTATTAGTACTAATTTTAAAGTATTCAAATATTTTAGCGTTACTACAGGAGCTAGCTATAATGAAGTTTGGGCACTAAATACCATTGAAAAATCATTTAGTTCTACTGAAAACAAAGTCGTTACTGAAGATGTAAAAGGATTTGACGCTTTTAGAACGTATAATTTTAGTGCGAGTATCGGAACCACTATTTATGGTACTTTTAATTTTGGTGAAGATAAAAAATTTCAAGCTTTAAGACATGTAATGCGTCCAAGTGTATCGTATGGATACACGCCTAGTTTTGATCAATATTATGATACTTATGCTATTGATGCAACTGGTAATACCTATCGAGAATATACTCGTTTTGAAGGAGGATTATTTGGAGCACCTGGAAAAAGTTATTCCAATAATTTAGGTTTTTCATTAAGTAACACCTTTGAAGCAAAGGTTAGAGATGATGAAAGTGAAAAAGATGAGCCTAAAAAAGTAATGCTTTTAAACAATTTGAATTTTTCAACTAGTTATAATTTAGCTGCTGATTCATTAGCCTGGTCACCTATGCGTGTAAGTGGTGGAACACAGCTTTTTAAACAAAAAATGAATCTTAATTTTGGAGCTACTTTAGATCCTTATGCAATCGATAATTCTGGCAGGAGAATTGAAAAATACAATATTGATAATGGCGGTAGTTTGTTTCGATTAACCAGTGCTAACATGACTATTAATTATGGTTTTTCTAGTGCAGATGGTGATAAAAACGGAAATGGGTCTAGTCAAACAGAACAAAATGGTGGCCGTCAAGATGATTTATTTGGAACTGGTACTAATTTAAATGATAACCGTCAAAGTCTTTTTAATGATGATGGTAAAGAAGAAGACGAAGATCCCCATAGTGAATGGTATAACACCAAATTGCCTTGGGATTTGCGCCTCGCCTATTCTGTTACCTATTCGAATAGTAATAGACAAAATGAAATTGCCTCACACTCCTTAATGGTTTCCGGAAATATCGAATTAGCACCTAGATGGAAAGTAGGTGCATCCTCTGGATATGATTTTAAACAAAAAGGAATTACTTTTACACAGTTACGTTTTGAGCGCGATTTAGAAAGTTGGAGAATGAGTTTCAATTGGGTTCCTTTTGGTCCTAATACCTATTGGGGATTCTTTATTGGAATTAGTTCATCTGTATTAAGCGATATTAAATGGGAGAAAAACCAATTACCAGATCGCGTTTTCAGATAATCGTTTACTTATAAAATAAATTTACAAACCA
Source organism: Flavobacterium profundi (assembly GCF_006491645.1). Taxonomy (GTDB): domain Bacteria; phylum Bacteroidota; class Bacteroidia; order Flavobacteriales; family Flavobacteriaceae; genus Flavobacterium; species Flavobacterium profundi. Next base: position 379,155 of record NZ_VDCZ01000002.1, read on the forward strand.
AATGAAAAAAATAATTTTTACAGATAAAGCTCCAGCACCAATTGGCCCATACAACCAAGCTGTTTTAGTAGGAAACACTTTATATACTTCAGGACAAATAGCAATCAATCCTTCTACTGGAGAATTGGTTTTAACGGATATTGAAACCGAAACAAAACAAGTAATGGAAAATATGAAAGCTGTACTTGATGCAGCTGAAATGACCTTTGACAATGTAATTAAAACCAGTATTTTTATCAGTGACATGAATGATTTTGGTAAAATTAATGGTGTTTATGGAAGTTACTTTGATGAAAAAACAGCACCTGCAAGAGAAACCGTTCAGGTGGCTTGTTTACCAAAAAATGTGAATGTTGAAATTTCAATGATTGCGATGAAATAAGAAAGATTATTGACAACTATAATATAAATCTCATTCTAATAAGTTTAAGATTTTTTATTCTAATTAAATGTGAAAGAAAGTAACGGAATTTTATTTTACACTTACTGTATTTTTTTGAGTATTATGTTTTCCATGTTCCTCATCTATGTAAAAATTAGTATAGGGACTAATTTCAAATTAGTTGAAACCTTACAAAATTTTATCATCTTAAGTATTGGTAGTATTTTAGGGCTTATTTCTGTAATACTCTTTTTTATAATTAATCATTTAACAATGAAATCCTTAACTCCATTATTAAGAAAAAGAATAACACAAACAATAATAATCCTACTTCTTTGTCTTCTAGTGCATCAAATTCATCAAATTTTAGAATTTGATTTAGATATTATATAAAAAATCCCAAGTAAAAACTTGGGATTTTTTATATATAACCAGAATTATCTTATTACGATAAAGCAGCTTTTACTTGATCAGCAGCTTCTTGGAATTGAACAGCTGATAAAATTGGCATTCCTGAATTATCAATTAATTCTTTTGCAATTTCAGCATTCGTTCCTTGTAAACGTACAATAATAGGCACTTTAATTGCATCACCCATATTTTTATAAGCATCTACAACTCCTTGTGCTACTCTATCACAACGTACAATTCCTCCAAAGATATTAATCAAAATAGCTTTTACATTTGGATCTTTTAAAATAATACGGAAAGCTGTTTCCACACGTTTTGCATCAGCAGTACCACCAACATCTAAGAAGTTTGCTGGCTCAAAACCTGCATACTTAATTAAATCCATAGTTGCCATTGCAAGACCAGCACCGTTCACCATACATCCTACAGTACCATCAAGATCCACATAATTTAAACCAACTTCTTTAGCTTCAACTTCAATTGGATTTTCTTCACGAATATCTCTCATTTCAGCTAAATCTTTATGACGGAATAATGCATTATCATCTAAATCAACTTTAGCATCTACTGCAATAATTTTATCATCAGACGTTTTTAAAACAGGATTAATTTCAAACATTGAAGCATCAGAACCAATATAAGCTTTGTAAAGAGCGTCAACAAATTTTATCATCTCTTTAAAAGCATTACCTGATAATCCTAAATTAAAAGCAATTCTTCTTGCTTGAAACCCTTGCAAACCTACAGCAGGATCAATCTCTTCAGTAAAAATTAAATGAGGTGTTTTTTCAGCTACTTCTTCAATATCCATTCCTCCTTCAGTAGAATACATAATCATATTTCTACCTTTTCCTCTATTTAATAAAACTGACATATAAAATTCTGAAGTTTCGCTTTCACCTGGATAATAAACATCCTCCGCTACTAAAACTTTATGAACTCTTTTACCAGTTGGAGGGGTTTGAGGTGTAATTAAATCCATTCCAATAATTTGACCAGCTAATTCAGCAACTTGATCTAAATTTTTAGCCAATTTAACTCCTCCACCTTTTCCACGACCACCCGCGTGAATTTGAGCTTTAATTACGTGCCAACCTGTTCCTGTTTCAGCAGTTAATTGTTTTGCTTTTGCTACAGCTTCTTCAGCGTTATTAGCAACATGCCCACGTTGAATACGCACTCCATAGCTAGCTAATATTTCTTTACCTTGATATTCGTGTAAATTCATAATATAATAGGTTATTTCTTTTTAAAAAGTGCCACAAAAATAACAAACTAATTTCTAATTGGCTAACATTTTTAAGGATAATTTGGAATTCTTTAAAGCTTATAAGTTAATTTAAAAAATTTGAATATTGTTATATTTATAACTAAATGTTATTTTTTGTTTAATTAACATCATTTTAATTATTTCTAATGACAAATGTTTTTAATTTGCAGAAAAAAGGGACAATGAAAAATCAAGATTTATTACAATTAGTGGAAGAATTTGGTTCACCATTATATGTTTATGATGCTGCTAAAATTGAATCACAATATAAAAGATTAACAGATGCCTTTTCAAAGGTAGAACAGTTTAAAATTCATTATGCCGTTAAAGCCTTGTCGAATATATCTATTTTAAAAGTTTTAAAAAAATTAGGTTCAGGTTTAGATACAGTTTCCATTGAAGAAGTTATGCTTGGTTTACATGCTGGTTTTGACCCGCAAGAAATTATGTATACTCCTAACGGTGTTTCTTTAGAAGAAATTGAAAATGTAGCAGAAATGGGCGTTCAAATTAATATTGATAATTTGTCCTTCTTGGAACAATTTGGTACAAAGCATCCAAAAACACCCGTTTGTGTGCGAATTAATCCACATGTAATGGCTGGAGGAAATGCTAATATTTCTGTTGGTCATATTGATAGTAAATTTGGCATTTCGATTCATCAATTGCCACATTTACTTCGCATAATTGAAAATACCAATATGAATATAAATGGAATCCACATGCATACAGGTTCAGATATTTTAGACATTGACGTATTTTTGTATGCAGCAGAAATTTTATTCGAAACCGCTAAGCACTTTAAAAATTTAGAATTTATTGATTTTGGTAGTGGTTTTAAAGTTCCTTACAAAAAAGATGATATTGAAACCAATGTAGAAGAATTTGGCAAAAAATTAACCAAACGTTTTCTTGCATTTGAGAAAGAATATGGCAAACCTTTAACGCTAGCTTTTGAACCTGGAAAGTTTTTAGTGAGCGAAGCTGGTTTTTTCTTGGCCAAAGTGAATGTAGTAAAACAAACAACTTCAACTGTTTTTGCTGGTATAGATAGTGGTTTTAATCATTTAATAAGACCCATGTTATATGGTTCTCAACATTATATTGAAAATATTTCCAATCCAAAAGGGAAAGAACGCTATTATTCGGTAGTTGGTTACATCTGTGAAACCGATACTTTTGCAAATAATAGACGTATTTCTGAAATACATGAAGGAGATATCTTATGTTTTAGAAATGCTGGTGCTTATTGCTTTTCAATGGCATCTAATTATAACTCAAGGGTGAAACCTGCTGAAGTACTTTGGTTAAACGGAAAAGGACACTTAATTCGACAAAGAGAATCTTTTGAGGATATTATTCGTAATCAAGTAGAAATCGATATTTTAAATGAAACTGTAATTGCATAAAAAAAAGCTTCTCTTGTGAGAAGCTTTTTTATTTAATTAATTTTATTTAAAAACCGTTATTTTCCAATTTCTTCTGGTGGGATTTATAGTTCCTAATATAGAAGCGTTTAAGAGTCTAATTTTAACAGCATCCTCAATAACATAGCAACTCCAAGTTAATCCACTTTCAATTGGTCCAACTGGAGAGCAGTTACAAGTACTATTTTGAGAAACACCATTCAAAGGAATTTCGAGTTCATAAGAGGATAAATTGGCAATTGAAGGAAAGTCTAAACTTCTATCTACAACTATCCCTTTCATAACAACTTCTCTTGTATTACTGGCATTTGTAAAATATAAATTGGTACCATCATATTCCATTGCGCCTGGTTCTGGATTGGCGAGAGAAGTTCCTGCTGTTAATTTTAAAGGAGCCGAATTAGAAGATCCATCGGATGCAGGTAAATTTAATTTTGCCGAAGGATTTAGTGTTCCAATTCCTACATTTCCATTTCCTCTAATAGTAAACGAGCCTGAATCAGTAATTTGATTATTCTTAGTCGTATTAATTACAAGTTTTGTTGGTAAACTAGAAGTACTTGGAGTTCCATCTATAAAATAATGAATACCTCCTACTTCTTGCATACCGTAACCATTATTAGTTTTAAATACTAAAGCTCCAATTTCTTGATTCGTATTTGGCAAAGATGGATAATCTATAGTTCCACCTGTATTATATAAAATTAAATTTGGTGGATTTGAATCAGCACTAGTAATTTGAAAATCATTATCTCCAACTCCTCTAAATTCAAATTTTTCTACAGGATTATCTGTTCCAATACCAATCTTCCCTTCGTCAGTAACCACAATCTTAGTTCCATTAGCATTTGCTTGTGTAGAATAGATCAGTGCTTCACCATTTTGATTTACTCCCGATTTCCATTCTCCCGAACTCATGGGAAACCAATCTACAGCCTCACTATCCCAATATAGAAAACCTTTTGAATACGCTTTTGCATTTTTAACCACATCATTACTTAGATAAATTAGCATGCCGTTTTGGTTTGATGAAGGATTTACTTCAGCTAAATTAGTCACTCTTGGAATTAACAAACCATCATTTGGACTAGGGTTTGCAGCATTAGTAGGTTGAATATCCAGTATGGCTACTGGAGTTGTAGTGTTAATACCCACTTGGGCTTGTAACAATGAGAAATACAACATACTCATTGCACTTAAGTACTTTTTTTTCATGTTTAAAAGAGTTTTGTTTGGTTTTTACCAAATTTAATATTTTCAACTTTCAATGAAAAAAATAATTTGTTAATAAAATCGATAAAAGGTAAATTTTACAGACAAAAAACACAAAAAAACTAAAAAAACGAGTATAAAAAGAAGATTAATCGTACAAAGTATGCTCGTTTTAACACTACATTAACATAAAATATAGATTTTATAACATTTTACACTATTATTGTGAAATGAGTAAAAATATTACAAATAAAAATCAACGCTCCTATTTTACTTAAAATTTATTAGTTGAATATATTTGTAATGTATATTATTCTAGTATTTCTTCTAAAATAATGGCCTCGGTTCCATTTGGCAAAGTTGTTTTTAATTTTAATGCTAAACTAGGTGCAATTTGAGTGATTTCTTTTTTATTATAAGATGCACCGTGTTTCACTTTCCATCCAAAGAACAACATTGGAACATGGGTATCATAAGCATAAGGTGAACCGTGCGTTGTACCTGTTGCTCCATATTCTAGATATCCTGGTTTCTCTAAAATAACCAGTTCTCCATTTTGCTTCGGATCATATCCTTTTGCAATTGCATTTAAATAAATGTCATTACCCGAATTATTTAAAATTTCATCATCCGTATATACTCTTCTAACAAATTCTTGCTTATAAATAAACGCTTTAAAACTAGCTTTTACTTCTTCTATATCTAAATTGCTAGTCTCAATATTTTCTTTATTAAAAAAAACATTAGAATTAGAATAATTTAAAATCAGATTTTCACCGTATTTTTCTTTAGAATAAGCTTCCAAATCATGCGTAAATTTTCTTGTATTTACCTGATCTACATTATATTTATTATCTTTAAGATAGGTTACATTTTCAGCACCAGCGTGATCTGCAGTTAAGAATACTAAATAATTATTTTTCCCTACTGTTTTATCTAAATAAATTAAAAAATCAGCAAGAGTTTGATCTAATCTTAAATAAGTATCTTGTAATTCAATAGATCGAGGTCCTAATAAGTGGCCAATGTAATCCGTAGATGAAAAACTCACAGTTAAGAAGTCGGTAATATTGTCTTTTCCTAAACTTTCTTTTTCAATCGCTCGTTTAGCAAAATCAGCTAATAAATTATTTCCAAAGGGTGTAGAACGTAAAACTCCAGCATCATTATTAGCATACATATCTTTCATATTATAGGGAAAGAAAGGAATTTTTTGATATAATTTTCCTTCGTATGGATTATTATCATTCAAACTTTCGTTATATACTTCTTTTGGCTTAAATAATTCCCAAGTAGTATTCAGATAATTTTCATAGTGCTTTTCATTGTTAAACTGTGTCACCCAATCTGGTAACTGGTTTCCATAATAAGTACTCGATATAAAAGCTCCAGTTTTACTATACCAAAAAGCCCAATCTGCAAAATGTCCAGCTGGTAAAATAGCACCTCTATCTTTTAAACTCATTCCTATTACTTTGCCCTTAAAATTAGTAGCTAATTTTAATTCGTCAGTTATGGTAGTGCTCAATAAATTTTTAGGAGACATTTTCCCTTCATAATCTGTTCCATTACCTAAGGTTGTCACCGAATTATCATCTGTACAATACATTTCTTTGCCTAAACCTTTATTAAACCAATTATTACCAACAATTCCATGAACGCTAGGCGTTGTACCTGTGTAAATAGAAGCATGTCCAGGTCCAGTATAGGTTGGCATATAATTGTAGTGTGCATTATGAAATGTAAATCCTTCCCTCATTAATCGTTTAAAGCCATTTTCAGAAAAATCGTCTGAAAAACGATATAAATACTCCATTTTCATTTGATCGACCACAATACCAACGACTAATTTAGGTCTATCTTGAGCTTGTATATTGGAAATAAATAAAGCGATAAAAAGCAGTAAGAACTTTTTCATTGTAATCTTTTTTGTGTAGGTTTTAGAAAATTATTGTACCATTTCGAAAATATCATAGCAAAAGATATATTCTTCACTATAAACATATAATTGAGGTTTGTTTTTTAAATCTTTTCTGACGATAAAAGAAATTTTAAAAGGATAACCATCCACATCTTTGCAGAGATAAGAATTAATTTCATCCACTTTAGAAACTTCTTTTGGTAAATATTCAACAATAGCATAATATTGAATCACATTAGAATAGATGATAATTTTATTTTTATCATAATCTAATTTAACAATAATGTTAACTTTTTCAGGAGTACTCCATTTTCCCCAATTCCCTTTTTTGTCTTTTTGTAAAACGGACAACGAAGTGGTTTGGAAATTAAATTGTTGTGCATTTGCAACACCAAGTGCAAAAAATGCAATCCATACAAGGAATTTAAATAACTTCATAAAATATTAAAAAACAAAATTATGGATTTCTTCTTTTGCTTTTTGAAATTCATCCATAATTGTATCAACAATAGTTTGCACAGGTAAAATATCATGAATAACACCTGCAATTTGCCCAATTTCTAATTCTCCATCTTCTAAATCTCCTTCAAACATGCCTCTTTTAGCTCTTGCTCTTCCTAACAGTGTTTTTAAATCTTCTGTTGAAGGACATTGAGAATATAATTCTTGCAATTCGTTATAAAATTTATTTTTTATAAGTCTAACAGGTGCCAATTCTTTTAAAGTTAAAACAGTATCTCCTTCATTGGTTTCTACAATCGTTTTTTTAAAGTTATCATGAGCACTTGATTCTGTAGAAGCTGCAAAACGACTTCCCATTTGAACTCCATCTGCACCTAGAACTAAGGCTGCTAACATGCCTCTACCTGTAGCAATACCACCAGCAGCAATTAATGGAATTTGCAGGTATTGTTTTACCATTGGAATTAAAGTTAGTGTAGTTGTTTCTTCTCTTCCATTGTGTCCACCTGCCTCAAAGCCCTCAGCAACAACAGCGTCCACTCCAGCTTCTTGTGCTTTTAATGCAAATTTTGAACTACTAACTACATGTACAACAGTAATTCCATTTTCTTTTAAATAAGAAGTCCAAGTCTTCGGATTTCCAGCAGAAGTAAAGACAATTTTAACGCCTTCTTCCACTATAATTTGCATTATTTCTTCAATATTAGGATATAACATGGGCACATTAACACCAAATGGCTTATCCGTAGCTTTTTTACATTTTTGGATATGTTCTCTTAAAATATCAGGATACATTGATCCTGCGCCAATTAAACCTAAACCACCTGCATTACTTACAGCGCTAGCTAATTTGTAACCACTATTCCAAATCATTCCACCTTGTACTATTGGATATTTTATATTGAAGAGCTCTGTAATTCTATTCATTATTGTTTGATTAATTTGCCCTGCAATTTAGCACTATTAGAAGAGAAATCATAGCTATAAATTCCAGATGATAGGCTTTCTAAAGAAATTATTTCTTCATCATGTATGTTTTCAACTTGTAAAACTCTTTGCCCCAGATTATTGTACAAAAATAAGGTAGCATTACCTAAATTGTTTCCCTTAATATATAATTGATTGACTACAGGATTAGGATAAAAAATGATTCTTTCATTTAAGAACATTTCCGAATTTAATGCATTTGTTAGAGCCAATTGAAAATCTGGAACGCCATATCCTTTTAAATTGTCTGGATTATTATACTGATCTGAAGATTCTTTCACAATTTGAATTACTTCTGCAGCAGTTAAATTAGGAAGTGCAGACCAAAAAGTAGCAACCATACCCGCTAAAATAGGACTGGAAAAAGAAGTTCCGTTGGATGTGGTAATGGTTCCATTGGAACTACTAACTGTAGCACTTTGACCTTTTGCACACACATCGGGTTTTATTCTACCATCATAAGAAGGTCCAATTGAACTAAAACTCGCACGAACTTCTGTGCTATTAACAGCACCTATTGTTAAAATATTATCCGCATCAGCAGGAATACCTATGTGTGGTTCAGAAGAGTTTCCTTCATTTCCAGCACTTATTACACAAACAATTCCTTTTGTAACGGCTATTGCAGCTGCTCTTGAAGCAAAACCTACTTGACCATTACGTTGCGCATAAGAATAGCTATAATTAGGATTATCATATTCACCATAACCCAATGAAGAATTAACAACATCAACCCCTAAACTATCTGCCATTTCTAATGCTTCAACCCAATAGGATTCTTCAACTGGATTTTCAGAACTTACATCTTCTGTTATGAACAAATAATAAGAAGCATCTGGAGCTGTTCCCACAAGTTGACCATCAACATAACCACCCATAGTGGAAAGTACATTCGTACCGTGAGAATTCCTAGTATAAAAGTTGGTACTTCTATCTGGAAAATTATAACCACCTAAAATTAAATTATTATCACGTAATCTTTGAAAAGGTGTTGCAGAATCAACACCTGGAAAACCTGCATCTAAAACCGCTATTATTTTTCCTTGACCAGTATAGTCTTGTTCATGCAATAAATGCCCATTCAACATTTGAATTTGATTACTTGAATTCCCATAGTTAAAATTGGCTGTTACATCGAATGTTTCATTATTTTTATACGAATGTGACGCAACTACAGGCTTATTTATGGTATTCAAACTATGATTTGCAAATTGAACATGGTCTACAAATGATAATGCTGTTAAAGCTTCAATATTAGCTTGCAAACCTCTTATATGTAAAGCGTTTAACCACTTTGACTTTGCCATAACGGTAATACCAGTAGCGCTTTCAACTTGTAAAATATAGGATTCAGAAATAGGTATATCTTTATTATCTAATGTTATATTTTGAGTAGATCTTCTATCCAATGCTCTTTGTGTGAGCATTTCAAGAGGGTTATTTGTATAGAACTCTGCATCAGGTTTATCAGTAAAATAAACCCAAGCGTCTTCTTGAGCCCAAGAGCAAAAATAAAAGAGTGATAGTAAAAGAGTAGCTGTTTTTTTCATGTTTTTATTTATTTGTATTCAAATATATAAAATTCTGATAGTTAGCTTACTTAAATTACTGTGAAATATAAAAAGACTCCATATGTAAGCAACAATAAAACTCCTTCTTTAAAACTTAAACTTCCCCTTTTAGGTAAGATTACCATTGGTAACAAAACAAAGGCAAAACCTAACATCCAGTAAATATCTTGATGAATAATACGAACATCAACTTTTTCAATGGGTTGAATGATTGCTGTAACGCCTAAAACACTCAAAATATTAAAAATATTGGAACCAATAATATTTCCTATGGATATATCATTCTCTTTTTTTACAGCTGCAATAATGGAAGAAGCTAATTCTGGAATACTCGTACCAATAGAGACTACAGTAATGGCAATAACACGCTTGCTTACACCTAAATTAGTAGCTAAATTAACAGCTCCTTTAACTAATAATTCAGAGCCACCCCATAGTGCTACACCACCTAAAATTAAAAATCCTACAATTTTAATATAGGGCATCTTATCATCAGTTGTACTTTCAATATCTACCTGTACCTTTTTATTGTTTCGAATTAAAATAATTAAAAATACAGCTAAAACAAGTATAAAGATAAATCCATCCACTCTCGTTAAACCACCATCAATAACCAAGAAAACAAATAACAAAATAGAGGCAATCATTTTAGTAGGCCAATCTGTTACATAAAAACTTTTTTCAACCTGTATTGCATTAATTAATAATACAACTCCTAATACTAAACCAATATTACCAATATTAGATCCTATTACATTACCCAAAGCAATATCGGGAAAACCATCCATAGCCGCTTTTATACTCACTATCATTTCTGGTGCAGAAGTCGCAAAAGAAACTACAGTTAAACCCACTATAATTTTAGATATATTAAGACGATAGGATAAACCTACAGAAGATTTTAACAACCAATCACCACCTAGGACTAATAGCACTAATCCTACTAAAATATAAAACATGTTTTCCATAAAAAAATTTAAGAGATTACGCCACTACCTAAAACTTCATCATCATGATGCCAAGCCACAAACTGACCTTCCGTAATAGCCGATTGTGGTTCTTCAAATACCACATACATTCCGTTTTCAAATTGATGCAATGTTGCTTTTTGCAAAGGTTGACGATAACGAATACGAGCCATAACTTCCTTTTTTTCATTAGGTTGCAATGCTAAATCTTCTCGAATCCAATGAATTTCATTATTTTTAATAAAAAGTGCTTTTTTAAACAATCCTGGATGATTTGCTCCTTGACCTGTATAAATTATATTTTTTTCAACATCTGTTTCTATTACATATAAACCTTCTTTAGTGCCACCAACATTCAACCCTTTTCTCTGACCTTTAGTAAAATAATGCGCACCTTGATGTTTTCCAACTGTTTTTCCGATTTCATTTGAATAATCTCTATTTCGAGACTCATATGCAAAAGTATCTTCCTCAGAACTAAAATTGGGCACTTCTTGATTGAAAATTGAAGCTTCTTCTGGAACTTCAATAATAATGCCTTCTTTTGGTTGTAATTGTTGTTGCAAAAATTCAGGTAAACGTACTTTCCCAATAAAGCATAATCCTTGAGAATCTTTTTTCTCAGCAGTTATTAAATCTAACTTTGCTGCAATTTCACGTACTTGAGGTTTGGTTAGTTCCCCAATGGGAAACAAAGCTTTTGACAATTGATCTTGAGATAATTGACATAAAAAATACGACTGATCTTTATTACCATCTTTACCAGCTAATAACTGATAAATTTCTTTACCATCTTTTTCTAATGTACCTTTTCTACAATAATGTCCTGTAGCTACATAATCTGCACCTAAAGACAAAGCAATTTTAAGAAATACATCAAACTTTATTTCACGATTACATAATACATCCGGATTGGGAGTGCGTCCTTGCTCGTATTCTTTAAACATGTAATCTACGATTTTCTCTTTATATTCTTCGGATAAATCAACTGTTTGAAATGGAATTCCTAATTTTTCGGCAACCAATAAAGCATCATTACTATCTTCCAACCAGGGGCATTCATTAGAAATGGTAACAGAATCGTCGTGCCAATTTTTCATAAAAAGACCAATCACTTCATAACCTTGCTCTTGTAATAAGTAAGCGGCAACACTAGAATCTACTCCTCCCGAAAGTCCTACTACTACTCTTTTCATTTTATTCAATTTTATTTTTTGGCTTTAATTCTGTGGGTGCCAATTGTCCATCTTTATTTTTTTCTAATCGAAATGTTTTTCTAGTTTCTTTTGAAATCTTCTCTTTAGAGACTAACTTTCCTTTTTCATAAGTTTCCCAATAGCCCCACTTTCGATCGTTTTTATATTGTCCCTTTATATTAATATTTCCTTTTCCATCATAATACAAAGCTGGACCATCTAATTTTCCTTTTTTATAATTATAATCTTCTAAAATAGTTTCGTTCTCAGCATATTTCTTATAATTTCCATCTAATTTACCATTAGCATAATTAGATACTTCTGCTAAAGAACCGTCTTTGTAAAATACTTTTCGAACACCATCTAATTTGCCTTGTTTATAATTTTCAACAGACATTAATTGGTCACTATCAAAATGATAATACTTCCATTCGCCTTGTGGTAATTTATTAACTAATAAACCTTCACTTACTTTTTTACCATTTTGATGATAAAAAATAGCATAACAAGAACCATCTCCTTTTGTAAAATCTCTTGTTGCTATAACCTTTCCTGCTTTAGTGTCATCAAAATAGGAAAAGATTCCAGTTTCTTTACCATGATTGAAATTTCCTTCATATCTGGGTCTTTTAGATACTTCATAAGTACCTTTCCATACACCATGACGTTGTCCTTTACTATCTAATTGATTTATATTATTTTGAGAAAGAACCAACTGACAATTAAAAATTATAATGAAAGCGAGTAAGTACGATTTTATTAACATGTGTCTAATATTATATTTTTTATTCACTTATTTTAGTTTCAATTACTTAAACAAAATGAAACGCAACGTTAAACTTTTTTATTTAATACATTTTTTCTTGTTTGACTATAGGTTATTTTGTTTAAAGTTTTTTACATTTGCTTAAACAATAAAAACAAATTACTATGAAAAACTTTGCAAAATTAATCAAATTAACTTTAATCGCTACTACATTTGTAACGATGTTTTCTTGTTCTGATGATGACACTGTTGTAACACCAGAAAATAACAGCATTGCAGCTGTTGCATCAAGAGCTCCACAATTTACAACTTTAGTTTCTGCTCTAGACAAAGCAGGATTAGTACAAACATTAGACCAAAATGGTCCTTTCACTGTTTTTGCTCCTACAAACGATGCCTTCCAAGAATTTTTAAACGATAATGGATTTGCAAATTTAGATGCAGTTCCAGTTGCAACGCTTAAAGAAATTCTTTTAAATCATGTTGTAATGGGTACCAATTTATCTTCATCACTTTCAACAGGATATGTAAAATCTTTAGGTAAAGGTTCAGCTTCTTCTACTAATACCTTAAGTTTATTTATCAATACAGCCAGTGGTGTAGAAATTAACGGTGTTGCTACCGTAACTGCAGCCGATATTTTGGCTACTAACGGAGTAATTCACCAAGTAGATGCTGTTATTGGCTTAGCAACAATTGTAGATCATGCTATGGCAAATCCTAATTTTTCTACTTTAGTAACTGTTGTTACCAGTACAGATACGAACGGTAATGGTTTTGGTGACCAAAGTGCAGTAGCAACTGCATTAACAACAAATGCATCTCCTCTAACGGTATTTGCACCAACTAATGATGCTTTCGCTGTAGCTGTAGGTTCTGGTGGTTTTGCTGAAAATGCTACTCCAGCACAAGTTACAACTGTATTACAATATCATGTTACCGCTGCCGGAAATGTACAATCATCAGCTTTAACAGACGGACAATCAGTACCCATGATTACAGATCCTACACAAAACATCACTATTGATTTAAGTACTCCTTCAGCACCAAAAATTACAGATCAATCTGCTACACAAGCGAACATTATTGCTGTAGATGTTCAATGTGCTAATGGTATTATCCACGCAGTTGACAAAGTATTACAACCAAGCTTATAAAAAAATAGAATTTTAGAAATCAGTTAAGTTTATATGTATTATTACATCCCTATTGTTTGACTAGCAATAGGGATGTTTATTTTACTAAGGATTTCCCTAATTCTTCAGCCCTACTATTTGCTGCTAAAATTCCATTTTCTATTACCTTATTCAACTCTTTATCGTTAAAAACAAGCAAAGCCGCTTCAGTAGTTCCTTTTTTAGAGGCCACTTTATCAATCCATTGTTCATGCGATAAATCACTTCTATTTTGCAATTGTACTGCACCAATAAACGTCTGATTGACTAAAAACTCAGCTTCAGATTTGGAAAAACCTAAATGCATTGCAGCTTGTATCATAGCATTCATAAAATAAAAAACATAAGCTGGTCCGCTACCAGAAACTGCAGTTGTAGCATTCAACATTTCTTCTTTATCGATATAAATTGATTTCCCAGTAGTATTGATTAGATTTTGAATAATAAATAATTCTTTACGATCTACCTGTGAAGAAGCCGTAAAAACAGTCATTCCTAAACCTATTTGTGTGGGAATATTAGGCATGGAACGAATGACTTTGGAACATCCTAATTTTTCCTGTATAGATTCGATGGTTACTCCAGCCATAACTGATAAAATGAGATGTTCCTCATGAATATACGAACGTATATCACTTGCTAATGCATTAAAATCTTGTGGTTTAACTGCTAAAATAATAATATCAACTTCAAATAACGAGTCAATGGGTTTAGAATAGAAGTTAGAATCCATTATGGTATATTTGTTTTTGTCACCAATTGGACTTCTGGTTAGCACAAAAATATCCGATGGCAAAATAAACCTTGAACTAACAAAACTATTAGCATACGTTTGTCCCATATTTCCGTAACCAATGATAAGCGTTTTCATGTTGTAATTGTATTGTTTTTAAAAATGATTTTTATAGTTTTCATAAGATGATTTAAATATATTGACTAATTCTTCAGTGAAAAACTTATGCTGTATTTGTAACAATTTGTCTCATATTGTTTAAAAAAAAAATCCCTATTTAAAAATAGGGATTCGTATATATAAAAGTAATCTTCTTACTTATTTTTCTTTTGAGCTTCCGCTTGTTCCATCATTTCCCTCATTTTTCTTTGGAACTTGCTTTCTGTTTTGGGTTTAGATTTATTCTCTTGAATTTGAGCATGAATTTTATCTTCTTTTACGATATAATTTTTTATTACTAACATGATACCAATAGTAATTAAGTTCGAAATAAAATAATATAATGATAAACCAGAAGCATAGTTGTTAAAGAAGAACAACATCATCAACGGAGAAATATAAATCATAATCTTCATGATTTTACTCATATCTGGCATACCTTCTTGTGTAGGTGCACTCATTTGTTGATCACCCGTTGTCATTCTCATGTAAAAGAAAATTGCAATAGATGCCAAAATTGGAAATAAACTCACGTGACTTCCATATAAAGGAATACGGAATGGCAACTCATAGATACTATCATATGATGATAAATCGTTTGCCCATAAGAAACTTTTTTGTCTTAAATCAAACATCGATGGGAAGAATTGAAATAAGGCATAGAAAACTGGCATTTGCATTAAAGCAGGTAAACAACCAGCCATTGGATTTACACCCGCTTTAGAATACAATTTCATAGTTTCCTGTTGCTTCTTCATTGCATTATCTTTGTACTTCTCATTCAATTCTGCAATTTCAGGACGAAGTACTTTCATTTTCGCTTGAGAAACATACGATTTATATGTAACTGGCGACATTGCTATTCTTACCAAAATGGTAAAAATAATAATTGCAAATCCGTAACCGATACCAATACTAGAAATAAGTCCGAATACAGGAATGAAAATATAACGATTAATCCAACCGAAAATTCCCCAACCTAAGGGCATGATTTCATCTAAATTTCTATCATAATCATTTAGAATTTGATATTTAGCAGGTCCGTAATACCAATTCATATTATAATTAATCGCACCGTTTTTAACTTCTAAAGGTACTTGAGCGATAAAGTTTTTTGTAAAAATGGTATCTTTCTCTTCATCATCAACCAAATTGTCAGAAACAAATTTTGCAGATTTAAAAGGAGTGTCTGTCAATAAAATGGAAGTAAACATATGCTGTTTGAACGCAATGTAAGTAACCTCTTCAGCTGTATCCTCTGAATCTCTTGCTGCATTTAAATAATCGTCTTTTCCACCTTCGTATTCAAAGACCAATTCTGTATATCTATTTTCATAAGAAATACTTTTCTCATTACGATAGGTTTTTAATTGCCACTCTAAATCAACTGGTTTAGTAGTATTAATTACATTTTCTAATCCTTGAGAACGAATAGAAAAATCCAACATATACTCACCAGGTTTCAATACATAGCGATACTCTAAAAATTGTGTGGGACCAGCTTTTAATTGCATCGTTATCACTTGATTTTCTCCTTCTTTTGACTTTTTAGGTTCGAAGAATAAATCAGAAGTATGTAACAAACGATTATCGGTAGTATTTAAAGCTATATCAAATTTAGCGTTGTTATCCTTGATAATTTTTACAAGTTGATTGGAATCTTTTTTAAATTTATCATACCCTAAAACCGTTGCATCAACAATATAACCCCCTTTATTAGCAATTTTTAAAGAAAGCACATCGTTTCTTATTTCTGTAACCTCTTCTTTAGCTGTAGGTAATGTTGCTGAATAAGCAAAAGTTCCTAAAGCTGCTTTTGCTTTTTCTTTAGAAATAGAATCTGATTCGATACTAGCAGTTGCAGGTGAAGCCACTACATCTTGCTTTTCTTCTTGCTCTTTTTTAGCCTGTTCTTGTTTTTCTTTTTCTTTTAATTCTTCAGGTGTGGGTTGATTTGAATACATCATCCACATTAAAATACCAGAAATTAATACAAATCCAATAATTGATTTAAAATCAAACTTTTTTTCTTCCATTTTAATTATTTGTTCTATAAGCCAATGCTCCTAGAAATTACTATTACTACTAATTATCGAATAGAAAAAGGAATAGCCCCGATTGTAGTGAACATCCTGTTTGGATTAACTATCATATCGTATGGAAATGATTTTGTTATCCAAACAGATGGCAACGTAAAGCGGGAAAATGGATTGCAACAATTACCAAGCCATTCGCTTCAAATTCTATTTATTTTTATATTCCACAGCCGCTTTCACAAAACTCACAAAAAGAGGATGCGGATTTGCTACCGTACTTTTATACTCTGGATGATATTGTACTCCAATGAAAAACGGATGGTTTTTAATTTCCACCACTTCTACTAAACCTGTATCTGGATTAATTCCTGAAGCTGTTAAACCAGCATTTTCAAGGTCTTGTAGGTATTTTCCATTAAATTCATATCGGTGACGGTGACGTTCCATAATATCGGTTGCTCCGTATATTTGATTGGCCAACGTATTTTCTTTTAAATGACATTTCCATGCTCCTAAACGCATGGTTCCACCCATGTTTTTAATATTTTTTTGTTCCTCCATCAAATTGATTACAGGATGCAAGGTACTATCGTTCATTTCGGTAGAATTGGCATCAGCATAACCTAATATGTTTCGTGCAAATTCAATTACTGCCATTTGCATTCCTAAACAAATTCCCAAAAAAGGAATGTTATTCTCTCTTGCAAAACGAACGGTATCAATTTTTCCTTCGATACCTCTATTTCCAAAACCAGGAGCAACTAGTATGCCATCTAATCCTTTTAAGTGTTTTTCTGCCGTTTTGACATCTAAATGTTCCGAATGAATCGAAATAATGTTCACTTTAGTCTCATTGGCAGCACCTGCATGTATAAAAGCTTCTAATATTGATTTGTAAGAATCTTGTAATTCTACATATTTTCCTACTAAACCAATATTTACTTCGTGTTTCGGATTTTTATGCTTTTGTAAAAACTCATTCCACTGTTTTAAATCGGGACTATTTTTTTCTGGTAAGCCCAATTTCTTAAGGGTTACGGTATCCAATCCTTCTTCTAACATTAAATTAGGAACGTCATAAATAGTTGAAGCATCAATAGATTGAATGACTGCTTCTTTTTTCACATTACAAAATAAAGCCAATTTTTGACGTAGATCATCAGACAATTCATGTTCGGTTCTACAAACCAAAATATCAGCTTTAATACCACTTTCCATTAAGGTTTTTACGGAATGCTGTGTAGGTTTTGTTTTTAATTCGCCTGCAGCTGCTAAGTAAGGTACTAAGGTTAAATGAATAACAATTCCATTTTCATCACCTAATTCCCATAACAATTGACGCACCGATTCGATATAAGGCAATGATTCAATATCACCAACCGTACCTCCTATTTCAGTAATTACAATGTCAAAATTACCACTTTGACCCAGTAATTGCATTCTCGATTTAATTTCATTTGTAATATGTGGAACAACTTGTACCGTTTTTCCTAAAAATTCTCCTCTTCTTTCTTTTTCAATTACTGATAAATATACTCTACCAGTAGTAACATTATTCGCTTGTGAGGTAGGAACATTTAAAAAACGCTCATAGTGACCTAAATCTAAATCCGTTTCCGCTCCATCATCGGTTACATAACATTCTCCATGTTCATAAGGATTAAGTGTTCCTGGATCGACATTAATGTAAGGGTCAAACTTTTGAATGGTCGTTCGATACCCTCTTGCTTGCAGCAATTTAGCTAGAGAAGCTGCTATAATTCCTTTTCCTAAGGAAGAAGTAACACCTCCAGTAACAAAAATATACTTCGTTTGATTCATTGTGTTGTGGTTTGTAGTTGTAGTTGTTTAAAAAACTTGGCAAAAATACGATTAAATTTATGAATTAGGCAATTTCATATCTCTAAAATTTATTTTTTACTAACAACATAACTTAGGACATTTAATCACAATAAATTAATGCATAAGAATTTGTAAACAGTTGTTATTATTGACAAAAAGGAACAACCTGAATATGTTTATATTTTTTTCTTAAAAAATAAATATTAAATTATAGATACTGTTAAAAAAAATAACTTTTTTTAATATATTTGGTACACTAACAATTAAAACTATAAAGATGGACAAAAAAACATTATCGATTGTAAGTTATATTACAATTATAGGATGGCTAATCGCGTATCTGATTTATCAAGGAAAGCCAGATAAATCTTCTTTGGAGAGATATCATTTAAAACAATCTCTTGGAATTGGAGTTTTAGGGGTTTTAAATTTCGTTGTTGAAGCTATACTAACCACTTTAATTTCATATTCCTTAGGTATTATTTTTACTATTACAGGAATACTAATTTTTATTCTATGGATTATTGGAATAATAAATGCTGCCAACGCAGAAGAAAAACCATTACCTATTATTGGCTCATTTTTTGTCGATAAATTTGACTTTATAAAATAGAAAAAATTATATAAAAAAAGCTCCAATTGTTGGAGCTTTTATTTTTTTGGAAAATTTCTTCTAATATTTCGAATCATTTCTTCTAAACCATTTAATTTGAGTTCGTAAACCAATTGCAATTGTGTACCTAATTGTCCTTTTGGAAACCCTTTATTGGCATACCATACCATATAATATTCTGGCAAATCGATTAAATACCAATCTTTATATTTACCGAAAGGCATTTTGGTATGAGCCAATTTTATGAGTTGATCGTTTGGTGTCAAAGTTAGAAGTTAGAAGTTAGAAGTTAGAAGTTAGAAGTTAGAAGTTAGAAGTTAGAAGTTAGAAGTTAGAAGTTAGAAAGGTAAAAACTTAAATTAATTTGGAATAAATTTTTTGTAATTCTTTTTCCAATAGTTTTCTATAAATTCCCATTTATCCTCATAATATTCTGCTTCACGTTTGATATATTCCAATTCATTTTTTTTATCATCTTTTATTTTCGAAATTATAATTCCATTTCTTTCTTCTCCAATACAACCTCTCCCAGAAATATTTCCAATCTTGAAACATTCAAAATTTTGGATGTAAAATAAATCACTGTCCCAATTCGCATCTGCACAACCCGAGCGATGGTAGGAATAATAGTAATCTGAACCTTTAATTTTTATAGCACTTGGAAAATTATCGAAGTTTTTAACTGGTTTAAAGTTTGTATTGTTAGTATCATACAAAAGTAAATCATCTACTCCAGGATCATTAAACAAATAATTCAATTGAATATCCTCAAAACCATCTTCATTAAAATCTTTGATTTCATATCCACTAGTTAATCCATCATGTTTGTAAAGCGTATCATGATTTGAGTCAAAGAGAATAAAATTACAATCTTGAATACTCTTATCTTTCCAAAAATGAGTATCTAATCTTTCAAAATAAAATTTTTTATTATCAATCACTATGGAATCAAAACTAGGCAGAGCGGAATCTATTTCTGAAGTTTCTCGTTCATGAATTAAAGCTACATTTGTAATTTCAATTTCATGCTCGACCTCTATTTGCCTTTCATTTTTACAGGAAAAAAAATCATTAAAAGTATCAGTATAAAACTTCTAATGATTGAGTTATTTGTCATATTTAAATAAAAAGTTATTTCCAATTAAAAGTGACTTCTTTTTCAATATCGGGATGCAAACTCAATAAAACGGGACAGGTCATGGCAGCTCTTTCTAAAATCGATTTATTTTTTTCTGTAGTTGCAATTGATAAATTCAATTCTACAATTATTTTAGCAATCTTTCTAGGTTCTGCTTGCATAATTTTAGTAACCGAAAGTGTAGAATCTTTTAAATCGATATCCAAATCCTTGGTTTTGATGGCCATAATTGACACCATACAACTTCCTAATGCGGTTGCTACTAAATCGGTTGGAGAAAATGCTTCTCCTTTTCCATGATTGTCTGTTGGTGCATCGGTTAAAATTTCAGTTCCCGATTGTAAGTGAATACAAGTAGTTCTTAATTCACCAACATAAGTTATTTTTGATGTAGGCATATTTATTCTATCACTCTTTTAATGGAATAATCTGTATCGTAATACATTAAATAGACTCCTTTATTAATAATATTTCCGTTGTCGTTGACATAATCAAACGTATTCTCAAAATATTCTGTTTTGAATGTTTGATTTGATTTGGCATAGCCTTCATTTTGACAAATTCTTAAAATGGTGTCGAAAGTAACATCGAAACCTCTAGCTGCAGCGCTACTTGGCAATGTTCCGTTTTCCTTTTTATATTTGTTAGCAAAGATTTTATCAGAATCCGTTTCTATTTCTTTTCTAATAGAAGGGAATAACATATTTAATTCGGTTAAATTTGTCATTGGAATTTCTTCAAAATCTAAAGTGTCATACAATTTTAAAACCACCATTTGAATATCGTATTCTGGTTTTAATTTTTTAAGAAAATTGGTAACATTTAAAATTTGAGCTGTAGTTTCCGACTCAATAATTACATAATTTTTTTTATTCTTTTGCAAAAATATTTTCAACTGATCCGTATCTACACTTCCTTTAGCTGTATAGCCTGGAAATTTAATGTCTTGATAACGCGATTCCAAATATTCTTTAGTTGATCCTTTTTTGTTACTCACCACTGCAACAATATTACCTTTATTTGCTTTAAAATGATCAAATAATTTTTTAACCATATAGTCTTCTGATGGTACTGCATTATAAAGGTTAGGCAATTTTAGACCCACCTCTTTTGATAACGGAGAAATTACAGGAATACTATCTTTTAATAAGAATTCTGCTGTTTTTTCTGCATGCGAATTTTGAAAAGGACCAATGACAGCATCTACATTTGAAAAATCATTATCCGAAATTAATTTTGCAATATTAGAAGAGGTTCTTGAACTTTCCACATCTAAAATTTTAACTTGTACTGGTAATCCTAAAACACGCGCTGAATCTATAGCCATCATTGCACCAGAATAAAATTCCAATGATAAATTTAATAAAGGATTTTCTTTTAAAGCTTGCTTGGTAAGAGCTGTATTGGTATCTACTTTACCTAAATTAAAGGGTAATAACAATACTAAATTTTTCTTTTTCTTTTTGTTTGCCGATGCTAATAAATTACCAACCGGTTTTACAATAAAATTAAGGGTATCTTTTTTTGGAAAATCGTCTAATGGAATCACTTTTATAGAAGATTCTGGAGAAGTAGTATTCGTAACAACAGTTGAAGTTGAAGTTGAAGTTGTTGTAGGTAACTTTAAAACCATTCCTTCTTTTAAGCCATCTTTTAATTCAGGATTTAAGGCAAAAAGCTCTTCTCTAGAAATGTTCAATTCTCTCGTTAAACTGAAAAGTGTCTGTCTTGGTTTTACGGTGTACAAATTAGCATTTGAATTTGTTGAACCCACAGTTGTTACTGTTTTTTCCGTCTTTCTTTTTAAAGTTAAAATAGAACCTTCTTTTAAACCATCTTTAGCATCAGGATTTTGAGCAATAATGTCCTCAATTGCTATATTGTATTTTTTAGAAATTCCATATAACGTTTCTTGTGGTAATACTTTATGAGAAAAAGTTTCCACAGTATTTTTAGTATTTTCTACTTCTAAATAATTTTCAGTTACAGCAACTTCCTCTTTACCTACAATAATTTCTTGTCCTTTTTTTAAACCGTCTTTTAAAAGTTCAACATTCCACTCTTGTAGTTGAGGAACCGAAACCTCATATTCTCTAGCAATACTGTATAAAGTTTCTTTTGCTTTTACCTCATGAATAATATTTTTGGTTTCTTTTTTTGTAATTGCTACACTAGAAGCTTTGGGAATAAGTAGAATCGTTCCTTCTTCTATTCCTTTTTTGGCATCTGGATTTAATCTATAAATATCATAAGGTGTTACTTGATATTTTATTGCAATTTGATATATCGTTTCGCCTTTAGCGACATTATGTCTTACAAAATTATCTTGTTTGGCTTTGGCTGCGCAAGAAATAAAGACAAAAAAAAGAATTAAAAGCTTAAAAATTCTCATAATTAGGTTTTAAATTGTTATAGAATAACAAATAGATTTGTGATTTATTATATGGTATTGTCAAATTTTATTCCAATTTTACTTCGACAATTTTTACATTTTCATACAAAGGTAAACTTTCTTTCGTTTTTACAGCAAACAAAGCTTCTTCAAACCATTTAAATTTTTCTATATAGACACAATAGGTAAACGTACTGATATCATAGAAAAAACTGGTTTTTAAAGCGCCCTCATCAGATAATTTTCGAGCAAAAGCATCTCTTTCTTCCTGATTCTGAGTCACTTTGGCTACTAAATAAAATCCGTCTTCAACCTGTTTTAAATTGGTCATTTTCTCTATGGCTGGTAGTTTTTCATTGGTAAAATGACTCTCCTTTATTTTTGCTCTGATTGCTTCTAAAGACTCTGGCTCTTCTTCTTTTTCAACAATATTTTTTTCTTTACGAATTTTATCCTGATAGCGTTTTAATTTTTGAAGCGCTAAACGATCGTCATATTCTCTTGCTGCAGCACTATAAAAAGTAGCTTTTTCAATACGCTTAGTGATGATATATTCTTTTTCTTTTTCAATGGTTGCCATTTTAAAGAAAAGAGATTCATTTGTTCTATCACTATCTGCATGTAACGCTTTGATCTTTTCAATTTGCTCCTGTTCGGCTTTTTTTTGTGCTTCTAATTCAGCCATAGTTTTGCTGCGTTTTTTTAACTCTTGATCTTGAGCTACATTCACACGCTGGACTTTATTCATTAAAGAAACATAATTCTTTCTAGATTCATTCAAATCTTTTTTCAATTGAATAATTAACTTACTGGTTTCAATTCGATTGGCTTGTGTTTCCTTTTGTAATTTTCTATATTCTTCAACGTCTAAATTTGAATTTTTTAATTTTTCCAAATCCTCATACATCGAACCTACTAATGAATCTAGTTTAGAGGTTAATACCTCTTGAATATTTTTATTAGACGCTAAAATAAGTTTCAATTTATCTACTGAAGAACCTTTCGAATTATCTATTTCTTTTAAATCCACTTGCAACGAATTCATTTTAATAATTTTTTCATTCATTTGCTGTTGCACAATCAAACGATCTTCTAAATCTTCAATTTTAGCATTTTGAGCTTTATTTTTTTCGATTGCAGCCTCTTTTTCAGCTATAGCAATCATTAATTCGTCTGAAATATCTGTAGGTGCAATTCCATTTTTATTCACTGCTAGAACTGTTCCTTCCGCAAAACGATTGATAATTTCAGGGTTTTGTAACTCCAATTGTTTGATACTAATATTATACAATTTAGAAACTGAATATTTTGTTTCACCCGCTTTAATTTTATGGAAAACCGTTTCTTCAGTTATAATTCTCGACTTTCCATCCACTGTTTTCTTACGAGAAGGAATGGCAATAACTTGTCCGGTTTTCAAACCTTCTTTTAAAATTTCTTGGTTTAACGTTTCTAAGTCTTCTACTGAAACATTATACTTTTTTGCTATACCAAATAGCGTTTCTTGAGGTTCTACGGTATGACTTGAACTTTTTTTATAAGATTCTTTTTTAACTTCGTTTGTTTGAATAGGAATGGTAATTTCTTGTCCTATTGAAAGTGAATTATTTTGTAAAGAAGCATTGGCTTTTTTTAATTCGTCTACACTAATATTGAATTTTTTCGATATAGAATACAGTGTCTCTTTAGGTTGCACTGTATACGTTTTAGTTTTTTGTTGAGCAAAAAGTAAATGAGTACACGCAAATACAATTAAAAGATATTTCATTGATAGTTTGTTTGTTTTTAAAATTAAAAAGAGTCGTTACAAAGTTATTTATTGTAACGACTTTTCAAAGCTTTTTTGTTAAAATTATCTAAAAATTATGCAAAACTTATTCCCATTCAATTGTTGCTGGTGGTTTCGAACTAATGTCATACACCACTCTGTTCACACCTTTTACTTTATTAATAATTTCATTCGATGTTTTCATTAAAAATTCATACGGTAAATGTACCCAATCTGCCGTCATACCATCGGTAGATTCAACTGCGCGTAGAGCTACCACTTTTTCGTAAGTACGTTCGTCTCCCATAACGCCCACACTATTTACAGGAAGTAAAATAGCACCCGCTTGCCAAACTTTATCATACAAACCATGTTCTTTTAGTCCATTAATAAAAATAGCATCCACTTCTTGAAGAATAGCTACTTTTTCAGGAGTAATATCACCTAAAATACGAATAGCTAAACCTGGTCCTGGGAAAGGATGACGACCTAATAATTCTGGATCAATTCCTAATGTTGCACCTACTCTTCTTACTTCATCTTTAAATAACATTCGCAGTGGCTCCACGATTTTTAATTTCATAAAATCGGGTAATCCACCTACGTTGTGATGCGATTTAATAGTCGCTGATGGTCCACCTGTTGCAGAAACAGATTCGATTACGTCTGGATAAATTGTTCCTTGACCTAAATATTTTACATCGGTTAATAAATGGGCTTCATCATCAAACACTTCAATGAAGGCATTTCCAATCGCTTTACGTTTTGCTTCTGGATCATCTAAACCTGCCAAAGCATCATAAAAACGTTGAGAAGCATCTACTCCTTTCACATTTAAACCCATATCTTTATATTGATCTAACACACTTTGGAACTCATTTTTACGCAACAATCCATTATTCACAAAAATACAGTATAAATTATCACCAATGGCTTTATTAAGTAAAACTGCTGCTACTGTAGAATCTACACCTCCTGAAAGACCTAAAACCACTTTGTCATTTCCAATTTTCTCTTTCATTTCAGCGACAATTTCTTCTACGAAAGCATTTGGCGTAAAGTTTTGAGGCACTTCTGCAATTTTTACTAAGAAATTCTCTAGCATCTGTTTTCCATCAGTCGAATGATATACTTCTGGATGAAATTGAATCGCATAGGTAGTTTCTCCTTCAATTTTATAAGCTGCATTTTCTACATCTTTGGTACTAGCTAAGCGAATAGCATTTGTTGGCAACGCTTTAATTGTATCGGAATGGCTCATCCAAACCTGACTTCCAGTAGAAACACCTTCTAAAAAAAGTTCGTTTTCTTTTATATACGAAAGATTCGCCCTACCATATTCTCTAATATTGGAGGGCGCAACTTCTCCACCCGAAAAATGCGCTAAATATTGTGCTCCATAACAAACCGCTAACAAAGGTTTTTTTCCTCTAATTTCGGATAAATCAGGATGAGGCGCATCAGCTGCACGAACTGAAAACGGACTTCCAGAAAGAATAACAGCTTTATAACTATCTAAATCTTTAGGAGGATTGTTGTAGGGAAAAATTTCACAAAAAATATTTAATTCTCTTACTCTTCTTGCGATTAATTGGGTGTATTGAGAACCAAAATCTAAAATTAATACGTTGTGTTGCATTGTTGTACTTTTATTTGAAAAGTTTTGATGTAGTGTTATTATTTATTTAAATACAATCGAAAATTAAAAAAGATGCTGAAACAAGTTCAGCATGACAAATCTTTTAATATTCAAAAGTTCCGTATTCGCTGGTAATGGTTAGTTTTTTAGTTTCTGAAGCTTCCACTCTACCTACAATTTGAGCATCAATACGAAATGATTTTGAAATGGCAATAATATCTTGAGCTATTGCTTCAGGTACATAAATTTCCATTCGATGTCCACAATTAAAAACTTGATACATTTCTTTCCAATCGGTTTTAGATTGTTGTTGAATCAATTGAAATAAAGGAGGAACAGGAAACAAATTGTCTTTAATCACGTGAACGTTATCCACAAAATGAAGGATTTTCGTTTGTGCACCACCACTACAATGCACCATTCCATGAATGGCATCTGACTTGTATTTTGATAAGATTTTCTTAATCACTGGAGCATATGTCCTGGTAGGCGATAAAACTAATTTTCCCGCATCTAGAGGACTGTTGGCAACAGCATCAGTCAATTGGGTGTTACCCGAATAAACCAATTCATTAGGTACAGCAGCATCAAAACTTTCTGGATATTTTTTAGCTAAGTATTTGGCAAAAACATCATGACGAGCCGAAGTTAAACCATTACTTCCCATACCTCCATTGTATTCATTCTCGTAGCTTGCTTGCCCAAAAGAAGCCAATCCCACAATTACATCACCTGGTTGTATATTCGCATTATCAATTACATCCTCACGTTTCATTCGAGCGGTAACTGTTGAATCTACAATAATCGTACGCACTAAATCGCCTACATCTGCAGTTTCACCGCCTGTAGAGTGGATTACAACTCCGTGCTCTTTTAAATCCTGAATTAATTCTTCTGTTCCATTGATGATAGCCGATAAGACTTCACCAGGAATAATGCTTTTATTTCTACCAATAGTAGAAGACAATAATATATTATCCGTTGCGCCTACACACAATAAATCATCTATATTCATGATTAAAGCGTCTTGTGCAATGCCTTTCCATACCGAAATATCACCTGTTTCTTTCCAATACATATATGCTAAAGACGATTTTGTACCAGCACCATCAGCATGCATAATAATACAATAGTCTTCATCGTTAGTAAGATAATCCGGAATAATTTTGCAGAAAGCTTTAGGGAACAATCCTTTATCGATGTTTTTGATGGCATTATGCACATCTTCCTTAGAAGCAGAAACTCCTCTAAGATTGTAGCGTTGGCTCGTATCAGAACTCATTAAAAAAGTAGTTTGTTGTGTTGTGGCACAAAGATAGTTTTTTATCTGAAAATTCTAAAATTTGGCACAAAAAAAGGACTAAATTTTTACGATAAACACCCCTTCTTCATACTGCGAATTATTTTCTGGAAATAAAATATTGGTAAATTCAAAAGAAGTATAGCACTCTTCTACTTTAGATTCAACATTATATTTTAAATTAACTTCCTCCTCAACCATTGTAGTTTGGTTATTTAAAGTTATCTTCAAATCTATATTTCGAGCATCGATAGTTGTTTTGGGTAATAAATGAATGATATTTACTTCTTCAACAAATTCAAAAGGGATTTCGGTACCAATAACATCTGTAACTGTAATATCATTTGCTGAAAAGGTTTCATTGGTAAAAACATTTTCCTCTGAAGTCGCATCTATAATTTCAACAAATATTGATGCTGGAATGGGCTGTTTACCTTCAATACATTTATCAGAACAACCACCCATAATAAGGCTTAAAAAACTAATAATAGCAATACCTTTATTTCTCATTTATATTGTTTATTTACTTAAAATTTCAATTTCTACTCTTCTATTTGCAGCTGCTTGTTCTTCGTTGGCTTCTGGAATTGGGTAAATAGGATGATTGATGCCAAAACCTGTAACCGCCATTCTTGTTATAGGAATTCCTTTCGCTACTAAAAAACGTCTCACTTGCTTTGCTCTTTCAAGAGATAATTTTCTTCGATCACTACTCACACAACAAATGTGACCTTGTATTTCAATTTGAAGTGTAGGATTATTTTGCATAACATACAGCAAATCATTTAATGCATTATTAGATTCAGGAGTAATAGCAAACGTATTTTGAAAAAAATTTATGTCTTTTAACCTAATTTTTGTACCCTTTTTAGCTAATTTAATTTTTTCAAATAAAGGTAAATTTTCATCAATAACAATATCTTTAATTCCTAAAATTTCATTTTCTCGATGTAAATCTTTCTCTAATATATAATAAATGGTTGCTTTTCTGTTTTCTGCTCTATTCTCAGATTGATTGAATTTTTCTCCATAACTTCTGGTCTTAAAATCATCACGAATTGGGACTTTTTCCAAAACAAATTCAGATATAAAATCAACCCGCTTTTGTGCCAAAGAATCATTATAAGCTGTTGTACCTACTTCATCTGTGTAGCCGTTTATAGCCACAATTTTTGATTTTGAATTTTTATACATCCAATCTTCCAAGCGCAATCTTTCCTTTGGTGTCAAATCCGATTTATTACTTTCAAAATAGACTGTAAATTGCTCTTGGGCAAAACATCCATTAATAAAAAGCAATAATACTATTGACAAAATAGGCTTCACTTTAACTGATTTTTTTACGAAGTAACACTTTTTTTAGATAATAAAAAAATGTATCACTTGTATTTTAACGTAATAAAGAAGCATAAAGTATATAAAAAAAGCCTATTCAAATAATGAATAGGCTATTCTATTAAATTTCCTTTTTAAAACAGACACTATTTTCAATTCCAATATATTGTCCGTAATTAGGTATTATTACAAAACCATTTTTTTTGTATAAAGCAATGGCTTCGGGTTGTTGCAATCCAGTTTCAAGAACTAAATAGTAATATTGTAGCTCTTTACTCCACGATTCGAGTTCTTGCAACACTTTTGTAGCAAAGCCTCTCTTTCTAAATGCCTCAGGGACATACATTCTTTTTACTTCAAAAGTAGCCGTATCAAAATGTTTAATCGCTCCACAAGCTACAGCTTTATTATTCTCATACAAAACAACAACATACTTAATGGTAGCAATGGTATTGAATTGTGCATAAAAGGAATGATCTTCTCCATCACGAATAGCCAAATCTTTGTCCAATTCAGCTACTAAATTAATAAAATCTTGGTGTGAAGAATTCGTTCTTAGAACTTGAATCATTGTAAAAGATTATCTTAAAAACAATAACTCTCTATATTTCACTAAAGTCCACATTTCATCATCTACTAATAATTCTAATTTATCAGAATGATAACGAATTTCTTCAAAATATGGTTTTACTTTATCACAATAAGCAGCAGCCATTTTAGAGATATCAGAAAGGTTATTTGCTTTTTTACGCTCTTCAGTCATTGCGTCTACTTTTGCATTAATTCCTTCAATATGTTCTGAAATTTCTTTAATTAAAGAGATTTGTTGTTTCGCTATTTTTTCAAAATCTTTACCAAAAATTTCTTTTAATCCTTTCACATTTTCAATTAATGTATTTTGGTAACGAATTGCTGTTGGTACCACATGATTTCTAGCAATATCACCAAGTACTCTTCCTTCGATTTGAATTTTCTTAGTATATTCTTCTAGTTCAATTTCATAACGAGCTTCCACTTCCACATGATTCATGATAGCCAATTCTTCAAATAAATCAATTGCTTTTTTAGAAACTTTTGCTTTTAAAGCTTCAGGAGTCGTTTTAAAATTACTTAAACCACGTTTTTTAGCTTCTTTTTCCCAAGCTTCACTGTAACCGTCTCCTTCAAATAATATACTTTTCGTTTGTTTGATATATTCTCTTAATACATTAAATATTGCTTCGTCTTTCTTTAAATCTTTTTTAGCAATTAATGCATCAACTTCTTCTTTAAAGTCTTTTAATTGTTTAGCAACAATTGCATTTAAAGTAGTCATTGATGTAGCACAATTCGCTGAAGAACCAACTGCTCTAAATTCAAATTTATTTCCTGTAAATGCAAATGGTGAAGTTCTGTTTCTATCGGTATTGTCTAATAAGACATCTGGAATTTTACCAACTACATTTAATTTTAAATCTGTTTTTTCTTCTGGAGATAATTTCCCTTTGGTAACACCTTCTAATTCTGCTAATACTTTTGTTAATTGTTGTCCAATGAAAACCGAAATAATTGCTGGTGGAGCTTCGTTAGCACCTAAACGGTGATCATTACTTGCTGAGGCAATAGCCGCTCTTAATAATTCTTCATAATCATGTACCGCTTTAATAGTATTAATGAAGAAAGTTAAAAACTGTAAGTTGCTCATTGGGGTTTTCCCAGGAGACAATAAATTTATTCCAGTATCAGTAGCCAAAGACCAGTTATTGTGTTTACCAGAACCATTTACGCCTTTAAACGGTTTTTCGTGAAATAAAACTTTATAATCATGACGTTCTGCCACTTTTTGCATTACATCCATTAATAAAGAATTATGATCCACCGCTAAATTAATTTCTTCAAATATTGGAGCTAATTCAAACTGACTTGGTGCTACTTCATTATGACGTGTTTTAACAGGTATACCTAATAACATACACTCATTTTCTAAATCACGCATGTAATTTAAAACACGTGAAGGAATAGAGCCAAAATAATGATCATCCAATTGTTGTCCTTTTGCAGAAGCATGTCCTAATAACGTTCTACCAGTTGCTAATAAATCAGGTCTAGTATTAGCTAACGATCTATCTATTAAAAAGTATTCTTGTTCCCATCCTAATGTAGGAGTTACTTTTCTCACATTTTTATCAAAATATTTGGCTACATCAGTTGCTGCACTATCAATAGCTTGTAAAGCTCTTAACAATGGTGTTTTATTATCTAATGCTTCACCAGTATAAGAAACAAAGATAGTAGGAATACATAAAGTAGTTCCATATATAAATGCTGGAGACGTTGGATCCCATGCGGTATATCCTCTTGCTTCAAATGTATTTCTAATTCCTCCATTTGGAAAAGAAGAAGCATCTGGTTCTTGTTGTACTAATTGACTGCCTCCAAATTTTTCTACTGGATCACTACCATCAAAAGAAGTTTCAAAAAAAGCATCATGTTTCTCTGCCGTATTACCTGTTAAAGGCTGAAACCAGTGTGTGTAATGGGTTACATCTTTTGACAAAGCCCATTCTTTCATTCCCATTGCAATTTGATCCGCAATTACACGATCAATTTTTGCACCGTTTTGAACTGCATTTTGAACCGCTTTATACGCTTCAGGTGTTAAAAACTGACGCATTGCTTTATCATTGAATACATTACTTCCAAAAATTTTGGATTTTTTTTCTAATTTTTCGACAGCAATTAGCTTTCTATTTGCAGTCTCTTTTAAAGCTTGGAAACGAAAAGTTGACATAAATTTTACATTTTTTTAAGTTATACCCCTTAATTTTGAGTACAAATATATAAAAATATATAAGTTATATAATTCATACCCCTATTTTTTTTAAACAAATCACAGTTTAAAAAAAATTATAACATTTTACATAAAAATGCAATTAAATAAAACAAGTAATAGGTTATTAACATTTTAACAATAAAGTGTTAATAATTTCTAAATTTTTCTTTTATTTGCAGTTAAATACGTTGTTAACCGATAAAAATGACTGGTATGAGGAGATGTAAATTAGTACTAATTATGTTTATAATTAGTTTTTTTGTGTACGATTATGAAGGATATGCACAATGCGCTGGTAACGACAACAGCATAACTATATGTAATAAAGAGACTTACAACCAAGGCATTGGTAATCCAAATGGAGTTATTAATCTTTTCTTACTTTTAGGAGGTGCTCCATCTCCTGGTGGAACTTGGGTAAATTTAAACAGTTCTGGTGGATTAAACTCCTCTACTGGGATTTTAAATACTTGGCAAATTAATCAGAGCGGAAATTATAATTATCAATACGTAAATAATAGTATTCCTGGTTGTACAAATAATAGTGCTATTATTACTTTAACTTTAGGTGGATTTCCGGGCGTAGATAATAATAATGCTAATGCATGTGAAGATGATACATCTGTTAATTTATTTACTCATACTGGGAATAATCCAAATCCGCATCTTAATGGTACATGGTCAGGTGGACCAGCAGGAGCTTTAACAAATAACTTTTTTAATGCGCAATTGGCTGGTATTGGAACATACACCTTAACTTACACAGTTCCCGCTATAGGAAGTTGTCCTTCACGAAGTGCAAATGTGGTATTAACCGTTCATCCCTTGCCTGAGTCAGGAACACCATCAAATTTGACATTTTGTGAAACAGATGATTTTTCAGCTTTCACAAATGTAGATTTATTTAATTTATTAATTAATGAAGACACTGGAGGTTTTTGGATTGATAATGCTTCAACTGGTGAATTATCAGGTAGTAATGATTCTTTTATTAATATTCAGAATATTGTAAATAATTTTGGACCTGGCACATACACATTTACATATAATGTAAGTCCAACCCATCCCATTTGCGCTCCTGCATCTTCAAATGTTGCCATAATAATTGAACCCGTTGTAGATTTAAATGGGGCTACTTTAACACTTTCACCAACACCTATCTGTTTTAATGATTTAAGTACTACTCCATTAACTGGAACTATTTCGCAAGGAGCAAGTTCTATACCAGATGGTACTTATGATATTACTTATGTTTTATCAGGTTCAAATAACGGTTCTGAAACAGTGAGTGTAACTTTTGCAGGCGGAACAGGAAGCTTTACTGTTAATCCTGCTTTTGTAGTTACTATTGGAACAACTACAGTTACTATTACCGATGTTACCAATCCAAATAGCATTACGAATTGTACTCGAATCATAAACAATTTAAATAGTTCC
This sequence comes from Flavobacterium profundi, assembly GCF_006491645.1. Taxonomy (GTDB): domain Bacteria; phylum Bacteroidota; class Bacteroidia; order Flavobacteriales; family Flavobacteriaceae; genus Flavobacterium; species Flavobacterium profundi. The sequence goes on from NZ_VDCZ01000002.1 coordinate 412,107, forward strand.
TTTACTATAGCAGAAAACCCTAACGCAACAGACAGTCAAATAAGTGTTGCCAACTTTTGCTTAGGTCAAAATGCTCAAGTTAATCTAATAGATATCAATAACAATACTATTGAGCTATCAGATGATCGTTATATCATCACCTATACTATTACAGATCCAAACGGTCAACAGACTACTCAAACCACAGTTATACAAGTTGTGAATGGAAATGCTTTATTTTCACTAATAAATAGTTTAACCAATATTCCAGGAAATTATTCTATCGCTATAACGAATATTCAGAATGAAACTACAGGTTGTTCATCAACAACTAATTTAAACAGTTCTTTTATTGTATATCCAATACCAGATGCAAGTAACTTAACTATTAGTATTGATGATATTTGTTCCGGAAATGATGTGGTAGTTAATTTATCGAATGCAATCAATTTAACGGATGGCTTATATGATATTGAATATTCTATTTCTGGAGCCATTTCGGTTAGTAATTTAACAGCAACTAATATTTCTTTTACAAATGGTTCGGGAAGTTTTACATTACCAAATGGCATCCTTGTTGAAGGTAGTTCTACCTTAAGCATTGCTAATTTTGTTAGTGTGACTACATCATGTGGTACAGCAACATCTAGCGGAGCTAGCGATACTTTTTCTATTTTACCTTTACCAGATACTACTGGTGCAACTATAAGTGCAATTAATATTTGTATTTTGGATGTAGAAACTATCTCTATTGATAATGCTTCTTCTTTAGCTGATGGAGATTACACTTTACTATATGACTTATCAGGTGCTAATAACAGTACGGCTAATTCAATTGTAGTAACTTTTAACAATGGAAGTACTCAATTTGATATTCCATCAACTTTACTTGAAAATGGAGGAAGTACGACAATTACAATTCAAACCCTAACAAGTAATACAACTACATGTGGATCAAGTGATTTAGTATCAAATCCAATAAGTTTCACTATAACAGATCCAGGTGTACCAACACTAGCTGATGATGGAAATGAATTTTGTATTCAAGATTTACCCAATCCTACTATCGCTGATTTAAATGCTAACATTACTAGTTCTGGAACCATTACTTGGTATGATGCACCTACAGGTGGCAATAGCTATACTTTAACCGACCCTATTACAAATGGCACTACTTATTATGCTTCATTAACAGACACTCAAGGTTGTGAAAGCGCTAGTAGATTAGAAGTAACAGTAGATTTAGCAAATTGTCCCGATTTATTTATTCCAGATGGATTTTCTCCTAATAATGACGGTTTAAATGACACTTTCTACATTAAAAACATTGATATCATCTACCCAAACTTTGAGTTAGAAATATTTAATCGTTATGGAAACCTAGTATATAAAGGAAATATCAATACGCCTAATTTTGATGGTAAATCCACCGAATCTACCGTTTTAGGAAATGATATTTTGCCAACAGGTGTCTATTATTATGTACTCTACTATAATGATGTAACAAACAAAAAACCAACACAAGGAAGATTATACTTAAGCAGATAAGAGAAAGAAAATGAGAAAAATTAATTATATATTCGGAATTATCTTGTTGGTATTTTGTAAATCATTTGCACAACAAGATCCACAATTCACTCAATATATGTACAATATGAGTGTTATTAACCCTGGCTACGCTACAGATGATTTAGGTACTATCAATTTTGGAGGGATTTATAGAATGCAATGGGTAAAAGCTACAGGAGCTCCCACAACTTCATCGCTTTTTGTTCATACTCCTTTATCTGAAAAAATTGAAACGGGATTAAATGTTATTAAAGACGAATTAGGAGAAGATGTATTAAATGAAACCACAATTAATGCTGACTTTTCTTATAAAGTTAATTTAAATACAAATGCTAAATTGGCCTTAGGTTTTAAAGTGGGTGCTAATTTTTTTACTACCAATTTTAATGGTTTTCAATTAAATGATGACGACATCAGTTCTGATCCTGCGTTTCAAAATTTAAATCAAACCTTTTTTAATCTTGGTGCTGGTGCTTTTTACTTTACAGATAGTTATTATTTAGGACTATCTGTTCCAAATTTTCTTCCCAATAAGCAATTAAAAGAAGCAAATGGAGTTCAGGCTATCGGAATAGATGAATTGCATTTCTTTTTTACAGGAGGTTATGTTTTTAAACTATCTGATAATATTAAGTTCAAACCAGCATTTATGACAAAAATTGTTAAGAATTCACCATTATCTGCTGATATAACTGCTAACTTTATGTTTTTTGATAAGTTTGAAATTGGTGCTTCGCATCGATTTGACGATTCTTTCAGTGGTTTGGCAAATTATCGAATTACGCCTCAATTAAGAATTGGTTATGCCTACGATCACACGATTTCTAATTTAGGAAGTTTTAATTCGGGTTCTCATGAAATCATTATATTATTTGACCTAGATACCTTTGGCAACAGAGGATATGATAAATCTCCAAGATTCTTTTAAAACGAGTTTGATATAGCCTAAAACCTAATTTTACATTTATATATTTCGTAAAGAAGGTTAGACAAAAATTAAAAAGTATGAAAAAATTAATACTCATATACCTACTTTCAACTGCAACACTATTTGCCCAAGAAAGTCAAAAAAAGAGAGCCGATAAATATTTCAAAATCGCTTCTTTTGCAAAAGCCGCAGAAGCCTACTCTAATTTACTAGAAGAAGGAAACACCACTGTTGAAGTTCTAAAAAAAGCAGCTGATTCCTATTATTATATTTCGGATTTCGAAAAAGCATCTAGTCTCTACAAGACATTGCTTGAAAAACATAAAGAATCGGTAGACGAACAATACTTGTTTCGATATGCGCAAACACTTAAAGCACAAGGTAACTTTGAAGCTTCCGAAAAATGGATGCAATTATATGAAAAAGAAGTTCCAGAAACGCTATATAAAGCTAATGTTGAAAAATTAGAGAATATAAAAAAACAGGGAAATAAATTCGACATTAAAAATGAAGCTATCAATACGCCTAATTCCGATTTCGGACCTGCATTTTATAAAAATCTATTGGTTTTTTCTTCACCAAGTACTTCACATGGTCTTTTTTCAAGAAAATACAATTGGAACAAACAACATTATTTGGATTTATTCGCAGCTTCAATCACCAATAATAAGCTAGATAGTATCAAAAATCCTTTTTCAAAAGAATTAAATTCAAAATTGCATGAAGCGAATGTGACTTTTACCAATGATGGAAATCGAATTTATTTTACAAGAAATACCAGTGATGAAGGTAAAAGAACTAAAGATGACAATAAAGTAACACATTTGAGTATTTTTTCTGCTGATTTAAAAGATGGAAAATGGACCAACATTACTTCTTTACCTTTTAATGGAGTTGATTTCTCTACCATGCATCCTGCTTTAAATAAAGAAAATAATCGTTTGTATTTTTCGTCAGATAGACCCGGAACTATAGGCTCTTTTGACCTTTTTTATGTAACTATCGACGCAAATGGTAATTTTGGAGAACCGGTTAATTTAGGAAGTGATATCAACACGAAAAATAGAGAACAATTCCCTTTTATAAGTTCTGAAAATAAATTATTCTTTGCTTCTGATGGACATCCAGGTTTTGGCCTTTTAGATGTTTTTATGTCGGAAATTAAAGAAGATTCGTATACAAAACCTTTAAATTTAGGTTTACCCATAAACACGAATTTAGACGATTTTTCTTTTATTTATCAAGAAGAAACAAAAAGTGGTTTTTTCGCTTCTAACCGAGCAGATGGTAAAGGTGATGATGATATTTATAGTTTCTTACAAACAGCGCCTCTAGAAGATTTTCAATACTACATTCAAGGGATTGTTGTAGATGAAGAAACCAATTTACCTATTGATGAAGCAACGGTATTCTTGTTTGATGAAAAAGAAAATCGTATTAATGAAGTAACCGTAAATGATTCTGGTAAATTTTATTTTGAATTACCTCCAGGAACTTATAAAATCAGCGTATACCATCCTGATATTATTCCTGCTGAAAAAACCTTTACTGTATTGGATAATGGAACTACCAAAAACGAACAAAATATAAGTGTAAAAAGAATTCCAAAAACGTTCTTAGAAGAACTTATAGCAGAAGAAGGTGACCCAAAAGTAATTACAGACAATGGCGTTTTAATGTTTGATTTACCAGAAATCTTATTCGACTTTGATAAATTTAACATACGTGCAGACGCAAGAGTACATTTAGACCAATTAGTAGACAAACTCAATCGTTATCCTTTAATAAATATTGCTATTGGTTCGCATACCGATAATCGAGGTACTGATGAATACAACCGTCAATTATCGCAGGATAGAGCAACTGCTACGATGAATTATTTAGTAGAAAAAGGCATTGATGCTTCTCGTATTACTGCAAAAGGATACGGAGAAAGCCAACCTAAAGTAGATTGTATCCATAAAGAATGTTCTGATGAAGAACATCAAATTAATAGACGAAGTGAATTTGTCATTATTGTAAAACAAGATTAATTGTAAGACCTCAAATGAGGTCTTTTTTTTTATATTTGAATATGGAAAAAAATACTTTATTTATGGTTATGCTGGGTTGTACTCCTAAAGGAAGAGTAACGGAGCAACACGATATATTTTTTGGAATAGGAACTTCACTATATGATTTAAAACAAGATATGCTCGATTTTTGGCCAGAAGTGAAAGGTAAAATTCACTTAGATGCATGGCAAACGGTTACCCAAATGGATGGTTATTCTATTACAGTAGTTTCGAAAGAAGAAAAAATAGAACAAGAAGAAAAACTCTTTTTTATTAATCTAGGAGGTTATAAAGAGAATGAATTTGAAGAATATCATTATAAAGTTTTAGCAGTTGCTAAAAATAAAGCAGAAGCTATAAAAAAATCCAAACAAACTACTTTTTATAAACATTATGGTTTTAAGGGTGCTACTTCTCATATAGATGATAAATATGGTGTAGATGTAGATGATATTTATGAAATAGATGATATTTTAGATTCAAAATTTAAAAAGAATTTTCAATTGAAAATAACAAAATCAACTACTACTGAAGAAGATATAAAACACATTGGTTATGTAAAATTTGACAAAATAAAAGCGTCCTAATTAGGACGCTTTATTCATGAAATACTTTCATTTTCTTCTTTATTTGTTATTTCATTTGGTTTCGTTTCAACCACCTCTTCTTCTGGAGCTGGAGCCAAAAATAACATCGCTAAGCCAGCTACTAAAAAGGCAACCATAATAATCCAGGCTACAGTATCACCCCAAGTGTAAATCCAAAACAGCAATCGAGGAACACGATCAAAAAATTTCAATATAATAGCAAAACCCCCGAAAAAAGCGAGATAACCGCCTATTTTTCTCATAATATTAAAGTTTTTAGTTATACTGCAATATATAAAATAAAAAAAGAATCCAGCACAAAACTGGATTCTTCAATAATTAATTTATAGGATTTTTTATTTTTTTATCTTAGTAACGTTTTTGTCATTTATACCATAATAGGAAATAACAGCCTTATAATCATTGAAATCTACTGGTGTTGCAGATTTATTACTTAAAGCTGCAGGTATAACAACTACTCTCAATACTTGGTCTAATCTAAATTCTGGGTTTAAAGCAGGTAAATCAAATCCATATAAACTCACTTCTGCATTATAACGTGTAGCATCATTTCTATAGCCAAAGTCTAATGTACCATCATCAAAATAATACGTTTCTGGTAACAATTTCCAATAATCTCCTGTTCCTGAATTATAATTTGATAATCGGTATACTAATACCATGTCTGAACCATAAATAGTATAAGGAAAATCTAAAATTACTGAATATCCATTTGAACTCGTAAAATCAACATTGGAATATTCAAAAACTTCGCTTATAGTATCATTATCAATAGGATCATCAACAATAACTTCTTCTGTATAACAACTCTGTAGCGTAATCATCCCGATTAAAGCTAAAATTAAAGTAAATTTCTTCATATCTATTCGTTTTTAAAAATTGTTTCTATTTACTTACAACCAATAGTCGTGCCAAAAAATATTTTTAACACCAATTTACTTATGGAAATTATGTAAGTAATTTAAAATTCCTTGTAAATCAAACTACTTTAAATAGCATAATTTTGAACCATACATAATTAAGTAACAAAAACATAAATAAACCAAACAGTATGAAAGCAACAAAAATTATTGGAATCGTATTAATTGCCTTATCACTATATGTAGGCTATTTAGGAGTAAATAAAGTATCAAACAATACAGCAGAAGTTAAATTCTTAGGAATTGAAATTGACGCATCTAATGAATCAGGTCAAACACAAGGCTTTATATTTATTGGATTAGCAGTCGCATTATTCGTTGGTGGTTTGTATACCGTTAAAAAATAAGAACAATTAACAATTACTTTACTTGTTTACCATTATGAAACATTTCAGTAAAGTTTTCAGAATAATTTCGTAATTTTTAAATAACGTTTTCGTTACATCATACCAGTAAGTTTGTGGCACAACAATAAACTTACAAAATGAAAACAAAAATTACGCTATTCTTTTTAATTTTAAGCAGTGCTTATAGTTCTATACTATATGCAACAAATGGTGATTTAATCGCTTCAGATATCACTTTTGCATCCGATTTTTATATCGTAAACGAAAATACCGCTACCGTAGATGTAGTTATAAATTTAAACAGCCCTTCAACTGGTTCTACTCAAGTTGATGTGGCTGTTGCTTTATTTGGTACAGCAACTAACGGACAAGAATACTCCTTCACCAATCAAATGGTTTCTTTTCCTTTAAATAGTACTTCGCAAACCCTAACTATTCCTATTATAAATAACACTATTTATAAAGGTGATACGTATTTTGTATTAACACTTTCAAATCCAGTGGATGGAGCTATTGTAGGTACCTCTCAAACTACGGTTTACATTTTAGAAGATGAAGAAAATGTACCAACTACTTCTGCTGCATTAAATATCAATTACTTGACAAGCTATTTAGTAGATGCTGCAGGCTCTGCAGAAATAGTGGCTCATGATCCTGTTTCCCAACGTTTATTTGTAATGAACTCAACAGCTTCAAAAATTGAAATTTTAGATTTTTCAAACCCGAATTCCATTACTTCTGTTCAATCGGTAGATTTAGCGGCTTATGGAATTGGTGGAACCAGTATTGCTCATAAAAATGGTTTAGTGGCTGCTACTGTTCAAGGAGCTAATTATACCAATGGTAAAGTTGTTTTCATGGATATTAACGGAACTATTGGTGCTACCGTTGATGCTGGTATTTTACCCGACATGATTACGTTTACACCAGATGGTACTAAAGTAATTGTGGCTAACGAAGGAGAACCAAACGATGATTATACGATTGATCCAGAAGGAAGTATTTCCATTATTGATGTAACTGCTGGTTTAAATAATATTCAACAAAGTGATGTTACCCAACTTAACTTTAATGCTTTTGACAGTCAATTAGCGACATTAAGAGCTAATAATGTTAGAATATTTGGAGTGAATACTACGGTTTCCAAAGATTTAGAACCAGAATATATCACGGTTGCTGCTGATGGTACTACTGCTTGGGTTTCTTTACAGGAAAACAACGCAATTGCTACTATTGATGTAGTGAATAAACAAATAACAGACATTGTACCTTTAGGTTTTAAAGATCATATGCTTGCGGGTAATGAATTGGATACTTCCGATCAATTTGGGGAAATTTTCTTAGGAAACTGGCCGGTTAAAGGCATGTATATGCCAGATGCAATTGCGAATTACACCGTAAATGGCACCACGTATTTAGTGACTGCAAATGAAGGAGATTCAAGAGATTATAACGGACTATCAGAAGAAAAAAGAGTAAGCAGTGGTAGTTATGTTTTAGATCCAACAGTTTTTCCAAATGCTTCTTTTTTAAAAAATAATAAAAACTTAGGAAGATTAACGGTTACCAATGCAACTGGCGATACAGATAATGATGGTGATTTTGATGAAATACATGTTTTTGGTACACGTTCTTTTAGTATTTGGAATACTACTACAGGTCAATTCGTGTATGATAGTGGTTCCGATTTTGAAAGAATCACTGCTGCTGATCCTGTGTATGGAAGTTTATTCAATGCAAGTAACGACAACAATACTTCTAAAAATAGAAGCGATAATAAAGGTCCGGAACCAGAAGGGATTACCGTTGCTGAAATTAATGGTGCAATGTATGCATTTATTACATTAGAAAGAACAGGTGGTTTAATGGTTTATGATATTACGGATCCAATGAACGCTACTTTTGTTTCCTACCACAATAGTAGAAATACCGCTAGTTTAGGAGGCGATTTAGGTCCGGAAGGAATTATTTACATTGCTCCTGAAAATAGTCCGAGTGCTAAAGGATTAATCATAATGGCAAATGAAGTAAGTGCTACTTTAAGCCTATATGAAATTACAAATGATGTTTTGGCAACCCCAAATTTTACAGAAAACACAAATTCATTTGTGGCTTATCCCAATCCAGTTACAAACGGAATCGTTTATTTCAAAGAAAATGTTACCATCAGTTTATATGATTATACGGGCAAAAAAATTACAGAAAAGGAAAACACAAAAAGCTTAGAAATGCAGTATCCAAAAGGTATTTATTTTCTAAGAACGAAAGATGGAATCGCACAAAAAGTAGTTGTTGAATAATTATAAATGTGTTATTGTTGATTCCAAAAAGACCTTCTTCGGAAGGTCTTTTTTATGGGATAACCTCAAAAAAACAGCATCTTAATATTCTATAACAGTCTTACAAAATCCTGTAACAAGCAAGGGGGAATCGTTTCGTAATTTTACACTAACAAATTAATAGTTAAACAGTAAAAACATTTAAATTATGAAAAAGAAAATAGCTATTTTGGCTACCAATGGATTTGAAGAAGTAGAATTAACATCACCTAAAGAAGCTCTTGAAAAAGAAGGCTGGAGTACAGAAATTGTAAGTCCGAAATCGGGAAGTATTAAAGCTTGGGCGTCAACAGATTGGGGAAAATTATACCCCGTTGATAAAACACTAGAGGAAGTACATGCATCCGATTATAATGCGCTGCTTTTACCAGGAGGCGTGATTAATCCAGATCAATTACGAACGAATGAAAAAGCATTAGAATTTGTGAAAGCTTTTTTTGAAGCGGGGAAACCCGTAGCTGCCATTTGTCATGGTCCACAAACATTAATTAGTGCAGACGTAGTAGATGGTAGAAAAATGACTTCTTATCCTTCTATCAAACAAGATTTAATCAACGCAGGTGCCGAATGGCATGATAAAGAAGTAGTAGTCGACAAAGGATTAGTAACCAGTAGAAATCCTGATGATTTACCGGCTTTCAACAAAAAAATGATTGAAGAAATTAAAGAAGGGAAACACGAACCAGTATTGTAATCCTTTATTCTATTTTTTATATTACAAAAAGAAAGATCTTTCAATAATGAAAGGTCTTTTTTATTTAAGAAAACATTCATTTAAAACCAAATAGCTTATCGCGAATACCTTTTAGCTTATTATAAAAAGCTTTGGGGTTGAAATTAAGAGCTTTTTGCTTATAATTAATAGCTATAAGGTTATAATTAGAACCTTTTTGGTTATTGCTAATAGCTTTTTGCTTATAATTTGAACCTTTTTGGTTATAAATAATAGCTTTTAGCTTATAATTTGAACCTTTTTGGTTATTACTAATAGCTTATAGGCTGTAATTAATTGCTTTTAGCTCTTATTAAATAAAAAAACCTTTCATTGCTGAAAGGTTTTTTATTTATAATCTTTAATTTTTAGTCTGAAATATTTCCTCAAGCTCGGTAGAAGCGATTCGCACCAAATCTTTTTTAAAGATTTCGATTATCTCAAATGCTTCGACAAGCTCAGTAGAAGCGATATGCAATTCTTCAACTTCGGCTTCTGCCTGGTTTCAGATGCATCCTGCTTACATATTACGTCTGTACTGACCTCCTACTTCAAATAAACCAGAAGTAATTTGACCTAACGAACAATACTTAGTAGCATTCATTAATACTTCAAATATATTTTGGTTGGTAATAGCTGCTTCTTGTAACAAGGCAATTTGTTCTTTTACTTTATCTGCATGTGCTTTGTGCAAGTTTTCCAATGTCTTAATTTGGAATTGTTTTTCTTCTTCTGTCGCACGAATTACTTCCGCAGGAATAACCGTTGGGGAACCTTTCGAACTTAAGAAAGTATTCACACCAATAATTGGGAATTCTCCTGTATGTTTCAACGTTTCATAATACAACGATTCTTCTTGAATTTTACTTCTTTGGTACATGGTTTCCATAGCACCCAAAACCCCTCCTCTTTCGGTAATTCTATCAAATTCTGCTAAAACCGCTTCTTCTACTAAATCGGTTAATTCTTCAATAATAAACGAACCTTGTATGGGGTTTTCGTTTTTCGCTAAACCTAATTCTTTATTGATAATCAATTGAATTGCCATCGCTCTACGCACCGATTCTTCTGTTGGTGTGGTAATCGCTTCATCATACGCATTGGTATGCAAGGAATTACAGTTATCATAATTGGCATATAACGCTTGCAACGTTGTACGAATATCATTGAAATCAATTTCTTGTGCATGCAAAGAACGACCCGATGTTTGAATATGGTATTTCAACATTTGCGCTCTTTCATTCGCACCATATTTTAATTTTAAGGCTTTCGCCCAAATTTTACGTGCTACACGTCCAATAACTGCATATTCTGGGTCAATACCATTTGAGAAAAAGAACGATAAGTTCGGTCCGAAAGCATTGATATCCATACCTCTACTCAAGTAATATTCCACGTAAGTGAAACCATTGGCTAAAGTAAACGCCAATTGTGTAATAGGATTAGCACCTGCTTCTGCAATATGGTAACCTGAAATGGAAACCGAGTAGAAATTACGTACATTTTGTTGGATGAAATATTCCTGAACATCACCCATTAATCGCAACGCAAATTCTGTAGAGAAAATACACGTATTTTGCGCTTGGTCTTCTTTTAGAATATCTGCTTGAACCGTACCACGCACTTGCGCTAAGGTTTTTATTTTAATATCTTGGTACACATCAGCTGGTAAAACTTGATCTCCAGTTACACCAAGAAGCATTAATCCTAAACCATCATTCCCTTCAGGCAAAGCCCCGTTATAGGTGGGTCTTTCTAAATCTTTAGCTTTATAAATCGCTTTAATTTTAGCCTCTACTTCTGCTTCTAAACCATTTTCTTTAATATACTTTTCACAATTTTGATCGATAGCTGCATTCATAAAGAAACCTAACAATATAGGTGCTGGTCCATTAATCGTCATGGAAACAGAAGTTGCTGGGTGACTCAAATCAAAACCAGAATATAATTTTTTTGCATCATCCAAACAACAAATTGAAACTCCTGCATTCCCAATTTTACCGTAAATATCAGGTCTGTGATCGGGATCATTTCCGTAAAGTGTTACCGAATCAAAAGCCGTTGACAAACGTTTTGCTGGCATACCCAAACTCACGTAGTGGAAACGACGATTGGTACGTTCTGGTCCTCCTTCACCTGCAAACATACGCGTTGGATCTTCCCCTTCACGTTTAAACGGATACAGTCCTGATGCAAATGGGAATTCTCCAGGTACATTTTCTTGTAAATTCCATCTTAAAATATCACCCCAAGCTTGGTACTTTGGTAAGGCAATTTTAGGAATTTGTGTATGTGATAACGACTCACTATGCGTTTTAATTTCAATTACTTTATCCCTTACTTTAAACGAGTAAATAGGATTCTTGTATTTATTTACTTTTTCATCCCAAGTTTGAATTACTTCCCAATTGTATGGGTCTAAATTCATTTTAACTCGGTCAAATTCTTTTACTAAAAGGGAAACGAAATCTTTGTTTGAATCGTTAATTTGTAAAGACGATTCAACGATTCCTGCTTTATCAATTTGAGGGAAATTTCCGTTTACCGATTCTATTGTTTTGAAAATTCCATATAATTTTTGAGCCACTTCAACTTGCGTTAAAACCGTCTCATCATATTTGCGATTGTTTTCAGCAATCTCTGATAAATAACGCGTTCTATGTGGAGGAATAACGAAGATTTTCTCACTCATTTCTTTGGTGATTTCAAAAGTAGAGTGTAAATCAATTCCTGTTTTCTCCACAATTTTATCCATTATCGCTTTGTAGAGCGAATTCATTCCAGGATCGTTAAATTGAGACGCAATGGTTCCAAAAACAGGCATATCATCTGGATTGGCATCCCAAAGATTATGATTGCGTTGGTATTGTTTTTTTACATCACGAATAGCATCTAAAGCACCTCTTTTGTCAAATTTATTTAGTGCTACCAAATCTGCGAAATCCAACATATCAATTTTTTCCAACTGAGTAGCTGCACCAAATTCAGGTGTCATTACATACAAAGAAACGTCAGAGTGGTCCATAATTTCAGTATCCGATTGTCCGATACCTGAAGTTTCCAATACAATTAAATCGTATTTCGCCGCTTTTAAAACTTGAATCGCTTCCGCAACATATTTTGATAAAGCTAAATTAGATTGACGTGTAGCTAACGAACGCATGTATACTCTTGGATTATTAATGGCATTCATACGAATACGATCTCCTAATAAAGCACCACCTGTTTTACGTTTGGATGGATCGACTGAAATTAAACCAATTGTTTTCTCAGGGAAATCAATTAAAAAACGACGTACTAATTCGTCTACTAAAGACGATTTACCTGCTCCACCTGTTCCAGTAATTCCTAAAACGGGTGTGGTTGACGTTTGGTTTTCTTGATGAATTTTATCTAATGTTGCTTTTGCAATTTCAGGGAAATTTTCAGCTGCAGAAATTACACGTGCAATATCACGAGGGTTTTTATTCATTAAATGATCTGCTTCTCCATTTAGAGAATCTCCAATAGGAAAATCAGAACGTTTTACTAAATCGTTAATCATTCCTTGCAATCCCATGGCACGACCATCATCTGGAGAATAGATTTTTTCAATTCCATATTCATGCAATTCTTCAATTTCAGAAGGGAGAATAACACCACCTCCACCAGCAAAAATTTTGATATGACTTGCTCCTTTTTCGTTCAGCAAATCAAACATATATTTTAAATATTCGGTATGACCACCTTGGTAAGAAGTCATAGCAATTGCATTGGCATCTTCTTGAATAGCCGTATTCACTACTTCTTCCACACTTCTATCATGACCTAAATGAATGACTTCACATCCAGTAGCTTGAATGATTCTTCTCATGATATTGATTGCTGCATCATGTCCATCAAAAAGTGAAGCTGCAGTAACAATTCTTACTTTATTAACAGGAATATATGGTTTTTGTTGCTCCATTGATAATTTTATAACTATTTAAAGGGTGCAATTTACGAAATTATCAGTCATTTAAAACAAATGACTGATAATATATTGTGTAATTAATAAAAATTATTTTTTATTAATTTTACTGGTGTAAGTACCTTTTTCAGTAAAAATTTTAATCAAATAAGTACCTGAATTTAGTTCCGAAATAGAGAAACTGTTTTCATTAGCTAAAAATGTTTTTATTTCCTGACCTAAAAGATTCGAAATTGTAATTTTTTGAATTGTAAACGAACTTTCCACTTTAAAAGAATCCAAAGTTGGATTAGGATAAATTAAGAAATCCGATTTTTGAAAAGATTCGTTATTTAAAACAGTAATTGGAATACAATCTGAAGTTACTGAGTTTCCAATTCCATTTGTAATAATAACAGCATAATTACCTGTATTTGTTACTACAAAATCTTGGGTATTAGCACCAACAATTGGTAAATTGGTATCGCAATCTATCCATTGATACGTTTCATCATTTTCTACTGCCGATAAAAGGTATCCATTTTGAGTTACTTGATTGGAAGGAAAACAAGTACGAACGCTAAAACTTTCTGTCATAGAACGACAAGAAACACCAGAATACTCATTTAGTACTTCATAGATACCTGCTTGTTGTACTTCGATAGATTGATTATTGGTTCCACTTACTACAGAAAAATTAGAATTAGTTGGACTATTCCAATTATAAGAAGTATAACCGTTTGTTCCTGATAAAACAGTATTTGGGTTACATATATACACCACTTGGTTTGTATCACAAGAAGATGCTAACAAATCGTTTTCAATTGTATATGAAGTTGTAGTACAACCAAAATTAGTTATATTCATTTCATCTGAAAAAACAGCAGTATTTACAATACCTCTGTAAGTTGCATAACTTTCGGAAGAAAATACATTGGTACAAGAAGTATCTAAATCTAAACAAGAACAAACTACTTTTGCATGTATTCTAATTTCTTGTACACTGCTATTTTGGGTTACTAAATTATCATCTATTGTAAACACCAAGGTTCTTGTTCCTGCATCGTAAGATGTTAAAGCAACACCTGTTGGTAAAACCAAATCGGTATTAGGATTGAACGTAATATTTAAAGGTAAGACTTTTTTAATAGTGGTATTCACCGCGTCATCAGTACCTGTATTTTGAAATTGAATCCCATACACTACTTCCTGACAAATACGTAAAGGTTGATTTGTAATATCATTACCTATAGTATTTTCTATACTTTGAGTAATTACAATTTTTGGTTCAACAATATCTACAACAAGTGCAAATAAATAAGGATCATAAGTGTCTCCATCTGTTTCTAAAGTAAATGTAGCACTAGTTGCATTGTTAGCAATCACTGAATTTGAAGGGTTAGGAACATTAAATATATCTAAATCAAGACCCAATGTATTTGAACTATTGGGTACTCTATTTACTGGCATTCCATTATTACTGATTGTACTATTGAAAAAATTATTAGCTATTCTATTAGGTGTAGACATAGATGTTCCATTAATACGGAATCTATCATCTGTAAAAGATCTATCACCTTCTAAAGATGCTATTCCTAATTTTACTTTTACCGAACCAACTGGTATTGTTGTAAAACCATTAATAACAATATCAAGTGGAGGACTACTGGCCACTATTTCTGATAAACCATCAAAAATTGTAATATTTTTACTTGTAGCAAAAGGACTTTCATAAATTATTATTAAATTCCAACCACCAGAAAATCCCGCTCCTCTAGATGCTCTTTGATTAGCTATTGTATAAGTTCCATTTGCGTCCGAAAGACCTTGCAACAAACTCGTTACATTTTTATAACAAACATAAGGAACTGAAGTAATTGGTAATTCAGTTGCACCAATAATAATATCATCTTCTTCTCCAATTGGATCTGCATCTTCATCAGCAATAATATCAATATACTCTCCATTTGGTATTTTAAATTTCACCGTATTCCAATCAGTATAAATTTCTTCATTATTTTGATTATCTGTTTCGCTACGGTATTTAGCTCCCCAATATAATCCTGCATACACTATTCTTTTACAATCAGAAGGTATATCTAAATCTGCACTACTAGAACTAAAAGTAGCTGCATCATTATCAATATCTATATATTGCATATTGAAGCCATTATTACTTCCTGTTCCCATGTAAGGGACATTCGCAGAATTTACTCCAGATTGTCTATTGAGAATATTATTTCCAATTAAAACTAAATCTCCTTTTACTTCTATATTCCCTTGCGGTAAACGCGTTGAAAAAGGCACATGATTTTGAGCATGTAACGAAATGCAATTTAAAAAAAAAGCTAGAATTAAAAATAAGTAGCTTTGTTTCATACGATTAAGGTTTAAAAATTTAGTTTACAAATGTAGGAAAATATAATTCAGTTAATTTTATTTTATGCATCTATAATCGAAAAGAAATAAATTATTTTAAAAAAAAAATTAAAAAGGCATTATATTTGAAGAAAAGTCCTAAAATAGTACACATGAAAAAAATTGCATTTTGCGTATTGGCATTTATTAGTATCAGTTGTTCCGAGTTACAACAAGTTGTAAATCAATTACCACAAGGTCCTGGTGGATTAAGTCAGTTAGATATTGCGAATGGTTTGAAAGAAGCCTTAGACAATGGAATTGACAAACAAGTTACCAAATTAACCGCTGTAGATGGTTTTTACAAAAATGAATTGGTAAAAATTTTATTACCTCAAGAACTACAAAAAGTAGACAAAGGCTTGAGGGATATTGGTTTATCCAAATTAGCCGATGAAGGTCTAAAAGTTTTAAATCGTGCTGCGGAAGATGCTGTTAAAGAAGCAACTCCTATTTTTGTGGATGCAGTAAAACAAATGACATTCAACGATGCTAAAAATATTTTAATGGGAGACAATAGAGCGGCTACTTCTTATTTAGAAAGTACCACTTCAAGTGCGTTGTACAGTAAATTCAATCCTGTAATTAAGAATTCTTTCTCAAAAGTAGGTGCGGATAAAGTTTGGGCAAATATTATAACCAAATACAACAGTATTCCTTTTGTAAATCAAGTAAATCCAGACTTAACAGATTATACTACCAATAAAGCTATGGAAGGTGTATTTAAAATGATTGCTATTGAAGAAGGAAATATTAGAACCCAGCTAAGTTCGAGAACTTCAGATTTATTAAAAAGAGTATTTGCATTACAAGATAATAAGTAATTAAATTTTAATATTCAATAACATATATATAACACATTGTTAACACACCTTGGTCAAAAATAGTCGGATATTTGCAGAGTTAAAAGTAACAAATCTCATATTTGTTTGGTTAAGGTTAGTTAAAAAAATTACCACGTTTCCCGAAACGTGGTTTTTTTATGTTTTTAATTTTACCTATTTATTAGGCAATTTTCTCATGTAATTTTTTAAAATAATCAAAAGCTTTAACCAATCGGCTTCCATACCAAGAAAACATTTCCCCATCTACAAATACTGTTTTCGCATGATGGGTTGCTCTACCTATTTCAAAAGCATGTTCGTCTTTAAAAGGAAAAGGTTCAGAAGATAAAAACACATAATCGGGATCGCCTTCTAATCTAATTTTTCTAAGTTCGACTTCTGGATAACGACTGTCTTTATTTTCATAAATATTATTAAAATGATTTAAGTGTAATAATTCATTGATGAAAGTAGTATTTCCTGCTACCATATATGGGTTTGCCCAAATAAAATAAGCGGCTTTTTTAATGGGTTTGTCAGCAATATTTTTTTTAAAATCTTCCCAAGCAAAATGGGTTTTATCAATCCATTTTCTAGCTTCCGTTCGTTTATTAAAGAGCAATCCGAAATCATCAATCATTTTCAAATTATCTTCAATAGTCAGAACATCGGTAACCCAAACCGGACAAACACTACTTAATTCTTCCACTATTTCTTTCGTATTCTCTTCTTTGTTACAAATAATAATATCAGGATTTAAGGCTTTGATTTTATCTATTTTTATCTTTTTGGTACCACCAACAATCGTTTTGGTCGCTTTTAAATGATACGGATGTATGCAAAATTTTGTAATACCTACTAAACTATCTTCCAAACCTAAATCATATAATAATTCGGTTTGTGAAGGTACTAAAGAGATGATGCGTTTGGGTGTATATTCAAATAGGTGTTTTGTTCCCATTTGATCCATTAATTCTTTCATTTTTTATCTAAGAAAAGACTAATTCTTTTATAATTTGTAATCAAAATTAATCCTAAAACTAAATTGATAATGGCAGTACTAAAACTAAAATAATTTACTTCATTACCCATAATTCCATGATTTGAAACTTTCATTTTAAAAATAGTAATAATTTCGAATAGAAAATTGGGAAAATAATCAATCAATAAAAAGCCGCCAATAAGTATAATGGCTAATTTTAAAATTTGTTCGTTAGAAAAATTACCCAAAACAATAGTATCGGTATCAAAGCCCTTGTCTAACTCTAATTTATCAATGATATAATCTGCTTTAAATAGTAATAAATAGAACAATACTAATAATAAAATTACAGAACCAACTATTATAAGTTGAATCCAACTTTCATCTCTATACACAAAAACATTAGTTATATTTTGAGGAATAAAAGTAAATAACGTAATTATTAACGAATACAATCCAAAAATTTTAATTAGCAATCTAAAAAAATCTCTTTTTGTCATTATTTTTTATGTAATAGAATTGTTTCCATTTCTTGTTGTAATTTCAATGCTTCTGCTCTTGCTTTTTCGGCAAAATCTTCTTGATTGGACGCATAAATAATTCCTCTGGAAGAATTAATTAATAATCCGACATTATCATTCATTCCATATTTACAAACTTCAGACAAACTTCCGCCTTGTGCGCCTACACCAGGAACTAAAAGGAAATTTTCTGGTACAATTTTTCTGATTTCAGTAAAATATTCAGCTTTTGTAGCTCCCACCACATACATTAAGTTTTCAGCATTTTTCCAATTTTTGGAGGTTTCCAATACTTGCTTGTAGAATTCTTTATCTTTTACTTGCAACGTTTGAAAATCAAAAGCGCCTTCATTGGAAGTTAAAGCTAACATAATCGTGTGTTTTCCTTCAAACGCTAAAAACGGTTCTACAGAATCTTTTCCCATATAGGGTGCCACTGTAACACTATCAAATGCTAAATCTTCGAAAAAGGCTTTGGCATACATTGATGACGTATTCCCAATATCTCCTCTTTTAGCATCGGCTATCGTAAAAATTTCAGGATAGTTATCATTGAGGTATTGTATGGTTTTTTGCAAAGATTGCCATCCTTTTATTCCATAAGCTTCGTAGAAAGCAGTATTCGGTTTATACGAAACACATACATCATGTGTGGCATCTATAATGGCCTTATTAAATTCAAAAATAGGATCTTCTTTTTCTAATAAAAATGCAGGGATTTTGTTGAGATCAACATCCAAACCAATACATAAAAAAGATTTTTTGGTTTGAATTTGATGCACAAGTTGTGTTGTTGTCATGTAAAAAAAATTGTTGTTGTTGCAAATCTACAAAGTTTAACGCATTAAAATAAATATTGTATAAATATCTATTGAAATTATATAAGTAAGAATAGGGCTACTCGCAATAGATTTGTACTATAAATATAAAACGTTATGAAAACGCTAGTATTATTCAATCGATTATGTGTACGTACTTTTTGCATCTTGGTAGCAACCTGTACGAATGACCTAGTAATTCACGCCAAACAAGTGAATTATTTTGAAATGTTTTTACTTTCTTTTGTAGTAGAATGCAAAAGAAGCATTCAAGTGAGTACATCTTACCATACTATGCTACAAAAATTATCAAAAACGAATACTTCCTTTGATTGGTTAAAATGGAATAAATTTTCAAATCCATTAACTCCCAATAACGCTTAATACATAAGATGACTTAAGTTTTAAACTAAGTTCACTTCAATTACTTCTTTAGGTGTGAGTACATAAACTTTATCGTTTGGTGTAGGTTTTAGGGTATAATTACCCGTAAATTCCCCAAAAGCAGGCAATATGAGTTGGTTTGGTTTCCTAAAATAACAGGGGATTTTTAAATATTGCTTTCCAAGTCCAGTCAGCACTACTCTTGGATGAATGTGACCACAGAAATTAAAACTAGTCTCAGTTGCAACTGGATGATGTGTTAAAAGAAAATCATCTATTTGTAAACTCTCCAAAACCTCAACATGAAGATTTTCATAATGGTGTTTGGCAACAATGTCGTGATTTCCTTCGATTAAAATAATTTTTTGTGATATGGATTGGATCCAATTATCAAAATAATGCCATTCACTATTTAAGGTACTATGAAACAAATCTCCTAGGAAAATAATTTTTTGAGGTTGGTATACATCCAATAACTCATTTAATTTTTCAAAATTTTTGGGAATAGCCGAATTAGGAATGGCCAATCCATTTTTTCTAAAATGCGATATTTTTCCCAAATGCAAATCCGAAATTAACAAAATATTCTTATCCTTCCAATACAAACTACCAAAAGGATGCAGCATAAAAACTTGTTTCTTAATTGTAATATTCATAAAAGCATTTCCTATTAAACTTTTAAATAACTCGCTGTCATTTTTGCGATACGTTCCGCTAAAGTTTCACTTGATAATTTTTCTCTCAATCGATCTGTAATTATAGGAAAACTGAAAGGTGTTGGCTTTTCACATCTTTTAACCACTATTTCCTGATTATTAATCCTCTCCAAAGCTTGTATTAATCTTCCTTCTTCCAATTGATGTTCGAAGGTTTCAATATACGCTTGTCTCAACAACAAATTATCGGGTTCATAATCTCTAAAAACTTCAAATAACAATTGAGAACCACTTTGTAAATGTTTGGTTTTTACAGGTTGTCCAGGTCTTCCTGTAAATACTAAACCTGCAATAACTGCAATATCTCTAAATTTTCGTCTCGCCATTTCGGTAGCATTCAAACTACTTTGTAAATCGTCATGCAAATGAGAAGTACTCAATAAATTATTATCAAATAGTGCTTCTAAATCCAGTATTTGATCGGAAAGCAATTCAAATCCGTAATCATTATAGGCTAACGAAAAAGATATTGGCGACAATAAACTGATTCGATAGGATAAAAGACTGGCTAAAGCTTCATGAACGAACCGACCTTCAAACGGATAAAAAATCGTATGATATCCTTCTCTTGTTTTAAAAGATTCAATGAGGAGCTGATTGTCATTGGGTATGATACTTTCTTTTTGCTGTCTTTCAAAAACAGGTTGTAATGCCTTCAATTCAGGAGTTAACAACTCTTGATTCACTTTGTATAATTCTTGTCGGAGTAATTCACTCATTTGAGCAGAAAAAGTCATTCTACCACCCATCCAACTCACCGATTTCGATTCTTTTTTTCCATTGGCCAATTTCACTAAAACAATCATGTTTTTTATAGAATGAAATTCTAGTTTTCTACCTGCAAATATAAAAGTATCTCCCCTTTGCAACTTAGAGGCAAACCATTCTTCTATAGAACCAATATAACCACCACTTAAAAATTTAACGTTCAAGACCGCATCACTAACAATCGTTCCTATTTGCATACGATGTTGTATGGCGATTCGCTTATTATTAATTTTAAACAAACCGTTTGCTTCTATTTCTACTTTTTTGAATTCATCATAAGCTTGCAAACTTTGACTTCCTTTGGTTATAAAATTTAAAACCCATAGCCATTCTGCATCAGAAATATTTTGATAACAAAATGTTTGTTTTATCTCTTTGAAAATTTCATTGGGATAAAATCCGTCCGCAACTGCTAATGTATTTAAATATTGAATTAAAACATCATAACAATTTAAATAGGGAATTCTGTCTTCTACAATAGTTTCCGCAGCCGCCTTTTTTAAAGCAGATGCTTCAATTAATTCCATAGCATGAGTGGCTAAAAAATAAATAACACTTTCTTTTCCTGGTTGGTGACCACTTCTACCTGCTCTTTGTAAAAATCGTGCGACTCCTTTTGGTCCACCTACTTGAATAATGGTTTCAACTGGAGCAAAGTCAACTCCTAAATCCAAACTAGAAGTACAGACTACCAACTTTAATTCTTCATTTTTAATAGCATTTTCTACCCAAATTCGGGTTTCTTTGGCAATACTTCCATGATGCATGGCAATTTCACCTGCAAATTCTGGATAATGATCTAATAGGGTTTGAAACCAGATTTCGCATTGCGAACGTGTATTGGTAAAAAGTAAGGTTGTTTTACTTTTACGAATGATTTGCACCACCTCATCTAATAAATGCAACCCCATATGACCTCTCCAAGGATAAGTTTCCATCTTTTTTGGAAGTATGGATTTAACGGTTATTTTTTTCGGAAGATTTGCTTTAATTAAAACAGAATTTTTAAAAGCATCCGTTTCTTTTCCAAGTAACACTTCTTGTGCCAATTCTAAGTTGCCAATGGTTGCCGAAATCCCCCAAATTCGCATATCCTGAGTAATTGATTTTAATCTTGATAAAGCCAGTTCCATTTGAACTCCTCTTTTGCTTCCTAATAATTCATGCCATTCATCAATAACAATAGCAGTACATTTCGCAAAAGTTTGAGCATAGTTTTTGGATCCTAATAACAATTGCAAGCTTTCAGGAGTTGTAATTAATAAATCTGGCATTTTATTTTTCTGTTGGGTTCTTTCTGTTGTTGAAGTGTCACCTGTACGAATCCCAACTGTCATTGGAACACCTAAATCGGTAATAACACGTTCAGCAGCTTGTTTGATTTCTGTGGAAAGTGCTCGTAAAGGTGTAATCCAAATGGCTTTTAATCCAGATTGTTTTTTTATTTTTCCTTCATCAACTTGCTTTATATAATTTAAAATAATAGGAAACCATAGTGCATAGGTTTTTCCACTGCCTGTAGGCGCATTCAAAAGACCATTTTTACCTTGTAAGAACGCTTTCCATGTTTGTTTTTGAAAAGCAAACGGTTTCCAGTTTTGTGCTTCAAACCAATTTTCAGCAATTTGATATAAGGCTGCTCTATTCATAACTTAAATAATCATGTTTTTTAAATCTTCAATAGAATTTGCTTCTTCAATTTTCTTATCCTGACGCCATCTTAAAATTCTGGGAAAACGAGTAGCGATACCACTTTTATGTCTTTTTGAAAGTGCAATACCTTCAAATCCAATTTCAAACACCAATTGAGGTGTAACACTTCTTACCGGTCCGAATTTATCAATCGTATTTTTTTTGATAAAATCATCTACTTTTCTAAATTCAGCATCTGTTAGACCAGAATAGGCTTTAGCAAATGTGACCAATTCTTTTTCACCATGTTCATTTTCTTGCCAAAGTGCAAAGGTGTAATCGGTAAAAAGAGTACTTCTTCTTCCACTTCCTCTCATAGCATAGGTTAAAACCGCATCTATGGTTAACGGTTCTAATTTCCATTTCCACCAATCTCCTTTCTTTCTTCCTACTTGATACGTGGAATCTTTTCTTTTTAACATCAAACCTTCACTTCTTTTTTCTCGAGCTTGCATTCTTTCTGCAGTTACCTCATCCCAAGAGTTAATTTTTATTCGTTCCGATAAATGAAATTGCAATTTTTTATTTTCAATTGTTTGATATAATTTCTCCAATACATCACGTCGGTATTCATAAGGATAATTTCTAAGATCTTTTCCTTCCCATTCTAATACATCATAGGCTTTTAAAATAACTGGTGTTTTCTTTAATACCGCATTTGATATTATTTTTCTACCGATGCGTGTTTGTAAATCATTGAAAGTTCCTATTTGATTGTTTGGAAAAGCTAAGATTTCAGCATCTATAACTGTCCCATTAGGAATTAAACCTATCAAATCATGGAATTCAGGATATTTATCGGTCACTAATTCTTCTCCTCTTGACCAAATAAAAATTTGGTCCTCTCTAAAAATAGTTTGAGAACGAATACCATCCCATTTATGTTCCATATACCAATCCTTTGGATCGCCCAAACTTTCAATTTCACCTTCTACAGGATAAGCCAAATAAAAAGGATATGGTTTTGAAATGTAGTCACTACTCTTTTCTGCAAGAATTAAATCATGAAAGGTAATGGTATTAGGGTTCCAATTTCCCATTAGCTTATACGCTAAAATGTTTTCATCTATCCCTTCCGCTTTGGATAAGGCTTTGGTCATTAATTTTTGACTGACTCCAATTCTGAAACTACCTGTAATTAATTTGGTAAATACAAAACGTTCGTAATAATTTAAAGCCAACCAATTTTCTTGTAAATAAGTTTTCTTTTCAGCTTCAGGTTTACTTTTTAAGGCTATAATTTCTTGTAGATAAGTTGTCAAACTTTTAGAAGAATTTGCTTCATTAGTAGGTATAATTAAAGCAATGGTTTCAGCTAAATCACCCACAATATGATAACTTTCTTCAAACAACCACATGGGAATATTAGCCAGTTCATTTGCCCATAGTCGTAACAAAGTAGTATTAACAGGTCTTGCAGGTCTACGATGCGATAAAATAGCAATAGTCCAAACTTTATCTTCTGGAGAAGCCGTTCTAAAATATGCTGTTAAAGCCTCTACTTTGACATTCGTTTTATTAGAACTATCCAATGTTTTAATTAAGTTGGCAAAATTCCTCATTTTGTAATTTTTAAGGGATAATTTTTTCTAAATCCTCTTCTTTGTTCATTTCTGCATTTTCACCTTCATATTGTGTTTTTTCTGTGCGTGCATCATAGCCTAACTCCCTTAAATATTTGGAAAAGATATCGGTATATCCATGTGTACAAATTATTTTTTCTGCACCCGTAGCTTTAATACTACTCAATAATCCATCCCAATCACAATGATCACTTAAAACAAAGCCCTTGTCTATTGCCCTTCTTCTTCTAGCTCCACGAAAAGCCATCCATCCACTAGCCGTTCCAGTAACAAAAGGAGTCATTTTTCGAATCCAAGTGGTTCCATGAGCACTTGGCGGAGCTAATACAAGATTTCCTGAAATAGCTTCCTTTTTTGTTTCTCTAGTAATTAAAGTGGTTTCTGGTAACGCTACCATAGGTCGAATCACATTATTCATATTTTCAATGGCTCCATGCGTATATATTTTACCAATGTTGGTATCCAAATACTTTAATAAACGTTGAGCTTTACCTAAAGAGTAACCAAACAGTATAGATGTTTTTCCTTCTGCTTTATTCTCAGACCACCATCGGTTAATACTATTCATAACTTCAGTTTGAGGAGTCCATTTAAACACAGGTAATCCAAATGTACATTCCGTTATGAAGGTATGACATTTAACTACTTCATAAGGAACTGCAATACCATCATCTTCAGTTTTATAATCACCTGTAAATACCCAAACTTCCCCTTTATATTCAACGCGTACTTGGGAGCTACCAATTATATGTCCGGCTGGATGCAATGAAAATTTGACATTATTAACTACAAAAGTTTCATTCCAATTTTTTCCTGTAACAGAAATAGCACCTAATCGATGTTTTATAATAGGGACATTGGTATGATGTGTAATATAATTTTGATGTCCCCATCTAGAATGATCTGCATGCCCATGAGTAATAATTGCATTTTTAACTGGGCGCCAAGGATCAATATATACATTTGCTTGTGCACAATAAATACCTTTATCATTAAATTGTAGAAGAGGTGGATTCATATATCTAAATTAATAAAGAATAAAATTAACTATTATGAATATGTAAATATTACATCTTTTCCCGCTTTTCTTATATAACTAACTGTATTGTTATCAAAAATGAATGGTAGTTATGTAATTCATAATTGAAATACTGTAACACCAACATACTTATAATAAAATACTTTAGATACACTTTTAAAAAGTTACTTTAAAAGTAATGAATAAATGATAAAATTACCATGAAAAACATTGCTATCATAGGAAGTGGAGCAACTTCAATTTATTTATTAAAACATCTTTTAGACAAGATGTCTGTTTTAAAAAAAGAAATGTATTCTATTTCAATTTTTGAAAAGAATACTATTTTAGGTATGGGAATGCCTTATAATCCTATTACTACAGATTTATACAATTTGTCCAATATTTCCTCTGAAGAATTGCCAGATTTAGAAGTTACATTTGAAGATTGGTTGAAAAAACAATCGGTTACTTTTTTAAAAAAAATGGAAATAGAAAAAGATAAAATAAGTAAAAGTGAAGTGTATAATCGTTTGGCTTTAGGTCAATATTTACAATCTCAATACCAATCTATTATCCAAAATATAAAAGATTTCGGAATTCAATGTATTGAATACCCAAATACTGAAATAATTGATATTACTTATAACAACACAACTAAATTTGTCAGTTTACACTCCACTACTCAACTATATGAATTTGACAAAGTAATTATTGCAACGGGACATCAATGGGAAGACGATGATCAAGAAAAAAATGGTTTTTATGCTTCACCTTGGCCTATACATAAAATTTTACCTCAACAAGGAACTTTTCATAATTTTACCATTGGAACACTTGGGGCTTCTCTTAGTGCTTTTGATGTAGTTTCTTCTTTATCTAGAAGGCATGGTAAATTTGTAACTGACTCAAAGGGCAACTATACTTACCAACCTTATAAAGGAACCGATAATTTCAAAATGGTGATGCACGCTGCTCACGGTTGGCTACCACATTTACAATATGAACAAGAAAAGCCTATTCGCGAAATATACAGACATTTTGATAGAAAAGCACTTTACAATGCATTAGACGAAGATGGGTTTTTAACCCTTTCTTCTTATTTCACCAACTTTTGTGTTCCAGCATTATCGAAAGCTTTTCAAAAAGATAATCTCACACAATTATCAAAAAAAATAACAAATGTTGATTATACCTTTAAAGATTTCGTTACTGACATGGCAGATAAGCATGAATATGACAATCCTTTTGAAGGTATGCGAGAAGAAATGAAACAGGCTTCTGTTTCCATTACTAAAAACAAACCCATTCATTGGAAAGAAGTCATTGATGATTTAATGTATGCACTTAATTTTCATGCCGAATTATTACCTGCTGAAGATCATATTTTTTTCAGAAAAGAAATTATGCCTTTTTTAATGAATGTAATTGCTGCAATGCCACTCCCTTCAGCAAAAATTTTATTGGCTCTTTATGATGCAAATAAAATTGAAATTGTTCCTGGTTATGTAAACATTTTGGAAAATAAGGATTTTACAACTATTGAAGTGACACATAAAGACACACAAACCATTCATTTATATCAAATGTTTATCAACTGCAGTGGCCAAAGAGCCATTAGTGTTGATGATTATCCATTTCCAACATTAGTCAAAGAAGGATATATTACACCCCCTCAAATTCCATTTAAAAAGGATGCAAGTGCTATGGAATTAACCTCTGAAGAGAAAGAAAAGATTATAAAAAAAGGGAATACTTCTTTATATGAACTTCCTGGAATTACAATTAATAGTAGTTATTGCCTTGTAAATGCAAATGGAGATACAATTGAAGCGATACAAGATATAAGTTTTGCACATAGCTCGGGTTTACGTCCGTATTCATATGGATTACAAGCTTGCAGTGCAACCAGTGAAATTGTAGTTGCGAATTGGGTAGCTTCTTTTCAGAATAAGAAATTACCTAGTGGAGATTTAAAAGAAGTAAGTAAAATTTATGAAAAGGATCCACAATTATAATTTTTAGAGTTCAACTTATAATTATATAAGTATTGTCAAAAATCATATAAGCTTTTCCCTAACCACTCCGCTTAACTTTGTAATAGATAAAAAACCAAATAAAAGAATACATCATGGAAACAATGTTAGCACCAAAAATTGGATTAGAAAAAAAAGAATTATCACAAAGCATTAAAGACTTAACTGTGGTTTTATCAAATGAGATGGTTCTATATGTTAAGAGTAGAAAATTTCATTGGAATGTAACGGGTAATAGTTTTATGGAATTACATAAACTTTTTGAAAATCAATATAGTAAATTAGAAAAAACAATTGATGAAGTTGCAGAAAGAATCAGCAAATTAGGTGGTAAAACTATTGGTACAATGAAAGAGTTTATTGAAAATTCAATTCTTAAAGAAGAATCAAAATATGTGAACCAAAATCAAATGCTGGAAGAATTATTAGACGACCATGAAAAAATTATTATCCAATTAAGAGAATTCATCGAAAAGGCAGAAGATTCTCACGATGCTGGAACAGCCGATTTCTTAACGAGTGTACTTCAAGATCATGAATCAAAATCTTGGATTTTAAGAAAATATTTAAGCTAAAATATAGCGCGTTAACAAACATGAAAAAAACCAAATATTAATTTTTAAATACAAACATTATGAACACTACAGAATTAAAAGGAAACTGGAACGAAGTTAAAGGTAAATTAAAACAAAAATATGCCGATTTAACAGACGATGATTTGCTTTACGAAGAAGGTAAAGAGGACGAACTTTATGGACGTATCCAAAAGAAAGTGGGTAAAACCAAAGATGAAATTAAACAATGGATTGCTGAACTGTAATCTAATGATCAAGTAACACTACTGTCTATGGATTTATTAGTATCTTTTTAAGCTATTAATACATTTATAGACAGTTTTTTATATCAAGAACAATGAATACAGCTATCCAAAAAACTCATATTGTAAAAGATTTATTTGCATTTATATTGATTGTATTCATGTCATATATATTGCAAGATTTTTTAATACCTATTTTATTTGCAATATTACTTAGTGTATTGGTTTACCCAATTGTAAAATTCTTTGAAACTCGATTATGTTTTAATCGAATCGTTTCAATTGTAATTGCTATTCTCATTTTTACCATTATCATTTTTGTCATTTTTGTTGCCATTGGAATACAATTTCAAGACATAATGGATAAAAGTGATACCTATTATGATAAAATCTTAGAAAAATTAAATATCCTAATTAAAGAAACTGAAAATTCCACAGGAATTGAAAGTGAGGATATTGTAGGCACTGATAAATTAGAAGTAAAAGAAATTGTAAAACAAAACTCGAATAGAATTTTAAATTTTATTACTAGTTCAGGATCGGTAATTAGCGATTTTCTTTTTACGCCCTTGTATATGTTTTTTCTGTTATTATACAGGAACTTTTTAATAAGCTTTTTATATAAAGCTACAGCTCGTATCAGTACTAAAAAAAGCATGCGCGATATCTTAAGACAATTATATAAAGTACAACAAAATTATTTAGTCGGTTTAGTAAGCGTAATGGGAATAGTTGGGCTTCTAAACAGCATCGGACTTTTAGCATTAGGAATAGATTATCCCTTTTTCTTCGGCTTTCTTTGTGCCTTACTTCTATTAGTGCCTTATATTGGAATTATAATAGGTTCCTTATTACCAGCTTTAGTCGCTTTGGCTATTAAAGATTCGTATTGGTATGCCATTGGTGTAATTGCTATTTTTGGGTTTATCCAATTTATTGAAGGTAATTTTATTACTCCAAAAATAACGGGTTCCAAAGTATCTTTAAATTCTTTTGTATCGATTTTAGCCATTTTACTTTTCTCAATGCTATGGGGAATTCCAGGAATGATACTCGCTTTACCTATTACAGCATCATTAAAAGTACTGTTTGATAACTCCGAAAAGTTTAAACCTATAGGATTCTTATTAGGTCAAGCCGATGAAAAATATTTTTGTAGCAAAGCCAAAAACCGATTGAAAATTTGGAAAAAAATTAGAAAAAACAAAAGCAAAGAAGTACAATAATTCTTTACTTCATATATACATTAAAAAATGTCTGGACAATTAGAAAATATTAATCAAATACTTCAAGAAAGTTGGAATAATTTTTACAATTCATTACCTGCGATTTTATTTGCATTAGGTATTTTTATTATCGGATTATTTATCATTCGAAAATTAAAAACCGTTGCTTTTAAAATGATAGATAAAAAATCTAAAGATCCTTTAGTTAGTGATTTTTTAGTCAATGTAATTGCCTTAGTATTGACTATCTTTTTATTGGTTATTTCACTAAGTATTTTAGGTTTAGGTGAAATTACAGATAAAATATTAGCTGGAGCAGGAATTACAACTTTTATTATTGGATTCGCTTTAAAAGATATTGGAGAAAATTTCCTTTCAGGAATTATTATGGCTTTTAAAAGGCCTTTTAGAATTGGCGATCTTATTGAAATTGATGGTTTTAAAGGAAAAGTAACCAATATGTCTCTGAGAGAAACCTTAATCAAAACTTTAGATGGCAAAGAAGTTTTTATTCCCAATGGATTGATTGCTAAAAATGGCTTGGTAAATTATACTTTAGACGATTTATTACGTACCGAATTTGTTATTGGTCTAGACTATAATGATAATACTGAAGAAGCATTACAAATGATTGAATCCATTTTACAAAATGAAGAAGGTGTATTAAAAAACCCTGAACCTTTTGCTGTAATTGATGAACTAGCCACCAGTACCGTTAATGTAAGAGTTTCTTATTGGTATATGACAAATGATATTAAAGTTCCTGGTGTAAGACTAAAAAGTAATATTATGCTCAAAGTTTTTAAATCTTTATTAGATAAAGGGTTTGGATTACCTTCTGATATTGTAGAAGTAAAAATGCTTGAAAAATAATACTTACTTTTAAAAATTATTATCAACTAAAATAAATTAAAATGAAAAAGTACCTCATATTCACCTCATTCTTGTTTTCTAGTGCCTTATACTATTCCTGTATCTCTTTAGATTCAGATATCAAACAAATTGATGTAACTGAAGTACAAGAATTTTCAGATAAATTAGATGAAGTTTCTGGAATGACCTATGTTAATGATACCTTATGGGTCATTCAAGATAGTGGCAATCCTGATAAATTGTATCAAGTTGCTACAGACGGAAAATTACTTCGCGAAGTGAAACTTAATGGCATTAAAAATCACGATTGGGAAGCTTTAACTTCTGATGAAGAGGGCAATGTTTATATTGGAGATTTTGGTAACAACAATAATAAAAGAAAAAATTTAGCCATTTATAAAATCAATCGTGTGGATTTAAAAAAAGAAACTATCGATTCTATTCAAAAAATAGAATTCTACTATGAAGATCAGGAAGATTTCCCTCCTAAAAAAGATGAGTTATTTTACGACTGTGAATCTTTCTTATATAAAGACGGTTATTTCTATTTGTTTACCAAAAACAGAAGTAAAGATTTTGATGGCACGACTCATATTTATAAAATTCCAAATGAAATAGGTGAACATAAAGCTATTTTATTAAACAAATATGTTACTTGTGATAAGTTTACAACTTGTGCTATTACAGATGTAGCTATTAGTCCAGATGAAGATAAAGTAGTTTTATTAAGTAACAAAAGAATGTGGATATTTTCTGATTTTGTGGAAGACAATTTCACTAAAGGAAGCTTAAAAGAAGTACAGTTTAATTCTTTTACACAACGTGAAGGAGTTACGTTTAAAGATAATGACATCTTACTTATTTCAGATGAAAAAACGAAGAAAGTAGGTGGTAAAATTTACGAATATAAAATTCAAGAATAGTTTTCCTACTCGTATTAAAAAATAACATGCATTAACATATTTATAAAAAGAGAGAGAGTAACCAATTCGTTACGCTCTCTTTTCTGCTTTAATATTATTTCAATTTAGAATCCAAATTGTACTGCAAAAGTAACACGCCCCTTATCATTCGGATTTTTAAAATAACCCAGTTTGGCAGTTACCATATTAATCCCGTTTAACCAAAGTGCTCCACCGTAAGAAGTATGCCAAATATTTGAAGTATCATTATTGGTCCAAACTCTTCCATAATCAAATCCTCCAATAACTCCATATTTCATTGGAACAAAACTGCGCTTGATACTTCCTAAAGTCAATCGCACATCTGAGGTTTGATAAAAAGATTGTCTTCCAATAAAACGTTCATTTCGTAAGCCCCGTATTCCATTATTTCCGCCAATAGCTGCAGCATGATAAAAATCAAAATTATCATTTGTAATTATTTTTCCTCTAAATAAGGTTTCGAAAACTAAATTCCCTTTCGTAGAAATCTTATGCGAAAAATTAAATTTACTTTCTAAAGTGAAAAAATTCTTATTGGTATCCTCTAAATTGCTTTTCCATTCCGCTGCCAATAAAAATCCCATGCCATAAGTTGGTAAAGAAACAATGTCATAGTTTTCAAAACCATAACTTAATTTAGTACTGGTATATTGCTGGTGCGTAAACACGCGATCTGCTACCACATTTGACTCACTAATAAAACGATTCGCAGTTTTTTCAACTTCTAAATCTTCAAATCCTAATTGCCAACTAACCAAACTTCCTTTTTTACCTACTTTATTTAATGAAGGATAAAAATTGAAATTTCTTAATTTAACTCGATTATAATCAAATTCTATATCTTCATCTAAATCATTATAAACCGATTCATTACCATATCCAAAATAATTAATGGTAAAATTCGGACTGGTAATTTTAGCATCGATATTAAAATCGAGTTGTCCTACTAATTTTGGGAAATGGCCTTTATATTTTACTTCAAAACCGTTGGTTGCGAAAAAATAATTAGGCGTTATAGTATGTTTACTCGTATACGGATTTTGTCTAAAACCATTGTGAATATAATTCATAATTACACCTAATTTCACACCATCATCCGGATTAAATCCACCTCCTGGAATAACAGAAAAGGAATTGTATTTGGCTTTTCTGTAGGTGTACACATTCATTTCATAATCATCGCTTAAACGAGTATTGGTTTTTCCATCAATTTCAAAAGTATTGTCCTTAGTCTTATAATCATAAATCTTCACATTATGACCGTTTTCTATTTTATAAACGTCGTTATTTTGACCACCAATAAGCTTCACATGAATTTTCGATCTAAAGTCTCCTTCAACTATAAACTTATCATCTTCATCTAAACCATAAATCCAAATTTCTTTGGTGTTTTTAGAGGTGAACGTACGTTTCATGATAAATTGTTCTTCACCATCTTTCTTATTTCTAATCTGTAAAACTTCGATTTCATTGGGACTAATTTTTTTAATATAAAAATCTTCTTTTTTATCTGTACCAACAATAATCGCTCTCTTTTCTAATAATTTATGATATTGAACTGCATATTCTTTTAAATGATCTCTTCTCGATTTTAAATCCGATTTCAACTTATCACTTGTAGTGTCTTGAACTTCTTTTGGTAACTGTAAAAAGGCATTATCAATCACTGCATCGGTTAAATTTTCTTGAATAAAAACCGCTTGTTTTTCCCAATTTTCCTTTTTGTTCGATTGTAAAAAAGCAATATCCAATTGATAACCTACATGATTCAACCATTTTAAATTTTGAATTTCTGAATCATAAGATTGCATTTTTCTAAATTCAGGAAGATTTAGAATTAAGCTCATTAAAACGCCACCATATTTAGGAAAGGCTTGATCTCTGTCTTTTGGGATGGGTTTATAAACAACCTCATTATCCCCTTTTTTAAATTCCGACCATTTCCATTGATCTGCATGACGGTCCCAATCTCCTAAAAGCATATCTAAAAGTCGTGCTCTAATAAATGCTTTTTCATCTACTTGGTATTTTTCGTCTTTTCTTAATTTTTTAAATAAATCATCGGTTCCAATAATATCATCGGGTTTACCAAAGGTAGATTCATCCAATTGGCTATCCGATTCTCTTTCTTGAACCATGTATAGTTCATCACCAAAGCTAGAATTAAATTTACCTAAAGCATCGTGTTTGGGTATATAATACAACTTAGGATTAGCATGATAAATACCAATATTCTTTGAAAGATCATCAATTATAAAAGAGGTAAAAGGATGTCCGGTTGTGAAAAAATCCATTAAAAAAGTTTCTACATACGTATCTTTCAAATCATCTTGTACATATTGATCGGTAAATACAGCTGCTTGAAAAAAACGAGTTGCATTTTTCTTCACAGCACGCAAAACATATTCTTGTTTCTTGGCATCAATTACGCGTAAAGAATTTGATTGTTGTCCTCCTCCTTCTCTATCAATTTTTAATCCCCCAAAAAGAGTATCAATAGTGGCTACTTTTGCCGTAATGGGTAATCCATAATAATTGCGGTAATGCTTACCCCATAAAAAATTATAAAAACCAGATTTTTTAGTTTTTTCTGGCTCATATACAGTTGCTTCTTTGTAAGCAGGAAATGTGTTAGGGTAGTCTTTTGTTTCTGTATTAACTGGTTTTAAAATAGATTGTTTATAAAGCACAATTTCTTTATCATTCTTTTTGCCATAAAAAGTTAGAATTCCTTCTCCTGTTTTTAAGATTTCTAAAGTTGCAAATCCATTTTTCCCATAAGAGAAATCATTTGGGTAAATTGCTCTTGCGGCATTTGTTTTGGTTCCAGAACCACTAACAATTTGTTTCACACCATTTTTCTCAATGTATTCCAAACTATGTTCGTGACCCGAAACTACAATAATATTTTCATTTTTTTGAATTAAAGTTTGAATGCGTTTTGATAAAGCAGTATAATCTTTATTTAAAACGTCTTGCGAACTAATTCCAGAAGTTTTTCGCAATAAATTATATAAAGTTCCTAATAATGGTACTGGAAATGAATTTTCAGCCGATAATAACATTTTTCTTACTCCAAAATGACCACCATGAACTCCATTGGTAAACAAAGGATGATGCATTGCAACCACAACAGTTTTATCTTGATTTTTATTTAAAAGGCTTTCAAATTCGGCAAAAAACTCTGCTCTGCTCTTTATATTACAATCATCGTTAATCGTAGGGTTTTTATTCCAATCTTCTAAATACCACTGGCTATTAATCGTAATTAAAGTAATGTTATCATTAATTTCAAAGTCTTCAATAGCACACCCTTTTCGAGGTGAAAAGGATTCTTTATCTTTGAAGTAGGAGATTACAAAATCTTCTTGATTATTCAACCCCTTTAAACCACTGTACCAA
The DNA here is from genome assembly GCF_006491645.1 of Flavobacterium profundi. Classification (GTDB taxonomy): domain Bacteria; phylum Bacteroidota; class Bacteroidia; order Flavobacteriales; family Flavobacteriaceae; genus Flavobacterium; species Flavobacterium profundi. The sequence goes on from NZ_VDCZ01000002.1 coordinate 446,513, forward strand.
TCGTGATTCCCAGGTATTACGATTGTTTTGCCTTTGAAATTTTTAGTAATTTTTAATTGGTTTTCTAAGATTTTCTCTGCTATTTTATATTCTTCTGTATCTTTATCACCTGACATTCCAACTGGGTAAACATTATCGCCTAAATACATTAAAGTACTGTTTTTGGAGGCCTTTTCCAATTTATATTCTAATGGCAATAAAGCCTGTTTTGAATTCACGGCATCTGCATTTCCAGCATCTCCAACTAAATAAAAAATATGATCCACTTCTTGAGCTTCAACCTCAATAGGCGCAATTGGATTTTTAATATTTTTACCCGTTTGAACAGAATAAGTAGCACAAGAATTCAGAAAGCCTAATAAAGCCAAAACACCAATTATTTTTACAAAAAAAAGCTTTCTAAAGTAATTAAATTTCATAATTTAGTAGTATAATTTTAATGGATGAAATTAGTAAAAAAAGCGGAACTATACGTTACAGAATTATTTAAAAATGTATTAGAATTTAAATATAAATACCATGATGTAACGCATACAAAAAATGTGGTCAATGCCGTTGAAGAAATTGGTCTGCATGAACAGATTTCTGAAAAAGATATTGAGATCTTGCAGTTGGCTGCATGGTTTCATGATACAGGCTATATTAAATGTAAAGATGGCCATGAAGGAGAAAGTGTAAAAATTGCCACTACTTTTTTGGTTGCGAATGAAGTTGATCAAAACACTATTGATGCGGTTAGCAATTTAATTATGGCTACCGTTTTTAATCATGAACCCAAAACCATTTTAGAAAAAATAATGTGCGATTCTGATTATTACCATGTGGGTAGTGATGCTTATTTCTCCTTTTTAAAGGAATTACGTACAGAATGGAAATTGTGTGATGTCGCAATTTTTTCTGAGAAAGAATGGTTGCATGAAAACATCTCATTTTTAAAAGATAAACACCAATTTTATACCAATTACGCAAAGGAAAATTGGGAACCAATCAAACAAAAAAACATACAAATTTTGGAAGAAAAAAGAATGAAAAAAAATGAAGATCTTGTTGTAACCCCAAAAAAGAAAAAAAAGAAAAAGAAAAAAAAATTAGGTCGCGGGGTTGAGACCTTATTTAGAGTTACTATTACTAATCATACTAGATTAAGTGATATTGCTGATAGTAAAGCTAATATTTTACTCTCTGTTAATGCGGTTATTATTTCAGTAGCCTTATCCGTTTTAATTCCTAAATTAGACAGTCCTGGAAACATATACCTTACCTTACCTACATTTGTACTTTTATTTTTTAGTGTGATTTCGATTGTATTTGCGATTTTAGCAACGCGTCCGAAAGTAACCTCAACCGAATTCACCAAAGAAGACATTTTAAACAAAAAGGTAAATCTATTGTTTTTTGGAAACTTTTATAAAGTTCCTTATCAAGATTATGAAGATGAAATTAACAAAATGATGTTAGACAACGATTATTTATATAATTCACTTACGAAAGATTTACATTATTTAGGTATTATCTTAGATCGAAAATATAAATTATTGAGAATTACTTATAATATTTTTATGGTGGGAATTGTTGTTTCTGTACTTACCTTTTTATATGCGTATCAACATTCTTGATCTGGAATGGGTTTAATGGTAACTCGCAAAGCTTTTAAACCCGAAATACTTTGTAGTTCTTCCACATCAAATTTTTCAATTTCTTCCTCAAGTAAACCTTTAGCAATAAGGTATTTTAAGTATTTCATATACTCCACTTTTTCAGAATTTTGAGCGTATACAATGGTAATTTTGTTTTCTTGTGTAATGCGTTCTTCTGAATTTTTAATGTGTGATTTATCAATTCTTTTTTTGACAACCTCATAACGTGCATTGTAAGAACCATCTACATCAAATAATTTTTCATCCATTCTAAAACGAATGGTTAAAGGAGAGCTAAAAGCCAAAATTAAAGTCGTTACTTCTAAAGGAAAATCTAATATATGTTTCCATTTTTGAAAATTATAAACGGTTTCACACAACGATTTTAATTGCCATAATCTTAAATTATTGAAGAATAGCGGACTAAATTCCATTCTAGGATTAATAGAAGCACCAATGTACATATTGTGTTCAATACCATCCGTTGCATATCGTTCGTAATAATGAGGAAATATTTTTTGCGCTTCTAGCTGACATTCGTCTAAATAAGAAGACATCTTTTTATTCAACAAAGCAACCGATTCATCATAGGCTTTTCTATTGTCATAAATAATATTCAGTTTTGGGTCTAATTTTTCATAATAAGCCTTTACTTTTTCAGTAATATTTTCTGAAAAAATCATGGTTTCCAAAACGGGATGTACCTCACTCTCGACATATAATTTAAAAGTACTTTCGGAAGTAGTATCAAAATTATTTTCAACCTCAACAGAAAATTTATCCAATTCAAAAAGAATCTGATCGGCAATTAAAATTTTATTTTCTTTAATAATAGATTGAAATAAGTTAACTAACAGTTCTAATTGATTCCTAATATCCTCAATGGTAGCCAATTGTCTATTGTGAGAAGAGTTTTTAATATCTATTTGACCAAATAATGCAAAAACGTCTTTAAACACAATATCTTTAAACGTATACGCTTCTAAGTTTTTATCGGAATTCAAAAAATCCCTCACACCTTGTTTAAATTTCCAATACACACTAGGATGAATGGAAGTGTATTCGTTTTGAATGATGGCATCAATTCGATTGGCAGTAGCTTCTAACGAACGCTCTAAAGTATTGGTTATAATCGGTAAAATCAATTTCAATCTACTCAAACTCTTTTTATTGATGGCATATTTGGTTTCCGATACCAATTCAATCGTACCAATAATTCCCTTTCTACTAGCAATGGGAGCAATAATAAAACTTTGAATATTTTGTTCCAACAATACATTTAACAATACGGATTCAGTATTTGAAATACTATATTGCTCTAAATTTTGAATAAAAATAGGTTCTCTTTTTAGAATGCTAGTCTTTAATAAAGAATCGCTCTTAAACTCAGAGATATTTTTACTCATTTTATCGTTTAATACAAAACTGTCAATCTCAACATCATTATAACGTGTTTTAATTAAAGTATTTTCTTCGCTATCGTAGATAGTTATACCAATTTTCAAATCGGGAATATCAAAAATAGATCTGAAAATTTTTTTAAAACTTTCATCATTTACTAAGGTGTCACTTTGAGAACTTAACAGATTCGTTTTCAATTGGGAAACCGCATTATCTAAGGTATTTTCTACCATAGTTAAAATACAAAAACCCTCTACATTCCAACTTCCTTCAGGAAAAATTTCTTTCCATAAATCTATATTATCCAAGTCGTTTAACAACATATTGATTTGTTCGGTTGTTGGATAACTGGAGGAATCTTTGGGATAAATTTTTAAAAAATCATTTCTATTAGAGATAAAAAATGTTTTATAAACCCCTTTGGTGTCTTTGAATTCAAAAATGATTTTGTTGTCCAATGTTATTTTATTTTCGATAATCGAATTTAAAACAATCATGGCTTTCAACTTGTAAATTATATCTGGGGAAGCATCAAAAAAACGAATACTTTCTTTCACCGAACAGTCAATTTCGTTTAATTTTTCACTTCGAAATAAAATGGTGTTTTTTACAGGTAATACAACAGCTTTGTATTCATTTTTAGAAATATGTTCTGGAATTAGAATGGAAAAGAACTCTTCAAACAAAGAAGCATTATCTCTTACAATTCCTGTAATTTCTTTTTCTTTAACCAGTACATGTTCTATTTTAGAAAACAAATTTTGATAATATTCCTTTAGCTCTGGATTTTTCGGAAAAGTAAAAGTATCAAGAAAGGGTGCAATGGAAAATTCCACTTCATAAGGAGATAAAACTATGTTTTCTTTAGTAATCATTTTTATTTTTTGCTATCATCTACTTTATAACTAAATCCTATACTAAAATAGGCATTTGGTTTAAAGGAATCATTATAATAATCGGTAATATCATCAAAACTACTGTTGTATTGTTCATACAATCTTAGAATCGTAATTCCTGCTTTTAGAGTAACCCAAATATCTGAACCTAAGTTTCTTGAATAAGAAGGATACACAAAAACATTCATGTTTCTAAGATACGTAATATTATTGGGATTAACAGCAGGATCATCCGACAAATTTAAATGGGTTATATTACTTTCAGAATGATATCCAAAACCATAGGCATATTTTTCATTAGCAAATGTAATGGAAGCTTTTGAAGGAATGAAGGCACTAATTTTCATATTGTCTTTTTGATATTGAAAATAAGCGGTTGGCAACACTCTAAATTTCCCATTATTATTATTGAAATTAATCCCAATACCGTATTTGTAGTGCGGATTTCGAACCACATCTTTTACAAACATAGCTGTAAGAGCTGGAAATAAATCACGATAGGTAAAATTACTCTTAAAATCGGTTCGAATATTTAACCTAGGCGCAATATATGCATTCCAATGTTCATTTATTTTTTGTCTAACCAATAACGTATATTTAAAATGATGCATGTTATCGGGATAATTATCAGATTCTGGGACTGGAGAGTCAAAATTATAGTCATATAATCTATAATTGATAATACTATTCAATTTTGTGTTTTTTCCAATTCGAATCGTGGGTGTAAAACTTTGAAAATCAACTTCCGTTAAATCGGCTCTAGCATCTGCATTTTTTAAATCCGAATTAGGAATGTGACTTACATTTAAATGAATTGCATCAGTATCAAATTGAGCATGAACCCATGATGCAAATAAAAGGGCTATAACTACTATACGTTTTTGGAATCTCATATATCTAAATTTATATAGTAAAATTAGAAATATGTGAACCGCTACTGTTACATCTTACAAGTCATGATTTACATAATTACAATAAAGGATGCCTAACCCTTCAAAATTATATTTGAATTATATAAAAGTTAGTCTGCATTATATAAAACAAATCATAACCTTCTACTGTTACTTTGTTTCATTGGAAAATAAACAGAGACAAAATGAGAAAGATAGCCCTTCTATTTGCTTTAGCACTGCCCTATTATCTTGTAGGTCAAAAAGAATCACCTTACAAAACTGATTTATTAACTGACGGTTCTATCATTGTTGGTGCTGCAGGAATAAACGCTTGGGGACTTTTAGTAATTAAAGATAAAAAACCACTCACAGAAGAAAAATTAAACGCATTGAATGCAGATGATATTTGGTTTGTAGACCGATGGTCAGCTGGAAATTATGATGAAAATGCATCAAACCAAAGCGACATTCCTCTTTATACATCTTTAGCAATACCCTTTCTATTTGCTTTAAATAAAGATACCAGACAACATGCAGGACAATTATCGGTCATGTATGTAGAAGCTGTAGGTTTATCTTTGGCTACATTTACAGTATCATCTGGATTTATTGAAAAATCAAGACCAAAAGTATATAATATCGATTTAAGCTTGGATGAAAGACTTGAGAGCAACAATCAAAGATCCTTTTTTAGTGGCCATGTAGCTGCAGCTGCCGCATCTACTTTTTTTGCAGCACAAGTTTATGCAGACTTTTATCCAAATTCCAAAGCAAAGCCTTATATTTGGGCTGGTGCTGCATTACTTCCAGCTGCAGTAGGATATTATAGAGTAAAAGGCGGAAATCATTTCTTATCAGATGCTATTGTGGGTTATGTTATTGGAGCCACTAGTGGTATCTTAGTACCAAGATTACACAGAAAAAAAGATAGCAACTTAAGAATTGCACCAGAAGTTGGTTTTGGGTATCAAGGAATAGGAATTCAATATACTTTCTAATTTTGAAAAAGAAGTTTAAAAAAGTTTTAAAAATAATTTTATGGATTATAAGTTCAATTTTTGGACTTATTTTGCTTTTAATACTAGCCTTACAAATTCCTTTTGTACAAAATAAAGTAAAAGACAAAGCAGTTCGCTATCTTGAAAGTAAGATTCATACGGAAGTTCGTGTGGGGACAATTGAAATTGGTTTACCCAAAAAAGTCATTTTAACTGATTTTTATTTTGAAGATCAATCAGGTGACACCTTATTATCTGGAAAAAAACTAGATGTAGACGTAAGTCTTTTTAAACTCCTTTCCAATACACTTGAAGTCAATCATGTTTATATGGATGGGATAACTGCTAAAATAAATAAAAACAAAGATTCAGTTTTTAATTTTGATTATATCATTCAAGCATTTGCCTCAAAAGAGCCTAATACAACCTCTGAACCAATGGCAATAGATGTAAACAAAGTTAAAATTTCTAATACTCACTTTTACTATGATGATGCCATTAACAAAAATGATCTTGCCACTTCCATAACCTATTTTGAAACTGAAATAGATGCTTTCGATTTAGAAAAGTTAGCCTTTGATATTCCAAAAATTCAATTAGACGGTTTAAAGTTAGAACTCAATCAAGGACTTTCAGAAGCAATTGAAAAAGCAACAGATAAAATCAATAAAGAGACTCAAAATCAACCAATTAAATTACAGTTAAAAGACATTGCTCTTTCAAAAATAGCGATAAAGTATAAAGATGAAAAAACACAATTAGCTACGCAATTACAATTCCAAAAACTAAACACTAAGGTTAAAGAATTTGATTTAAATCAACAAAAAATAGCCTTACATGATCTTCAGCTCGAAGATACATATGGAAAGTTATCTTTAAATTTAGAAGACAATAAAGTTTCATCAAGCAATAGCTCAACACCTAGTAAAGGTTGGGAATTGAGTGCTAATAAAGTTACATTTAAAAATGTGAATGTTGATTATGACAATACTGCTGTAAAGAAAAGCAGTTATGGTTTAGATACCAATCATTTATCTATTAAAAAACTCAATTGGGAAGCTACGGATTTAGTCTATACAACTAATATTATAAAAGGTACAATAAATAACCTCTCATTTATTGAAAGTAACGATTTTGAAGTTACCAAATTAAGCACGCAATTTGAATATGCATCACAAAATGCCTTCTTAAAAAATTTAGTACTAGTTACGCCCAATACAAACCTCGATAAGGAAACACTTTTATTAAAATACCCCTCAATTGCTTCACTTTCTAAAAATCCTGAAAGTATTGAAGTCCAAGCTAATTTTACTGATAGTAAAATTGGATTCAAAGATATTTTATTTCTTGTGCCAGATTTAGCCAATCAAGTTCCATTCAATACCAATAAAAATAGTATTGTAAATTTAACCGCGCAAGTTAGTGGAAAACTAAACAATTTAAAGATTAAGAAAGTTCAAGCTTCTGGAATAGGTTTCACTTCAATTGACATGAATGGAGTAATTACTGGCTTACCAAATACAAAAGCAACCTATTTAGACATTAGTATTAACGCATTAATGAGCACCGCAAAAGACGTCAATACCTTTCTTCCTAAAAATACAATTCCAAACGCAATAACCTTACCTGAAAATTTTGAAACTACTGGAAATTTTATTGGATATTTAGATAATTTCACAACGCATATTGATTTAAAAAGTTCTTTCGGAAATGCCGTAGTCGATGCAACTTTGAATCAAAAGGAAATGCATCAAGAACAATATACTTTAAATGCATCCTTAGCACAATTTGACATTGGTAAACTCATTCAAAATGATAAATTAGGTAAAGTTTCGGTTAAAACGATAATTAATGGGAAATCTTTGGATCCCAAAACAATGAATACAAATGCTGATGTTACTGTTATTTCAGCAGATTACAATGCCTATAATTATAAAAACCTTATCCTAAATGGAGAAATTCAAAACGGCCATTTTGTAGTTACAACTAAAAGTAATGATCCTAATATAACTTTTCAATTAGAATCTAAGGGAGATTTTGATGGAAAATACCCTAAAGCGCAACTCCATCTAAATCTAGATTTAATCGATTTAAACAAATTAAATTTACATGCAGGTCCTTTAAAGATGAAGGGAAATATTACTGCAGATTTTGAAACTTTAGATGTGAACCATTTGAATGGTTCTTTAATGGCAACTAATTTTTTAGTAGCGCTTGAAAACGAACAATTTCCTTTAGATACCATTTATTTAAAATCGGTTGCAACGGAAACACAAGATTCGATTCTTTTAAAATCGCAATTTGTAAATGTTAATTTAAATGGAAACTATGAATTGGCTTCTTTACCAACAGCTGTTTCTCAATCGTTTAACCATTATTTTAATAGTACTTCATCTTCTGGTTCAAAAGCACCCAATCCACCGCAACATGTAAATTTTGATATTTATATAAAAGAAGAAGAAATTTTAAAAAAGATAGTACCTGATTTAGAAGAAACATCAGCTATTCATATCAATGGTAATTACAATTCGGCCAATGACAGTATCCGTATAAAAGGAACTATTCCTCATGTAAAATATGCTAATAATGAAATAAATGGGGTTACAATTTCTGTCGATAAAGAAGAAAAAGCATTAGTATATGATGTAGAAATTGGGAAACTAAAAAATAGTGATATAATCGTTCCAAAAACTCAAGTTTCTGGTAAAGTGGAGCATAATCAACTCGATTATCAACTTCGTATCTCAGATAATAAAGACGTTGAAAAATACAATTTTGCTGGAAATTATAAGCAAACTGATACAAATTCTACTATTCAAATTGATGCTGAAAAACTAGTACTGAACTATGAAAATTGGAATATTGATTCAAAAAATACCATTATCATCAATAAAAATGGAATTAACATACAAGATTTCATCTTAAACCATAATCAGAATAACTTAAAAATACAATCCGAAACGGAATCATTCGAATCGCCGATTCAAATAGATTTGAAAGATTTCGAATTAGAATCTATTACAAATATAGTAACTTCCAATTATGAATTTGGAGGAAGAGTGAATGGATTCACCACTATTGAAAACCTACATAAAACACCCGTTTTTGTAGCCGATATTACGATTGATGATGCGAGCTTCAAAAAAGATACCATTGGAACCATTGCTTTAAAAATAGATAATAAAATTGCCAATACTTACACTGCTAATATTAATTTAAGTGGGCAAAACAATCAAGCAGCAATACAAGGTGATTATCAAATTGGTACTGGAAACTTAGATTTTAAAGTGGCGTTAGAAAAATTACAAATGAAATCGATACAACCTTTTACCTCAGGAAGTTTGACAGAAAGTGAAGGGTATTTGAATGGAAATTTAACGATTACTGGGCAAGCCAATAATCCAGAAATTCAAGGCCAAATCAAATTTAATAATGTTGGTTTTGTTGTAGCTCCTCTTAATTCGAAGTTTAAACTAATTAATGACGCTATTGATTTCAACAATCAAACAATAACGTTTAATACCTTTCGATTTAAAGATGAAAATGAGAATGATTTAGAAATTAATGGTACTGTTAATAGCGCTAATTATGCTAATTTAGGGTTTGATTTAAAGATTAAAGCAGACAATTTTAGAGCAGTAAATTCAGAAGCAAAAGATAGTGATTTATTTTATGGTAAATTATATTTAGACAATAACCTTATCCTAAAAGGAGATTTTGAAAGTCCGATAATTGAAGGGAATATTAAAATTAATAAAGACACTGAATTTACTATTGTTTTACCACAAGAAGACCCTTCTATTGCAGACAGAGAAGGAATTGTAAAATTTGTTGATGAGGATCAGCCCGTTTTAATAACCGTAAAAGATCCTACCAAAGTAATTACAGAAACCGATATAAAAGGGATGAATGCCTCTGTTAATATTGAAATTGATAAAGATGCTGAAATCTCAATCATCATTGATAAAGCGAATGGAGATTTCTTAAAGTTAAAAGGAGAAGCAGAATTAAATGGAGGTATCGATCCATCAGGAAAAACTACCTTAACTGGTAAATATGAGTTTACTTCGGGTTCATATGAGATGAATTTTAACCTTATAAAAAGAAAATTTGATATTAAACCGGGTAGTTATATTGTATGGACTGGTGAACCAACAAGTGCTAATGTAAATGTAACCGCAATATACAAAACCGATATCGCTCCTATTGATTTAGTGAATGATCAATTAGGGGAAGTAACCGCTGGAGTGAGAAACACATACAAACAAAAAATACCCTTTGAAACCCAATTAAAAATGACAGGTGAACTCATGAAACCTGAAATTCATTTTGATATTGTTTTACCGGAAGGAAATAATGATGTTTCAGCTGAAGTTATTAATACGACTCAAGCAAAATTAGAACAAATTCGTCAACAAGAAGATGTTCTAAATAAACAAGTTTTTGCAGTTCTTTTACTGAATCGATTCATTGGAGAAAATCCATTCCAAAGTGAAACTGGAGGAATTAGTGCATCCTACTTGGCCAAACAAAGTGCAAGTCGAATCTTATCGGAACAACTCAATCAAATTGCAGGTGATTTAATTCAAGGTTTTCAAATTGACTTTGATTTACAAGCTACTGAAGATTACACATCGGGCCAAAAACAAAATAGAACCGATTTGAATGTGGGTATTTCTAAAGAACTAGTAGACGATCGTTTAAAAATATCTGTTGGAAGTAGTTTTGGAATTGAAGGTACTCAAAATGAAAATGAACAAGCAAATAATATTGCTGGTGACCTTACAGCTGAATATTTGATTACTAAAGATGGTAGATACAAATTAAAAGCCTATCGAAAAAACAACTATCAAGTTGCGCTTCAAGGACAAGTTATAGAGACTGGAGTGGCTTTCATAATTACTATGAATTATGATAAGTTTAAAGAATTATTCCAAAAAAACAAGGACAAAAAAAACGAATGAAGACAAGATATTCCATACTAATTTTTACTCTTTTGATTTTATATAGTTGCAGTGGTACAAAAAATATACCCGAAGGCGACTTACTATATACCGGACATAAAATAGAAGTAAATGGAGAAAAAACATCTCGTAGTGAAAGGAAAAAAATTGAAAAATCACTGGATGAATTGATTCGTCCAAAACCAAATCGTTCTATTCTTGGAATGCGACCTGGCATCTTCTTTTACAATTTAGCTGGTGATGTAAAAAAAGAAAAAGGATTTCGTCATTGGTTAAAATATAAATTAGGGGAAAAACCGGTTTTATTTAGTGAAGTAGATTTAGCATACAATAAGAAAATCATACAAAACCATGCAGAAAATAAAGGTTTTTTTAATGTAAAAACACAAGCTGATTCCACTAAAACAAGAAAAAAAGCTACTGCAGATTATGTGGTTAGTTTAAATTATCAATATAAAATAAAAGAAATACAATATCCTAATGATTCTACTTCTTTAGGAAAAGAAATTGTTGGATTAAAGCAAAACAGTCTATTAAAACTTGGTGAACCCTACGATTTAGATAAAATTAAAACGGAAAGAGCCCGAATAGATGTAAAATTGAAAGAGTTAGGTTACTACTATTTTAATGAAAACTTTATACTAACTCAAGTCGATAGTACGGTGGGCAATCATGAAGTAAAGCTTTGGTTAGACATTAAAGAAACGACTCCCGAAAAAGCTAGAAAAGCCTATCATATTAACAATATTTATGTGTATTCTAATTTTAAATTAGAGCAAGATACCTTACAAGAAAATTCTTCAGCAGCAGAAAAATATAAAAACTTTACCATTATTGATCGTGAAAAGCTTTTCAAACCTAGCGTTTTTGAAAATACCTTGAATTTCGAAAAAGGAGATTTATATAACAGAACCAATCATAATTTATCATTGAATCGATTAATTACGTTAGGAACTTTCAAATTTGTAAAAAATCAGTTCAAAGAAAGTGACACTATTGGAAATTATTTAGATGCCTATTATTATCTCACGCCATTGCCTAAAAAATCAATACGAGTAGAAGCTTTAGCAAAAAGTAATTCAGCCAATTATTCAGGTACCGAATTAAATATCAATTGGAGTAATCGCAATACCTTTAGAGGTGCAGAATTACTTAGTATCAAAGCATTTGGTGGTTTAGAGGTGCAAGTTTCTGGACAAAATAATGGTTTTAATGTGTATCGTTTGGGTGGAGAAACCAGTTTAATTTGGCCTCGATTTATTACTCCTTTTAAAGTACATACAGCAAGTGGATTTGTCCCTAGAACCAAAGCTTCTATAAATTATGAGTACCAATTACGAACACAATTATATGCCTTACATACATTTCAAAGTTCCTTTGGTTATATGTGGAAAGAAAATGAAAGAAAAGAACATAACTTAAATGTTTTTGATATTACATACACCAAGCCCAACAAAGTAACCGATTTGTACAGAGAGCAAATCCAAGAAAATGCTTCTTTGGAAAAAGTCATCCAAAAACAACTTATTTTTGGTCCTACCTACTCTTACACCTATACTAACACCATGTATACTCAGAAAAAAAACACTTTCTACTTTAAAGGTGCTTTAGATTTATCTGCTAATGCAACAGGATTGATTATGGGTGCCAATGATCCCAATAATCCAAAAAGTATTCTGGGTGTTTCTTTTAGTCAGTTTGCCAAATTTGAAACCGATTTTAGACATTACTTAAACTTTGGTAATGAAACCAAATTAGCTAGTAGAATCATATTAGGTGTTGGTATTCCGTATGGTAACTCCAATGAACTCCCTTTTGTAAAACAATTCTTTATTGGAGGAACCAGTAGTATTAGAGCCTTTAGAGCACGATCTATTGGTCCTGGAACGTATCTTGACACTACAAATAATACGTTTTTACCCGATCAATCTGGAGATATTAAATTAGAGTTTAATACCGAATTAAGAACTAAAATTTATGATTTTATCAAAGGAGCTGTTTTTGTAGATGGAGGAAACATTTGGTTACTAAATGAAATTTCAGATAAACCTGGAGCTCAGTTTTCCAATCAATTTCTAAAACAATTGGCTATAGGTACTGGTGTGGGACTTCGATTCGATTTTTCTTTTCTAATTTTAAGAACCGATTTTGCCTTCCCATTACGAAAACCTTACTTACCAAAAGGACAAGAATGGGTAATTGATGCAATTGATTTTGGTGACAGAAATTGGAGAAAAGAAAACTTAATATTCAATTTAGCTATCGGATATCCTTTTTAAAATGTAATTCTAGAATCACTTTAGATACCAAATTATATAAACTTTGGAAAAAATTATGTAAGCATACCAATTGGTTTTATATCTAGCTTTGAATAACTAATAAAAAACCAACCATGTCTTATTTAAAACCAAATAATTCATTCATAACCAATAGTTTTATGAATGATATAAAGCAAAAATTTATCGACTTTTTTATAGACGTTGCCAATGTAATGTATTATTTAAAAAGTGTGATGAAAAATATTTTTCATTCCTCATTTGAAAAAAGCGAATTCCTAAAACAATGTTATCAAATTGGAAATAAATCTGTTGGATTAATTTCTATTACAGGTATTATCATTGGATTGGTTTTAACCATTCAATCACGACCTCCTTTAGTAGAGTTTGGAGCAGTTGCTATGCTTCCTGGCATGGTTGCTATATCCATTATTAGGGAGATGGGTCCTGTTATAACCGCACTTATTTGTGCAGGAAAAATTGGTTCAAGTATGGGTGCTGAATTAGGTTCTATGCGTGTAACGGAACAAATCGATGCTATGGAAGTTTCCAATACGAATCCAATTAATTTTTTAATTGTACCTAGAGTAATTGCCGCTACAGTAATGATACCTATTTTAACCTTATATGCAGATGTTATTGGAATATTTGGAAGTTGGCTAGGTGTAAATATCAAAGACGATGTAAGTTTTACTTTATTTATGCATCAAGCGTTTGATAGTGTAGAATTTATAGATTTACTTCCAGCACTTATCAAATCTTTCTTCTTTGGTGCCGTTATTGGTTTAGTAGGATGTTATAAAGGTTTCAACGCAGGAAGAGGAACAGAAAGCGTGGGTGTAGCTGCCAATTCAGCAGTAGTAACTGCTTCCTTATTATTAATTATCGTCGACTTAATTGCCGTTCAAATAACTGATTTATTATGAAAAACGTATTAATCGACATAAAAGATGTAACCAAAAGTTTTGGAACACAAGATATTCTAAAAGGAGTGACTTTACAACTTTTTGAGAATGAAAACTTAGTGATTTTAGGAAAATCAGGAACTGGAAAATCGGTTTTAATCAAATGTATCGTTAATTTACTGCAACTCGATTCAGGATGCATTAAAGTAGAAGATTATGAAATAGCAAATAGCTCGGATGAAGATCTAATTGAAGTTAGAAAAAAGATAGGTTTCTTATTCCAAGGAGCTGCATTATATGACTCTATGACGGTAAGAGAAAATTTAACCTTTCCATTAACACGATTGGATAAAAAATTTTCAAATGAAGAAATCACTCAAAAAATTGAAAAAGTATTAGAAGATGTGAGCTTACCAGAAGCTATTGATAAAATGCCTTCCGAATTATCGGGTGGTATGAAAAAAAGAATTGGTTTAGCTCGAACGTTAATCGTAAATCCAAAAATTTTACTTTACGACGAACCTACAACAGGTCTTGATCCTATCACATCAGATGAAATTAGTCAACTCATTAATGAAACCAAAAATAAATTTAAAACTTCATCTATTATTATTACGCATGATATAAAATGTGTACAAACAGTAGCAGATCGTATTATAATGCTAAAAGATGGCGTAGTATATAAAGAAGGAACACTATCCGAATTTGAAAACGACGACGATAGCTATATACAATCATTTTTCAACTAATAAAAAACAACAAACATGGAATCACAAAATAAATCATATAAAGTAAAATTAGGCTTATTTGTAAGTTTAGGCTTAACATTTTTAATTGTAATTATCTTTTTAATTGGTAGCCAACAAAATTTATTTAGCTCAGAAATAAAGATAAAAACTAAGTTCAGAAACGCAAGTGGTTTGCAAGTAGGCAGCTCTGTTCGTTTTTCAGGAATAGATGTGGGAACGGTTGATAATGTTGAAATTATTAACGATAGCACCGTACAAGTAGATTTATCCATCAAATCAGATGTTAAAAAGTTTATCAAAAAAAACAGCAAAGCTTCTATAGGTTCTGAAGGCGTAATTGGGGATAAATTATTAACTATTTCACAAGGTTCATCTCATTCGAAAGAAATTCAAGACGGTGACACTATTGGCTCATACGAACCCGTTGAAATGGATGATATCATGGCTTCGGTAAAAGTAACAGCTGAAAACGCAGAAGTAATTACAGATGAATTAGCCATTCTATTAACTGATATTAATGATGGTGAAGGAACTTTAGGTAAATTAATGAATGATGAAAGTATGGCACAGGATTTAGAAAAAACCATGGAGAATTTAAGAAAAAGTTCAAAAGGATTGAATGAAAATATGGAAGCGGCTAAACATAATTTCCTATTAAGAGGCTATTTTAGAAAAAAAGAAAGAGAAAAAAGAAAAGCCCAAGAGGAAGCAGAAAAAGAAGCAGAAAAGAAACAAGAAGCAGCAGATAACAAATGATAAAAGACTACATTTTTGTTTAATAAAAACTATTTATTAATTAAACATTTTTCTTACTTTTACTAAAATTTAAAAACAGTACCGTGAAATTATTTTTAAAGCTTGACATCAATGTTTTAGCAAAAAAAATTTTAGAAGAAAAATTGAAAAGTTTCAATATTCGATTTGAAATTGTAAATGCTTCTGAAGTTTTGTTTTTAGAAAACATACCCACAGAAACGTATCATCAAATTACAGCCTTGTTAGAAGAGTATGGTTTTGAAATAATTGAAAATCAGAAAAACATCTTGGTTCAAAAAATTAAGGATGCCATTATTGAAATGGTATTTAATGAAGAGGCACCTAATGTAAAAAGTTCCGTTTATTTGGCTGAGAAATTAGACCATAGTTATGGCTATTTATCCAATATTTTTTCTGAAGTTACTTATACTTCTATTGAAAACTTTATCATTCTACAAAAAATTGAACTGACCAAACATTTGATTGTAAATGAAAATTTAAGTCTTACCGAAATTGCATTTAAATTGAATTATTCTAGTGTCGCACATTTAAGCACTCAATTTAAAAACACAACAGGTATTACTCCTTCTGCTTTTCAAAGGATTATTACTAAAAGAAGAGAAATTGCTACAAAAAATATAAATTAATAAACTAAAACCATGCAGAAAGATTATATCTTAATTACTTTAGCCGATGATGACGAAGATGATCGTTTATTTTTTACAGATGCTTTTGATGAATTAAAAATAAATACAGTTGTCAATACTTTTAAAAATGGTAAAGAATTATTAGATTTTCTACATCACCCAGAATCTGTTTTACCAAATATTATCTTTCTAGATTTAAATATGCCTATTCTAAATGGAATTGAATGTTTAAAAGAAATTAAAAAAAATCAAAAATTTGATAATATTGCTATTGCCATCTATTCAACCTCATCGTCTGATCAAGATGTTGAGAATACCTTTGTTTTGGGTGCCAATATTTATATTAAAAAACCTAGTGATTTTAATACTCTAAAGAAAGTGTTATCAGAAGTAGTAACCATCAATTGGCAATACCATACAAGTGGATTAAATAAAGATAATTTTCTATTACGCCTATAAAGTGAAAGCTGTATGAGAGAAAATAAATTTAAAACTTCAAAAGTTCATAAAATTATCTTTACCATCAGTTTATTTGTGGTACTTTTTGTGGGTGCTGTAACGTATAAACATATCGAAAACCTTTCGCAGTCATCAAAACTCGTAGTACATACTTATGAAGTCAATTTAGAACTCGAACAATTATTTTCTTATATCAAAGACTCTGAAAATGGAATGAGAGGCTTTTTAATTACTCGAGATGAAAATTATTTAAATCCTTATTATACCGCTAATAGTAATATAAATGAGTCTTTTGCCAAATTAAAAAAACTTACCAAAGACAACAAACAACAGCAACAAAACCTAAACGAGTTATATGAAATTATAAAAAAGCGTTTAGATTATAATGGAGAATATTCAGATCCTGATCTTAGCAGAAATATTGTAAATACTAAAGAGTTTAAGAAAAATTTTAATGAAAGTAGTCGATTACTGGTTGCTATTCGTAATAAAATCAATCAAATGACAGAAATTGAAGATACTTTTTTAATTAAAAGAAATTCAATTTATAACGAACAAATTAACTTAACTCCTATTTTAACCTTAAGCATTTTATTAGTTACCATACTTTTAATTGTGTATGCATACTATAAAACGAATAATGATTTAGAAAAATTAAAAGAGGCAAATAATACCTTAAATAAAGCTTTTTTTCTAAATTCTCAAGCTGAAATTTTATCTAGTTTTGGTACTTGGGAATGGGATTTAGTTACGCATGTTACGAAATATTCAGAAAATTTTTATCGCATTTTAGGTTACGAACCTTACTCCTTTCCTTCAACAAATGATAATTTTCTAACTTTTGTACATCCAGAAGACAAAGAAATTGTGTTAGGAATCATGGATCGAGTTGTTAGAGAAGAAAACTTACCACCTTCTACATTCAGAATTATTCGACCCGATGGAGAAATACGTTATTTTAGAGCGACTGGAAAATTATTTCTTGAAAAATTAAAACATAAAACGGTTTTAGGTGTTACGCATGACATTACAGATGAAATTAATAACAACAAGCTTTTAGAAGAAAACATTCAAAGTTTAGAAAAATTAAATAACGAACTTATCATTTTTGATGAATCGAGTCGTCAAGCGGAAATTTTAGGAAATTATGGCAGCTGGATTTTTAATTTTGAAACCAATGAATTTATCTATTCTGAAAATAAATACCGTTTAATGGGATTTGAACCTAAATCATTCCAACCTACCTTAGAAAATTTAATGGATCATATTTATGAAGATGATAGAGAGTTAGTTCAAGAAGCATTTGAAAACGCCAATACAACGGGTGAGATTCCTGCTCTCAATTATCGTGTTGTGCGTAAAGATAAAGAAATAAGACATTTCAAAACGGTAGCCAAATCCTTTACCGACTTAAGTGGTTTAGAAAGTATGATTGGAACCACTCAAGATGTAACAGAGGATTACCACAAAAATGAATTACTAGAAGAACGAAATTATGAATTGGAACAAAACATAAAAGAATTAAGTGAATTCAATCATGTTGCCAGTCATGACTTACAAGAACCTCTAAGAAAAATTCAAACTTTCATCTCTAGAATTAATGATAAAGAAAAAGAAAATCTAACCGATTTTGGAAAAGATTATCTCATTCGCATTGAAAAAGCTTCAAGTAGAATGCGTATTTTAATTAATGATTTATTACAATATTCTAGAACTAATAGAGGCGATAACGTGTTCACCCAAGTAGATCTTAATGAAGTATTGGCTAATAGTATTCTAGAGTTATCTCAAAACATTGAAGACAAAAAAGCAATCATCAAATATGATTCTTTTGATGTTATTGAAGGAGTAGAATTCCAAATGCAACAACTTTTCACCAATTTAATAAGTAATTCTTTGAAATATTCTAAAGAAGATGTCGTTCCAGAAATAGTAATTAAATATAAAAAGGTAAAAGCTAAAAACGAACCTATATTAAAAGAAGATTCTCACGAAGTATATCATAAAATTAAGTTTACTGATAATGGTATAGGGTTTGAACAAGAAAATGCTGAAAAAATCTTTTTATTATTCAATAGACTTCATGGCAAAACAGAATATCAAGGAACAGGTGTAGGTTTAGCAATTTGTAAAAAAATTGTTGAAAATCATAATGGCTATATTTTTGCAAAAGGGGTACCTGGAAAAGGCGCAACATTTACTATTTATATTCCTAAATATATTTAATGATGATAGATTTTAAGCGATTTTGGAAAGTATTGAAAAACACCTTTACGGGTTTTTTAGAGAAAAAAATCTTAAAACTAAGTTCTTCCTTAGCCTATACCACTGTTTTTTCAATTGGTCCCTTATTGCTTGTACTACTTTATTTATGTGATATTTTTTGGGGAAGAGAAGCAATTGAAGGTAGCATTTATAACCAACTCAAAAATTTTGTAGGGGAAGAAAGTGCTATCCAGGTTCAAGAAATGATTAAAAACTTAAGTATTTCAAATAGTACTAGTTTAGCAGGAATTGTAGGTATCATCATGTTAATTATTGGAGCTACTTCTGTTTTTGCCGAAATTCAAGATTCAATCAATACGATTTGGGATATTCGACCCAAAAAGAAAGCCTCTGGATTTTGGATATTTATCAAGGCACGCTTATTGTCCTTTGGAGTAATTGGTAGCATTGGTTTTATTCTACTTGTTTCATTAGGTATTTCAGCTATTTTAGATGCTATTAGTAACGAATTGACTTCTTATTTTCCCGAAGTACTTTATTATGTCATTTATGTGATTAATTCTTTAATCTCATTTTTAGTCATTTCCTTCTTATTTGGTGCCATTTTTACCATTTTACCCGATGCTGAAATCAAGTGGAGACAGGTTAAGTTTGCTTCATTTACCACTGCTATTTTATTTATTTTTGGCAAGTTTTTAATCTCTTTCTATATCGCTAATTCCAATATTAACTCTGTATATGGTTCTGCAGGTTCTTTTGTAATCGTTATGGTTTGGGTATATTACTCATCGATGATATTGTATTTTGGAGCACAATTAGCAAAATCATACGCTGTTGAATATGCGGCTCCAATACAACCTTCCGCTTTTGCAGAATTTATTACCACCACTGAAAAAAAAAGTAGTGTTCAAATCTTACACGAAAATCCAACAGACAAATAAGACTCTTCAATAAATTTTCATAATCAATACAAAAAAACGCTCTCTTATAGAGCGTTTTTTTGTGCTTTTTATGAATGATGATGCATAAAACTTAAAATTCTATAAGCTTCCCTAAAAATGATATAACACAAACCCTTTGTATGTGACGTAATTTTGTCTTGTAAGTTCTTAGAAAAGAAAATGAAATTGAATTAAGTAGTTGGCAAATGGAAATGATATAAGCAATACAAAAAATGATGTAATAAAGAATTTTCCATAATACACCAACTTTGTAATGTAATTAAAACGAATAAAATGAGAAAGACACACCCCAAGAGAACGTTAAACTTCTATTTCATTCTGTGCAGTATTACACTATTAACGGTTACTTCTTGTGTTTTTACAAACAATACAAAAGAAGAAAGTATACTAACCAATATTAGTAGTAATACTAACAATTATAAAAATGTAGAAGCAGAACTATTGGCAAAGTTTAATGAAAAGAATCTAAACTTAATTACAATAAGTAATCATGTTAAAGAAAAAGAAGTTCCTTTTAGAGTGAAATGCTTAGCAACAGAATTAATAAAGGAACAGAGTAAGATAAATAAAGTAATCAGTAAAATTACTTCTGAAAAATTAATAATCGTTCCAAACCTTAATGTAGAACAAAGCATTAATAGATTGGAAAAAGCTAAAAAAGACAATTATAACAATGTTTATTTGGAAACCGTTTCAAAAATTTTGTCGAATCAAATTCAAGATTTAACGGAATTATCAAAAACAACTAATGATGTAGACTTTAAAATTTTAGCCTTACAAACCATAGTAAAACTAAATACATCCTTAGATAAGGTAAATCAAATAAAAATTGCAGAAACATGAAAAAATGGATAATAGCATTAGTCGTATTTATTGTTTTTACACTAATCGCAAATGCCACAATAATAATTAACAATTAAATTAATAAAAACCAAATACAAACATTAAAAACAATTGACATGAAAAGAAGAAAAAAAATTGTAGCCACTTTAGCATTAGCCTTAATGACTTCACTAGGAGTTAATGCTCAATCAGAAGAGTCTAATGCAGAATTCGGAGTTAAAGGAGGGGTTAATTTCTCCAACATGTACACAGAAGATGTAGATGACAACAACGTTCTTACAAGTTTTAACGCAGGTTTCTATGCAAAATTACCTATTTCTGATGCAGTAGCTATTCAACCAGAGTTATTGTACAGTAGAAAAGGTGCTGAGTTGGTATATGACAACGCTTTTGCTGAAGGTACCGCAAAATTTAAATTAAATTACATTGAATTACCAATCTTGTTAAAATTAAACATTACAGATAGTTTCAATGTACACGCTGGTCCCTACTTTGCATACCTTGTAAATGCACAAGTTACTAATGAAACAGACAGTGGAACATTCGATTTCGAAGACAATTATGACAATGATGATTTCAACAAATTCGATTACGGTTTATCGGCTGGTGTAGGTCTAGATTTTCAATCAATAGGTATTGGAGTTCGATACAACTATGGTTTACAAACTGTTGGAAAAGATAGAGAATTTGCTGGAACAACATACACAGTACCAGATGGAAAAAATAGCAACCTAAGTTTATACTTAGCCGTTCGTTTAAATTAATAACAATTAAAATTTAATCAAGATGTCAAATTTATTATATCTCGTTGCAGTCATATTGATCATTGGCTGGGCATTAGGATTCTTTGTGTATAGCGTGGGTTCATTAATACACATATTATTAGTAATCGCTATAATAGCAATTATCGTTAGAATCATTCAAGGAAGAAGAATTTAAAAAACAATATTAAAAATCTAAAAAAAAGAAATTATGAAATCAAATAATGCAATATTAGGAGTAGTAGCTGGATTAGCAGCTGGAGCAGTTATCGGAGTATTATTAGCACCAGATAAAGGTTCAAACACGAGAAAAAAAATTGGTAAAAAAGCCAATGAGTTAAAAGATAACTTAAAAGAAGGTTTTGATAACACCGTAAGTACACTAGAAAAAAAATATGGTGAACTTCAAGAAAAATACAATTTCCTTTCTGAAAATATCGATGATAAACTTCAAGAAGGTAAATCAAAAATTAAAGAAGAATTATCAAAAATTTAAGTAAAACAAGATGGAAAAGATAGCTACAAATTTCGAAATGCTTTTAGAAAAGGCACAAGATTATACAAAGTCTAGCATTGAATTATTTAAATTGAATGCTATTGATAAAACAGCAGACATAACTGCCTCTTTAACTTTTAGATTAGCATTCGGTTTAATTGTAGCTATGTTCTCCTTGTTTATCAATATTGGAATTAGTTTATACATTGGAAAACTACTTGGAGAAACATACCTAGGTTTTCTTATTGTATCTGGATTTTATTTAGTTCTTGCTATTCTATTATTTGTTTTTAGAAAACAATTAATTAAAGTGCCAATAACAAATATGGTTATTAGAAAACTTTTGGAAACTAAAATCAGATAATTATGAAAAGGATAGACGAAAATCAACTTCTAGATGAAAAAATTAGATTACTAGAAATTAAACGAAATCAAGATTTTGAAGTTTTACGTAATCAATTTAATGATACCGTAGATAGTTTAAAACCGGTGAATATTGTGAAAGAAACAATTGCAGATTTTAAAAAATCGAAAGAAATAAAGAGTTCTTTATTGGAAACAACTTTAGGAATTGCAGGAGGTTACTTAACTCGAAAAATGATGATTGGAAAATCTGCTGGAACATTAAAGAAAATATCTGCTACAATTGTACAATATTTGGTTTCCAACTTTATTACAAACAAGGCTGAACAAATAACTTCAAAAGAAAAAGAAGACAAATTAGAGCCCAGTCCTATTCAACAGAACTAATAAATAATTATTATTTATGATATCAATGCATTTTAAACATCTATTAGTAATGTTTTTAATGTATGTTTTTCAAAATATAAATTATGTAAAGGATTACAAAAATTATATAAAAAGTAATCTAAAAAACTGGACTAATTTTACACTATAATAATAACATAAATAAAAAATAAAGATGAAAAACTTAAAAATCACATTAGGACTATTAGCTGTAGCAGTATCATTTACTGCATGTACAGATGAAAAAAAATTACAAGCTGAAAAAGATGTTGCCATGTATGCAAATTATGTAGACTCAGTAAGCAATGTTGAAATGAATGAAGCAGCAAACGATTGGGATGAAATCCAAAAAGATTACGATCGTTTAAAAATGAATGCTGAGAATTCTTTAACTGGTGTTGAAGAAGATCAAAAATTAAAAGAATCTATTGATAATGCTACTGTTAGATATGAAGAATACAAAGTAAAAGTAGTTACTGAAAAAGAAAAAGCAGACGCAGAAAATGCAAAAATGACGATGCGTAAAACGCTTTTAGGACCAACCTATGACGGTTCTGCAGATATGACTTTTGCTTGGGTTAATAAAGATAACATTTTAAGTGTTTATGACAACTTTGTAACTACAGTTGAAAATAATAAAGATTCGTATTCAAGAGAAGATTGGGACGAAATCAAATTACTGTATGAAGCGTTAGATACTAGAAAAAATACGGTTGAAAAAGAAGGCTTATCGTCTGAAGATAATAGAAAAATTGCAGCTTTAAAAATCAAATTTGCTCCAATGTATACTGTAAACAGAATTGGTGCTAAATCTGAAGAAAACGAAGAAGCTAAAAAATAATCCCTTGGGATAAAAGTAAAACAGCAAGCTTTTACTTGCTGTTTGTTTTTTTCAATAAAAAAGGTTTTAGTTATTGAGAGCCGTTTGAAAGTAAATTTCAAACGGTTTTTTTATTTATCATTATGATATAATGGAATTTTAATACCTAAATGCACATCCACCGCATTCGAATAACCAAACAAGCCATTAAAAAGAGAACCTGAACCTAAAGTAATAGGTCCTGCTCTAAATCCAAATCCAGATAAAAATCCTGAATCTTCTACAACAGAAAACGGCAAATAGATACTAAACCATCTCGTTTCATATCTTGGAGTCATACTAAATGTGTTCTTAATATAATTTGAATTAGGCTTCGTCTCTTTATTCATATTTAAATCGGTATTTAGATTCAAATAGAACTTATCATAGGCATTCCAATCTGCGTTAAAATGAAGCGCTGTAGGTAAAGAAACGTTAAACGATTTACTTTCACTAATTCTTGAATAGTAGGAATCAAAATCATCATTAATTGCATATTCAGCATCGGTATAAGAGGCATCCGCTTCATACACCACTTTTTCACCTTCTTTAAATTTGATACTTCCAATATCAGTTACAGAAACTCAGAATTTTACTAAATACTTATTATATGCTTTACTAGAATTAGCATTGGACTCATTGGTTCTTAATTCATAGGTGAAACCAATATCGGTTCCAAAACCACTTCCTCGATTGTCAATTGGATCATCAAAATTTTCTAAACTACTAACATTTCCCGTTTCTATTTCACCAGAAGTCGTAGTTGTATTCGTTAATTCTAAACCGGTATAATCATAAGCAATTGACAAATTTCTAGCTTTAATATAACCTGAATACAAACCACCAATATATTTTACCGAAACCCCTCCTTTTATAAAATGTTTTTCATTATTAAATAAAATTCTAGCATAAGACAAACCCACTTCAAACCAAGAATTTGTGGCAATACTAAAATTTTGATTTTGTATATCAATATCTTCTTCAATATCTTCTTGAATTTTTTCTAAAAATAAACCATTAATTTCTGAAGCATGTCCTATTCCTCTAGCTCTTGTAAAGAATCCGAAAGTACTATTATCATCAATATTAAATAAAAATGAGGGCCCTAAAAAATCAACATTGGTATACAAATTATTATTGTCTGTAGGCGTCTTTTTTGCATACGCTTCAAAATCAGAATTACTTAAAAGATCTCCTATTTTAACCGCATAATAGTCGCTACCTGCAAAAAAACTACCTGAAACAATATTAATATCCGATTTAAAACGTGAATCTGCAATATTGGCAGGGTTATTCATAACACTGTAAATTCCAGCATAATTATCATATTGACTTCCAAAAAAAGATTGGGATTGCAACGTATAACTCAGTAATAAAATGAGTACTAAAAAAGCTTTCTTTATCATAAAAATTGGATTTAGGGTTATAAAAAAAGGCTATAAACATCAGTTTATAGCCTTTCAAAAATACTATTTTTTTTTAAAATACTTCGGTCTCTTTTAGTTTTTCTGTATTAGCAACTAACTGAAGTTCATCAACAATTTTATGAATATCACCGTTCATGATATTACCTAAATCATATAAAGTTAAACCAATTCTATGATCGGTAACACGACCTTGTGCGTAGTTGTAAGTTCTAATTTTTGCAGAACGATCTCCACTACTCACTTGAGAAGTACGTTTTGAAGCATCCTCTGCTTCTTTTTTTGCTAATTCTAATTCGTACAAACGAGAACGTAACACTTCTAAAGCCTTATCTTTATTTTTATGTTGCGATTTTTGATCCTGACATTGTGCCACTAAACCTGTAGGAATGTGAGTTAAACGCACCGCTGATTTTGTGGTATTTACAGATTGACCTCCAGGTCCAGAAGAACAAAAGAAATCAACTCTTACATCGTTCATATCGATTTGTACATCAAACTCTTCTGCTTCTGGTAAAACCATAACAGTCGCAGCAGAAGTGTGTACTCTACCTTGCGTTTCTGTTTGAGGAACACGTTGCACACGATGTACCCCTGCTTCATATTTTAAAGTTCCATAAACGTCTTCACCAGTCACTTCAAAAATAATCTCCTTAAAACCACCAGAAGTTCCTTCATTCATATCTACTACAGAAGTTCTCCATCCTTTGGACTCGCAATATTTCGTATACATTCTATACAAATCTCCAGCAAAAATAGAAGCTTCATCTCCACCAGTACCTGCACGAATTTCCACCATCACATTTTTAGCATCTTCAGGATCTTTAGGAATTAACATGAACTTAATTTCTTCTTCTAATTGAGGCAATCTTTCTTTCGCTTCATCTAACTGCATTTTAGCCATTTCTACCATTTCTGGATCAGAACCATCCGCTAGAATTTCATTTGCTTCTTTAATATTACCATCTAATACGATATATTCGTCACGCTTCTCAACTAAAGCTTTTAAGTCTTTATATTCCTTATTTAATTGTACATAACGTTTTTGATCCGCAATAACATCAGGTTGAATAATCAAATCCGATATTTCATCAAAACGTTGTTTCACATATTGCAATCTATCTAGCATAGTATACTTTTATTTGGAGTGCAAAGTTAATAAAAAAATCATTCTCTTATTACAGTTTATAATTGACATTTTTACCATCTGAAAATGTGCTTCTTAGAAATTTTATTTGAAATAAGTCTAATTAAATTTTGTAAACTAATTTTCTCCAATTATTTTTGCGTAATTATTTTTATTAAATCTAAATAAACATGAAAAGTAAATTCTACTTTACCGCAATATTTTTGGTAACAACCCTTGCTTCTGCTCAAGACAATTCGTTTTTAGACCAAGAAACTGAAAAGGACACCGTGAAACCAAAAAAATACATTTTAGAAGAAGTTATTGTTGCTGGTTCGCACCAAAATACACCTAGTGTAAGTAAATCAAACATAAAAGAAATGGATTTGCCTCAAGCTACAAGTAGCATATCTTCTGATGTTTTACAAAAACAACAAACCAAGACTCTTACAGATATTTTAAAAAATGCAAATGGTGTCTACATCATGGGAACTAGTGGTGGCTATCAAGAGGAAATAGCTTCTAGAGGTTTTTCTTTACGTAGTGATAATACGTTTAAAAATGGAATCCGATATTATAATGGCATGATGATAGAAACATCTGGTCTTGAAAAAGTTGAATTTTTAAAAGGAAGTGCTGCTATGTTATATGGAAACGTTGCTCCTGGTGGTGTTCTGAATTTGGTTACCAAAAAACCGAAGAAAAACTTTGGTGGTGCAATTGGTTTTGCTCAAGGTAGTTTTAGTACTTACAAACCCACATTTGATGTTTATGATGGACTTGGAGCCAAAAAAAATGTTGCTTTTCGAATTAACGGAAGTTATGAAAACGCTGAAAGTTATAGAAATTATGTAACGTCTGAAAAATATTACATCAACCCTTCTTTTACTTTCCAACTATCTGAAAAAACCGAATTATTAGTAGAAGCGGATTACACCAATGATTCTAGAACTCCTGATTTTGGAGCGGGTGTTATTAATTATGAAATTGTAGCACTACCTAGAAACCGATTTTTAGGTGTTAGCTGGGGAAGGTATGATGCGGAACAACTATCGAGTACACTTACTTTAACACATAAAATCAATGAAAATTGGAGCGTAAATTTTATAAACGGAATTCGTTACTATCAAACCAACCTTTTAGCCAATGCACGTCCGAATACAGGTGGTTTAATTTCGGAAAATGGAGATTGGAATAGAAGCATACAAAAAGCAGATTCTAAAGATAATTATTTCACCCAACAGGCGAATTTAAATGGATTATTTGCACTTGGCACAACAAAACATAATGTTTTATTTGGAGCTGATGTTGAAAATTTTAAAAATTATGCCACGAGATACAACAATGCTTCATATGATACGATAAATATTTTTGAAGACTATAATCCTGATACGGAAGCAGCAATTCCAGATATTACAAAAAATAGGTTAACTACTACTCCAATCAGTCGTTTTGGAATTTATGCACAAGATTTAGTAAGTCTTACTGAAAAATGGAAAGTGTTAGCAGGTGTACGATATAGTTATCAAGATACAGAAACGAATGTAGTAACGTATAACAATAATACCTCAACAACAACAAATAATTATGATGATGCTTTTTCACCAAGAGTAGGTTTAATTTACCAACCTACTAAAAATCATACTGTTTTTGCTACGTATTCCAATTCATTTGATGTAAATACTGGTGCCGATATAAATAATGAACCGTTAAAACCTTCTATCATTGATCAATATGAAGTAGGTTTTAAAAACAAATTATTCAAAGAAATTATCCAAGCCAATATTACATTTTATCAAATTAACAATAACAACTTAGCACAAACTTCATTAGTGGATCCTAATTTTAAAGAATTAGCGGGTTCCATTCGAAGTGAAGGTGTAGAAATTGATATTATTACCAAACCTTTTAATGGTTTACAAATAATGGCTGGTTATAGCTTTAATGAAACAAAATACGTAAAAAGTAATACGTATATTGAAGGCAGTTTATTGCGATATAACCCAAAAAATACAGCTAATCTTAGTGCAAATTATAGCTTTGAAGCAGGACGCCTTAAAGGTTTAAACCTAGGTTTAATAAACACCTATTTTGGTGAAAGATATGCAGGAAGATCAACACAAGTAAGAGTTGCAAATGATACCCGACAATTAATATATTTGCAAGATTTTTTTCAAGTAGATGCTACTGTTGGTTATCAATTTAAAAAAGCAACGCTTAGAGCCAAACTAAGTAATGTTTTTAATGAATTAAGCTATAATGCTCATGATGACAACAGCTTAAATCCAATAGCTCCTAGAAATTTTTCAATTGCTTTACAATACAATCTTTAATATTTATTATAAATGAAACAAACTACTGTTAGAAACCTTCATAGAGATTTAGGCTATATTTATTTAGGTTTAATTATTTCCTTTGCTTTTTCAGGAATTCTGATGAATCATAGAGAAAATTGGCATCCTGAAAAATATACGTTAGAAGCCAAAGAAATTCATGTTGCGCTCCCTGAAAATGAAAAAGACATTACTGATGCTTATGCTGAAAATCTAGCAAAAGAATTAAAAATTGAAGATAAAATCAGAAGGCACAATGTTAGAAAAGGTAAATTTAGAATGCAATTTGAAAATACACAAGTCGAAATTGATTTAAAATCAGGAGATGGAGAAATTGTTTCTTTTATTAAAACACCTATCATTAGCCAAACCATGTTTTTACATAAAAACACTTCGAACTGGTGGATTTATTTTTCTGATATTTTTGGTATTTCTTTAATTATAATTGCTGTAACTGGTGCGATGATGATTAAACATGGAAAACATACTTTTAAAAGAAGAGGTTGGAAATTAACACTAGCTGGTCTACTCTTCCCTATCCTATTTTTGATTTTTTCATAAAAATTTCAATACAAAATCCTCAATAAAAATTTTATTGGGGATTTTTTTAAATTCTTTACACCCATCAAAATTCACAACATTTAAGCATTTATTTGTTATATTTTATATTAAATAAGTCTAAATAAACTTTGCATATTTCTTTCGACAAGTTTATTTTTGCAATATTATTTTAATTTAATCTAAATAAAATGTACAAACAAATTTTACCCGCTATTTTAATTTTTACATCCATATCGCTTTTCAGTCAAGAAACGAATGTAATCCAAAATGACACTGTTAAGAAACTAAAAGAAGTTACTGTTACAAGCAACTATAAATACAGTCGAGAAAAAAGTAACACGGTTGCCAAGATGCCTCTTAAAAACATAGAAAATCCACAAGTCTACAATTTAGTTACGAATGAATTATTGAAAGAACAAGTAGTCACGAACCTTAACGATGCTTTAAAAAATGCTACAGGTGTAACGAGACTCTGGGAATCTACTGGTAGAAATGGTGATGGTGCTGAATTTTATTCGATGCGTGGTTTTTCTGTTCAACCTTCTATGATAAATGGATTACCTGCTTTAAGTAATACCACAATTGACCCAATTAATATTGATAATATTGAAGTAATTAAAGGTCCCTCTGGAACATTATTTGGTAGTAGTGTTATCTCTTATGGTGGTTTAATAAATATTGTTACCAAAAAACCGTATTATAAATTTGGAGGTGAAATCAGTTATAATTCTGGAACTTACGGATTAAACAGAGTCACAACTGACCTTAACCTTCCTCTAAATGATAAAGCTGCAGTAAGAGTGAACGCGGCTTATGAAAATGGTGAATCCTTTCAAGATGCTGGTTTTACGAATTCTTTGTTTGTGGCACCTTCTTTGAAATATCAAATAAATGAGAAATTAACTTTCTACATCAATACCGAAATCTATAAAAATACCTCTGCAAAAGCGGCTATGATTTTCTTGAGTAGATATTCCCCATTGTCTTTTGATTCTATGGATTTATTTGAAAAAAATTATAAAAAATCATTCACTGCAAATGATTTAACCATAAACACCAATTCCTTCAACTTACAAGCACAAGCCTTCTATACATTATCTGATAAATGGACGTCTCAAACGGTGTTATCAAAAAGTACCACTAAAACGAATGGGTATTACCAATATTTATGGGATTCGGCTAATGGTGATGAATTTACGCGTTTTATTTCAAAAGCAATTGGTACCAATTACACAACAGATATTCAACAAAACTTTATAGGTGACTTCAAAATTGGTTCATTACGTAATAGATTAACCGTTGGTTTAGATTACTTTAATTCAAGATTAACGAATGGTGGTCCAGGCTGGGTAAGCTATGGAAATGTTTCTTTAGTAAATGGTACCGATTTAAATGGTGTCAATCCAACTGTTTTAACACAAGCTGGTGTAGATCAAGCATTAGCTGGTTCTTATTCTCCAAATGGTGAGGCAACTCAAGAAATTTTTAGCGCTTATTTTTCAGATGTACTAAATATTACGGATAAATTAGCTGTAATGACAAGCTTACGTTTGGACAATTTTAGTGGAAAACCTTCAGAATATGATACGGAAGAAATTGACAATCAAACATTTTTGTCTCCAAAATTAGGTATAGTGTATCAAATCATAGAAAATAAGGTTTCTATTTTTGGAAATTATATGAATGGATTTAAAAACATTTCACCACAGACAATTGCTAATGTGGACGGTAGCGACCAAAGAATAGCTTCTTATGATCCAGAACATGCCAATCAGTTGGAATTTGGTCTAAAAACCAATTTATTCAAAGACATTTTAACGGCTTCCATAAGTTATTATGATATTTCTGTTCAAAACATATTAATGGCAGATCCTAATAATCCAAATAGTTTTACACAAGGTGGAACAGTAGAAAGTAAAGGTATTGAACTGAGTTTAATTGTAAACCCAACAAAGGGGTTAAATATTATTACAGGTATTAGTAATAACAAAAGTGAAGTGACTGAAGAAACACCTGGAGTAGGCTACTTAGGTTTACGACCAGAACAAGCAGGTCCAGAAACCTTACTTAATTTATGGGCAAATTATACCTTTACAGAAGGTTCGCTAAAAGGTTTTGGAATTGGCTTTGGAGGAAATTATGCAAGCGTTTATAAAACCTTAAATAGAGCCAATATCGGTACTTTCGAGATTCCTTCTTATACGGTTTTAAATACGGCTTTATCCTATAATACATCCAATTTCAACTTTGCCTTAAAAATCAACAATCTATTGAATGAAAAATATTATGCAGGTTGGTCCACAGTTACACCACAACAGTTACGAAATGTTGTGGCTGGTTTAACCTATAAATTTTAATACTTCATTTCTAAGACGTTTCAATGCGTTGAAACGTCTTAGTTTTTAATAAAAGAATCATGAATTTTAAAAAAAGTATTCGAAAAATACATCTTTGGTTAGGATTAGCTTCTGGTATTATTGTATTTATTGTTGCAATAACAGGTTGTCTCTATGCATTTCAAGAAGAAATATTAAATCTAACCGAAACATATAAAAATGTTGAAAAACAAGAACACGATTTTTTACTACCGAGCCAATTAAAAAGTATAGGACAACAACAATTACCTCACAAACACATTCATGCAATTCAGTATAGAGGAAAAGAACAAGCCGCTGAAGTAATCTTTTATAATGCAGAACCATTATACTATGACATTTGTTACATTAACCCATACACAGGGGAAGTACTTCAAACCGTAAATGAACTTTCGGGTTTTTTCAGATTTATATTAGATGGTCATTTTTATCTTTGGCTACCTGAAAAAATAGGGCAAACTGTTATTGCTTCTGCCACATTAATTTTTGTACTACTCATTATATCTGGTTTCATTCTTTGGTTTCCCAAAAATAAAAAAGCGGCTAAACAACGTTTTTGGTTTCAATGGAAAAATACTACGAAATGGAAGCGTAAAAATTATGATGTACATAATATTACTGGTTTTTATGTTTTATCCATTGCACTCATCTTTGCAGTTACGGGTTTAGTTTGGGGTTTTCCTTGGTTTGCTTATTCGTATTACACGGTAATTGGTGGTAAAAAATCATTAGTGTATGAAGAACCTGCATTTACTAAAACAGATTCTCCTTTGATTGTAGACAATCCATTGGACAAAGTATGGATTAAAATGCAAGAAGAATATCCAAATGCATCCGCTATAGAAGTACATCCACCTGAAAAAGCAGATGGGATAATTGCAGCTAATGCGAATTTAGGAAAAGGTACTTATTGGCAAACCGATTATCGTTATTTTGATTTTTATACTTTAGAAGAAAAAGAGGTGGCACACATTTACGGAAAACTTGAACATGCAACTGTTTCAGATAAAATTATGCGAATGAATTATGATATTCATACAGGTGCAATTTTGGGTTTACCTGGAAAAATATTTGCATTCCTAATTAGCTTACTCATTGCCAGTTTGCCTATAACAGGTTTTCTAATTTGGTGGGGAAAGAGAAAGAAATAAATTCTGAATTTTCTTATAAGGAAAATACTTTTATAAAAATATCTGTAAAGAGTTAATTCAATATTGTATATCTTTGAGTAACTTATAATTTATTGGATTTGTGGTATAAAAGAATCATATTGTTTTTTATCTGTAGTGTTTGTATATATATAACTGCACAAGAAAAAAAAACAATCGATTCTACTTATATCAAATCGTTTCCAGATAAAGTTTCGGTGCGCATCAATATCGATACGCAAGAAGATTTGTTTTCTATATATAATGCTGATGATAACAGCCAACTTACCTTACAATCCAACAATAGTTTTAGACTTTTTGTTTCCTTAGATTATAAATTTATTGGAGGTAGTGTGGGTTTTGCACCCAAATTCTTTTCAGACAATAATGATACGTATTTAAAAGGTAAATCTTCTTATACCAATTATAAATTTCGATTTTTCTTAGGCAAATGGGTGCAAGGTTTTGAGTTTTCCAAAGTTAGAGGATTCTATGTAGAAAATTCGCAAGATTATATCGCAAATTGGACCGAAAATAAAGATCCTTACATCCAATTTCCGGATTTAAAATATTTAACTATTGGTGCAAATACGAGTTATGTTTTCAATCCGAAGTTTTCTTTTCGAAATGTTCTCTTTCAATCGGAATGGCAACAAAAAAGTGCCGGAAGTTTTGTACCCACTTTATACTATGATTATAATAGAACTTCCTTACCACTTGAAACTATAAAAATAGCGGAAGATTTTTTTAATGTTCGATTGGCTTTGGGTTATTACTATACTTTGGTAGTGAAAAAAAAAGGATTTGTTTCTGCTTATTTGGCTCCAGCCTATGGCATTCGCTTTTCAAAAAATACAAATACTACTCAAAATGAAACTTCTAGATCTAATGACACCTATACTACACAATATTTAGATGGTGGCATACAATTAGGCTACAGTTCGGATCATTTTATTTTTGGAAGCCAACTGAATTTTTCAGCTAATGCATACAAAGAAGAAGGTTCAAAAACCATTAGTCAGGGCAAGAGCTATTTGCTTTTTTATGTAGGATATCGATTTAATCCTCCTAAAGCAGTTGCGCGCTTGGTTGATAAAATAAGTCTAAAAAAGAAAAGCGACCTATAAATTTTTTAAATTATATAACATTTTAAGAAAAAACTATAACACTGTCAGGCTATTTTACAAGTACTTTTATAGTATGAAAGACCCAAAAAAAATAGCATTTTATAAAAGAAAGCGATATATCTTTATTGCTATACTAGTGTTAGGTCTTCTAATATTTAGAATCTACTTGCCCACATTGGTAAAAAACCAAATCAACAAAACATTGGCTACAATTCCGGGTTATTATGGTTATGTAGATGATGTTGATATTGCTCTAATTAGAGGAGCCTATGTTATTAAAGGGTTGTATTTGAATAAATTAAATGCAAAAACTGAAATCCCTTTTTTAAAGTTTCCAAAAAGTGACATTTCTATTGAATGGAAATCGCTTTTCAAAGGTAAAATTGTAAGTGAAGTTATCTTATACAATCCTGATGCTATTTATGTATTTGAAGATCAAAATTCAAAAGGTAAAGAGCCCGATGTAGACGATTGGACCAAAGCATTAACTGATATTATTCCTATAGACATTAACCATTTTGAAATTCATAGCGGAAAAGTTGCTTTTGTACAAATACAAGCCAATCCAGATATCGATTTACATATTGAAAAAATTGAAATGTACGCAGATAATCTTAGAAATGTAGTAGCGAAATCTCGTACCTTACCTTCTCCCTTTCATGCCACTGGTGTATCTGTTGGCAATGGAAAAATGACATTGGATGGCAATATTAATTTAATTAAGGAAATTCCCGATATGGATCTTACTTTTTCACTTCAATCGGCCCAAGCAACTGCATTAAACGATTTGTCTAAACATTATGCTGGTATTGATTTTGAAAAAGGTACTTTTGAATTGTATAGCGAAGTGGCTATTGCTGATGGTTATTTAAAAGGATATATCAAACCTCTTTTAAAAGATTCAAAATTAATTGGAAAAGAAGATGGATTTTTTGAAAAAGTATGGGAAGGTTTTGTTGGTTTCTTTAAATTTGTCCTCAAAAATCAACGTACCAATACCTTAGCTACTAAAGTTCCTATTGAAGGTGATTTAAAAAATGTAAAAGCAGGAGTTTGGCCAACGGTTATTCATATTTTTCAAAATGCTTGGATTGAAGCTTTTAAAAGACAAGTGGATAATGATGTCGAATTTAGAGATGCTTTTCAAGAAGCGCAAAAGGAATCTAAAAAAGAAAAAAAATAATGCAGAAAATCATTTTTAGCTTTTTTAAAATTGCAATCATACTCTATGTACTGCTTTGTAGTGTTTTGTATTTTTTTCAAGAAAAAATAATTTTTTTACCCACAAAACTAAATCCTAATTTTCAATTTAAATTCAATCCATCTTTTGAAGAACGAAACTTTATTACTAGTGATGGAAAAAAATTAAATGGTTTGCTTTTTAAAGCTGAAAATTCAAAAGGGCTAATCTTTTATTTGCATGGTAACGCAGGTAATTTGAGTTCGTGGGGTTTTGCTGCTGAAACCTATACACGTTTACATTATGATGTTTTTATTTTAGATTATAGAGGTTATGGTAAAAGCGAAGGTAAAATTAAAAACCAACAACAACTTTTTGATGACGTTACTTTGGTCTATAATACCTTAAAAAAAGAATATGTTGAAAATAGCATTATAATTACCGGTTATTCCATTGGTTCTGGAATTGCTTCCTATTTAGCTGGAACAAACCATCCAAATATGCTGATTTTACAAGCTCCCTATTATAATTTATCGGATATGATGCGTCAAAAGATGCCTTTTATACCCACTTTTATTTTAAAATATAAATTAGAAAACAATCTGTACTTACAAAATTGTAATTGTCCAGTGTATTTATTTCATGGAAAAGAAGATACCATTATACCATTTCAATCCTCGCAAAAACTACAAAAGGAATGCAAATGTGTTTCCCAACTCATTTTACTAGATAATTTAGGTCACAATGGTATGAATGAAAATAGTATGTATCAATCTGAAATTGAAAAAATACTACAATGACAGAAGAATATCAAAAAAGAATCAATGCAGTTTTTGAATTTATTGATACTAATTTGGATAATGAATTGTCATTAGAAATTGTAGCACAAATTGCTTGTTATTCTCCTTTTCATTTTCATCGTATTTTTAAAATGATTACCAATGAAACCCTGAACCAATATATCATTCGCAAAAAAATAGAAAAAGCAGCATCTTTATTACTACACAAAAAGGAACTTACCATTACTAGTATTGTGCATCAATTAGGGTTTACAAGCAATGCTGTTTTTACGAGAACCTTTAAAAACTATTACCATCAAAGTCCTTCTAATTTTAAAAAAACACATCTCCATAAATTTAGCAAGATAAGTCAAATAGATAGCAAGAATAGTCAACAAATGGAAAGTTATGAAACCTACATTTGTAACCTAATGAATCTTAAAAATTTTACGACTATGCATGCAAAAATTGAAATTAAAGAATT
Organism: Flavobacterium profundi; assembly: GCF_006491645.1. Taxonomy (GTDB): domain Bacteria; phylum Bacteroidota; class Bacteroidia; order Flavobacteriales; family Flavobacteriaceae; genus Flavobacterium; species Flavobacterium profundi. Next base: position 482,525 of record NZ_VDCZ01000002.1, read on the forward strand.
GGCTACCCAACCTTATGCTTATGTTACTCATATAGGTGTGGAAGGTTTAGAAAAAGCCTTTCAAAAAATAATTCAATGGTGTACTCCAAAACAAATTTTAGAAAACAACCGTTCCAAAATTATTCGAGTTTTTCACGATAGTTTTAAAATTACAAATCCAGATAAAGTACGCATGAGTATTGGGGTTACTTTGACAGAGACTATTGCCGTTAATGGAGATATTAATATAGGACACTTACAAAAAGGAAAGTATATTGTAGGTCGTTATGAATTGTTAATTGAAGATTTAGAAAAAGCTTGGACTGGTTTATTTATATGGATGAATGAAAATGGCTATAAAAAAGCAGATTACAATCCGTTTGAAGTGTATCATAATGATTTCAATAAGCATCCTGAAAAAAAAGCAATTCTCGATTTGTATATTCCTGTTGAATACTACTTTAATTAAATTTGCACTCCATTTTTTTATATATTTGAGAGAATAAACAAATTAACTTTCAATACATTATGATAAAAAAATTACATGTACTCTTTTTTAGTTTACTTTTTACTTTCGTCTTTTCGCAATCTTATACTCCTATTTTAAATAATTCAAAGTGGAATCTTACCGTGGCCAATTTTGGTGGCTCATATAATTTCGTAATCAATGAAGGAGTTGATGTTGTTGTGGGAGCTTACACCTATAAAAAATTTGTGGATCCATTTTTTAATAATGAGGTCTATATTCGGGAAGATGTAGCATCCAAAAGAGTGTATCGACTCGTAAATTCAGTGGATCAATTATTATATGATTTTAGCCTACAAGTCTCTGATATGATAACACTTTCAAATGGTAATACCTACACTGTAACTTCAATTACTGACGTTACTGTAAATGGTGGTACCAGAAAAAAATACAATTTATATAATTTTGCTGGTGGAGAAACTTGGATTGAAGGTGTAGGTAGTAATCGTCATCCTTTATTTCCTTCTTATGAATTACCAAGTGATCCTTATGTTTATATGACTTGTAGTTCGCAAAATGGTCAAGATGTATACAATCATGGACTTGCAAATGATGCTACTCCTACAGATTGTTCAATGTTAAGTACAGATGATTATCATTTGAATGATAAAAATATAGTTTTTTATCCTAATCCATTTCAACAAGAACTAACAATTACATCCGAAACACGTCTTGAAAATGCAAAATTGAGGATGTTTAACTCATTAGGACAACTTGTTAGGTTAATTGAAAACATAAATGGTAATTCATTCACAATTTACAGAGATAATTTAAATGATGGAATCTATTTATTTGAACTACTAGAAAATTCAAAAGTGGTTAAAAAAAGTAAAATAATCATTAAAAATTGATTTCTTATTCCTTTTTCTTTTTAACAGATTTTGGTTATTCCTATATTTTTAATAAATTTAAGGTACTAAATTAGCTGTCATGGAAACTACAAAACGATTTGATACTGCTGTAAAAAAACTATATCAAGCTTTTCATAGTAATACCTTGCATCCCGAATCGTGTACTCAATGTGCTGTAGGTAATATTTTGAATAATACCGACTCTTGGAAACATTTATCTGACAATCATGGTTCCCTGCAACTCAACTATGTGGGTTTAGTAAATCAACGATTAGGGAAGCGTTTTAATGGGTACACACCGCTTGAATTATTACAAATTGAAAGGGCATTTTTAACCCATTGTGGTTATCAATTACCCTTACAATTAAATCGTAAAAAAACAAAAACACCTTCTAAAGACATTTTATTTAAAGGTTTAGAAGCTGTTGTTGCCCAACTTTGTGCATTGGATCATATTCCAAATGTAATGGATTGTTCTCAATTATTTGAATACCAAAATTCGAAAGCAACAGCAATCACATTCGTATAAATCATACCAACTATTACTAAAGAATCTAAAACACCAATTAGTACTGCTTTGGTGTTTTTTTATATTTACTTTATCAACAAACAAACAAACAAACAAACAAACAATGAACGATACTTCTAAACCACGACTTTTAGCTTTAGATACTTTGAGAGGATTTGATATGTTTTGGATTATTGGAGGTGATTTGTTTTTTAAAGCATTAGGACAAGAAACCCATTGGGTTTGGGCAGACCTTTTTGCAAGACAAATGGATCATGCTGAATGGAAAGGATTTTATGCTTACGACTTAATTTTTCCTTTGTTTATGTTTATCTCTGGAGTTGCTATTCCATATGCTTTGTTTAGTCAATTAGAAAAAGGAAAAACTACAAAAGAATTGTATCCTAAAATTTTAAAACGAACATTTATTCTTATTGTATTAGGAATCATTTACAATGGTGGTTTGAATTTTCAATTTGATACGTTGCGAATTGCTAGTGTTTTAGGACAAATTGGTATTGCTTATGCTATAGCTGCTTTCATCGCGATACATTTTAAAAATTTTAAAACCTTACTTTTTTGGGTAATCGGGATTTTAGTGGGTTATGCAATTCTACAATTGGTTGTTCCTGTACCTAATTTTGGAGCAGGTACTTTAACACCAGAAGGAAGTATAAACAGTTATATGGATCGAATCCTACTTCCAGGAAAATTATATGGAACTGTCTTTGATCCAGAAGGCATTTTATGCATTATTTCGGCTTCAGCCATTACCTTAATGGGAACGTTGGCAGGAATTATTTTGCGTTACAATTCTCTTACTGCTTACAAAAAAGTACAATTCTTTATCATAATAGGAATCGCTTTAATAGGACTCACTTTACTGTTACAAAATGTGTACCCAATTATCAAATCGATTTGGACATCTACTTTTAATTTATTGACTGGAGGTATCAGTTTTCTTTTATTGGCACTATTCTATTTGGTTATTGATGTTTGGAAATACCAAAAATGGACCTTTGTTTTTAGAGTCATTGGTTTAAACTCTATTGCTATTTATATGGCAGTCGCTATAATACATTTTCAAGCTACCTCCAATTTTATTTTTGGCGGAATTGCTTCGTTATTTGGAAACTACCAAACCATTATTCTAATCCTCGGATTACTTATTGTCGAATGGTTCTTCTTATACTTTTTATATAAAAAGAAAGTTTTTATTAAAGTGTAACCTACTTTCTCGAATTAAAATAATCTTCAAAAGCCGTGCAATTTCTATCAGAAAGATCATAATATTCATTTTCGAATTCAATTTTTAATTGTTTATAATCTTCAGCTAACCATAAACATAATGCTTTAAATTTTTCTGAATTTGAATATTTTGATGCTAATTTATAATACTTTTTAGATAGATAACCATTTTGAAACTCGGCTTCATCTTCAGGAAATGGAGCTACATCATAACTAGAAGTTCCAAATCGTCTCATCATCCATACATTTCCATATTTCATCATGTTTTTATAACAATTTGCTACTATGAAATAATAAAAATCTCTTTCGCTTTCGTTTGGATTATTGGCTTTTTCTAAATAGTAAATCAATTTTTCCGTTACCGTTTTTTTTGTTAAATAAAAATCTTCCTTTTCTGTTATAAATTCTGGTGTGTTTTTAAATGTGAAAAAAGGGTTTTTATCAAATATTTTATCATATGCAAGATAATCATCACCCCATAAAGAATAATTTGTAATCCAATATCTTTCATCAATTTTTTGAAAACATGCTAATGCTTTTTCTAAATTATTTTGCCTAATATATTTGGTTCCAAGCAAATCATATAATTTAGGCATTTCTTTAATAATTCGATCTTTCATCCAGTTTATAAAAATAGAATTAGCATTATTTTCTGAAGCAGTTTTAATAATAGCTTCTAGTTGTTGTGGTGTATAGATAATATCTAAATATCCAAAATAATCATAGAAATAATCTCCGTAAGAACCTTTCTTATGAGCACGAGATTTCCAAGTTAAAAAACTACCATTATAATAACCTTCTTCAAAATTACTATCATAATTAATTTTTGAAAAAAGAAAAGCTGCATCAGTAGTATTTCCTAAAAATTCTAATTCTCTAGCAATGGCAAACAAAAATCTATCATTGTCTTTATTTTGTAATAGTATTTCTTGTATGTTTTTAGAAATTATTGCATTTCCGCTTTTTTGATTCACTATCTCATTCAGAGCTTTTATCAATTGAAGTTCGCTAGTAAGCTTTTCATCTTTTTGTATTTGATGTTCTACATTTGCAATTATTTCATTACACTCTTGATACTCTTTTGAAATAAAAGCCAAATGCGCTTTACAAACTTCAATTTGTGGATTATTAAAAGGTAATGAATTTAAAAATTGAAGTACTTCCTTAGCATATAATCTATCCGATTGCATTCTTTTCTCCAAAATTGAATATGAAAAAATTAAATTATCATCCCATTGAAAAGGATTCTTTTCTAAAGACGGAAAAAAAGTAGTGTAATATGGTGTAAAGACCCAATCTTCAATTTTATTGATTTCACGTAATAATATAAAAGTATTAAATATAGCATTAGAATTTAGTTCAAATGCCTTTTTAATATAATCCAAAGATTTATCCACTTTCTTCATAGCAGCTAAAGCATAAACATTAGCTTTCTCTTCATTATTCTTAGCATATTTTAATATGGATTCTAAAGCAATTGATTTATCAAAATTATCATGTATTGCAAATCTTTTTTCTGGAGCATTTGCAAATACTTGAGCTGCACAAAAACTTTGCAACGCTTTATTTTCTTCCACTAAAGTTCTAAAATATAAGCACCAATAATCTAAAATAGTTGGTTTATTAATTTGTGGTAATGATTCAAAAATAGAAATCACTTTGGTTCTCTCACCAGCATAAAAAGCGAGACGAATAGCTAAGAATTGATAACGAAAGGCTAGTTCCTTGTTTTTGACATTGTTAGAAAAAAATATTGCTTCATTTATCTTATTAATCATTTTATCTTTTTCAAAAACAGCATTTCTCTCCCAAGGATCATTTAGATACATATTTCCTGCTTCACAAGATTTGGCAAATTTTAAATAGTTGATAGCTTCTAAATCTTTACTTTCATAAAGAAATTGAATCATTCTATTTTGATTGCTTTCATTAAAAAGTTCAATAGGTATTGTATAAACTGCGTCTTCAATTGCTTGAATTGGCACTTTTCCTAAACAATAGTCAAACCATAGTTGATCATTTGGCGCAATTTCATTTTTTGCATAAGGATATTCTAATGAAAAAGACTTAGAAGAATAATGAAAACCATTAAAAGTAGAACAATTAAAATGAGATGGATTTAAAAAATACATTCTTATTTCTTCTCCGTAAGGGTAAAAACCACAAGAAAAAGAATAAAAATTATTAATTAAAAGCACTATAAAAACTAGAAATTTCTTCATCAGTATATTTTTTCAATTGAGAATTATCTAAATGAAATAAAGAAATGGTAGTTTCATCATCAAATTCTACATTTCTTTTTAATAGATCTATTGTTTGATGTACCAATTTTTGATCAATTTCTTCAAACTTAATTTTATCACCAATTCTGAAATATGTTTCACTTGCAGTAAAATCATTTATTACTTCATACCATAAATTGTCATTTTTTTTTAAATTTTTCATTATCAATTCATGGTTTTGATAAATAACTTTTTGAAATTGATTGTTTTGATATAATTGCATCCAAGAATAAATAGGCAAAGCGATATCTAAATGCAAAGGATATTGTTTTGTGCCTTTTAAGTAGCTTGATAGTTCTTTTACATCTAAAATAGAATTTTGTTTAGGACTTGATAATGGATTTAATAAATTATAACACATTAATGTAACCTTATCAACTGGAGGAATTCCCATCTTTTCAGGATACTTATAAGGATATAAACGTAGTGTGCAACTAATTTCTTTTTTGGAAATTTCTTTAATTTTCTTCAAAAAATAAAAATAATTATTTCTAGATTTTAATGTCCAATCACAATCAATTTGAAATTCCTTGCAAGATTTTGCATTGAAATAATCATCTTCTGAATAATCATTGGATAGCATTTTAGTAATTAAAAAGTTCATATTATCAGCCAATACATCTAATTCCTTCTCAGAACTTTTTAGAAAAACATCATTGTTTATAAAAACTGTTGGTATAAATTCAACATTTAAATTGTTAAAACGAATACTATTTTTTGAAATAGGAATATTACCCATTAATTCATCATGTGAAACTTCAAAAAATTTCGCATATACTTTTTTTACTTGAGTATTTTTTAAAATATTCATTAAATTATCATCTAATCTCCAGTCAGAAGTTTTCCAATAATAAAATGCTGGTGTTACATTTTTTATCTTATTTGTATCTGAGCAAGATTGTAAAATCAATACAATTAGAATAGATAATAGCCATTTTTTCATGAAGAGAGAACCTTTTTAATACCAACGGAAATTCTCAATAAAATTATACAATTCTTACCATATTTACCTAAATTTAAGGCTTAAATTAATAAAAAAATGAATTTTAAAGAAAAGATTACTTTTGCATCATTTGAAGACTTAGAAAATCACTTAAAAAACTGTATTCATTGGTATTCAACCGAAAATGTTGGGCAATTTGATACCGTTGGTATAACCATCTTATTAAATGCATTAGTAGAAAATTTAAGAAAAAACACTTCTTATACAACTAGTAAAGATTTAAAAAACATTTTATCTCAAGAAAACAGAAATTATTTACTAAAAATGTTAGAATAAAAAAACCTCGTTTATTTAAAACGAGGTTTATTCTATTCACTATTACTTTATACTAATTACTTTTCACTGGAATATTTTCTAAAATTTCCAACACAAATTTCCAATATTTTTGAGCAGAAGAAATACTTGCTCTTTCGTCTGGACTGTGTGCACCATGAATGGTTGGTCCAAAAGAAATCATATCCATATCTGGATAATTCGTACCTAAAATACCACATTCTAATCCAGCATGACAAGCCACTACATGGGCTTTACTTCCATTCTGTTTTTCATAAATAGTAGTTAGCACATCTAAAATTTCAGAATTAGCATTTGGTGTCCAACCCGGATAACTTCCTGAAAAGTCTACTTCACAACCCATTAATTCAAATGCAGAACGCAATGCATTCGCCAAATCAAACTTAGCTGTTTCAACAGAAGAACGAGTCAAACACTGAATGTTTAATTTTCCATCTCCTACAATTACTTTGGCAATATTATTTGAAGTCTCTACTAAATTATCAAAATCAGCACTCATTCTATACACACCGTTATGTGCCGTGTACAAAGCACGTACTAAATAATATTGTGCCATTGGAGGCATAACCTTAGCAGGAGTGGTTTCCGATTTTTCAATTACAATTTGTAAATTTGGTTCGGTGGTTTTTAATTCTGTTTTGATTTCATTAATAATGTCTTGCATATCAAAAACGAAAGCTTCATCATAGACATTGGCAATAATTACCTGAGCCACACTTTCTCTTGGAATTGCATTTCGTAAACTTCCTCCTTTAATAGAGGCAATTTGTAAACCAAAATTATCAAAACCATCAAATAATAAGCGGTTCATGATTTTGTTCGCATTCCCTAATCCTTTATGAATATCCATACCCGAATGACCTCCTTGTAATCCTTTCACGGTAATAGTATATCCAACCGAACCTTCTGGAGTGTCTTCTTCATCGTATTCTGCTACAGCTGTAACATCTACTCCACCAGCACAACCAATATCAATTTCGTCATCTTCTTCAGTATCTAAGTTTAGTAAAATTTCACCTTCAAGCATACCGCCTTGCAAGCCCATAGCACCTGTCATTCCCGTTTCTTCATCTATGGTAAATAGCGCTTCAATAGCTGGATGTGGAATATTAGTACTTTCTAAAATAGCCATGATAGTTGCTACACCTAAACCATTATCAGCTCCTAAAGTAGTTCCTTTAGCACGAACCCAATCACCATCAACGTACATTTCAATACCTTGTGTATCAAAATCAAAAACGGTATCGTTATTCTTTTGATGTACCATATCTAAATGCGATTGCATGACAATCGTTTTTCTGTTTTCCATTCCAGGAGTGGCCGGTTTTTTTATAATGACATTTCCAACTTGGTCTTTTATGGTTTCAAAGCCTAGTTTTTTTCCAAAGTCCATCATAAAAGCAATCACACGCTCTTCTTTTTTTGAAGGTCTTGGTACTGCATTTAGATCGGCAAATTTGTTCCAAAGTGCTTTAGGCTCTAAGTTTCTTACTTCTTGACTCATGTTATTTTATAATTTCAAGGTTTTAACATGCCAAAGTTACAAAGTTTAAATGCTTTACTAAATGATTTCTAATTATATTTACGTTTAAAATTGATGCTTTGAAGAAAAAATATATTTTACCGCTTTCTTTACTCCTACAAATTCTTATTGTAAAACTAATCGCATTATTTCCAGAAGGAGTTGAGAAATGGTACAGTAACGGTTTATATCCAAAAATTGCCTTTGTTTCCAGAAATAGTTTGGGTTGGATTCCTTTCTCTATTGGAGATGTCATTTATTTTATTCTTATCTTTTTTTTATTGAGATGGTTTTGGAAAAACAGAAAAGGATTTTTTAAAAATTGGAAAACCAATGGATTAACCATCATGAGTTGGTTTGCGATATTCTATTTCTTCTTCAATATTTTATGGGGTTTGAATTATTATCGGGTTCCATTAAACAAAAAATTAGGTATTCCCAAAGAATACACCTTGGCACAATTAGAAGCTTTCACCGATAAAATGATTCGTAAAACCAATGCTTTACAAGAAGAAATTACAGGTACTGATTCGTTAGCAGTAACGATTCCTTATACAGAAACAGAAATTTTCACATTAGCGATAAAAGGCTATCAAAACTTACCTGAAAACCTAAAAGAGTTTCAATACAAGCATCAAAGTATAAAGGGTTCGTTATTGAGTTATCCGTTAAGTTATATGGGTTTTGGTGGGTATTTGAATCCGTTTACCAATGAAGCTCAAGTAAACATTCTAAAACCCAAATACAATTGTCCGATGACTACCTGTCACGAAATGGCACATCAAACTGGTATTGGAAGCGAAAGTGAGTGTAATTTTATTGGTTTTCTAGCTGCCATAAAAAATGAAGATGTCTATTTTCAGTATTCTGCTTATAATTTTATCACACGCTATTGTTTAGGAAATTTAGAAAAAATGGAAGAAGGTAAAAGCAAACCTTTTTTTGAAAAACTCAACAAAGGAGTGGTAAAAAACTTAGATGAAAACGAAGCCTTTTGGGAAAGTTACCACACTCCTATTGACACCTTTTTTGAATATTTCTATGATAACTTTTTAAAGATGAACCAACAAAAAGATGGTTTAGAAAGTTATAGTAAATTTGTAGGCTTAATGATTGGGTATGAAAAAATAAGCTAAAATGAAATTAATTAATTTGTTTTCAACTCTATACCAGAAAAAAGTATTTAAAAGAATTATAAATATTTTTATTGGTCTTTTTTTAACCGTACTATTAAATTTTTTATTACCCCTTTTAAAAATAATACTACTTCCTTGTTTAGCTTTTACATTCTACAACTCTATACTTTTAATGAATAAAAGTGATAATGACAATAAATGGGACACCATCACGTATACCCTTTTTTTTTCAGGCTTAATAGGTTTTGGTAGTTCCTATAATTTATTGGATAAAACGTTCAATTATGATATGACTTTCATTGGTTTATTAAGTCTTAGTATTTGCATGTTAATACTAATTACTATTAAATTAGTTTATATAAAAGATTTGTTTTCAAATAAAAGAAGCTATGTCATAAGAATATTAGTTGGAATGCCCCTTTTTATAATTACATCCATATTGTATTTGAATTATAGTTATGCTTCAGAAAACATATTTGAAAATAATATTGAAATTATTGATACCGTTCAAAAAAAGAATAATGATGACAAATTAGATTTTTACGTGTATGTTAGATTTAGAAGTAAACCTGTTAGAGTAAAAATAACCCAACAACAATTCACTCAATTCGAAAAAAAGGATGTATTGACAATAATTTATAAAAAAGGATATTTTGGATTTTATATTATTGAAAATGTTGAGAAAAGAAAAACGAGTTCAATATAAATTTAGGATAACTTTTTAAAGATGAACAACAAAAAGTAGTTTTAGAAAGGTTATAGTAAATTTATGGGTTTGATGATTGGGTATGAGAAATTAGTGGTTAGTGAAGAGTGATTAGTTTTCAGTTAATACTTTGAAATAAAACATCACAATTGTAATAGTAATAACTTAAAACCATTAAGTCATTTGGTTTAACAATCTTAATCACTTGCCAATTATATTTTTCAACATGAAAATTAATAATACGAAAAGGAGAGTCATCTTTTAATTTTATAATTGGTAGTGCATTTCCATCTATAAATTGCTCTACAATAATTCCAGTAGAATTAGTTAGATTATTTTCTCTTTGAATATTTCTAACAATCATTCCAACAACTAGTTCTTGCCATGAAACATCAATCCATTCTGAAGATTGAATAATTTTATTTACTTCATTAATAGTCTGTTGAACTTTTAATATTTGTTTGTTTTTTTGTATTTTATTTTCACGAATTAATAAAATTTCACCAGAAACCTCATTTAAATTTTTAATAAAAAAATCTTCCCAATTTTCAATGGCTTTTTCAATTAACTCATCAAAATCACAAATAAAATTATCATTAAAATCTACAATATCAGCCTTAAATTGAACATTAGAATCCATTATATTATGATAGACCTTCGATAAGGGAAAATTTATATCCCAGGATTTTCTAATATTTGTAATTTTTGGGTCTAATTTAGACCTTCTAGTTTTTGTTAATGGATAACCATGCTTCTCTGAATTAGATAAATCAGCTATTATAGATAAGTGAATTGAGTCATCAATTATCATTTCAACAACTTTTTGATTTAAATTTCTCTCAGATAAAAATTTTTTTAAATTATCTTTTATATTTGCTATATTATGAATAATGAGGATAATTCTATTAAAAAAATCTAACTTTTCATCTTCAGTTGTAATCCCTGCTCCCAATTTAACAGTCAAATATCTTTTACCGTTATTTTCTCCTTCTTCTGTAACGGGAATCATAGGTTGTTTAAAATCGTAATAAAGTTCAATCGCCTTATATAACAAAGATATTCTTTGTTGAATATTATTAAAATCCATATCTAAATCTCATCAGTAGTAAAAGTGGCGATTTGTTTCTTTTTATAAGGTCTGATGATTAATCGAGCTTCTCTGTCAAAACGAACATAATTATAAACCCAATTTAAAAAGACAACCGCTTTATTTTTAAAACCAATTAAAGAAAAAAGGTGTACAAACATCCAAACATACCATGCAAAAACACCAGAAAAATGATAATGTGGCAAATCGACAACCGCTTTGTTCCTACCAATGGTTGCCATAGAGCCTTTGTCTTTATATACAAAAGGTTTCATTTCTTTTTTATCTAACAAACGCGCTAAATTTTCAGATAAATGTTTGCCTTGCTGAATAGCAGGTTGTGCCATCATAGGATGTCCTTGTGGATACTCTTCTAAAGACATGGAAGCAATATCACCTATTGCAAAAATGTTATCATAACCTTCTACTTGGTTGTACGCATTGACTTTAATGCGATCGACTCTTGCTATTAAAGAATGTACATTAAGGCCGTTAACCAAAGCACCTTGCACACCTGCTGTCCAAATTACTGTAGCACTATCAAAAGTTAAATCAGAATTAGTGGTTACTACTCTACTGTCATACCCAGTCACACGTACATTTTTCCAAACACTTACTCCGAGTTTAATTAAAAATTCTTCCGCTTTTTGAGATGCATTCTCACTCATCGTATTCAAAATACGATCACCACTTTGAATGAGATTGATTTCCATTTTTCGAATGTCTAAATCGGGGTAATCTTTGGGCAAAATGGCTTTTTTCATTTCTGCTAAAGCACCAGCTAGTTCTACACCTGTTGGTCCACCACCCACTAAAACAAAGTTCATTAAACTATGTCTTTCATCGATATCATTAGTTAATAAAGCCTGTTCAAAGTTTTCTAAAATAAGACTACGAATGTTTAAGGATTGCGGAATGGTTTTCATAGCCATACAATTGCGTTCCATTTCTTTGTTCCCAAAAAAGTTCGTTTTTGAACCCGTAGCAATTACCAGATAATCGTATTTTAATTCCCCAATATCGGCAATAATTTTATTATTAATGGAATCAATTTCTTTTACGTCTGCTAAACGAAAGTAAAAGTCTTTATGCTCTTGTACTACTTTACGAATAGGATACGCAATAGAATCGGGTTCTAAACCACCTGTAGCAACTTGATACATTAAAGGTTGGAAATTGTGATAATTATGTTTGTCTAATAATACCACTTGCACTTTTTTATTTCTTAATCTTTTGGCTAAAGCGATGCCTGCAAATCCTCCTCCTATAATTACAATTCTAGGAAAACTACTACGAGGTATATTCATTTTTGAGATACTTAATTTGGTATACCCAAAGATACACATTTATTCATGGAATTTATACTATTCATAAGGCATTTAAAAAGTCAATTAAAACAATAAATACATATAAATATTGGAATGAATCCAATAAAATTGAAATTGCTATTGAATTTGTTATTGCTATTGTTATTGTATTTCTAGCCCTGATAGTAGTGGAAATCTTTTTGAAATCCTTTTCTTATTTTTGTTAAAAGGACAAAACGACCGCAGGAAGTTCTTGTGCTTGTTAGAAAAATACAAAATGATTTCAAAAAATTGTAACGAATAGCAGGAAATGGCTACTTATAGTTCTATGAATCCAACATCGGAAGAAATTTTTGTAAAACAGTTGCAGGAAAATCAGAATATAATCCACAAGATTTGTCGGTTATATACTACTGATGAGGATGCGCATAATGATTTGTTTCAGGAAATTACCATCCAATTATGGAAGGCCTTTCCAAAATTTAGAGGAGATTCAAAATTTACCACTTGGGCGTATCGTGTAGGTTTAAATACCGCCATAACTTTATATAGAAAAAAGAAAAAATCAATAAATACTATAGAATTTGACAGTACCTTTCATAAAGTAAAACAAGAAGATTACAATTATGAAGAGGAAGAGCAGTTAAAACTTTTATATAGTGCTATAAGCGAGTTGAATGATATAGAAAAAGCATTGATATTTTTATATCTAGAAGATAAAGACTATGCTGAAATTTCAGAAACACTTGGTATTAGTGAAGTTAATGCCAGAGTAAAAATGAACAGAGTAAAAGGAAAATTAAAAAAAATATTAAATCCGTAATTGAATGGATGAATTAGAGATATTAAAAAAAGATTGGAAAAAAAGAGAACATTCTTTTAACCAACTTACCGAAAAAGACATTTATAAAATGCTTCATAAAAGATCTTCTTCTATTGTGAAATGGATTTTAATTATCAGTATTTTAGAGATTGTCTTATGGCTTACCTTAAGCTTTTTTACAACCGACGAACATTATTTCAAAACGCTAGAAATCTATCATTTAAATAAAATTATACCTGTAATTACTATTATTAACTATGGTATCATTATATTCTTCATCTTTCAGTTTTATAAAAATTTTAAAAATATCAATACTACTGAAACGGTAAAAAAATTAATGCAATCCATTATTAAAACTAGAAAAACAGTAAAATACTATGTGTGGTATAATTTAATGATGTCATTTATTCTGTTTATACTTGTTTTTACTTTTCAATTTAAATATGATCCTAATTTAAATGAAGTTATAGAAAAAGCGACACAAAATGTGAATCCGAATGTATTCTACACACTTCTATTTGCTGCATATACTGTTTGTGTATTAATTATTATAGGTGTGATATGGTTGTTTTATAAACTACTGTATGGTATTCTATTAAAACGATTGAATAGAAATTACAAAGAATTAGAAAAATTAGATTTATAACTAAATATATTTCATTATGATACGAATTATTGTAGATCTTGTCAAATTTTCAGTAGTATTTGCCCTTATGATTTTTAGTTATTTAGCCAATGCACAAAAATTAGAAAATAGCCTATTATGGAAAATTTCTGGTAATGGCATTGAAAAACCTTCCTATTTATATGGAACAATGCATGCGGTATGTGAAACCAATATAGATGATGATGTTTTAAAAGCATTTGATGAAACTTTGCAATTGTATCTTGAGATAGATATGGATGATCCCAATTTACAAGCTACGATGATGCGTAAAGTTATGATGAAAGATGGGGTAACTGTTAGTTCACTAATTACAACAGATGAAGCAAAAAAATTAGATACTTTCTTGAAAGAAAATACTGGATTTTCTTTACAAATGATAGACTCATTCAAACCCTTTATGATTAGTTCCATGTATTTACCAAAATTATTAGATTGTCCAATGAAAGCTGTTGATATGGAACTTATGAAAATTGCTAAGGAACAAAATGAAGAAATTTATGGATTAGAAACTATTGAAGACCAGATGAATGTTTTTGATAAAATACCCTACAAAATACAAGTAGAAGAACTATTAAAAGCTTCAAATGATAATTTAGTTTCAGATAAAGATGAAATGGCCAAAATGCTTGCCGTTTATAAAAGCGAAAATATTGAAGGTATACTAACTCTATCTAAGGAATTTGAAAGTAAGATGTTTACTGAATATGAAAATGATTTAATTGTACAAAGAAATAATAATTGGATTCCTATAATTGAGAAAGTTACAAAATCAAAACCCACTTTTTTTGCTGTTGGTGCGGCACATTTAGCAGGTCAAGAAGGCGTTATAAAATTACTTAGAAAACAAGGATATACAGTAGAAGCTGTAAAGTAACATGTGTTATTATTATATTAAACTTTATAAGAGGCTAATTAGGCCTCTTTTTTATACAATTACTTTTGATTGATATGTAGATGTACTCATGTCCTCTTTCAAAATGAACCCACCTTCAAGAGTATCTTCAACTCTAATTCTAATAATCTTTTGTTTATTCTCAAGTGTAAGAAACTATTCTAATAAAATCAACTGGATTTTAGATACCACTAGTGTTTTAAAAGACAAAACTATTCCTAAAAGACTAGATGAACTAGTTAAATTAAAAGGTATTGGTCGAAAATCTGCAAATGTTATCTTAAGAGAAACACATCAAAAGCCAGAAGGTATTCTAGTTGACTTACATGTTTTACGAGTAGTACCTCGATTTGGATTAACTCCAGAATATAAAGATGCTAATAAAATTGAAAAAATACTTATGGAAAAACTTCCTTATTCGATGTGGAATGATATTGGTATGGCTTTTTCTTTTTTAGGTAGAACTATTTGTAGACCTACAAATCCAAAATGTACTATTTGTCCCATACATACAGATTGCGTGTATTTCAAAAAGATTCCAAATACGTAAAAACAAATCTATTTTAAAACCATATAAAAACAAAAAACCCTTATCGTTAGATAAGGGTTTTCAAAAGAAAGGCGACGACATACTCTCCCACAAGATTGCAGTACCATCTGCGCAGTCGGGCTTAACTTCTCTGTTCGGAAAGGGAAGAGGTGAGCCC
>NZ_VDCZ01000003.1 GCF_006491645.1 Flavobacterium profundi
TGTTTTTCTAAAACTAATCTTACGCATTCTAATTTAAATGCATAATCGTACTTGACTTTTCTTTCCATAAAAATACCCCCAAATAGTGTCTAACTTTTTGGGGGCAGTGCACATTGAGCACCTTTTTTATTTAATGTATCATAAAGCGATTACTATCTTTCTTTTTACCACCAAATTTTTCCAACTTATATGTTAAAGAGAACATCACATATTGTTGTAAAACGGTATTTTCTTCATCTGTAATGGCAGTGGGTGTAATGGTTCGTGTAGCATTCACATTTTGGTTTAACAAATCATACACTTTTACTTTAGCTAATAATTGTTCGTTAAAGAAATTATAACCTAAACTCACATTCCACAAATAAAAGTCTTTTTGAAAACCATTTGCAATATTTGAATTATACGTATATCCAAAATCATTTCCTAAAACTACATTTTTAGGCCAATAGGTAGTCGCTTCCAGTTTAAAAATATGTCTGAACGTATTGGTTTTATCGATTACATAATTTTCAAAAGAAGTAGCATTATAAGTATAACGATAAGAAGGAGAAATAGTAACTAATTCGTCTATGGACCAAGAAAGGTTCGCTCTTGGATTCAACTGTATTCCTTTTGCTTGGTACAAAGCAGCATTGGTTAAACCTTGGTTAAAATCATAATTTACACCAATTCCAAATCCATATTTAAAGGTTCTCTTCTCTTTTTTGTAGGATTTATTGACACTAAAACCCGTATAAAAATTATACGTTTGATCGATATTTTGATAGGTTGTATTTGCTTTAAAATCGGCATCATAAACCGTCGAACTTACAATTTGATTTTTACGTAAGCTTCCACCAAAATAACTATAAAAACCAGAACGTGTTGCATAATCGTAATTATTGAAATTCATATACAAATTATGATTTTATACAGGTTTTAAGAACGCATTACCCGTAATGGTATTTAAAGGATTGGCTAAATTTTCAAAAGGTAATAATTGCTCCGCAGAAGGCAAATTTACATTATAGGTATAGCGACTGTAAATTGACTTAGATTTGGCTACTTTATAATTGATATAGGCTCTTACATTAGGATACATATAATTATTCTTTAATGTAGTAACTGTACCTAGGTAAGTGGATTGATTGTCATAATTTAAAAAATCGGTACCAAAATCGAGATTAAAACGGTATTTACTTTTTGTGATATTAATTCCTACTGAACCATTAAAAGTGTTGTTTCTTGAAAAAATCTGATTCGATAACAAATCATTATAATCGGTATACGTATTTGTGGCAGCATCAAAATCAAAAGTAGTTGTACCGTTTCTAAAGCGTTGGGTTTTAAAAGAAGTTTCAAAGCTTAATTTTAAAGAATCGGTAATAGGTTCTGAATAACCCACTTCGAGTTCTATCATGTCCATCTTATCAGTATCCAATCGATTTTGATTTCTACTATCATCTGGATTTCCTGATTGATAAAAAACGGTATTGGTAATCGTATTTAAATTGGTTTCATTATCACTATATTCATTATTCATCGTAAAACTTACGCCTCTACCCTTACGCTTTAGTTTTTTATAGAGATACAGATTATTAGTAAAACTAGAACGTTCCACATTTTGGAAATTATTCGTTGTATTTTCGTTCAACAAAGCGTTTGAACTATCGAAAGAACTGGAAAAACTAGAATATTGATCTAACGTTTTATTTTTAGATAGATTAGGAGACAAATACAATGTTGTTGTAGAATCTATTTTTACTTCTAAATCGAAATTAATAGCATGTCCTGTATTGTCTGTTTTTGCATTCGATTCTGAATTCGTACTTGTATTTCCTGTAGGCAAAAGATTAATTCTACCCGTTCGATTTCTATTTTCTGTAATGGAGTTTGTATAATAATAACTTCCGTTAGGATCTACTTTTTTATTGAACCATTCGTCAGAAAAGTTGACACCAAGCATATTCGATTTTGTAATCCCTGAATTACCACCAAAACGCATTCCGTTGATTCCAAAACTACCATTACTATTAATATAAATCGATTGATTTCTTCCGCCACCCATATTGTCAAATATCTCATCCATAGAAAAACCAACGGAGTTAATATTATTGGAAGAACCTAAAACACTTATCTTTTGAGTATCTTTAAAATAGTTGAACAACACACTCGATTCATAGCGATCATCGGTTCCATAACCTGCTGTTGCTTTTCCAAACAAGCCTTTGTTTTTATCTTCTTGAATGGTAAGATTAATGGTACTTGTATTGTCTGATGCAGTTTGCCCTGATAATTCCTCTTTCTTAGTCTTTGTATCGGTAACCTGTACCTTTTCAATCATTTCAGCAGGTAAATTTTGAGTAGCAATTTTACCATCTTTTCCAAAAAAAGGTTTCCCATTGACTAAAATATTATTCACTTCTTTCCCATTCACTGTAATCTTACCATCAGTATCAATCTCAACACCAGGCAATTGCTTCAATAACTTTTCAACATTTGCATCTGGAGCCACTTTAAAAGAAGAGGCATTAAATTCTAAAGTATCCGCTTTTACTGAAATAGGTGGAATTTCTGATTTAACCACTACTTCTTTTAGTGAGGAAACATTTTCCTGTAATCCAATTGTACCTAAATCGATATCTTTTTCAAGAGACGTAAATTGTTTTTTATAATCCAAGTAACCCGTGTAAGAAACTCGCAACACTACAGGATAATCTAGTGTTTTTATTTTAAAACTAAAATTTCCATTTTTATCAGAAATGGTATAATCGACAACGGTAGAATCGCTAACTCTAGAAAAATAAACGGTTGCTGATTCTAAAGGTAATTTTAAGGTATCGTCTATTAATTTTCCAGAAACAGAAACGGTACTTTGACTAAAAACAATACCACTTAACAACAAAACAAACAGGGACAAGTAATTTTTAAGCATAAAAAAATCGCGATTAATAACTAACCGCGAAATAAAGTTATTTCTTACAGTTTAAAAAGAAATAAATCCTTTTTAACTTAATTTTAAATATAAACTGACTTTCCTAATTTAATATTTTCAAAATGTGACCCTCCTATGGTTACATCTTGACTATCAATTAACTTTACGATAACGTCACCTATTTCTGATGTACTTGATGGATTGTCTTTATTTAAATCTATTGTTCCAATATTTTCATTTAACATGGTTTCTACTGCTTTATAGATTAACCTGGCCTCCTCATGTAAAGAAAATTGTTCTAATAACATCGCTGCACTTAAAATAGAGGCTACTGGATTGGCAATATTCTTACCTGTTGCTTGTGGATATGAACCATGTATTGGTTCAAACAAAGCTGTACCTTTCCCTACAGAAGCTGAAGCTAACAAACCTATGGAACCACCAATAACACTTCCTTCATCTGATATAATATCACCAAACATATTTTCTGTTAAAATGACATCAAACTGACTTGGATTTAAAATCATTTGCATGGCTGCATTATCTACAAATAGAAAATCTAAAGTTACATCAGGATATTCTTTAGCTAATGAAGTTACGACACGTCTCCACAATCTTGAGGTTTCTAAAACATTGGCTTTGTCTACCAAAGTTACTTTCTTACGTCTTTGTTGTGCCGCTTTAAACGCTAAATGCGCAATTCTTTCAATTTCATATTGTGCATACTCACACAAATCGGAAGCTACTGTTCCCTCTTCATTAAGTTGTTTTTCACCAAAATAAATTCCTCCAGTTAATTCTCTGTAAATAACCATATCCGTTCCTTGAATGATTTCTTTCTTTAATGGAGATTTTTCAAGTAACGAATCATAAGCTGTAATCGGACGAATATTAGCAAATAAACCTAATTCTTTTCTCAATTTCAACAAACCTTGTTCTGGTCTTACTTTTGCATCTGGATTGTTATCGTATTTTGGATCACCAATAGCTCCAAAAAGAACGGCATCACTATTTTTACAAAGCACTAATGTTTCTTCTGGTAATGGATTTCCAGTTTGATCAATAGCTATAGCTCCTACTAAAGCTTCTTTAAATTGAAAATCATGTCCAAATGCATCTGCAATAGACTGTAATACTTTTACGGATTCTTTTGTTACCTCAGGACCTATACCATCTCCAGATAACACGGCTATTTTCATCTTCATAATGATTCTTTTAAATGACTATGGATTGTGTTTTATTTCTATTTGCTTCAAAAGCTTCAATTTTATCTGTATTACTTACTAAAAAATCAATATCATCATACCCGTTAATCAGACATAGTTTTTTATAAGCATCAATTTCAAACGTTTCTTGTAAACCAATATCTTTTACAGCAATGGTTTGTTGTTCTAAATCAACGACAAGTTCGGTTTCAGGATCTTGAGTAATTAAAGTTAAAACCTCTTTTAAAAACGAAGGGGAAACTTGGATGGGTAACAATCCGTTATTTAAAGCATTTCCTTTAAAAATATCTGCAAAATAACTAGAAACAATCACTTTAAAGCCATAATCTGTTAAAGCCCAAGCCGCATGTTCTCTACTGCTTCCACAACCAAAATTATCACCTGTCACTAATATTTTTCCAGAATATTTAGGATTATTAAGTACAAAAGAAGTAATGGGTTCATTATTTTCATGAAAACGCCAATCTCTAAAAAGATTATTTCCAAAACCAACTTTGTTGGTAACCTTTAAAAATCTTGCAGGAATAATTTGATCTGTATCAATATTTTCTACTGGTAATGGAACCGCTTTAGAATATAGTGTTGTAAATTTTTCCATGATCAATTCAGATGTTTTGTAATATCAATAATTTTACCTTCTACTGCAATAGCGGCAGCAACTAAAGGACTCGATAAAAGAGTACGAGCACCTTGTCCTTGTCTTCCTTCAAAATTTCTATTTGAAGTAGACACACAATATTCACCAGCTGGAATTTTATCATCATTCATGGCTAAACATGCGGAACAACCAGGTTGACGAATTTCAAAACCTGCTTTTTCAAAAATAGCGGTTAACCCTTCTTCCTGAATTTGTTTAGCTACTTGTTGTGAACCGGGAACAATTAAGGCGTTTACATGAGCCGCTTTTTGTTTACCATTAATATATTGAGCCGCAATTCTGAAATCTTCAATTCTAGAATTAGTACAACTCCCTATAAAAACATAATTAATCGGTTTTTCCAATAAAGATTCTCCTTTACGGAAACCCATGTAATCTAAAGCTTTTGTAAATGATTCATCTTCCAAAACTGGTATGCGATCATTAATTTTAATTCCCATACCAGGATTGGTCCCATAAGTAATCATCGGAGCAATATCTGCTGCATCAAAAGCATACTCTTTATCAAAAACAGCACCTTCATCTGTTGGTAATGTTTTCCAATAGGCTATTTTCTCCTCTAATTCATTTCCTTTTGGTGCAAATGTTCTTCCTTTTATGTATTCAAATGTAATATCGTCTGGAGCAATCATCCCTCCTCTTGCTCCCATTTCAATACTCATATTGCAAACGGTCATTCTTCCTTCCATAGACATCTCTTGAAAAACATTCCCCGCATATTCACAGAAATAACCTGTACCTGCATTGGTTCCAATTTTTGAAATGATATATAAAATAACATCTTTTGGAGTAACACCTTTGGCTAACTGCCCATTAACACTTACGCGAAGACTTTTCGGTTTATTTAATAACAAACACTGACTCGCAAACACTTGTGCCACCTGACTTGTTCCAATACCAAATGCAATGGTTCCAAAAGCTCCATGGGTCGAAGTGTGACTGTCACCACAAACCATAGTCATGCCTGGTAACGTAATTCCTAATTCAGGAGCAATAACATGTACAATACCTTGATATTGATGTCCTAAATCGTATAAGGTAATATTATTTTTCTCGCAGTTTTTTGTTAACTGTTCTAATTGATTTTTTGATAAAAGGTCTTTTATCGGCAAATGCTGATTTTTTGTAGGTACATTATGATCCGCAGTCGCGACAATTTGCTTTGGTCTAAAAATAGGAATTTGACGTTCTTCTAATTCAGCGAAAGCTTGTGGACTCGTAACTTCATGTATTAAATGTTTATCTATATATAGAATTTGAGGTCCATTGGGTACTTCACTTACCACATGACTATCCCACACTTTATCAAATAAGGTTTTCTTTTCCATATTTATGCTACGATACCAATTTTATTATTTTCTATAATTCTATGCACGTCTTCATCGACCACTTCTTTCTTTCTATCAGCTATTTTTAGAAATTCCTGATATACTACATCCAATTGTAATTTGGTTAATTCGTAACCAATTTTTTTAGCTCTGTAAGCTAAAGCCGCTCTTCCGCTTCGTGCTGTTAAAATGATGGAAGATTCAGTTACGCCAACATCTTCTGGATTAATTATTTCATACGTTTCGCGATTTTTAATTACTCCATCTTGATGAATTCCAGAACTATGTGCAAAAGCATTGGCTCCCACGATGGCTTTGTTAGGTTGTACTAGCATTCCCATACTTTCAGAAACCAAATGACTCATTTCATTTAATAATTTAGAATTGATATTGGTATCTAAACCTAAAGTAGGATGCTGTCTTAAAATCATAACCACTTCTTCTAAAGAAGTATTTCCTGCTCGTTCCCCTATGCCATTAATCGTACATTCTACTTGTCTAGCACCATTCATAACTCCCGCAATAGAATTGGCTGTAGCCAAACCTAAATCATTATGACAATGACAAGACAAAATAGCTTTTTCTATACCTCTTACATGCTCCGTTAAATATTTTATTTTAGCTCCATATTCTTCAGGCAAACAATACCCTGTCGTATCTGGGATATTTAAAACGGTTGCTCCAGCAGCAACTACTTCAGAACAAACTTGAGCTAGAAAAGCATTATCAGTTCTTCCAGCATCTTCTGCATAAAACTCAACATCATCAACAAATTTTTTAGCAAAAGAAACTGCTTTAACTGCTCGTTCGATTATTTCGTCTTTAGAAGCATTGAACTTGTATTTTATATGTGAATCTGACGTACCTATTCCTGTATGTATTCTTGGTTTTTTGGCATATTTTAAAGCTTGAGCTGCTACTTCAATATCTTTTTCAACGGCTCTTGTTAAACCACACACAGTTGCATTCTTAACAATTTTTGCAATCGCTTCCACAGCTTCAAAATCTCCTGGACTTGAAATTGGAAAACCTGCTTCAATTACATCTACCCCTAATTCATCCAAACGTTTAGCAATAATTATTTTTTGCTCTTTGTTCAGTTTACAGCCTGGAACTTGTTCTCCATCTCGTAAGGTGGTATCGAAAATTTGTACTTTCCCTTTCTCCATAAAAGAATTATTAAACTTAATTTTAATTTATGAATACAAATTTATACTTTGCTTTATGTAAAGAGGGTTTTTAAATTTTTCTTTTACAGTATTAAAACTATTTTTTTATTTTATAATATTCTGATTTACAAAAACTTAACATTCGTTTTTTTACAATGGCAAACCTATCAAAAGACAATTTATTCATCTTAATCAAATCGCTTTCAAGGTCAGAAAAGCGTCAGTTTAAATTATATGCCAATCGATTAGATGTAAATGTAAATGCCAAATTTCTTTTACTCTTTAATCTTTTAGATAAAATGGATTGTTATAATGAAGACATTATTTTAAATAGTAAAATTGTCACTAAAATTCAACTCTCTAATTTAAAAGCTCATTTATACAAACAAATTTTGGTGAGTTTACGAATGAATCCTGTAAATCAAAATAACCGGATTTTAATCCGAGAACAACTTGATTTTGCAACAATTTTATACCATAAAGGCTTATACAAACAAAGTTTAAAAATTTTAGAAAAAGCCAAAATAGCAGCATTAGAAAACGAAGAGAAAAATATTGCCTATGAAATTGTAGAACTTGAGAAAGTTATTGAATCACAATACATCACGCGCAGTATTGTAGGTCGCGCAGACGAACTTACTTCTCAAGCTAAAAAACTAAGTAAAGAAAATGTTATCGCTAGTAAATTATCAAATTTATCGTTACAATTATACAGCATTATGCTGAAAAGTGGTTATGCTAAAAGTGATGCCGAAATGCAAGAAATCACCTTGTATTTTAATAAAGAATTACCGCATTACAATATCACTGAATTGGGATTTAGAGAAAAATTATGGCTTTACAAAGCGCATTTATGGTATAGTTTTTTGATTCAAGATTTTTTATCCTGTTATAAATATGCAAAAAAATGGGTAGATCTATTTTATGACAATCCAAAAATGATTTATTTAAATCCAGTTTGGTACATCAAAGGAGTGAATTATTTATTAGAATGCTTGTATTTAATTAAACATAAAACTTTATTTAAAGAAACATTGGATAAACTTGAAGAAACAATAGCTCTAGATGCTTTTCCCAAGAATGACAATGTTAGCATCCTTACCTTTTTATGCATTTACAATAGCAAGCTGAATCTACACTTTATTGAAGGCTCCTTTGACCAAGGCTTAACACTTATAGAGGATGTACTTAAAAAAATAAAAACTGATGAAGATAAAATAGACGAACACCATGTGATGGTTTTCTACTATAAAATAGCGTGTATGTATTTTGGTGTAGGAAACAATATAAAATGTATTGAATACTTACAAAAAATTATCGATAACAGAAATTTAACCATGCGTGAAGATCTCATGTGTTTTGCAAGAGTTTTGAGTTTAGTAGCACATTATGAAGCTAGTTTAGACTATAAATTAGAATTACAATTGAAAAGCACCTATAAGTTTTTAATCAAAATGAATGACTTACACGAAGTGCAACGCGAAATGATTAAGTTTTTAAGAAATTTAGGTTCTATTTATCCGCATCAATTGAAAGGAGAGTTCAAAAAACTGCACAGCCGATTGAAAAAATATGAAGATCATCCATACGAAAGAAGGGCCTTTTTATATCTAGATATTATTTCTTGGCTAGAAAGCAAAATTGAAAACAGACCTATAATGACTATTATCAAAGAAAAAGGCTCCACAACCATTCGATAAAACAATATTTTATCAATCGAATGAATACTAATGAAAATAAAAGTATTTAGTCGTAAAAATGATGACTCAAAACCACAATATAGTTACACAAAAATTAGTAATTGAATAACATTGGTTTATACAACTTTAAAAGAGTGAGGAATAATACTTCCTCACTCTCTTTTTTTATTGATAGTTACCCATAAAAAAAAGGGTGTTTTTCCCCTTTAATTTCGGGAGATTTCTTACTGCTTTATTTTACAATAGTTTGAATATTTGCATATCGAAAATAACAAATAAAAATCTAATTATAAATAAACATGAGAACAACATTATTATTGGCGACTTTTTTACTTACTTCTTTTTTTGGTATTTCTCAAAATCTTACCAATGGCAGTTTGAGCGGAAACTGTATCGGAAATGGTTTTAGCGCACCAAGCTGTATAAAAGGTTGGGCTGCTAGTCATGGAACTCCTGTAGTTTCTGGAAACTTAAACACAAATACTTGGGCAACGTTACGTGTTACAAAAGAAAACGGTGGTGGTATTTATACAAACTTTGCTTTTGAAGTTGGAAAAAAATATGAGATCTCATTTAAGGTAAAGGCGGTTACCAATTTAAATGCAGAAGAAATTAAAGCACAAAATCCATCAGTAAATTTAAGAACTGCAAGCAATTTATCAAATACTGCTTCAGATAAGCAACCTAAAATTGAAGAATCAAGTGAATTAGCATGGGCTTTTGAAGTGAATAAGTCCAAATCATTTTGGCAAGTTGTACGTTTCACTTTTATTCCAATCCAAAATAATTCACAACTTTGGTTTTACCCTTCTGTAGACAATGCAACAAAATTGGGAGTAAACAGTATGGTTCAAATGGAAATTGATGACATTACCGTTCAAGAATTGAGCGACAATCATTTGGTACATTTTCAAAATACATCTCAATCGTATTCTGATGATTTTGTAGAATCGTTAGTAGTAGTTTCAAATCCAATTTTCAGAGGTCATGTTTCTAAAATTTTCACGAATGATAGTAATCTAAAAGAAATCAGCTTGATTGACTTATCTGGAAATACCAAAAACATAAACTTTACAATTGCGAATAAAGAAACTATCAATTTCGTTTTAGATGAAGCTACAGCACCAACGATTTATACTTTGAAAATGACTCATCAAAATGGTAAAATTATTACCAAAAAAATAATAGTGCAATAATAAGAATGAGGTTGTTGTACTAAACGAAAGAGCTTTCAGTTATTGAAAGCTCTTTTTAATTTTATTTTTGTCTGAAATAAATATCGATAGGCACTCCAGAAAAATTATACTGTTCACGTAATTTATTTTCAATAAAGCGTTTGTAAGGCTCTTTAATATATTGAGGTAAATTAGCAAAAAATACAAATTGTGGGGTTGGCGTTGGCAACTGCATACAATATTTAATTTTTACATATTTCCCTTTTATAGCTGGTGGTGGATAGGCTTCAATTATAGGTAGCATTAAATCATTGAACTTAGAAGTCGCTATACGTTGCTTTCTGTTTTCATACACTTCTACTGCCACTTCTAAAGCCTTCAATAAACGTTGCTTTGTTAAAGCCGATACAAATAAAATAGGCACATCGGTAAAAGGTTGTAATTCTTCACGTATTTTTCTTTCATAATCCCTTGTAGACATAGTATCTTTTTCAATTAAATCCCATTTGTTTACTAAGATTACAATACCTTTTCTGTTTTTTTCGGCTAACCAAAATATATTCTGATCCTGACCTTCAAAACCTCTTGTAGCATCAATCATTAAGATACAGACATCACTATGTTCAATCGCTCGAACCGAACGCATTACCGAATAAAACTCTAAATCTTCTTTTACTTTTGCTTTTCTTCGAATTCCTGCTGTGTCCACTAATTTAAATTCGAATCCAAAACGATTATAAGTGGTATCAATAGCATCTCTTGTCGTTCCAGCAATATCAGTTACTACAAAACGATCTTCACCGATTAATGCATTAATAAATGAAGATTTTCCAGCGTTTGGTCTTCCTACTACCGTAAATTTAGGTAACGGATTTTCTTCTTCAGTTACCTCAGGTAATTCTGGTAAGACCTCAACCAATTTATCTAATAATTCTCCTGTACCACTTCCATTCATTCCTGCAATGGTAAAATATTCGCCTAAACCAAGTGCATAAAACTCCACAGCGTCTTTTTCACGCGCTCCATTATCAACTTTATTCACAGCTAATAATATAGGTTTGGTTACTTTTCGAAGTAATTTTGCTACTTCTTCATCCATTGGAGTAACTCCTTCTTCAACATCTACTACAAAAATAATAGCATCTGCTTCATCAATAGCTAATTCAACTTGACGTCTAATTTCACCTTCGAAAATATCATCCGAACCCTTAATATATCCTCCTGTATCAATTACAGAAAAGGCTTTTCCGTTCCATTCACTTTTACCATAATTTCGATCTCTGGTAACACCACTAACCGAATCCACAATCGCATCTCTACGTTGTATTAAACGGTTGAAAAAAGTTGATTTTCCAACATTGGGTCTACCTACTATGGCTACAATATTATTCATTCCTTATTTTTTTGAAAGTGCAAAGATAATCATTTAGATTTTAGAAAAATGCATTTGCTTTTTCAATTTAATCTCTTTATTTACAGCACAATAAATTTAAACCTATTCCTTTTTTTTAATATTTTTTTCGTAGATTAGTACAGAAAACCCCTGCTTATGGAGAAAAACATTACCCTACGACTTCGTTTTTATACTGTAGCCAATAAACCCATGGATGTGGTGCTGCATGAATTTGAAAAATTAAAATCGGAAATTGAACCCGATTATAAAATAAAAATTTCAGACCATCATATTTGGCTCAGCTTAGGTATTTTAAAAAGAGAAAAATATTCTCCACATCTTCATTTGCAATTAGAACGTATGGAAGATGGCAACACTGCTGTAAATGGTCTTTATGGACCAGATCCTGTGCTATGGACTCTTTTTATTTTCTTACACTTTTTAGTTGCTGTCTTTTTCTTTATTGCTGGAGTTTCTGCCTACTCTAAAGCTAGCTTAGGTCAACCCTTTAAAATTGAAATCATTATTATGACTACAATGATTATGGCTTGGTTTCTATTATATTATATGGCTCGAAAAAACAGAAAAAAAGGAATCCCAGAAATGCATCAATTACAAAGTTTAATGGAAAGAATAATTCACTGATTATTTTTGGTTGTAACCAAATCTTCTCAATTGATTCATGTTGCTTCTCCAATCCTTATTGACTTTAACATAGGTTTCTAAAAAAATTTGCTTGCCAAAGAATTTTTCTAAATCTTCTCTTGCTTGCATTCCCACTTTTTTAAGTGCAGCTCCTTTGTGTCCAATAATAATCCCTTTTTGTGTATCTCTTTCTACCATAATAACGGCTCGAATGCGAATGATTGCATCATCTTCTTTGAACTCTTCTGTATCAATTTCTACAGCATACGGAATTTCTTTATCGTAATTCAATAAGATTTTCTCTCTGATTGTTTCATTTACAAAAAAACGTTCCGGTTTATCGGTTAAAGAATCTTTTGGATAATAAGGAGGTGACACAGGTAATAACTCAATAATTCGATTAAAAACAGCTTGTACATTAAAGTTTTCCAATGCAGAAATTGCAAAAATTTCAGCATTTGGCACTTTTTCAGCCCACATACTTACTTGCTCTTCTAACTGCTCTTGATTGGATTTATCAATTTTATTTAACAATAATAAGACTGGTATTTTGGAATGAATGATTTTATTAAAGAAACTCTCGTCTTTTAATTCTTTTTCACCTATTTCAACCATATATAACAACACATCAGCATCTTCAAAAGCATTTTTCACAAAACCCATCATCGAATTTTGCAACTCATAAGCGGGTTTAATAATTCCAGGAGTATCCGAAAGTACCATTTGAAAATCATCTCCATTTACAATTCCTAAAATACGATGACGTGTAGTTTGCGCTTTACTAGTAATGATTGACAGTCGCTCTCCTACTAAGGCATTCATTAACGTTGACTTTCCAACGTTTGGGTTACCAATAATATTTACAAAACCTGCTTTATGTTCCATGATTCATTATTTAAGGTGCAAAGGTAGTTATATCAGATGAATACAAGAAATTTTAATTTTTTTATAGTTTTTTCTTGTTTTTCAATATAATCGTTGTATTTTTGCACTCACAAATCGCGGGATAGAGCAGTAGGCAGCTCGTCGGGCTCATAACCCGAAGGTCACAGGTTCGAGTCCTGTTCCCGCTACTAAGAAATTTTATTGAAATTACAAACGCACATCGCGGGATAGAGCAGTAGGCAGCTCGTCGGGCTCATAACCCGAAGGTCACAGGTTCGAGTCCTGTTCCCGCTACTAAGTAAAGAGAATCAAGAAATTGGTTCTCTTTTTTTATGCAGTTAACCCACCTATTATATAAGGATTTACAATAAATCTACATCTCTATTACCATTTCTATTTTTCTATTTTTTGAAGTTAAAATAAGGTACACATTTTAATTATTTGGGTACACTTATAGGACAACTCATTTTTTAGTCAGTTACACATTCAGGTACACAATTGGGTACACATTAAAAAAACATCAGGTACACATAAATCTAAAATCTATGAAAAGTTCAACAGTAATTAAAATTCTGTTTTTATTAAATAAGACCAGGATTAACACAAAAGATGAAGCACCAATTAGGTGTAGAATCACTTTTAATGGAATTAGGAAAGTTTTCTCAACTGGATTATTTATAAATCCTGAAAATTGGGAAAGCTCATTACAAAAAGCAATTCCTAATGATACTAAGCACAAGCAAATAAATACTCAATTGAGCCTGATTAAACAAGAAATTAATCAGGCTTTTTTATTTCTACAAGTTCAAAAAGAACAATTTGATGTAGAAGATATTTATTTAAAATACAAAGGGGAAGATATTAAACCATCTAAAACCTTAATTGAAACTTTTGATTTACACAATTCAAGAATGGAAAAATTAATTGGGATTGAATACACAAAATCTACATTCTCAAAATTTATTGAAGCCAAACAGCATATAAGTGATTTTCTATTCTTTAAATTCAAAAAGAAAAATATTCTTTTAGAAGATATTACATTAAAGTTCCTAAATGATTTTGACTATTACTTAAAAACAGAAAAGAAGTTTAAGCAGATTACAATCAATAAAAGTATTCAAAGAGTTAGGAAAGTAATTAAATTGGCTATTTCAGAAGGTTTTATTGTTACTGACCCATTTCTACTTTATAAACCTAAAAAAGTAGTAAATACAATTACCTATTTAACTTCTAAAGAACTTTATAAATTGGAAAATCATAAGTTTTCACAGAAGAGATTAGAGCAAGTAAGAGATATGTTTGTGTTTTGTTGTTACACAGGCTTACCATATCAAGAAATGTCTATTTTAAATGAAAAGCATTTGGTAAAAAAGTTTGATGATAGATTATGGATTGATATGTATAGACAAAAAACTAAAAGACAAATTTCAATTCCATTACTTCCTAAAGCCATTTCAATAATTGAAAAATACCAGGATGATAAAAGACTATTACCTGTTATTAGCAATCAAAAATTCAACTCCTATTTAAAAGAAATAGTTGAGATTGTAGGTATTGAAAAGAAGCTAACTCATCATATTGCCAGAAAAACATTTGCAACAACTGTATTACTTTTTAATGATGTTCCAATGGAAATAGTTTCAGAACTATTAGGACATTCTAAAATGAGTATAACTCAGTCTCATTATGGAAAAATTGTTAAACTAAAAGTTAGTGAGCATATGATAAAATTAAGTAATAAACTAAATAAGAATTAAAGAATAAAATTGCTAACATAATAGGGAAGATTGTTTTAATGTGTATGTATTTGTAGTTAGTGGAAAAAGGTATTATGCTACCTTTTTCCAATTTTCTAATTTCAATGTTGGAGGAATTCCAATTGCATTTAATAAAACATCATATAATATTTGATATACATAATTTTCATTTCCTTCAGTTGTAATTATTGAATCATGTAAAGTAAATATTGGAATCTCTGGCTTTTCTTCTGAAATAATTTTACAAGCTGTATGAAGTACTAGTTTTGCTTCAATATTTTGTAATAAACAAGCTAATGTCCTATGCTCATTCTGTTTTATTAATCTATAAATTTCATATACATCAGGAAAATTATCTTTAAATATCTTTATTGCACTATTGTAAGAAATTGATTGATTAGGACTAAAAATAGCACTAAAAATGATTTTTTTTGCTTGATTTCTTACTGGTGAATCATCTTTTATTATTCCCTTCATTAGTAGAATTCTACCAAATTCTTCATAAAGTTGACCAGATTTAACAATCTCAATATATTGATTTACATTTTCTGATAAATATGCATTCTCTGCATTTTTACTAACATAATAGGGTAATGAATTAAATTTGTCTTGTGTTATGAATGATTTGTTATATAGTTTTATTGTTTTAATTATTTCATTTTCTTCTACTTTCTTTTTATTGAATAAAACAGTTGACAAATAAGGTTGAGAATTAGTAATATCAATAGCTACCAAGTTTTTATTATCGTACTTAATAAATTGTCTTAAATCACTTTTGATTTGAGTCAAAATTGTATGTAATCTTCCTGCAGTACTATCAACTGAATAAGTAAAATCTTTTCTCTGTAATTTTAGCAGAACTAAATATCTACTATTAAATCTTTGCATTGCATTACTACCAATCAAAAAATCATTTTTTTCTCTCTCATACAATTGCTCTAAATATTGTTTTGCCTCTTTATAGTTTACAATAAGCTTTTCATTAAACCATTTTAGCAAATAGTCTAAATCCTTATCATCAATATGATTAATAACTAAATCAGTTTGGTTATTACTATCATCTAACTTGATAAATTTTAAAATGCTTTTGATTAAAGTTGGTTTTGTTATAAAAACTGGTTTTACAGGAGTTTGAAATTTTGAGGAAAATCTAAAACTTCTTGATGATTTACCAACAACATATTGGTGGTTTTCAATTAAAATACTATTGTTAACCATATAATCAAGGTAATTTCTGTAATCTCTTACTCTTCTTTGAATAAGAGCACTATAAAAAGGAACATAGACCATCTCTACATCTTTGTTTCTTGAAGGTATATCAGTTACAAGATGTAGTAAATAGATAAAATAATCTCTGTGAAATTTAAAATTAGGTGGTGTAACTTTTAAAATTTCATCAATATCTAAGTTTGAAGGAATATAAAGAGTTAATTTTTTGGGCTCTTCATTATCCTCTGCCTGTGTTACACTAACAGGTCTTGGTTGTGTTTCACTTCTATTGTGATTCAAAGGTGTAACAAGTGTTGAAATGTTTCTCAACATAACCCCCTTTTTCAAGGGGCTACCTTATTAATTTAAGGTAGGTTATAGCAAGATATTTTAGGTAGAATCACAACAAACAGACCTAAAAACATGCTATTAGCTTCATCTTTTCTTAGAACATTTTAACACTGCAAAATTACAAAATATACATTTAATTAACAACTTAATTTTTAAGATTTAATTACACAACATCCTAAAAACCAATTATTAATAAAAATTTAAAAAACTATGTATTTAAGACAATCAGAAAGGAAGAAAGCCAAAATTAAAATGGCTCTACAAGGTTCAGCAGGTTCAGGTAAGACTTATTCAAGTTTATTACTTGCACAAGGATTGACAAATGGTGATTTTAGTAAAATAGCCATTATTGACACAGAAAATGGAAGTGCTGATTTATATGCTCATTTGGGTAATTATAATGTGCTTACATTAATTCCACCATTTACACCTGATAATTATATTAAAGCAATTGATGTTTGTGAGAAAGCAGGTATTGAAGTGGTAATTATAGATAGCATTAGTCATTGTTGGGATTACTTGCTTGATTATCATTCTTCATTAGCTGGAAACTCATTTACAAATTGGGCAAAAATTACTCCATTACAGAAAGCATTTACAGATAAAATTTTACATTCTGATGCTCATGTTATTTCCACAATGAGAACTAAACAGGATTATGTTTTAAATCAAAAAGATGGTAAATACATTCCTGAAAAAGTAGGATTGAAAGCAGTACAAAAAGATGGGTTAGATTATGAATTCACTATTGTATTTGATGTAGATATTAAACATTTTGCTGTTTCAAGTAAAGACAGAACAGGCTTGTTTATGGGTAAGCCTGAATTCATTATTAATTCTGCTACAGGAAGAAAAATTTTAGAATGGTGTAATAGTGGTACAAATCTACAAGATGCCAGAGAAAAGATTAAAAGCACCAAAAATCTTAATGAACTAAAAGTATTGTATAATCAATATAGCAATTGGAGAGAACTTTTAGAATATGACTTCAAAATTCAGAAGGACACTATTAATTCAAAAGAAATATTATTAAACCCAAAATCATTTAGCACAAATGGAGGCACAAATCATTATTGAATCCAAAATAACCCAGGAATCACATAAATTAATTCCTGTAAAACAAACTAATAATATTATTCATCCTGGTACTATGCAAACAGGTAATGTAATAACTCCTGGTATTTCAAAATTTCCAACCAAACCTTTTATTGAAGCCAACACACAAGAAATCAATTTATACAGTTTAAAAAATGATTGTGTCATTCCTGTGTTTAGCAAGGATAATGAAAGAACTATTTCACACCAGGAATTTATTGAAATTGCACAAGAAGCAGTTTTAAAAGTATTTCCACATCATACATTTGAAAAACCTGAAATTAGAGTAAGTCATCAAATTAAAGGTAGAACTCCAGAAGCAATACATAAAAATGTAAAGGACTTGTTAGACCATGAGAGAACACAATATTTTGAAAGAATGGCTTTTATTATTAGGATACCAAGTATTGTAGATACTATTAATGGTAATGAAATTGCTCTTACAATAGGTGGAGTAAGAAGCTATAATCTGGAGAATTTATGTAACAAAAAGACTTTTGAAAAATTCAAGTTTTTTATAGGATTCCAAAATAAAGTATGCTGTAATTTATGTGTTTGGAGTGATGGCTTTGTAGATGATATGAAAGTAAGCTCTTACCAAGAATTACAAACTAAAATTATAGAAGTAATTCAAAACTATAATACTGAAAAGCATTTGTTAGGAATGAAAGAGTTTGCTAAACATTCATTAACAGAAACTCAATTTGCTCAATTAATTGGTAGAACAAGATTATATCAACATTTACCAAAAAAGGATAAAGCATTGATTCCAAATTTAAACTTTACAGATGGTCATATTAATACCATTGTAAAAGATTATTTTGAAGATGATAGCTTTTGCAGAAATGAGCAAGGAGATATAAACCTTTGGAATGTTTATAATCTCTTTACACAAGCCAATAAATCTTCTTATATAGACACTTTTCTTGACAGAAATGTGAATGCCTATGATTTTACAAATGGTATTCAGAAAGCACTGATTGGTAATGGAGATTACAATTGGTTTTTGAGTTGATAAGTTTCCAGCCTTCTTTGGGCTGGGGACTTTTATAAACATTAAACTTAATTAGAGCTGGTATTTATTTTACTTGAATAATCTAACATTAAATGATATAAAGTTATATTATTCGAGTTAGTTGTAGTGTGATTTGAAATGTAAGAATAATTAAAATTATTAATAAATTGGTGAAATTTTAAATCTGAAAAGTTTTTTGTGTTTTGCTCAATATCAATTGGATTGACTACAAAACCAATCATCCCATTAACTTTTTTGAAAGATGGATATTTCTCATTTTCAATAAATCTATTTATTCCATTTGAGATATATTTATCATTAAGTCCATTAGAACCATCAATTCTCTTACATTCAATTATATAATATGCATCTGTATTTTTAGTTCTTTCAATTGCATTATAAACTTTAATATCAGTTCTGCCTTTTACTAAATCATCATCATTATATAACTCAACCTCTGTATCAAATAGATAAGGTGTTAATTGAAGCTCTTCCCTTATTTCATTGTTTTCTAAATAATTTTTGTAAAGTCCATTTCTAATTAAATTTTCATTGTTTTCAATTAAAGAATAATCATTAAGCATTTTGTTATAACAGTTATATATTTGAGTTAAAATGAACTCAAACACATTGTCATGATAAAAATCAAGATATTTGAAATTTGATGCATCTAATTTACTCATCAATTTTAGGTTTTGAGTTGTGTAATGCTTCTATAAATTCAGATAAATCTAAATAAGCAAGTGCAGGATGCCAAGATTTATATTCATTTGGTTTAATAACATAAAAACCATCATTTTCAAACCCTTTTATGTCTTTTTGAATAAAAAGATTTTGACCAACATTTTCAAAACTTAATCTTGTAAATGTACTTAACAATTCTTTATACCCTTTTTGAGACCAAACAATTTTTTTTGTAGATTTATTAAGAGTTACCCTAAAATACATTGCAATTGTATGCTTTGAAAATATAATTTCAATCTCAAAATAATGCCCTTTCTTGTTATAAATTGAACCAAAATGATTTAGAAATATTTCAGCATAGTTCTCAAGTATTGAACTTTTAAAATTGAGTTTCTTAAAAACATTTTCATATTTTTTACCTGTTCTTAATGGAATTGAAATATTTACAGCATAATCAACAAGGCTTCTTTCTAATGATGATAAGTTGTAACTTTTAAAAATTTGATTATCAATTTCATCATAAATTTTTGATATTTCTAATTTTATTGATTCATTACTTAAAATACTTTCATAATCATCATTTAATAGTTTTTCTGTTTCAGAAACAAGATTAATTATTTCATTATTTGTAGAAAAAGGCATTCCCCATTTTTCTTCATCATGTGACTCTTTTCTTTCTATTCCTGCAGATGAACCACTTGATAATATATAGTAAGAGAAAAAAGTAGAATTTAATAAAGCACAAATTGATTTTAATTCATTTATGCCATTGCTATTTATAGCTTTAATTGCTGTTAAGGAACTTTTAAATAGCGCATCTTCATACATTATTGCAGATACACACTTGTATTCTGTAGTTATTCCTCCTGTAATCAATAGAGTAGGTTGATTGAATATTCTTTTATCATCAGGAAAATACCCAACATGCCTACTGTCCCATTTTGGGAGATTTTTTGTTAAATAATATTGTCTTAGTAATTTGTTGTAATTTGTTGTAGTATCTTTTACATTTCCATTCTTATCAAATGTTCTTTCTAATGAACCTATAAACTTATAGTTTGAAAATTCTGATGTGTCAATTTTCCTTTTGCCATCTTTAAATTTTAATCCTTGACCTTTAATAAAGTGAGATGTGTTTGAAACAATATCATTAATTGTCTCAAAAGTATTCTTATCTTTTAATCTCTTTAAAAAATAAAAATCAAGTATATTACCAAATACTAAGGTTTTCCAAATCCAGTCATAATCTAAAAATAAATTTTGAAATACTTCTTTAATGTCAAACTTTTCTATTACTAATAGTTTTAATGTATTAAAGAAATAATTAGGTTTTACTGAAATATGTGTTATCAAGTTGCTTTTTAACTCTTCATCTTTTTCTAAGACTTTGTAAAATAAGACAACAGCAGGTTCTATAGATGAATCATTAGAAACATTAAATATTTTTTCTGCAATTGAGGATAACTCAAAGACTTGTCTGAATTTGAAATTTGAAAGTAAATACCTTCTGTAATCCTTTGCATTAATATTATATAATATCTTACTTGTAACAATTAATGCAGATTCATCAAAAGAGAAATCTTTCACTCTAATTAGAAAAACTTGTGAAATTTGTTTGTCAGTTACTTTAATATCAATTTTTTCATTTTTCTCTTTATCTTTCCAGTAAGATTCATAAAGTTTAACACTATCTGCAACCTTACCCCAAGGAGGGTTTCCTAAAATAAATTGAAAATGCTTGTTTTTTAATATATTGTTATACTCAGCATCTAAATCAAAAAAATCTGCAACAAAAAAATTAGTACCAAGTAAAGTTGGGAATTGAAACCCAACAATACTACTTGGTTCTAAATAATCAAGTAGAGTAATATAAAGTGAAAATATAGCAACTTTAATTGCATTTTCATCTTTATCAATTCCAAAAATATTTTCAGTTAAAAGGAGTTTTAGTTCTTCTTTATAACTATCTAATGAGTCATTATAAGTTGGATTAATTAACTTATATTGCAAAATAATTTGTCTTAAAGTTTCAACTAAAAATACTCCTGAACCACATGCAGGATCTAAAACCCTGCAATTATAAAGCTTTGAATTTGAATTAAAATATTCAGTAACAGTTTCTTTTTGAATATAATCAACTAAAAAAAGTGGAGTATAATAAGCACCTTGTTCAGCTTGGTTACTTCTTCCAATGAATTTTTCATATACATTACTTACAAACTCAATAGGGATAATTGAAAAATCATAAATATCAAAAAAAGATAATTGTATTTCAGATTTTTTATTTAATGAAATTAATTTATCTCCATTTAATAAACTTATAATTACATCAAGATGTTCTTCATCAACTAAGTCTTCTTCATTTACTGTGATACCATTAATGAAAAACTCTAAAGGGAATAAGTTTCCATTAAAATCATTTCTCAGTTGTTTAAAAAGCTTATATGCAGAATCTTTGTTTTTTAAAATTTCATAAAATTGCTCTTTGCTTAAAATTTCATACTTATTTAATTCAACTTTTCTATCAATTAAATATCTTATGAAAATTACTCTACCTATTAAGGAATTGGCAACATTTGAATCTAACCCTTTGTTAATTAAAATGTTTCTTGCACTTTCAATATTACTTAATAAGTAGCTATCAATTCTTTTTCTACTATCAAATTTTGATTTATATTTTTCCCATGATTCCCCAGTAATTAATTTAAAGTAATCAAAATCACTAATATTATTTGAATCAGTTAAATCATTTAATCCTGTATTTTTTACAAAATTGAATCCATTCTTTATTTGTATTTGATTTTTAGAAATAATAAAAACTATTGGAGTTTGATTAAAATTCCAAATTTGCTTTTCTAGTAAATCTAAATCTTTTGGATTGTCAAAAAATAAAATTAATGGTTCATTATTTATACAAAAAATTGCATTTGGAAGAAGTTTCAACAAAGTTTCTTTAATTCTATTGG
Organism: Flavobacterium profundi; assembly: GCF_006491645.1. GTDB lineage: Bacteria > Bacteroidota > Bacteroidia > Flavobacteriales > Flavobacteriaceae > Flavobacterium > Flavobacterium profundi. Next base: position 22,171 of record NZ_VDCZ01000003.1, read on the forward strand.
AAACTATATTGAATTCTTTTAATTTGATATCAGACAAATAGAAAAGTCCATCTTTTCCAAGAAGGTTTAATTTTTCTAAAACTGAATCAATTTGCATGGTAAAAATATTTCATTTTTGCAAATTTAATCAAATTAAACGATTTTAAAAGAAGTACAGAGATTTATGCTTAATCATCAGAATATCAGTTAATTATACTTAAAAAATTAGAGTAACCTAATTTCAACATAATTTACTCCATTTATCCTGGTAAACTTCTAACCTTTTTAGTTTCTTATAATCTAGAGTGGCTCTTTTGTCCCCTAATTTTGGAGAACTTGTAAATAAATTTAAAGCCTCATTTGAGGTTAGTATAAAAAACTCTGGTTTTTCAGATGGTTTATCTATGTGTAAATTAACCAAAACATAATAAATATTAGGTTTTACTTTGGTTTTATCTAAATTCCAACATATTGATTTGGTTCTTTGAATACCTTTAACTTGAATAGCAATAATAGTATCATCTTTTTCAATAAGTAAATCTATGCTCTTGGTGTTTCCAAATGTAAAAGTTACATTATATCCTAACCTTAATAATTCTCCTGCAACATAATATTCAGCAGCTATACCTGTTTGAATTCTTTGTAGTTTTAATTCTTCCATTTATCTCCAATCTAATTGAGAATTATTTGAAATTAAAGTTTTCAGAATTTCAAAACTGTTTAAAAACCAATCTTTAATTAATTTATCAGAATTTTCATTGTTTAAAAATTTTCCTAAATCTTCTTTCAGATAAATAGAAGAACCCCAATTTTCAATTCTACATTTTAAAAGTAATTTCTCTAAATTAATGGCTTTAAATTCTTCATATTGCTCATGGTCTGAACTTACATATATGTGTGTTGATAAAGTTAAACCTTCAAGTTCTATTGCATATAGTACTTCAGAATATTTATTTGATTGAGAAATTAAAATACCTGAATTATAATGACTAATCCTATTATGATTTTTCAATTGATTCCAGTTAAAATTTGAATTGTATTTTTCACAACCAAAAAAACTATTAAATTCAAATTTACAATTATCTATATGAAATTCAACTATCTCGATAGTTTTCATCATATTTTCCATAGTAAGTAAGTTTTCAACTTTGAATGTGTTGTCTTGTGCCATTTTGAAATGATTAAGAAATAATATATAGTCTTTTATTATAGGATTTTCATTATTGTGTTTTTTTAAAAATTTTGCAATTTCAAACCATTTGAATTGTTTAAAATTATAATTGTTAAATTCTTTGTTTCTATTTTTTGGGTCAGTGTATTTAGTACAATAAAAAAGATATTTGTTTAAATTGTAAAAATGAATATCCAGCACTTTACAGTATCTACTTAATTGCTCATGTCCCTCATTAGACTCAACTTTATTTTCAATAAAACAAATATTTTTATTTCCTATAAGAACTAAATCAATAATACAATTTGGGTTATTTGGTAAATCTTTTTTTAATTGAGTTTTAATAACATATTTGTCTTCTGGTAATTTAAGGAAATTATAAATGAAATCATTTTTGACAATTTCAAATAATCTTAAAATATTAGCAAAGCATTCAGTATTAAAATCTTCTAAAGGAGTTTTATTACTGTTTCTGTTTTTGTTGTAAAGATTAATTAAGTCTAAAAACATTTATTTTCTGTTATGTGTTAAAGATAGTTTTTTTCTAAAAAAAAAAATTCTAAAATTTTCACACACACAAACTGCCCTAATAAAAGCACCCCCACTTGTTCTGAAAGAAAACTACCCCCTGCCCAAGTTATATAAATAGACTTTTTAGACCAAGATATTTAAAATACAAAATTTTTTGAAGGATAAATTTTATCACTAACATTGATTCAAACTAATTTCTATTCAAGGTTGTAAAACACCAGGAATCAAACAAAATATGATTCTTTCAATTCCTGGTAGTTTTTTAAATGTTTGTGAATAAAAAAAACAGTCAATTTTAACTATTTTATATAAACCAACCATCTTAAAAACCCTCACTTATACTCAGCAATGATGGTCATTGCATCAATACTTGTTGATTAAGATATTATTCAAGGTGATAGCTGAATTTATTCATGATAGATAAGTATTGATATAATTCAATTCAAAACTCAAAAACAATGGTAACAATTATCAATTTTAAAGAAAGAAACAAAGAAGATGGAACTTCATTTTTTGTATTAGAAGTGCAAGGAGGTATTGAAATGGTACAAAGTAAAGTAACAGGCAATTTTTATGCTACTGCAAAAAAGGCTTATTTGCCTTCTACTTTTGATGCAATGACTTGTCAAGCATTAATTGGAACTCAAATGCAAGGAAGTATTGAAAAAGAGGCATGTGAGCCTTATGAATACACAGTAAAAGAAACTGGTGAGATAATTATATTAACTCACAGATATTGTTATCTACCAGAAGAAAATGAAAAGTCTAAATCAACTTATGATAGTTTTAAAACTTCTGTTGAAACATTCTCATTGAATGATAAACATGAAATGGCAAATGTTTAACAATTATAGAAAGACCTGTTTTAAAATTACAGGTCTTTTTTTATTAATAATAATCTTATGAAAGTAGCAGAAATAAAAGTATCCTACTCAAATATTCAATCAGTTAAACTAAAACTTACTGATAGTAATATCCTTTTTAAATTTCTTTTAAGTAAATGGAATATGGATATAATAGAGTTTCAAGAAGAATGCAAATTAGTTTTAGTAAATAAAGCTAATATAGTTTTAGGTATTTATGATTTATCTAAAGGTGGTATTTCAGGAACTGTTGTTGATATTAAAATTATTTTAAGTGTAGCATTAAAATGTCATGCTTCTGGTATTGTTCTGGTTCATAATCATCCAAGTGGTAATTTAATACCTAGTGAGGCAGATAAACAAATAACTAAAAAATTAAAACAAGCATGTGACTTAATAGAAATAATTTTATTAGACCATTTAATCATTTCAAGAGAGAATTATTATAGCTTTTGTGATTCTGGTAATTTATAAATTATACTTTTTCCAAAACCTTATATATAGAAATGGAAAAAATGTAATTTTTTAAATATTCAAGAGTGTGAATGTGGTTAAAAGTATTTCTTTTTTGATAAATTTTAATAGGTCTAATTTCTTTTAGATAGTATTAATAGCCAAAACTTTATTTATCAAGAGATTTGAAATTTAAAAATTCAGATGCTTCAATTTCTAACTTTTGGGCAAATAAATAAAGTAAATAACTGGATGGATTTGTATTTCCAGCCTCAATTCTACTCATGTTTGACCTTTCTATATCACAGAGATTACCTAACTCAGTTTGAGACATGTTTTTGTCTTCTCTTAGCTGTCTTATTCTTTTCCCTAATGCTATTTGAAATTCTTTCTTGGTCAACTTAAGATAATTAAAAATCAAAAGTTGTCATATTTGATAAAAATATTGCTATCAAATATGATAACATTGTATATTTGTGAAAACATAATGAATGATTATGAAGAATAAAAAGAGCATTCTCATTCAATTATATAATTTAATTTAATAACACTTTTTATGAAAAAAACATTTTACTTTTTAGTATTCATCAGTTTGGTATTTTTTACTAATTGTTCAAGTGATGACAATTCATCTAATCAAAACAATGAAACCTATCAAAAATTAATTGGCAAATGGTATTTTGATGACCCTAGTACTAATCCATCAGTGAATAATTCATTTAAATTCACCTCTAATGGAAATGTAATTTATTCCTATTGGACTGGAACTGGTAATGAGTATGATAATGAAACTGGTACTTTTAGTGTGTCTAATGATATAATGACTATGACTTTTCCTGAGAATGTATCTTTGACTTTTGTTCAGAAAGTTGTATTTATTAACAATGATAAAGTTGAATTTCTAGCCACAGGTAGTCCATCAGAAGAAGCCTATGAAGGAGATTATTTTAGAGATTAAAAATTAATATTTCTGAAAAATGAGCTATAATTTAAACAACATAAAATCAATTATATATAATCCTGATGATGTAAGACACAAAGCTATAGTTAAGAAGTATGTTGATACAATTAAATCTATCAATTCTCCCATAGTTAAAGATTTTAATAAAGTATTAACTGCTAAAGAAGCTTTTGGATTGTTTGTTAATCAAGTGGGTCTTGAAGTAGCCAAAAAACAATTCAATTTATTTAAAAAAGCATATGAACAAGCAGGTATCAGTGTAAATAATTCAAATTGGAATGCTATTTATATTAGCTACTTTTCCATTGATAAAGGGGTTGAAAAAATTAATAATAAAATATCAATTTTGGATAGAGTAAAGAAATGGTGCAAGGGTAATTCAATTTTATTCATATTCTTATATTTCATTGTAAGTCCTATGATATTTACTTTTTCAACTTCCCTAGGATTTATTTACATACTTGTATTAATATGTTTAATAATTTACATATTTTGCTATTAAATACTTCTATTATTGAATATTTGGCTTTAAAAAAATAAATAAATCTATATTTAAATAGATTAATTAATTTCTGAATTTTTTTTACACATATGACTGAAGAAAATTTAATATCAAAAACACTAGTATTACTAACAATAAAAAAGTTGATAAGTTTAGTTTAAAATTTAAAAAATGAAAAACTATACATTATACAAGTTGTATCCAATAAAAAGAAACAAATTCTAGCAAATTATAATAAACCAAGATTTATACAAAAACATTTTTTACTTTAGCCTAAGAATGAAGTAGAATTTTAAGTGGTTTTGAGATAGTTAGGCATACTTTTAGGCATACAAAAAATTATTAAGCTTGTAAATAGTTGATAATTAAGTCTGAAGTGTCACAGGTTCGAGTCCTGTTCCCGCTACTAAAGGAGACCCATCATTACAATTGATGGGTTTTTTATTTGTATTATTTTTACTCTTATCTGTAAATGAATTAGTTAACAAAAACAAGTCGTTTCCTTTTTTGGTTCGAAATGCTTTATTTTTAATAAACAGCACTCCTATACACTATCAATTTGAAAGGCTTAACAATTATTAAATAAATAAACAAAAAAAGAAATAAGCTTAAAATATTTTGCAAAAAAGTAAAAAGCCCTAGTACATATATACTAAATAAAAAAATCCTGATTACAAATACATAATCAGGATTTTCTTGTTTATACAATTCTTTTCTCAGAGTAGTTTTTATTACTTTTTGTAAATATAAATTCCTATACAAAACAATCCTAAGTAAAGAATACTTAAAATAATTTCAAGTCTATATTTACGAAGAAAACGCATTACTCTTTAATTAATTTTATTGATTTAAATGCACCACTTTCAGAAGTAACTTTAACAATATATACACCAGTTGCTTGATTTTCTATTGAAAGCGTTTGTGTATTCGTTATATCTTCCATTAAAACTAATCTTCCAGTTAAATCATGAACCTCAACTTTGACTTTACTTCCTGTAGTAATCGTAAATAAACCTTTAGTAGGATTAGGATAAATTGTAAAATTATTTCCATCAAAAGTTGAAGTACTTAAAGAGGTAACATCTATAGTTACTGGCACACGGTTGCTAGCTGATGCAGTAAACGTGATTCTTTTAATAGTATTATCACCCGTATCTGCAACTAATATATTACCATTTGATTCAATCGCTAGTCCTCTTGGATTATTCATTTGACCTAGAATTTCAAAATTACTTCCATCTGAATCCATTCGATTTATAACATTGGGAGTATTAAGGGCATTAACAATCACAATTTTTCCGTCTGATTGAACAGCGATTCCGTTTGGATAAACATTGCCTGTATTTAAGGTTTCAACATTAGAACCATCTGCATTCATTCTTGTAACTGCAAAATTACCTCTATCAGCTACAACAATTTTATCATCTGGTTGAACTGCAGCTCCTGGAGCATTAGTAAAAACCGGACCTAAATCCTCAATATTAGAGCCATTAGAATTCATTCTCTTAACATTAAAAAGAGTAGTAAATAGAATCTTTCCATCATTCTGTATTGTAAGTCCCCCATTTATAGGAAACCCTGAAGCTAAAGTTTCAATATTGCTCCCATCTGAATTCATTCGTTTTACTTTAGCCCCATTATCACTATCTGTAAAAACAATTTTTCCGTCTGATTGAACAGCGATTCCAGAAGGAGAATTAATCCCAGCTGTAAAAATTTCAATATTAGTCCCGTCTGAATCCATCCTTTTTATAGCATGATTATTAGAATCCGATACTAAAATCTTACCATCAGCTTGAACCGCAACCCCAGAAGGCGCATTAAACCCTGAACCTATTGTCTCTACACTTGTTATATTAGTAAACTGATCCACATAATAAACACCATTACTTAAAACATCTGTACTAGCTAAAGGTGTTCCACCAGTTGCAGTTGTAAACCATTGTGCAGTTCTCCCTGAAGTTGGTGTAGCTATTAAATCAGCAACAGTACTTGCAGGAGGTAATAGGTGTGTATTCTCAGAAATTTTATTTACTGTTATTGCTAATCTATTGCTACTTTCTACTCCACCTATAGTTTGTGAAACATAGTAAGTTGTTTCATCTACTAATAGCGTTGTACTTGGTAATAAGTTGCCACCAGTAGCAACATCGTACCATTTTAAACTATTTCCAGAAACGGATAAAACTGTCAAGTCTTTATCATTACCAGTGTACACTTGTGTTGTCCAAGCAGTTGTAGGTGGATTTGTATAAGCATTAACTGTAACTACAATTTCGCTTCTTGAAGAACTTTCACAACTAGCTCCACTTATTGAGGAAACCCAATATGATGTACTTCCTACTGTAGCAGTTGAAGGTGATGGTGCAGTAGTTGAACCTGTTCCTCCAGTTGAAGTTGTGTACCATAATAATCCACTTCCTGAAGAGGTTGCTGTTAATGACACCGCTACATCGCCTTGATTATACACTACTGGAGAAGTAACCGTTGGTGCTGTTAATGCAGCTGGTTCTGTAATAGTGACAAGTGTTCCGCCTGCTCCACTTATATAATCTGTACAACCAGCATCATCTGTTATCCATGCTCTATAAGTACCAGCCCTAAGATTATTTCTAGTAAAATCATATAATGTACCATCATCCCAAAAAATTGTATAGGGTCCAACTCCACCAGACACACTTAGACTGACACTACCGTCATTACCATCAAAACATGAGACATTTGTTTGACTTGTAATAGTAACTGTTAATATACTTACTATAACATTCACAGCTACTCTATCGCTTTCGCAACCTGCTGCATTTACATTGGTTACATAATATGTGCCAGTCACCAGAGCATCTGTAGGATTCAAGACACTAGTTGATGTCGGTGAATTATACCAATTTATAGTAGCACTTGGTGCAGGCATTAAATCATTTACGGTTGAAGCTGCGCAAAATGTTTGGTTACTTGCTGTTGGAGCAGAAGGTATTGTTGAACCTGTTGTTACAGGAGAACCTGCTAGCCAGTTAGAAGTTGTTCCGTTTAAAGTGAAATTTGTTAATGTACCATTGTTTGCATTACTAGTTCCGTCAGTTAATGTAGTAATTGTAGTATTATCAGCTTGATCAATACCTTGATTAAATTGATAATAAGCCACTAAACCTGTTTCATTTCCTTGTAATTCACAGTTTTTTGAAGCGTTTATTTGTATTTCTGTTCTGGCAACATTCCAAATGCGAACCTCATCAATGTTCCCAGTGTAATGCCTTCCAGTCATTTGAAGATTTTCTCCTATAGTAACATTATAGCCTGAGTTATTTATATTGGCTGTACCTATTAGCTGATTTTCCAAAACACCGTCAATATATATTTTAGCGTTTGCTCCATCATAAGTGGCTGCTACATGATGCCAATTTCCATCAGTTACAGAAGTTGTGGAAAAAAAATCGGTAAAAGCACTTGATCCTGTAAATGCGATTTGCCCCAAATTATTCAATGATACACGCCAACTGTCATCGCCTTTTACAACTAGCGCATCCCATTGTTGTGGTAATACATTAGAATTCATCCAAAACTCAACTGTCATTTGATTGGTAAAGTCAAAAACGCTTTCATTAGGAAGTTGTATGTAATCGTTTACCCCATCAAAATTTAAATGTGTTGCTGGAATAAATGTACAAATTCCAGCAGTTCCTGGACTTCCTTTAATTTCACGTCCATTCACAAAAACTCCAGTACCTTCAGTTGAATCCATCCAATTAGTAGGATCCGAATTATCAGAAATAACATCACATAGTTTAATTGAACTACCCAATCCTGCTGCATTTAATGGCCAAGGAGCTAAATTGTCATAAGTAACAATATCTACTTGATTTGCTAAATTATCAAGTAACTCAATAGTTTCTCCACCATTTGTTAATGCACCAGAAGTCCACTGGTCATCAGCTGTCCCAATTCCAAAAACATTATCTATTTTTGAACTACTACCTGCTAAAACAAAATACTCACCAGGATTTAAATTTACATTACCAAATGTATAGGTTACACCTTGAGAAAAAGTGTAATCTTGTAAATTCAAAGTAACATTACCTCTATTATATAATTCTACATACTCCAAAGAATCTGTCCCTGATTCTGGAGGATTATACATAATTTCAGAAATAACAATTTGTGCATTTAACCTAAAAAAAGAAAAAAGCAAAGTAATAAACACTAAAAATAATAAGTAATTCTGTTTCATTTTTAATTAGTTAAAAATTAATGAAACAAAAGTATTTTTTAAAAGAATAATTTTATTTTAAATGTTGTAGAATGCAGACTTTTGTATGTGAATGACAACTAAATGTAATTTTTATAATTCCTTGAGATAGGTAATTCAATGTTATCTATAAAAATACTTGAAGAACTTTTACTTGTAATTTTACTTTTATTAACCACTATGGAACGATGAATTCTTAAAAATTGTTCTTTATCTAATTTTTCGTAAAACTTTTCTAACGATTCTCTTACAGAAATCTTTTTAGTATTCGTGTAAATATCAATATAATTACCATCACTTTTAATATAAGTCAAATCGCTATATAAAACTACAACTTCATGATGACCATTTTTTATTATAATTTGATTAGATATCGTTTTAAAATTAGCTAATTGAATAGCAGCTAAAATATCCGTTTTTTTTATTGGTTTTGTTAGATATGTTATGGGATTCGTAGCTATTGCATTTTGTATGGTAGCGCTATCGTTTTGAGCTGTAATATAAATGATTATTGCTTCGTCATTTTTTTGTTTTGCAAGTTCAATTCCAGTATCTTTACCTTCTACATTAATATCCATTAATACGATTTCTGGTTTAAACAAATTCATTTTAGAAATAGCCTCTTTACAGTCGTTAGCAATTTCAATATTTGTAAAACCTGAATCCGATAACATTTCAAATATATAATCTGAAATCATTATTTCATCTTCAACTATTAAAATTTTTTTTGAAAAAATCATATTAAATATCCTTTGAAAATTGAAACTTGAACCCTTTTTTAGTTTCAATTGAATAACTAACTTTTAATTGTCTACAAATTTTAGAAATTAATTTGGGTTCTATTTTTTTATTTATCCCTTTTTCGCCATTATTGAAATAAGTATAAATAAATTTATTATTATCAACTATTAATTCAAAATCAATCAGTTTTATTGACTGCTCTTTATGAAAAGCATGTTTCATTGTATTTATATAAAGTTCAGTCAATAAAAGTCCTAAATACATGGCAACATCTGTTTTAATTTCAAAAGATTCTACATGAAATTTTTCTGTAATATTATGTTCTTCAAATAACTCAAAAAAATTGCTTTTAATTTCTGTTAGATAGTCTTGAATATTAATTTTTTCCTTATTTACCGATTTGTATAAGTGACGATGCAAAGTTGCAATAGAGTCAACTTTAGAAAGAATTTTTTCAATTCCATCTGTTTCATTTTTATTGCTTTTTTTTAATTCTTCTGAAATTAAAATTGTTATTAGTTGCAAATTGTTGTTTATTCGATGATTCGCTTCGCTTAATAAAAACTCATTTTCATTTGACAACCGTTCTAATTCTTTATTTTTTAAATTTATTTTTTTATTGTAAAAAACTAAAACTAAAACACCGATTAAAACCAAAAAAACTATTAAGTAAAAAAGTTGTTGTGTCTTTTCTACATCTTCAAGTTTTTGTTTATTAAGATTTAGCTCGTTTTGTTTAATTCTAATTTTATTTTCAATTTCTAAGTCTTTGATATAAAGATTATTTTTATTTCGTTCAATTTCTAATTTTTTTGCTGCTGCTTTTTTATAATAATCATGAGCATTCTCAAAGTCACCATAAACAGCATATAAATCAGAAATATACTCATAAAAAGTTAATGCTTGAAAAACATCTTTTTCAACATCAACTTGTTTTTCTGTATTTTGTAAAAGACCTATTGCTCCCTTTAAATCAATTTCTTTTATTTGAATAAATCTTGCATAATTAATACTATTATCAATTAACGACGAGGACAAATGGTTGCTTGCAGAATATTCATTTGCCTTTTCATAATATTCTCGACTCCGTTCTGTATTAACTCTATATTCATATACTTGAGCAATTTCATTTAATGTATAGGCAACAATTTCTTTATTCTTAATTTTTGAATCTAGTTTTAAAATTGTATCTGAAATATCAAAAATCAATTTTAAAGTATCTTTATTTAAGGAATGGAATGCATTGAAACTAGCCATTTTTCTATTTAGATAATAAGCAACAATATCGGTGTTAGTAAAAATGTCTTTATTTCTATTAAAAAAAAAATGGGCATCACTAATTGTTCTATCGTTTAAAGATTTAGAAACTGTACTTCTTGAAAGCTCTGCCTTTAGTGCGTAAATAAGTAATATACTATCAGGAAAATTACTTTTTTTTATCTCATATTCTGCTTTATCTAAATAAAAATAACTACTATCAGGTTTTCCTAGTATTTTTAATATCTTAGAATAAGTTACCACAAATTTTGAATTTGAGCTTGGATTTATTTTATAAGCTTTCCTGTAAAAATAAGCAGCCGAATCAATTTTATTATTATCGAAGTAACTTATCGATTTTTTATATAAATAATCGGATTGAGAAAATAGAGAACCAGTAAATAGTAGTATTAATAAAATAAAAAAACGCATATTAAGTATTTTTGCTCCTATTTAAAAGTTGCATTAAAATGTTAATTTAAAAAAACTAACTACTTTTTTAAAATATTATTTTTTACAAAAGTGGATGTAAAAGTAATTATTTAAAATGAACCAAAATAAATTTAATTAGACTTTCAAAATCTTATCATTTTCAATTCAAATATTTCTTTTATATTTACAATCAAGTTTAGACTTATTATTAGTTAAGTCTACTAAAGACACCCGTCATTCTAATTGATGGGTTTTTTATTTTTTACTTTTCTTAGACGCAAAAAACTATAATGAAATTATCCGAATATATAAAAAAGAGAAATGGAGTTCCTATAGGACATTCTAAATCACTTCAAAATAACCTGAAAAGATCACTAGAAGCTAAAAATTTTTCAACCTTTTGGAACTTTTGGAATCCAATTTTTAGCTATTATCTTGGTACAAAAATATTTAAACCCTTAAAAAAAGTATTTCCCATAGGACTTTCTATAGTTTTGACATTTGTTTTCTGTGGTCTAGTTCATGACTTAGTAACGACTGTAGTAAGAGGAAAAATTTCGCTATTTTTTACGGTTTGGTTTTTTATAATGGGGATTATGGTCGTAGTTTCAAAACAAATCGATTATGACTTATCTCATAAGAAATGGATACTAAGAGCATTCGTAAATATAGCCCTAATTGGAGTTTGTTTATTTCTTACCAATGTTTTAAATAGATTACTTCATTTTTATTAAAATGTACAGAAGAAATAAAAAAAGCCCCGTAAAACGGGGCTTACAAAAGTGAATCATCTAATCACAATGATAATCTTCGTTCAGTTATTTGGTTAACAGCCGTAAAATTAACATCTACCAGAAATAGTATCGTCATAAAATCTATAACTTATCCCAATAATTGCCCTAATTATTAAAGGGATGGTATGGATTAGATAAGGGACACTTTTAAATCAAACTTTAATTTCTGCTAATCAAATTTATTAAAAATTTCATTACCATTTCTTAAAATAAAATTAAGATTCGATTTATTATGAATTCATATTCAAAACATCTTTTTAAAACAATTTTTGTTTCACATATACAATGAGACCAAAAAAGACATCTATTAAGATGTCTTTTATATTTAAAATAGTAATTAAAACTTCTTATTTAGTTGCTTTAACAGCTACACTAATTTCAATGTCTTTACTAATCATCCATTCCGCAGGATCTGCTTCTGTAGTACCAAATTTAATACCCCAATCTGCACGATTCACTGTGAAATCTGCTAAAATACTTACTGTATTCTCTACTACATCAATTTTAGCTGGGAAAGACACATTCATAGTATTTCCTAATAATGTTAAATTTCCACTTAACATTTTGTTTGCTCCTGCAACTCCTTCTCCTTCAGCAACTGGAGCTGATAAGTCTTCCACTTTTGTAATTTTAAAATCTGCTGTTTTGTTATTTTCAACATTAAAGAAATCAGCATTTTTTAAATGCGCTTCTAAATCTGCTGCTTTTTTTCCTTCTTCTGTAACTGAAGCTGGATCTACTTTTAAAGACTCCATATCGATAACAAAGCTACCTGCATTCACAGCTTCACCAGAAACTGAAATTTGACCAGTTTGAATACTTAAAGTTCCCCATCGTGGTGCAAAACCACCTTTATGGAACGCTTTCCATTTTACAACAGAAGCTGTAGTGTCTACCGCAAATACATTCTCAGTTGTTGCTGCTACCTCTTGCTCTTCAGTTGTTGTCGTGTCTGTTTTTTTATCTCCACACGATACTAAAATAAAACCTGCTGCTACTAAAGCAAATAAACCCTTTTTTGTCATAATGTTCGTTTTAAATTATTTTATTTTTTTGAATGGAACAAATTACGGAATTTCAAATGAAAACAAAAGTTAATCTAGATTAAGAAATGAATAAACCATAAAAAAACAGTTTTTCTACAGATTGATTCTTGAGATTTGAAAAAAAATAAAGAATAATGTATTTCAAAATCAAAACCTTTCTACTATTTCTATTTACTGTTTCAACTGTTTTTTCGCAACAGAATACTACAACCACTCTATCAGGAAAAATAATTGATACTAATAAAAATGAATTACCATATGTAAACGTTACTTTACATAGTGTTCCTAGTAATGATTTTATATCCGGAACAATTACAGATGATAACGGTTCTTTTTCAATTACTCCTATAAAAAAAGGAACTTATAAAGTTAAATTTACTTATATAGGTTTTAAAACCAAAGAAGAAACAATTTACATTGGTGAAGTTTCCGATTTTTTAGACCTCGGTAAAATTACGCTAGAAGAAGATATTTCTCAATTACAAGAAGTTGAAATAACTTATAAAAAAGATGCGATAAATGACAAAATGGATAAAAAGTCATATACACTAAGTGATAATTTAAGTCAGACTGGTGGTTCTGTACTACAAGCCATGCAAAACCTTCCAGGTGTTAGTATTCAAGATGGTAAAGTCCTTTTAAGAGGAAATGATAAAGTACTCGTTTTAATTGATGGCAAACAAACAGCTCTAACTGGTTTCGATAATCAAAATGGGTTAGATAATTTAGCTTCTTCAGCCATAGAAAAAATAGAAATTATAAATAATCCTTCCGCAAAATACGATGCTAATGGAAATGCTGGAATTATCAATATTATTTTTAAAAAAAATCAAGATAATGGCTTGTCAGGAAAAGTAGGTTTAAATTCAGGTTTAGGCTCTCTTTGGGTTAGAAAAGAGAATTTACCTTCTATTCGTCCGCAATATCAAAACACACCAAAAATTAACCCTTCTTTTAATTTAAATTTTAAAAAAAATAAACTAAATGCATTCTTTAACTCCGATTATCTTTACACAGAAACTTTAAACAAGAATGAGTTTGTAACACGAACCTATTCTGATGGTACAGTTATTAACCAACAAACTAAAAGAAATAGAAACACTCATTTTTTAACCTTAAAATCAGGAATCGATTGGAATATTAATGACAAAAATACCTTAACATTTTCTACTTTGTATGGATTGGAAAAAATTATAGATAATGGTGACGAACCCTTCTTTAATGCAGATTTTTCTCAAAGAATTCGACTATGGCAATTTTTAGAAGACGAATTAAAAACTACTTTTATGGCTTCTACTTCGTACCAACATAAATTTAATGAACCTGGTAGTTTTTTAAATGTGAATTTTAATTATACATTTCACAGAGAAGATGAAAAATATTTTTTCGACAACTACTTACCCTCTAGTACAGGCACTGACGCTTTTAAATTACTTTCAGAAGAAAAAGTAGCTGACTTAAATATAGATTACAATAAACCTTTAAAACAAGGAAAATTAGAATCGGGGTTCAAATTTAGATATCGAGAAATTCCAACTAATATGAACTTTATTCCAGGATCAAACTCTGTTTTAGATGCTTCTGCAGGTGGGAAAGCAACATATAAAGAAATAATCCCTGCTGTATACTCGAACTATAATTACGAAAACAGTAAAGTACAAATTGAAACCGGTCTTCGTATTGAATATGTAGATTTAAACTATTATGTAAATCCAAATCATAATACCTATAAAAGTGATGGTTACAATTATTTCCAACCTTTTCCAAGTGTTCGCTTTTCTTATAAAGTAAATGAAAAAGACAGATTATCATTCTTCTATAACAGACGTGTAGACAGACCTAAAGAAGTAGATATTCGAATTTTTCCTAAATATGATGATGCTGAGATAGTAAAAGTGGGTAATCCTGCCTTAAAACCACAATACACCAATACTTTAGAAGCAAGTTATAAAAAAAACTTAGAGAAAGGATATTTCTATGCTTCGCTCTATCATAAAATTGTAAATGCAACTATTTCTCGTATTGCTACAACTGACAATAATTCAAGCAATACTATTATCTATAATGTATTTCAAAATGCAGGAAACAGTAAAAACTCAGGAATAGAATTACTCTTTTCAAATGAAGTAACTGATTGGTATACTTTTAATTTAAATGGAACTTTCTATTATAATGAAATCGATGCTTTTACCGTTACAAGCCTTTACCCTACTCCAAGTGTATATAGTTCAGACAAACAAAGTATTTTCTCAGGAAATATAAAGTGGAACAATACTTTAAAATTTAAGTCTAATCTTTCAGGACAAATAGCGGCTTACTATTTGGCCCCTGAAATTGTTCCTCAAGGTAAAATACAATCGAGATATGCAGTTGATTTGGGTTTAAAGAAAATCATTCAAAAAGGCAAAGGTGAAATTTATTTCAATGCAACAGATGTCTTCAACACTTTGGTTACCAAAGCTTCATACAATGGAAGTAACTTTAATTATACGAGTAATAATTATGCAGAAACGCAGGTTTTTAGACTCGGTTATAATTACAAATTCTAAAAATAAAAAAAAAGCATCTCAATCGAGATGCTTTTCTTTTCTAAAATCTAAAAAAACTTATTCTACTCCTACAATTTTGAGAAACTCTCCTGAAGAGTTGAATAGTAAATCTTGCTTTTTCCCATCTATTTTTAATTCAACTTCGTATGTAACTGCTTGTTGTATATCGGTAATTTTTGCTGTTTCACTTACTTTACTTTTTGGATATTCTTTTGTTAAATAGGTAAGTACGCTTTGAGGCAATTCATTTTCGCTTATCTCTATTTCAGAAGCGGTTTTATTGCCTTCAAAATCATAATTCTCTGAAGCATCTTTACCGTTAATTTCAAACTCTGCTTCATAACCATCTTTTTCAACATCCCAACTAACTTTCACATTTGGATGTGCTTTTTCAAACGCATTACGAACATTTTGTGGTACTTTTTTTTCTTGAGCACAAGACATCATGATGGATGTAAATGCTACCATAATTGCCATTACTGATTTTTTCATTGTTTTCTTTTTTTAAGGTTTATTTTCAAACTTAAAAAGGAAATCTATTGTAATTCTGTATTTTGCGAAAGCTTAAAGTAATGCTTTCCGTTTTCATAATAATAGGTAATTTGAATTGCGTTTAATTGTGCAATTTCTTTTACAATTGAAAGTCCTAAACCAATAGAACTGGAATCATTAGATATTTTTTGAAAACGTTCATAAATAAGTTGTTCGTCTAAAGGTTTTTCATTTCCATCGTTACCAATAATAATAGCATTGTCTTCATTAAAAACGATTAACTCACCATCCATTTTATTATGCCTAATGGCATTTTGAATTAAATTATTCATTATTACATATCCTAACTCTTCATTGATTTGAATGAAAAAAGTATCGGTTACTATATTCTTAATTTTTAATTCTTTTTCATTTATAAAATGCTCATTATTTAAAAGAATCTTTTCGATTATTGGCTTGATCTTTATTTTTTGAGAAATTTCAAATTGATTGTTTTCAATCTTTGATAATAGTAAAAGAGACTTATTTATGCGACTTAATCGGTTAATTGCATCGTCAATACCACCTAATAAATTATATTCGTTTTCAGATAAGTTACTAGATTGCATTAATAAATCGATTTTAGATTTTATAATGGCCAATGGCGTTTGAAATTCATGTGAAGCATTTTCAGAGAATTTTTTCTGATTGTTGTAATCCAAAATCATTTTTTCAGTCATGTTTTGAATTGATTTATTTAGCTCTTCAAACTCAGTAATAGATGTTTTCTCGAAAGATAAATGTTGTCCATTCGTAACTTTAAAATTTTTAATTTTTAAAACGGTTTCAAAGAAAGGATGCCAAATTAACTTTGAAATTCGAATGTTTATAAAAAGAATTGTTAGAAGTAACAAAACCAATATTGTAATGAAAACAGTTAGAATTACTTCTAATACTTCATCATACTCCATCGAACTTTTCCATACTTTGACTAAATAATTTTTGCCTTGAATAGTCGTTTTTTTTTGCAACATTTTATTCAACACAAATTCTTGTTGAATTTCAGAATAGATTAAAGTATCAGTAATTTGATTGGGCACAGCTGTAGTTGCATCAATTTCTTTAATAAATATTTCTCTATTTTCCTTAAAAATATTCAATAATATGGTATCGTTTTCTATGAGATGCTGTTCTACTACTTGCATTCTTGTACTAAGTAGTGCTTCGTTACTTTCTCCAATTTCATGCAACATAAACAAATATGAAAATACAGCCGAAAAAAATAGAATTGGCAACGTAAATAAGATATAATACTTACTAGTTTTGTTTATTAGTTTCATAAAATTGTTTTGAAGGAATACCCTATACCATAAATGGATTTTATATAGTCGTTACATTGTAATTCTAATAGTTTTTTTCTTAGGTTTTTCACATGATTATAAATAAAATCAAAATTATCAAACTGATCGGCATTATCTCCCCAAAGATGTTCCACTAAAGCATTTTTTTGAATAACTCTATCTTTATTTACTAAAAAATATTCTAATAAATCATATTCTTTTGTAGTTAAATTTACTAACGTATTATGTATTAAAACTTTTCTTTCTTCCGGAATAATTTCAATTTCATTGAAAACAATTGAAGAAGTTCCTTCATAATTATTTCTTCTCATTAAAGCTTTAATTCGAGCATTTAATTCAGGTAAATAAAAAGGTTTCGGTAAATAATCGTCTGCTCCTAAATTCAAACCATCAATTTTATCATCTAAAGAATTTTTCGCTGAAATAATGATGATTCCCGTTTTAGGCCTAATCTTTTTTATTTCTTGAATTAAATCCAAACCTGTACCATGAGGTATCATAATATCAATTAAAATACAATCATACTCATACAAATGTATCTTTTGCATGGCTAAATTGAAATCAGAAGCATACTCTACTAAATATTTTTCCATTTCTAAATATTGTAGAATACTATCTTTCATTTCTATCTCATCTTCAACCAAAAGTATTTTCATTTTTATATTTTTTGAGGATAAAATAACTTACAAATTCTATTTAAATTCTGTTTTTTTTTTAGCTTATATCCAAAAATACAGATTTGCTACAGAATTCCATTTAAAATTTGTTATAAAAAAACAAATGTTTACATTCTCACTTCGCAATAGCAGATATCAATTACTAAAAGCGTTTATAATTTGGTTTCTATTATTTTCATTACTGCTAAGAATTATATTCTTTATTTGGCACTTTAATGACGTTTCTAAAACGTTTAACAATCTGATGCTAACTTTTGGACTTGGTTTTGTATTTGACGTGGGTGTGATTAGCATGATTACATTGCCATTGGTAATTTACATTGCAATTTTTCCAAATAAATGGATTGGTAAATTATTAGATAAAATTCTGATATTTTTCTTTACTTCACTTACATTATTCATTTTAGTCTTTACTTTTTTAGCTGAAATTACTTTTTGGGAAGAATTTAAAAATCGATTCAATTTTATTGCTGTTGATTATTTAATCTATACTTTTGAAGTTATAGCTAACATTCAAGAATCTTATAATTTAACCTTGTTAATAGCAATTGTTGTTATAATAACCTTAGCTATTTTATATATTTTTATCAAAAAGAAAGTGTTTACAAAAACATTTAAATATTCTACAGATTTAAAAACTAGAGCACTTGTTCTAAGTACTTTTATTTTCATAATTTATATTTACATAAAATTCATCCCTAATAATTTAGCTGAAGCAACAGGAAATCGTTACAACGATGAAATCTCTAAGGCAGGAATTTATTCATTTTTTGCTGCCTTTAGAAACAATCAAATGAAATATGAGAAATTTTATACTTCTATTGATAACAAAAAAGCTTTTGAAATTATTCGAAAAAAATTAAGCGAACCTAATAGTAAATTTGACACCTTACAATCTCCAATTCATCGATTCATCGCAAAAAATGATACTATATCTCCTCAAAAGAAAAACGTTGTTTTCATTTTGGTAGAAAGCTTAAGCGCTAGTTTTTTAAAAAAACATGGAAATCAAGAAAAGATAACTCCTTTTTTAGACAGTTTAACACAAAATGCTGTTTATTTTGACAATCTATATGCTACAGGAACAAGAACTGTAAGAGGTATGGAAGCTGTCACATTATGCATTCCTCCTACTCCAGGACAAAGTATTGTTAAAAGACCCGAAAATCACAATTTATTTACGATTGCTAGTGTTTTTAAATCAAAAGGATATCAAAATAATTTCTTCTATGGTGGTGATGGTTATTTTGATAATATGAATTCTTTTTTTGGTGGTAATGGTTTTTATATTTATGATAGAGGTCGAGGAAGCATCTTAAATGATGATATTAAAACCACGCGACATAATATAAATGATAATGAAGTAACGTTTGAAAACGCATGGGGAATTTGTGATGAAGATATTTACAACAAAATGCTTACTGTGGCAGACCAGCAATATGCGGAGCAAAAAATGTTCTTTAACTTTATCATGACCACTTCTAATCATAGACCTTATACTTATCCTGAAAATAAAATCGACATTCCTTCAGGAACCGGAAGAAGTGGTGCGGTTAAATATACTGATTATGCTTTACATCAATTTTTCAAAAAAGCCAAAGAGAAAACTTGGTATAAAGAAACAGTTTTTGTAATTATAGCTGATCATTGTGCTAGTAGCGCTGGAAAAAATGAAATCGATATTATCAATTATCACATTCCTGCATTTATCATTAATGCATCCGAAATTGAAAATCAAATTATCTCGAAACAATGTTCTCAAATTGACCTCTTCCCAACTTTATTTGGTGTTTTAAATTGGGATTACGAATCTAATTTTTATGGCAAGAATGTACTTGAAAAATCATTTGAAGAAAGAGTTTTATTAGGTACTTATAGAAAACTGACTCTAATGAAAGGGAATAAAGCTTTTATTTTATCGGACCAAAAAAGACAAACGTTTAATATTTGGGATCAAAACACTAATAATTTAAAAGAAATTCCAATCGATAACACTTTTAAAGAAGAAGCAATTTCATGGTATCAAACTGCTGATTATTTATTTACACACAAACTTTTAAAGTAATTTAAAATGGAAAAAAACAATAAAATTGCAGCAATTACTTTAGTGTTTTGGTTATTAAAAATTATTGCCACAACACTTGGTGAAACATTAGGTGATTTACTATCTATGACTTTAAATTTAGGATATGGTAAAGCTTTTTTAATCACATTAGCATTCTTTTTAATTGTTTTAGTAATACAGTTAAAAGCTAGAAAGTACATCCCCGTTTACTTTTGGTTAGTAATTATCAGCACAACTACTTTTGGAACTGAAATCTCAGATTTTATCGATAGAACACTTCATTTTGGTTACACTCTTGGAACATTACTATTAGCATTAGGTTTGACTATTTCATTAGTGATTTGGTATAAAAAATATAAATCACTAACTGTTTACCCAATATTTGAAAAAGAAAAAGAACTGTTATTTTGGATTGCCGTTTTATTTTCGAATAGTCTTGGAACTGCTTTTGGTGATTATATAAGTGATGTACTTAACTTTAGTTATATTAATGGTGCTCTTATAACAGCAGGTATTATAATTATAGTAGTAGCACTCCATTATTTCACCAAAATAAACAAAGTCGTGTTATTTTGGATAGCCTTTATTTTTACAAGACCGTTTGGAGCTACTTTCGGAGATTTTCTAACGAAACCAATTAATAAAGGTGGTTTAGACTTAGGGACTCTAAATGCTACAATCATTTCATTAGGTCTTATCATAATACTATTACTTTTTAATCATTATAAAAGAAATCAAAAAATGGAAATATGAAAAAAGTTGCCCCTCTACTACTCTTATTACTTGCCAATTACACCTACTCACAAAGCAAGCAAAATGATTCCATCCAAAAAAACAAATTTAACTATAAAGCACTTATCATTCCCTCAGTATTAATTGGATATGGTGTAATAGGAATTGAAAGTGATGGAATAAAAAATTTTAATTCTGAAATTAAAGAAGAAATTAATGAAAATATTGATGAAAAGATTTCGATAGACGACTTTAGTCAATACCTACCTGCTGCAAGTGTTTACGGATTAAACTTGGCAGGAATTGAAGGAGAACATAATTTTAGAGACAGAACCGTCATTTTAACCACATCCTATCTTTTAGTTTCTGCCAGTGTTCTCAGTATTAAAAGTATTTCTCATATAGAAAGACCTGATGGCTCATCAAATAATTCATTTCCTTCAGGACATACTGCAACAGCTTTCGCAGGTGCTGAATTTCTTTGGCAAGAATACAAAAATCAATCAGTATGGTATGGTATTACTGGATATGCAATTGCAACTGGAACAGGTTTGTTTAGAATGTACAATGACAGACATTGGTTAACAGATGTTGCAGCTGGAGCAGGAATAGGAATTTTATGCACCAAAACTGCTTATTGGCTATATCCTAAAATTAATTCGTTACTCTTTAAAAAAGAATCGAAAAATAAAGTTGCTGCTTTACCTTATTATAATGGTAAACAATTTGGATTTGCACTAAGTTGTCATTTTTAAATTGCAATTGCATTCCATAAATTTTTATTATAACCCAATTTTTACTACATTTAAAAGATAAATTTTATCTTAACTTAAAAAGTATCACTATGGGAAAATTTGTAATCTCTAAAAGAACTAACGGAGAATTTCAATTTAATTTAAAAGCTACTAACGGACAAGTTATTTTAGCGAGTGAAGGTTATGCTACCAAAGCCAATTGTCAAAACGGAATTGAATCTGTAAAAAAGAATTCACAACTAGACGAACGTTTTGAAAAGAAAACTTCTTCTAATGGAAAAGCATATTTTTCTCTTAAAGCTTCTAACGGTCAAATTATTGGTTCTAGTGAAATGTATGAAAGTACAGCTGCTCGTGATAACGGAATTGAATCGGTTAAAAAAAATGCTCCCGATGCAACTGTTGAAGATTTGAGCTAACAACTTATGATATCTCTTTATTTAAAAGCTATTGTTTCAATAGCTTTTTTATTTATTACAACTATTTATTTTTCAAACATTTACTTTATATTGTAAAATATTTTTTAACTTTTCTGTAACATTTTTAATTACTTCAACGTAAAACTACTATCAAAGAAATTGAAATGTAACCTCATGAAAACTGCTCCTACACTTCTTATTTTTAAAAAGCCTATAAAAAGCTTTTGTGATAAACTTCCCGACACAATTGGTGGCGTATTTGTAGGTATGTAATCAAAAACCACCAACTTAAATCCTAGTATTTTATCATCGTTATTGTGTCTGTAACTCCTTATTGAGAGTTGTCAGCTGTTCATCTTGCTATGCTTTATAGTTTGGAGCACTTTCTATATTGAAATTTTAAACCTTATATACTATTAATCTATTTTTTAATTTATTTATCATGTTAACATTTTTTGGTTATTTATTAGTGATTTTTGCTATCGTTATTACTATTGTGTATCCCTATTTACATAAAAAATGGAGCGAAAGCGAAAAAAAATCTTCTTATTTAAACTTTATCTCTTATTTGAATTTTAAAGTAAGAGCTGGAGTTTTTCTTTTTGGAGTATTGATTCTCTTAATTAGTGAATCAGTTATCTTTTCGAAAGAAGGACATCAATATTATATTTTAAGCCCTACAGGAGCTCGTTCAACCATTATGAGTCCTGGACTTAAGTTTATTGTTCCTTTTAGTAAAATTCAAGAATGGGAAAAATTTATCGATATCAAATGTGTTGCCTTAGACAAACAAGGCAATTACAAACAAGATGTAACGGGTATTGAAGGTGTTATTCCTAATGGTATTAATGTTCGTTTTATAGATAAAGTAGATGCTAACGTATATGCTTCGGTTCGTTTTGAAATGCCAAGCGACGACGAATCTTTTATTAAATTAGTGGAAACGTACAGACATCCGTCCAACTTAATTAATAATACTTTATTGCCAACAGTTTCAGAGCAATTAAAAAACGTAACCTTTATGTATTCTGCTGAAGATTATGTTTCTGGTTCGGCTACTGATTACCGTATGACAATTGAAGATGCGTTGAAAAATGGAGGTTTTGTGGTAAAAAAAGTGGAAGTGCATGATACAATTTATGACGAATCGGGTGTTGAAGATGTTTTAAATAAAAAACGTCATATTAAAGAAATCAACAAATTCATTCGCAACGAAAAAGTATATGTGAATGGAGTACCAAAAAGAATTCCTCATGAAATTAACGTAAATAAAATTGTAACAGCTCAGGTAATTATTGATGATGTGGATTTAAATAAAGCTTTTGAAGACAAATTGAAACAACAAAGAGACATTTCTGCTGAGAAAATTATTGAAATTCAAAAAGTAGAAACCGCAAGGGCTGCTCAACAACGTATTGTGGCTGAAGGGGAAAGAGATAAAGCAGCGGAACGTGTAAAACAAGAAAAAATGCAGGTTAATACCTTAATTGCGATTGAAACGCGTGTAAAAGAAGAGGAATCCAACAGACAATTGGCTGAAATTGCAGTAAAAACTGCCGAACTAGAAGCAAAAGCATTATTAATTAAAGAAAAAGCACAAGCTGATGCCAACCGTCTTAAAGTAAACGCTGGTTTAACTCCTCAAGAAAAAGCGCAAATTGAAAAAGAAACACGCATTGGTGTAGCGCATGAGCTTTCTAATATGCAAGTTCCTGCAAATATGATTATTTCAGGTGGAAACAATAGCGGTAACACTACCGAATCGTTATTACAAATTAAACTTTTAAACGATTTGACCACTAACAAAAAACAATAACGGTTATTTTAAAAGTCACTCCTTATAGAGTGACTTTTTTTATTTATATTGCCAACAATATAATTTCCACAACACTTTAGCGTTCTATCGAACAAAAGTTAGCTGGAAAAACCGCACTATGATAAAGAAAATTGTACTGTTATTATTTTTAAATCAACTTCTTTTTCAACCTTGTTTTTCTCAAAAAAAAACAGAGGAAAAGGATTCCGTAAAAATCTATCACGACATACATGAATACTCTAAAAAAGGTAAGTTCTCTAAGTTTGTATACCGCTTATTTTTTCGCCCTTCTAAATTAAACGCTAAAGAAAACAAAACTCAGAAAAAAGAGGTAACGGTTGATTATTCAAAATACAATGGAAAAATCATTCGCAATATTAATATTCAAACGTTGGATCCTTTTGGATATGCAGTGGATGACACCACTAAAAAACCAAAAAAAAGCTTAGAAAAAGTTGGTAATGCATTACATGCTAGGACTAAAAAATTTACCGTTAGAAATTTATTACTCTTTAAAAAAGATGAAACCTTTGATAATTTAGCCATTAAAGAATCGGAACGTTTAATTCGAGACCAACGCTATGTAAGACGTGTGGTAATTACTCCCAAAACCATATCTAAAGCCTCAGATTCTATAGATGTTGATATTGTTCTTTTGGATTCTTGGAGTATTTTACCAAATGGTAGTTTATCATCAGATCAAGGACGTTTTTCATTAAGAGAAAGGAATTTATTAGGTACAGGACATCAATTAAGTGGTAGCTTTAAAGAACGCTTTTCAGATGGATATACTGCCAAATCTGGAGCGTATGCTATCAATAACATTAAAAATAGTTACATCAGTTTCAACGCCATTTACGAAAATGATTTTGACAACAATACTAGAAGAATTCTCTCACTCAACCGAAGTTTTTTCTCGGCTTTAACCAAATGGGCTGGAGGAATGTATTTTGAAAATAGAGTACTTGGAGAACATTTTATCATTGAAGCTGATAGTGTTTTTATAAGTCCAACTAAATCTGAATTTCAAGAATATTGGATAGGACGTTCCTTTAAACTATCCAACAATAAAGATTATGACAGCAGATCCCAAAGATTAGTAGTATCTCTTGCCTATAATAAAAAAATATTCTTACAGAAACCAGATATAACATTAGATCCCACCTCTTTTTTTGCGAATGAAACCAATATTATTTCTCAAATAGGTATTACCTCTCAAAAGTATTATAAAGACAGTTTTATTTTTAACTATGATATTGTGGAAGATGTACCGTATGGAGAAATTGCTGCAATTAATGTGGGTTACCAATATAAAAATGATATCACGCGGCTCTATCTCGGTAGTAAAATTGCTTATGGGGCCAAATATGATTTTGGTTATGTTAGTGGTACTGCAGAATGGGGAAGCTTTTTTTATCAAGGCAATACGTATCAAAACACATTAAAAATTGGATTGAATTATTTTAGTCCCTTGATGCAATTTGGAAAATGGAAAACTAGACAATTTATTAAACCTTCTTTTGTTTGGGGTAATAATCGTGATGCTTCTCAAAAAGATTTAATTGGATTAGATGGAAATTCTGGAATTCAAGGTTTCACCGATTTAGTAAAAGGAACCAAAAAGTGGTTGCTTTCATTTCAAACTCAAACCTATTCCCCTGGTAGCTGGAAAGGATTTCGCTTTAGTCCGTATTTAAATATAACGATGGGTTCTATTTCTGAACGTAATAGGAGTTTATTAGCGGGACGAGTGTATTCTAAATTTGGTATTGGTTTACTAATCAATAACGATTATTTGGTTTTCAATAGCTTTCAAATTTCTTTTTCTTATTATCCTAGTATTCCTTTTCAAGGCAACAATGTAATTAAGACCAATTCGTTTGAAAATGATGATTTAACATTACCTCAATTTCGTCTTTCAAAACCCTATCATATTAGATATCAATAAAATAATATTTTTTTCACAGTTGGAAAGGTAAAAAACTGTACATTTGCCGCTAATTTATTTTTTACCTATTACTTTCTAGGAAGTATTTATCTCTTTTACTTATGAATATGAAAAAAATTGTAGAGTATCGTAAATTACTCAACGTAACAAAAGACGTTACTCTAAGCGAATTAAAATCTATCTACAGAACCAATATGAAAGAAAATCATCCGGATAAATTTACGGATGAAGAAAAGAAAAAAGAAGTAGAAGCTATAAGTACTTTAACTATTGAAGCGTATCATTTCTTAGTTAGTATAGCTAATGAAACTTTGGCAAAAGATAAAGAAATGTATTTAAAAACGACTTCATCGGTAAATATTGAAGATTTCTATATGGACAATAACGTTTTGTATATACAATTCTTAGATGGAAACCGATACGAGTATTTTGGTGTACCGAAAAACACCTATGTTAAAATGATTAACGCAGAATCTCCTAGTCGATTTGCAAGAAGACATATTTATGGAAATTTTTTATACCGTAGTGCTTCTAAATTAGTTGCTGCAGAATAATTTTTCAAAACTATAAAATAAAGAAGCTGCCCCGCAAGGCAGCTTTTCCTTTTTAAATTTGCTTACTATCAAACAAACTTAACAAAACAAACTCTAAACTATCTACTCAAAGATAAGCCGATTTAAAACAAAAAAAAATACGTATTTACACGTATTTTTAAGCTTTTTTCATACGTAATTACACGTATCTTGCTATACATAGTAGCCTTTTTTATTAAATTTCTTCTAAAGCAATGAGTTGGTATTTTAACGCAAATACAACAACTCCTATAAAATTTTTGGAATTTGTTTTTTCCATAATATGCTTCCGATGAGTTTCTACTGTTCGCACATTAATATTTAGTATTTCCGAAATTTCTTTACTACTTTTCCCATTAGAAACCAACTTAATGATTTCAATTTCTCTGGCAGTCAAACAATTTTCATCAATTTCAAAACCATCTTCTACCTGTTCATCATTGCGCTTTTTTTCCCAAAGCATCACTTCTCGAATAACAGAGCCAAGTTCGTTCCCAAAATAATATCCATTTTCTTTGATACTTATTATGGCATTATGCAATTGAACCGGATCTGAATTTTTTGTAAAAAAGCCATGAGCTCCTAGTTCCATCACTTTATGAATACTTTCTTTAGTGGTTAATTGAGAAATAATTAAAACATAAATATTGGGATACTTATCTTTTAAAATCCTACACGTTTGAAATCCATCCATTTCTGGCATTTGGATATCCAATAATACTAAATCAATGTCATATTCTTCAATAGAGCTTAAAAACTCTCTCCCATTATTTGCTTGTAAAACTACATCAATCTCGTCAAATGAATTGAGCAAATGGGCTAGACTCTTTCTAAAAAGTTGATGATCATCTACTATCGCTACCTTCATTATGTTTATTTTTTTACCGAAATTACGAATTCATTTCCTAAAACACATTGATTTTGCTTAAAAATTGCATCTATAACTTTTAATCTTGAACTGATATTTTTTAATCCAGTTCCTTTTGACAAAACATACATCTCTTTAAAATTAAAAGGTATTCCATCATCAGCAATACAAATAGAATAGCCTAAACCATCTTTTAAAATTTGAATTTCACATTTAGAAATGTTACCATATTTTATCATGTTAGTAGTCAATTCTTGAATAACTCTAAAGAGTTCGTAGGAAACTTCATTGGATAAATCTACTGCATTCAAATCGGTTGTTATAAAAAATTTTGCAGTCGTTTTAGAATTTAAGCGTGAAAAATAATCTTCTAAAGCTACTAAAAAACCAGAAGTTTCTAATAAGGGCGGCATTAATTTGTAAGAAACTAATCGCGTATTTTCAATCGCCGCTTCTACCCCAGTTTTAATATCATCATACAGCGCTTTTTTTTCTTCAGAAGTTTCTGTTTTATAAAGTACAGAGAGAAAATTACGAATGGCATTTAAATCTCCAGATACACCATCATGTATATCTGCAGCTATTCTTTTACGCTCTTGTTTCTCAGATTCTAAGGAAGTTTTAAGAAGTAATTCGGCCTCCTTGCGTTTCATTTTCATCACATAGGTTTGATAAAAAACAGCTAAAAACAGAACAATTAGGACCAATAAAACTATAAATCCTGTACCAATAAGTATTAATGTTCCAATTTCACTCTTGCTTTCCAAACGGTAAAAATTAAAGTTAGCCTTAATAATGCGTTAAAAATAACAATTATATCCCAATAATAAAGCAATTCAAGCGAATCATTGTTAATGATATAATCTGTCATTAAAAACATTAAAAAGGTAGCACAAAAATAAATTAATAAAACTGAAATATAATAGAACTCAATTCTTCTATAAAGTGGTACATCTTCTAACTTTTTAAATACTTCTATAAACCAAAAAAAACTCGAACAAATTACAGTGAGTGTAACAATTATATTCAAAGGCAAATCATTTAACCCTCTTTTGTCTGTATTCCATTGAAATAGTAAATATATATAAGCTACTAAATAAATTATTCCAAAGCCAAGTAATATCTTTTTAAAATTTAACAATTTGTAATAAAAGTATAATACAGTATAGAATTCTAAAAATATATAGGCTCTAAACCAATATTTAGTTCTCAATTGAAAAATTGAAGTACCTACTATTTCATACAAACTGGCAAAAGCTGTCAAAAAAATTAAAGGTAAAAGATAACGTGTTTCAATAGTCACATTTCTGTTGAACAAATAAACAATCAATGGAATTATACCAAGAAGACACACAAAATCAACAAATGCAAAATTTTCTATATACTGTAACATTAATAGCAAAGGTAAATAAAAAGAGAACTTCAAGAAGTTCTCTTTTTATATTGATAATTTTATTTAATTAATGGACTCGACGTATCACAATATTCTGGACAAGGTTTCAATCGATCTAGAATAACACCGTCTACCATGTCTTTACCAGTACTATCTACTCCTACTAATACTGGGGATAATTTTCCTGTTCCATTATCATATCCATTATAAATACGAACACCTATACAGTTTGCTTGAGATAAGATAAGATTAATTGTTTCAATACCAACGAAAGAAGCTTTAATATCTTTTGGATGATTACTTCTAAAAGCACTAACTAACTCTAATGCTACATCTAAACTAATTTTTTCACCTGAATTTGGGTTAATTGACATAATTTATCTTTTTAGGGGTTAACAGAACTAAAATAAACATTTTTTTAACAAAAAAAGGTCTTAAAAAAATTTTTTTAACATTTTTTTAATAAAATAAGACTAAAAAAAAGAGACTAAAACAAACTGGACTATGAAGCTAATCATTTTATTTAGAAGCAGGTATAATAAAATCATTTTAAACAAAACTCTTATTAAAAAATAATGATTTTATCATCGACCATACAATTCTTACAGCGATAAAACTAAATGAAAAAGAAATAAAATGTTTAAAATCATAATCCAGTAAAAAATTAATCAGCATGGCAAATGTTAAATAACCTATAGAACATATCATGGAATTAATAAAAATTCCAGATGGATTACCTAAATATTTTGTACTTCTAAAATGATCCGTAAAAAGAAGTAAAACCGTTGAAACGCAAATATTCATAAAAAACCAAATAAAAGACATCAAAAAACTAATTCCCATTACATAATAAAAATTCCTATCGAAAAAGTAATTTTCATCAATAAGTAATAAGAAATCTTGCTTAAATAGAAAAAATGCAATTAAAAAATAATAGGTCTGACCTGCAATTGCTAAAAATACAGTTCGCTTATTAATTTTTAAATCTTCTATTAAACTAACCAAATACATCTTACTAACTTTATTTATTTTATTTGTTATTCTTTCAGTATCAACATTTCAAAACTAAATACAAAAACAAAGCCAATCAATACGTATTTATACGTATTTTTCTGCTTTTTTAGTACGTATTTATACGTATTTTCTAGATTTCATCGGATTTTTAGCATGTTTAGATAAAAAAACTTTCCATTTTAAGGAATGTTTTTTCATCCATTTTTTAATTATATTTGGTATACTAACCAAAAAATTATTAATCATGAATTATTTAGCAATTTTAGTCGCTGCTTTAAGCACATTTGTTTTAGGTGCCATTTGGTATAATCCTAAAGTTTTTGGAACCGCCTGGATGAAAGAGACAGGTTTAACGGAAGAACAATTAAAAAAAGGAAACATGGCCAAAATTTTTGGATTTGCCTTTTTGTTTGCTTTTTTAATCGCTTTTTTAATGCCAACCTTAGTCAATCATGAAATTGGCGCAATACAAGCTGCAGGTGGTGACGCTAATGATCCAGCATTAATTGAATTTTTAAAAGTACATGGAGGTAAATTTCGTTCCTTTAAACATGGCGCATTACATGGTACTTTTATTGGAATATTTTTAGCTTTACCAGTCTTAGGAACGACTTTCTTATTTGAACAAAAATCTTGGAAGTACATTTTTATTCATGCGGGTTATTGGATTGTAAGTTTTGCCATTATGGGCGCTATCATTTGTGGTTGGGTGTAAAGATTTGTAGAAATTAACATTTTATTATATAATAATCGTCCTATTTTTGTGGGACGATTTTTTTTACCTTGGAAAACATTACTTTTAAAATATATCGAGATGTTCAATCACTTCCTGAGCAATGGGACGATATTGCATCCGAAAATCATTTTTTACAAAAACCCTATTTAAATGTGTTGCAACATACTGCACCTATAAATATGGAGTGTTTCTATATTGGTATTTTTAATGCTACTGAATTAATTGGTGTTTCTATTGCGCAATATGTGAATGTAGACCAATTGGAATCTTTTGGTGAAAGAGACAATTGTTTGAAAACGCATATTCGAAATTTTATCTTTAAAAATTTCTGTTCGCATGTCTTATTCTTAGGCAATAATATGATTACTGGCGAGAATAGTTTTGTATTTAAAAACAAAGTTCCAGTAGCTTGGATTAGCAAAATTCTATCGGAATGTACAAAAGAACTTATTCATTATTTCAAACAAAAAAAGATTACAATTCATATTGTTACCTACAAAGATTTTTATAAATCTTTTACTAAGGAACTCAAAGCACATGATTTTCATTCCCTTTACGAATTTAATACACAACCTAACATGATTTTTAAGCTGCGCCCTGAATGGCAAAGCAGTGCCGATTATGTAAATGCTTTCACTAAGAAATACAGAGATCAATATAAAAGAGCCCATAAAAAAATTGAAGGTATTGTTACTAAAGAGCTCAATTTAGAAGAAATCGTTCAATACGAAGAACGTATTTATGAACTCTATCATTATGTAGCCGTAAATGCTCCTTTTAACACCTTTTTTCTTTCCAAAAACCATTTTTCTTTTTTCAAAAAACAATGTGGCAATCGTTTTAAGCTATTTGGCTACTTTAAAGATTCTATTTTAATTGGTTTTCATACCATTTTATTAAACGAAAACACCTTAGAAACTTATTTTCTAGGTTATGATGAGGAACATCAAAAAGAACACATGTTGTATTTGAATATGCTTTATAATATGACAGAATTTGGCATTGAACATCAATTTAAAAAAATCATTTTTGGACGTACAGCTTTAGAGATAAAGAGTTCTATTGGTGCTGAGCCTATTGATATGACTGGATTTATCTTTCACACCAATCCTTTAATTAATTTTTTAATGCCAAAAATTTTCAGCAAACTTGAACCTAATGTTTCTTGGCAACAACGTCATCCTTTTAAATAAACTATTTTAAGGAACCGCTACTTTCATTTGAGCTGGTAAAATTCCTACTTTTAATTCGTCTTCTTCTCCACAATATTCACCATCAATTTGAAAACTGATTTTCTTATGAGTAGTAATTACTGCTTGATCAGTGGAAAAAATACTTACTTCTTCCGTATTCGAAAGAATATTACCGGTTACAATTTTGCTAATAGTAAACACATCCAAACTCTTTAAAACTACGATTTCAAACTTGCCGTCATCAATCTTGCCATTAGGATTAATGGTTACTCCAGTTCCATACTTTTGAGAATTGGCAATCACAATCATTTTAGCATTGGTATGTAGCTCGCCTTCCGATGTTTTAATAACAACTTCAAAAGGTTCATCATCGGCTTCTGTTAAGGTAGTAATAACCTGTAACGCATAACCTAATTTTCCTCTAGTGTCACTATTTTCATAGTTTTTAACCAATAATGCATTTAATCCTAAATCACTTAAATGCAAACTTTTCTTTCCGTTAATTTCCACCATATCAATTGCGATATAGTCGTTTTGAAAAGCAATTTTAATATTTTCTTCAACAGTAGTTGGTAAATTTAAATCAATTGATAATCCATTAGCAGAACCTGCTGGAATGATTCCAAAAACCACATCTTCTTGTTCTAAAGCTTCTCCAACCATTTTAATTGTGCCATCGCCACCAGCAATGAGAACGCGAACCGGTTGATGTTCTTGATATAATTTTTGAATAGCAACTTTATCTTCAGAACCTGTTGTTTCATAAACGAAGATTTCTTGTTTTATTTCTTGAGCAAAATCGCGAATTTGTGTAATCAATGTAGTTTTATCTCTGTCTCCTGAAATTGGATTTACGACTAGTAAATAATTATTTTTAACTGACATATTATCGAATCCCTAATTAATTTGTAATTTGTAAAACTCTTAATCAAATGTATAAAATTAAATGAAACCGGTATTAAAATTATATCGTGGCTATGCAAATAATCAAGAATTAATTGTAATGGGTCATGTGTTTAAGCCTAATAGTATTTCCGATTATGATTTTCAAAAGAAAAATTTTCAGAATGCGCAATCCATTATTCGCCTATTTCAAGTAAAAACAAAACCCAATACCGATGTTTTTTTAGATATTAATGGAACAAAAATTCATACCAAAACGCTGGAAGATGGCTATTTTAAATTTTGTATTCCTTTAAAGGAAGACACCACTTTTGGCTGGAAAAAATATACGGTTTCAATTGTGCATGAAGGGGAAAGAATTACTGCTTCTTCGAGTTATATTCAACCCAAGCTGGGAAAATTTGGTTTTATTTCTGATATAGACGATACTTTTTTAATTTCCCATACACGAAATCCATTTAAAAAAATCTACATTCTTTTATTTAAAAATGTAAACAAACGAAAGGTTTTTGAAGATGCCGTTCCTCATTATCAAGCCTTACAAAAAGCAGGAAGAACCAACAAGGAAGAAGAAAACGCTTTTTTTTATGTTTCAAGTAGCGAATGGAATTTATACAGTTTGATTACCCAATTTACAGAACTACACAAACTTCCAAAAGCCGTTTTGCTTCTAAAGGACATTAAAACCAGTTTGACCCAATTGTTTTTTACAGGTCGTGGCAATCACAATCATAAATTTGAAAAAATCAAACACGTTTTAGAGTTTTATCCAGAATTGCAATATGTTTTATTAGGTGATGATTCACAACAAGATCCTAAATTGTATGAAGCTATTTGTAAAATTTTCCCTTTGCACATTAAAGCCATCTATATTAGACAAGTAGGTTCCTCTAAAAAACAAGCAACAAAAAAAATTCTAGACAATATTACAAGTTTAGATGTAGCGGTTTGTTATTTTAAATCGAGTAAAGAAGCCATTGCGCATTCAAAATCGATTGGGTTGATTGACTAATATATACCCTAGTTTAACATCCTTGCAATCAATTAAAATATTTTTAATCCAACTTGTAAATATCATCATAGTTAACATAAGCGTTTCGGCTTAACGTATACACTATTCTTCCATCTCTATCTAATAACATCCCTACACTCTTATCCTTTTTTGGAAAAAAAAGTTGATACTCTCTGCCATCACTCAATTGAATCCCATATGCGGTGGCACCATTTTCATAGTGAATCGAATTCTGACTATATTCATATTTTAAGGTTTTTCTCTTACTATCTTTAGTAGTTATTTCCTTTGCAGTAAACGTAATTTCAAACCTTTCATCATCTCTATTTATAGCTTTCCATTTACCTTGATAGGCATCAGAACCTTCGCACGAAAATAAAACAATCGAAAACAAGAACAATAACAGTAGGTTTCGCTTTTTCATAGATAGTAGTTTTAATAATGTATAAATTGGTTTTAATATTTTTCTCTATTTAGCTTTTTCAACAAAGAAAGCAAAGCTTCTTTTTCCATGCCTTTTAATCTAAACATTCCTGTATTAGTAGCAATAAAATTGTCTATGACTCGGTTACTTATTTTTTCTTTGTAAAATAACCTATTAACAATCTCTTTTAACAAAGTGGCTGGAGTAACAAAAAACCCACTCCGAGACCACCAACCCAGAAATAAGGTTTTTAAAATTGCATTACTCTTAGCTTTTTTCGCACAATCAGAACAGGTTATTTTAAATTCAGTAACATCATTACAATAAATCAAAAAAGAGATTACAGTTGTAATTTCATAACCATAAATCTCACCATTTTTTTTGAAACAAGTAGGACAAGGTAAGTGCTTGATTCTCTGTTTGAGGTTTTTCTTTTCCATCTCACTAAGTGAATCATTTTCAGCATCGACCCATGTTATTAAATTGGGATCTAAATTTCTAGCAATAATCTCGTCCTTTAAAACACTTAATACATCTCTCCTTAACGATTTTGATTCGTATTTTGCTAAATCTTCAATTTTAGAATCTGTAAATTTTTTATAATTAGCTCTAATTTCTTCAACAGTTCTCATTTATGCTAGAATTTTGTGTTTATAACACCCACTAACCTCATTTTTAAGCTAGCTGTCGCAAATATAACCTAAACTTTTTCATTCTTGAAACTTCTTTTCATCAAGATAATAACAAATAAAAAAGTTGTTTTTAAGTCTAAGACTCTTTATAAAAACAACAATAGCAGAAAAACTTCCGCTATTGTTATCGTATTTACTAACCGACTTTGTTTAGGCTTCTATTTGCATATGTGTACTCACCGCAATTCGGTTCCAAGCATTAATTGTTATTATCGCTATAATTAATTGAGCAATATAATTTTCACCAAACAAAACACTTGCTTTTTTATATGTCGCTTCAGATAACCCTTGTTGGTGTAGCAATGTAATCTCTTCAGTCATTTCTAAAATTACTTTTTCCTCTTCTGAAAATAAAGTAGTTTCTCTCCATGCAGATATTAAAAAGATACGTTGTTGTGTTTCTCCATTTTTCAAAGCATCTTTGGTATGCATATCAATACAAAAAGCACAACCATTAATTTGTGAAGCACGAATTTTAAGTAATTCTTTATGCGCTTTTGAAATTTGAGTGGTGGCTAAATAGTTTTCTAAACCCAACATAGCTTTAAAAGCCTGTGGTTCTAATGTGTGAATGTTTACTCTTGTTTCCATTTTTTGGGTATTTATTATGAACAGAACAAAGTTCGACATCTTAATACACAAAAAACTTAAACTGGTTTAAGAACGCTTCTGATTTCTAATTTCGCTTAAATATTCTGGGGTAAAGCCTAAAAAGGAAGCAATTAAATATTGCGGTACCCGTTGTACAAATTCGGGTTGGTTTTTACAAAGCTGAAAATACGCTTCTTCTTTAGAAAAATCATAAAGGTATTTAATACGCATTTGAGAAGCTGCAAAAGCACGTTGATAAATAAACCGGAAATAGCGCTCTAATTTGGGATGTTCTAATAATAATTTGTCCTGCAACTGTTTGTCGATAACCAATACTACTGAATTTTCTACTGCTTGAATATAAAATTCCGTTGGCAAACCTCTTTCATACGCAATGTTATCTGTAAGCCACCAATTTTCAATAGCAAATTCGGTAGTTTGCTCTACACCTTTGTTATTGATAAAAAATTTTCTCAAACAACCTTCTAATACAAAGAAATGCGTTTTACATACCTGACCTTCAATTAACAAATTCTCTTTTTTACGCACTTTAATTGTCTTAAAAAAAGGCAAGACCGCTTCAAACTCTGTCTCTTCTAGTTTTGTAAACTTAGTTATATGTGAATAAAAAGATTGAGCCATAGTTTTAGAATTAGCTTACTCCTACAAATATAAGAACTATAGCTGGAACTTTAATTTATTGAAATGTAACAGGAATTGAGTAACTTATTTTTGTTTTTTTGCCCTTCATTTCAGCAGGTATTAGTTTTGGAAATTTTTCAAAGAGTTTTTCTAATTCATTTTTTAATGTTTCTGAATTACACGTAAACTTCTTTTTTTCTAAATTTCCTTTTTCATCAATGGTAATCTGAATATAAAACCTTTCTTTTTTAAAAGTATCTATCTTATCTCCCAAGTTTATAACTAACCATTCTGTAAAAGAATGAACAAAACAATCATAATCGTTTTTTATAGTATCACAATTTTTAAATGCAGCATGCTTAAAATCATTAGGAACTGGATATGGCTCTTTAGATAAGTCAGTTTTACTTTTCCTTTCTACCCATTCAAATCGACCAGTTTTATTGTTTTTCTTTACCACTACATAAAAGCCAAAAGAACTAGACTTAGGCTCAAGATAAACTATAGGAGTAATTTGTGGCAATTTTTTCAAGGTTTCAATAACAATAGTATCTATTTCCTTGTGCTTTGAATCTACTTTAAGCACTGTAGTTTCTCCAGAAATTTCAGTTCTAAGTAATAATTGAATTTCTATTACCTCTTGTATTGAACCAATTTTTTTAAAATTGCTAACTGTATTTAAATCTTTTAAAATAATTTCTCCTACACTTCTTCGATAACATTCGGATTTATCTCTTGCATTTTCACAACCTGGAAATGTTACTGTTCTTTCATTCATAAAGTCCAAGTAAGTCTTCTTTTGAGAAAATGCACTCAAACAAAAAAGGAGTAATAGTAGAATTTGAATATTATTTTTTAGTTTCATTTTTTAAAGATTTGTTATTAAATAGAAAATCTAACTTATTTTCTTTAGCTTTTCATTCTAAATTTAATTCATCCCATCAATCTCTTCTTGAACCGTTTCCCAATCTTCTAACAACTGATCCAATTCTTTCTTTTTCTTTTCATAAGCTGTAAAGAAAGACGCGTTTTCAATTAATTTATCGTAATTAGTGGCCAATTCTTTGTCGTCTTTTTGAATATCTCTTTCCAATTGCTGAATTTGGCTTTCAATTTTACTTAACTTATTTTGTAATGTTTTTTGCTTCTTTTGCTCTTCATAAGAAAGCGATTTCTTTTCTACTATTGGAGCCGTTTGCTTTGGAGTCTTCACGGTGTCTTTGGTTTCAAAAGCACGCATATCTTGCGCGTTTCTTTGCTCCAAGAAGAAATTGATATCTCCTAAATACTCTTTGATTTTTTTATTTTTAAATTCATAGGTAATATTAGCCAAGCCTTGTAAAAAATCCCTGTCATGTGAAACTAATAACAAAGTACCTTCATATTTTTCCAAAGCCGCTTTTAAAACGTTCTTAGATTTAATATCTAAGTGATTGGTAGGTTCATCCATCAACAAGACATTAATTGGCTGTAAAAGTAGCTTACATAGCGCCAAACGGTTTCTTTCTCCTCCAGAAAGTACTTTGACTTTCTTTTCCACATCATCACCTCTAAAAAGAAAAGCCCCAAGCATGTCTCTCACTTTAGAACGATTGGAATCTAAAGCAGCTTCAAGCATCGTATCTAGTAAGGTTTTTTCCCCATCCAAATATTCAGCTTGATTTTGAGCAAAATAACCGAGTTGTACATTGTGTCCTAATTTGATAGTGCCTTCGTATTCAAATTCATTTACAAGCGCTTTAATAAAGGTAGATTTCCCTTGACCATTTTGACCTACGAATGCAATTTTGCTACCTCTTTCTACTAATAGTGAAATATCTTCTAAGATTACCTTATCGCCATATGCCTTGGTAACATGTTCTGCTTCCACAACAACTCGTCCTGGTGTTTGTGAAACTGGAAAAGAAATACTCATGACGGAATTGTCATCTTCATCTACTTCAATGCGTTCTACTTTATCTAATTTCTTGATTAATGATTGAGCCATTGATGCTTTAGATGCCTTTGCACGGAACTTTTCAATTAATTTTTCAGTTTCTTCTATTTTTTTAGCCTGGTTTTTTTGTGTAGCCAATTGCTTTTCGCGAATTTCTTCTCGCAATACTAAATATTGAGAATACGGTTTGTTAAAATCATAGGCTTTACCTAAAGATATTTCAATGGTTCTATTAGTAACATTATCCAAAAACATTTTATCGTGAGAAACAATCACTACTACTCCAGGAAAACCTTTTAAAAATCCTTCTAACCAGATGATACTTTCTATATCCAAGTGGTTGGTAGGCTCATCTAACAATAAAATATCATTGGATTGTAATAATAATTTGGCTAATTCAATACGCATTCTCCATCCACCAGAAAAGGTACTCGTTAAATTGTTGAATTCTTCTCTTTTAAAACCAAGACCTAATAAGATTTTTTCAGTATCTCCTACATAATTATAACCACCTAAAATTTCATAATGATGGGTTACTTCTCCTAACTCTTCGATTAACTCAGAATACGATTGACTTTCGTAATCGGTTCGGGTAGCCAGTTCATGATTAATTGCGTCGATGCGCATTTCTGCTTTTTTAATTTCACTAAATGCTTGATACGCTTCTTCTAAAACCGTTCTTCCTTCTTCAAAATCGATATCCTGACGAAGAAACCCCATTCTCACTTCCTTTTCAGTAGCAATAACTCCAGAATCTGGTTTTATATCACCTGCTAAAATCTTCAACATCGTTGATTTACCAGCACCATTTTTCCCAACCAGACCTACTCTATCTCCAGCACCTAAACGAAAAGTTACTTCTTCAAACAAATATGTTCCACCAAATGAAACTGATAAATTATGTATATTAATCATGACTATTTTGTTACTATTGTTACACAAACCCATTCTTACAATTTGTACCTTTGTGTAAATATTTTGCAAATGTTAAAAAAAGGAACGAAAATAAATAGCATTTTAACAGGAAGTTGCCCTAAATGCCAAGAAGAAAGTATGTATGTAGATAAAAACCCATATCATTTACAACATATTTATCAAATGCATGAAAGATGTAGCCACTGCCATACTCGTTATAAAATTGAACCCTCCTTCTTTTATGGAGCCATGTATGTAAGCTATGCGGTAGGAATTGCTTTTGCAGTAGCCGCTTTTGTAATCACAAAAGTATTTTTGGATAGTAGTTTAATGACTTCTTTTTATGCCATCATAGGAACACTTGTGGTTTTTATGCCATTTATCATGCGCGTTTCAAGAAACATATGGATTAATATGTTTATTCATTATGATAAAAATTGGAAAGAGAAAGAGAAAATTAAAGAAGAAACTAAATAAGGTTTCTTTTTTTATAAATACGAATGATATCGATTTCTTTCTCTAAATTACCTCCCCATACCAGATGATTGAAAAGTTGGTTTGCCAAAAATGGAGCTAACATTACCCCTCTTGTTCCAAGTCCGTTTAAAACATGTACATTTTTATAGTTGTAATGGGTACCAACTAAAGGTCTTCTATCTTTAACGGTAGGTCTTACACCCGCAAAATGTTCGACTATTTTATAGTCACATGTAATTGTATCTTTCAGTTTTTCGATTAATTCATTTTTACCTATTTCTGTTGGCACATTGCTTTTATCATTCCAGTCATAAGTAGCACCAACTTTGTATAAGTTATTACCAATAGGAAGAATAAATATATTTGATTTTATAGTGACATCAATTTTCAGATCTGCAGCTTCTATGATTAGTAATTCACCTTTGGTTCCATCCAAAGGCAAATCATTAAAATAAGGATTAGCGTGTAAACCAAAACCTTCTGCGAAGATGATATTTTTATATTTCGTATCCTTGTAAGTAATAGAATCCTTTGTAATAACAACTTCTTCATAATTAAAGCGATCTGAAACAAACAAATGAGAAGCATTTAAATAAGAAGCATAAGAAGAAACCATTTTTTTAACATCTAGATAACCCGTATACAAAACTTCTCCGTAACCATAAGAAGCAATCACAGAAGGATATTTATCTTCTATCAATTTGGTAGAAAGAAAATCAGACAAGCTAGGCTTATCTGCTGCAGTGAACCAATCATTTTGTTCTTCAACAGAAGCAAATCTTCTATAAATTGGTATTTTATAGTCAAAAGTAGTTTGAAGTTTTTCTTCTAAACTTTTATAAAAAGGAGAAGCCAATAGCAATTGTTCTTTGGCTTTCCAAACTTCACTAAACCTTTTTAAGACAACAGGATTATACAAACCACCAGCTATTCGCGATGAAGGTTGCGAATTATCATCGAAAACCACAAAGGATTTATTGTTTTGCATACACAATTCAGCAAAAGAAATACCAGCAATACCAGCACCAACAATTAAGAAATCTTTCATAAGGCAAAAATAAAAAAACTCTTATCAAATTAATGATAAGAGTTTATATTAAAATTGGAGAAATTTTATATTAATAATTCCACATATCTTGTTCAAAATTACGTAGTTTTTCTTTGATGCGTTCCGCTTCTAATAGTTGCATTTGCGCATTCTCTTTCATGTAATCTTTAATCTGACGATCTCCATAAACGTTTTCTTCTTGATAAATCACAGCGTTAAATCTTCTAGAGTTTAACAAGTGATCAAAAGAAAATGGCATCGCAGAGTTTTTGTTATTGAACGATTTAGCTTCGTGTAAAACGTCTCTAACCGCTGGGAAATAAACCCAAAATAATTCAACATCCTCTGGTTCTTCACTATTCAATGTAAATACATCTGGAACAACTGGACAAATACCTAACATACGGTATTTCATTTCACCTTGACGTTTGTCAAAGTACCAGTAACCAACAGTTTTGTAAGCATTTACGTGAAAAGCTTCAATTTCTGTTTTAACGATATATTCTTCAGGAATTGTTTCACCTGCATTGAAATATTCTCTACCAGCATCTGTAGTATCAATATAAACTAAAGAAGCTTCAATATCACTTAATGATTTCTTTTCAGTAAAATAACTACTGTCGTAAACTTCAGTAATCTTACCATCTTTGATTCCATTAATTAATACGTTATAAAGTGGTTGTCTATCTGGACCTAAATCACCTTCAACAGGGAAGTATAATGGAAAATTAACTCTTTCATCAAGATCAATGTATTCCCAAACTCTTTTACCCATTAAAACGTCTCTGTC
This sequence comes from Flavobacterium profundi, assembly GCF_006491645.1. Classification (GTDB taxonomy): domain Bacteria; phylum Bacteroidota; class Bacteroidia; order Flavobacteriales; family Flavobacteriaceae; genus Flavobacterium; species Flavobacterium profundi. The sequence goes on from NZ_VDCZ01000003.1 coordinate 63,143, forward strand.
CATAACATAGCCATAAGGTAATGGTTTGTCATTATCAGCCACTAATTCAGCTTCTGTTTTCTGACCAATTTGATCAGGTGTTTTTGCATTTAAAAGATTAGATTGAGCAAAAGTAAAAGTAGAACTTAAACCTAATGCAACAACTAACATAAAATTTCTCCAACTCATCTTTTCTATTTTTTAGTTTAATGAATAAACCTCTTGAAAACTTCTTATTTAATTTCGTAAGTACAAGGAGCAGTTTTCTTCATCATGATTGAACTACCTCTTAACCTTGTTTTAATTTCAGAAATGATAATTACATCACCTCTACCAGCTTTTTGAATAGCCCCTTTAGCTCTACTATCCATTCTGTTTCCAGATACTACGATTGTAGGTTGACCAGGAACTTTAATATTGAATCCAGTAACATCAATTCCTAATTCAAAATCAAAATCTTCTAATTCAGCAGTAACTGTTGAAACTTCTAAACTTGATTTTGGACCAGATGCAGCCACCTCTCCACGAATTTTACCTTGTGGACCAGGAATATCTTTGATACGGAAAGTCTTTTTGTCAGACACGTTTGAACCATCAGGTAATTTACCAGTAACGTTAATTACTACTTCTCTACCTTGACCAGGACTCATGTTGTATTTTCCAACACCAGAACCTTTAGATAAACCAGCTGCAGAAGCATTTACTTTATCATCAGAAATACCAGCAAATGAAATTGTCATAGGGTTAACAACACCTCTATACACTACATTCATTTTATCAGCTGAAATTGTAGCTGAATTTGGCTTTGGAACTACTACATAATTTCCTTTAATATCAATATCAACAGGCTTACCATCTTCCATGAAAGTAAATTTACCTTCAATGTCATGCTCACCTACATTACCTGCGTTAAATCCTAAGTTAACTTGTCCATCAGTTACAGCTGTAGCTAAATCAATCTCTCCACCATTAACAACAACTTTTGTTGGAACCGTTGATTTGTCATAACGTCCTAAAACAACTTTACCTTTGAATTGCTCACCAGCAAAGAAAGCTGATTTTTCAGGTATAACGATAGCATTATAATTTCTGAAAGAAGCAATTGTAGTTAAAGCATTTCCTAAGAAAGCATTGTAAATATCAGCTTCAATTGATTTAACGTCATTTTGCAAAGCTGTTATTTTAGAAACAGTAGCAATAGCAGGAAAACCTTTAAAATGATAATCTAAATATTTCATTTTAACACCTTCTCTATTAGTTACATCACTAGTAGAAAATTTTTGTTCTAAATTTTTAATAATTGGTTGATACTTTACATCATTACCAAATACTTTTTTTAAATCAGCAACATAAGCATTGAACTTAGTCTCTATTTCTTTACCTTTAGGAGAATACCCATCACCTTGAAACCATTCTTCATCAATAGTACTTTTATCCATTGCTTCATATGGTAATTTACCTTCTTCTTTTTCAAACTTACCTTCAACATCAGCTTTTAATGTTCCTAAATAAGCATAAAAAGATTTTGATATTTTAGATACTTCATCCGCTTTCTTTTTAGTAGCAGCGAACTGTTCTGGACTATCATTAGCTTTAGTTTCTAAAGATCCTAATAAACCATTGTTACTGTTTTCTAAAGAAGTGTTAGCTGATTCAAACTTTTCGTTCATCAAACCAAAAGCTGTTAATACTTCTTTTGACATATTTAATGCCAACATTGCGATGAAAACCAAGTACATTAGGTTAATCATCTTCTGTCTAGGGGTTAATTTTCCTCCTGCCATGTCTTTTTAATTAGTTTTTTTGATTAATAAATCGATTAATTTAATGATAAAACTAATTATCCTCTATTGTTCATTGCAGAAAGCATACCTCCGTAAACTGCATTTAATGATGCAATGTTAGAAGTCATAGACTGCATTTGTTCTTTTAATTTAGCTGCATTATCAGCAATTTCTTTGTTAGCTTCAGCATTTCTTGAAGCACTTTCTAATTGAACTTTATATAAACTGTTTAAAGCTTCCATTTGAGCAGCCGCTTGAGACATTTCTTCAGAATATTTCTTTTGAGAAGCAATAGAATCTACAGTTGGAGAGATACTTTTAGCAGCTCCTTCAAAGTTTCTAATACTACTTCCTAAGCTTTCCATTAAAGCTCCATCTATTTTAGCTTCTTTAAGCATATTATCTAATTTTTGAGATAATAAACCTTGAGCATCAGTTGGGTTTTCTTTTTTCTTTTTGTCGCCAGCATCTCCACCAGCTAATTCTGGATACACTAAAGACCAATCTAAGTCTTTTTCAGGTGCCTCGAATGCAGATAAAGCAAAGATAGCTGCCTCTGTTAATAATCCAACAATTAACATTTCATTAGCACCAGGCCAGTGTTGTAATTTAAATAATGCTCCAACGATTACAACTGCTGCTCCCATTCCATAAAGGAAATTCATTGCTTTTTTGCTTAAAATTGCCATAATAAATAATTTTAGTTAGTTAAGTTTAATTTATAATTTAAAAATTGGTTAAATATTATTTAGGACTTGTTGCAGTTGCAGCAGTACCCATGTAATCTTGTACAGTTCTGAAACCGATATAGCTTCTTGCAGAATCTGCATACTCATAATCACGAGTAGAAACTTGTAAGAAATAAGCTACATCTTTCCATGAACCACCACGAACAACTTTTCTTTGATTTTTACGATCCGCTACGTTTGGATTCATAGTAGATACAAATTCGTAAGCAGTTACATCATAAGCAGATTCGGTCCATTCAGAAACGTTACCTGCCATATTGTACAAATTGAAGTTATTAGGTTCATACGATTTTGCTTCAACAGTATATAAAGCACCATCAGCAGCATAATCACCTCTATTTGGCTTAAAGTTAGCCATAAAACAACCTCTATCATTTTTAGCGTAAGGACCTCCCCATGGGAAAGCACCTGATTCTAGACCACCTCTAGCCGCATATTCCCATTCAGCCTCAGTTGGCAATCTGAAAGAGTTTACTTGATCTCTTCCTTTTTTCTTTTTAACGTATGAGTTTTTATATAACGTTCTCCAAGCGCAAAATGCTTTAGCTTGATTCCATGTAACTCCTACTACAGGATACTCAGCATAAGCTTGATGCCAAAAATAATCATTATGCATTGGCTCATTATAAGAATATGCAAAATCTTTAATCCAAACTGTTGTATCTGGATAGATTTCAATAGGAGGAACTTCTTTATATAAGTCTTTACGACCTTTAACAGTTACCGCTTTATTCCAATCCACTTCTCTAAATCTAAATTTCAACTTAGAAACATCAATCGTTTTTAACCCATTATACGATTCTGATTCTGGAAGATACATAGAATCCATTACTTCAACGTAATACTCATCTGGATACTTCTGTGGATCATTGATCAATTTAGCTTTACGGTTTAATTTTCTACCAGCGTAGTCATCCTCCTCTGTACCAATACTATAGTAATTTTCGTACATATATTTATCATAAGGAGACATTTCTTCTACATTAGCATCAGCAAAAGCATAATCACCAATTCCTCCATCTGAACCTTCTCCACCACCTTGACCTACCTCTTCTGCCAAAATTGCCAATCTAGTTCTAATTGTAGAATCTTTTACCCATTCCACAAATTGTCGATACTCTGCATTCGTAATTTCAGTCTCATCCATGTAAAATGAACGAACCGTTACTGTCTTAGTAGGAGCATCTTGAATACTAGCCAAATCATCATCTGATTTACCAAGAATAAACGCCCCGCCTGGCACTAATGTCATTCCATAAGGCTTTTCTGGATGCCATTTTTTTCCTTTTACACCTACCAGTTCACCTCTATCGCCTTTACCACAACTGGCAAACAATGATAAGATTGCTGCAAATACAACTAACTTCTTCATATAAATTTGGGTTAAAATATAATTTCACTTTTAAGGGCGTAAACCTATTCAATAATTTTGAAAAAAACAATTTTTTTGAAGCATTTCTTAAAAAAATATTAAAATTAACACAAAAAAAATCGTTCAACTCCCTAAATCATCCTTGATTTACAATAAATTACGCCTATACGCCTTCCACCACCTACTCGGTATTTCTTGTTCACAAGCTGCCAAATAATCGTCGTGCGTGCATGGTAATAACGTATTTCTTTTCAATTTATTATTCTTATTATCTAAAAAAGGTATTTCTATCCACCATCTCTCGGTTTTATTGCTTTTAAAAAAGATCAATTCTTCGTCTTCAACTAAAACAATATACTTTAAATAGTTCTCTTTTGTACCAAAAGGATACTCTTTGGAACGATAACTAAATCCTTCTATAAAATACCATATTATTTGTGCAACTAAAATAGATTCTTTTTCAGAAGGATTCCAATCAAATACTCCAAAAGTAGACACTTTATCGCTTATACCCGAATATCTTGCTAATGCACAAATTTCTTTACCATCAAAACCATTTGGATTAAAATCTTTTTCATTACCTGAATAAGCTGACTGTACCGATTTCATATCCACACTTACTATATCTGCATCCCTAAAAACGGGTTCCGCAATCGCAATCTTATGCGATACTTCTCCTAAACGGTAGGCATCAAAATACAATTTTTCAATTAAATCTATTTCTTCCTGCGAATTGTAATAGGTTTGATAACCAATATTACTAAAGTTAAACATATTATTGGGTTCATCCACAATGATCTTTGTTAAAAACGCCTTATTAAAAGCAACATTTTCCTTTGCAAAATCAAATTGATTGTCAATAGTAGCTAAATTAACCATTTGATCTAAATTATCATAGGCCCTATAAATAGGATAAGTAACATCGTGACTACCTCCTATAATAATAGGAATAATTTTTTTTCTTAATAAATCTTCATTGATAGACTTAACTAAAAAATAAGTATCCTCTAGGGTTTCTCCAAATTGTATATTTCCCAAATCAACTAAAGAAACATTCCAATTCCCAGGAAACAAAGAGTAAAAGTGTTTTCTAAAAAAAGTAAAGGTGTTTTGTTGATTTTCTTGCTCACTCCCTCTATATTCATTTACACAAATTATTGCAATATCAACACCTTCTAAATCTGGAAAGTCTTTAACCGTATGAAACACCACTTTTTTACCTAAAGCATGATTAGGCAAATGCTCTTTAAATGTTATAAAATCTTCACTAACGGGTTGTAAAAAATCGAAAACCATTTTCTACTATTTCTTTTTTGAAGTTGTTTTTTTAGCCGAAGCTTTCTTAGCTGTTTTTTTTGCAGGTGCTTTAGCCTCAATTAATTCTTTTACTTTTTCTAAAGTTAATTTAGCAGCATCAACATCTTTACTTAATTCGATTTTTAATTTACCTTTTAAAATAACAGAACGTCCCCATCTTGCTTTTTCTACTCGTATCCCTTCTTCTTCCCAATGGTGAACCAACTTATCTTTTTCTTTTTGCAATTTATCTATTATAAGTTCTTTAACATCTGATTGTGACAAATGATCAAAATCATATTTTTTACTTACATTGATAAACATATTATTCCATTTAATAAAAGGACCAAAACGCCCCACCCCTTTTTGAACAGGTAGTCCATCGTAAGTAGCTATAGGAGCATCAGCTTGCTGTTTCTCCTGAATCAATTCAATTGCTCGATCCAACGTAACATCTAAAGGCTCTTCTCCTTTAGGCAGTGAAATAAAGGTTTTACCAAATCGAACATAAGGACCAAATCGTCCATTATTTACTTCAACTTCTTCATCTTCATATTTTCCTAAAGATTTTGGCAATAAAAATAAAGTAAGCGCTTCTTCTAGGGTAATAGTTCCAATATTTTGTTCTGGTAGTAAGCTTGCAAATTGTTTTTCTTCATCTTCTTGCTCCCCTATTTGTACCATTGGTCCAAATTTACCTAAACGTACAGAAACTTGTCTTCCACTTTCAGGATGTTTACCCAAAATACGTTCTCCCGTTTCTCGCTCAGCATTTTTTTCGACATCTACTACGTTTGGATGAAAATGTGTATAGAAATCATTCATCATTTTTACCCAATCTTCATTTCCAGAAGCAATTTCGTCAAAATCTTGCTCAACTTTTGCAGTAAAATTATAATCTAAAATGGTTTTAAAGTTTGAAACCAAGAAATCATTAACGATAATACCTATATCTGTAGGGACTAATTTTCCTTTGTCAGAACCTGTATTTTCAGTTAACTCTTTCGAAATTACTTTTCCCGCTTCTAAAGCCAATTGATTGTATTTTCTTTCTTGCCCTTCAAATGTACCTTTCTCAACATAATTACGATTGATAATAGTTGAAATAGTTGGTGCGTATGTCGAAGGTCTACCAATACCTAATTCTTCTAATTTTTTAACCAATGAAGCTTCTGTGTAACGACTTGGTGGTCTCGAAAATCTTTCAGTAGCTGTAATATAATTATTACGTAAATTTTCTTTTATTTTCAAAGCAGGCAACATACCTTCTTGTTCTTCTTCATCTTCATCATGACCCTCTAAATATACTTTAAGAAATCCTTCAAATTTGATTACTTCTCCAGTTGCTGTAAAAATTTCACTGTGATTATTCGCTTCAATTTTCACATTTGTTCTTTCAAGTTGCGCATCACTCATTTGAGAAGCCAATGTTCTCTTCCAAATTAAATCGTATAATCGTGCTTGATCTCGGTCAATATCAACCGTATGTCTAGACATATCCGTAGGACGAATCGCTTCGTGGGCTTCTTGCGCTCCTTTAGATTTTGTATTATAATTTCTAGGCTTACTATATTCAGCTCCGTAGTAACTAACTATTTCAGCTTGTGCCGCTTGCATCGCCTCATTTGATAGATTAACACTATCTGTTCTCATATAGGTAATTAACCCAGCCTCATATAATCGTTGTGCAATTTGCATCGTAATTCCTACTGGAAGGTATAATTTTCTTGCCGCTTCTTGTTGTAATGTTGAAGTGGTAAACGGAGCCGCTGGAGATTTTTTAGTTGGCTTTGTTTCTAAATCAGCTACTTTATAAGTAGAGCCTATATTTTTTTGAAGAAAATCTTCTGCTTCTTTTTTAGTACTGAAATTTTTAGGCAACTTAGCTTTAAAAGTTTTTCCTGCTTCATTGGTGAATTCAGCATTTACAGAATAAGATGCTTCAGAAGAGAAATTTTGAATTTCTCTTTCTTTTTCAACAATTAGTCTAACTGAAACAGATTGTACTCTTCCTGCAGACAATCCTCCTTTAACTTTCTTCCAAAGCACAGGAGACAGTTCATAACCTACTAATCTATCTAATACCCTTCTAGCTTGTTGTGCATTGACTAAATTATAATCAATTTTTCTTGGATTTTCAATAGCTTTTTGAATAGCAGTTTTTGTAATCTCATGAAAAACGATACGTTTAGTCTTGTTTTGGTCTAATTTTAATTCTTCTGCTAAATGCCAAGCAATGGCTTCTCCTTCACGGTCCTCATCGGAAGCCAACCAAACCATTTCAGCTGATTTTGACAAATCCTTTAGTTTTTTAACCAAAGCTTTTTTATCACTAGAAACCTCATACTTTGGCTTAAAACCATTACTTACATCTACTCCAATTTCTTTAGAAGGTAAATCTGCAATGTGCCCAAAACTGGATTCCACTTGATACTCCTTTCCTAAAAATTTTTCGATAGTTTTTGCCTTTGCTGGGGACTCTACAATAACTAAATTCTTTGCCATTATCAATTTTATTTGGGACAAAAGTAGGAGTTTTTTTTAAACTTTAAGTTTTAATGGACTATTTTAAAAAAAATAAAATTTAAAAATTGTTTCAAAAACCACTTTAAAACTGCGACAAAAAAGAATTAGAAAACACATCAAATTATATTTTTGTTAAAGTAAATATGACATCTTGTCAGAATTTATAATTTAGTATTATCTTTGCTGCTTGAAATTTGTATTGAAATTACAGAATATCTATTATGGAGAAGATAATTGAAGAAAACAAACAAGGCACAAGTCTGGTTTTAGAGCAAAAAGAAGGAAATGCAAAAAAGCTTTTTATAGAAAGTTATGGTTGTCAGATGAATTTTTCTGATAGTGAAATTGTAGCTTCAATATTAGTTAATCAAGGATACAATACCACTCAAAATCTAGAAGAAGCAGATTTAGTATTAGTAAACACATGCTCCATCCGAGATAAAGCGGAGCAAACCATCCGAAAGCGTTTAGAAAAATACAATGCGGTAAAAAAGATCAATCCTAGTATGAAGGTAGGAGTTCTTGGCTGTATGGCCGAACGCTTGAAAGATAAGTTTCTAGAAGAAGAGAAAATTGTAGATATGGTTGTTGGACCAGATGCTTATAAAGACATTCCAAACCTTCTTAAAGATGTAGAAGATGGTAGAGATGCTATTAATGTTATCTTATCCAAAGAAGAAACTTATGGTGATATTGCTCCTGTTCGATTGAATTCTAATGGTGTAACTGCATTTGTTTCTATTACTCGTGGATGCGACAACATGTGTACCTTTTGTGTGGTTCCATTTACTAGAGGACGTGAAAGAAGTAGAGAACCTCAAAGTATTTTAGATGAAATCCAAGATTTATGGAACAAAGGTTTCAAAGAAGTTACTTTATTAGGACAAAATGTAGACAGTTATTTATGGTATGGTGGTGGTTTGAAAAAAGATTTTGTAAAAGCTACTGAAATGCAGAAAGCAACTGCTGTAGATTTTGCTCAATTATTAGATGTATGTGCTACTCAATTTCCTAAAATGCGTTTTCGTTTTTCTACTTCAAACCCACAAGACATGCATGTTGAAGTTATTGAAGTAATGGCTAAACACCATAATATTTGTAAATACATCCATTTACCTGTTCAGTCTGGAAGTACGAGAATTTTGAAAGAAATGAATCGTCAACATACCCGTGAAGAATATATGACGTTGATTGACAACATTAAAAGAATCATTCCAGATATTTCTTTATCTCAAGATATGATCACCGGTTTTCCAACAGAAACAGAAGAAGACCATCAAGATACACTTTCTTTAATGGAATATGTAAAATATGACTTTGGTTTTATGTTTGCTTATTCGGAAAGACCAGGAACAATGGCTGCTCGTAAAATGGAAGACGATGTAGCTGATGAAGTTAAAAAACGTAGACTTACCGAAATTGTAGATTTACAACAAGTACACGCTTTAGAAAAAACACAGCGATTTGTGGGTCAGACTGTAGAAGTTTTAGTTGAAAAAGACTCGAAACGTTCAAACGAACATTGGTCGGGAAGAAATTCTCAAAACACAGTAGTGGTTTTTCCAAAAGAAAATTATAAACCAGGTGATTTTGTTCTTGTAAAAATCACAGACTGTACTGCCGCTACATTAATAGGTGAAGCTGTTGGATATTCTGAAATAATGCAGGCTTAAAAACTGTTTAATATCGTTTAATATTGCTTAAAGTTGTTTCGTTAGAATCAAAAACAACCTTAAACCTATAAACTTTTAAACCTTTAAACAAAAAAAACATGGAAACAGTACAAGCCATAAAACAACGATTTGAAATTATTGGGAATGACCCAAAGTTAAATCGTTCCATAGAAAAAGCCATTCAAGTTGCTCCTACTGATATTTCAGTATTAGTAACTGGAGAAAGTGGTGTAGGAAAAGAAAGTATTCCAAAAATAATTCATTCGCTTTCACATAGAAAACACGGTAAATATATTGCCGTAAATTGTGGTGCTATTCCAGAAGGAACAATTGATAGCGAACTTTTCGGACACGAAAAAGGAGCTTTTACAGGTGCTACAGCTACTCGTGAAGGTTATTTTGAAGTGGCAGATGGAGGAACTATTTTTTTAGATGAAGTAGGCGAACTTCCCTTAACCACTCAAGTTCGTTTACTACGTGTATTAGAAAATGGAGAATTTATCAAAGTTGGTTCTTCCCAAGTTCAAAAAACCAATGTAAGAATCGTAGCTGCTACTAATGTAAACATGTTCGAAGCTATTGAAAAAGGAAAATTTAGAGAAGATTTATATTATCGATTAAGTACTGTAGAAATACAACTCCCTCCCTTGAGAGATCGAAAAGAAGATATCCATATTTTATTTCGAAAGTTTTCATCTGACTTTGCACATAAATATAAAATGCCTCCTATTAAATTAACAGATGAGGCAGTTGCCTATCTCATTCGTTATCGATGGAGCGGAAATATTCGTCAGTTGAGAAACATTGCTGAGCAAATATCGGTTTTGGAAACCAAAAGAGATATTAGTGTTCAAACTTTACAACATTATTTACCCTCTGAAGGAAGCAATCTACCCTCTGTAATTAATACGAAAAAGAATGAGAATGACTTCAGTAATGAAAGGGAAATTCTATACAAAGTTCTTTTCGATATGAAAGCGGATTTGAATGATTTGAAAAAGTTAACCTTAGAATTAATGCAAAACGGTACAACAAAAGTACAAGAAGCAAATAAAAATTTAATTCAAAGGATTTATGGTCAAAATGACGAAAACGTTATCTTTGAAAAAGAACCAAAATCGGAAATAATTCCAGTTCCAAATCAAATTACACAAGAACATTTTGAGGATCAAGATTTAGAAGATGATGAAAATTATCTTTTTGCGGAAACAGTGGAAGAAGAAGAAACATTGAGTTTAGAGGCTAAAGAAATTGAATTAATCAAAAAATCATTGGAACGCAACAAAGGTAAAAGGAAAGCTGCAGCCGATGAATTAGGTATTTCTGAGCGAACATTATATAGAAAAATCAAACAATACGATTTATAAATGAAATCTTTTTTTAAAATAATTACTTTCACCTTATTCATTACAGTTAGTAGCTGTAAATACTATAATTTTACAGGAACAGGCTCTATCGATGCAAAGACTTTTCAGGTGAATTATTTTCAAAATACTGCTGAATTAGTTGAACCAGGTATTGAAAGAACCTTTACTTTAGCCCTACAAGAAATTATTCAAAATCAAACCAACTTAAATTTAGTTTCGCAAGGTGGAGAATTATTATACGAAGGAGAAATAACGGAATATCGCATCACTCCTATGACAGCTACTGCAGATCAAAGAGCCGCTCAAAACCGATTAACCATTTCTGTTATGGTTCGTTTTTCTAATAAAAATAAAGAAGAGGATGATTTCGAAAGACGTTTCTCTTTTTATCATGATTATCCAGCTAACGAACAAATGACAGGTAGTCGTTTAACAACTGCTTTAGATGAAATTTTTACTCGAATTACGCAGGACGTTTTTAATGAATCGCTAGCCAAATGGTAAAATAATACTATACAATTGAACACAACCGATTTAACATACCTTTTAAATAAGCCTGATGCCATTAATGACAAACAGACAATGGCATTAGAAATCATGTTACAGCAATTTCCCTTTTTTCAAAGTGCAAGAGCGTTACATTTAAAAGGCTTATACAATCAAGAAAGTTTTAGATACAATTACGAATTAAAAAAAACTGCCGCACACACTCACGATAGAAGTATTCTTTTTGATTTTATTACATCACAACAATTTGCGACTCTTCAAAAAAATCACATAGAAAATCAAGAAGCGCTTATACACAATATTACAGTTACCGATAGTTTTGTAGTAACTCCTATACTTGAAGAAACAGTAGAAGAAGTAAAAGAAGAAACTCTAGAAACTATTGTAGAAAAAACAGAAGAAGTATCACAACCTTTAAATGAGGATACAACTCTTCATGAAGTTGCATCAGAAATTATAATAGAAGAAGAAATAACAATCGAAAGTACAATTGAAAAAATTATTGATACTAAAGAGGATATTATTGTAGAACAAAGTTATTCGGAAGAAAATACAACGGAAGAAAATAAAATTTTAGAAGAAAAATTAGAGATTGGTAAACCATTAGATTTTAATCAAAGTGAAAAACATTCTTTTCAAGAATGGTTACAACTTACGAAATTTGCACCAATAGAAAGAGAAATTGAAGAAAAAATAGTGGTTAAAGAAGATGAAAAAGAGGATGAAAAATTAAAAAAAATAGATATTATCGATCGATTTATTGAGTTAAACCCCAAAATTTCACCTGTCAAAGAAATTGTAGCAACGCCTTTAAATATAAGCAAAAGTATAGAAGAGCCCACACATTTAATGACGGAAACTTTAGCCAAAATCTACTTAGAACAAAAAAAATATCTGAAAGCAATACAAGCTTATGAAATTTTAATTTTGAAATATCCAGAAAAAAGTAGTTTCTTTGCAAACCGAATTAAAGATATAAAAGATTTACAACAAAATAATAATTAGATTATGGGATTCACAGGTTTTTTAATTGCAATAACAATCGTTTGCTTTTTATTAATTTTAGCTATCATGGTACAAAATCCTAAAGGTGGAGGTTTATCATCTTCTTTTGGTGGTTCTCAACAATTAGGTGGTGTACAAAAAACGACTGACTTTTTAGATAAAAGTACATGGACTTTAGGTGGAATTCTTATTGCACTTATTTTATTATCATCTTTAGCTTTTAGCGGAAGTGGCACTAATGGATCTAAAGTATTAGGTGATGAAGATGTAAAAGTTCCAACACAAACTACGATTCCTGCAACACCTCAAGCAACTCCAGCAGAAGCTCAAACTCCTGCACAAACAGAAGAAACTTCTAAATAATATAATAGAGTACGATTATAAAAATGCCAGCCTGTCAGTGCTGGCATTTTTATTTCAGTAAAATTGGCACAAATTGATTTTGGCACAATTTCTGAAAAAAAAAGAAGCAAACAAATACTAATTTAAAATTTAAAAAATATGTCATTAAACATTAAACCAATTTCAGATCGCGTAGTGATTGAGCCAATGGCTGCAGAAACTACAACGGCATCAGGAATTATTATTCCAGATACTGCAAAAGAAAAACCTCAAAAAGGAATTATTGTAGCTGTAGGTAATGGTAAAAAAGACCATACCATGACTGTAAAAACGGGTGATGTTGTACTTTACGGAAAGTATGCTGGGACAGAATTTAAATACGAAGGTAAAGATTACCTTATTATGAGAGAAGAAGAAATTTATGCAATTCTTTAATTCAAAAGGATTTTTTAAACTTTAAAAAATAAACAATAAAATGGCAAAAGATATTAAATTTGATATTGAAGCACGCGACGGATTAAAGCGTGGTGTAGATGCATTAGCAAATGCAGTAAAAGTAACTTTAGGTCCAAAAGGAAGAAATGTTATTATTAGTAAATCATTTGGTGGTCCAACTGTAACTAAAGATGGAGTTTCTGTTGCAAAAGAAATTGAATTACAAGATCCATTAGAAAATATGGGTGCTCAAATGGTTAAAGAAGTTGCTTCAAAAACGAACGATTTAGCAGGAGATGGAACAACTACTGCTACCGTTTTAGCACAAGCTATAGTAAAAGAAGGTCTTAAGAACGTCGCTTCTGGAGCAAATCCAATGGACTTAAAAAGAGGAATTGACAAAGCTGTTGAAACTATTGTAGAAGACTTAGGAAAACAAACAGTTGCTGTTGGCGATTCTTCTGAGAAAATTAAACAAGTAGCTTCAATCTCTGCTAACAACGATGAAACAATTGGTGAATTAATTGCTACTGCTTTTGGAAAAGTAGGAAAAGAAGGTGTTATCACAGTAGAAGAAGCAAAAGGTACAGATACTTATGTAGATGTTGTTGAAGGAATGCAGTTTGACAGAGGATACTTATCTCCATACTTTGTAACTAATGCAGATAAAATGATTGCAGAATTAGACAATCCCTACATCTTATTATACGATAAAAAGATTTCTAATTTACAAGAATTATTACCCATTTTAGAGCCTGTAGCGCAATCTGGAAGACCTTTGGTTATTATTGCAGAAGATGTGGACGGTCAAGCTTTAGCTACATTGGTTGTAAATAAACTTAGAGGTGGTTTAAAAATTGCTGCTGTTAAAGCTCCAGGCTTTGGAGACAGAAGAAAAGCAATGTTAGAAGATATTGCCATCTTAACTGGCGGAACAGTAATTGCTGAAGAGAGCGGTTTTGCACTTGACAATGCTACTATTGAAATGTTAGGTACTGCTGAAACAGTAACTATAGATAAAGACAATACAACCATTGTAAATGGAGCTGGTGATGCTGAAAATATTAAAGCAAGAGTAAACCAAATTAAAGCACAAATCGAGACTTCTACTTCTGATTATGATAAAGAGAAATTACAAGAACGTTTGGCTAAATTAGCTGGTGGAGTTGCTGTACTTTATGTAGGTGCCGCTTCTGAGGTTGAAATGAAAGAGAAAAAAGATCGTGTAGACGATGCTCTTCATGCCACTAGAGCTGCTGTAGAAGAAGGAATTGTTGCAGGTGGTGGTGTTGCTTTAGTAAGAGCTAAATCTGTTTTAGCCAGTCTAAAAGCAGAAAACGCAGATGAAGCAACAGGAATTCAAATTGTAAATAGAGCTATCGAAGCACCTTTGCGTACTATTGTTGAAAATGCAGGTGGTGAAGGTTCGGTAGTAATTGCTAAAGTTTTAGACGGTAAAGGTGATTTTGGTTACAATGCCAAAACAGGTGAATATGTTGAAATGCTAAAAGCAGGAATTATCGACCCTAAAAAAGTAACACGTGTCGCTTTAGAGAATGCAGCTTCTGTTGCGGGTATGATTCTTACTACAGAATGTGCTTTAATTGATATTAAAGAAAATGAACCAGCAGGACACAGCCATATGGGTGGTGGTATGCCAGGAATGATGTAATAGAATCATTTATATAACAAAAAAACCGATTAGCATGCTAATCGGTTTTTTTATTAATTATTCTTTTTTATAATCGTTCATACTGACAACAACCATGTAATTTTTGATAATCTTCGTCAGTTGCTTTCACTTTACCTGCATCATGACCCGCTTTCGCAATGGCTTTTTGAACATCTGCAACTGAGCATTTATTTTCATCTATGATTAAATGTAAATCTTTATGATCTGTATGCCAGTCCGCGCTTTTCACGCCTTTAACAGAAAAAGCCGCTTTTTCAATTCGCTTTTTACACATTTCACAATTGCCATTAACAGCAAATTCTACTTTTTTATTTTTATCTTTCTTTTCTTGAGAAAAGCTTGTTAATGCAAACAAACTCACTAATAAAAGCATTATTATTTTTTTCATTTTTTTTATTTTAAAGTTACTTATTTTATTTTAAATCGCAAACCTGCATAATACATTTGTCCAAAAACTGGGCCATAAATCATACTACTATCAAAATAGGTCCCAAATGGGTCTGATGCACTCACAATCGCATTGTCTTGCTTATAATTTCCAATATTCTCTCCTCCTACATATACTTCAAATACACTTGAAAAAGTTCTTGTGATTTGAGCATTAAACACTCCAAAAGCAGGAGCATAAGGATTTAATCTATAAGCTGGTAAATTAGTGGTCGTATTGGGAAGTCTTTGTTCTCCTAACCAATTATAGGTCACATCATATTTCCATTGTTGTCCTTTTTCTTTAATATGCGTTTCAAAAGAAACATTGGTAAAAAAACGATGCTTGGCTTGTAAGGCGCGTTGCAATTGCCCAATTTTGTATTGGGATTGCACATCATAATATTTATAAGCCGTTTTTACACTAAAATGTTTGAAAGGTTCAATGGTAAACTCCGCTTGAAAAGAATTGGCAAAACTTTTCCCTTCTAAATTGTAAAACAATACTTGTTGCGGACTAAAATCTACATCTACCACAGCTTGATTTTCAAAATCGGTTCTGTAATAGTCTAAAACTACTTCCGATTCGGCTCCAAATAATTTAAAAGACTGAATGAAACTTACTCCATAATTCCAAGCTATTTCAGGATTTAATCCATACAATTTTCCGTCATTGGAAAGAATTGAAAAATCCCTACTTGAAGCAAACAATTGTTGGTTTTCTGCAAAGATATTAGCCGCTCGTTTCCCTCTTCCTATAGAAGCTCTTACCACTGCATCTTTCCAAGGATTGTATCGTAAATGCAATCTAGGAGTAATAAATGTTCCCAATCTATTATGGTTGTCTACACGAGCTCCAGCCACCAAACTAAAATTGTCTAAATTATCATAGGTATATTCAAAAAAAACACCTACCGAATTATCAATTCTCGAAAAATCTTGTACAAAATTTACTGCGACAGCTTCATCATAAGCATCATAGGAAAAATTCAGCCCTGTAGTAAATTTATTTTTGGTATTTGATATAATCGAATTGAATAACAAATTAGAATAATAACTTTTTTGATGAATTTTATATTGGTTCAAACCAAAATAAGAATCTTGTTGGTGTGATTGAAATGAATTTTGAAAACCAATACTTTGATACGGCATGTTTGGAAACACATAACCTGTTTTATTAGAAATTTCGATTTTCTCTGTATTAATTTCACTTCCCCAAGCATTGGTCGTAAATTTATCGCTATCTGGATTAAAGTCAACTTGACCCGATTGCTTTTCATCCTTCATGTAACGGATATTCAAAAAACTCACAATACCATTTTCAGCATCATTATATTGCCAACGGTTTAAAACATTAATTTGTTTTCCTAATGGATTATCTAAAAACCCATCATCGTTCATATCGTTTTTAATTTGTCTGGCATTTCCGTGTAAAAACAAAGTCGAACTTAATTTATCCGAATATTTTTGATTGAAATGAGCATTCAATTCATACCTTCCTCCCATTCCTGTATAAGCATTTAAGAAAAAAGGAATGTCGTTTACAGGCTTTAAAATCTCGTAATTAATTTGTCCAGAAATACTCTCGTAACCATTAATTACACTTCCAGCTCCTTTGGTAATTTGAATGCTTTCCACCCAAGTTCCTGGCACAAAAGACAAACCGTAAGCTTGTGAAGCTCCACGAACCGAAGGAATATTTTCTTCAGCTATTAAAATATACGGACTGGTTAATCCTAACATTTTAATTTGCTTATTTCCTGTTACTGCATCCGAAAAATTAACATCAATAGAAGGATTGGTACTAAAACTTTCAGATATATTACAACAAGCTGCCTTTAGCAACTCTTTTTGTCCCATAGTTTGCACATTGGTAACTTGAAATTTAGAATGTTCCGTACTTTTCTTAGTTTTTGAAACCGTAACTTCTTCTAAATTGGTAACTGCTTCTAATGAAATGGTTAAAAAATCTGTAGCAGTAATCGTTATTTTTTTGGTCTTGTAACCAATATAACTCACTACAAGGTTGTCCGATTCATTTGATTTCTTCAATGTAAAATTACCATCGATATCAGAAGTAGTACCTGTAGCTGTATTTTGCCAAAAAACATTGGCTCCTAAAAGGGGTTGGTTATTTTCATCTACAATTTTCCCTTTAATTTCTTCTTGTGCAGATAGAAATGAAGTGAAAAACAATAGCCATAACGCTATATTTTTATACATAAATTATTTTTAATGTTTTTGAAATTTTAAAAATTTTAAATTCGAAATAACATTAAACATTACGCGTAAAAAACAAGTTGACAATATAATTTATAAAAAGGAGGTGCGTTAGAATCGCAATAAAATTGAGGCGGATTATTTTTTACTTGTCTTTCAGAAAACTGAAAAACAAAAGGATAAGCAAGCACTACACTTGGACAAGCAATATCAAATTGAAAACCTGAAACTAAAGTATGATCGGTTTTCTTTTCAATTTCAACAATTTTATTAGAACAACATGAAGCATGATTATCAACAGTTGCACAACACGATTTCTGATTTTCAATACAAGCCTCTTTAAATTGATAATCTATCGATATAAATGTCAATTCATCATGACAGTAATGCAAATTAAAAGCCAATCCCAAATTTGAAAAAAGGAAAACGGCGGCTAATAATAAGGATGTACTTTTTCTAAAAGGCATGGTGCAAAATTAGTAATTTATTTTAGAAAGTTAATTTTGTCTAAATTTCTAAAACCTCACCTCTTTTAGGGATTTCACAGCTAATTTGTAATCGTTCTTCGATTTTATTTTTCAATTCTTCTGCTCCAGCTGCTTCACCATGCACTAAAAAAATTTTATTAGGTTTATCTTTTAATTCACTAAGCCAATGTATTAAATCATTCTGGTCTCCATGAGCTGATAGTCCTTCAATCGATAAAACTGTAGCCTTAACGGGATAAACTTTTCCATACATTTTAATAGTAGGCTCTCCTTCTAATAATTTTCTGCCTCTAGTACCTTCTGCTTGATAACCAACTAAAACAACGGTGTTTTCAGGCTTATCTATATATCTTTCTAGATATGACAACACTCTGCCACCTGTAATCATTCCACTTGCTGCTATAACAACCTTAGGTCTTGAATCATAAATTGTTTCTATAGTATCTTTATATTCAGAGATTAAAGTAAAAGCTTTACACATTGCTATACATTCTTCATCATTTAATTTATGCCATTTTCGATTATTGAGAAACAATTCTAAGACATCAATTCCCATAGGTGTATCTATAACATAGCGCATATTAGGTATTTTATTTACCTTTTTTAATTGCCAAATTAAATACATGATAACTTGCACCCTCTCTACAGCAAAGCTAGGTATAATAAGATTCCCTCCTCTATTATAGGTATTGTTAATGATTATTTCTAAATCAAATAAGGGATTTGTATTTGGATGCACTCGATTTCCATAGGTACTTTCCAAAAAAATATAGTCTGCTTTATGAGGTTTTTGCACTGGATATAAGAGTACATCATCGTCTTGACCAATATCTCCCGAAAAAACCAACGTTTTCCCTTCTATTTCTAAAGTAATTGAACAGGCACCTAAAATATGTGACGCATAAAAAAAAGAAAATGAAACAGTTTCAGATAAAGAAATTATTTCCTCTTTCTCAACTACTTTAAACATAGAAAAAACAGGTTGCACTTCTTCTACTGTATATAAAGGCAATGCTGGATTATGTTTTGAATACTGCTCCTTATTTGCTTTTTCAGCTTCTTCTTCTTGTATTTTGGCACTATCTAATAAAATTAATTTGGTAATTTCCTTAGTGGGTGATGTACAGAAGATTTTTCCCTTAAATCCATCTTTTACTAATTTTGGTAACCATCCGCAATGATCTAAATGTCCATGTGTCAGTAATACATAATCTATTTTTTTAGGATCATATGGTAATGGTAAGCGATTTAACTCCCTTAATTCTTTCAAACCTTGAAACAATCCACAATCTACTAGAATTGAAATCGAAGCGGTTTCAATTAATGTTTTAGAACCAGTAACGGTCCCTGCTCCTCCTAAAAAATGTATTTTCATCTATTTAATAATTGATTACTTTCTTCTTTAATACGTTTCATTCTGTTTTCACTAATTTTTAGTTTATAAAAACTATCTTGAAAATGCATTAAATCATATACGGTAAGAATATCTTGTAACAATAGCATCTCTTTTTCAGCAGCAGTTAGCGTAGTCAAACAAGTTATTGGATACACCTTGTAATGGTTTACTAAATCTTTAATTCCTGCTTGAAAAGGATAATCCCAGCTAAGCAACTTTAATCCAGAACACTCACCAAACTTGATAGCTTCCGTAGTAAATTTACTATTGGTTACTAACCAACATACCGATATCATTTCCTCCTTTTTAAAAATAGTATAGGTCATTTTGTTCATATCATTAAAACGAGACAAAATATACATGGGTACTTTTACATCGGTTTTAGCCTCTTGACTACTATGAAACTTACATTCAACCATACTTACATGTGTTTCTTTCTTTAGTAAAATATCTAATTCGTGAGAAACACATTTCCCTTTTAAAAAAATATTAGTTTTAACTTGATATTCTTGCACTTCAAAAAGTCTAGAAATAAACTTCTCAAAATAAAATCCAGCTGGCCCTAGAGCAAATATTCCGTTTTTCAAACTATAACGTGCTGCATTAGCTTTAGAAATTAATTTCAATTTTTGAAATGCTAAAGCATATACTTTATTGGATGTTATACCATTATATAATTGCGGTTGAATCTCATGAAGTATTTTTTTAGCAACAGTAATACTTGCACCAGAGTTTACTAATGAAGCAATTAGTTTTGTATTATCAAATTCGACAATTTGACCCGATTTCTTTTTAATTTTCATTCCCATTAAAAATAATACACTAAGGTAATCATTTTTTAATCATTTTTTGATAGTAAAAAGCGGGTATAAATAACACTAAAAACAAAGGCTGAATTAAAAAACGTCTCACATAAAAAAGAATGAGATAATTAGGTTGTTTAGAAGCCTGTAATAAAAAGAAAAAACACCCTATTAAAACTAAAAAAAATAGAAGATATAGTACAGAAGACAAAAAGATGATTTTTTTATCTCTAAAAAGAAGATACAAGATTAGCAAAGACAAAATCATATGCAATCCATATCGAAAGACAATCCCTAAAAACAATTGTAGACTATTAAAATCAGGTAAAACTTGGTTTTGATAATCTCTTTTAAAGAAATCTAAAAAAGGATCATAAAACAAAAAGTCTTCATAAATTCTTATCAAAACGATACAAACTAAGGCTATTACTAGCAAGCCAAAACGAAATATTTGTTTAGGAAGTTCTTTTATCATAACCTGAAAATTTCATTACCCAAAGTACCCATAACAAAAAAACAACACCATATATAAATAATGGAAAAACAGTCCCATGGAGCAATGCTTCATATGCTGGATAATAATACAAAGCATATGTTAATAAAGCAATCCGTACCACATTCAAAATATGAATGACCAATCCTCCAAGTAGGATATACAAAAAGGTACGCTTAAACTTCACAGAAAAAGCAAACACAAAGGCCGCAAATAAAATAATCACACTAATGGCATTACAACCTTCAATCATTCTAGAAACATATTTCCCTTTGTATAGAATTTTTAAAGAAGGATCATTCGGATTTTTCAAAATAGTGGCTTCCTGTCCAAAAAATGTCAAAAAAGCTTTGGTTTGGTTCGCTACGCTAACCGATATTTCATCAATCTCATTTTGAGCAGTATCAAAACCACTTAAATACATTTGATAAAGAAATGTAAAAAAGATATAGAAAAGTAAAAACTTTGCTAAAAAGACAAGAAAAGGTTTATATTCAACAAAAAGAGATTTCAAACTGGTATTTTTAACAAAAATATATAATTTTTGATAGGAAAGAATAAATACTTTTGCAAAAACATTTTAAACCATGTCATTCGAAAATTTAAAACCAGAAGTAACCCAAATAATTGCATCAGAAAACACTTCTCGAGACGAGAAATTATTACAAATTTGTCAATTATTACAAGATAACATTTCCTATTACAATTGGGTCGGATTTTATTTTGCCAATCACGAAACCAAGACCTTACATTTAGGTCCGTATGTAGGTGCTGAAACCGATCATACAGTAATTCCATTTGGCAAAGGCATTTGTGGTCAAGTAGCCGAATCCAACGCTAATTTTGTGGTGCCTGATGTAGCAGCTCAAGACAATTATATTGCCTGTAGTTTTACCGTAAAATCAGAAATTGTGGTACCTTTATTTGTAAAGGGTCAAAATATTGGTCAAATCGATATCGATTCTCATGTAATTGATCCTTTTACTGAAGCAGACGAACGCTTTTTAGAATTTGTGAACGAACAAGTAGCTACTTTGTATTAATTTTTATTTTTTGGAGCCTTCTCCAGCTGTACACTATATCTTTTTACTTTTTTGATTATAAAGACGTTATAAAAAAAGTAAAAAGGATGCCGTTTCCATCTGGGCTATTAAAAATAAATACCAAAACATAGCAATTAATATATTATAATTTCTATATTTGCACCCGAATTGGAATAACATCCATTTCATACATAATAATCATTTAAAATAATATTAGCATGTACTTAACTAAAGAAGTTAAAGAAGAAATCTTCGCTAAACACGGAGGAAAAGCAGAAAACACAGGATCTGCTGAAGGACAAATCGCTTTGTTTACATTCAGAATCAACCACTTAACAGGACACTTAAAAGCAAATCGTCATGATTATAACACAGAGCGTTCGTTAGTGAAATTAGTAGGTAAAAGAAGAAGCCTTCTTGACTACTTAAAAAAGAAAGATATCAACAGATATCGTGAGATTATCAAGGAATTAAATATCAGAAAATAATCAACTTAAAGGGGCTTTGCGCCCCTTTTTGTTTTATATATTTTAAAGAAAAAGTTTGGTTTTTCATTGGGTTTCAAACAACTACGCACACAACAACAACACAACTGACCCTTTGTTTAATTAAGAATTACATTTTATGATTCCAAAAGTATTCCAAGAAGTTATCGATTTGGGAGATGGTAGAACCATTACAATCGAAACTGGAAAATTAGCCAAACAAGCCGACGGATCAGTCGTAGTAAGAATGGGAGATGCTATGTTATTAGCAACTGCTGTTTCTGCTAGAACTGCTAATCCAGGAGTTGATTTTTTACCATTAACGGTAGATTATCGTGAAAAATTTGCTGCTGCAGGACGTTTCCCTGGCGGATTTTTCAAAAGAGAAGCACGTCCTAGCGACAGTGAAGTATTAACAATGAGATTAGTAGACCGTGTATTACGTCCACTTTTCCCAGACGATTATCATGCAGAAACACAAGTAATGATTCAATTAATGAGTCATGACGATGCTGTTATGCCTGATGCATTAGCAGGTTTAGCTGCTTCAGCGGCATTAGCTGTTTCAGACATCCCTTTTTACAACTTAATTTCTGAAGTTCGTGTAGCGCGTATTGATGGAAACTTTGTAATCAACCCAAGCAAAGAACAATTGGCTCTTTCCGATATCGACATGATGATTGGAGCTTCTTTAGACTCTGTAGCCATGGTTGAAGGAGAAATGCATGAAATTTCTGAAGCTGAAATGGTGGCTGCCATTAAATTTGCGCATGAAGCCATTAAAACTCAAATTCATGCACAACAACGCTTAAGAGCTGCTATTGGCACACCTGAATACAGAGAATATGAAGGTGAAGTAGAAGATGAAACCGTATATGAAAAAGTCAAAAAAGCGGCTTATGACAAATACTATGCCATCGCTCAAGAAGCATCAGCAAAAAGTGAAAGAGGTGAGAAATTTGCCTTAGTAAAAGAAGAAGTAAAAGCTTTATTTACTGAAGAAGAATATGCTGAAAATGCAGATTTAGAAGAATTAGTAAGTAAATACAATTATAAAACACAAAAAGAAGCGGTTCGTAATGTAATCCTTGAAAAAGGAATTCGTTTAGACGGTAGAAAAACTACAGAAATCAGACCTATTTGGTGTGAAGTAGATTATTTACCATCAGTTCACGGATCATCACTTTTTACTCGTGGAGAAACACAAGCATTGGCAACAGTAACTTTAGGAACTTCAAGAGAAGCTAATGTCATTGACAATCCTAGTGAACAAGGTGAAGAGAAGTTCTATTTACATTATAACTTCCCTCCTTTTTCAACAGGTGAAGCAAGACCATTAAGAGGTACTTCTCGTAGAGAAGTAGGTCATGGTAATTTAGCGCAACGTGCTTTAAAAAACATGATCCCTGCTGATTGTCCTTACACGATTCGTGTAGTTTCTGAAGTATTGGAATCGAATGGTTCTTCTTCAATGGCTACTGTTTGTGCTGGAACAATGGCTTTAATGGATGCTGGAATTCAAATGACAAAACCAGTATCTGGTATTGCTATGGGATTAATTACAGATGGTGAGAAATTTGCTGTTCTTTCTGATATTTTAGGTGATGAAGATCACTTAGGAGATATGGACTTTAAAGTAACAGGTACTGCTGAAGGAATTACAGCTTGTCAAATGGACATCAAAATTGATGGATTACGTTATGACATTATGGAACAAGCTTTGGCTCAAGCAAGAGACGGTCGCTTACATATTTTAGGTAAATTAACAGAAACCATTTCACAACCAAGAGCAGATGTAAAACCAAAAGCACCAAAAATCATTACAAGAACTATTCCTGGAGCTTTCATTGGAGCTTTAATTGGTCCTGGTGGAAAAGTAATTCAAGAATTACAAAAAGAAACAGGTACTACTATTGTTATCAATGAAGTTGATGAACAAGGAGTGGTTGAGATTTTAGGAACAAGTCCAGAAGGAATTGCAAAAGTACTTGCTAAAATTGATTCTATCGTTTTCAAACCTGAAGTAGGTGAAGCATACGAAGTAAAAGTAATAAAAATGTTAGATTTTGGAGCAGTCGTAGAATATACAAAAGCACCTGGAAACGAAGTTTTATTACACGTATCTGAATTGGCTTGGGAAAGAACAGAAAACGTAGCTGATGTTGTAAAAATGGGAGATGTGTTTATGGTAAAATATTTAGGTATCGATCCTAAAACACGCAAAGAAAAAGTCTCTAAAAAAGCACTTATTCCTAGACCTCCAAGAGAAGAGAAAAAAATCGAAAAGAAAGATAACCCACAAGGTTAATTCAATTATTTAGTTCATAAGAAATCCCGTTTTATTCATTTAAAACGGGATTTTTGTTATAAGCATACTTTCCTCTATAATAAGATTACCACTAAACAAGAGGCGTTTCCTTTTATCAACATATTGCTAAACCTAAGTATTTGTTTTAATAGACATGACGTTAAAATAGGATGTATAGATTCTTTAATTGAAAAAATAATCTATATTTATGAATTCAAAACAAATAAACAAAATGAAAGCAACAAAAAGAGTTCTTTTAATCCTATTCTTTTTGGTTTCTATACAATCTAAAAGTCAAAGCTTAAATTCAATTTTCGACTATTTCGACTCGCAGGTTAGCTCCCAAAATTCTTACCTTTTTAACGGTCGATTATACATCAATTCCTACTTAGTTCTGAATTCGAAAAATCAGTTTTTAAAAGCAAATAAAAACTATACCATAGGTAATATAACTATTGAAAACATAACTTTCAATCAAATAGAATTACAATATGATCTTTTTTCTCAAGAACTTATTGTAAAACCCGATCCAAAAACATCCTTATATGGTATAATTGTGGATTCAACAAAATTGAAACATTTCATGATGTATGATTTGCATTTTGTAAATTTAAAAAGCACTGAAAACTCTTCTTTGCAAGGTATTTTTGAGTTAAGTATTGACAAACCAATCGCTTTATTAATCAAACATAAAGTCACTCGCTTTAAAATATTGGATAAAAATTCAATACACTATGAATTTGAACCCAAATATGATTACTACATTGCTTACAACACCAATTATATACCTGTACATTCAAAAAAAGATTGTATCAAATTGTTTCCAGAATTTAAAAAAGAAATTAAAAATTTCTCTTCTGAAAATGCTTACATAGATAAGAATGACCCAAAAGAATTCATGAAAAAATTAGTCCTTTATATCAATACGTTAAAAGAGGTTGTAAATGAAAAATAAAATTAGTATTTATTTCCTCTTGCTATGTTTCCATATCCTACATGCTCAAGTTAAGGAACCAACTATTTCGGTTGCTTTTAGTGACAAGCCCATTAAAGACTGCTTTTTGGAAATTGAAAATAAGTGTAAGGAACAATTTTATTTTGATAGTAATTGGTCTGATTTGAATCAAAAAATAACCGCTTCATTTACAAATGAACCTGTATCCTTAATTTTAAATACTCTTTTAAAAGAAACCAATCTCAATTTTTTTCATACAAACAATACGTATATTATTACACAAAATAATTTTATTTACAACCAATTAAATACGTCGCTTGTACAAACAGACAGTCTACCTTCCGTAAACCAATCCAACCCCCTTTTCTTTGAAAAACTAGTAGATGCAACAGATGAAAAGGATGCTATCATTATTATTGGCAAACAAGAAGAAGGAAATATTAAAAAAACACATCATATAGAAGGAATAATTTTAGACACGAAAACTAAAAACCCTTTGTCTGGTGTACTTATTTCTGTGACCAACAGAAATATAAAAACGGAAACAGATATTGACGGTCATTTTAAAATAACACTTCCAGATGGCTTAAATCACCTTGAAATTAATGCCATGTCCTACAAAAAACTGAACCAAAAGATTATCTTGAAAAAAGACGCTGTCTTAAATTTTCAGTTAACAGAAAGTGTAACTTTATTAAATGAAGTGGTTATTGAAAGGGAACGCAATAAAGAAGTTAAAGAAATAGCCAGCGGAGTTACGTCTTTTAATGTAGAAAAAGCAAAGAGCGTTCCTTTAGTATTAGGAGAAAGAGACATTATCAAATTGGCTTTAGCATTACCTGGAATTAAAACAGCAGGAGAAGGAACCTCTGGAATCAATGTTAGAGGTGGAAAAGACGATCAGAATTTATTTTTATTAGATAATGCAACGATTTATAATCCTTCTCATTTTTTTGGTTTTTTTAGTTCCGTAAACCCTTATTTAGTAAATGATGTTAATATTTACAAAGGATTTATTCCAGCAGAATTTGGAGGGCGAATTGCTTCCGTTTTTGAAATTAATTCCAAAGAAGGTAATTATGAAAAATTTAAAGGCGAAGGAGGCATTGGTACTGTAACTTCTAACTTGACATTTACAACCCCAATTATAAAAGAAAAAGCTTCCTTAATTGGTGGTGTAAGAGCTACTTATTCCAAATGGATTTTAAAACAAATCGACAATAAAAAATTAAATAAAAGTGATGCTAGCTTTTATGATGCGTATTTAAAATACAGTCATAAAATTAACAAAAACAACACTTTAGAAACGAGTATTTACTACAGTAAAGATAAATTTAAAATTTCTTCTGATTCTTTATATAGTTACTCCAATACAGCTGCATCTCTAAAATGGAGACACAATTTTAACACTAAAAACATCGCTACTTTTCAATTGATTAATAGTAATTATGCTTTCGCGATTGATTATAACTCAAACAACTTAAAATCATTCAATTATAATTTTAACATTAACGAATCGAAATTCATTTTCAAAAATGTATATTTCTACAATGAAAAACACAAATTTACCTATGGATTAAATTCGGTTTTATATCTTTTAAATCCTGGTGAATTAAATCCAAACGATTCTAACTCCTTGTTAACGGCTAAAAAAATAGATCAAGAAAAAGGTTTGGAAAATGATCTTTTTATAAATGATGAATACACATTAAATAAAAAACTTTCCTTTAATTTAGGTCTTCGTTACTCTACTTTTTTGGCTTTAGGACCAGCAACACAAACGGTTTACCAAGATGGTGCCCCTATAGCTCCTGGAAATGTAAAAGAAATAAAAGAATACAATAACAACGAAATTATTAAAAATTATAACGGTTTTGAATATCGATTCGGCACACGCTATCTTCTCTCAGAAACCTCATCTATCAAATTAGCCTATACAACCAATTATCAGTATTTGCATAAATTATCCTCAAACACGACTCAATCTCCAACAGACACTTGGAAATTAGCCGATTTAAATATCAAACCATCTTATGGCCAACAAATTTCTTTGGGGTATTTTAAGAATTTTAAAGAGGATTTATACCAATTTAGCATTGAAGGGTATTATAAAAAAACAGAGAACTTTTTAGACTTTAAAGTTGGCTCTGATCTCATGTTAAGTGAATCTATTGAAACAGATGCCATACAAGGCAAAGGAAAAGCCTATGGAGTAGAATTTTTAATTAAAAAGACAGAAGGTAAGCTTAACGGATGGATTGGCTATACGTATTCTCGCTCTTTAATTCAGTTGGATGGTGACACTGCAGACAAAAGAGTAAATAACGGCAACTACTTTGCGTCTAACTTTGATAAACCCCATGATTTTAATGCCATTTTAAATTATAAATTTACCCAAAGATATAGCGCTTCATTTAATTTCACTTATCAAACAGGTAGACCTGTAACGTATCCTATTGGTTCGTATACTTATGGTAATGCACAGTATACTTTATATAGCGATCGAAATAAATTCAGAATACCTGATTATTATCGAGTAGATGTTGGGTTTAATATCGAAGGAAATCATAAAGTAAAAAAACCGTTTCACAGTTTTTGGAACATTTCAATCTATAATTTACTTGGCAGAAACAATCCTCAATCTGTTTTTTTTGTTACAGATAATGGTAAAATTAAAGCTTATAAATCGAGTATCTTTGCTTATCCAATCCCTACTATAACTTATAACTTCAAATTTTAAAAACATGAAATTAAAACAGTACATCGTATTAATTTTGATTGCCATTGTAAGTTGTACGGAACCTTACGAACTTCAAACCGAAAATTTTGAAGATTTATTAGTAGTAGAGGCGACCATTACAAATGAATACAAAAAACATGTTGTGAAATTATCACACACCATTCCTTTGGAAGAAACCACTCCTTCTATCGAGCATGGTGCCAATGTAAAAATAATTTCTAACACAGGATTGGAATTTCATTTTTCCGAAGTAGAGGACCAATATGTTTCTGATCAAGAATTTCAAATTGAATCTGGCTTAGATTACACTTTGCAAATTCAAACTAGCAATGGAAAAACTTATATTTCTACACCTGAAAAAACTCCTACAGCAATAGGCATTGATGAAGTTAATGCTATACAAGAAACAAAAGACACAGTTTTAGGTGTTGCTATTAAAGTTACGAGTTCAGATCCAAGTAATACTGCTAAATTTTATCGTTATGAATATACCGAAACGTATAAAATTATCCCACCCTATTGGAGTCCAAACAAAGTAGAAGTGAATGCAAATGATGAATTAATTGTTTCTCCTCGAACAACCGAAACCCGAGTTTGTTTCAGCTCCAAAGAATCCAATTCAATTAATGTTACTACAACTGAAGATCAATCTGAAAATACTGTATTCAATTTTAATGTACATTTCCTATCCAAAGAAGACCCTAAAATAACCAATAGGTATAGCATTTTAGTAAAACAATACATTATAAGTTCAGAAGCCTATAACTTCTATAAAACTTTAAAAACTTTATCCTCTAATGGAAGTCTACTATCACAAGTTCAACCTGGGTTTATTGTTGGGAATATAACAAACACGAATAACCCTGAAGAGAAGGTTGTTGGCTTTTTTGAAGTTAGCACCGTTTCTGAAAAAAGGATATTCTTTAATTTTGATGATATTTTCCCAAATGAAACTTCTTCAAGTTATTTTTATGATTGTGGTATTCAGGATTATACAAGTCTGGTAGATTTCCCTTCTCCAAACAGCCCTCTTTTTGGCGGAAGAGTTGATCTTTTTTATTTCATTAGAAATAATGAAATAGTCTATTATGATCATCACCCTACAAGCGGTCTTTATTTAATGGTGTATTCCTATTGTGGAGATTGTACTTCTTTTTCCTCTAATGTTCAACCCGATTTTTGGCAATGAAAAAACTAACCCTATTATTTCTATTCCTATTTCAAATCATGTCTAGTCAAACCATGGACTGGAATCTATATAAAGAAACTATGGCTTTACAAGTAAATGCCAAAACACTTATAACCGGAGAAAAATTAAGATATTCTTTATATTGTTTACAACAAAACAATCAAACAAGTAAACTGAGTAAAGTAGCCTATGTAAAGTGTATCGATACTTATGGAAAAGAAATTTTTATACACAAGCATTATTTAGAAAATGGAACTGCTTCAGGCTATTTTTTCATTCCTACAGAATTAAAAACAGGAACTTATTATCTTTTAACTTACACCCAATGGATGTTGAGTGCTTCTCCCCTTAATTTTACGAGTAATGAATTGCTGATTATTAATCCGTATCAAGAAAATCAAAATGAAAAAATACGCTTTGATACCTCAACTGTTCCTAGTTCAACTTCTCCTGAAATCGAACTAAAAAATTACTCAAAAAGAGAAGCCATTACATTTAGCGATTTTATAGCCCATGAAAAAGGCAATTTCACCATTTCTGTTCGAAAAACAAATGCCATAAATGTTCCTTTTGGTTCGCTTTTTAGTTTACCAAACCCAACTTCAAATAACAATCTCCTTACGTTTCTTCCTGAAGCCAAAGGAGAACTCATTTCAGGTAAAATACAACGACTGGATAGTTTACTTCCTCTGGAAAACATTGGCATTGCATTATTAGACAAAGGTAATAAAGACTTTATCCAGGTTACTTCCACTAACAACAAAGGGCATTTCCATTTTATTTTAGCTAGACCTTTACACAGTTCCAGGCCCTTTCTTGAAATTATTAGTGAAAATGAAAACTATACCTTGGAATTGGATTCTAAATTACAACCAGAAATTTTGGCTATAAAACAAACACCAACAATATATTTAGAAACAAACTATACTAAAGAAATTGAAAAAAGAGCCATCGCTTCTCAAATCGAAAATGCGTATTACGAAATTAAAAAAGATAGCACACAACAACCAGAAATGATCCCTTCTATTAATCCTAATTATTTAGAAGTTTTTCCAGTTGAAAAATACAATCGCTTCAGTTCTCTAAAACAATTCATTACCGAAGTTTTAAATCAGGTGTATTATACCGAAAAAAATGACCAATTTAAAATTCATTTCAGAAATACCGGTGTACAGTTGGAATTGAATGAAAACCCATTAACATTAGTAGATGGTTCTGTAATTATAAACCCAAACGACCTTTTAAAAATTGAATACAGCAAAATAAAAAGTATCGCTATCAATATCCAACCCTATTACTTGGGTAACAAATTGTATAGTGGCATTTTTATCATACATACAACTGATGGTTCTTTTGAAGATAGTAGCACAAAAAAATGGAATACCGAATATATTGTTCCTCTTTACAAACAACAAGCTTATGCTCCTGATTACAATACGACTTCTTTAGATCGAATTCCAGATTATAGAACACAATTGCTTTGGCAACAAACGACCACGTTAAACCAACCCTTTTCTTTCTACACCTCAGATGTAGAAGGAATTTATGAAATTTCAATTTATGGGTATACCAATGAAGGTCAGTTTGTAGAAAAAAACAGTTTCTTTAAAGTAGAATAATCAATACTTTACCAATTTTGTCTTATTTTTTCCTACCTATTGGTTTACATTTTTTTAAAAAACATTTCTTCTGAAATCGATTAATAAGTAGTGAATAAAATAATAGGTCACTACTGGTAACTGTGTCCCAATTATGATATAAATTAGAACTATTCCTTTTTAACAAAACTGACATATGCTTTAGTTTAATTTACCCATTTTATGAAGATGTTTAAAATGTGACGTTACCATTTCCAATAAAGTCTTATGATAATAAGGCAATTGATATTTTTGAGTAGTTTCCTTAATAATTGTATTAATTTCCTTGTAATTGACATGACAAATATTGGGAAATAAATGATGTGCAGCATGACAATTAGAACCTCCACTTATAAATCTAGCCCAAGATTTATCTGCATTCCAATCACAACTCGTGTATAGTTGATGTACGGCCCATGAATGCTCTAAATTTTCATCATTTGAAAGAGGATAATAGGCTTCTTCAAAAAAATGAGTTCCCACTAGCATCACAATAAAAATTAGCGAGGTAAAAGCACTCGATAGTACAAAAGCAAGAAGTACGATTTTCCAACTGAATGTAGTAAAAAGCATAGGAAGAAGTAATACTAATATAAAATACACTATTTTGTAAAGAAAAAAGCGAAAATACAATTCTAGAGTTGGAATTCCTTTTTTCATCCAATCATAATCATTGGAAAACAAATAAATCCAATCACTCACAAAAACTGAATGCAATAAGGTTAGCATATATACAAAAGGAGCATAATAGGCCTGAAATTTATGCTTTGGTGCCCAAGGATGTGTAGGGCTTAACCGCAAAAAAGGATTTTTATCGATATCAACATCACTACCTTCTACATTAGCATACAAATGATGGGAACGAATATGTCTTAAACCCCATAACATCGGATCAATACCCACTGTCATAAAACTAATAAAATGAAGTATGGCATTGTATCTTTTATTTTTAAAAGCAGTATTATGACTCGCATCATGCCCTAAACTAAAGCCTATAAGTAAACCCGACAATTGAAAAATGAAGTAACTTATAAAAAATTGAAAAACTGATATTTCTCTTAAAAAAAGTATCGCATAACTGGTATAACAAAGTAAAAACCAAAAAATGCCTTTTCTCCAAAAAATCACATTTCCATGACCAATCTGCTTGTCATTAAATTGCAACCGTACTTTCTCCTTTAAAGTAGAATAAAAAATACGTTCTTCTTCTGATTTGTTGAAATATTTTGCTTTCATATATGTAAGAATGGATTAATAGTACAACAAACCTACTTTATAAATCACAAAAAAAATTGCGTTAAATAATATTACTTATATTTGTATTTGCGAAAATCACAAAATGAAAAATCAAGAACTCCTTTTAAAGGCCATTCAAAAAAAGGTTCAAAACAAATCCCTTTTAGATGAAATTGCAAAAGTTTTAGGCATTAGTTACGATGCGGCGCATCGAAGGATTTCCTTAAAGAGTAAATTTTCTATTGATGAAACCATACTATTGTGCAATCATTTTGCTATTGCTATGGATACCTTATTCCGAAAAGAAAACAAGTATATTTTAGACAAAACCAATACCATTAAATCTATAACCGATTTTAAAGCGTATTTAGAAAAATCAATTAGCTTATTACAACCCTATAATAATCAAAACAGCTGCATTTACTATTCTGCTAAAGACATTCCTTTACATTACACCTTAGGTGGAAGTCTTTTTTCAAAATTTAAAATCTATGTTTGGTTAAACATTTTAACATCCGATCAAAATTTAAGCTTTGAAAATTTTATAATGGATGCATCCTTATTGCAAGAATCTACTCGCTTAGTTCAAATATTTGAAACCAATAAACGCATTGAAATTTGGAACGATACCACTATTAATAGTTCGTTACAACAAATGTATTATTTCTATGAAGCAGGACTACTCCACTACAACAATGCATTATCCATTATAGAAGATATTAAAAATGTTATTCTGAAAATAGAAGAAGAAGTGCGTAATGATATTTCCCCTTTCGAACTGTTTTACAATGAATTATTACTTCTAAACAATACCGTTTTGTTTACCAATGAAAAGCAAGCCTCTTTTTTCATTCCGCACAACATGCTAAGTTATTATGTTACCTCAGATGCGAAGATTTGCAATGAAGAAAAAGAATTCATTTTTAATCAATTGAAAAACTCCATGTCTATCACCAAAGCCGGCAAAAAAGATCAAAAAATATTCTTCAACAGAATGTACCAGAAAATCGATTTTTACACCTCCAAAATAAAAAATTACCTCATAGAATAATTTTTTTAAAGTTTTTGTAACTTTTTAGTAACCTCTTACGTATAACTACAGTAACACTTAAAAATTTAGAGGAATTATATAAATGAGACAACTCAAAATCACCAAGCAGGTAACGAATCGTGAAACTGCTTCCCTAGACAAATACCTACAAGAAATTGGAAAAGTTGACCTTATTACTGCAGATGAAGAAGTAGAATTAGCACAACGTATTAAGGCAGGAGATCAAAGAGCTCTTGAAAAATTAACAAAGGCTAATTTACGTTTCGTAGTTTCAGTAGCTAAACAATATCAAAATCAAGGTTTAACATTACCTGATTTAATTAACGAAGGAAATCTTGGTTTAATTAAAGCGGCACAACGTTTTGATGAAACCCGTGGTTTTAAATTCATTTCTTATGCGGTTTGGTGGATTCGTCAATCGATTCTTCAAGCTTTAGCTGAACAATCTCGTATTGTACGTTTACCCTTAAATAAAATTGGTTCTATCAATAAAATCAACAAGATGTATGCTTTATTAGAGCAATCTAGTGAGCGCGCTCCATCTGCTGAGGAAATTGCAAAAGAACTAGACATGACCGTAAATGATGTAAAAGAGTCTATGAAAAACTCTGGACGTCATTTATCAATGGATGCGCCTCTTGTAGAAGGTGAAGATTCAAACTTATACGATGTATTGCGTTCTGGAGAATCTCCAAATCCTGATAGAGAATTAATTCATGAGTCTTTACAAACAGAAATTGAAAGAGCTTTAGAAACCTTAACACCAAGAGAAGCAGATGTAGTTCGTCTTTATTTTGGTTTAGGTGATCAACATCCAATGACTCTTGAAGAAATTGGAGAAACTTTCGATTTAACTCGTGAGCGTGTGCGTCAAATTAAAGAAAAAGCTATCAGACGTTTGAAACACACTTCTAGAAGTAAAATATTAAAAACCTATTTAGGATAAATAGTATTTCCGAAGTTTCGGGATAAATTCCAAATTCCAATCTTTGTAATTTGGAATTTGTTTTTTAATTTTACAGCTATATAAAACAGTTCTATAGAACTGCTCCGTTTCTCTCCGTCGATTCGAGCAAGGCTCTCGGGTGATGATTGAAACCAAACATATAGAAAGTAACAACAGTTTCAATAACTGTTCGTTTTTTGATTACTCCGTTTCTCTCCGTCAGTTCGAGCAAAGCGCTCGGGTGATGATTGAAACTAAACATATAGAAAGCAACAACAGTTTCAATAACTGTTCGTTTTTTGATTACTCCGTTTCTCTCCGTCGATTCGAGCAAAGCGCTCGGGTGATGATTGAAACCAAACATATAGAAAGTAACAACAGTTTCAATAACTGTTCGTTTTTTGATTACTCCGTTTCTCTCCGTCAGTTCGAGCAAAGCTCTCGGGTGATGATTGAAACCAAACATATAGAAAGTAACAACAGTTTCAATAACTGTTCGTTTTTTGATTGATGATTGAAACCACGGCTGATTACCGTGGTTTTGTTTTTGTGAAACAAACTCACGGTCTGTTCGCATAAATGCTCGAGTTTCCGTGGTTTTGTTTTTGTGAAACAAACTCACGGTCTGTTCGCATAAATGCTCGAGTTTAGCTTCGCTCAGTTCGTCATGCTTCCTCGTGTCCGTGTATTTTGTTTTTTAACTAGAATTTCTTCTTGGTTTTCTATATAAAATTCAAATCTTATCTTATTTTTACATAAAATCTAAGCAGAATAACATGAAAAAAACAATTGTATTACTTTCTATGCTAGCCATGATAGCATGTAAAAAAACAGAAGAGAAAACAGAAGAACCAGGTGTAATGGATGCGGTTGAAGGCTTTAACAACATTAGTAAAGCAGGTGACGCATTAAAAGAAAATGAAAAACAACTGGAAGCATTAAAAACCATGACTCCTGTGTCCAATGAAGTTTTAAAAGAAGTATTGGCAGAAGAGTTAGGTGGATTAAAAAGAACTCGTTTTAATGCTGGTGACGCTTCTATGATGGGATTAACTACAGCCGATGCAAAATACGGTGATGAAGTAACGGGTAAAGAAATTGAAGTGAGTATTATGGATGGTGCTGGTGAAACGGGAAGTAGCATTATCAGTTTAACTATCATGGCATTGTTTATGAATGTAGAAACTATTAACGATACAGAAACTAAAAAAACAGAAACCATTCATGGCTTCAAATGTTTAACGGAAGAAGATGAAAATCCAGATAATATTAGTTCGTCTATAACTTTTATTTACAAAGAGCGTTTTCAAGTAGCTTTAAAAGGAGAAAGAATCACCCTAGATGAATTAAAATCTTTTTTAAAAGAATTAGATTTATCTAAATTAGAGCAATAATAATCATAGGATATTCTTTAAAAAGCTTTTTTGAAATTCAAAAAAGCTTTTTTTTATGCTTTAGAAAAGGATTTTGTTTCTAAAACTATTTCAATCTAACTTCTAAATAATATCTTTGCACAAACAACATAACTACACAATGAGTACTTCAAAAAATACCTTGATTGCACCATCTGTTTTAGCAGCAGATTTTGCCAATTTACAAAGAGACATCGAAATGATTAACAATAGTGAAGCAGACTGGTTTCATATTGACATTATGGATGGTGTTTTTGTTCCAAATATTTCTTTTGGAATGCCCGTTTTACAAGCCATTAGTAAACATGCTAAAAAAACTATCGACGTACATTTAATGATAGTTGATCCAGATCGTTATATTACTACTTTTAAAAATTTAGGTGCCGATATTCTTACGGTGCATTATGAAGCGTGTACACATTTACACCGTTCTTTACAAGCGATTAAAGCTGAAGGCATGAAAGCAGGTGTAGCAATTAATCCGCACACCAATGTAACCTTATTAGAAGACACTATTAAAGACATCGATTTGGTTTGTCTTATGAGTGTGAACCCTGGTTTTGGTGGTCAATCTTTTATTGAAAATACCTATAAAAAAGTAAAACAATTAAAAGAAATTATCAGTCGAAATAACGCAACAACGCTTATCGAAATCGACGGTGGTGTAACCAATCAAAATGCCAAACAATTAGTAGAAGCGGGTGCCGATGTTTTAGTAGCAGGAAGCTATGTGTTTGGAGCAACTAATCCAACAGCTACTATTGCGAATTTAAAAGAAATTACACAATAAAAAATACTTATCCTGACAGGTTATACTACTTGTCAGGTTTTTTTTAATATTGATCGATTAAGTATTTGATCAAATCGGTGGTCGTTACAATACCTACTAATAAATTGCCTTCACAAACAGGTAAGGCATGAAATTCTTTAGAAGCCAAGATTTCAGCAGCCTCTTTAATCGTAGTTTGAGGCGCTATGGTTACTAGTTTTTTCGCCATCACTTGTTCTACGGTAAACATATTATATACTGTAGTGTCTATTTCATCTTCATCATCATCCACAGCATCTGCAAAGGAAATCCGAAGTAAATCTGTATAACTTAACATCCCAATAATTTTATTACCAGAAACGACAGGAATGTGCCTAATGTGATGCTTTTTAAAAAGAGATTCGGCTTTGGTGAGATTGTCGGAAATATTCAACTTTACAACATCTTGGGTCATAATCGTTGAAATGGGAACTTTCTGTTTCATGACGCGTATATTTGTTACTTACAAATTTACTAAATATTTAATCACAAAACACATAATCGACTGAATATTAATTTTTTATAAAACTAATATTGGGTAAAATTAATCATCACTTTTACTTTTTCAAATAAAGGTGGAAATTCCTTTTTAAATTGTTCGGGAGTTTCAAAGAAATGCTCTAAGATGACTGCGATAAACTCAAATTCATTGGTATAGGCATAAATTCTAAAATAATTGGATTGCAATAATTTGGAATAATTAGCAGGATATTTTACTTCTTTGATAATTTCCTCATAGGTAACCGCAAAAATGGTAGCCGAAGTATCGGAATTATTAAGTCCTTGGTAATGCAATACGTGACCAAATTCATGCAAACCTAGATTCAAATTATCGTTACTAATTTCATAACCTTCTAAAAAATGTTTCCAAGAAAAAACAATGGCTTTCATTCTCGGATTGAATTCTCCTTTGTGATACTTTTGATTTAAAGTAGAATAATACACATCGGGATAAATAATAATTTTATCAATAACCGTAAACAAATAGTTCCGCATACCAAAGGTTAACATTACAGCAGTAGCCGCAATAAGCACTTTCATTTCATCGGTTACTTCTAAACCGTCTTTACCAATATAGGGATAGTTTTGAATAAAAGTAGCAACTCGGTGCTCAAAATATTTTTGCTGAAGTGGAGGCAATTTTTGATAAAAATCAAATTGGTCATGCAAAATCTGCAATTGCGGTAAGCTTAATTTTTTAGGAAATAAATACAAATGCACATAAATGGGTTTTCTAAAAAAGAACGCATAAATAGGCTCTATAATTACATTATAAGCAAATACTATAAAAAATACAATTCCTAAAGCAAGTAATAAATAAGCCACGGGTTGAAATTTGGGAAAAACGAATATACAGAATATAACCTAATTACAAAAAAAAGAAAGCATCCTATTCTTTCAAACAGCACACTTTCTTTTTCTATTGATTCTTAACTTTAGTCTTTCGACTTCTGACTTTCGACTTCTGACTTTTGACTTTTGACTTTCGACTTTTGACTTTCGACTTTTGACTTTCGACTTTCGACTTTCAACTTTCAACTTTCGACTTATCCCTTCTGACTTTTATCTAAAACCGTTAAGATAATCATCCCTACGCGTCCTATTAAAAACGTAAACATGCCAAACACTACTGTTAAAAAAGTGACTTTCAAACCGCCTGCCAACATTTCATTGGTTATACTTCCCATGGATTGTATCGCATCAAAAGCACTAATTAATCCGACAGCCTGCCCTAAAAATCCCCAAACCAAAACAAAAAGACTTAACGAGGCAATCAACTCTTTACACTTGTGCAGTGTTTCTCTTTTCAATAAGGCCCAAACCAGCAAAACTAAAATGGCAATTAAAATAAAAACAATTGGCACCATAAAAAAAGGACCGCCTTCGTAAATTCTGTCTAAAATAACTTTCATAATTCTATATTTTTTCGATTTATAACATCACAAAGCTATTTCATAAAACAAGCCTTTTTCTTTTTATGCGACGTTTGAACCTTTTTATTCCTTTTTTAACCGAATTGAGACGTGAAAAGTACAATTTAAGATTTATTTTGACAAATAGGGTTCGAAACCGGTTATCTGTCGCAATTTTAAAAACATCACAAATATTTATTTTATCTTGCTACCATGTTTTCAAATTGGTTCCAAACAACAAAATCCCTACTCCTCCATTGCTTCTTTTGGATTGGAGTTTGGTTCTTTTTTGTGTATTTCTTTAGTTATAATTCAAACGATACCCTTTATATTACTTGGTTCTCTAGCTTACTGTTACCCATAACACTTCTCACGACCTACATTACCATTTATGTGCTTATCCCAAAATACTTGCTTACAAAAAAATATGCGCAGTTACTCTTATACAGTTTTTACACTTTAGCCATGAGTGTCTACCTGATTACTTTGGCTATTTATGGAAGTTTTATTTTCATTACCAAACTCGATATTGCCAAAGTACCTCCGATGGGTCGGAATTTTATTTTCATCCTAATTTTAGTATACCTCATTGTGGCTGTCATTAGCTTTGTGTATATCTTAAATCATAATTTCAATGTGCAATCGCAGTTTAAAGCTTTGGAAAACAAAATATTGGAAACCAATTTACAAATCAAACAACAAGAACTCAATTATTTAAAAAAACAAATTCATCCGCATTTTTTATTCAACACCTTAAATACGATTTACGGTTTGTCTTTGAAAAAATCGGAATACACACCCGATGTTATTTTAAAACTTTCCAACTTACTCGATTATATTTTGTACCAAGTTCAGAAACCTAAAGTCGTACTTTCTGAAGAAGTGGCGCACATACATGAATATATCGATTTGGAAAAAATACGGTTTCAAGAGCGATTGAAAATCGATTTTACTACCGCAATTGAAAATGACGCACTTTTGATTCCGCCCATGTTGTTTTTGCCTTTTATTGAAAATGCTTTTAAACACGGTAATATTATCAACCATTTTTTAACTGTTTCTATTCGATTGCAAGCTACAAAAGACCAACTGAACTTTTATTGTAGCAATAGTGCCTATTTAAAAGAACAAGAAAGTAGCACCGGTATTGGATTGGAAAACATAAAAAAAAGATTGGCTTTGCTATATCCTGAAAAATACAACTTGAATATCACAACCACAACTGATAGCTTTGCTGTGGCTTTAGAAATTAAATTGAAGTAAGATGAATACCTACAATTGCTTGATTATCGATGACGAAATTACCGCACGTGAAATTTTAGAATCGCATGTGGCTAAAATTAATGCGTTTCAGTTGTGTGGCAGTTGCAAAAATGCACTAGAAGCTTTTCACCTCATCAATACACAGAAAATTGATTTGATTTTTTTAGACATCAACATGCCAGAAATTAACGGTTTATCTTTTGCCAAATCGATTAACAAAAACATCAAAATTATTTTTACTACCGCTTACCGCGAATATGCCATAGCGGGTTTCGATCTACAAGCGGTGGACTATTTATTGAAACCCATTTCGTTTGAACGCTTCTTACAAGCCGTGAATAAATATTTAGACGAAAATATTCAAATAGAAGTTACTCCTATTACGGAAAACCTATCCTATGAAACGGATTTTATTTTTGTAAAATCGGACCGTAAAATGGTCAAAATCAATTTCGATGACATCCTATATATTGAAAGTGTGAGCGATTATTTAAAAATTGTAACTACCCAAAAAAACTGTATTACTCGAGAAACCATTTCCAATATAGAAGCTAAGTTGCCCCAACACAAATTTTTACGCATTCATCGTTCGTTTTTGGTTTCAGTATCTAAAATTGATTCTTTTACCAATGAATATGTGGAAGTGCATCAAAAAGCGTTACCCATTAGCCGAAGTTATAAAAAAGGCGTTTTGGAACAATTAGAAAAGCTATAAAGGGTTTTTATTTTGGGTTTTCACCAATGAAATTTGAGTTCTTACCCTACCAAAGAAAAACGTCAAAAGCACCTTCATGCGAGAAAATTCTTTCAACAATTGCAGCTGTAAGAAAAAAATCTTAAAAAAATCTTAAAATTTTCTCATTTTAGTGGAATTATAAAGCCTACTTTCTAAAAAAAGAAGTACTTTAGAGATTGCTATTACCAAAGGAACACAGTTGTAACCATTTGTAATACTAGCATCATGAACTTACCAGAAATACCTCGTCTTGGAACAGCCTCTTCCAAACGTTTTCCTAAAGCGTTCCGTTTTTCAAACCATGTAAAAACCGTGGGATTGTTTTCACTTTTTATTTATGGTTTCATGGGATTTACCACCTTATCTACTTCCGAATGCGACATTGCACACGAAGGAATTTTTATTTATTATTTTGAAGGTAAAGAAGTAAAAGTCAGTATTCACAAAGACCTACATACCGAATACCATGAAGGAGGTAAATACATCATTCAATCGAAACTGGTATGGGTCAACGATTGCGAATTCATTGCAACTTGCATTAAAAATACCTTTCCCGATCCAGCATACACGTTAGAAGACCAAATGTATGTAAAAATTGAGTATGTATATGATAACGAAATTTATTTTACCTCAACCATTAACCGTTTTGAATGGAAAGGAAAAATGATCAAGGTGAAGCAAGGCTAATAAGTTGCACCTTATTTTATTTCTTTTTCCAATTGCTTTTGGTAGGATTTAAGAGCAAGTAATTGGCGTTGGTATTGGGCCTGCAAGTGTAGACCATTTTTTTCCACTTGAGTCAGGGCTCTATTTTTTACATTTTGCAGGATACAAACTTCTTGTTCGTTCAAATCTCCCAGACTTTCATGCACGCTTACAAACTGAAGGGTGTTTTCTGCTTCTTGAAACTGCTTTTGCATTTTTGCTAATTTCCTTTCTACCACTTCCGTTTCCCATTTGTTTTTTGCCAATTCTTGCTGTAGCATCTCTTTTTTCTTACCTTCTTGAACGGTTCTATGAGAAAGCTCTGGAGTAGCCAATGGCAATTGTGCTGCACTTTGTAGCAGTTTGGCTAATTTTAGGGTTGCATCAGCAGGAATACTACGTAGACCTGAAACATACATCGACCAGCTACTTCGTGTAATCCCTAACAATAAAGCCATTTCTTCTTGAGAAAATAATAAAGGCGTTTCAAAAATTTTTCTATCTTTCATAGCGTAATCCTATAAATTAAAAACAGCATAACGTTGTGTCAATTTTTTTGTGTCATTTTATTTGACACAAATAGTTTGCCACACTTTTTGTGGCAATGGCTTTTTTTGAAAAAATTTGACACAGTTTGGTATCTAGAGTTATTTTAGAACTGCCCAAATAGGTATATGATCGGAAATCGTTCGTGCTTGATGTATATCTGAAAAATCTTTATAGAAAGGAATAATTCCTTTGTCAAGCACTTGTATGCTCTTGGAATTAAAAAAGATATTATCATATTCAGATGCTAAGCAATCATTTTGCATGCACTTTTGCCGTAATGAAGTCTTTTGATTGACAAAAACCGATTCATAACCCATTTTTCGTAAAGGAAAAAAAACAGTATGTGATTGCGGGCAATTAAAGTCTCCTATAAATACTAAATTTTTATCCGGATACAAGGCTGGAAAAAATTTAAAAAACTTAATCTCAGTTTCGGGTTGTAGTTTTTTTGTTTTGGCATGAAAATTAACCAAAGTAATTTCTTTTTCTTTGTATTTAAAAGTGGCTAAAAAAGGTTCTCTTTCGATTTCTTCAACATAAGTAGGTTCTAAAAAAGCATCGCCTATTTTTTTTACACTACCAGGCTTCCATAAAAAAGCATACCGTTCGGCTTTGTAAGCATTACTAGAGGTGCTATTACTAATAACGTAATCCCATTGCTTCCCCTTTTTATTTAAAATTTCAACTAATGAGACAACAGCTTGCTCACCAGCTTCACTCACTACAACTTCCTGCAACGCTACAATATCATAATCCTGTATTATCTGCGCCATATAAGCAATGTCTTTTTCGCTTTTTGAAGCTCCTAAATTTTCAATATTCCAGGAACAAATTTTAATTTGGCTCCAAGCCAAAGCATGAAAAAGAAATAGTAGTAGGAAAAATGATTTGATTTTATAAGACATGTATTCCATTTTAATCTTCCCAACCACATAAGGTAAGTCCTAAAGCTTCTGCTTCAGATTGTTTTTTGGGGGTAATTTCATGTTTGCAATTCGATAATCCTCTACAGGTTTTACTAAAGTGGTATTTTTTGGCACCTCTAGGGCCACACAGATACACTTCTTTTTCTGTATTAGGAAAAGAAGTGATGAGCAATGCGCCAAAAAGAACAATTAAAAATTTCATTTATCCACTACAAATTCATACGTAATACTATCTTCGTCTTTGCCAACTAATTTACCATTTTCTACCCATTCTACAAAAACGGCTCTTTTTTCTCCTTTCGCATTAATAATCTTACCTGCACCATATTTATTTCTAATATTTATAGTGCCCTTTATTTCATTTCCAATCGTATCATGACCTATAATATTGTAAGTATATTCATAATGATTGCTCCTCCCAGTACGGTATTTATATTCATACTGGGTGTCTACATGATAGGTTTTTCGTTCTGGCTCTGTTATTTCTTCTATATCATCGGGAAGAATAGTATCTTCCTCT
Organism: Flavobacterium profundi; assembly: GCF_006491645.1. Lineage (GTDB taxonomy): Bacteria > Bacteroidota > Bacteroidia > Flavobacteriales > Flavobacteriaceae > Flavobacterium > Flavobacterium profundi. The sequence goes on from NZ_VDCZ01000003.1 coordinate 106,119, forward strand.
TCCGCATAAAAAGAGTGTATTTGTTCTTCTGTACTTGTAAGGGGTTCTTTATTGGTTTCTCTACAAGAGAGGAAAAGTACTGAAAGTAATAATAGGAGTATTTTTTTAGTCATGTTTTATAGTTTTGAATTAATTATAACCTAAAACAACAGCGCATGTAGAAGCTATCTGTGTTACTCTTTCCTGATCAGTATAATCTGAACCATATGTAGTTTCATCAATACAGTTTTTCAAATTTAACGCATAGTACTTAGCTTCATTTAAAGAAATATTAGGCTTCATTTTCATAATAAAATCTGCGCAAGTAGCCATTTTATTTTCATTTGTTGCAGATTTCCATTCTCTAATTTTTGATTGATGCAAATTTCCACCAACATACCATTCATTACTAACATCAAAATATTGGTTGTTTTGATAAATTTCAGTAGAATTAGAAATTTGTTTTTCTAATTCTTTGTCTTTTTTAATTCGATGAATTATAAAAAACATTATAATATTCATTAAAATTAAACAAATTATTATTCTATAGTATTTCATGATAATATATTAGTATGTTGTATATAAATGACTAACACAAATTCCACATACACTTTTTCCTATTTTAGCAGCTTTTTCTCTAGCTTGTTGTTCATTCAAACAAGTACTTCCGTTAAGCCAATTACCTTCATTTAATTTCGTTTTTTTGCAAATAGATTCACTATTTGCATTACAAGAATCAATAGTAAATTTACCTTCAAAAATGTGGATTTCATTAGTGCTATTTTTTTTCTTAAAACTGTAGGCTTTCTCCATAATAGTAGATTTTATTTAATTATATTATTTATTGAAATAGTTTAAGCAAACTTTTAAAATTATCAGAATTTTAATAATTATTTACCCGTATTTATACCTGATTTTCAACCTCATAAAACCCGACTGTCTCTAATAATTCTTTTTCAAATTGATAAATATCATCAATTGAACTAAGAGCTTGTCTAGTCTCATTTTTCTTTTTATCAAAAAGGCCTATATACTTTTTGTTTCCGTTAAGATGTAATCTACATAATGGTTTTCGGTTATTGTCGTCTAACAAAATCCCAAAATATGACTGTGTATCTCTATAAACGATTCTTTGAATAGGTATAATTCTTCTTAAAATGGCCACAACTATTCTATACCCTTCCAATTCTTCTTCTGTAGTTATAATTTTATTATCTTCTTCCTGAACCTCAATCTTATCATCCAGTTGTTTTTCTGCTTCTTTGTTTAAAGCTGCGTTTAAACGATCATTCACTTTTTCGCTAATCAACTGATTAAACCCTTTCTGTACCAACTCTTTAAATTCTTCAACTACTTTTTCTGTTAACCTTCCTGAATATACTTTACTGGCAAACAAACGGATAAAATCATTGGTAGGAGAAGTAATTTCTTCTTGTATCAATTTTTTAATCTCTTTTGTATATTTTAAAGAACTAGCATTGTTTACAATATTATTTACATCGAAATTTGATTTATGAAACTTAGCAATCTCATTAATAACATTTTCTTTTACATTAGTTATATCAAATTCTAAAAATGGCTTTTCATCCATTTTGTTTTTTTCATCTAAATCAGTAAAAAACTGATATTGAATTCCATTGGTTAGCAAAGCAAAACGCGTTTTAGTAACATGAAAATAGCGCAATAGTTGTGAGTTATGAATACTTAAATTTTCTCTCCAATTTTTACACTCTATAATTAAAATAGGCTCATTATTTTCAAAAATTGCATAATCAACTTTCTCTCCTTTCTTTAAACCAATATCTGCTGTAAATTCTGGAACAACTTCAGTTGGGTTGAATGTGTCATATCCTAAAATATTTATAAACGGTAAGACAAAAGCATGCTTTGTTGATTCCTCTGTTCCTATTTTATTCTTTAACTGATGTATTTTTTCTGCTAAAGCTTTTAATTGTACTTGTATTTCCATTTTTAATTTATTTTTTAAAGTATATACCTTCATTATATGTTCTCCAAATAGGTTTTTTAAAACCACTTTCTATTATCCATTTATCCCAAACCATCTTAAGAATTTCGTTATCCCTAAATCCAACTTCATAATCATAATTTTGAGTCTTCTTATTAAATCCCCTTTCAAAAGTTTCTACAACATAAATCTGTATGTTTTTAGAAAGCTGATTTTTAAATGGTTGCAATCCTAATTTAGGATTTTCATTTAGTGCCTTTTCAACACTAACATTATTATTTATACAATACTTTCTTAATTGATCAATTTTAGTAGGTCCAAAGCGAAATTGATGATTATTTGTTTGGAGAGAATATTCTAAATATCCATCAGTAAAAATATAAATGTCATTTTCATAATGAATGAATGTTGAGTCAATACCATTTGTTATAATTCTATCAGTCTTTATAATATTATCATTTTTTACTTTTTCTAATAGTATACTTAATAAGTCAAGCCCTTTATCATTAATATTCATATATTTTTCAGCTATGGATTTTTCAAATTCTAGTAAATCCTTTTTCAAACCTCTATTCTTATACTTTCCTGTTGAATTAATATAACTTTGTTTATCTCCGAGGTCTTTGACTTTATCTATATCAACAGAAATAATATCATTTTCACTTAATGGAGAGAAACAAATACTGGACTTATCGCCAATTTTTTCTCCAGGTTTAACACATTCGTTCTCAAAAAAGCTAATGATTTTATGAATTTCTGTTAGATCCTTTTGAGGAAAATTTTTATCTAAAATTCTATCAGACATGTCTGATAATATTATTATATTTTTATAACTTAAGTGTTTATTATTAGATTCTGGCAAACAAGAATTTAATAAAAGAGAAATTCCAAATAAAGTAAATAGTGATTTCATTTTAATACTTGTTATTTATTTCTTGTTCAATTGTACTTACTCTATTCGCTACCTCTTTTTGAGCGTATAATTCAGGTAAATATTCTACAAAACCTGTTTTATAAGCTGTAGAAACACTATTCAAAATTTCTTCTGTAAATATTTTACCACTAGTAATTTTGGTCATAAAATCATCATAAATTGCCTTAATTTTTTTTAATAATTCTGCGAAAGCGATTTCAATATTATTTTGTTTATTATTCAAATCCTTTTCTAAAAAATCTAATTCTTCATTCATTTTACTCAACAAACTATCTTTCTCTTTTATTTTATTAATTAAAATCTGCTTTTGCATATTAAGATCATGTAAATCTCTATTTAACAACATTATTTGTCTATTCTTTTCCCCATCTACAATCTCTCGTTGCGATTTTTGATATGCTCTAGCTATAAAGTCAATTATAAAATGAGTAATAATTAATGGCAACATACCAAAAACAAAAATTAACCAGAACTCTCCATGCATTATTACTTGCCATATTTTAAGTTTAGATTCCTTACCAATTAGCAAACTTTTGATTTCGTCAGTATTGATTGCTACCATTGTTGAAACTAAGACATCAAAAACTAAAAGCCCTATCCAGAAGCACAAAAGATTAATGGCTTTATTCTTACTACCAATTAATTTTAGATTTGATAATAAAATGGGTATAACAAAAAATAATCCAGCCATTATCCCAAACAAAACGCCTTGTGTTTTAAATATCTTTACAATAGCATTAGCATCTACTAATTGAGGTAAACCTGGATTTAAACCTGCTTCAACTGTATCTCTTATAACATTTCCTTCAAAGAAGACCTTATACATTGCAGAAGCAAAAAACATAGATAAATAGTACACAAAAACACATAAACCTATTATTGAAAATACAACTCCAACAGTCCAAAATTTCTTTATGACAAACGTAGATTCTAAATTATTCCTTTCTAAGTTACTTTTTTCTATCTCATTGTTTAATTGTAAAAGCCCTTTTTCCCCAGTTACTTGATTACCTAATTCGAGTATAGATTTTTCATTTTTAATCTCAATTATTTTTGATTTTATCTGCTTTATTTCTATCTCTGCATTAGTTTTTATTTTATTAAATTCAAGCTGTTTGTCTGTATCAATTTCAGCTCTTCTATTCTCAAAAGCAGAAGTGATATTTTGGGAGATTATATTTTTTTTATTATTTAAACTATCATCAGTAGCATAAGTTTTTATCTGTTCTTTAATCTCAATATAATTGACTTTAAAAATTTCGATATTCCCCAAACTCTCTCTAGAAGTTTCATAACCTTTTCTTCTGTATGTTTCGGTATCTATATTTGCAGTTGTATAAACTAAATTTGAAAGTTGCTCAGAAAACAAACCAACTGAATTTAACGGCGAATGTATTTGTGATTTAGATATTTTCTGGTCAATTTCAATATTATTTGGATTGTTTAGATCAATTCTATGGTCTATATTATACTTCAAACGTTCAAATTCTGCGAATAACTGTCTATAAGTATTAGGGTCGTCCGAAACCTGTATATTTTCTACATTATTATTACTAGCATTGTATGAATAATTGTAAGATCCATTCATTGTTACTATATTATCAATAAGGCAAAACTTATGATGCATCATACCTCTTTCATCCCCTGTTTCAAATGCATGAACATTTACACCAGCATTGTTAAACATTTGTTTTACAGTTTCATTTTGAACATTAGATGATAATAAAACATCTATTGTTAAATTTCGATTTTTTGCATCTATAATAACGTTTGCAATATCTCTATCTGTAAACCAAGCCATTGCAACATAAATATTTTTATTGGCATTTTGTAATTCAGAAATTATGCGTTGCTTAATTTCTGTCCCATTTGTTAATATATCATTCATTATCTATCTTTTAGTTTTTATTATTTACTTTATAAATCACATTTGATTTTTGAAATATCTTTCAACTATTACCAATCAAACTTATAACTATTCAAAATCAATTCTTTACGGAAAACCGTAAACACAACAATTATTTTAACTAGGGTAAGACTTTTGATTTAGTTTTAAATCTATTCATAAAAAAATCGCAATAGTTGATCTTATTTACTATTGCGATTTCTAATTCTAAAACTACTTTTTAGATGGTGCATGTTTGGGTGATTGTATTTTTGGAGGATGATTACCTCTTCCTTTACCTGATAGTTTTCCTGTTTTACTAGGACCATTTGGAACTGGTTTTTGACTTTTCATAGAAACATATTTAAATTAATTACTTCACATATTTACGCATTATCCAACCTATTTTCTGATTTTTGTTCACGAGTACTTTAATCCAATCTCCTTTTTTTTCAATTAAGGTCAGTTCGTCACCTTTTACTAATTTTTGAATAATAATACCTGTACTCTTTGGCTCTTTTCTAAGATTTAAAGTGGGATGAATAACAGTTAGTATTTTACCTGCATCATAATCGGTTTTCACATTGCTCGCTTTTACTTTAGTAGTAGTGCTTTTTTTCTTAGGACTCGACAAAAAATGATTTGTTTGAGTTCCTGCACAAACGCCGCAACTACCTCCGCTTGAGCAATGTTTACAACGAACACAATTTTTACAAACCGTACAACTAGACGAACCAGTACATTTTCCTCCTTCAGTTTCACAACAAGAAGCTAACAATTCTTTCTTTTGAAACGTTTGGCTTTGCATGTGGAAGGAAAAAACCAATAATAATAGTAATAATGTTGTTCTCATTTTTTAATTGTTTTAGTTAATAGTCTCTTTGCAATCTCATGATTCCCAACAACCACTTTTGAGGGAAGTAACATTTCAATTTCATGTGTTATAGGATTTGTAAAAATCTCATACCCATATCTGCAATTTTTATATCTAAAATACAAAGCATTTAATCCATTTAAAAATCCTTCTCTATTCGCTACTTCAAAAACATAATGCGAGCATGACTTTCTAAAAATGCATTTTGGCTTACTTCTTTTTGATTTTAAAAGCCAATACAATTGAATTAATAAAAGGATACTATACTTCATTTTATTTTGAAAAAACAACCATTTGTCTTGTTGTTGTATACCCAGGTTTAGCACCTATTCCAAAACAACCATTATCGGGTTGCACAAAAGTAGTTACACTTTCTAAGCGTTCGTATTTCCATCCTTGATTCGTATAAATTCTAATCGTTTCTTCAAGCTGATGTGCTACATGATCTGATGTTCCTTTATTAGCATCAATTGATGCAACAAATGGGATTACTTTATATTCCATAATTAATTATTATTTTAAATACATTCTGGCAGACTTAATAAATTATTAGTAACCAAATCATCTGCCTCAGTTTTTAAATATTTATTGCCTAATGAACTTTTAGCTACAATAACATTAACTTTACCGTATGTATTATTTACATAAAAACTCCATTTTCCAGATTCAATACCATTAATAGCTTCATTTTGAGATATTTTCCATCTTGTGCCATCCATATTTAACCCACCTATGTTTATAATTCTTTCATGTATATTATCTCTATCCGATTTGTTAATACACTTAATTTCGTAAGCTACCATAATTTTTCAATTTTTAAATTAATAATATCCAAATTTAAAACCACAGAAAATCAATTCCTTACGGTAAACCGTAAAGCATAAAAAAAGACCTACTAAATAGGTCTTTGCTAGGTCATTATATTTTATCTTATTTAAACTAATCCTAAATCTTTGGCTATAGCGATTAAATGTACGGTGTTATTTGCCTTAAAATTAATTTTAAGTTTATTAATACGCTTTTCTATAGTACTTTTACTATTAGGCGTAATCCCTAATTCTTTAAATTTAGCTTCCATTTCGTCTTGTGTTATTCCTAAAGACAATTGCTTGATTAAATCCAAATCGTAGGCATCTATTTCATTAGCAGTTTTATCTTGTAATACATGACTTAAATTAGGAGAAATATATTTTTTATCAGATTCAAAAACTGTAGTAATGGCTTGTTTTAATTCGGGAATACTGTTTCTCCCTTTCATTACAAAAGCATCAATTTCATATTTTTCAAATAAAGATTTAATGCGATACGGCCTATCTTCAATAGAAAAAGCAATAACTTTAATGTTGGGTTGTTCTTTTTTAACAGCTAATATTAAATCTTCACCAGAATGTAGTTTTTGAGTTTCTTTTCTATAATCTTCTTTAAAAGACAAATCGGTTATCAGTAATTCATAAGGCGTATTATTTTGCAAGGCGCCTTTTATTTTTAACAAAGCATCGTCACAGTATTTCGCATAATCCATTTCTTCTTCTGGAATATCCAATTCTCTAAGAGCTTGCTTCACAGCAAAGTTTAATCCATCAATATCTTCTGCAATAATTACTTTTGAAAACATATACTATTTTATTTGGGAAATTCAATATTAACTTTTACTCCTTTATTCGTTTCTGAATCAAAAGTAATCTTTCCCTTAATGCTAAGAATACGGTTTTCCACATTTAGGAGTCCGTTTTTAAAAACCTTTTCTTTTTCAAAACCTTTCCCGTTATCGGAATATTTTATTTGGATATTTTTTAAAGCACTTTCAAAACGAATCACTACTAAACTCGCTCCACTGTGTTTTTTCATATTCACTAATAGTTCGTTTAACACACGATAGATTTCAATTTGTTTGTTCTCTTTTACATTTACCCAATCAATTGAAGTTAAACCTTGTACCATTATATTTACTTGTTCAGAAGTATAACTCATAAACAACTGGTTTAATGATTCGTCAAATGTTTTTCCAGTTATTACTTCACTAGTTTGTTTGGAAATGTTTCTCGTTTTGTCATAAATCGCATCTAAATCTTGTAAGATGACTTCTTTATTGTTTGGATTTTGTAAATCTTGTGTGTCTATAAATGTTATGGTATTAAAGACATCATTGGCTAATTCATCGTGGAGTCTTTTGGAAATTCTGGTTTCGGTTGTATATGCGATTTTTAGCTTTTCTCTTTTATTTTTGGAACGAATTAAGAAAAAGATTAAAAGACTAATAATTCCAAAACCAAGAAATATTAAGCTAATTAAATTTTTCTCTAATTTTAATTTTTCATTTTTTTCAATCTCTAAGTTATTATCATATCTGATTTTAGCAAACTGATTTTTTGACATTTGATTGATAATATTCATACTATCGTTTATCTTTATATAGTCATTAAAATATTTTTTTGATTCCCTTGGCTGACTTAAATCGATTAAATGTTTCAGAGATTCCATTTTATCATTTGGACTATCCGTTTTTTTTGCTGATTTTAATGCTTTTTCAGCAAATTCTTTGGCTAAAATTAAATTATCATCTTCATAAAATTCAGATAAATGTACAAATGAAGAAATTAATTGTGTATCATTTTTTAAACTATCTCTTATTATTAAGGCTTCGTTTAATAATCGATACCCTTTTTCTTTTTCATTATTCTTAAAATAAGCATAGCCTAAATTATCAACTATTCTTGCATAATCAATCTCTTCATAATCTGATTTTCTTAAATCTATTAATGGTTTTAATATTTCGACTGCCTTACCATAATCTTCTTTGATTAAATAAATAACTGCCTTATTATTTAGTATTGTATTTCTCTCGCTTTTAGAAATTTTTCCATTCAAGCATAAATCGTAATATTTAATTGCATTTTCATAATCAAATAAACTTGATATGAAGTTCCAAGTGAACTATAGACAGAAAAAATATAAGCTGAATCTTTAACTCCATTAAAATATTGAAAGGCTTCTGTAGCAGTAGCTTCGCTTCCAATATAATCTCCTTTCATCCTTTGTATTTTAGCCATTTCTCCTAACAAATAGACTTTTCTATCAGATTGAGAATCATTAGTAATTGATTTATTTTTGTTAAAGTAAAAATAGGCACTATCTAGATTTATTATGGAATCTCTATAAAAGATTGCCTTATCAGTAAACTCTTTGTACTTAACCTCTTCGTTTGTGTTTACCTTATCCCTACACGAAATGAGGAAAAGTATTAAAAATAAAAACGGGAAATGTTTCATAATGAATTGCATTTCCCGAATGTATTAAAAAATCAGCAAACTTTTACCAAACAATTACGGATTTGTTGGTGCTGGTGGTGGTGGTGGATTAATCGTTCCTGTTTGACCTCCAGTTTCACCACCTGTATCATCATCTGCGTACTGTGTGGTTTGTACACTATCTGAAACATCTTCGGCTGTACATGACGTAAAGCTTACTGAAAACAAAACAACTGCGATAAATAAATATATAATTCTCATTGTATTTTTTATTAAAAATTGGACATAGGAATAGCCGTTCGAGAAAGTCTCGATAATTGGTTTTTACAGCTATTGCCGTGAATACTTTGTTGTGGGAAGTGAAGTGAGCTGGAACAGAAAAGTCTTATTTATACTTCCCAGATAAAAATCCTAATCTGTTTAGCATCACTTTTTTAGAAGTAGTTTTGTACATTTGTTCTTATCGCGATAAAGAACAAGAACTAATTCTGAGACAAAGATTGTCCAATTTTGTGGTAGTGTTGATATGGAATTCTGATAGTTCTGATAGTTCTTAAAAAATCTGAAAAAATCTACTAGAATCTGAAAAATCTGAAAAATCTAAATAGAAAATATGGAAAAAGATTACTTTGATGAATACAGAAAATGCATAAGAAAAAAATATGAGCTTGAAAAAAATGGAATTCATGCTAAATTTCTATTTAAGCCTACAGAAGCAAAACTCAGAGACTTATGTATTATGCTTTTTAGAGAGCAGGAGAAAAAAGATGACTTACAAAGTTTTAAATTATATTTTGGTTTTGAATTTTCTATAAACCAAACATCTGAATTGAATAAGAAAGAGCCAATGAATAAATTTAAAACTATTGGCAAATTTTTCATTAATGGTGAATCGTTTCTTCAAGACATCAATGGATTAGACTTAGCCGCTATGTTAGTAGGCTTTGATATAAGACCTTTCAATAAGTTTTCAAGATTTTCATTAAAAGAAATAGAAAATTTTTATAACTCTTTAGAATCTCAAAAACAAGAAAAAGAAGATGATGAAAATGAACCTATAGAACCTATTTTAGTAATTCCAGAAAAACCTGAAGAACCTGAAGAACCAAAACCTCAAATAGTTCCACCCAATCCTAGTTGGTTTCAAAAATATAACGTATCTATTCTTATAGGAACTATAATTCTACTTACAGCTATTATTGGAATTAATTATTTTACTACAGAAAAGGAATGTATGGCATGGATAAAAGACCATTATGAAGAAATAGATTGCAATGCTATTACTGAAAATAAGGAAATAGTTATCGAATCTAAAAAAGAAGATTATTTAAAATATTTTAAAAAAATTATTCCTTGCGATACGACTCAATATGAAAAAAATGGAAAAGCGTGTTTGTGGTATGGAAAATCTGCAAACGGAAATGAATATGAGTTTTTTACTTTTCATGGTCTTCATCCAGAAACAAGAAAAACTTTAAAAGAAGTAACAGCAAACATTATGGATAATTATGGTAAAGGACCTTGCCAATAAATTAAAACCTCTACTTCAAATAAGACCATTATTCTTTTACGATGGTACTTTTTAGTAATAATAGAAATTACAAAAACAGCATAAAGTTGTGTCAGTCAATTTTGTGTCTCATCAAATAACACAAATAGTTTGCCACACTTTTTGTGGCAATGACTTTTTTTAGAAAAAATTTGACACGGAAACTAATAAAACCTCAAAAATCACTAAGTACATCACCTATTTAAAATACAATATTCTTCCTATCTTAGCAGAAAGTAGTTTTTTACAAACAACACTTTCTCACTAAAGTAAATCCTATGGCTCTTGTTCAAGTTTTTCCAACTAAAAATGCAGGAATTGTAATTCTAAATAATTACATTCAAATGTTGTTTAAAAGGTTGCAATTAACAATAGAAGACCAATTTGTAACTCCAACCGCTCAAGAAAAAGCCGTCTTTTGTCTACAATATCTTGCCACTGGACTAACAGATACGGAAGAAATTTTCCTACCGCTAAACAAAATCCTCTGTGGCTTACCCTTAACCACTCCACTTCACAACACAGCTATCACGCTAACCGATACCGAACAACAACTTATGGAAAGTCTATTACAGGCAGTTATTGGTCATTGGCCTGCCATTGGTTCTACTTCTATAGAAGGTTTTAGAGGAAATTGGTTGGTACGTGACGGGAAATTACAAGAAAATGAAGAGTGTTGGGAATTGACGGTTGAAAAGAGAGCCTATGACCTCTTATTGAACCAATCACCCTTTTCCTTTTCTATCCTAAAATTTCCATGGATGCCAAAACCTTTACATGTTACGTGGTCGTATTAACTAGTATGTTAAAATAGAAATTGGGTTTTGAAAAATAATGTGTAATTTCGTTTACCAATGCTAATTTGATTCTGCCATGCAAGACCACTATGCTTTTTCTGATACTGCTTTTGAAGCCCAATTTAAAGCGGGCACTTTTCCAGCCGAATTATTTACACATGAAGCACATTTGCGATTGGCCTGGATTCACATTCACCACTATGGTGTCGCGCAAGCGGAAGAAAACATCGTACAACAATTACAAGATTATGTCGCGCATTTGGGTGCTACAGATAAATTTAATATGACGCTCACCGTTGCGGCGATTAAAGCGGTCGCGCATTTTAAAGCGAAAGCCAACCACACCCATTTTAAGGATTTTATCACAGCCTTTCCTCGTTTGCAAACACATTTTAAGGAACTACTAGCACAGCATTATCAAAAGGTGAGTTATACTTCTGAAGAAGCGAAAAGGGTGTTTGTGGAACCTGACGTGATGGGGTTTTGATGGGTAGAGTATATCTTACAATTAATATATTGAAGTGCTTAAAGGTTATTATAGTAGAAAAATCCTTTATTTACTCCGTTCCCCTTCTTTGATTTTCTCTATCGTTTACTGTAATATTCTCTTTTTCAAGAATAAATATTCCATTGCTATAGTTAAACTGCCCTTGACGTATTGTGTCTATATCAATGTCATGAGAATAACCATAATTATTCCCATATAAATAAACAAGTTGGTTTTTATCTATATCATATTTTATATAGGGACTTTCCTCCATGTCAACACCATTTTCTTGGCAAAACCCAAATGAATTTTCTGGTTTGGATTGAATAATGGGATGTTTTACAATAGAATCCAAAGAAAATGAAATGAGATGTGCTGACTCGCAGTATACGCTTATCACACCTGATCTTCCTCCACTTTCATCTAGAACCAAATATTTATAATCAGGAAGTTTGTAAATAGCTTGAATCGTGTTCAAATCAATGGGTTCAATTTTCTCTTTCGTATTAAGATTGAAATGAACCCAGCTTTTCCAATTGGAATTGCAGTACGCTCCACAACTTTCCATTTCAATGGTAAAAATTTTAAAAGATTTGTCTGGTGCATACGTAACCTTTCCATCAACAATTCGCATTCTATTTTCATACAAAATACTATCTAATTCCTCTTTAGATATTGAATCGATATCTTCAAGATAGTCTCTCACCATTTCGAGTTCATATTTTTCTAAAAGTAATGAATCTGATATGTGCGTAAATGATGTTTCTTCAAAATTAGAATGGCTTACCAAACTCTCTTTTGTCTCTGAAGTTTTACAACTCCAAAAAGAGAAAAAAAGTAAAAGAAAGACTATGTTTTTAATGTGTTTCATGTTAAGGTTAGCAATAGCCTGCCCGCTTGGCAAATACCAGATTAAAAGCAATTTCTTTTTCTATTCTATTTTAAATTTTTCAAATCTCAGTCCGTTATATGTATAAGCTCCGTTTTCGTGTGTTCCAAGCCAAAGGGTACCCTTATTATCTTTGTAAATGCTAAATAGCGTAATGTCTTTTGAGTTATCTTGAACGGCATAATGAGTAATTTTCGTTCCGTCGAATTTCCAAACACCACTTAGATAAGTTACAAACCACAAATTATTTTCGTTGTCTTTTACGGTTGAAAGATACTCATTTAAACCACTTGTATTTTTTCCATCTAAACTACCAATACTTTCGTGTCTTGTATAAAACGTATTACTTTTTAAAGTTTCAGTATCGTAAATACTATAACGGTTTTCGGTATTAAACCAAAAGTCACCATTCTTATCTTCGATGATGGAACGGACTCCGTTTGCTCCTTCATTACGAAATTCGGTCACATCTTCTTCGGTTATCCATTCAAATGATTTTCCATCGTATCGACAAACACCAACTGGGTTAGTTCCAAACCAAATATTTTCTTTACTGTCCTTATAAATGCTGTAGATTCCAAATGGATTAGGTAAATTTGGTGGATGCGGTAGTTGTAGTTCATGTAAAGTCTTACCATCATACCGATAGACTTTGTTTTCAAATTCGTAAGAATTTCGAAACCATATATCTGTAGATTTAAGTTGCCAATTATTACTCAAAACAGGTAGTACTGCTTTAAATACATTTCCGTCAAACTTAACAATCGTATGTTTTGGGTGGTAACTGGCAAAATATAAATTGCCAAATTCGTCCTCTTTTATTTCATCAATTCTATTGTTAGGCAAACCGTGTTCGATTGTATAATTAACCATAGTCTTTCCATCATATTTATAAACACCTGTTTTCCAACTACCAAACCAATAAACACCTTTATTGTCTTGGTAAACAACCATTATATTATTTCCTAGTACTTCTACTATATCTCCTTTTACAAATTGATTTGCGTCTTTTTTCTTATTCCTTGTCTGTCCGTTGCAAGAAGTTAATATAATTAAAATGCTTTGGAATAAAAATAGGTTTAATTTCATTACTAGTCTGATTAAGTATTGGTAAGATTTTTAAAATTACAGATAATGTTTTGTAGTTTTAAGAAATAATGGATTTCAAATTATCAAACCACCTAAAAACACTTCACTTATATAAGCATCAAAACCATTTAATTTACTACCTTTTAACAATTATATATGTTTTATTCTTTCGAAATGTTATGTAATACAAATTTTGCCATTTCTATATTTCCGTAAGTTGAATTAGGGTCGAAAATTACACTAGTTAAAATCTTTGTAGCATTTTCAAATTCCCCGTTTTTATTTATTGCTAATGCTTTATTGATTAACAACACTCCTTTAGTTTCTATATCAGGCTTTTGTTCAAGTCCTTTTTCAATTGCATTTATTCTTTCTTGACCTTCTAAAAATTTTGAATACTCTTTCCAAGCTGGTGCGAAAGAAGGAAATTTCTCAACAAACAATTCAATCATTTCCCTTTTTTCGGATTCATTGCTAATCCATTCTATGTAAAGATAATACTTATAAAGTCCTTTTTGTAACTCTCCCGATTTTTCTCTTTCCAGAGTATGTAATGCTGTTTTGGAAGTGTAAAATCCTTTAGGAGCAACTTGATCCGTTAATTTGTAATATTTTAAAGCATTCTCATAATCATCTTGAAGAAGATAGGTGTAGGCCAAATCATAAAGCGGATAAGCCCAATTTGGTGCTTCTTTATTTGCTTGCTCTAAAAGCGCAATAGCTTTTTGATAATCCCCAGTCTGACCAAATTGTCTTGCTTGATTATGTAAGGACTTAGCTAAATCAGAAACTCCTTCGATACCATAAAATTCGTAATTATAAGTTCCAGTAGCATTTTCTATTTCTTCTTTTGATATTCTATTTCCTTTTTGGTCTGTAAATTCTATTCTCACTTTATTATCTAATTCAGTTTTATTTTTGTTTTTAGTTTCATTTTTACATGAAGACAAAATTCCTATTGCTATTAAAATTCCAACTATTTTATTTTTCATACGATTGGTTTTGCGGCTTGTAAATAACGTTCTATTCAAACTCTACTTTACCATAATTTATTTTTTCAATATCATAAGTAAATCTATTATAAGAATCTACTTCCCATTTACCACCTCGGTAAATAAATGATAAATACTTTCTAGTGTATTTATCAGGATTATAAATTTGAAGATTATCTCCTTCGTTTGGATTATAGTTAAAATCAAAGCAGTTTCTCCGGTTAAGTTCTTCTACCATCTTTTCTGCAGTGAGAGCTTCAGATAAAACATCTTCAGGATAAATTAGCATCCCATCCATAGGGTATTGAGTAAGACCAACATATTTATACAATGTCCATGTATATTTATTTTTGTTCTTTTTTTCTTCTTTTTTTTTATTATGGATAATTGTATTCAATCCATTTGTAATACAAGTACAAAATTTAATTTCATTTACTTTTTCACACATAAAATTTAATATTTAAAGGGCTATCCTAAATACTACATATCTTCTCTATAAACTATCTAATAACATCAATCCATCAAATTTAGGCTTATATAGTGATGTTACATTGATAGTTTTCATTTCTCAAATGTAACTTTTTGATTTTTAAATACTACAAATTATCTATACAAATTGTAAAAAAGAGAGAAAGACTAAATAAGATGAGAATGGTTTCAATAAGTCATTTAAAGCAGGGTTGACTCCGTCTTCCCTGTAAAGCTCCGCTTTGAGAATAAAACAAAAGCTAAAAAAACATTTAAAGTAAACTTAGTATTAGTACTAGTAAGCTGTCACGAAGCAGGGTTGACTTCGTCTTCCCTATAAAGCTCCGCTTTGAGAATACTTTAAAAATAAAAAAAAACAGCTTAAGCGAGCTTGCTGTTTTTCATTTTTAAAGTATTCATTCGTGACCTCGGCAGGGTTCGAACCTGCAACCAACGGAGCCGAAATCCGCCATTCTATCCAGTTGAACTACGAGGCCATTGCCATTGTGGTCGCAAAAATACCAAATTATATGGGCTGTTGTATGGCTTCAACTATTTTTTTATTTCGATTTTACATAGAATATTGATAGTCAGTGGGATATCCTTACCAAGTTACTAAAGCGTTTTCCACAGCATACCGCACTAAACCAACTACATTTTTGGAGCCCGTTTTGCCAAACATACTGCTTCTATGGGTTTCAATCGTACTCACACTTATAAATAGCTTTTCGGAAATTTCTTTGTTGGAATACTCCTTGCAAATCAAATCTAAAATTTCCATTTCTCGAGTGGTTAAATAATTGGAAGACACATTACTTTCCGAACTGTTTTTAATAAGTTCCATCATAATAGCGGTAATTTCACTACTATAATACGTACCTCCATTGACTATCTTTTGTATGGCTTTGCACAATTCTTGCTTGCCTGCAATTTTTAGCATAAAACCTTCAGCACCTGCATTTAAAATTTGCTTTACTTCTTTGCGATCACAATCCATACTCAAAACCAAAATGGGAATCTCAGGTTTGGCTTTTTTAATTTTCAAAATTAAATCTACCCCACTAATGTCGGGCAAATTCAAATCGGTAATCAAAAAGTCAACGTCACTATTTAAAATAATGTCGAGCGCTTCTTTTCCTCGGGTAACCGGTGGCAACAATTCTAATCCTTCGTGGGATTCTAAAATAGAACCAAGTCCGTCTAAAAATAACATGTGGTCGTCTACTAGCAGTGTTTTTAACATTCTTTTACACATAGTTGAAAGATTAAACGTATTCCAATAATAATTTTAGTAAACAGCAGTAATTACATGAGAAAAGAAGATAAATGTTCATAACGCTACTACTAAAGTAGCCTTATGTCTTACTCAAATGTAAGAAATATATCTTATATTTTTTATTCCATTTGGGGCAATTTAATAAGAAAACCCAGAAATTTCTTTGCGGGCAAATGATGAAAAAAACATCTTAGTGTTAAGAAATTATTTTCACATCAAGCACATATCATGGAAAACCACGAGGCAATTTCATGGTAAAACGCTATTCCTTTTTTCGGTATAAAACTTCAATTTTACATCAAACAAATAAATACTTAATAACATGAAAAAACTTTTTTTAAACAAGCTACACCTAGTGTTGGCTTTAGTCGTATTCTCATTGGTGAGTTGTGAAAAAGAAAATGATGACATTACTTTGGATCAAGAGCAAGCAACTGCAACTGTTGAAACTTTAAAAGCTGTATTAGTAGCACCAACCACGCAAGAGTTACCAAAAGCGGTAGGTGACCAACTTAACGAAAGTAAAGCAAACTTGGCTTTATATGCTAACAGCGGAATCGAAATTGCGGAAGTAAAAGTATTAGGAACAATTTCTTCAGACGCAACTTTAAACTTATCAAAAGAAGTGGTTTCGGGTTCTGAAAGTGTAATCGCTTCTGGTGATTTAACACAACCTAATTCGATTACGACAGGAAAATTAAAAAATGTATACGCTGGTAATGAATTAGCAGAAGTACAAAAAAACATCCAAGAAGTAGTAACTAACGAAGTAAAAGTTAACGATCAAGTTCTTGAGATTACTTGGAACATCCAAAATCAAAAAGTAAAAACCTTATGTTTTTACAATAACGATGGAATTGTTTGGGATAACGTAATTGGCGGCTTAATCATTTCAGCTGATGTAACAATTGACGATAGCGAATCATTTGATACGCAATCAAGATTGGCTTCAAGATGGAGAAGTTTAACATGGACAGCGAACTGGCTTTGGGGATCTAAAAGAGGTGAAATGGGTGCTAAAATCACTATTTACTATTCTGGATCAACTGTAAGCAGCACAGACCGTTCTGATTGGGCGTATATTTCTTTAGGTAAAGCAAAAAGCGAAAGCAAAACTACTAAAAACAGTGGTTCGTATGGAAAAATTCAATATGCTTTAGGGCTTTGTACTCCAGTAGGTTCTTTAAGCTTTAACAGCAGCAACTTTACTGTAAGTTTCTCTGGTTTAGGAAGTAATGTAGTAGCAAATGGTACTATAACTTTATATCCATAATACAAAAGGCGTTAAAGAAGGGTTGTCTGATGAGTTATTCATTGGGCAACCCTTTTTGCATTTGTTTTTCAGTATCATTTAAAAATAATATATTTAAACTATAGAAATAAAAACTGCCCCTTAACCTACACTGGTACGTATTCTATCTTTTCAATTACGATGGCATGAAAAAAAAATTGCTTTGGGCACTATTCCTATTCTCTTTCATTGGGTTTACCCAAAAACAAATAGATAAAACAACTTTATACCAACAAATAGACACACTCAGTCATTATATACAAAAGAACCAAATGGGGTTTGCCAATGAAAAAACAGCTGCCATTCAAAAGCAAGCGCTATCCTTTGATCTCAATACCCAATTGGATATTGCGTTCAAATTGAGTTTGTCGTATTTGCATCATAGTTATAATGAGGAGGCCAAAAGAATTCTCTTAGCGAGTGTACCCAAAATTAAAAACTCCACAAATCACGAAATCAACGGAAAACTCTACAAGCAATTGTGTTACATTGGTATGGTAGAATACGACGTCCCATCTGCTACCAAATACTACGAATTAGCAAAAGACAATTTTAGCAAAACAAAAGAACCCAACTTGCGCTACAACTTGGATTTGTTAGTGTTTAAAATGTATTTGAATTTGAAAAAATACGATTCTGCCTTAGAAATTGTTTCCACTTGCTATGCACGAAGTGTGCAATCGAAAGACAGTACCCAAATGATTAATGCCTTCTCTTCCTTAATTGATTATTACAAAGCCGTAAATGATTATAAGAATGTTTTAAAATATGCTAAAAAAGGAGCCGATTTAAGTGCCAATGGATTTCAGAATTCGCATTCTTATTTTTTAGAAGAACAAGCCAATGTATACGTTCATTTGAAAAAGTACGATTCTGCAACACTATTTTTCAAGAAAGCTGATGATGCTGTGGTTAAGGATACGTCTTCCTTTCATAATTATAAAACTTGGCGTATAAATAAATTAGGAGCCGAATTGTATGCGCTTTTGAATAACAAAGAAAATGCCTTGAAATATTTAGCGTTAACGCGTGATTATCCTTTTGAAAATAATTTAAAAGAACAAAGTGAGTATCTTTTTTTTAAAGCCAGTATTTATGAAAAATTAGGAGATTATGATTTGGCTCTCAAAAACCTCAGACTTTATTTGAATTTGAAAGAAAAAATTGATAAAAAAGAAGCCCAACGCTATTTAATCAAATACACTTCTTTGTATGAAAGCATTGAAAAAGAGAAGAAAATCAACGCGTTAATCAAAGAAAACCATGAGAAAGAAAATTTAATTTACAAAAGTGATTTAAAACGGAAATTCATTTTGTTTTACTTTTCGATACTCTTCTTATTCTCCATTTTATCGTTATTGGTTTGGTATCGGTTTAAAACCAAAAAAATTCTCATTAAGGCAGAAAATTTACGCTTTCAGTCGGTGATTGATGCACAAGAGAAAGAACGCATTCGCATTGCTAAAGATTTACACGATGGCTTAGGCCAAAATATATGCGCTATTAAAATGATGTGTTCCAATAGTTTGGACTTAGAAGACCCATCTAATAAAAAACTCACGCATATTATTGATGAAACTTATGAAGAAATCAGAAGTATTTCTCACAACATGATGCCTAGTGTTTTGATTAAAAAAGGATTGGTACCAGCCCTTCAAGAAATGATTCAAAAGATAGAAGACCATAGCAACATCCATTTCGATTTCCAACATGATTTTCCAGATACTATGGAAGAAAATGTAGCCATTTCTATTTATCGTATTGTTCAAGAAGCACTTTCTAACATTGTAAAACATGCCCAAGCCAGCAAGGTAACGATTCGATTAGGGAAAGAGAAAAAAAATTATATCCTATTTATACAAGATAATGGAGTAGGTTCTAAAGAGTTGGCCCAATTTCATTTAAATAGCGATATAGATCATAAATCCCAACCAACAGGCATTGGTTTAAAAAATATTTTATCGCGTACCAAAATGATTGAAGGAACTATTTTTATAGACAGTATTCTTAATGAAGGTACTACTTTGAAAATTATTTTTTAAAAATAAAAAAGGTATAAAATACCATTTAAAACAGTACGTTATACCTTTATATATCATTTGAAAGTAAAAGAATTATACCAATAATTTCTTTACAATTCCAGAAATTACTTTTCCTTCCGCCTGACCTCCAATTTGTGCAGATGCTAAGCCCATTACTTTACCCATAGCAGCAATTCCATTAGCACCTGTTTCAGCGATAATTTTTGAAATGATTGCTTCAATTTCAGCTTCTGATAACTGAGCTGGTAAAAACTTCTCAATTACTGCAATTTGTGCCAATTCTGGTTCTGCTAAATCTGCACGCCCTTGATTGGTATAAATTTCAGCACTGTCTTTACGCATTTTCACCAAACGTTGTAATAATTTAATTTCATCCGCTTCAGACAAACCTTCTGATGCTCCTGCTTCTGTTTTGGCTAATATAATAGCTGCTTTAATCGCTCTTAATGCTTCTAAGGCAACTGTATCTTTTGCTTTCATGGCTTCTTTCATTTGATCCATGATTTTTGCTTCTAAACTCATATGCTTTTTATTATATGTTGGATGTTATTTTTATTTTATTTTTTTAAGGCATCTCGACTGCGCTCGATGTGACAACCTATGTTAAAGCTATTTTTTGTAAAATCTGTTGCAAAAATAGTAAAAAAAATCCCGAAAATGTTACTTCTCGGGACTAAGGTTAGGTTAGTTATAAGCAGATTTAATCTACGTTATCATGCAAGAATGAATTGTTAGATCGCAATTGTAAATCGTCATTGCTATCTGTCCCTAGTGACATTCTTGATTTTGCATTAGAATCGGTTGGTGCAGAGGTTACATCAATTCCCATTCTTTTATATGCTGGCTCTTTTTCGATTTCATCGATATAAGTTGCACTATTGTTGAACTTATAATTAAATTCTTTCATTTTACGTTTGCGCTCTTCAGAGCGTGCTTTTAGCGTTTCTTCAATCGTCATTTCAAAAGGAGATTCGGTTTCAAAAACAGGTGTTTTTTTAACTTCAGGCTCCGTCTTTTTAACTGCAAAATTCAATTCTTCATCGATTGGTTCTTTTACTTCCGCTACCGGCTTAGAAGATAATAATTCGTCTTCTTTTTGTAAATAATCCTCTAATGAATATTTGATAACGCCTTCTTTATTTACTTCCGTAACTGGCACCACATTAATTGGATCTTTTACCTCCATTTGTTTGGTTTCTTCCGTTAACTGGAATTTCTTCTTAGGCTCTTCTTCTATAGTTTCATTCGCAAATAAATCTAACGAAAAAGAGAATTTATCTTCTTTTACAACAAATTCAGGATCCACAACCTCCATATTTTTAATTTTTGGAGTTATGATTTCAAAAACAGGATCCACCATTTCTTCTTTAGCCGCTACAATTTCAAAAGTAACATCTAAGTTTTTAATCCATTCTGAAGTAGGTACTAAATCCATGGTTGGAGTAACCTCCTGAATTTCAAACTGAATTTCTTTTTCTTCCACTTCCTCATCTAAATTGAAGATCACTTTATCTTCCACTTTAGTTTCCGCTACAGGTTTCTTTTCTTCTTTAGGAGCAGTCGTTTCAAAAACTGGATCATTAACCACCATATTTGAAATGGTTTTGTTGGTTAAGTCGTGTACAATTTTTTGATCGTCTTCTAAAGAGTGAATTATTTTTTTAGGTTCAGAATTTACAATTTCAGCTTGTTGTTCAATATTAAAACCCGTTGCAATAATGGTTACAGCCACAGCATCACCTAAAGTTTCATCTTCACCCACACCCATAATGATGTTGGCATTGAAACCAGCTTCCGCTTGAATGTAATCGTTAATTTCACCAATTTCATCAATGGTAATTTCAGAAGTACCTGAAACAATTAACAACAATACGTTTTTAGCACCGGTAATTTTGTTATCGTTCAACAATGGTGAATCTAATGCGCTCATGATTGCTTCTTTAGCTCTATCTTCTCCAGAAGCTGTTGCAGAACCCATGATTGCCGTACCACTATCTGCTAATACGGTTTTAGCATCTTTTAAATCGATATTTTGAGTATAGTGATGTGTAATAACTTCTGCAATACCTCTAGCCGCAGTTGCTAATACTTCATCCGCTTTTGAAAACCCAGCTTTAAAACCTAAGTTCCCATATACTTCTCTTAATTTATTATTGTTAATTACGATTAAAGAGTCCACTTGTTTGCGCAGTCTTTCTACACCTAACATCGCTTGTTCCGAACGCACTTTTCCTTCAAATTGGAAAGGGATCGTTACGATTCCAACGGTTAAAATGTCTCTTTCTTTCGCTAACTGAGCAATTACAGGAGCAGCACCAGTACCTGTACCTCCACCCATTCCAGCAGTTATAAAAAGCATTTTTGTATTGGTATCCAACATCTTTTCAATGTCCATGATACTTTCTAAGGCAGATTGTTGCCCAACTTCCGGATTAGCACCAGCACCAAGACCTTCAGTCAAACTTACACCCAACTGAATTTTATTTGGCACCGCACTATTTTCAAGTGCTTGCGAATCGGTATTACAAACAATAAAATCTACTCCTTTTATTCCTTGCTTAAACATGTGGTTGATGGCATTACTACCACCTCCTCCTACTCCAATAACTTTGATAACGTTGGATTGGTTTTTCGGTAAATCGAATGATATGCTTTTAAAATCTTCCATAGTTGTACTTTTTATTCTGCGTTATCTAAAAACTCTTTAATTTTTTCTATATACTTGTCAAAAAATGATTTTTTGATTTTGCTTTCTGTGGTTTCTATTTTTTCTACTTCTTTTTCTTCTTCCTGTTCTTCGATTGTTTCTGCCACATTTTTTGGCTCGAAAACAGGCTCTTCTTTTTTCATTTCAACTAAAGGTGTCGCACTTTTCGTATTATTTCGAATACTATTCATTACTAAACCTACCGCTGTAGCATATAACGGACTTGACAATTCTTCATCTGAGTTACCCGCTAAGTGCTCGTTTGGATAACCAATACGAGTATCCATCCCTGTTATGTATTCTACTAATTGTTTGATATGTTGCAACTGAGAACCTCCCCCTGTTAAAACAATACCTGCAATTAGTTTTCTTTTTGGATCTTCGTGTCCGTATAATTTGATTTCCGCATACACTTGCTCAATGATTTCTACTACACGAGCATGAATAATTTTAGACAAGTTCTTTAACGAAATTTCCTTTGGCTCTCTTCCTCTTAATCCAGGAATAGAAACAATTTCATTGTCTTTATTTTCTCCTGGCCAAGCAGAACCAAAACGAACTTTTAATAACTCTGCTTGCTTTTCGATAATCGAACAGCCTTCTTTAATATCTTCTGTAATGACATTTCCTCCAAAAGGGATTACTGCAGTATGTCGAATAATCCCATCTTTAAAAATGGCTAAATCGGTAGTTCCACCACCGATATCAATTAAAGCTACACCTGCTTCTTTTTCTTCCTGACTTAAAACTGCATCGGCAGAAGCCAACGGTTCCAACGTAAGTCCAGACAATTCCAATCCTGCACTTTTTACACAACGTCCTAAATTGCGAATAGATGCCGCTTGTCCAACTACAACATGAAAACTCGATTCTAATCGACCACCATACATTCCGATTGGCTCTTTAATTTCTCCTTGTCCGTCCACTTTAAATTCTTGCGGTAAAACATGGATAATTTCTTCCCCAGGTAGCATGGCTAATTTGTGCACTTGTCCAATTAAAGCATCAATATCCACATCATTAATTACTTCTTCAGCATTGGGTCTACTGATGTAATCACTGTGTTGAATACTACGAATATGTTGTCCTGCAATGCCCACAACAACATCATTTATTTTATATCCCGAATCACTTTCTGCTTCTAAAATAGCTTGTTGAATGGATTGAATTGTTTGCGTAATATTGTTTACAACACCTCTATGAACACCTAAACTTTTGGATTTTCCAACACCTAGAATTTCCAGTTTCCCGTATTCATTTTTCTTACCAATCATCACTACAATTTTTGTAGTTCCGATATCTAATCCTACTGCAATATTATCTTTGTTCATAATTCACTTCTATTTCTTACAAACTACTTGTTCGGTAAACATTACGTTTACTTCTTTATAATTCTTAATCAATGTATCTTTAACCGCATGTTGAAAAAAAGCTTTGTAATTCTTTAATTTCTTTTCAACATATACTGGTTTACCAAAAATTATTTTATAATTATAATTTCTGCTGGTCAAAATAACGCTCCCCGAAGGCAAAACTTTAATTCCTGTGATGTTCTTTTTCAAGAAATCATCTTTGTAAATTTCGTTACACAACAAGACATAATTATCTCTCTCTTTTTCATCAAAAGTGCCCATAAGAATAGGAACTCTTGCAGAAAAGTTTTCAGACAAAGGTATTTCAACACCTTTATTGTCAAGATAATACATCGTATTACCTGACACGTATCGTACAATTGGGGTCTTTTGTGTTATATTAGCATTTAGAGAACCATCTATCGTTGAAAAAATTTCACATTTTTCAATCATCTTGTGATTATTAAGAGCAGTTTCTAAAGACTTCAAATCTACTTCTTCTTTTTTAATAGTTAACGAGCCTCCTAAATTTTGTTTCAACAAGTTATTAACTATTTCGTGAGTTATGAACAAATTTTCTTCTCCACCATAAAAAGAAATAGTAACACTTTTTAACCTCCTTTTCTCATTTCTATGAGATGAAAAAGAGTATAAAAACACCATTACGATGAGTATTACAATTAAGCGTATATTTTGCCAATTAATACTTTTCATGTAATTCTTTTTTTATTTCCTTAACCAATTCACCGATATCTCCAGCGCCAATAGTAACATAGACATCTGCGTCTGTATTTTTTAAATGTATTGCCAAATCTTCCTTGGCTATCAAACACTTATTTTCATTGGTAATCTTATCCAACAACCAAGCTGAAGTTACTCCTTCGATAGGCAATTCTCTTGCTGGATAGATATCCAACAAAATAATTTCATCAAATTGAGACAAACTTTCTGCAAATCCATCAATAAAATCTTTTGTTCTTGAAAACAAATGAGGTTGAAAAGCAGCCACAATTTTTTTATTGGGATACAATTCTCTAACCGCCTGATGCACTGCATTTATCTCTGTAGGATGATGCGCATAATCATCGATATACACTAATTTCTCGGTACGTATTTGAAATGAAAAACGTCTTCTTACTCCTTTGAATGAAGCTAAAGCATCAATTATTTTTTGATTTTCAACCCCATAACTTTTAGCCATAGCGAATGCAATTAAGGCATTGGATAAATTATGATGTCCTGGTAAACCAAATTTAACATTGGTAATCAATTCATTATTCGTTTTTACATCAAAAACATAAAAACCATTTTCTATGCGAATATTTTGAGCCGAATATGCAGCTTCTTCTTGTACACCGATAGTATTTCCTTCCAACGGTAAACCTTTAGCAACAAATAAGTTTTGAGGAGTTACTTTTTGCGCAAACTCCACAAAAGAAGCCTCAATAGAAGCGGTATCTCCATAAATATCTAAATGATCAGCATCCATTGAAGTTACACAGGACAAATTAGGATGTAGATGTAAGAAAGAACGATCAAATTCATCTGCTTCCACAACGGTAACTGTTTTCCCTTCACCAATAAGATTGGAATTGTAATTTTCCACAATTCCACCTAGAAAAGCAGTTACATCTACACCACTTTGAAACAATATATGTCCCAAAATACTTGAAGTTGTTGTTTTTCCGTGTGTTCCTGCTACTGCAAAACAGAAAGTATCTTTGGTTATCAAACCTAAAACAGCAGCTCTTTTCTTTACTTCAAACCCATTTTCAAGGAAATAATTCCATTGTGAATGCGATTTTGGAACAGCTGGTGTGATGACTACCAAAGTAGTTTCTTTATCTAAAAATGGAGTAGCAATTAATTCTAGTTTATCTTCGAAATGAATCGGCATTCCTAAAGCTTCCAATTCATCTGTTAATTGGGTTCTTGTTTTATCATAACCTGCCACATTTTTACCAATATTCATAAAATAACGAGCCAGGGCACTCATTCCAATGCCTCCGATTCCTATGAAATAGATATTTTGTATTTGGTTAAGATTCATTTTTTTTATTTGTTGTTGTTTTTGATTTTTTATTATTTCTTTTAGAGCAATTTTTCTATTTCATCTACAATTTCATTCGTTGCATTTGGCAAGGCCAATTTGTATATTTTCTTACTTAATTTGGCTTGTTTTTCGTCGTTTGAAATAAGGTCGGCAAAGATATTCTTAAAATCGATATCTAGATCTCTTTCTTTCAACAAAATCGCAGCTTTTTTATCCAAAATAGCTTGTGCATTCTTAGTTTGATGATCCTCAGACACATTAGGAGAAGGAATAAAAATTGTTGGCTTCCCTACAATACACAATTCGGATACCGATGAAGCACCAGAACGTGAAATTATGACATCTGCTGCCGCATAAGCAAAGTCCATTTTATCAATAAAAGCAAAAACGTGTACGTTTTCTTTTGTATTAAAATGGTTGTATTCTTCAAAATATAATTTTCCGCACTGCCATATAATTTGGACTCCCAAAGCCAATAGAAAATCAATTTCTTTAGCTATAAGTTGGTTAATTCTTCTCGCACCCAAACTTCCACCTAAAACCAACAAAGTTCTTTTAGTACTATCTAATTCGAAGTAAGTTAATGCTTCAAATCTTTTATCATCACTATTTAATAAATCCTGACGGACTGGATTACCAGTTATGATTAATTTTTCTTTAGGGAAGAATTTTTCTAATCCTTCATATGCTACACAAATGGTATTCGCTTTTTTTGCCAATAATTTATTTGTAATGCCTGGAAAAGAATTTTGTTCTTGAATTAACGTGGGTATACCCAACATAGTTGCCACTTTCAAAACGGCACCACTCGCAAAACCACCAGTCCCAATAACCACATCTGGTTTGAACTTTTTGATGATACGGTACGATTTCCACAAACTAGAAGTTAGTTTAAAAGGAAACATCACATTTTGCAGGGTTATTTTCCTTTGAATTCCAGAAATCCAAAGTCCTTTGATATCATAACCTGCTTGAGGCACTTTTTGCATTTCCATTTTATCTTTGGCACCCACAAATAGAAATTCGGCATCATGAAAACGATATTTTAATTCGTTTGCAATAGCAATTGCAGGATATATATGTCCTCCTGTTCCACCACCACTGATTATAAATTTCAATTTCTTTTCCATATTACTGATTCAAAATGGGTTCTAAAGGGTTAGCCACTTCATTTTCCTCTTCTTTATGTTTACTATCTTCTAATTCTATTTCTTTATCAATAATGCGTTGTAAAGCCTCTTCTCTTTTCTTCTTTTCTGCTTCATCTAAAGCAACTTCAGCTTCTTTTTTGGTTACACTTAAAATAACACCCACAGCTACACAAGTCATCCAAATTGAAGTTCCTCCACTACTAACAAGCGGCAAGGTTTGTCCGGTTACCGGTAATAATTCCACAGCCACAGCCATATTAATTAACGCTTGAAAAACAATTGGAAAACCAAGGCCAATAATTAATAATTTACCAAATAATGTAGGTGCTTTTTGTGCATTTATGATAAACCTAAAAAACAACAACAAGTACAAGAATAGAATTCCTACTGCTCCAAGCAGACCGTATTCCTCTACAATAATGGCAAAAATAAAATCGGATGAAGACTGAGGAAGAAAGTTTTTCTGTACACTTTTTCCAGGACCTAATCCATAAATTCCACCTGAAGCAATGGCAATCTTTGCTTTTTCAATTTGATAATCATCTTCATTGGGTTTATCATCTAGGAATCGTTCGATTCTATTTCCCCAAGTATTTACCCTGCTAAATAATTTATTCGTTGGGAAAGCTTTAGCTAACAATAAAAACAATAATAAAGCTGCGATTCCCAAACCCATTACTGTTGCTAAGTATTTTAAAGGATAGTACCCAACGAATATTAGCATACATACCATTGAAAAAATAAGTGCTGTAGTGGAAAAGTTCGTTGGTAAGATTAAAACCAAAACCCCAAAAACAGGCAACCACAACTCTAGAAACGACTCTTTAAACGTATATTCTTTATCGCTTACTTTGGCTAAATAACGTGCTACATAAACCATTAAAACTGTAAAAGCCAAAGTAGACGTTTGAAAACTCACTCCTACAAAAGGGATTTGGATCCATCTACTCGCATTTGCACCACCAATAGTTGTTCCTTGAAATAAGGTATAAAGTAAAAGAACAATTACGAGAGGAATTCCAAAAATGGATAAAGCTCTAAAATAATGATAGGGAACTTTGTGTACAAAATAGATAATAGCAAACCCAAGGAACAAATGCCCAAGATGCTTTACTAAATACCCCATGGTAGACCCTTTACCAATTACATAAACGAGATTAGTACTAGCACTATAAACAGGCAAAAAAGAAATGAGAGCCAATAGAAAAACTATTGCCCAAATTACCTTATCTCCTCTTAATCTAGCTACTAATGCTTTCATTTTTTCTTATAAATTATGTACTGCGTTTTTAAATTGACGCCCTCTATCTTCGTAATTTTCAAATAAATCAAAACTTGCGCAACATGGCGATAGTAAAACAGTATCTCCTTTTTCAGCCATTCTTTGTGCAATTTTAACTGCCTCAGTCATTGAAGTTGTTTCTATCATTACATCTACCACATCATTAAAAGCGTTGAATAATTTTTGGTTATCCACACCTAAACAAACAATACCTTTTACTTTTTCTCTAACCAATGGCATTAATTCGTCATAATCATTCCCTTTATCAACACCACCTACAATCCAAACCGTTGGACCTGTCATACTATCTAATGCAAAAAAAGTAGCGTTTACATTGGTTGCTTTGGAATCATTAATGTATTGTACATTTTGTATTTTTAACACTTTCTCCAAACGATGTTCTGCACCTTGAAAGTTACTTAGACTTTCCCTTATCGTTTGTTTTCTCACTTTCATTAACTGAGCAACCGCAGTTGCAGCCATTGCATTTTTAAGATTGTGTTTTCCTTCTAAAGCTAATTCGTTGATTGGCATGGTAAATAGGTCGTTATTAATTTTACTGTTCAAATTGTTATTTTCTTCAAATCCTCCTTCTTCAACTGTCGTTGTTAATGAAAAAGAAAGTTTTTTTGCTTTTGTTTTATTATTTTGAAACCATCTATTGATTTCTACATCATCATGGTCAACAATTAAAAAATCGTTTTCCGTTTGATTTTTTGTGATTCTAAATTTAGATGCGATATACAAATTATAATCATAAGCATAACGATCTAAATGATCCGGACTCAAATTGGTAATTACAGCGATATCTGGTCTATAATTTACAATCCCGTCCAATTGAAAACTGCTCAGCTCTAACACATAATAATCGTGATTATTTTCAGCGACTTGCCAAGCAAAGCTTTTTCCAATATTTCCTGCTAACCCTACATTTAAACCGCCTTGTTTTAAAATGTGATACGTTAACAAAGTCGTGGTCGTTTTTCCATTACTTCCCGTTATTCCAATAGTTTTAGCATTGGTAAACGGAAAAGCAAACTCTATTTCAGAAATTACCGGTATATTTCGTTCCAATAATTTTTTAACAATAGGCGCTTTCTCTGGAATTCCAGGGCTTTTCATGACTACATCTGCATCTAAAATTAAAGATTCAGTATGCTTTTCGTCTTCCCAAGGTATTTGATTAATACTAAGAATTTCTTTGTAATTTTCTTTTATTTTTCCAAAATCAGATACAAATACTTCATATCCTTTTTTCTTTCCTAAAATTGCGGTTCCTACTCCGCTTTCTCCTCCTCCTAAAACAACTAACTTCATGCTATCTTAGTTTTAATGAGACTAATGAAAATATGGCTAAGAGAATTCCAACAATCCAGAAACGCGTTACAATTTTACTTTCATGAAACCCTTTCTTTTGATAATGATGATGCAAAGGTGACATTAAAAAAACACGCCTTCCTTCTCCATATTTTTTCTTTGTATACTTAAAATAACTCACTTGTATCATTACCGATAAATTTTCTGCTAAGAAAATACCACACAAAATAGGAATCATCAATTCTTTACGAATAGCAATTGCAATAACAGCTATAATACCACCAATAGTCAAACTACCCGTATCGCCCATAAATACTTGAGCAGGATAGGTATTGTACCAAAGAAACCCAACTAATGCTCCTACAAAAGCTGCAATATAGATGGTCATTTCACCCGAATTGGGGATATACATGATATTGAGATAATCCGAAAAAATGATATTACCAGAAACAAAAGCAAAAATACCTAGCGTAAGCACTGAAATAGCCGAAGTACCAGCCGCTAAACCATCAATTCCGTCTGTTAAATTGGCTCCATTAGAAACCGCAGTAATGATGATAACTACCATCGGTATAAAAATAATCCAAGCCCAATTTTGATATCCGTCTCCTAAAAAAGACAATACCTCAACATAATCAAATTCATTGTTTTTTAAAAATGGAATTGTCGTAGCCGTTGATTTTTCATGTAAACTGGTTGGATCTATATTTTCCATTTTTACTCGTTCTCCTATAGTGTCTTTACGAATGGTTACGTTTGGATGCAAATACAAAACACAACCGACAATTAACCCTAAACTTACTTGTCCAAATACTTTAAAAATTCCTTTTAACCCTTGTTTGTCTTTTTTAAAGACTTTAATATAGTCATCAATAAAACCAATGGTTCCCATCCAAAGCGTGGTCACAATTAATAAAATGATATAGATGTTTTCCAGTTTTGCCAATAAAAGCACAGGAATAAGTGTCGCTAAAATAATGATAATTCCACCCATAGTAGGCGTACCAGCTTTTTGACTTTGCCCTGCTAAGCCTAAATCACGTACGGTTTCACCTACTTGTTGTTTTCTTAAAAAATTGATTATTTTTTTACCGTAAATAGCTGCAATTAATAAAGATAAAATAAATGCAAAAGCCGATCGAAAAGTAATATATTGAAACACTCCTGCTCCAGGAACATCAAATGTTTTGTCTAAATATTGAAAAATATAATATAACATATCTTTATTTTTAAATTCTGTTTTTAAAAATTACTTTCCTAATTCTTGCAACATTGTTGTTACAATTTTCAAATCATCAAAGTCATGTCGTACACCATTAATTTCTTGATACGTTTCATGTCCTTTTCCTGCTATGAGGATAATATCGTTTGCTTCTGCTAATTGACAAGCTGTTTTAATTGCTTGTTTTCTATCTAAAATAGACAGTGTTTTTTTATAATTTTGAGGTTCCACTCCTTTTTCCATTTCTTCCAAAATTATTGCTGGATCTTCTGTCCTAGGATTATCTGAGGTAAAAATGGCTTTGGTACTCAATTCTGAAGCAATTTGAGCCATGATAGGCCTTTTCGTTTTATCTCTATCACCTCCACAACCAACAACCGTGATTAATTGTTCATTTTTAGTACGAATATCTTCTATTGTTTTTAATACGTTTTCCAATGCATCAGGAGTATGCGCATAATCTACAATCGCTGTTATTTTACTAGACGAAACAATATATTGAAATCGACCTGAAACACTTTCTAAATCAGAAAGCAATCGTAAGGTTTCTTGTTCTTCAATTCCCAATTCAACAGCCGCTGCATAAATCGCTAACAAATTATATGCATTAAAAGAACCAATCAATTTTGTCCAAACTTCATTATTATTAATTTTCATCAATAATCCTGTAAATTGATTCTCTAAAATTTGTGCTTTATAATCTGCGTAAGACTTCAAAGCATATGTTATTTTCTTGGCTTTGGTATTTTGGAACATAATTGCTCCATTTTTATCATCTATATTAGAAATTGCAAATGCCGTTTTAGGCAAATCATCAAAGAATTTCTTTTTTACATCTCTATATTCAGCAAAAGTCTTATGATAATCCAAATGATCATGGGATAGATTTGTAAAAATACCCCCTTGAAATTGAAGTCCTTCTGTTCTTTTTTGGTGAATTCCGTGAGAACTGACTTCCATAAAACAAAACTCACATCCCATTGCTACCATTTCATTTAAATAGTAATTGATAGTCAATGAATCTGGAGTGGTATGCGTTGCTTTGTATTCGGTTTCATCCACAAGAATTTTAACCGTAGAAAGCAAACCCACTTTATAACCTGCTTTTTTAAACAATTGATACAATAAAGAAGCGATAGTGGTCTTTCCATTTGTACCTGTAACTCCAACCAATTTTATTTTTGACGAAGGATTTTCATAATAGTTTGAAGCCATAAAAGCCAATGCTTCGTTTGAATTTGCAACTTTAATATAGGTTACACCATTCACGATAACTTTAGGAAACTCTTCACAAATAACAACACTTGCTCCTAAGTTCAATGCTTTTTCAATAAAATCATGCCCATCAGAAACAGCACCACGAATTGCCACAAAAACATCATTCAATTCTATTTTTCTAGAATCGAATTCAATTTTTTGGATAACAACATCAGTAGCACCTTTAACGGCTTCTATACCTACTTTATACAATATGTCTTTTAAGACTTTCATGACAATTCGATAGTTATGGTTTGATTTTTTTGAATTTTTTCTCCAGGCTTCACCGATTGAGAACTTACTTTACCTATTCCTCTAACCGTTACTCGTACTCCTAAATTTTCCAATAATGCAACGGCATCCATTCCATCCATTCCATTTACATTAGGTATTAAAGAAGTTGCTTTATCTACTTTATTATAATACGTATTATATGCCTTTTCAGTTACTACAATTTGTTTCTCTAAATCCTGTATATGATTTGTAGGAGGAGAATCAGTATAAATTTTTTGAGCAATACGTTTAAAAACTGGTCCCGCCACATCTGCTCCAAAATAACCAGCTGAAACATTGGGTTTATGAATGATTACAATACAAGAATACTTGGGATTCTTTGCAGGAAAATAGCCCGCAAAAGAAGAGATGTAATGCAATTTGGATTTATCTCGATAGTTGGCTTGCGCTGTTCCTGTTTTACCTGCCATTGAAAAATCTTTAGAATACAACTTAGAAGCTGTTCCTTTTTTAACCACATTTTCTAAAACCGCTCTAACTTTTTCCAAAGTTTCATCGGATGCAATTTTAGGATTGATAATTTCTGTATCGTATTTCTTTATCGTTTTATTCCATTCTTTAATTTCTTTCACAAAATAGGGCTTTACCATAACTCCGTCATTTGCAACTGCATTATATAAGGCCAATGTTTGTAAAGGGGTTAATGAAATATTATATCCGAATGCCATCCATGGCAGGGTTGTTCCATACCATTTTTTATCACCTGGTTGTGGTACGTAAGGTTTCCCTTCGCCAATTAATTGTAAACCTAAAGGCTTGTTTAAACCATAACTGTTAATTCTGTCAACAAATTGTTTCGGATCATCCTTATAATTATCATATACTGCCTGAACTAAAACGGTATTAGAAGAAAGTTCAAAACCACGAGCTAAGGAAATTTTACCATAACCTCCTCTATGAGAATCCCTTACTTTCTTTTTATAATATTCAACGACTCCATCATGTGTATCATAAATCTTACTAGTATCTACCTTTTTATCATCAAGCAGTGCAATTAAATCAAACAATTTAAAAGTAGAACCGGGTTCATGTGATTCTGCTACCGCATAATTTTGGGTTTCATAATAAGACCCATTATTAGCTCTACCCAAATTAGATATGGCTTTAATTTCACCTGTTTTCGTTTCCATTACTACTACACAACCATGATCTGCTTCATAAATTTCCAATTGTTTCAACAAAGCATGATGCGCAATATCTTGTACATAAACATCTATTGTAGATACAATATCATATCCGTCTTGTGGTTCTAATTCGTTATTATCATTAATAGGCTTCCATTGATTTTTTGCAATTTTTTGCATCATTCGATGCCCATTTTTTCCATTAATGTATTTTTTAAAGGCAAACTCTAAACCCTTTCCATCACTTTCGGTTCTCTCATAGCCAATTGTTCTTTGTGCAATTAGCCCTATTGGGTGTTCACGAACCGTTTTTTGTTCAACAATAATTCCTCCTTTATAAGGACCTTTATTAAAAAGTGGAAAACTTTTAATACGCATGTAGTCGGTATAGCTTAATTTACTAGCAACCAAGTAATACCTATTTTGATTCGATCTTGCTTTTTGTAATGCAGCTTGATAATAACCTGTAGACTTTCCAAACATCACCGATAAGGAATCGCTTAACGGCTTGATATTCTCTTGGAAATTTTCTTTAGAAGGTGAAAGCGCGTCAAAACGTATGGTATACTCAGGAATTGAGGTGGCAAGCAAACTTCCATCCGCAGCATAAACATTCCCTTTATTTGCTGGAATAACAAAATTCTTAACCGTTCTTTCTTTAGCCAATTTACGGTAATAATCTCCTTCTAACCATTGGATGTTATTGAGTTTTATCATAACTAAAATAGCCATCACAAACATTGTGAAAGCCACTAAATACATACGGTAGTTACTATTTTTTTCTTTTACTG
The DNA here is from genome assembly GCF_006491645.1 of Flavobacterium profundi. GTDB lineage: Bacteria > Bacteroidota > Bacteroidia > Flavobacteriales > Flavobacteriaceae > Flavobacterium > Flavobacterium profundi. Next base: position 140,435 of record NZ_VDCZ01000003.1, read on the forward strand.
CCATATTTTTAATTTGTCTATAAAACTCTTTTTATCTTCTTTTTTAGTTTTTACAATAATTTTTGTAGGTGGAACATCCGCAGAAAAAATACCTCTAACTTCCATCTTCTTAGCCACCGTAGATTCCATCTTTAACTTCATCAATTCAGAGCGCCTATCAACAAATTCAGAACGAAGCTCTTTTACTTTATTCGTTAACTCTGTAATCTTATAATTCTTCGCATCATATCGATGATTATTCGCAATCATAATCATGGCTAGAAAAATTAAAAAAACAATAAACTTCCAGTTCTTTAAAGCATCATCACTCACTAGAAATTTTGCTTTGAGTAAACTATAAATACTGTTTTTCATTTTTTATTATGATTACAAATCTTACCTTATTTTTTTTCAGCAACCCTTAACTTGGCACTTCTAGCTCTATTATTACTTGCAATTTCAGCTGCATCTGGCACAATCAATTTTTCAATAATTTTAAAGGGAACTTCGTAATTACCAAAAAAATCTCGCTCAGGTTCTCCTTCAAACATTCCATTCCTAAAAAAGCGTTTCACCAATCTATCTTCTAAAGAATGATACGAAATCACACTCATTCGTCCTCCTACTTCTAATAATTCTAAAGACTGTTCTAAAAACTCTTTTAAAACTTCCATTTCTTGATTAACCTCAATCCGTATGGCTTGATATATTTGAGCTAAAATTTTATTGCTTTTGTGAGCGGGTAAAAATTTAGCCAACACTTGCTTTAAATGTTCGGAATCTTTTATCTGTTTGTCTTTTCTAGCAGAGACAATTACATTTGCCATTGCACCTCCATTTTTCAACTCTCCATATTCCAAAAAAACACGCTTCAAATCGTGTTCATCATATTCATTTACTACATGATAGGCACTTATATCGCCTTTTTGATTCATTCTCATGTCTAATTCTGCATCAAAACGAGTAGAGAACCCTCTTTCTGCAACATCAAATTGATGCGACGAAACACCTAAATCTGCTAATATTCCATCTACTTTTTTAATCCCATGAAATCTTAAAAAACGTTTGATGTTTCTAAAATTTTCATTAATCAATAAAAACCGATTATCATCAATTGCATTTTGCAAAGCATCTACATCTTGATCAAAAGCAATTAATCTTCCATTGTCACCCAAACGCGATATAATTTCTCGAGAATGACCTCCGCCTCCAAAAGTCACATCCACATAAACACCATCAGGTTTTATATTCAAACCATCAACCGTTTCTTTTAATAAAACCGGATTATGATATTCCATGCTCATCATCATTTAAATTACCCATTACTTCTTCTGCCAAATCTGCAAAATCATCAGTTGCATTTTCAATCACATTTTCATACAAATCTTTGTCCCAAATTTCTACGATATTCACTGCAGATGACAACACTATATCTTTTTCAATCTTAGCAAAAACGACTAAGTCTTTTGGAATTAACAATCTACCATTTGTATCAATCTCTACCATTTTAACTCCAGCCGTAAAACGACGTATAAAATCATTGTTCTTTTTTACAAAACGATTTAATTTATTGATTTTCTGCATCATTTTATTCCATTCATCCATTGGATACAATTCTAAACAAGGCTGAAAAACAGAACGTTTCAACACAAAACCCTCTTCCAAAGAACCAAATTGTTTCTTCAGAGATGTGGGTAGCATCAACCTTCCTTTAGCATCTACCTTGCATTCATATGTACCAATAAATGACGTCAATTGCACATTTTTAATTAGAATATGGACAAATTTAAAAAAAAATTACCACTTTTTACCACTTACTCCCACTTTGTTAATAAGTTTTTCCACTCATATCATTAAATGAAATTGCTAAAAACGAACTCATTAGTACTAAAATAAAGCCAAAAGATCTTTGATGAACAATTAAAAAAACAATAATTTTAGACAAAAAAACCTATAAGAACCCACTATTATTCTTCAAATGTGTTGAAAACTAAAAACTTAACCCTATACACTATCCCTTAAAAAAGGTTTTCAAATAGTTTTTTTCAATTGCTTTTAATTCCTATAGAAAATCTTATATTTGTCAAAATTTCAGAAATAAATTTGAGATTCATTTTATGTTAAAGAAAGAAAAGAAATACACCTATTTTGAAGCTGGTGAAGGCACACCAATTATTGTGCTACATGGTTTAATGGGTGGTTTGAGTAATTTTGAAGCCGTAGCTGATTTTTTTCCTAAGAATGGATATAAAGTAGTTATACCAGAACTACCCCTTTACACACAGAACATTCTTAAAACCAATGTAAAAGCTTTTTCAAAATTTGTAAAAGATTTTATTGTTTACAAAGGCTATGACAAAGTAATTTTACTTGGGAATTCTTTAGGGGGGCATATTGCGCTTTATCATGCAAAAATGTATCCAGAATTAATGAAAGGATTAGTAATTACAGGTAGCTCAGGTTTGTATGAAAGTGGCATGGGTGAAAGTTATCCTAAAAGAGGCGATTATGAATATATCAAAAAGAAAAGTGAGGATGTATTCTATGACCCAAAAGTAGCTACAAAAGAGATTGTTGATGAAGTATTTGCTACTGTAAATGACCGAATTAAGTTAATAAAAACGTTAACCATTGCTAAAAGCGCGATTCGTCATAATATGGCAAAAGATTTACCCAATATGCAAACACCAACTTGTATTATTTGGGGTAAAAATGACAAAGTAACTCCTCCAGAAGTAGCAGAAGAGTTTAATAAATTACTACCCAATTCTGAATTGTTTTGGATTGACAAATGTGGTCATGCTGCTATGATGGAACATCCAGATGAATTTAACAGATTATTGTTACATTGGTTAGAAAAAAATAATATTTAATAAATTCCCCTTCTTGGGGAATTTCAGTTTTTAAAAAGATGAAAATAACAAGTGCTGAATTTATTATTAGTAATTCTGACGCTAGTAAATGTCCGAATGAACCGTTACCAGAATATGCTTTTATTGGAAGATCCAATGTGGGTAAATCTTCTCTAATAAACATGTTAACCAATCATAAAAATTTAGCCAAAACCTCTGGAAAACCCGGAAAAACACAACTTATCAATCATTTCAAAATAAATCAAAACTGGTTTTTAGTTGATTTGCCTGGTTATGGATATGCACGAGTTTCTAAAAAAACAAAAGAAACCTTTCAAAAATTCATTACCGATTATTTCGAAACGAGAGAACAATTGGTTTGTGCATTTGTTCTGATTGACATTCGATTGGAAGCTCAAAAAATTGATTTAGAATTTATCAATTACTTAGGAGAAGCTGGTGTTCCATTTTGTATTATTTTTACAAAAGCAGACAAAATTGGAAAAGTAAAAGCACAACAAAATGTAGCTGCTTATAAGAAAAAAGTACTTGCTAATGGCTGGGAAGAAATGCCTCAACATTTTATTACCTCTTCATCAGACGGAACTGGAAAAGAAAGTCTTTTAACGTTTATCGATCAAATTAACGAAGGAATATTCAAAGAAAAAGGGTTTATTTAAAAACCCTTTCTTCATATTTTATTGTTTTTAATAAAATCTATTTTAGCTCTAATTTTTCGGCAAAATAGTCGCAAAAGTCTTTCATAGTAGCAGCCATTTTTTCATCGTTTGTAGCTCTTTCAAATGTATCAGCCATAGCCACTAAAGTTTGATGAAAAAACACTTTCATTTCATCTACTGGCATTTCTTTTGTCCATAAATCAATACGAAGTGTTTCTTGTGCTTTTGCATCCCAAAGAGAAACCATCATCGCCTTCGCTTCTTCCTGTTCCACTCCGCCATCTTGTGCGGTCCAAGTTAATTTTTCAGGTATTCTATTTTCGTCAAGTTCAACTAAAAATTTTATTTCCGACGTTATTGTTTTTGCCATTATTTATTAGGTTTATATTTTGATTTTTCAAAAATGGTTTTAGCATCAGTTACTAATAATTGATCTAAAGAAACATCATTATTTTCCATATAACTTCTCACAATTTGCCAACCTAACCATTGTCCGACTCTTCCAGGAGATTCGTTATCAATTTCTAAATAAAATTTAGAAAATGGAGCTTCATTGATAAAGCGAAATTCATTTTTAACATTACTTTCGTAAAGCAAATTATTTTCAATAAAATAACTCCACATATAATATTCATTTTCTTTACACCAAGCTAATTGTTGTTCGGTATATCCAATTTTAGCTGCGTCAGAGTATTCAGGAATTAATTTATCTTTCAAATACAATTCTTTCCCATAATAAATCATAATAGAAAGTAATGTTCTATCTAAAGGTTTGCTAATTTTTCCATAACTGAAACTAGTAACCAAATCGGGTACTATTTGATTTTCTTCGAAGCCTAAACGTTGGTAATCGGAAAAATCAACATAAAATGGATGCTCTTTACCCAAATAACAATCCAAAGAAATTAACGCAATGGAATCGGCATAAATGGCTTTCGCTTCTCTATCCACCTCAGAAATTACCGCAATGACTCTAGGGGTTTTATATTTTGGAAAATAATATTGAACGTGCTGAAACAACGCTTCTAAATCCTTATCAATTTTAGCTGTAGTGGGATATTTTTGTTTTACTTCTTTGTACAAATCTTGTAATAAAGGGTTTTTTAGTTTATTCAACCAAACCGAATCTTCATTGCCTTCTGGAAATAAAAAAGGATATTTTGCTTTAACTGCAGGTAAATTTGAAGTATCCGATTCATAGAACATTTTATCAAATCGTTCCACTTCAAAAGCAACGGGAATAGTAGCCACTTTCTCTTCAATTTTATTTTCTTGCTTACAAGCAAATATCAAAAGTAAAAGACAAGCCAAAAAAAGCTTTTTCATATGGTGTATTTTTTATAATTTTAGACCAAATAAGAATACCAAATTCTTTGAAAATAAAAGCGCAAATATACAGTTTACACAATTAAATTCTCTTAAAAAAATGACAAATTCAACCTCTTTCCATGCTGAAAAAATCAATCAACATATTGTAAAATGGTTATTAGACTATGCTACTAACGCAAAAGTTAAGGGATTTGTTGTAGGCATTTCAGGAGGAATTGATAGTGCTTTAACTTCTACTTTATGTGCGCAAACTGGATTACCTACACTTTGTGTAGAAATGCCAATTCATCAAGCAGAAAGTCATGTTTCAAGAGCAAATGAACACATCCATCAATTAAAAGAAAGATTCCCCAATGTAAGCAAAGAAAGAGCCGATTTGACTCCCGTTTTTGAAAGTTTTAAAAAACAAGTTAGTACTACCTCAGATGAAAAAGCACTTCATTTATCTCTTGCTAATACTCGTGCAAGATTAAGAATGACAACTTTGTACTATTTTGCAGGAATTCACGGTTTATTAGTTGCGGGCACAGGTAATAAAGTTGAAGATTTTGGTGTTGGTTTTTATACCAAATATGGAGATGGTGGAGTTGATGTAAGTCCGATTGCAGATTTATTAAAAAGTGAAGTACGCTTACTCGCAAAACACTTAAATGTTCCAAAAAGTATTTTAGAAGCCAAACCAACTGACGGGCTTTTTGGTGATGACAGAAGCGACGAAGATCAATTGGGTGCTAATTATGACGAGTTAGAATGGGCAATGCAAGAAGCTGAAAAAGGGAAAACAGCTGCTGATTTTTCCGGTAGAGAAGCTACAGTTTTTTCCATTTATAAAAGACTAAATCAAATGAATCAACACAAGATGAACCCGATACCTGTGTGCCTTATTCCAAAAGGATATAAATGATTTTCAATAGATTACTAATTAATTAACAAGTAATTACATTTTTTTTTCTTAACTTTGAATATTAAGTTCACTGTTTTTTAATTAACACTTTAGAGTCATGATAAAAATTTGTGTTGCTGATAACCAGCCTGTGGTTGTTCAAGGTATAAAGTCCTTTTTTAATAATCATCCGACCATTCATATTATGGCTCATGCCTATGATTTAAAAAGCTTAATTTCTCATTTACAATCCAGGCCAACAGACATTGTTTTACTCGAATTTGAACTTTCAGGCATTACAAGCATTAGAGATATAAAAGCCTTATTAAAAGAATTTCCCAGCACAAAATTTGTCCTTTTCACATCGGTTTCAGAAAAGATGTATGCACCCACTGCTATTAAAGCTGGTGTTTCGGCTTACATCCAAAAAACAATTGCCTTAGAAGAATTAGAAAGCGCCATTATTAAAGTATATCAAGGTGTTGTTATTTTTAGCGAAGCGGTAAAAAAGAATATTGATATTTTATCGAAAGGAAAAAAATCGGATCGCTTATTTAAAAAGTTATCTACTCGAGAAATTGAAGTTTTACGCTATTTAAATGACGGTAAAAAGAATAAAGAAATAGCTGAAATTTTAAGTTTGGATGAAAAAACCATTAGTACTTACAAACTTCGTCTTTTAGCCAAATTAAATGTCACGAATCTTGTTGATTTACTTACGAAAGCAAAAAGCCTAGAAATCATTTAAGAATATCTACTCATTACACGCCCTAATTTTTTGGAAAACATATTGGTTAAACCTAAATAATCCATAACCATAGCTAATGTTTCGGCATTATCCTCTTTATTTTGCGTAACAACTTCGGTTTTTAATTCGTCTATAATTTTATTGACCCAATACCATCTTAATGTTAAAATGGTTTCTGTCACATATTGTCCAATGGTTTTATCTTTAAGCTTTACAATAATTTGTTGTGATTCCCAATTATGTAAAACCTCTCTTTCTTCATGCATTAAAATAGAAGTTACCTCATTGGCTATTTCAGGTTTTATTTGTTTCAGATAGTCTTCTATTTCGAAATGCTCTGTTTGATTATAATAGGTAATAATATCGTTATATATCGACTTAAAAACAGGATTTGCTAATTCAATTTCATCTTCTTGCAAACTCAAATAAATGCGATGAAATACTTTGTAAAGATTCTTTTCTTTCACCTCAATTAACTCGCCTTCATCATTAGCCTTAAGAAGTACATCTTCAAATTCTTCCTCCACACTTCCATACAGTAATAATATTTCAATTATTTTTCGTTCCAGTTCATCTTGAATATCGATTTTAGCAGTAGCGTTTTCCGCTTCATTTTTAAGCACTTCAAATGTTTTAGACTGCTGCTGCTCCTTCAGTTTTTTACCTGTATCAGCCAAATCTTTTTTATCAATTTGAGCCAATGTATTAAACAAGACATCTTCTGAAATATCCATAATTCTAGAACATTCTTGCAAATACACTTCTTGTTTAATTCGATCGGGAATCTTAGAAATACTAACTACCATATCTCGAATTAAATCTGCTTTTTTAATAGGATCATTTTTAGCTTCATTCATTAAGAGAGATGCTTTGAATTGGATAAAATCTTTAGCATTCTCTTCTAAAAAAGCAACTAATTTTTCATAAGGTGTCTTTTTAGCAAAACTATCTGGATCTTCTCCATCGGGAAAGGCACAAACTTTTACATTAACACCTGCTTCTAAAATTAAATCAATACCACGAATGGAAGCTCGTAAACCTGCAGCATCTCCATCAAAAAGTACGGTTATATTTTTGGTCAAACGACTAATTAATCGAATTTGATCTGGAGTTAAAGCGGTTCCAGATGATGCGACAACATTTTCAATGCCGGCTTGATGAAATTGAATTACATCGGTATACCCTTCTACCAAATAACAATTATCGTGTTTTGCAATCGCTTGCTTGGCATGATAAATACCATATAAGACTTTGCTCTTATGGTAAATTTCACTTTCTGGAGAATTTACATATTTGGCTGCTTTTTTATCATTTGTAAGAATACGGCCACCAAAACCTAAAACTCTTCCACTCATACTTTGTATGGGAAACATCACACGACCTTTAAATCGGTCAAATTGTTTGTCTTCTTTTACAATAGTTAAACCTGTTTTTTCAAGAAATTCAAGTTTATAGCCTTTCCCCAGAGCTTCTTTGGTAAAAACATCCCAAGAATTTGGAGAATACCCTAAACTAAATTTAGCTATCATATCATTGTTAAACCCTCTTTCTTTAAAATAAGTTAAACCAATTGCTTTTCCTTCTTCAGTATGAAGTAAGGTATTATGGAAATATTTGTTCGCAAATTCGGAAACCAAATACATACTTTCTTTTTCATTAGCCACAGCCAACTCTTCATTATTTGGCACCGTTTCTTCAATTTCAATATTGTATTTTTTAGCCAAATATTTAATTGCTTCAGGGTAACTAAAATGCTCATGTTCCATTAAAAAAGTAACCACATTTCCTCCTTTACCTGAAGAAAAATCTTTCCAAATTTGTTTTACAGGAGACACCATAAAAGAAGGTGATTTTTCGTCTACAAAAGGACTTAACCCTTTAAGATTACTGCCCGATCTTTTGAGTTGTACAAAGTCGCCAATAACTTCTTCTACTCTTGCAGTTTCAAATACATTTTCTATGGTTGTTTTAGAAATCAATTTTTTTCCTGTTTTTTTTTGATAAGAAGCAAAGATACAAAGTTGAAACTAAAAAAGCACCTCTTAAAAGAAGTGCTTTTTTTATGTTACTATATATTTTTTTTATTTATTATTCAACACTACATTACTGCTGTTTCTTTGAATTTTAAGATATCTAAAATCTGGAGTTATAGAAAAATCTGGAGTTTTGAAGTAATCGTTGATTAATCCATCTGAAGTTTCAATTCCGTTTTTAGAAGTAATGTAATCCGTATCTAAACCTAATCTTTCACCATTCATACTAGAGAAAATATTAGTACAATGACCTACTACTAGATTTTTAAGTTTTATAAACTTTTCAAACTCATCCATCATTGGGTATTTGTCTAACATTAAGAAGTCTCTAAAGCCATACACCACACTATTTGATAAGCTTAGATTTGCTTCATTAGACACATAAACAGCTTCCTTAATAAGTCCTTGTTTGTTATCTTCCACATTCACTAAAGTAATATTAGTTGCTTTCACATTTGTTTTACTTCTTTGCGGATCAAATTTTTCGATTTCATTATAGGATTTCACTTCCATACATCTTGGATTTCCAGGATTAGAAGAAAATGGATGTCTTAATGCGATACTATTAGAAAATTCTGCTTGAACCCCTTGTGTAAAGTCGAAATCATCGTCTGCAGCTCTAAAAGAAACTAATTTTTGAGCTTTTACATTTCCGCCATAGAATTCAAAAGAATCGTTATCTGAATAACTTACTTGTATTCCTTCTATTACAGTTCCACTTCCTACACCAGCAAAAGTAATTCCAGCGATTTGTCTTTTGGTAGCCGATTTTCTACCTGCATATTCCACACGAATATGTTTTAACACACCAGCAGATCCTGCAGCATTTTCACCTCCAAAACGATTGTATTGTGGTTCTAAATCGTAATTCAGAACGCTCATTCCCCCAAAACCACTTACTGGAGCATCACCCATAACAACAATACCACCCCAATCTCCTGGTTTTCTAGAATATTCGTCATTATTAGAAGTAAAAACAATTGGGAAGCTTTCAGACCCTTCAGCCATGATTTTTGCTCCTTTAGTAATAATCAGTGTACCACAAGTTTTAGAATCACCTCTTAAAAGTGTTCCTGGCTCAATAGTTAATACTGCGTTATTCGTTATATATACATTACCTTGTAACAAATAAGTATCTCTGTTAGATAATGTAGTATTTTGAGAAATGACACCTGTTAAGATTTTTTGAGGGTCTCTATAGTCTTCTTTTTTAGGATTAAATTCTGTCCAATATCCTAACCAATTTTCTTTTTCACTAATTCCTAATCCAGACTGCGCATAACTTGCAAAACAAAAGTTGCAAATAACTGCTAATAAAAGTAGGTTTCTTTTCATAATAACAAATTTTGTAATTAAACATATCCTGCACTGCTACAAAATTCAAGTGATTTCACCTGGAGTTTTCAATACATTCAGCTTTACTACAAATTCAAGTATGGGCTATACTCATATAGAATTCTATTAAGCTGTAACGAAGATACGCAATCTTTTTCAGATAATCAAAAAAAATCATCGAAGAAATGCACTTTTTTTCGTTAAAATGTTAATCGACCCCTATTTTCTTACAAATACTGGATGTTTATTAAGAAAAGAAACCTAATAATTTTTTAAAATATTATTTATTTACCAAATTATTATTGGTTCTTTCAATTTTTAAATATCTAAAATCTGGAGTTTGTAAAACATCAGAATTCATAAAATAGTCTTCTATTTTTCCATCTGAAACTTTTACATTATTTCTTGAAAATAAATAATCTACATCTAGGGTTAGTAAATCTTTAGGTTTCAAACTTGAAATCGTGTTATCGCAATGACCTACTACCAATTCTCTCAGTTTTATATGTTGTTCAAATTCTTCCAATATTGTAAAATCTTTTAGCATTAATAGGTCTTTAAACCCAAAAACAACACTATTGGTAAAGTTCAACATACTTTCATTAGAAACAAAAATAGCCTCCTTAATAAGACCCTGATTGTTGTCTTCTGTATTCACCAAAACCATATTTGAGGCTTTTACATTAGTTTTTTTACGTAGAGGATCAAACTTTTCAACATCATCATTGGAATTAATTTCCAAACATCTAGAGTTTTCTAAATCAGATGAATAAGGATTTCTAATAGCAATACTGTTTGTAATATCAGCTTGCACACCTTGTGTAAAATCGAAGTCATCATCTGAAGCACGATAGGAAATTAGGTTTTTTAATTTAACACTACCTCCATAAAACTCAAAAGAATCATCATCAGAATAACTCACTTGTACATTTTCAATTTTAGTTTGACTACCTACTCCTGCAAATGATATTGCATTAAACTCTTTTTTAGAACTTGCTTTTTTTCCAGCATATTCCACTCTAACATATTTCAGCACACCAGCTGAACTTTCAGCATTTGTTCCACCGTAGCGGTTGTACGTTGGGTCTAAATCAAAGTTTAGAATTCCTACACCACCGAAATTATTAATTGGAGCATCGCCCATAATTATAATTCCGCCCCAATCCCCAGGTTTTCTGGAATAAGTATCTTTATTAGTTGTAAAAACAATAGGAAAACTCTCAGTTCCTTCAGCAATTATTTTTGCTCCTTTAGTGATTACCAAAGTTCCACAGGTTTTAGCATCACCACGAATTACGGTTCCTTGTTCAATTGTTAAAACTGCATTATTTACAACATATACCGTACCTTCTAACAAATAAGTATCTCTACTTGAAAGGGTAGTATTTTGAGAAATGTAACCTGCCAATATTTTTTTAGGTTCTCTATATTCTTTCTTTTTAGGATCAAATTCGGTCCAATATTCAAGAATGTTTTCTTTTTCGTTCAACCCAAGTCCGGATTGTGCATAGATAGAAAAAGACAGACCGAAGACAATAGTCAGGAATAGTAGGTTCGTTTTCATAATAATTTTTTTATAGTTTTTTTTTGCTTTATTTTAAACAATTTAGATTGGGCAAAGTAAACTGTTGTTTTGTTTCTGTATCAAATTAAGCTTTAACAAAGTAACTAAAAGGGATTGAGTTAGTTTTACAACAAAATTAGAAAAAATGTTAAAATTTAAAACATGCTCTTAACATTTTAAATCTTGTTAAAAAAAATTAAATAATTAAAAATCAATTATTTATATTTTTAAATTTCGATTATTTACAATAAAAAATCTGACAAAATGTTAAAAAACAGAATGTCAGATTTTTCAAACAACCATTAAACGATTAATATTACCGTTTAAAGAATATAATTAATTATATCCCAATTATTTATTTACCACAGGATTGAAGTTTTTCACCATCTTAGTATATCTAAAATCTGGTGTTTCCTCGAAAGAAGGATTTTTAAAAAAGTCAGCTATTTTCCCATCTAAAGTACTAATCGCATTTTTTGAAAAGAAATAAGAATTTACAGTGATACTTCCATCTCCTTTTAAAGTTCTTAAACTATTGTCACAATGCGCAATAACGAGGTTCTTCAATTTCACATATTCTTCTACTTCATCAATTAAAACATAATCTTTTACCATTAAAAAATCTTTAAAACCATAAATTACACTGTTATTTAAAGTAAAATAACTATCTGTTGCTACATAAACTGCCTCTTTTATCAATCCTTGATCATTATCTTCTGTGTTAACTAATGTAATATTGGTTGCTTTTACATTGGTTTTATTTCTTTGCGCATCAAATTTTTCAAGCATATCATAAGAATCAATCTCCATACATCTTGATTTTTCAGCATCAGAAGAATAGGGATGTCTAATAGCGATACTATTTTTAAGATCTGCTTGTACACCTTGTGTAAAATCAAAATCGTCATCTGAAGCTCTGTAAGAAACTAAGTTTTCCATTTTTACGTTTCCTCCATAAAATTCAAAAGAATCATCATTAGAATAACTCACTTGAATATTTTCAATTTTAGTCTTATTTCCTACTCCAGCAAATGAAATCCCATTTAATTCTTTTTTTGCGCTTAATTTTCTCCCAGAATATTCAATACGAACATACTTTAAAGCTCCTGATGAACTTTCTACATTATCTCCTCCATAGCGATTGTATTTTGGGTCCAAATCAAAATTTAAAATACCAATTCCTCCAAAAGTATTTACTGGAGCATCACCCATTACTATAATACCACCCCAATCGCCTGGTTTTCTTGAATAGGTCTCTTTATTAGTTGTAAATACTATAGGAAAACTTTCTGTTCCTTCTGCTATTATTTGAGCGCCTTTAGTTATTACTAAAGTACCACAAGTAGCATAATCACCTCTTATAATGGTTCCTGGTTCAATGGTTAAAGTCGCATTATTGGTTACATAAACCACTCCTTGTAACAAATAAGCATCTCTACTATATAAGGTTGTGTTTTCGGTAATATAACCTGTAAGGATTTTTTTTGCTTCTCTATACTCTTTCTTTTTTGGATTAAATTCAGTCCAATATTCTAAGGTGTTTTGTTTTTCATTGATTCCTAAACCTGATTGTGCATAAGCAAGGAAAAAAGTGTTTAGAAAAAAAGCTACAAAAAGTAAATACTGTTTCATGATACTAAAGATTGGTTTGTTTTGCATCCCAAAACTAGTTCTACTCTTTTATTATAATCTTTCTTCTATTTTATGGTTTTGTTACTTTCTCTTTCCAATATGAAATAATTATTAAATTAAAAAGATGCCTTATTTTCATAAGACATCTTTTTGTATGAAACCCTAACCCAAATTTATTTTAATTAAAATCGAAACGTACTCCTAAGGAAATATTATTTTGATCCACTGCATTATTTTTAAAAACAGGATTCAAATCATATTTTACATAAATACTAGTTTGACGGTATCCAATATAGGCACTTAAACCATATATATAATTAGACATATTAAAATCGCCTTTCTGTTTGTCTTTTATTTTAGTATCGTCTATTTCGTATTTTAAAATTTGTTTTGTTTTAATACGCACACCACCATAACCACCTACACCTAATCTAAGGGATTCATGCGTTCTAAAATAAGTATTACCTTCTTTATTGGTTTTTTTAGGAGTAAAATCAAATTCTAAATGTAAAGGCGCTACTAAATAAACATTTCGAATACGCGATTCATTAAAATCTACTGCTCCTGTTTGCAATTCGGTTTGTGCTCCGTTTTTTACAAAATACCTGTTTTCTGTTGGTCTTAAATTATTATACATCACTGAAAAACCATACTTAGTATGAAGTAAATTATTATTTTGAAAAATTCTTGTATTGTAGGTTAAACCCCATTCGTAAAAATGCGAACCCCAAACACGGAAATCTGAATTTTCAAAATCTTCTCCTTCTGTTATTAGATTATTCAATCCTCCAGCAAAGACAAACTGAGAGGTTGTTCTTTTTGATTTTCTTCTTATTTTTTCCTTTTCACCATTATAGATTTTAAAAGAACCTAAGTTTATTTCAGTAACATCGCTAATTGAATCGGAACTACTACCAATAATAATAGTTGTGCCACTTCTTTTTTTAACAGTATCATATTGAACCAATCCATTGATTTTATCTTGAATAAGTATTTCTAACTTTTGTTGTTCCAAACTTACTTTTTCCTCTATCGCTTTAGCAGATTCATCGGCTGCTTTTTGCTTCAGATTCATCGCTTCACTTTTGTTAATAATACCGTCTTCTAAGTTTTTATCAATTACATAGACTTGTTCTTTTAAAGCTTCTTTTTCAGCTTTTACAATAGAATCGATTCGTTTAGAAATTAGCTTTGCTCTTCCTTCAAAAGAGTTTTCTTGAGCCATTCCTTTCGAGATTAAAGTCAGCAAGAAGATTCCTGCATAAAAAATAATTTTTTGCATAACTGTTCGTTTTTTGATTAAATGATTATTTGATTGAGATGATTACTCTTCGTAATTTCTATTGGCCAGTGCCGATTTTACTTGTTTAAAATTTCTAGACAATTTATCTAAAGTCGTTTCTTTATGATTTTCATCTAACTCTTTTTCAACTGTAGTTAACAAGTTAGAAGTATTGACTCTTATTTTTGTTTGCGCTTCAGTATTCAAGGTTTCTTTTTTTTCCAGAGGTCTATTTTCAACTGCAGCTAACATCATTTCGCCAGTAACATATTTATTAGTAGTTTTCTTAATTGCTGTTGTTTCTTGGATTTTATTTTTAGCATCAACCTCAGCTACAGTAGTTACTTCTATTCTATTAGAGTTTATAGTACGATTATTATCCATTTGTTTTTTCACTTGCTTATGTAAAGGTACTTCAACCACCATATTCTTTTCTTGCACTATTTTATCTTGTTGTTTATGTTGTTCCAATGCATTATTATCTATAATCTCTTCATTATCAATATTATTCTCTTCTATAACCACATTATTTTTTGGTTGTATCGGAATTTCTAATGAATTATTAATATTGGCTTGGTATAACCAAAATCCCAAAGCAATAAAAAGCAAAACAGAAGCAGCGATTCCTATATATTTATATAGGCTAAAAACTTTTTTAGGTTCTTTTTTTTCAGCCAAAGAAAGCATCGCATCTAATCGATCCCAAGCTTGATCCGTTGGCTTGATTTCTCTTGAACCTAACTGCTCTCTAATTTTAGTATCTAATTTATTTGGTTCCATTGTCTTGTTGCTTTAATAGGTTAATTTGATTTTGAAGCATTTTTCTGGCATGCGACAATTGCGATTTTGAGGTTCCTTCACTTATATGAAGCATCTTAGCAATCTCATGATGCTTATAACCTTCGATAGCATATAAATTGAAAATCATTCGATACCCATCTGGTAAGCTATCAATTAACAATTGTATGTCATCTACTGAAAAAGTATCCATTTCAATACCACTTTCACTTTCAGATACAATTACAGTTTCAATTTCCTGATAATTAAAAATATTTTTTTTAACTCTAACAAAATCAATACACTCATGAACCATAATGCGTCTTATCCAACCTTCAAAGCTTCCTTTGTGTTCAAACTTATTTAAATTCGTAAAGACTTTCATAAAAGCAGTAATCATAACGTCCTCTGCATGGTGCACATCTTTTATATATTGTCTACAAACACCCAGCATTTTAGGAGAAAATTGAGTGTATAATTGATGTTGGGCTTGTCTATTATTTAAAATAGCTTGCTCTATCAATTGTTTTTCTTCTCTATGTAAGTGTATGACTTTCATTTTTAAAATTTAGAAATTAGAATTCAGAATTTAGAATTTATTTCTTTTTTATATAGACGAGATGGTTTTTAAAAAGGTTGTATCAAAATTAAAAAAATTAAACAAGCTTTGTTCATCCGTTCTAATACTAAAGACGAGGTGACTCGAAAAAAGGTTGCATGAGAGATTAAAATTCAACTAAAAAAATCCAAATTTCAACAAACCTTTTAATAACACACTCCATTTATAGAGACGAGATACATTTTAAAAAGGTTGTATGTATAGGTGACAATTTGTTAATGTGTCAATTTGATGATTTATAAAACTTAGTATCTATTGACAAATTGCCAAACTGATAAATCAAAAATTATATTTTACGTTCAATAACGTAATTAACCATTAATTCTAATGCTTCTTTATAAGAGGAAGCAGGGAAGTTTTGTAATAATGCTAAAGCTTCTTGTTGAAACTGTATCATTTTTTGTTCGGCATACACCAATCCGTTTTTATCTTTCACAAATTGAATGACTTCTTTCACTCTTTTTTTGTCTTTATTGTGATTTTTAACCGAATTAATTACCCAACTTTTTTCTTTTGGAGTACAATTATTCAAAGCATAAATTAGAGGCAATGTCATTTTTTGCTCTTTAATATCGATACCGGTAGGTTTACCAATAGCATCTTCTGTGTAATCGAACAAATCGTCTTTAATTTGAAAAGCCATTCCTATAAGCTCCCCAAATTTTCGCATTCTTTCCACAATTTCTTTATCTTCAGGAACAACAGAACACGCTCCTAATGAACAACAAGCAGCAATAAGAGTTGCTGTTTTTTGACGAATAATTTCATAATAAATGGCTTCTGTAATATCTAATCTTCTAGCCTTTTCAATTTGCAACAATTCTCCTTCACTCATCTCCCTTACGGCTACAGAGATAATTTTTAACAAATCGAAATCATTATTATCTATGGATAACAATAAACCTTTAGACAACAAATAATCACCAACCAAGACTGCAATTTTATTTTTCCAAAGCGCATTGATGGAAAAGAAACCGCGTCTTTTATTACTGTCATCAACTACATCATCATGTACTAAGGTTGCAGTATGAATTAATTCGATAACGGAAGCTCCTCGATAGGTACGTTCATTGACTTCATTGCTATTTGCCACCATTTTTGCAGTTAAAAAAACAAACATGGGTCGCATTTGTTTTCCTTTTCGGTTGACAATATAATGGGTAATTCTATTTAGCAAAGCTACTTTTGAAGACATTGATTCTCGAAACTTCTTTTCAAAAAGTTCCATTTCTTTAGCTATCGGTAGTTTTATTTGCTCTACTATTTTCATCGCGATAGCAAAAGTAATTAAAACATAATTTGTAACAAAGCAAAAAAAGATTTTATAGCCCAGATAGAAATGAAAAGTTTTTTACTGTAGCATAGCCTTTTTTTGTAGGCGTACAAAAGCGACCTTTGGAAGCTCTTTTTACGACTTACAAAAATGGTTATGCTGTAAAAAAATTGAAATGTATAGCTGGAAATAGCTTCTAAAAAAGAAAGACTAAAGCAAGTTCAGCATGACCATCTACTTTAGGATTTATTTGCCAATTGCCCGCAAGCCGCATCGATATCTTTACCTCTACTTCTTCTAACTTTTGCTACTATATTGTTTTTTTCCAATGCAGCAATATAAGCATCAATTACTTGAGGAGCTGCTTGTTGAAATTCGCCATCATCGATAGGATTGTATTCGATAAGGTTGACTTTACAAGGTACATATTTACAAAACTTTACTAAAGCGTCAATCGATTTTTTATCATCGTTAATACCTTTCCAAACCACATATTCATAGGTTACTTTGCTTTTAGTTTTTTTGTACCAATATTCCAAAGCTTCCCGCAATTCGTCTAACGGAAAACTTTTCGTAAAAGGCATAATACGATTTCGGGTTGCTTCGATAGCAGAATGTAACGAAACTGCTAGTTTAAATTTTACCTCATCATCTGCCATTTTTTTAATCATTTTGGAAACTCCTGAAGTAGAAACGGTAATTCGTTTCGGTGACATCCCTAATCCTTCGGGTGAAGTAATTCGATCTATGGCTTTCATGACATTAGGATAATTCATTAAGGGTTCTCCCATTCCCATGAAAACAATATTAGAAAGCGGTCGATCATAATACAAACGACTTTCATTATCAATAGCCGCAACTTGATCGTAAATTTCGCCTGGTTCTAAATTGCGCATTCTCTTTAAACGAGCCGTAGCACAAAAATTACAATCCAAACTACACCCAACCTGACTTGAAACACAAGCAGTAGTTCTGGTTTCTGTTGGGATTAAAACAGATTCTACAATTAAATTGTCGTGCAAACGAACGGCATTTTTAACAGTTCCGTCTTCACTGCGTTGCATGGTATCGACTTTGATATGATTGATAACAAAATTAGCTTCTAACATGGCACGTGTTTCTTTTGAAATATTTGTCATGTCTTCAAAAGTATGGGCGCGCTTTTGCCAAAGCCATTCGTATACCTGATTTCCTCTAAAAGCCTTATCTCCATTAGAAACAAAAAAATCTCTTAATTGTTCTTTGGTTAATGCTCTAATATCTTTCTTTGTCGTTTGCATGGTGCAAAAGTAATGAATTTAGTGTTTAAAAGTAAGTCCTCAAGCAATGTTTAGTTTTTCAAGAAAACGAAATTTTCGATTACCAAAACATCTAACGCGGTTTCTTTAAACAAATCAAATGCTTCTTTTGGGGTTTCTACAATAGGCATCCCTTTTTTATTGAAACTCGTATTTAAAACAACAGCAATTCCACTTAATTCATAAAATGCTTGTATTAAATTATAAAATTTAGGATTCCAAGAAGCTTCAACTGTTTGCACTCTTGCCGAACCGTCTTTATGAGTAACATTTTTTAAGTTTTTCAAATGTTCCTTTTTCGTTCTGTCTACTAAAATCATATACGGACTCTTTCTTCCAACTTCAAAATAATCTTGTACTTTTTCTTGTAAAACTGCTGGTGCAAAAGGACGAAAATCTTCTCTAAATTTAATAGTAGCATTGATATGGTTTTTCATGTTTTCTCTTCCTGGATGTGCCAAAATACTTCTTCTTCCTAATGCTCGAGGTCCAAACTCAGAACCCGATTGAAACCAGCCAATAGTTTTTCCGTGAAGCAATGCTTCTGCACTATACTGTAACAGTTCGGGCTCTTCAAAGAAGGCTATCATTTTCAATTCTGGTTTATATTCCTCATACGCATGTAGAATAGTTTCCTTTGAATAGTGCTTACCAAAACATGTACTAGAATTAGGTTGTTTTTTAGGTTGTTTTAAATAGGATAACCAGCCATAAAAAGCACAACCGAGCGCCAAACCATTATCGCTTGCAGCGGGTTCAAAATAAATAGATTGGGCAACATTACTATCTTCTAATTTTGCATTAGCAACAGCGTTTAAAGCCACGCCACCACTATAACATAAATTTTCATGTGGAAATTGCTTTGTTCGTAATTTTATACATTGCAAAACAGCTTTTTCTACTTGCTCTTGTGCCCATTTTGCTACATTGGCATAATACTCAAAATGCTCTTTAAAAAAAGTGTAGCCATTTGAAGGTGTGTCTAAAAAGGGTTTCCAATCTTCTTTTATAAATAAGCGGTCATTTATGAATTCAAAAACTTCATAATCATATACACCACTTTTACCGTAAGGTGCCAATCCCATCAATTTACCTACATCATCCATGTTTCCAAAAACATAATTACTAATTGTCGCGTAAAAACCTCCAATGGAATGTTTGGTTGTAGGTAAAGTTATTTCAGATGAAGAAAGATCTGACATCTCACTAAAATCTTTAAACAAAGGAATCATATTTTGACCGTCGAAATGATAAAAACTATCTTTTTCACATTGCATTTGTACGACATTAAAAACATCTGACGCTATACTTTCTTTTTGATTTTGATCTAATAGCAAATACTGCTCTAATGGACTTCCACAACCATCAATTACCATTACATTACAACTTGTAAAAGGAGAAGTTCCCACCGCACTGTATGCATGCGCTAAGTGATGTGAAATACTAATAAGCTTTGGTACCTCATTTCCCTTAAATAACCTTTCTCCTCTAAAAAAATCTCTAGGAGGAATTTCAAAATTTTCACATTGCACTATTAAATCCACATCAGATAACTGTATCCCTTCTGTTTCTAAACAATATTGGATTGCTGCTGTATCATTTCCTCCATCATGTTTGATTCTGGTAATTCTTTCTTTCTCAATGGCCACACATATTTGACCGTCTTTCAATAATACTGCCGAACCATTATGTGAAAGTCCCGTACCTAAAATATAAATAGGTTTTTTGTTCATTGTTATCTTTTGATAATTTACCGAAAACTACAAAAAATAATTTGATAACTTTGACTAAAATTTAAACTCAGCGTTATCATGCATTTTATTTCAGAAGAACTAGAGAATTATGTTGCCAATCATAGTCAGGACGAACCCGAATTATTAGCAAAGTTAAACCGAGAAACGTATCAGAAAATTTTACAACCAAGAATGCTAAGCGGACATTTTCAGGGTCGTGTTTTAAGTATGCTAGCTAAAATTATTCATCCAAAGCATGTTTTAGAAATTGGAACTTACACAGGTTACGCAACTTTATGTATGGCTGAAGGTTTAGCACAAAATGGAACTATAGACACCATAGATATTAATGAAGAGTTGGCTGATTTTCAAAAGAAATATTTTGATGCTTCAGAATGGAAAAATCAAATTTTTCAACATATTGGAAACGCTTTGGAGATTATCCCAACCTTAAACAAACAATTTGACTTGGTTTTTATTGATGCCGATAAAGAAAATTACATCCAATATTTTCATTTAATAGTTCCAATGATGCGCAAAGGAGGTATTATTTTATCGGATAATGTACTTTGGAGTGGAAAAGTAATTGAAACTTTGGATCCAAAAGATACGAGTACAAAAGTATTACTAGAATACAATGCTTTATTAAAAAACGATCCAAGAGTAGAAACTGTTTTATTACCCATTCGTGACGGATTAACAGTAAGCCGAGTAATTTAAGTTAGTCATTAATATAAGAAGGAAAATATTTTCTTAAGAAATAGACATACAGCTTATAGAAAGCAATCCCAGTTAGTAAACCATACGTATACCCAACTAGAATATCTAACGGGAAATGTAGCCCAAGATAGATTCTACTATAGGCAAACACCAAAGGAAACAAATAGATTACAAAAGCATATTTATAGTATTTTCTCAGGATTAAAAATAAAAAAGTCATGGATGCACAAGAACTAGAGGCATGTCCTGAGAAGAAACTAAGTGTATCACTATGCTTTACAATTCTTATAATTCCTTTAATCTCCAAATCATTACAAGGTCTCAAACGTTGAAAATAGTATTTAAAGAGATTGGTAGTTTGATCCGTAAAAGCAATTAAAAGTGCAATAAAAAGAAGTGCAATTCCTAAATTTTTCCAACCAATTTTACGCTGAAGAATAAATAGTAACAATAAAAAATAAGGTGTCCAATTGAACTGTTTGGTAATTATTAACCAAAAAGCATCATATTTATCAGAACCTAAACCATTAAGAAAAACAAATAATTCCTTATCTAAAGATACAATATGTTCCAGCATTAAAATTGTCTTTTTATAGGTCCTGAAAGATTTTCGATATCTTCTTTTACCTCTTGAATGGGCTTATTGATATCATCTACGATTTCAGATGACATATCTTTTAAAGGATTAATAGCACTAGATATATCTTCTTTAGCTCTTCTTATTTCTTCAGAAATACCACCAGTAAACGAATTCACATCAACACCCGTATGTTTTGCGCTATTATGAATTTCATTCTTAATTTCGTTAGTTGCATTTTTTAATTGTGCCATTGTTTTTCCTAAGAAGCGTGCCATTTGAGGAATCTCTTTTGACCCAAAAAGCATTAAAACGGCTACAAGCACAAATAAAAGCTCTGAAAATCCGATACCAAACATGTGTTATAAAATTATTTGAGACAAAGTTACAAAGAAAAAAATAACCTATGCCAAACTTTTATTTTTTGACATAGGTTTAACTATTTTTTACAGTCGTATTTTATTTATCTAATTCATCAAATTTTGAAGTAGCTGCTTCCGCTGGCCAAACATTATTTGTGGTATCAATATCTGCTGTTTCTAATTTTGGATCCAATTGTATTTTTACAATTTTCTTATCTGTTGCAAAAACACGTTTTGCAGTATCATTGTTTTTTCTCCAAATTTGAACTGGGAATTTTTGCATTTCAGTAGTTCCATCTTCAAAATGTAATTCTACAATAATTGGCATCATTAATCCTCCTGGTTTACTAAATTCTACTTCGTAAAAATATTTAGGAGTTGCTAGTTTTTGTTTCTCTTCTGCTGAATAATTTTTAGACACATATTCATCAAGAATTTGCACATCTTTTACTTCAAAAGATTTTTTCGTACTTGGATTAAATTCTTTGTGATTTTCGTCAATTAAATAAATAAAAGGTCCTGTATCTCTTAAAAATCTACCTCTTCTTGCTACAAAATCTTTCATTTCTTGAGTAGGTTCTAATGAAACATAATATTGTTTTACGTCATTAATTCCTAAATCTACATAATCTGTAGAATAAAACCAACCTCTCCAAAACCAATCTAAATCTACTGCAGAAGCATCTTCCATTGTTCTGAATAAATCTTCTGGAGTTGGATGTTTGAACATCCATCTTTGTGCATAGGTTTTAAATGCATGATCAAACAATTCTCTTCCCATAATGGTTTCACGAAGAATATTTAAACCTGTTGCTGGTTTACCATATGCATTGGAACCAAATTGGAAAATATTTTCAGAATTTGACATAATTGGCGCAATAAATTGTTGGTTTCCTTTCATATAAGGCACAATTTTAGCTGCTGGTCCTCTATCTGTTGGAAAATTAGGATCAAATTCTAATTCTGTTAAATATTCTAAGAACGTATTCAATCCTTCATCCATCCAAGTCCATTGTCTTTCATCAGAATTAACAATCATTGGAAAGAAATTATGTCCTACTTCATGAATAATAACACCTAACATTCCATATTTCACTCTGTCAGAATATTTTCCATCTTTATCCGGACGTCCAAAGTTCCAACAAATCATAGGATATTCCATTCCTTGGTCTTGAGCAGAAACCGAAACAGCTTTTGGATAAGGATAATCAAAAGTATGTTTTGAATACGTTTTTAAAGTTTGTGCTACAGCTCTTGTAGAATATTCTCCCCATAAAGGATTTGCTTCTTTTGGATAGATTGAAATTGCCATTGGTTTTTTCGTATCCAATTGTACAGACATTGCGTCTAGCATAAACTTCCTTGAAGTTGAAAAACCAAAGTCACGCACATTTTCTGCTTTAAACTTCCATGTTTTTTTAGCTTCAGAAAACCCTTTTTCAGCTCTTTCAGCTTCTTCTTGCGTTACAATAACAACAGGCTTATCAAAAGTATTTTCCGCTTGCGCCCATCTTTTCATTTGTTCCGCAGTATACACCTCTTTTCTGTTGGTATTCACTCCAGTTCCTTCCATAATATGATCTGCTGGAACTGTAATACTTACATCAAAGTTTCCAAAAGTAAGTGCAAATTCACCTCTTCCCCAAAATTGCATATTTTGCCAACCTTCCACATCGCTATAAACTGCCATTCTTGGATAAAATTGAGCAATTACATATAAACGATTCCCGTCTTCAAACTGTTCGTATCCTGAACGACCACCATCTACCTGATAATTATTGATATTGTACCACCATTTAATTGAAAAAGTAACTTTTTGTTTCGATTGTAAAGGCTTATCTAAATTAATACGCATCATGGTTTGGTTGATGGTATAACTGATATCTTTACCCGATTTATCTTTTACATATTCAATATGAAAACCACCTTGAAAAGGTTCTTCCATAAATCTTTTTGCAAATTTATCTGGAGCCAAAGCTGGATCCATACGTTGACTTTCTACTAAAGGCGTTTTGGAATCTGCGGCTCTAACATTTTGATCCAATTGAACCCATAGGTATTCTAGTGGTTCTGGAGCATTATTGTAATAGGTAATTGTTTCTGAACCGTATAACTTTTTATTTTTGTCATCTAGCTCAATATTCATTTTATAATCTGCTTGCTGTTGATAATAAGCAGGTCCTGGTGCTCCAGATGCTGTTCGAAACATATTTGGAGTAGCCATCAAGTCATACATTTGACGAAATTTATTTTCGTTATAATGACCTGGTTCTCTTTTTTTGTCCTCAGTTTTGTTATCTTGAGCTGTAGTACTTAAAACAGCTAAAAAAAGAAAAACAGAAGAAAATAAAATTCTTTTTTTCATGGTAGGCTAATTAATTTTAAAATTCTTGAAAGGCAGTAGTTTCTGAATTAGTTAATAAAAAACTACTCTTTTCATCATTAATATTTGTATGTACTAAATTTTGTTGTTCTCTGAACATTTCAGTAAGAACTGAATTTTCGATTCCGAAAGTAGTAATTTTTTCAGAAAAACTAACTTTTAAGTAACAAATTAACACATCATTATCAATTTCAGTTCCCAAAAATTGTAAATCGTAAGTTTTTTGATTAATACTTACTCTAATTTTTTCTTTAAGATAACTTTCAACGAGTTTAGTAGCCCCTTCAATTTGCCTGTTAGAACCCAAATAAATTTTCTTATTGTATTTTTTTTCAAGTACCTTGTTAAAATCATCAATAAAGATTCTTGAGGTAATCTCCACTCTTTTTTTAGAAGGCACATAATCGATTTGGGTAACAGATACATAAAACTTATGCACTCCAAAAGAAGACAATAAAACAAGAAAGAGAAAACTTAAAACGAGTATCTTATTATTTTTCATGTTGCAAAAGTATTGATTCTTCATTAGTTTCTTCATAAAATGAATTTGCTTTTTTTACTAAATGTTCGATTAGTTGTAACTCATTTTCTGGTTTCAAAAATTCTGCCAATTCTTGACTCGAAATTTCTGCATAAGCTAAAAAACGAGTAATATCATCTTTCTTTATCTTTAAATTAGATACAAAAAATTGATATGAAAAACGTTCTTTCATATGATCAGCAAAGGATTTAGCTTGAATATCATGCAATCTTCTTTCTGCCATTACGCGAGTTGCATTTTTTTTAGGATCATTTTTTATTCCAATCCATTTTCCAATTTGTTTCCCAATGGCTTTTAGATTGATTCCAGATCCATTAGGAGCAAAATGATCTGGTGAAGTCGTTATCTTTGTTCCTTTTGAAAAGCGTGCGTCTTCATAATAAACAACCTTACTTACATCTACTGGAGACAACTCATAGGTTTTTATTCTTCGGATATCTTCTTTTAAATTTCCAGTTAAACTAGCTGGTGTGATTATCACTTCATTTAACTCATTAATGTTTACATTCAATTGAATTTCTAATTCCTCAGCCAAAATATCACTCTCAGTTACTATATACTTTTTAGAAACAAAAGCAAGCCCTTGAAAAAACAAGGTATCAGAAACCCTAGCTTTTATTGAAAATTTTCCTTTAAAATCCGAAACCGCACCCACATTAGAAGAAATGTTAAAAACAGTTATATTTTCAACATCTAATGAATCCGATATTATTTTGCCGTTTACAACCTCTCTTTCTTTACTTTGAGAAAATATAAATTGTGTCACTATAATAAATGCTAGTAGTAGATTATTTCTTTTCATTATTTTCTTCTAATGCTTTTAATTTCAGATATTCATCTGCTAACTGACTTAAAATAAAAGTTGCCATAGTTTTATTGTCTCTTTTCATTTCTGCAGCAAAGGAAGCGTCTTCCACCACATAAAAAAGAAAACCTTCTACATAGTCTTCAGGAATATGTAAGGTATTTATCATATATTCTTTGGTAAAAATACTCGTGGTTTTTTCTTGTAGCATTTCTTTACCTTCAACAACTAGTTCTTTCTTAAGCATAGCAGTTCTTCCACTAATAGCATTAACCAAACCATCTACACTCATTCCTCCTACAGGAATCAATAAAGGACTATACCATTTAAAATCCCCTGCCGTTACTAACTTGCGTTCCGCAGGAGTATAGGTTCTTTGTCCTTTTGGGACAATTCCTAATGATTCCGCATTTATATTTTTATATTTTGTAAGTGTGATGCCTGCTAATTGGTTTTCATAAATTTCCATAGGAATAAAAACCAACTCTTTATTAAAATCCTGAGAAGTAACTACTCTTTGATATCCTTTCAAATGTACTGCACTAAACATAAGAGTATCATTCTCAGATGCGAGGATTTTAAAATAACCTCCTCTTTCAGATAAAACACCAATCTTTTTTGATACATTTATAATATGAATATCCTCTAGATAATTCGATTCAGACACAATTTTACCTTTAAAAATAGTATCATTTTGAGACCAAATTAAAATAGGAAATAAGAAAAGTAAGAAAAGTAGTTTTTTAATCATTTTTGAACTTTAAAAAGTATGATGTAAAAATAATGGATAGGGCTGCCAATTAAATACTAACAAGATTATAAACTTTTGTTAATTGAAAAATAGTAATTTTGAAAAAAAATGAATCATGAAAAATATTATTATAGCAAGTACTTCAACACTACACAACGGAAGTTACCTAGACTATTTATTACCTGAATTAAAACAGCATTTTAGTAAAGCAACGACTGTTTTATTTATTCCATATGCAAGACCAAGTGGCATTTCTCATGATTCTTATACTGAAAAAGTGAAAGAAGCTTTCGCTAAAATAAATAAAAGCATTATAGGAATTCATGAATTTCAAAATCCTATTGAAGCCATTGAGAATGCACAAGGAATTTTCACAGGAGGTGGTAACACTTTCGTTCTTGTGAATGAATTATACAGAAACAATGTTTTAGACGTATTAGAAAAGGTAATTAAATCTGGCACTCCTTACCTTGGAACAAGTGCGGGGAGCAATATTTGCGGCCTCACTATGAATACAACCAATGATATGCCAATAGTTTATCCTCCTAGTTTTCGAACTTTAGGATTAGTTCCTTTTAATATTAACCCTCATTATTTAGACCCAGATACCAATTCTACTCATATGGGAGAAACGAGAGAAACGAGAATCAATGAATTTCATTTTTTTAATCCACAACCTGTAATTGGACTTCGAGAAGGTAGTTGGCTAAAAGTAGCAGGCGATTCTATTCAATTAAAAGGGAGTTTAACAGCTCGAGTATTTCGTAAAAATCAAATTCCTGAAGAAGTACTTCCTGAAACGGAACTAAAAGATTTAAAATAAAAAACCTCAAACAATGTTTGAGGTTTTTTAGAGCGGAAGACGAGGCTCGAACTCGCGACAACCAGCTTGGAAGGCTGGAGCTCTACCAACTGAGCTACTTCCGCAATGATTCTTTTACAACTTTCATTAAAGTTTAGAGCGGAAGACGAGGCTCGAACTCGCGACAACCAGCTTGGAAGGCTGGAGCTCTACCAACTGAGCTACTTCCGCATAAAATTCAATCAATTCACAACTGATTTCCTTTTGTGGGTGCAAATATACTCTAATTTTTTTCTTAGTTGCAAATTTTTTTTAGAAAATTTCATACTTTATTTTCAGCAATAACAAACCCTCAGACACCTACCTATATAAAACCTTAATAATGAATATTTTATATTATAATTACTTTTTTAATAATTTCAATTCTAATGTTTTTATTACTAAAATTTAAATTTTGGCACACTTATAGCTATGTCATTAAGGAGGTTTTTAGGATACTTTCATCCAAGATTTAAAATAAATTTGTAAAACTGTAAAAAAGGAGTTTCTTTTTTATAATTATTCTAATTACACGATGAAATGTTTAAAATTATTGATAAAAACCAATATGTGTAGCAATACAGTCATAAAAAAAAACTGTATATTAGTTAAATAAAGTAGGAGTAAAAAATCACTATTTATAATGACACTTTAAATAAAATGTGTGTGTATTTTTGCACTGTATCATTTCAGATTATAGAATTAATATTTATTCCAATAAAATTGCAATTAAAATAGTTAGCGCTTTTATGATAAAATATGTACCCTTTATCTTTTTGTTTTCCCTTTTGATAGGTTGTAAAAACAACTCTAATGAAATTGCTATAGACGATAGTTTAATAAAAGACGCGACCACTCAAGAAGTTGTAAGACCATTATCAGTAGAAAACATTGAAAGTTTAGAAGATAGTATCAAAATTTACTATCAAAAACTAAACAATTATGAAATTTGGTATAGTCTAAAAAACAGAACCGAATTAATTAACGAAATTAAAAATTCTTACAAAGAAGGTTTAAATCCCGAAGATTATGACCTAAAAAACATTCTTGTTTTAGAAGAAAAAAGGAAAAAGCTAGAAGATGAAGAAGTAATACAATATGACATTCTTTTAACGAAATCTTTTGAAAAATTAGCATTACACTTATATAGAGGCAAATTAAATCCAAAAAAATTATATACCGATTGGGATTTAACTCCAAAAACCATAAGCCTTTCTCCCTATTTAGAAAAAGCAATTAAAAACAAAGCAGTAGCCGCTACATTTGAAGAATTAAAACCAAAACACTTCGTGTATGCTAAAATAAAAGAAAGTTTAGTCGTAATTGAACAGTTCCCTGAATATAACTTTGATAAAACAGACGTTAAAGATAAAATTCAATTACACGACACTATTAATGAAATCATTGCTATCAAAAAGAAATTGGCCTATTGGAACGATTACACCCGAAAAGACAGTATAACTACAGCAATTTATGACACAATCACCTATTTAGCTGTTAAGAAATTTCAATCAAGACATGGTCTAAAAGCAGATGGTGTAATTGGCAAAGGCACCATTCAAGCTTTAAATTACACAAAAGAAGAACGAAAACAGCAAATTATAGCCAATTTAGAAAGATGGAAATGGTTCCCAATTGATTTTGGTAAAGAATATCTTATGGTAAATCTTCCTAATTACAATATTGTTTACGTGAAAAAGAACGACACTATTGCTACTCACAATATTGTAGTGGGAACACCAAAAAGAAACACACCTGTATTGATTTCTAAGTTATCTAATTTGGTATTTAATCCAACATGGACAGTTCCTCCCACTATCATTAAAGAAGACCTAACTCCATCAGCAAAGAAAAATTTAGAATATTTCAAAAAAACCAGATTAACCATCTATGATTCTACAGGACAAGTAGTAACACCAGAAGAATGGAATTCTGACGCATCCAAATCCTATCGCTATGTTCAGGTTTCAGGATATAACAATTCCTTAGGGCTTGTTAAATTTAATTTCCCAAATAGACACACGGTTTATTTACATGACACCAATCATAGAGATTATTTTTCTAGAGAATATAGAGCTTTAAGCTCAGGGTGCGTTCGTGTTGAAAACCCGTTACTCTTAGCCGAAAAAATACTTTTCAATGAAGATGAAGGTTGGACAAGCGAAGAAATTGACAGTATTATAAACAAAAAAAACATTAAAACTGTTCCGATTAAGAACACCATTAATGTTTATTTATTGTATTGGACCAATTGGTTAAACAAAGACGGCTTACAATTTCGGGAAGATATTTATCATCTCGACAAGAAACTGTATGCTGCTTTACGAAACTAATTTGGATTTTATAATATAATTTCTTGAAGGATGATAGATAAATAAGCATGATTTATCTTTAATCAACTCAATTAATTCTTTTGAAATTTCATTTGGAACAGCTGGACATCCTTGACTTCTTCCTAAACGACCGTTTGCTTTAATAAAGTCTTCAGAAACATAATCAGCGCCGTGAACAACTACAGCACGATCTCTTGCATGATCATTAATCCCATATTCTAAACCATCTAAACGCAATGACAAACCATGCTTACCTACATAAGTTTCACCTGTAGTGTAAAAGCCTAAACTACTTTGGTATGATTCTGATTTGTTTGAAAAATCATTTGCAAATAATTCTCCAGAATTTCTTCCATGAGCAACCAATGAACGAAGAATGATTTCTTTAGTAGTCATATCAATTACCCACATTCTTTCTTCATTTGAGGACAAACTAAAATCTACAATTGTTAAAATTTCTTTTTCAATAATCCCTTGTTTTTTCAATTCATTATACCCTTCAAAAGCTTTTGAAAAGCTCTCATAGTTAGGCAATGATAATTCATTAGATTGAATTGAATTATAAAATGACTTGCATTTAGCTTCTAAAGAAACTTTCGCATTTGAAGCGACTAATTTTGGGTCAGTTGGATTATTTTTTATTTCTTTGCTAGTGCTTAGTGAATTAAAGCTTAAGCAAATAAAACTAAGGGCAAAAAGAGAAAATAATTTGTAATTCATTGTTGTTCTAATAGTTATTCGGTTGATTTGAGGTTCCAAATATATTTAAAATTTTTAACCAAACAAATTTTTTTATGCTTTTTGTCGAAAAAAAATGCATTTAGTCGATTTAATATCAAAAAGTTAAAGATTTTATAATTTGTTTCCCTCAAAAATGAATAATCCTAAATTTGTAAAAAAGATTTCATGCATAATAACTTCGTTTTCTGCCTTTTATTGTTCTTATTTTCAAATTATTTCTTTGGACAAGAAGTTTTAAACACAAAAAGTGTTAAAAAAATCACAAAAGCAGAAAAAAACACTTCCCTTATTTCAATTGATGGTCAACTTGATGAAGAAGAGTGGACAAAAGTTTTACCTGCAAAAGATTTTTATACTTTATCTCCAGACAATGGAAATCTAGAAAGTCCTGAACTACGAACCGAGGTTAAAGTACTTTATGACAATGATGCAGTCTATATTGGAGCAATTTTATATGATAATCATCCTGAAAAAATTTTAAAAGAAATAACTGAAAGAGATAATTTTGGAACTTCTGATTCTTTTGGAGTATTTATAAACGGTTACAACGATGGACAGCAAGACTTTCAATTTTATGTAACCGCTGCTAATGGTCAAGCCGATTGCAACTTTACATCACAAGATGGTGAAGATTATTCTTGGAATGCTATATGGTCTAGCAAAGCTAAAATAACCGATTTTGGTTGGGTAGTTGAAATAAAAATTCCGTATGCAGCTTTACGTTTTCCCAAAAAAACAGAACAAGTATGGGGAATTAATTTTTTTAGAGAAGTAAGAAGAACCCGTCAAAAATACACTTGGTCACCAGTTTATAATAACATAGGTGCTTTTTCACAACAAGCAGGTATTTTAAAAGGAATAGAAAATATAGAACCTCCTACTCGATTATTTTTAATTCCTTATACATCAGCTTATTACAATGCAAATAAAGAAGATTCTGAATTGACACTGAAAGGAGGTTTAGATATTAAATATGGTATTAATGACGCTTTTACGCTAGATGCTATTTTAATTCCAGATTTTGGTCAAACCAAATTTGACAATGTGGAATTAAACTTAGGACCATTTGAACAACAGTTTAATGAAAACAGACCTTTTTTCACAGAAGGAACCGATTTATTCAACAAAGGAAATCTACTCTACACAAGAAGAATTGGTGCATCACCTCAGTTTTATCCAGATTTGAATGACAACGAAGTCATTGAAGAATATCCAAAAACAACCAATTTACTCAATGCAATCAAAGTTTCTGGTCGTAATAATGATGGTTTAGGAATAGGTTTTCTAAATGCGATTACCGAAGAAACCAAAGTAGTTATAAAAGATAACGCTTCTGGAAATACTAGAGAAGCTATTGTTGCTCCGTTAACCAATTATAATGTTACCGTGTTTGACCAACGTTTCAATCAAAACTCTTCTGTAACTTTTATAAACACCAATGTTACTCGAAATGGCAGTTATAGAGATGCCAATGTAACTGGTTTGGTTTTTGATTTAAACACTCCAAAAAACACCTATAATTTATCTGGAAAAATAAACTTGAGTAATACCTTTGACATTGAAAACAAAAACGGAATTGAATCTACTCTTGCTTTAGGAGAAACTTCTGGAAATTATCGTTTTAGTATCGGTGGCGAATACCTTTCAAAAGATTTTGACAAAAACGATTTAGGAATTGTATTTCTTAATAACTATTATAGCTATTATGCCAACGCTTCTTATCGCATTTTAACACCAACTAAAACTTTTAATTCGTTTAATATTGGTTTATATACTTATATGGAACACAACAATGCAAGTAATGAAATACAAAACAATAATTTTAGCTTAGATGTAAACACCACTTCAAAAGACAATCATTATTTTGGTTTTGGTTACAGAATAAAACCTTTTGAACGTTATGATTATTATGAACCTAGGCACGAGGGAAGATACCTTATTTTACCTAGATTACAAAGCTACTGGGCTGGTTTTTCATCAAATTATAATTACAAATTTGCTTTCGACCTGCAGCTCTCTAATTTATTTTATGATCAAAGTGGTCGTTATGATTTAGATATATTTATCAGTCCGAGATACCGTTTTAGTGATAAATTTTCTTTAATTTACTCTATTAATCCTTACATTCAAAAAAATAACATCGGTTATATTGATTACTTAAGCGCTTCAGACGAAATTATTATAGCACAAAGAGATCGTCATACCATTAATAATGCACTAACTAGTAAATTTTCGATTAATAGTCGAATGAACTTCAATCTTTCCGTTAGACATTATTGGTCATTTGCTGAAAACAATACGATTTACGCACTTCAAGACAATGGAAGACTCCTAGAAAAAAATGATTACACTGAGAATAAAAATTCTAATTTTAGCACTTGGAATTTAGACTTATCTTATTCTTGGTGGTTTGCTCCTGGTAGTCAAGCCACAATTCTTTATCGAAATAATGCAGCGAATTCTTCTAATGCTATTGACAAAAATTTTAAAACTAATTTTGACCAACTCTTTACAGACAATTTAAATCATACTTTTTCCATTAGTATTCGTTATTTCATTGATTATAACCAAGCTAAAAACTGGATTAAAAAAAGCTAAAAATCCTTTAGAATTACTCAATCGTTTTCGCATTTTTATTGTGAAATTCAACTATCTTTTTTCTGTGCGAATTTGTCAAATAGCTATATTTGTAGAAACACATCCAAAATGAACAAGAAAGTAATTTTAATGATATTAGATGGTTGGGGAAAATCTCCTGACCCAAAAGTTTCAGCAATTGATAATGCACATACACCATTTATTGATAGTCTATATACAAAATACCCCAATGCACAATTAAGAACAGATGGCCTAAATGTAGGATTACCGGAAGGACAAATGGGTAATAGCGAAGTAGGTCATATGAACTTAGGTGCTGGAAGAATTGTATACCAAGATTTAGCAAAAATAAATTTGGCTGTAGCCAATAAAACCATGCATCAAGAAAAACCATTGACGGATGCATTTGAATATGCAAAGAAAAACAATAAAGCCGTTCATTTTTTAGGATTAGTCTCTGATGGCGGTGTTCACAGTCACACCTCTCATTTAAGAGGTTTAATTGATGTAGGACAAAGTTTAGGAGTTCAAGATATGTTTGTTCATGCTTTTACAGATGGTAGAGATGTAGATCCAAAATCTGGAGCGCAATATATTGAAAATCTTCAAAGTTATTTATCTCATACTAATGCGAAGTTAGCTTCTGTAATTGGAAGATATTATGCCATGGACCGAGACAAAAGATGGGAAAGAGTTAAACTTGCTTATGATTTAGTGGTAAATGGACAAGGTACTGCATCTAAAAATGCAACACAAAGTATCCTAAACAGTTACGAAAACAATATCACCGATGAATTTATTCAACCTATTGTAATGACGGACTCTAATGATCAACCCATTGCAACTATAAAGGAAGACGATGTTGTAATTTTCTTTAATTTTAGAACCGATAGAGGACGTGAATTAACAGAAGCATTATCGCAACAAGATTTTCATGAAGAAAACATGCACAAATTGAATTTGTATTATGTTACCATGACCAATTATGACGAAACGTATAAAAATGTACATGTGATTTATGACAAAGATAATATCACAGAAACCTTAGGAGAAGTTTTAGAAAAAGCGGGTAAAAAACAAATTCGTATAGCCGAGACTGAAAAATATCCACACGTAACTTTCTTCTTTTCTGGCGGTCGAGAAGAACCCTTTATAGGAGAAAGTCGTATTTTAAAAAACTCACCAAAAGTAGCTACTTACGATTTACAACCAGAAATGAGTGCTTACGAATTAAAAGACGCTTTAGTTCCTGAATTAAAAAACGGAGCAGTGGATTTTGTATGTCTTAATTTTGCGAATGGTGATATGGTTGGACACACTGGTGTAATGGAAGCAGCCATTAAAGCTTGTGAGGCTGTAGATGTTTGTGTAAAAGAAGTTGTAGAAACTGCTTTGGAAAATGGTTATACTACTTTACTTATTGCTGATCACGGGAATTGTGAAACCATGATTAATCCAGATGGCTCGCCTAATACAGCACACACTACGAATCCAGTACCGCTTATATTAATAGACAAAGAATTAAAAATCATTCATGATGGTGTGTTAGGCGATATTGCTCCAACGATTTTAGATTTGATGGGTATTCCACAGCCAAAAGCTATGAGTTGTAAATCGTTGTTGTAAATGAAAAAAACACTTGTATTAGTAACTTTTTTACTACTTCTTTTTAGTTGTTTTACATTATTTCAAAAAGTCTCTACAGAAAATTTTGTTACCTATAAAGTAAATCCAACTAAAGAAACGGTTTCTTTTTATTGGAAAAACGAGAACAATTTAAATTTTGGAAGTCTCGGTAGCTTAAAAAACTGGTTGGCATTAAAAGATAAAGAATTGATTTTTGCAACCAATGGAGGTATGTATACAAAAGAATTTTCACCTCAAGGTTTATTTATTGAAAATTATATCAAAAAGACACCATTAGACACTACTACAGGTAAAGGTAATTTTTATTTAAAGCCTAATGGTGTTTTTTATATTACGAAACTAAACAAAGCGTATATCTCTAAAACTGAAAACTTTGAATATTCAGAAAATATAAAGTATGCCACACAATCAGGCCCAATGCTTATAGCAAATGACAAAATACATAATGCTTTTACTAAAGGTTCGAAAAACCTAAACATTAGAAATGGCGTAGGCATATTAGATAATGGCGACATCATTTTTGTAATGTCAAAAAAAGAAATCAATTTTTATGATTTTGCAACTTATTTTAAAAATTTAGGATGTAAAAATGCCTTATATTTAGACGGTTTTGTATCTCGCACTTATTTTCCAAAAGAAAACTGGATACAAACTGATGGTAATTTTGGAGTTATAATTGGTGTTACAAAAAACAAATAAATTATGAAAAAAATTAGCTTATTCTTCCTTCTCCTAATTATCAACAGTTGTGCATTACATTCTAAAGGTGAAGACGGAAAACCTGGAACAAATGGAACAAATGAAAACAATGGAATAGATGGAGCAAACGGGAAAGATGGAAAAGCTACTCTTGGATTGAATTTGGCTAAAAAAGACAACCCAAAAGAAATTGTCGATGGAATTCTTGTTGGTAAAACCAAAAAAACTGACTTATTACAAGAACCTTTTAAGGAATGGTTTGAAAATGGTTTTACTGATTACCAACCTGATTCTGAAGCAATCAACTCCTTGAAAGAAATCAATATAAACTATACTATTACCATTTTTATGGGAACTTGGTGTGAAGATAGCCAGAATCAAGTACCCAAATTTTATAAAATTTTAAACAATATTCATTTTCCAGAAGACAAGGTAACATTAATTACCATGTTAAGAGATAAAACAACTCCTGAAACATTCGAAAAAGATTTAAACATAACAAATGTACCCACATTTATTTTCTTTGAAAACGGCAAGGAATTAAACAGAATTGTAGAATCTCCAGTTGAAAATTTAGAAAAAGACATGTTTACTATTCTATCCAAAAAGCCGTATCGTCATATTTACAGCGAATAAACTACGTTAAAAAACGATTTATGTAACAATAAGTCCTTGTTTTTTATATTTTTGTGACCAAGTTTATTATTGCTATGAAATCAATACATTTTACACTGATATTCAGTTTTTTAGTTAGCTTTTCAGTATTTGGTCAAGGAGGAGCTTCTTCTTGTGCAGAATTAGCTGCAAACCCTGAAGCCTATCAATCTTGCGCAACGAATGTTCCCTTTTCAAACTCAGTGGGTCAAAATGGTGAAAACTTTAATACTACTTGTATTGGAGAAAATTTCCAAGGTCCAACGTGGTTTTTTATAAAAATTCAAAATTCTGGTCCTATTACTTTACAAATTAGTCAAACCGATTTATCTGGCAATGGAACAGATGTGGACTTTGTACTTTGGGGACCCTTTACAACACTGAATAATGTTTGTAATCAATTAAATACTGGAACAGAAGTAGATTGTAGTTGGTCTGCAGCAAGTATCGAAAATATTAACATTCCAAATGCTACTACTGGACAATTATATGTTATGCTAATTGACAATTACTCTAATATAGCTGGTAACATAACTGTAACTCAAATTTCCGGTTCGGGATCTACAAATTGTGACTTTCTATCTCTAACGAAAATTACAAATACTGACGGAACAGATATTACTACTACCGATTATTGTAAACCCGCAACTAAAGACATAATGGCAACTGTTGATGTAACGAACTTTAGTGGTTTGGTCTCTAATTTAAGATTTAGCTATACTTGGTATAAAGACGGAGTTCAAATTGGAACTACAATAACAGATTCAACCAGCCCAACTAACACCATTACGGTAAGTGAAACTGGAAATTACAGGGTAGAAACAACTGCCTATGATATTACGAACCCTAGTATTGTACAAGATAGTAGCACAGACATTGATTTAAGCTTTCATGTTGTTCCAGATATTAGTATTCAAAATTCGAATACCGCTTGCTTGAATACAAATCCAGTGTTGAACACCACTATTACAAATAGCGCTTTATTAGATCCTATTGTAGATGTTTTAAGTTACCAATGGTATGTAAATGCTGCTCCAATAACTGGACAAACAAATGCTTCAATTACTCCAACTCTTCCAGGAGATTACTATGTTATTGTTTCTAACAATTCCTGTTCTAATGTACAATCCAATAGCATTAGAATAATCGCAAATCCTAATATTACGATTCAAAGCGACCAGACCATTTGTGAAGGAGATACTTTTACAATTACATCTAACAATACAAATGCATCATTAAATACGAATGTAACTTATGAATGGTATAAAGATGGTCTACCAACAGGAATTACAACACCAAGTTATGATGTAAATGCAAGTAATCAAACTGTAAACACAACAGCTACTTATTATTTGGTTGCAACCGAACAAAATACATGCACTTTTATATCCAATACAGTTTCTGTTACCATAAATGCTCTTCCTGTAGTAAACACTACACCTATTCTTTTTGAACAATGCGATTATATTCCTTCTACTTTAGATGGAATTGCTGAAATGAATTTAACCAGTTTATATGATATAATTACAAATGCAACTCCTGGATTAACACTTTATTATTATCAAGATGCAGGTTTAACTAATGCAATTACAAATCCAACCAATTATAGTAACACGAGCTCGCCATTTAACCAAACTATCTATGTAAAAGCAGTTAATGAAGCTATTACTCCAAACTGTACCTCATCTGGAACAGCGGTAATTACAATTCAGGTAAACCCAACAAACTTATCTAATTATCCAGATATGGCTCCGGTTTGCCCTGAAATAAATCAGACTTATGGTTTTGTTGATTTTGAAGCCCAAAGAACTTTTATAAAAAACACTTATTTTCCTTTATCAAATGTAATTATAACATTTCATGACAATACCTCAGACGCTTCTACTGGTTTAAATGGTTTAACCAATGCCAATCAAATGCCAATTGGAACCACAACAGTTTATGCAAGAGTTATTTCAGCAACTACAGCTAGTTGTCAAAGTGTAGGTACATTTGATGTCATTGTATCAACACCACCTTTACAAACTACAGTAAGCACAGCAATGATTTGCGTGTTAGATAATTATCTATTAAGTTCTAATGACACAGAAGCATTAACAGGACAAAATCCTACTGTAGTTACTTCCTATTTTAATTCTTTCTCAGAGGCTCTAAATAATCAAAACGCTATAAATAAAAACGCAGCATTACCTTTAGCACTTGGAACTAAAACTTATTATATTCGATTATTTGATACCGCTACGCAATGCATTTCAATAATTAATTTTGACATCAACGTATTTCCTAATCCAACGGTTATTCAACCTAATCCTATTACTCATTGTGGTGAAACTACAGCATTTTTTGATTTAGAATCTAGAATTAATCAAATCACAGCTGGAAATACAAATTATCAAGTTACCTTTTACGAAACACTTGCCGATTTAAATACAGGTAATGCAATTGCAACTCCTTCGAATTATGAAAGCGCAACTACTACTGTTTACATTAATGTAATCGATACTGCTAATAATAATTGTGCCGCAACAACCACTTTAGACCTTGCTGTACTACCAAACCCAGGTGCTTCGAATAACCCAACACCTTTAGAAATATGTAATGATACTGGGTTTGATGTTTTTGATTTAACCGTTAGTGAAAACGAAATGGCTGGTTCAACTCCCATAACAGATATCGTTTTTAGTTATTACATCGATTTAAATGACGCATTGAACAATACGAACACTTATATTTATAACCCAACCCTATTTACTAATACAGTTGCCAATTCACAGACAATATATGTTCGTTTGAACAGCAAAGTAAATAGAGATTCAGAACTTAATATCGCTTGTTTTAAAATTTTAGAATTAGATTTATATGTAAGACCTTATCCTGAAAATCTCATATCTAACGAACCATACATTATATGTATAGATCAAGAAACCAATACAATTACTCCCGTAGAAGTTAAAACTGGATTAGATACAACCAACTATAGTTTTACTTGGTATAATGGTTTTGATGCAATAACTGGCAATGAAATAAATAATGAAACAAACCCTTCTTTTGTAACCTCAACAGTTGGAGAATATTCAGTTATGGTTACTAATATTTCTAATGCAGCAATGTGTTCTAGCATTTTCAATTTTACAACAGCAACATCATTAGCTCCTAATTCCATAACAGCATCTCCGTCTGAATTAATTGCTTTTGATACAGAAAACACAATTACTGCTATTGCATTACCTAATTCTTCCGACTATTTATATAGTATTGACGGAACATCTTGGCAAGAAGACCCAATTTTCACAAATATTCTACCTGGAAAATACACTTTAAGCGTGAGAAGCAAATTTGGTTGCGGAGATGCGTATACCGAATTTATTATTGCTGATTTTCCACGTTTTTTCACACCTAATGGAGATGGTTTTAACGATACTTGGAATATACAAGGAAGTGAAACTATTGATGTTTTAACCATTTATATATTTGATAAATATGGAAAGCTTTTAAAACAATTAGCTCCTAATGGTACTGGCTGGGATGGAACATTTAATGGAAAGCCATTACCATCCACTGATTATTGGTTTAAATTAATCTATACAAAAGACAATATTACAAAAGAATTCAAAAGTCATTTTACTTTAAAACGATAAATAAAAATCATTTTTAATCCTGGTTCTTCCAGGATTTTTTTGTAACAATTCTAAAATAAAAGTTAAACTTTCAATAATTGATAGTATTACTATTATATTTGTAAGTATAAATATCAGTTATGACTAATTTACTTGCCAATCTTAGTATAAGTGTGAATGAGAAACTTTATGTTAAAAACCCTGAAACTTCAGATTTAGGAAAAAAAATTATTGAACATAGCATTTTATTAATTCACGAAATTGGATTTGAATCTTTTACGTTTAAAAAGTTAGGCGATAAAATTCAATCCAATGAAAGTTCGATTTACCGTTATTTTGAAAACAAACATAAGTTGCTTCTTTACTTATCTTCATGGTACTGGTCTTGGATTGAGTATCGATTGGTTTTTGCTACTACAAATGTTTCTGATCCTATGGAAAAATTAGCCAAAGCGATAGAGATTGTAACAGAAGAAATAAAAGATGACCTCTCTATAACACACATTAATGAGTCTATTTTAAATAAAATTATCATTGGGGAGTTTACCAAAACATTTTTAACGAAAGAAGTAGACGAAGAGAACAAAGAAGGCTATTTTTTAGTCTATAAAAGTGTAGTGAACCGTATTATTTTAATGATTGAAGAAGTGAATCCTGATTATAAATATGCAAAAACATTAGCTTCAACCCTAGTTCAAGGTGCATTGCATCAACATTATTTAAAAGAACATTTTAAAAACATCACCAATTTATCCGAATCCAATTGTTTAGCTGATTTCTATATCGACTTAATTAAAAAAACAGTACTATGACACCATTAGAAAGATTTAAAAACTTAATTCTAATTGATAAACGAGATATTTATCAAATTTTTCTTTATTCCATTTTTGGTGGTTTGATTAGTTTAACTTTACCATTAGGAATTCAATCGATTGTTAATTTTATTCAAGCGGGAAAAGTATCTACTTCTTGGGGAATTTTAGTTATTGTAGTGGTCATCGGGGTAATTTTAGTAGGCGTATTTAAAATTATGCAATACCGAATAACGGAGAATCTGCAACAAAAAATATTTGTGCGTTCTTCCTT
Source organism: Flavobacterium profundi (assembly GCF_006491645.1). Lineage (GTDB taxonomy): Bacteria > Bacteroidota > Bacteroidia > Flavobacteriales > Flavobacteriaceae > Flavobacterium > Flavobacterium profundi. The sequence goes on from NZ_VDCZ01000003.1 coordinate 180,807, forward strand.
TGATTTTTCATTCCGTTTCCCAAAAATAAAATTCAATCAACTATACAATCAATATCCACCAGAATTAGCGAATCGTTTTTTTGATACCTTGTCGGTTCAAAAAGGATTTTCAAAATTATTATTAGATATTTCTGCTGCCATTTTACAAATTCTCTTTGGCATTATACTCCTTTCTTTATACCATCCTTTTTTTATTCTTTTTGGAATACTTCTACTAGGATTACTCTATTTTATCTTTAAAGCTAATTTTAAAGTAGGATTAGAAACAAGTTTAAAAGAGTCTAAATACAAATATAAAGTAGCGCATTGGATACAAGAAATTGCACGAAATCATTTGAGTTTTAAAAATCAAAATCTATTTGAATTCTCTCTAAATAAAAATGATGATTTAGTAAATGATTATTTAAATTATAGAGAAAAACATTTTAAAATTTTAAAGCGTCAATTCATCCAATTGGTCGGATTTAAAACCATTATTACTGCTGGATTATTAATTATTGGAGGTATTTTGGTTTTAAGTCAACAAATGAACATTGGTCAATTTGTAGCGGCTGAAATTATTATTTTAACTATCATTACAGCCGTTGAAAAATTATTTGGTGGGTTAGAACTTTTTTATGATGTATTAACTTCATTAGAAAAATTAGGAGCTGTTTCTGATTTAGAAATTGAAAAGGAAAGCAATTCACAAAATTTCTTTTTAGACAATGAAGGCATAACCTTAGAAGTAAAAAATGTATATTATAAATACCCCCAAGCTGAAATTCCTATTTTAAACAACATTAACTTAACCATTCGCCCAAAAGAACGTGTTGTTATTAAAGGTGAAAACGGTTCAGGAAAAAGTACGCTTATTCGATTGTTAGCCAAAATAATAGATCCAAGTACAGGTACATTATTTGTAAACAATGTAAATATTGACAAGATCAACATAGGAAATTATCGATCCAAAATTGGTTTAATTACAAGGGATGATTCCACTTTTGAAGGAACTATTTTAGATAACATTACGTGTCAGAATGAAAACCTTAAAATAAATGAGATTAATACTGTTTTGGAGCAAGTCCAATTAATTGATTTCATTAAAACATTACCTTTAGGTTTAGACACTCCTTTATTTCCTGGCGGCAAACAAATAAATGCTTCTGTAGTACAGAAAATTATTTTAGCAAGGTGTATTTTATCTAAGCCAGAAATTATTTTATTGGAAGATCCTATTACTAAAATTGATAAGAAACAGTCTCAAAAAATCATTGCTTTTTTAATGGATAAAAATCATCCTTGGACAGTTGTGGTAAGCGCATCAAGTAAAGATTGGTTACCTCAAGCCACTCAAATTATTACATTAGAAAATGGTCAAATTGTTTAAAGTCTAAATTGAAAAAATAATGCTAAATATAACTAAGAATAGAGTAGATTCCTATCTTGATTTATCAAAATATAAATCCAATAGTGTTTTTGCAGAGAACAAAGGCTATTTATTTATTAAAAGACTTTTAGGTGCGATGGCCATTTTGGTCTTACTTTTCCTTTTTCTCCCTTGGACGCAAAACATATCGGGTTCTGGTTTTGTAACTACTTTAAAACCGAATCAAAGACCACAAAACATTCATTCAGCAATTGCAGGTCGAATTGAGAAATGGTATGTAAATGAAGGTGATTTCGTTAAAAAAGGAGACACCATTTTGTTTATTTCTGAAATTAAAGAAGATTATTTAGACCCTAATTTAGTAGAAAATACTGGAAATCAAGTAATTGCTAAAGAAAACGCAGTCAATTCTTATGCCAGCAAAGTAAAAGCTCTTGAGATGCAACTTGGTGCCATAGAAAGCGAAAAGAACTTAAAATACAAACAAGCAGAGAACAAATTAAAACAAGCGTATTTAAAAGTAAAAAGTGACAGTATTGATTTAGAAGCTGTAAAAACACAATTAAAAATTGCAGAAACACAATTCAATAGAGCTGTAAATTTAAACAAAGAAGGCTTAAAACCACTTACAGACGTTGAAGAGAAAAGAGTTAAATTACAAGAAATGCAGGCTAAAATAATCACCCAAGAAAACAAATATTTAGCCAGCCAAAATGAAATTTTAAATGCTTCTATGGAATTGAATCGTATTGCTGCAGAATATGCAGAAAAGAGAGCCAAAGCCAGTAGCGATAGACAAACCGCTTTGAGTTCGCAATACGATACTGAAGCCCAAGTGAACAAATTAAAAAATCAATACACCAATTATCAAATCAGAAATGGTTTATATTACATTACTGCACCTCAAGATGGTTATGTAAATAGAGCCATTCAATCAGGAATCGGTGAAACGATAAAAGAAGGCACATCTATAGTAAGTATCATGCCTGCCAATTTCGAAATTGCTGTAGAAACGTATATTGAACCTGTAGATTTTCCTCTGATAAACAAAGGTGAGAAAGTACGGGTTTGGTTTGATGGTTGGCCAACAATTGTCTTCAGCGGATGGCCAGGAGCTTCTTATGGTACTTTTGGAGGAATTGTAGTTGCAAAAGAAAATTTCATCAGTGAGAACGGCAAATACCGTGTTTTAATTGCCCCCGATCCAAATGATAAAAAATGGCCAGAACAATTGAGCATTGGTGCAGGAACACAATCCATCGCTTTATTAGAAGATGTGCCTATCTGGTTTGAAATTTGGAGAACCCTAAACGGCTTCCCACCTAACTTTTACCAACCAGAAAGCGTAAAAAATAAATCGGAAAAAAAATAAATGTATGAAATCAAAAATTTGTATTCTTTTCTGGTTTTTAAGCGGCATTATAGTAGCTCAAGAACCTTCAAGAGAATTTACTTTTGAAGAGTTTCTAGGTTATGTAAAGAAATACCATCCTTTGGTCAAACAAGCTGATTTAAAAATCTCTGAAGCTCAAGCAAAGCTAATGAAAGCAAGAGGTGCCTTTGATCCAAAAATTGAAGCCGATTTCTTAAAAAAACAATATTCCGATAAAACCTACTATTCATTATTTAATGGTAGTTTTAAAATACCAACTTGGTATGGTATCGAAATTAAAGCAGCCTTTGATAATAATGAAGGTATTTATCTAAATCCAGAAAATTCAGTTCCCAATTCAGGATTAACTTCATTAGGAATTACTATACCTATTGGACAAGGACTTTGGATTAATGAAAGAATGGCAGAATTAAGAAAAGCCAAATCGTATCAAAAATTAAATCAGGCTGAAAGAGATTTAGAAACTACAGCTATTCTTCACGCAGCAACTGTGAGCTATATTAATTGGAAAAGAAGTTATGATGAAAAGCAACTTTACACAACTTATTTAGAAAATGCAACGGAAAGATATAAAGGTATTCTCGTATTAATTGAACAAGGAGACAAAGCCGGTATCGATAGTATTGAAGCAGGAATAACTGTGAAATCTAGAAAGTTAAATTTGGAAAATGCTCAATTAAAATTAACCAAAGCGAAGCTCGAGTTGTCTAATTTTTTATGGACAGAAAACAATATTCCATTAGAATTAGAAGATGTTTTGTTTCCAGATTTAAATATTGAAAAAACGATTTTAACTACATTAAATATAGAAGATTATTTGTTACTCAATATGGATAACCATCCTAAATTGAATGCATTACAATCTAAAATTGACATTTTAAACACCGATCGACGATTACAAGCCAATCGCATTTTACCCAAATTAGATCTTAGTTATAATTATCTTTCTGAACCAAGTACATTTGAGAATTATCGTTTTGAAGATTATAAAATTGGAGTAAACTTTTCGTTCCCTTTATTTTTAAGAAAAGAAAGAGCCAATGTAAAGTTAGCTCAATTAAAAGTTCAGGATACTGAGTTGAGCTTGCAATTTGAAAAAGAGAATTTAACCAATAAAATAGAAGCTCAAAAACAAGAAATTGAATCCTATAAAAAGCAGCGCATTTTAAACACTAGTTTAGTAAATGATTACAACACCATGCTTGCAGCAGAAGAACGATTGTTCCAAATGGGTGAAAGTTCTTTATTTTTAATTAATTCGAGAGAAAACACTGTAGTAAGTTCGCAACTTTCAAACATTGCTTTGGAAAATGCTTATTTATTAGCTTCAGCAGGGCTATTTAAAACGATGGCCAAACTTAATTAAATAAAAAAATCCCGAAATAATCGGGATTTTTAATTTATAACACTACAGATAATTAGTAACGACCACCTCTATTGTTATCTCTGTTAGAAAAGTTTCCTCTTCCTCCTCCACCATTTCCATTACGGTTGAAAGATCTTCTTTCACCTTCAGGTTTTGGTTCAGATTTGTTTACAACGATAGTTCTGCCTTCAACAGTACCACCATTTAACTCATCGATAGCTTTTTGAGCTTCCGCATCATTTGGCATCTCAACGAATCCAAATCCTTTACTTCTTCCAGTAAATTTATCAGAGATAATCTTAACTGAATCAACAGTTCCATACTCTTCAAAAAAACCTCTTAAATCTGCTTCCTCAATACTAAAAGGAAGGCTTCCTACAAAAATGTTCATAAATATATATTATAATTAAAACAAAGGTAATCTTTTAATGCATACAAAAGTTTTTTATTTCATTTATTTTCAAATGTTTACATAAAAATAATATTTAAACTAGCAATGTATTGAGTTACAAACCATTTACTAAATCAAAATAGGCTTTTTCAATCCATTCTTGGTGGTTTGGATGCGCAATTTTTACCAACTCATTTACTCTTTGTTTTAAGGTTTTACCATATAAATCAGCAATTCCATTTTCTGTAATTACATAATGAATATGTGATCGAGTAGTAACTACTCCAGCACCTTGTTTTAAATAAGGAACAATTCTACTTTCTCCTTTTTTTGTAATTGATGGCAAAGCAATAATAGCTTTTCCTCCTTCACTTAAAGAAGCACCTCTAATAAAATCCATCTGACCTCCTACACCAGAATACATTTTAACACCAATTGAATCGGCGCAAACTTGCCCTGTAACATCTACTTCAATCGCTGAATTAATAGCAACCATTTTTGAATTTTTGCGAATGCGAGCGGTATCATTTACAATAGAAGATTCTTTCATCTCAATAAAAGGATTATCATTTACAAAATTATACAATCGTTTTGAACCTATTAAAAAAGTTGCCAAAGCTCTTCCTTTAAAAACACCTTTATAATTACAATTGATTACGTTTTTTTCAATTAAATCGATTACTCCATCCGAAAACATTTCAGTATGCAAGCCTAAATCTTTATGATGAATTAATTTTGATAAAGCGGCATTCGGGATAGACCCAATTCCCATTTGCAAGGTACTTTTATCCTCAATTAAAGAAGCCACAAAGGTTCCTATTTTTTCTTCTGCGGTTGTAAATGGAGCTACTTCATGAGCATGTATAGGCAAATTCACTTCAACCAAATAATCAATTTTTGAAATGTGAATGATACCATCTCCAAAAGTTCTAGGCATATTTGGATTTACCTGCGCTACCACTTTTTTGGCACTTTCAATAGCCGCAATTGATGCCTCAACAGAAACCCCTAAAGAACAATATCCATGTAAATCTGGTGGTGAAACTTGAATAAAAACCACATCTAACAACACTACTTTTTTTCTGAAAAGCAAAGGCAATTCACTTAAAAAAACAGGCGTATAAGAACCATTTCCCGCTTTTAATGTGTGTCTTACATTGGCCCCAATAAAAAAAGAGTTCACATGAAAACTTGCTGCTAAATCTGGGTTAGCGTAAGGAGCATCTCCTTCTGTATGCAAGTGACAAATTTCAACATTTTTAAGTTCAGAAGCTCTTTCGGAAAGCGCTTTTGTTAAAACCGTGGGTGTGGCAGCTGCTGCTTGAACATACACTCTATCTCCAGATTGTACAATTTTAACCGCTTCAGCTGCTGTTACAAACTGACTCATACCTTTTATATTTATTATACAAAATTAACATAGCTGAATTACACAAAACATGATTTTTCTCATCTTTTACTACCAAAAAGGAATCCAAAATAAGTCTGATAAAATGATTTAAAATTGTATTTTTGCTTTTTGAATTGGATTATTATGATTGTTATAAAAACGAAAGAAGAAATCGAATTAATGCGCGAAAGTGCCCTAATCGTTTCTAAAACATTAGGTATAATTGCCAAAGAAATTAAACCTGGTGTAACCACGCTATATTTAGATAAAATTGCAGAAGAATACATTAGAGATCATGGTGCAGAACCTGCATTTTTAGGCTTGTATGGCTTTCCTAATTCACTTTGTATGAGTCCAAATACGCAAGTAGTACACGGAATTCCAAATAACACTCCTTTACAAGAAGGTGATATTATTTCAGTTGATTGTGGTGCTTATAAAAATGGTTTCTATGGAGATCATGCTTATACATTTGAAGTGGGTGAAGTAGATGTGGCAACCAAAAAATTACTTCAAGTAACTAAAGAATCGCTTTATGAAGGAATTCGAGCTACTAAAGTGGGGAATCGAGTAGAAGACATTGGCTTTGCGATTCAACAATATTGTGAAAAACATGGTTATGGTGTAGTTCGTGAACTATGTGGTCATGGTTTAGGAAGAAAAATGCATGAAGATCCAGAGGTTCCTAATTATGGTAAACGTGGTAGAGGTAAAAAATTAGTTAACGGAATGGTAATTGCTATTGAACCGATGATAAATATGGGTACTAAAAACATTATTCAACATAGAGACGGTTGGACCATTACTACAGCTGATGGAAAACCTAGTGCTCATTTTGAACATGATGTGGCTATTGTTGACGGAAAACCCGAATTACTTTCTACTTTTGCGTATATCTATGATGCTTTAGGAATTACGAGTAATGAAGAAGAAGGATTAAGACAACAAACACTCGTATTATAATTATATATAGAAATCATTCTATTGCTTTCGTTATAAAACAAACATCATGAACTGTAAAACTTGTGACAACCTATTAGAGGATCAGGATAAATTTTGTTCTAATTGTGGGGCAAAAATTGTTCATGACCGATTGTCTTTTAAAGGAACTATGGAAGAATTTGTTGGCCCTTTTTTGAGCTGGGACAACAATTTCTGGAGAACTTTTATAGGTTTATTCAAACACCCCAAAGACGTTTTAGAAGCGTATATTAATGGTGCTAGAAAAAAATACTTTCAGCCCTTTTCATATTTGATTTTATATACTACAGTTGCAGTACTTTTTTATAAGTTATTTCCCTTGCCTGACATTTATGATTTTACAGCTAATTTTAACAAAGGTGCTACTGATCCTAATGTACCTCAAATAGATATGAAAAAGTTTTATAGTTCCTTCTATAATTACTATAATTTTATCATCATCTTAACAATTCCCATATATTCCTTATTAACCTATCTTACATTTAAAAGAAAAGGAAATAATTTCTTTGAGCATTTGGTATTCAATTCGTACATGCAAACCAATATTGGATATGTTTCCATATTTATACAAATTGTATTATTACACCTACTACACCAACCTTCACCGTTTTTTACCATACAAATTTTATTTTCGGTTTGTTTTAGTGTCTATGTTTTTAAGAAATTGTACCATTTAAATGCAAAACAAGTGGTTGTTTCTATTTTAAAATTTTGGGGCTTAGCCTTATTGGTATATATCATTTTATCAATTCTTATAGGAGGTATTGTAATTTTAACTATGCTTCTATCAAAGTAATTATATATGAAAAAGATATTCAAGTTTATCCTTAATACCATTCCAAGACCGCTACTCATTCGCTTGAGTATTGTTGTAAGACCTATTATTGCTTTTTTATTAAGAGGAAATAAATACACTGACCCTATTGATGGCAAAAGTTTTTCTATGTTCCTCCCATATGGTTATGGTACCCAAAGAAATAATGTGTTATCTCCAAGCACTTTATCTTTAGAAAGACATCGTTTACTTTGGTTATACCTTCAAAATGAAACCAATTTCTTCACCTCAGAAGAAAAACTAGAGGTTTTACATTTTGCTCCCGAACAAGAGTTTTACAAACGATTCAAAAAACAAAAAAACCTTCACTATACAACAACCGACCTACTTTCACCACTTGCCGATGTAAAAGCAGATATTTGTAATTTACCTTTTAAAGACAACACGTACGATATTATTTTTTGCAATCATGTTTTAGAGCACATTCCAGACGATACTAAAGCAATGCAAGAATTATATCGCGTTTTAAAACCTGGTGGAATGGGAATTTTTCAAATTCCTCAAGATTTATCTCGAGCCACTACTTTTTCAGACGATAGCATTACGGATCCAAAAGAACGTGCCAAAATTTTTGGACAATACGATCATGTAAGAGTTTATGGACGTGATTATTTTGATAAATTAAGGAGTATTGGCTTCCAAGTAAAAGAAGTAAATTACACCCAAACACTTTCTAATGATTTAGTAGAGAAATACTGTTTAGCCAAAGGAGAAATTATCCCAGTTTGCTTTAAATAATTAGATATGCCCATTTCAAAAGAGATAAATCATGCTTTAGTATTTGATTTATCTTATCATACCATTTTAGAAACCTACACTCCTTCTGCTTATATTGTTGAGCAAAATGAAGATGTATTATCTTATATCATTAAAATTGCTAATTCCAAAACGATTGCAGAATCAGAAATTGAATTAAATGCAACGGAACAACAATTATTAAGCATTTGTGACAAATTAACTCCAAAACAAATCCTTTCCAAATACAAGATTAAAAACAAAGAGGCAAAGAGTCTGGAATTACTTTTAAGTGATGTAAAAGTAAAAAAACTAGTCACTCATTTTGTCACTTTTTCCATGGAAAGCTTTTTTAAGCTCATATCATCCACAACTCTTCCTTTAAGTATTGATTTAAACAAAAAAGATGTTTTTAACAAACAACAAGTAGTATTTGCATCAACCCCATTGGAACCTAAATTTTATTTTTCCAAGACAACCGAAAACTTGATTTACCGTTTGAGTTTATTGGATAACCAAAATGAATTTTTCCCTTTTAAACAAGAGTTAAAAATTGTAATGAACGAGCCTTCATGGATTACTTTGAACGGTAAAATATATCATATCCAACATATTAATGGAAACAAACTAAAACCTTTTTTACAAAAGAAAGAAGTCATCATTCCTAATAAAAACAGCATTGAATACTTTAATAAGTTTATCAAGAATGTTATTAAGAAAGTTCCCATAGAAGCAGAAGGTTTTAGTGTTATAAAAGACACTTCTTGTAAAGGTTGTATTATAAAGCCTAGTTTATCAATTACACATAAAATATATCTGCTAGAAGTTTTTTTTGTTTATGAAGATTACACCTTCTCTATTACCGATGAAAAAAACTCGCATATTAGTTTGAATTATGACGAAAACAATGAGTTTACTGTGCTTCAAACCGTACGCAATAAAAAACAAGAAACTGCATTTGTAAAAGAGCTTGAAACAAACGGTTTGTTATTTTTAAATTCAAAGTTTGCTTCTTTTACCAATGCGATTCATGAAGTTTCAGAATATTACAATATAACAGCACTAATTGCTAAACAAGATAAAATTACAACTACAAATATTAGTATTGATTGGAATATAAATGACAAATTAATCAATACAGCAGCTTATAATATAGCATCTCATTTTGTAGAAAACAAAGATTGGTTTGATATTGAAATGACCATTGAAATTGGCAACTATTCTTTACCGTTTTCTGCAATTATTCCTTATTTAAAATCGGGTAATCGTTTGTATGAATTACCAGATGAGAGTATTTTTATAATCCCTGATGAATGGTTTAGTAAGTATAAGCCTTTGGCGGATTTTGGCAAACACCAAAATCAGAAAATCCAAATTCAGAAAAACCATTTTACCTTATTAGAAGAAACAGGAATTGCAACAGAAAATAATTCTTTCAACAAAGAAATTATACCTTATGAAAGCACTGGTAAGATTCAAGCTTCATTAAGAAACTATCAAATAGAAGGCGTGAATTGGTTGGTAAAAAATTACCAATTAGGGCTTGGTTCTTGTTTAGCAGATGACATGGGTTTGGGAAAAACCATTCAAACCCTAGCTTATTTGGATTTTGTTTTTACTCGCTTTGAAGAGGATTTTTCAATTGTACAAGAAGACGAATCTGCATTTGATTTATTTAGTACTTCGCTGAATAAAGAAAAAAAGTTAAAAGCACTAGTCGTTGCTCCAAGTTCTTTAACCTATAACTGGTTTAATGAAACCAAAAAATTCGCACCACATTTTACACGATTAAATTATACAGGTTTAGATCGAAAAATAAAACGTAAAAAAATAGACAAAGTAGACTTGGTTTTTACTTCTTACGGTTTATTACTTAAAGATATTGCGCTACTAAAAACGATACCGTTTCATTTTCTAATTATAGACGAAAGTCAGCAAATAAAAAACAGAAATTCTAAGATTTACAAAGCGATCAATACTATAAATGCGACTCATAAAGTATCTTTAAGCGGAACTCCCATAGAAAATTCTTTAAGTGATTTATGGAGTCAAATGCAATTTATAAATCCTAATTTATTAAACAGTTTTAGTTTTTTTGACACTCATTTTAAAAAACCAATTGAAAAACAAAAAGATGTTCAAAAAATTAAAGAATTAAAATCATTGATAAATCCTTATTTATTGAGGAGAACCAAAATGGAAGTGGCACAAGATTTACCTGAAATTTCAGAGCAACTATTTTATTCTGAAATGAGTGAACAACAAGCCAAACTATATGATAATGAAAAATCAATTATTAGAAACTATTTAATTGACAAAAAGATAAATGCTTTGGAAGCCCAACAAAATTCCAAAATTTCTATCCTTAATGCTTTATCCAAACTACGACAATTAGCGAATCATCCTATTTTAATTGGGGAACAAATGGATTCTGGAAAATTTTCAGATGTTACGGCTTATTTAGAAACATTGGTACAAGCCCAACAAAAAACATTAATTTTTAGCTCCTACACTTCTCATTTAAAAATCTATACCGATTGGTGTGAAAAACAAAAAATCAACTATTGTCTTTTAACAGGAAATACGCCTATAAAAGATCGAGAAAAACAAGTGACTGCTTTTCAAGAAGAAGACTCTCAATTACTTTTCTTTATTTCTTTAAAAGCAGGCGGAACGGGTTTAAACTTAACTAAAGCTTCCTACGTACTTCTTTTGGATCCTTGGTGGAATCCTTTTGCAGAATTACAAGCCATTGGAAGAGCACATCGCATTGGTCAAAAAAACCAAGTCAGTGTGGTTCGATTTATAGCGAAAGACACAATCGAAGAAAAAATAAACCTATTACAACAAAATAAAAAAGAAATTTCAGACTCTATTATTGAAAATACAATTCCAGAGGAAATTTTTGACAATATTAATTATATTTTAGAATAAAAAAACCCACTTTTTTAAGTGGGTTTTTATAAAAATCTATTTTTTAAATTTATTCTTCTGGCATTAACACCGCAACAACTTTATCTTTTGATAGATATTTTTTCGCGACAGCTTGTATATCCTTTGCAGTTATTTTAGATACTTGATCTAAATAATGCAACATTTCTTCAGGATTACTTCCGTTAAGTTGTGCTTTTGTTAAACTTGTCATCCAAAATCTATTTTCTTTTATTTTTTCCTTGTAATCTAACTTTTCTGTTTCTTTAAACTTATCTACATCCTTTTGTTCAGGACCTTTTTCAATAATTTTATTGACTTCTCTTAAAGCCGAAGCAATCAAAGTTTCAGCATTTTCTGGTCCACAAGGAAAATTAATTGAAAAACTATAGCTACCATATGGCATTTTACTCATAGAGCCTCTTGCACCTACACCATATACACCACTTTCATTTTCTCTAAGTTCTTCTACTAATTTAATAGTCAAGACATCACCTAATGCTTTTAAAGCAAATGCTTCTTCACTATCATACTTACAATCTCCATAAAACATAATATTAACTGTACTTTTTGGATCCTTTCCTTTATTAACTATTTTTTTATGTTCTCCCTTCAACATTCTATATCCTAAATCTACCATATTTTCTTTTTTATTTGAAGAAGGTAGCGAAGCAAGATAACGTTCTGAATAGTCCACTATTTTTGATTCATCTATATTTCCTACAAAATAAAATGTAAAATCTCCTGCATTAGCGAAGCGTTCTTTATAAATAGTATACGCTAAATCGTAGTCCGCATTATCATAATCTTCAGGCTTTGGAAAACCTTTGTATCTTGGATTTTCTTTATTTAAATAACTATATAATTCATTTGAAAAATACGTGGATGGTTGTGATAACAAATTACTCATAAACCCCTTTTGTTTAACTACAAAACCATTGTATGCCTCTTTATCTTTATTTAAATCCGTAAAATAGGCGTGAATCATTTGCATTAAATATTCAAAATCTTTAGGCGTAGAAGAACCATTCATGCCTTCTGTTGTTGAGCTTACATACGGATTTACTCTTGCAATTTTTCCAGTCATAAATTTATTAATATCGTTTTTATTCATTCCAGAAAAACCAGCTTCCGTTAACCCGCCCATTGCTAAAGACGCTTTCATATAATCGTCATTAGCAACTAAATTTGTACCCCCAAAACTAATAGCTTGAAATTGTATTTCGTCATTTTTGAAATCTGTTTTTTTGTATATTACCTTAGCACCATTAGAGAGCGTTAAAGTTGTAATATCCAATTTATCATTCTTTTCTGTAGTAACTACTTTTCCTTTTTCAGGTATTTTTTTTAATAAACTAGTAACCATTTCAGTATCTTGGTAAGGCTGCAAGGCATTTTCATCAACATTAATTGCTGCTAATACTTCTTTTTCAGTTGGTAAAACTAAACCTTCTTTTTCAGGTCCTGTTAAGATGACTACCCTATTTTCATCTTGTATATATTTTGCAATCAAATCATTTGTTTCTTTCAATGAAATCGTTGGCAAAAGCTGTTTCATGGTTACAAAAGTCCATTCTATACTTGGAACAGGCTCTTGATCTAGAAAATTACGCTGTAATTCATTTACAAATCGATCTGATTCCGTTTTATCTCTTTCATTATATTGTCTTTCAATTTGGTTTAAGAATTCTGATTTTGCTCTCTCCAATTCTCCATCTGTAAAACCAAACTTCTTTACTCTTTCATTTTCTTCAACTAGAACTTTTAAAGCATCTAACTGTTTATCTTGACCTACCATTGCAAAAGATTGAAAAGCTTCTTTGGTTCTAGCCCAAGTTCCACCATGATAGGTGTAACCAAAAGTGAAAGGTGGAGTAGGTGAATTTTGCTTTTCTTCTAGTCTATTATTCAACATGGTTGTAAACAAACCTTCAATTAATTCGTCTCTAAAATCTTTTATAGTTATTGTTTTTTTAGGTTCCGTTTTATCTTTATATAATAATTGAACTTGAGTAAAAGCAGCTTCTTTATCACTTTCGATTGCTACAAATGTTTCTTTATGATTAGGAACATCAAAAACTTTTCTTGGCTTTTCATTTTTGGGGTTTTTATAAGCTGAAAAATGATCTTTAATTTTTTGTTCCATTTCAGCAACGTCAATATCTCCAACAACTACTACACTCATTAAGTTTGGACGATACCAATCTTTGTAAAAAGAGGTTAATTTATCATAGGTAAAATTTTCTAAAATTTCTTTTTGACCAATAGGCAATCGCTTTGCGTATTGAGAATTATACATCATTTTAGGAATAAAACGGTCTTCCATTCTTTTATCAGCACCTAAACCTAATCTGTATTCTTCTAAAACCACACCTCTTTCTTTATCTATTTCTTCTGGTGTAAGCGTGGTATTGAAAGCCCAATCTTCAATAATTTGAAATCCTTTTTCTACTTTCTCTTTATCGTCAGATGGAATTGGCAAAAAATATACGGTTTCATCAAAACTAGTATATGCATTAAGGTGTTGACCAAATTTAACTCCAATGCTTTGGAGATAATCTACTAATTTATTTTTTGGAAAACGTTTTGTTCCGTTAAAGCACATATGTTCCATAAAATGAGCTAATCCTTGTTGCTCATCAGTCTCTAAAATAGAACCCGCATTCACCATTAATCGCAATACCACTTTATTCTCTGGTTTACTGTTTTTCTTAATGTAATACGTTAAACCATTTTTTAATGTACCAGTTTTTACAGACGGATCCATAGGAATTGGACTGTCCATTTTTAATTCCTGTGCAACTAATAAAGAAGGTGTTGCCAGCAAAAAGTAAAAGAATTGTCTAAATTTTTTCATGAAGTTATATTTTTTTCAAATCTAAATATATAACCCTGAATAAGATAAATTATTATAATTAAATTAACTTTTATAATATCAATTTAGAAAAATTAGCGGTAGTAAATTGTTGCAATTGATTTTTGTCATCTGCATATAAAATCATGATATATAAATCAGCATGCTTTTCTGAAAAAGCTTGTATATCTTCCAAAGACATCAACATAAAAGCAGTGGCATAACCGTCTGCCATAATACATTTTGGAGCTAAAACCGTAGCACTTAAGATATTGTTTTTCTCTCTTTTACCTGTTTTAGGATTAATAATATGAACAAATTTTTCTCCAGTAATAGAATCTGTAATTACCTTTCGATAATTTCCTGAAGTTGCCATACCTAAATTTTCAATTCCAATGGTAACAATTAATTTTCTTTGATCGAGTTCTTGCAAAGGATCATCTATTCCTACAACCCATTTTTTATGGTCGATAGTATTACTGCCTATTGCTACCAATTCGCCACCTATTTCAACGATTGCATTTTTAATTCCTTTGGCTTTTAAAAAATCGACTACTACATCTACAGAATAACCTTGAGCAATAGCATTAAAATCGAAATAGGTTTGAGAATATTGCTTAGAAATAGTCAAATCTGATTCTAATTTTACTTTACTAAAACCTACATATTGTAGCAAACTATCCACTTCTTTTTGAGATAAATTTTGATGCTTTTTACTTGGACCAAAACCATATGCATTAATTAAAACGCCTATAGTGGGATCAAACAAACCGTCTGTTTCTTGATAGATTTGATTGGAAGCACGAAAGGTTTCAACAAATAAATCATCCACAATTATAGTTGAATCACCAGCATTCAGCTTCGTTATTTTAGAATCTGATCTGTAAGTAGACAAGGACAAGTCGAATACTTTCAGTAAGGAATCAATCTGACTTTTAACAACAATTTCTTCTGTTGCAATGTATTTTATACTATAGGTACTACCTTGCGCTTCCCCTTGAATTATAAAAAAATCGTTTCTAGCTTCATCTTTTTTATCTTGGCAAGAAAGTAAAATAAAAAGAAAGAATAGGCAACTATAAAAGGGTTTGATATCCATTGTAATTAATTATATAGTCAGAATTTCTGTATACTGGTTTTTCAAAATCATCTGCGTTAGCTATTCCCACACCAGCAAATAACACTTTGGCATTTTTAGCTTTCGCATGATTCATAAAAGTTTCTATAAATAAAATATTCGGTTCATCAGGGTTAATTGGATAAGGAACTGCTTGAACCATTACAAAGTGAAGTGTATTGGTTTTCTTATCAACACAAACAAATTGAGGGTGTTTTTTTAATTGACTATTAATCGCTATAAATTCAAAACCATTTTTTTCTAAGTCTTTCCCCACATGGCTCATGGCAATTTGATGCAATTCTTGTTCTGTTAATTCTTCCATACTACAAAAATACAAATTGATTGGGTAGAAATAAAAAAACCGTTCTAAAATAAGAACGGTTTTTATTTATTATTTTCAGATTATCCACCGAAGTCGTCGAATCTAATATTTTCAGGATCTAATCCAAAATCTTCTCCCATTTTTTGAACGGCTTTATTCATCATTGGAGGTCCACAGAAATACAATTCAATATCTTCTGGGTTTTCATGTTGAGATAAATAGTTATCAATTACCACATTATGAATAAATCCAACAAATCCATCTCCTTCCCCATTGATACCGTCTTTTACTTTCCAGTTATCTTCAGGTAATGGTTCAGACAAGGCAAGATAGAATTTAAAGTTAGGAAAATCTTTCTCTAAAGCTCTAAAGTGATCCGTGTAGAATAACTCTCTCTTAGAACGTCCACCATACCAATAGGTTACTTTTCTTCCTGTTTTCACTGTACGGAACAAGTGGTACAAGTGCGAACGCATTGGCGCCATTCCAGCTCCACCACCTACATATAACATTTCAGCATCGGATTCGTTAATGAAGAACTCTCCATAAGGACCAGAAACCACAACTGGGTCACCCGCTTTTCTTGAGAAAATATAAGATGATGCTACACCAGGATTAACTTTTGCCCATCCATTGATGTTTCTATCCCAAGGTGGAGTTGCCACACGTACATTCAACATAATTTTTCTTCCTTCAGCTGGGTAAGAAGCCATAGAATAAGCTCTTTCAACCAACTCATCATTTTTCATTACTAATGGCCATAAATTGAATTTATCCCATTCTGCTTGGAATTTATCTGGTTCACCAGGATGTTCAACTGGGTGAGCAGTAATATCTATATCCGAATATTTAACTTCACATTTAGGAATTTCAATTTGAATATATCCACCTGGTTCATAGTGCATATCATCTGGTAACTCCACAATGAATTCTTTAATAAAAGAAGCTACGTTGTAATTAGAATATACTTTTGCTTCAAATTTTTTGATACCAAATACTTCTTCTGGCACCTCAATTTTCATATCTCCTTTTACTTTCACCTGACATCCTAAACGCCAACCTTCTGCTAATTCTTTTCTATTGAAATGAGGAGTTTCAGTAGGCAAAGCTTCTCCTCCACCTTCTAAGACTTTACATTTACATTGAATACATGTTCCTCCACCTCCACAAGCAGATGGTAAAAATATTTTTGAACTTCCTAATGTAGATAATAAAGAACTTCCTGAATTTACTTCAATTTCTTCTTCACCATTGATTTTAATTTTAACAGGTCCTGAAGGAACTAATTTTGCTTTAGCAAACAAAATAACCGCTACTAAAACCAATAATAAAACCAAAAAGGCAACTACTGTTGTTAAAATTAAACCTGTAGTACTTACTTCTAATGCTATCATAATTAATTTTGTGCTATTTCGGTTAATGAATCTTTTACAGTTTCCACAGCAGTCGAGTCTGTTTTTACTTCTTCAACTGGAGTCACTTCTTTCATTTCGGTTGGAGGAATTGCTTCCACAACTTCTTTCTTAGGAGCTTCATCACCACCCGTTAACATTCCACCGAAAGACATAAATCCGATAGCCATTAAACCTGTCAAGATAAAAGTAATACCTAATCCTCTGAAAGCAGGTGGCACATTAGAATATCTGATTTTTTCACGAATGGCACCAATAGCTAAAATTGCTAAAAACCATCCAATACCAGAACCTACTCCATATACTGTTGCTTCCGTAATATTATTGAACTCTTTTTGTTGCATGAATAAAGATCCTCCTAAAATGGCACAGTTTACAGCAATTAAGGGTAAGAAAATACCTAATGAATTGTATAAAGCAGGCGCAAATTTCTCCACAATCATTTCTACTAATTGAACCATTGTAGCAATAGTCGCAATAAATAGAATAAACGTTAAAAAGCTTAAATCATAATCTACATACTCATCCCCTAACCATACTAAAGCTCCTGGTCTAAGTAAGTATTGATCTAATAAGTAGTTTAATGGTACCGTTACTAACATAACGAAGATTACCGCAGCTCCAAGTCCTACAGCAGTAGATACTTTTTTAGAAACCGCTAAGTAAGAACACATTCCTAAGAACGTGGCAAATACCATATTATCAATAAAAATTGACTTTAAAAATAATTGTAATAAATCCATTTCTTAGTGTGTTTCTTCAATTAAACTTTTATTTCTTGAACGTTGGAAACCAATAATTAGACCCAATGTAATTAAAGCCATTGGTGCTAATAACATGAATCCATTGTTTTCATATCCTAAGGCATATAAACCTGAAAGTTCGCCTTTAATTGGATTTCCTAGTAAAGGGTGTCCTAAATATGTTTTTCCTAAACCAAATAAGTCACCAGAACCTAATAATTCACGAAAAAAACCAACAATTACCAAGATAACTCCATATCCTAATCCGTTACCAATACCATCTAAAAAGGATTTCCAGGGTGTGTTACCCAAAGCGAATGCTTCAAATCGTCCCATGATAATACAGTTCGTAATAATTAATCCAATGAAAACCGATAATTTTTTTGCTAAATCGGGAACAAAAGCTTTCAACGTTAAATCTACCAAGATTACTAATGTTGCCGCTACCACTAATTGAGTAATAATACGAATAGAGTTAGGTATGATATTACGCATTAATGAAATCACTACGTTACCCATAGCCGTAACGAATATCACCGATAAAGCCATAATAACAGAAGCTTTTAATTCTGCTGTAATTGCCAAAGCAGAACAAATACCTAATACCTGAACTGTAATTGGGTTATTATCTGCTAAAGGATCTTTTACAAGTCCAAGATTCTTTTTTGAGAACAATGGCTCTTTTTCTTTTGTTTTAGTATCTGCCATAGTTTTATTTTTTAAGGGTTTCAAAGTAAGGTAAATACAAACCTAAACCTTTTTTCAACATTGCTGTTACACCGTTTCCAGTAATTGTAGCACCAGAAATTGCATCCACTTCGTTATCGGTTTTGTCTGTATTATTAGGATCTCCATTCGATTTAGAAACCGTTACCGATTTAAAATCTCCAGATGGGCCATAAATCATTTCTCCTTTAAAATCATCTTTAAAGAAAGGCTCTGTAATATTAGCTCCTAAACCTGGTGTTTCACCTTTGTGGTCAAAGAAAACACCATAAATTGATTTTAAATCATCATTAAGAGCAACATATCCCCAAATAGCATCCCATAAACCGTTACCTCTTACAGGAACAATGTAGATTGTTTTTCCGTCTTTTTCTGCTTCAAAAATAGGCAAACGTTGTGTTTTACCTTCTTTAGCAGCATTTTGCTCTTTTTTAACATCAATTAAATAAGCTTCTGCATCCTCTGTAGCAGTTGTTCCTTCAACAACAAATTGTTTTTTGATATATTGATTGAACATCTCTGTTGCATTCGCACGAGTTGCTTCTACTCCTATTGAACTTAAAATATCTAATTGCGTTTTAACTTTATCATTGTTAACACGCATGTCTTTTGTTGCATTTGCAAAGAATGCCAACAAAGAACCCACCACTACTACTAATATTACTGCGAATACAATAGTATATATGTTTGAATCTGTACGTTTTGTTGACATAATTAAGCAGTTTTAAGTTTTAATCGTTTCATTCTTCGCTTCACGTTTGCCTGAACAACATAATGATCAATTGTAGGAGCAAATACGTTCATTAATAAAATTGCCATCATAACCCCTTCTGGATAAGCAGGATTGAAAACACGAATTAATATAGAGAATAAACCGATTAAGAATCCATAAATGATTTTACCTGTATTCGTTTGCGATGCTGATACAGGGTCTGTTGCCATAAATACAATACCAAAAGCCAAACCACCTATTAATAAGTGTTGCCAAAATGGTAAGTGCATTAGACCATAGAACTTACTTCCTTCTACGATAGCTCCAGAATCTACTAATCCATTAAAGATTAATCCCATTACTGCAGCACCAATAACTGCAGAAATCATTATACGAGCACTTCCAATTCCTGTTAAAATCAAGAATAAACCCGCTAATACAATTAAAAACGTAGAAGTTTCTCCAACTGACCCAGGAATGAATCCAAAGAATGAGTTCATTGCATCCCAATGCTCAGGAAGTGGTTTATTTTGAGCTAAAGCTCCTAAAATAGTTTCTCCAGAAATAGCATCAACACCATTTGAAGCTTTTAAACCATCAACAGCACCATGCACCCAAACTTTATCTCCAGACATCCATGCTGCCCAGTTAAAGAATAAAAATGCACGAATTGTTAATGCTGGATTTAAGACATTCATACCCGTCCCTCCAAATAATTCTTTACCAATAATTACTCCGAATGCAACTGCAACAGCTAACATCCATAAAGGTAAATCAATAGGAACAATAAGAGGCACTAACATACCCGTTACTAAATATCCTTCTTCTACTTCGTGTTTTTTAACCGTAGCAAAGATAAATTCGATACCTAAACCAACTCCATAAGAAACTACTAATAATGGAAGTATTTTTTTCAATCCAACTAAAAAGTTGTCTAATGTGAAAAAATCAACAGCTTCAAAACCATTAATTTGTCCATTCATTTGGTAACCTGCATTAAACATTCCGAATAATAAAACAGGAACCATTGCCATAATAACCGTGTTCATTACACGTTTTAAGTCGGCAGCATCTCTAACATGTGAACCAGAATGTGTTGTTATGTTAGGCATATAAAGAAAAGTGTGCAATGCATTGAACGATTGTTCCATTTTAGTACCGCGATACTTTTCTTTTAAATTATGTAAATTTTGTTTCAAACTCATTTTTTGTGATTTTAAATTTCTTAAAGGGATTAACCTACTTCTTTAATCATTAAGTCTAATCCTTGTCTCACAATTCTCTGATGATCTTGTTTTGAAACATCAACAAATTCTGTTAAAGCAAAATCTTCAGGAGCGACTTCATAAATACCTAAGGCTTCCATTTGGTCAATATCTTTAACCAAAATAGCTTTCAATAATTGCATTGGGTAAATATCAAGCGGACAAACTTTTTCATACTCTCCAGTTAACACAAAACCTCTGTGCTCTCCGTTTGTATTTGTATTTAAGTCGTATTTTTTATTTGGTGTTAAAAACGAGAACATCATAGCTCTGTAAACACTAAATTTATTAGGTCTTGGAATATTCCAACCAAAGAAATCGTAATCGTCACCTTCTGGAATAACAGTAATTTGACTATGATAAAATCCTAAAGCATCTTCTTTAGTTTTCTTATCACCAGTTAAAACGTTTCCACTAATAATTCTGTAATTACCTTCTTTTAAATTTCCAGCAACAACATCACTAATTTGAGCACCTATTAAAGCTTTCACATAAGAAGGTCTTTCAAAACCAGTACCTGTTAATGCAACTATTCTTTCCGCATTAAACTTTCCTGTTAAGAACAATTCACCAATAACAGCTACATCTTCTATTTGAACAGTCCAAACTTTCTCACCTTTATTGATAGGATCAATTTTAGCAATTTGAGTAGATACTAATCCTACAGGATGTACACCTTGCCCTTTGTGCACCACAACTCCTTCTGTCGAAGGCATAAAATCAGTTTTTGAATCCACTGTTACATGAACTTTTCCTGAAGTTAACTTTGTTAAAACAGCAAAGCCAGCTTCTAAAGCGTCTTTTTTTCCATTTAAAACAAAATTTAAATCCCCTTCTAAAGGTGCCGAATGGATACCAGAAACAAAAATAGCTTTAGGTGTATCTGCCGAATTCGCAACAACATCATACGGACGTTGTTTAATGAATGGCCAACAACCAGAAGCTAACAAATGTTCTTTAACTTCAGAACGCGACGAAGATTTTGGATTTATTTTGCTATGCTCTACGTAGACATCTTGAGAATCAGCAAGTATTCTAATCTCTAGAATAACTCTTTTTTCTCCACGAATAATTTCTTGAATGGTTCCACTTACTGGCGATATAAACTTTACAGCTTCATCTTTCTTAGAAAAAAAGATAGCTTCACCAGCTTTTACAGTAGCTCCTTCCTTTAAAATCATTTTAGGAGTGACCCCATGAAAATCAGAAGGTTTAATAGCATAGACTTTCGATCGGGTAGCATTTGAAAGTTGTTTTTCCGCTTCACCCTTCAACTTAAGGTCTAAACCTTTTTTAATTCGAATGTCTTTTGACATGTTTATTGAAGATATGGTTAGTACTATTTTATAAAACGTGCAAATTTAATTAATTAAGAAACACTACTCCAAAAATATAGCAATTGATTTTCATTATTTATACTTATTCTAAATTACTAAAAAACATTCATTACAGCATAAATTTTGCATTACTATTTAGAGATTTACTATTTTTACAAAAAGAACAAAAAACATGTGGATTAAAAAAACCATACTACTCCTATATTTCCTTTCATTAACAGCTATTTATGCCCAAATTGAAAACGAATCTGAGCCTCCTTATAATATCAAAACCATTTCATTTGTTCAAAATAATAAAAACGTTTTACCTTTTTTTAGATTAGGTGAAACGTTTGAACTGCAATTTGATGATTTATTTGGAAATGAAGCAGATTACTATTACACCATTACTCAATATAATTATGATTGGACTCCCACCACTTTAGCCAAAGTGGAATACCTAACCGGATTGGACAACCAAAGAATAATTACCTATGAAAATTCTTTCAATACACTTCAATTGTATTCACATTATCGCCAACAATTTCCAAACAAATACAACCGCATAACCAAAAGCGGAAACTATATCATAAAAATTTTTAACGACGAACAAGAGTTGGTTTTTTCAAGAAAATTTATCATTTATGAAGAAGAAGTCAGAGTAGCAACTGAAGTACGAAGAGCACGTGATTTTGAGAGTTTAAATGAAAAACAAAACATTGAAATTGCCATCAATTATGGTGATTTATTACTTCAAAACCCAATTCAAAATGTAAAAATTACAATTTTTAAAAATGGCAATTGGAAAGAACAAATCTCAAATATAAAACCCCAATACACCATTGGCTCTGAATTAATTTACAAATACAACAAAGAAACTCAATTTTGGGCTGGAAATGAATTTTACACCTTAGATAATTCTCAAATTAGAGTAACCAACAATACGGTTTCTAGAGTAACAGCTGGCGATATTTACAACTCGCATCTCTATGTTAACAAAGCCAGAAAAAATGGCGTATATACCTATTTTCCAGACTTTAATGGCAACTTTATAGTCTTAAACAGTAATTCTGAAAACTCTGAAGTAGGAGCCGATTATTCTTGGGTCTATTTTACACTTGACGCACCGAATATGTTTCATGATGAATCTATTTATGTAACAGGAATGTTTAATAATTACGCTACAAACGAAGAGAATAAAATGTCCTACAATGAAGAATCTGGATTATTTGAAAAGGCAATTTTAATCAAACAAGGTTACACTAATTATCTGTATACTCTTTTAGACAAAAACAAAAAGATTGATTATCAAAATGCTATTGACGGAAACTATTATCAAACTGAAAATAATTACACCATAATAGTATATTACAAAGGAAATAATGATCGTTACCATCGTGTAATAGGCATCTCAAACACTAATAGTGAAGGAATAAGAAACTAATGATTCAGAGAAAATTCAAACAATATCGTGGTTACGAATGTTTAAACTGCGAAACACCATTAGATAGTAGCGAAAAATATTGCCATCATTGTGGTCAATTGAATTCTACTAAAAGACTCACTATATCCGATTTTATCGAAGAATTTCTATCTAATTTCTATGCGTATGATTCTAGATTAAGAAATTCCATTGTTTCCATGTTTACCAAACCTGGCATTTTAGCTAAAGAATTCAATGAAGGGAAAAGACAAAAATACGCGAATCCTTTTCGTTTGTTTTTAAGTGTTTCCATTTTACTGTTTTTAACCATAAGTTTAGCAGAAAAATTTTCTGATTCTCAATCCAAGACCAACAACACAATCAATATTAATGACCCAAAAAAAATAGCGGATGTAGTAAACGATAGTATCACCGTTACAAATGTTTCACAATTAAAAAATGAACTTGAAAAATATCAGAATCTTAATAAAGATTCTATTTACACCAAACAAGAACTTGACAAAAGTTCGGTAGGCTTCTATTATAAATTTAGCTCTTTTCGGAATTTCCACATTAAATATCCTAACAAAACAACCAGTCAAGCCCTAAAAGAATTAGGTTATGACGATTCGCAATTAAATCATTTTTTATACAGTAAATCTATTTTATTCAAAACTAATAATATTAAAAACGAATTAGCAGAATATTTCTATCAAAAACTACCCTTTTTAATCTTTTTATCTTTACCAATAATCACCATTATCTTTTGGATGGTCTTTTATTCTAAAAAAATAAATTACACGGAACACTTAATATTTTCTTATACCTTTTTTACATTCCTTTTTATTTGCCTCATATTATTCAATTTTATTGGTTTTTTTAGCGAAACTATTTCCGAATTTTTAATTGCTATAAGCACATTATTCATATTCCCATATTACCTTTATCGATCACTACGTAATTTTTATCAACAAAATCGTTGGAAAACCGTTTTAAAATTCATAATTTTGAACCCACTATTTGGTATATTTTTATTAATTTCATCATTGATAATGATATTCTTAGGAATACTTTTATTTTAAAATGGTAACACAAATAACAAAAGGCATTAAAATTTCTGTTCAGACTAGTTTTGAAGGCACTTACTTCAAAAACTACAAGATTCACTTTGCCTTCAGTTACGAAATAAAAATTGAAAACCATAGTAAAGATTCAGTACAATTAAACACTAGACATTGGGAAATTTACGATGCCCTTAACAACAAAGAAATTGTGGATGGCGAAGGAGTTGTTGGAAAAAAACCAGTTTTAAAGCCAGGTGAAACACACACGTATACCTCTGGCTGTTTGTTATCTTCTCCTATTGGAGCCATGAAAGGTTTTTACAACATGATTAACTTTACAACTACAAAAAGTTTTAGAGTTATCATTCCTACTTTTAAGTTTAGTGCTCCTTTTGCTTTAAATTAATTTTAGTACTCTTTTTTCTGCAACAATTGTTGCCTACTATCCATTATTTTTTTCTTAAATTTGCCCATCAACATATACTAATTCATTAAAAATAATATCTTATGTTAAAAGGATTTTTTAACGTTCCAAAAGCAGTAAATGAACCTGTTAAAGCATATGCAGTTGGCTCAAAAGAAAGAGAAGCAGTTGCAAATGCTTACAAAGAAATGTGGAATTCCAAAATTGAGGTTCCATTATACATTGGTGACCAAGAAATAAAAACAGGTAATACCCGTAACATGTCGGCTCCTCATGACCACCAACATATTGTAGGAACTTACCATTTAGCAGAAAAATCACATATTACACAAGCCATAGATAACGCTCTTGAAACCAGAAAAAAATGGGCAGCCATATCATGGGAAAACAGAGCAGCCATCTTTTTAAAAGCTGCCGAATTAATTGCTGGACCTTACCGCGCAAAAATTAATGCAGCAACGATGATTGCACAATCTAAAACGATTCATCAAGCAGAAATTGATGCAGCTTGTGAATTAATTGATTTCTTACGTTTCAATGTGGAATACATGACACAAATCTACAAAGAACAACCAAATTCTGATTCTTCAACTTGGAACAGATTAGAACATAGACCTTTAGAAGGTTTTATCTATGCAATTACTCCTTTTAACTTTACAGCTATTGCAGCCAACTTACCCGCTAGTGCGGCTATGATGGGGAATGTAGTCGTTTGGAAACCAAGTGATAGCCAAGTGTTTTCTGCAAAAGTAATTATTGATATTTTCAAAGAAGCAGGATTACCAAATGGCGTAATCAATGTAGTATTTGGTGATGCTATCATGATTACAGATACTATTTTAGCTAGTCCAGATTTTGCAGGCATTCATTTCACGGGTTCCACCCATGTATTCAAAGACATTTGGGCTAAAATTGGAAATAACATCGACACCTACAAAACTTATCCTAGAATTGTAGGCGAAACTGGTGGTAAAGATTTTATCATTGCACATCCATCTGCTAATGCAAAACAAGTAACTACTGGTATTACACGAGGCGCTTTTGAATTCCAAGGTCAAAAATGTAGTGCCGCTTCAAGAGTTTATATTCCACAAAGTTTGTGGCCTGCAGTGAAGAATCAATTGGAAACAGATTTAAAATCAATGAAAATGGGATCTCCAGAAGATATGTCAAATTTCATTACCGCTGTAATTCATGAAGGTTCTTTCGATAAATTAACCTCTTACATTGATCAAGCTAAAAAAGATGCCGATGCAGAAGTTATTTTTGGTGGAAACTATGACAAATCAAAAGGATATTTTATTGAACCGACGGTTATTTTGACTACAAATCCAAAATACACCACAATGGAAACTGAATTATTTGGCCCAGTAGTTACTATTTATGTATACGAAGATGCAAAATGGTCTGAAACCCTAAAATTAGTAGATGAAACTTCTGAATACGCTTTAACCGGAGCCGTGTTTAGTACCGATAGATTTGCCATTGAAGAAGCGACTGTAGCTTTACAAAATTGCGCAGGAAACTTCTACATTAATGACAAACCAACTGGTGCAGTTGTAGGTTGCCAACCTTTTGGAGGTGCTAGAGCATCTGGAACAAATGACAAAGCAGGTTCGGTATTGAACTTATTACGTTGGGTTTCTCCAAGAACAATTAAAGAAACCTTTGTTACACAAGAAGATTATAGATATCCTTTCTTAGGAAATTAAAAGAACTATTTTATATAAAAAACGCTATCGAAAAGATAGCGTTTTTTATACTATTCATTTAAAAGCAAATCTTTTTAAAAAAAGCATCCATTTAAATTAACAAAAAAATAACTATTCGAAATCTATGATAAAAAGGAATTTAAAATTATATTTGAAAATGTCAGGAACTCAACTGACAATAAATACTTGAGAATTTTTGTTTATTTTAATCTTAAATTATGAAAAAATCGATTCTAAATTTAGAAAGTGTTAAAATACTTTCTAAAAATCAAATGAAAAAAATAAACGGTTCTGAAAGAACATGTTACAAAGAATTCGGGACCATGGTAGACGCTAATGGTAATTCATCAAACGACATTATTATTACATGCTTTAATGACAATGGAACAGTAACACACTACAATGTTTTAGGAAAAGAAGTCTATTGTCCATAATTTTAAAAAACACAAACATTAATCAAATTAAGTTGTTTATAATACAATAAACAACTTAGTTTTCTGAAATTTTAATTCAAAATTTTTAGTAGAATATTAAAATCATGATACGAATAACTATATTTTTTATTTTATTAACAATACTTTCATGTAACAAAAAAACAAAAAATAAGATTGAAATTGAATTTAAAAAACCAATGACTATTAACTTTATAAGTTATGATTCACTTGATTTATTAAAGGATGAAGTAGTCTATAATGATTATAATACTTTAAATGCAAGATTTAATTTTGAAAATGATACTATTTCGCTTTTTTTAATTGATTCTAACCATAATAAAGTATTTAATGATTCTACAGATATACTATTTATAAGCCCTAGTTGTCATGACAAACCGAAAAATATAAATTTCAACAATAAATTAGGAATAAAAAGTTCAAGATTATTTTCTAATAATGGTATTGCTTTTTCTGTTGAAAATATTATAAAAACCAAGACTAGTTACAAAGCTAAAATTAAGAAACTAGATTCTAATTATAAAATTCCTAATGAAAATAAAATGATTAGTAGAATTCCGAATTTAAATTTTACAAATTTAGAAAATAAGAGTTTAAAATTTATTGATTTCAAAGATCAAGACAAATTGATATATGTTGAGTTTTGGGCAACTTGGTGTACTCCTTGTATTGCAATGATACCTGAAATAAAAAAAATGAAGAATGAGTATTCTAATGATTTAGAAATAATTACTATTCATGCCGAAAGAAGATTTGATTTAAAAAAAATAAATGAATTTGTAGAAAAATATCAAATGAATTGGACTAATGGAATATCAACTGTTGAAATAAATAACAGTTTTAATTGTGGAGCATATCCAAAAGGATTTCTTTTTAATCAAAATGGAAAATTACTAATTTATGATGCAACACCAATCCTTATAAAAGATTATTTAAAAAATAAAACTCCTTAATCTTTATCAAAAAGATATTATTTCTTATGTTTTAAAGGCAAATAGACTACTTTTTTAGTTTCAAAAAAATCTTCTTCAAAAAAATCAGCTAAATTATATTGAACCGCATTGGGAAAAGCTGTCAATTCATCTGCTAAATCACCGCCTTTTAAATATAAGATTCCATTTTTCAATTCGTGTTTCGAATCTTTAACGGTTCTATCAGCAACCCATTTCACAAAATCAGGCATATTAGTAACGGCACGACTTACAATAAAATCAAAATTCCATTTTACCAATTCGGCTCTTTTCTGTTCCGCAACTACATTTTTTAACTCTAAAGCCTTAGCTACTTCTTGAACAACTTTTATTTTCTTTGCAATTACATCAATAAGATAAAATTCAACTTCAGGATACATAATCGCTAATGGAATTCCTGGAAAGCCTCCTCCTGTTCCCACATCCATAATCTTACTCCCTTTTTTAAATTCTAAAATTTTAGTTATCCCTAAAGAATGCAGTACATGTCTCACATACAATTCTTCAATATCTTTTCTTGAAATTACATTTATTTTGGCATTCCAATCTTCATACAGCTCTTTTAACATCTCAAATTGCTTCATTTGATGCTCGGTAAGATTAGGGAAATATTTTAAAATTAACTCCATTGCTTTTTTTTGTTGCAAAAATACATTTTTTAACAAACAATTAGGTTAAAATACGAAGTCTAATAGAGATAATTATTATCTTTGGTCACAAACAAAGCTTTAGATTAAAAAAAATGAATACAAAAACCCCTATTTTCTCAAAAACAGATAACGCTAAGTTTTTCAGAACTTTAAATAAACGAGTTAACGATTATTTTAAGGAAAGAAACTTAAAAAGAACGGGCAACTGGAAGTTGCATTTAAAAACAATTATAATGTTTACTTTATTTTTAGCACCCTATTTCTTTTTAATTTCTTTAGAAATGCCTTTTTGGGTTTATTTACTTTTAAGCATCACTATTGGTGTAGGAATGGCAGGAGTTGGGATGAATGTAATGCACGATGGTAATCATGGATCGTATTCAACCAAATCTTGGGTAAATAAATTTATGGGAGGAAGTATCTACATTTTAGCTGGAAATGTATACAACTGGCAAGTACAACATAATGTTTTACATCACACTTATACGAACATACCAGGTCATGATGAAGATTTAGATGCAGGAAGAATTATTCGTTTTACCAATGAAGCGAAGTGGTATAAATTCCATAGGTTCCAACATTATTATTCTGTGTTTTTATACGGATTATTAACATTCAATTGGGCTTTAACAACTGATTTTAAACAAATGAGCGGGTATTTAAAAAGAAATCTCTCATATGGTACATTAAAAAGTCCAAAAATCTTATGGACTACTTTAGTTATTACTAAAATTATTTATTTTTCCATTTGGATAGTAATTCCAATGGTAATGGGAATTGTATGGTGGAAAGTATTAATTGGTTTCTTCGTGATGCATTATACAGCTGGATTAATCTTAAGTATTATTTTTCAGTTAGCTCATGTTGTAGAGGAAACTACGAATCCAATTCCTTCAGCTGAAACCGGAGAAATTGAAAACACTTGGGCAATTCATCAATTATTTACTACTACAAACTTTGCTCCAAAAAATTGGATTGTAAATTGGTATACTGGTGGATTAAATCATCAAATTGAACATCATATTTTTCCAAATATTAGTCATATTCATTATGGTAAAATTGCAGAAATAGTAAAACAAACTGCTAAAGAATGCAACCTACCTTATTACGAATACAAGACAACTAGAAGCGCTATTATTGCACATTTCAAGCATCTCAAACAACTAGGTCAACAACCACAATTAACATAAAATTGAGACGCGAGCAATCGCGTCTTTTCTATAAACTATAATTAACAAACTACACAATGAACGCATTATCAGATAGAATTAACAATTTATCTACATCGCAAACACTAGCAATGGCCGCTTTAGCTAGAGAATTAAAAGCACAAGGAAAAGATATTATTAGCTTAAGTTTAGGTGAACCCGATTTTAACACACCTGATTTCATTAAAGAGGCTGCCAAAAAAGCAATTGATGAAAATTACAGCACCTACAGTCCTGTTGACGGTTATGTTGAATTAAAAGAAGCGATTTGTGAAAAATTCAAACGTGATAATGATTTAGATTATAAACCTGCAAACATTGTGGTTTCAACAGGAGCAAAACAATCCTTATATAATATTGCTCAGGTAATGTTAAACGAAGGAGACGAAGTTATTTTACCCGCTCCTTATTGGGTATCGTATTTTGAAATTATTAAACTTTCGGGTGGTACACCAGTTGAAGTACCCACTTCAGTCGAAAGTGATTTTAAAATAACTCCAGAACAATTGGAGAAAGCAATTACTCCGAAAACAAAAATGATGTGGTTTAGTTCTCCTTGTAACCCAAGTGGTTCTGTTTATAACAAAGAAGAATTAACCGC
This sequence comes from Flavobacterium profundi, assembly GCF_006491645.1. Classification (GTDB taxonomy): domain Bacteria; phylum Bacteroidota; class Bacteroidia; order Flavobacteriales; family Flavobacteriaceae; genus Flavobacterium; species Flavobacterium profundi. The sequence continues at coordinate 211,173 of NZ_VDCZ01000003.1, forward strand.
CATTTGTAAGGTTTTAGAAAAACATCCTAATATTTATGTAGTTTCTGACGAAATTTACGAACATATTAATTTCTCTGGAACATTTTGTAGTATTGGTTCCATTCCAGGAATGCAAGAAAGAACAATTACTGTTAATGGTGTAGCAAAAGCATTTGCGATGACAGGATGGAGAATTGGATACATTGGTGCTCCTGAATTTATAGCAAAAGCATGTACTAAAATTCAAGGACAAGTAACCAGTGGTGCTAATAGTATTGCGCAAAGAGCTACTATTACAGCTGTGGAAGCAGATCCAAAAGTATTAAACCATATGGTAGATGCCTTTCACAAAAGAAGAGATTTAGTAGTGGGATTAATTCGAGAAATCCCAGGTTTAAAAATTAATGTTCCTGAAGGTGCATTTTACGTATTTCCAGATGTGTCTGAATTCTTTGGTAAAACATTAAAAGGAACTAAAATTGAAAACGCAACCGATTTCTCTATGTATCTTTTAGCAGAAGCTAATGTTGCGACTGTAACGGGTGAAGCATTTGGAAATCCAAATTGTATTCGTTTTTCTTATGCTACTAGCGAAGATTTATTAAAAGAAGCATTACGTAGAATAAAAGAAGCTTTATCTTAATATTATAATAGATAATAAATATATAAAAAGGAAACCTAAAACGGTTTCCTTTTTTCATTTAAGAAGAATTAATTTCTATATAAAGAAGCAATATCTTTCACAATTGTTGTAGGAGAATGACAATCACAATTACTTAACCCTACTACATATATTTTTTTTTCAGGCAAATATATTGCCATCGACTTAAAACCAAAAATACTGCCACCATGCTCATAAGTAAGACTTTCTCCTCTTTTAATAATATGCCAACCATATCCATACGCTATTGCTTCTCCGTTATTTAAGGTATAATTTTTAAAAATCATCTCTTTTGTTTTTTGTTTTACCAATGTATTTGCCTCAAGAGCTATTTGCCATTTTAATAAATCATCAACAGTAGACAATAAAGATCCTGAAGCATATGGCAAACTAAAACTAATGAATCTATTATTGATAAATTCTTCTTTTAAATGATAACCTGAAACTCTTTTTTTAATTATTTTTTCATGACTCGCATACGAGGAAGAACTCATATTTAAAGGCTTAAAAATGTTTTCTTGAATAAATTCAGCATAGGATTGACCCGAAACAATTTCAATAATAGAACCTAAAATGACATAGCCTGAGTTATTGTATTTGTACATTTCTCCTGATTTAAAATCCATGGGGTCTTCTTTAAAAAAGGCAATCAATTCTTGAGGTGTTACTTCTTTTTTAGCAATCTCATTAATGGTTTTTATCTTTGTAAAATCTTTAATTCCTGAAGTATGCGTTAACAAATGATGAATCGTAATTTTGTTACCTTGAGTGGGGTAATCTGGAAGATATTGTACAATTTCATCTTCAAACTCTAATTTTTCCTGTTCCTCTAGCATGGCAATTGCTACTGCAGTAAACTGTTTTGTCATGGAACCGATTTCAAAAACAAAATCAGGTTGCATCCTAACATCTAATTCTAAATTGGCTTTACCAAAAGCTTTTCTATAGAGAATTTCTTGACCTTTTGCTACCAAAAAAACACCTCCAGGTTCATTTTCTTTAAATGTTTGACCAATAATACTATCCATTTTAGATGCAGCAATTTGCGAATAACTATTAACCTGAAAAGCTAAAAAAGCAATTAGAAAAAGGCTTGTAACTGTTCTCATATAATTTTGATTGATGATGAATACTTTTTTAGACTTTAAAAAGACTACTATGGTTACAAAAAAAGCGAACTATTAGTTCGCTTTCATTTATTATCGAATTGTTTTGCATTATAATTTTGTCTTTCGATTAAAATAAGACGTAATGAAAAACATTTGTAAAAGACTACATATAAAAAATAGGACTAGAGAAAAAGTAAGGGTTTTTGAAAATCTAATGCTCAAAAATAATTTATCCCAGCTATTTTGAAATACATTTTGAAAAAGGGATGCAGTTGTATTTTTAGTTTCTAGATTTCCTAAAAAATAAAAGGCTATACTTAAGAAAAAGGCAAATAAAACAGTAATTATTAGCCACATTTTCTTAGTTATTAATGGCGTGTACAATTTTCGAACAACTACCTCTTTTTCAATTTGTTGCATCACTTGTAATGTAAATCCTTCAGATGGTGATTCTAAATGGGATTTACGCATCAATTCCTTGATAAAATCTTCGTTATTTATTTCTTCTTTCATAATTCTCGATAATTTCAGTTGGTAATTGCATTCTTAAAATTGTCTCCAATTTTTTTCTACTTCTGAATAGTTTCACTTTAGCGTTATTCGAACTAATGTTTAGTACTCTTGCTATTTCTTCTAAAGATTGCTCCTCATAATAATATAAAGTTAACAATATACTTTCTTCATAAGGCAATATCGCAAGACATTTTTGAATTAGTTCTTGCTGTTCTTGTTGGACTAATACATGAAACACACTTTCCAATTCTGACACTTCATTTCCTTTATAATTTTCCAAGGAAACGGCTAATGTTTCTTTTTTATATTTTTTTAAAACATCCAAACAAGTATGGTAAGCAATTTTATATACCCAAGTGGAAAATTTAGAATTGCCTTGAAATTTTGGTAACGATTTATACACTTTTATAAAAATATCTTGGGCTGCTTCTTCTGCTTCATCTCTGTTTTTAAGCATCCTCATAGCAATAGTAAATACCAAATCTTTATACTTGTCTACTAAAACAGTAAAAGATTGTGTATCACCTTGTAATACTTTTTGTATATAAATTTGATCTTCCGTATGAATCATATTTAGGTAAGACTGCTATTTGCTTATTTTGGTTACACCATTTTAAAAAAAACAAAAAAAGTGTAACCTGAATTTAACTCTTGTCGTCATAGACTAAAAACACATTCAATTTAATCAATTAAAAAACGAAAAGTTATGGGATCAGAAATTATTATTGTGCCAGTTATGTTTTTATCCATTTTTGGAATCTTTTATTTGTTCTTAAACACGCGCAACAAAGAACGATTAGCACTTATTGAAAAAGGAGTTGATGCCAACATCTTTTTTTCAAATAGCACTTCAGGTGTGCCTATTTGGAAAATCATTGTTATTAATCTGGCTTGTTTAATGATTGGTATTGGTACGGGAATACTATTAGCTTTAGTAGCTGATAATATGTTTAAAATTGAAAACGGACCTATTTACCCAAGTTTCATTTTTATTTGTGCTGGTTTAGGATTGTTAGCTGGTTTTAAAATCGCTAAAAATCTAGAATAATTTCAATAAAGCTTCTAAAAAATTGAACCCTTTTAAAAAAAGTGGTTCAATTTTTTTTTACGTTTTAAAAACTTAATTTTGTTTCAACTTAAACTGAAACACACACTACAATGACTAAAAAAATTTTACTTCTTGGTTCTGGAGAACTTGGAAAAGAGTTTGTAATTGCCGCTCAACGCATTGGACAGCATGTAATAGCAGTGGATAATTATGAAAATGCACCCGCAATGCAAGTGGCACACCAATTTGAAGTAATAAATATGTTAGATGGAACTGAATTAGATCGAATTGTTGCCAAACACCAACCTGATTTTATTGTCCCAGAAATAGAAGCCATTCGCACCGAACGCTTTTACGATTATGAAAAACAAGGTATTACAGTAGTTCCTTCAGCAAAAGCCGCTAATTTTACGATGAACCGAAAAGCCATTCGTGATTTAGCTGCTAAAGAATTAGGCCTGCGTACTGCCAATTATCGTTATGCTACAACCGCAAAAGAATTAGAAGAAGCCGTAAAAGAAGTTGGCATTCCTTGTGTGGTAAAACCTTTGATGAGTTCATCTGGTAAAGGACAATCTACCATAAAATCAACAGAAGATATTGAAAAAGCTTGGAATTATGCGGTTGAAGGTTCTCGTGGAGATGTTGTTGAAGTAATTGTTGAAGCCTTTGTAACCTTTGATTCAGAAATTACACTTTTAACTGTAACTCAAAATGACGGTTTGCCTACTTTATTTTGTGCGCCCATTGGTCACAGACAAGAAAGAGGTGATTATCAGGAAAGTTGGCAACCTGCAACTATTTCTGAAGTAGCACTTACTGAAGCACAAGACATGGCAAGAAAAGTTACCGAAGCATTGGGTGGCGCTGGTCTTTTTGGAGTGGAATTTTTTCTAACTAAAGAAGGTGTGTATTTCTCTGAATTATCACCAAGACCACATGATACAGGCATGGTAACTTTAGCCAACACGCAAAATTTCAACGAATTTGAATTACATCTGCGTGCCATTTTAAGCTTACCTATTGCTGAAATTACTTTGGAAAGAAACGGTGCTAGCGCAGTTATTTTGGCTTCTGAAAATTCAAGTCAACCCACCTATAGCGGTATTGAAAAAGTAGCGGCATTATCCAAAACCGATTTTAGAATTTTTGGAAAACCCACCTCTAGACCCTATCGAAGAATGGGTGTGGTTTTAACCCATGACACAATAGAAACTCCTATTGAAACGATTACAGAAAGAGCCAAAGAAACAGCAAAATTAGTCTCTGTAAATTCTTAATGAAATAACATAAAAAAAGCCCAAAAATTAATTTGGGCTTTTCTATTTTATTATTGTTTGATAATTTTCAGAGTTTCTTCATATCCGTTATGGGTTACTTTTAAGAAGTAAATTCCTTTTTGAAAACTTGAAATGTCTATTCTAGAAAAAGTAGCCTTTACAACTTCTTGATAGATTGTTTTTCCTAAAACATCAACCAAAACTACAGCTTCAATAGCATCATTTGTCTTAGAATGTATAAATAACTCATTCGTGGCAGGATTTGGGTAAACCACAAAAGCATTTTTCTTAAAATCGGATATTCCTAAAGTCTCAACAAATTCAGTCGTAAAAGTATTGGTTACAATGGCCGGATTAAAATCAAAATAAATCTCAGCTGTATTTGGAATTATATCGCCGATTGCATAACCAGACATGGGTTTAATTTGAAAAACAATATAACCTTTACCAATGGTTGTATTTGCAACAGATGGTGGTAAATCGATACCATCAAATTTCCAACTCAAATTATTGCCTTCTTTGATTAAGTTATAGTTATGACTCGCATCTATCATTTTAAGGGTTGCAACATCTAACATAGCATCTAAAGCATCATCTACTTTTACATTTATAGCATTCGCTGTTCCTGTATTTTCAAACTGAATGGTATAGGTTAAATAATCAGAAGAAGTAAAATCGGCATAGACAATTTTTCCACCATGTACTTCTGTTTTATCGTTTGGATCATAGGAACCAACCACAACTTGCGATAACGTAGCTTCATTATTATTAGGATTAATATCTCCTGTAGGAAGTGTTATAGTAACCGAATTGGTTATAATATCTCCTAATGCTACAGTTGGAATCGTTGGTGTTTGCATTCTAACATAAATATAACGCGTTTCATTAGGCAATAAATTAGTAAAGTTATAACTAAACCCATTGGCATTGGTAACAAATCCAGGTTCAGAAACATTGGTTATTGATACGATGGCATCGTTGGTAAAAGTAATCGTTCCATTCATTACCATATTACCATTATTTCTGTACATAATTTTCTCTTGGTAAACAAACCCTGGCCTAGGAGGCGCCCCATACTGGTTGAGAAACACTTGTAAATCTGGGCTATAATCACCTAAAATAGGAAAATTATAAGTTGTAACACCTGAATTTACAGGGACAGTAATATTCGTATAATTATTTTGTGTTACTGTAAAATTCTGATAGGCTGCATCAAGAGTATAACTCAAATTATAAGTATTGGAAGCATTCGTTTCATATAAATAATATATCCCGTTTGAGGATTCAACATGTATGGTATTGCCATTATTAATTTGGTATTCAAATGAACCTACATTAATATTTCGTTCACCATTATCTTGTATATTATTTCCGTTACTATCTAAAAAAGCATTTAGTTGTATTCCATCTGTTATAGCTAACGGGGTTATTTCTACAACCCAATTAGAAGTTGAATTTCCATCGTAAGTTCCATTAAATAAAAAATCACGCGTAACATAGCCTGCATTAATGTCTTCTTGTGTTAACACATAAGTAGCCGTAAAAGTAGTAGTATCGGTAGCACCACCAGATAATGCAGCCAAAGTAGCGCCATTAGTTGACAAACCAAAAGCATCTAATGTAATATTAGTAAGGGCTAAGGGTTGCGTGTTTGTAAGTGAAAAAGTATAGGTAATCACATCGCCTATATTTACAAAACCATCATTGTTGTAATCTTGATAGATCCCATTAGATTCTATATCAAAAATAGGATCAATAGTTACACATTCTGTAAAAAGACAACCAAAGCTATCAGTAACTTCAAAACAATGATTGCCCGAAGAGACATAAGAAAACTCTGGACTTAAACTTGAAATACCATCTATAGAATAAAAATAAGGAGGACTACCACCCATAACATTTATAATATGCACTGTATTCCCCACTATTTGAAGTGTTGCTGTAATAGGGTTGGGTTGTACAATTTGGATACTATTAGTAATAGCGGTGCATCCATTGCTATCCATTACAGCTATAAAATAAGTTCCTTCTGGTAAATTTGTAAAAGTAGGGCTAGTTTGATGCGCTACACCACCATCAATTGAATATTGATAGATACCACTTCCTCCAGTTGCTTGAACCGTAATGGTTCCGTTAGACATACAATCATAAGATTCTAGAAATGCAGTAGCTATAATAGGTTCAGGAGAAGGAACCGTAATTAACACATAACCAACACATCCCAAAAAATCAGTTGCAGAAATATAATAATCACCAGGTGGTAAACCTACTATTTGATTTCCAAATACTGGGCCAGCTGGAATTACAGAGGTATAATCATAGATATATTCTCCCGAACCTCCAACAGCACTTACTCTTATTGTAGCACCAGTTGCACAACCGTTAGACTCAATAAAAGCAGTTACCACTATCTCATAATTCTCAATCAAATTAAATGTTTCATAAACCACCGATGTTGTATTGGTATTTTCAACTCTAACATAAATGGCTTCAGGACTAGGAACACTTGTATAAGAAGAAGGGTTTGCAATGGCATTTACATTATTTTGCGCATCTACAAGGCTAACATGATAGGTAATTATTAGGTCTTCTGGATTTTGGGATCCAATTAAAATGGCTTCTTGAGAAGTTAAATCAAATACATTATTTCCTGCACAATTATGCAAATCTGAAATTTGTGCAAAAAGTGAAATTTGAAATAAAATAAAAAATGATAGTAGTATTTTTTTCATATAGTATTCTAAAAAATTAATTCTCAAAGATATACAAATAACTTTTTTAAATTACTATGAAAAGAGTAAATTAGCCTTTCTAAACATACTAATCATGAAAAAAATCCTGCTATTGTTAGCTTTGTTTTTACTAAATATTGCGGTTGCACAAGAGAAAAAACCAACTAATAAAAAACAAATTGTAGAAGCGTCTTGTGGGCAATGCCAATTTGGAATGAAAGGTAACGGTTGTGATTTAGCCGTTAGAATAGACGGAAAAGCGTATTTTGTTGAAGGCACACATATCGACAAACACGGAGACGCTCATGCCGAAGATGGTTTTTGTCAAGCGATTCGCAAAGCGGAAGTTATAGGTACCATTAAAGATACGGTGTTTGTTGTGACTCATTTTAAATTACTTCCAAAAAGAACAAAATAATGGCTTTAATTTTAGACAATATTTCCAAAATAACGCCACTTACCGATAGTGAGAAAGAGTTCATTCTTTCCAAAACAGAAGTCAAAGAATTTAAAGCAAAGACATTGTTACATAGTGCTGGTGAAATATGCAAACATTCTTATTTTGTTAATTCGGGTATTGTAAGAAGTTTCAATATTAATGATCATATTGTAGAACATGTGTTGCATTTTGCCTGCGAAGGTTGGTGGATTGGTGACATGTACAGTTTACTTTCTCAAAAGCCAGGGAATTTATTTATTGAAGTATTGGAAGATGCAGAAGTAGTTGTATTATCCAAAGAAAATCAGGAAATTTTATATCATGAAATTCCAAAATTAGAACGTTTTTTTCGCATTTTAATGGAAAAATCATTGGTTGCCCACCAAGAGCGATTAATGGATAATTTGAGTCTGTCTGCAGAAGAACGATTCGAAAAATTTTGCAATCGCTATCCGGGTTTAATTCTAAAGGTTCCTCAGAAACAAATTGCTTCTTATATTGGTGTAACCCCTGAATTCTTTAGTAAAATGAAATCGAAAATGTTGCGAAAATAATTTTACCAATTTCCAAAAAGAATCTAAAAGTTTCTTTCTAATACCTAAAAGCTATTAATTACTACCTTAGAGCTTCTTTTTAATAGCTCAAAGCTTTTAATTACCACCTGAAAGCTTCTTCTTAATACCAAAAAGCTTCTTTTTAATAGCTTATAGCTTTTAATTACTACCTAAAAGCTCCTTCTTAATATCTAATAGCTTCTTTATAATACCAAAAAGGTTTAAATTACTACCACAAAGCCTCTTTCTAATACCTTATAGGTTTTAATTCATAACAATAGGCTGTTTTTGATACCTTTGAAAACCAAGCGCATTCAATTATAATTAAAAAATTTACCAATTTGCAAAAGAAATTCCAATTCCTAAAGTCGTTTGACGTACATTATAATCGATTAAGGTTTCCCCATACCCATGAAACACTTGTGCATGCCCTCTCAAATGGCCTCGAATAGGAAAAACATAATTCAATTGAATATTCCCTTTTTTTAGAGTCGAAAAAGAATGCGACATAATCGTATAAAATTCATGCTTGCCAAAATTTGCTCCTACTTCTAGTTCCGCATCTCCAATAAATTGTGTAATTCCTGGATTTTCATCTTCTTCATCTGGCATACGATACCAAGGTCTGAAATTAACATTCCAATTTTTATATTCGTAACCAATATTAAAAATGATCCGATTCCAACTCCTAGAAGTAGGAATATCTTTACCATTAGACTGATGATTTAAAATAAAACCAAAATTTCTAATTTTTCCTCCCCATAAATCGACGTGCATAGGGAAATTAAAAATAATTTCAGGTTCATAATTTAATTCTCTAAAAGCACGAGATAGTTTTTTATTGTATACTTGCCAATGTGCTTTTTGGGTATAAGCCACCCACAAATCTCCTTTTCCAAAAAATAAACCTTCCACTACTTTTGTCTTAAAACTAATTTGAAATTTTGCTTCTATATTATCAAATATATTGGTATCATCTGTTGCAAATTCGCCACTTTCATTAAACGGTGCTTCATTTTTTTTTGTAGACCATCGGGCAGCGGCAAAATAGATAGGTCTATACGATACCAAACGAAAAGTTCCTTTTCTATCGATACTATCTAATTCCCATTGTTGAGAAATCGTTTTCTTAATAATGGGGTTGTGAAAAGTTTGTTGTGCAAAAGTTTTAGAAACGAACAACATCATTACAATCAATAACTTATTAAAGTGTGGCATTAGAGGTTTATTTAATGTATTAGTCATCCACGAAATTAGCCTTTCGCCAAGCGTTTCGGTTTCAATACTTTCGAAATCTTTTACATAATTACTAGGTCTTCCTCTAACTTAGAAACATTTTATATAAATTTGAATACTAGAGTTGGTTTACATTATAAAAAGTAAATCAATTGTACATTTCTATTCCTTTAATTATTTATTGAAAACAAATGGATATCAAAAAAATTTCTGATTTAATTTCTGAAAAATTAACCTATTGGTTAGAAAGTTTAATTAAATTATTACCCAATATCTTTTTGGCAGTTGTTGTGTTAGTTTTAGGCTTATTTATAGCAAAATTCATTCGCAAAATTGCACACAAACTCTTTGCTAAGGTTTCTAAAAACATTACTTTAAATAACTTGTTCAGTTCTATTGTCTACTTAACGGTAATAGGAATCGTGATTTTTACGGTTTTGAGTATTTTAAAACTCGACAAAGCGGTGACTTCTATTTTAGCGGGTGCTGGTATTTTAGGTTTAGCATTGGCTTTTGCCTTCCAAGATATCGCAGCAAATTTTATGTCGGGTATTTTTATTTCTTTCCGAAAACCTTTACGGGTAGGTGATATTGTTGAAGTGAAAGATTATATGGGTAAAATAACGGAAGTCAACCTTAGAGACACCGTTATGGAAACTTTTAAAGGACAGGTGGTTATTATTCCTAATAAAGAAGTATTTCAAAATCCCATTGAAAATTATTCACACATTAGAAAAAGACGCTTTGATTTGACTGTTGGAGTGTCTTATGGTGAAGACTTAGAAAAGGTTCAAAAAATTACGTATGATGCTGTTAAAGATATACCCGATTTATCGGAAGAAGATGAAGTAAAAGTTTTTTTTACCGAATTTGGTGATAGCTCCATCAATTTATCAGTTCGCATGTGGGTAAATACACCAGAACAATCGGTTTACAATAAAGTAGGTAGCGAGGCCATCATCAGAATTAAGAAAGCATATGATGCAAATGAAATTGTGATTCCGTTCCCAATTCGCACCTTAGATTTTGGAATTAAAGGCGGTTTACCACTCAATGAAGTACCCATTCAAATTAGCAACGGGACTGAAAAAAAACAATAATTTTTTTCTTAATCTAGGTTAAGGAAAAAAGAGACGTGTTGGTCGTAAATTTGTATAAATAAGTTGAAAATCAACAATGAAGCAGTAAAGAAATCGTTCAGACTGTTTCATTTTATCCTAACAAAAAATCTTACAAATGAAAAATTCAGTAATTCATAGAGCAAACACCAGAGGAAATGCAAATCATGGTTGGTTAAACGCATGGCATAGTTTTAGTTTCGCAAATTGGTACAATCCAGAACGAGTACACTTTGGAGCATTACGTGTATTAAATGATGACACCATAGCTGCTGGAATGGGTTTTGGAACGCACCCTCACGATAATATGGAAATTATTACGATTCCATTAGAAGGCGATTTGGCACATAAAGATAGTATGGGAAATGCCGCTACGATTAAAACAGGTGACGTTCAAGTAATGAGTGCAGGAAGTGGCATCAGACATAGTGAATTTAATCCTAATTCGGACCAACAAACAAAATTGTTTCAAATTTGGTTATTTCCTAATCAAGAAAATGTTACACCTCGTTACCAACAAATAACATTAGACCAATCGTTACAAAAAAATAACTTCGCTCAAATATTGTCACCTAATCCTGAAGATGAAGGCGTTTGGATTCATCAAGACGCGTGGTTTTATTTAAGTAATTTTGATAAAGATTTTTCAAAAGAATTAGCATTAAAAAAAGAAGGTAATGGTTTTTATATCATGACAATTGAAGGAGAAATAGAAGTAAATGGAGAAAAGCTTACTACAAGAGATGCTATAGGAATTTGGAATACCAATACACTCGAAATTAAAGCCGTAACTGCAGCTAAATTTTTAGTAATGGAAATTCCAATGGAACATTAATTCAACAAATTATGACACCAACAGTTCAATTAGAAACCAACGATAAAAACGGATACTTCTACATTGAAGTAGACGAAAAATTAGCTGCAAAAATGACTTTCGTATATGCTGGAAATGACAAAATAATAATCGATCACACCGAAGTGAATGAGGCATACAATGGAAAAGGGTTTGGAAAACAAATGGTAGCTCAAGCAGTTGCATTTGCTCGAGAGAAAAACTTAAAAATTATTCCTTTGTGTCCTTTTGCGAAAAAAGTTTTTGAAAAAACACCAGAATATCAAGACGTATTGTAATTATGGAAAAATTATTAGAAAATGATGTATTAGGACATATTGGTTTACAAAAATACAAATGTACCATTTCATGGCGAAATGGTACATTTGTAATGGATGAACCCGAAAGTATTGAAGGTAAAGATCTAGGTCCAGATCCCTACTCTACTCTTTTAGCGTCTTTAGCGGGTTGTACTTTGTCTACTTTACGAATGTATATCGATAGAAAAGGCTGGAATATTCCAGAAATAAATATTTCCTTAAATTTATATCAGGAAAACATTCCTGAATTGACAACAACTATAACTCGCAGCATTAGTTTTTCAGAAAACATTGAAGAAGATATCAAAAACAGATTACTACTAATTGCAGAAAAATGTCCAGTCTCTAAAATTTTGAAAAACAAAGTCGTAATCGAAACCACAATTTAATTGTATTTTTAACAAACTAAATAACAATATATGAATCCGAAAGACATTACAAAAGAATACACTAATGGTGAAGTAACCATAGTATGGCAATCTGGAAAGTGCATTCATTCTGGAAATTGTGTACGAAACAATCCTGATGTTTTTAAACCAAAAGAAAAACCATGGATTACACCTGAAAATTCAACTACTGAAAAAATTATTGCAACTGTGGAAAAATGTCCATCAGGAGCATTAACCTATTATAAAAACAAATAAATAATGGCGAAAAAAATTATTGCTTTTGGTGCATCAAACAGTAAAAAATCAATTAATAAACAATTAGCCACTTATGCTGCAGGTCTTTTTACCAATGCTACAACAGAAGTTCTAGATTTAAATGATTTTCCTGTACCAACATATTCCATAGACATTGAAAAAGAAGAAGGTTTTCCTCAAGCGGCTCACGCTTTTTTAAACAAAATTGCAGAAGCTGATTTACTTGTGATTTCTATGGCAGAACATAATGGAAATTATACAGCCGCTTTCAAAAGTCTTTTCGATTGGATGTCTCGCATCAATGTAAAACTATTTCAAGGTAAAAGTATATTCCTTTTAGCAACTTCTCCAGGAGCTCGTGGCGGTAGTTCTGTTTTAGAAATTGCTGAAGGAAGGTTTCCAAGACATGATGGTATTATTGAAACTACTTTTTCATTGCCTAGTTTTAATGATAATTTTGATACTAAAAAAGGAGTAATTACTAATACTGATTTGGATAACGAATTAAAAGAAAAAGTAAAAAAAATAACATTTGAGTTACTTCTTAATCTAGGTTAAGTGACACTCTAACCTTCTGATTGTAAATTTGTAGTGTAATTAAAAACATAATTTAAAATAAAAAATATGGCAACTACAAAATGGACAATAGATTCCACACATTCAGAAATAGGTTTTAAAGTAAAACACATGATGTTTACAAATGTTTCAGGGAAGTTTGACTCTTATGAAGGCGTAATTGAAACAGAAGAAAATGATTTTTCAACGGCAAAAATTTCTTTCTCAGCAGCAATCAACTCTATTAACACCAGTAATGCAGATAGAGATAACCACCTTAAAAGCGGTGATTTTTTTGATGCTGAAAACTTCCCGAATTTAACGTTTACAAGCAACTCTTTTTCTAAAATATCCGATCATAATTATGAATTAACAGGTGTTTTAACGATTAAAGGAACATCCAAAGAAGTGAAATTACCAGTTGAATTTAGTGGATTGATGCAAGATCCTTGGGGAAATACAAAAGTAGGTTTAAACATAGAAGGTAAAATCAACCGAAAAGATTGGGGATTAAACTGGAATGCAGCATTAGAAACCGGTGGTGTATTAGTAGGAGAAGAAGTTAAACTAATCATCGAATTACAATTAGTTAAAGCCTAATTTAAACTTTCAAAAAAAATAAACCTTACAGATTTTAGGATTTGTAAGGTTTTTTTATGCTTAAAAAAGTCTATTTTTGTTACTGATTATGAATACATAAAAAAACATAACGCATTAAAAATTAAACGAAACAAATGAAAGCATACGTATTTCCAGGTCAGGGAGCCCAATTCACAGGAATGGGAAAAGACTTATATGAAAATTCAGCTATAGCCAAAGAATTATTTGAAAAAGCGAATGAAATTTTAGGTTTTAGAATTACCGATATCATGTTTGAAGGAACGGCAGAACAACTGAAAGAAACTAAAGTGACGCAGCCTGCTGTTTTCTTACATTCTGTAATTTTAGCAAAAACATTAGAAGACTTCAAACCAGAAATGGTTGCCGGACATTCTTTAGGTGAATTTTCAGCCTTAGTTGCTAATGGTGCTTTATCTTTTGAAGATGGTTTAAAATTAGTGTCTCAAAGAGCACAAGCCATGCAAAAAGCCTGCGAAATAACGCCTTCCACTATGGCTGCCGTTTTAAATTTAGAAGATAAAACAGTAGAAGATATTTGCGCTAGTGTCGATGGAGTTGTTGTAGCAGCCAATTACAATTGTCCTGGACAGTTAGTCATTTCTGGAGAATACAAAGCAGTTGAAGTGGCCTGTGAAAAAATGAAAGAAGCTGGTGCAAAAAGAGCTTTAATTTTACCCGTTGGAGGAGCTTTCCATTCTCCAATGATGGAACCTGCAAGAGAAGAGTTAGCAGCAGCAATTGAAGCTACTACTTTTTCAAAACCTGTTTGTCCTGTATACCAAAATGTAACAGCCAATGCCGTTTCAGATCCGGAAGAAATAAAGAAAAATTTAATCATCCAATTGACTGCTCCAGTAAAATGGACACAATCTGTTAATCAAATGATAGCGGATGGTGCCACTAGTTTTACTGAAGTAGGTCCAGGAAAAGTACTGGTTGGTTTAGTCAATAAAATCAATAAAGAAGTAGCTACTCATTCAGCTTAAAAAAACAAACCTAAAAAACTCTGATATTTTATCGGAGTTTTTTTTTAGCTACCTTTGTTTAAAAGTTTTTTAGTAATGAATTTAAAGTTACGAACTGTAAATGTTACCCGATACATTACTCCGCTTCGGGAAGGAGGTTCTTTACCTGCTTTAGCTGAAGCTGATGATGATTTTAAATATGTATTAAAATTTAGAGGTGCAGGACATGGAGTGAAGGCTTTAATCGCTGAATTTTTGGGTGGCCAAATTGCAAAAGTTCTCGGTTTACCTGTTCCAGAATTGGTTTTCGCGAATTTAGATGAAGCTTTTGGAAGAACAGAAGCCGATGAAGAAATTCAAGATTTATTAAAATTTAGTCAAGGCTTAAATTTAGGGTTGCATTTTTTATCAGGTGCTTTAACCTATGACGCAGCAGCAAACGATTGTGAAGCTTTATTGGCATCAAAAATTGTTTGGTTAGATGCTTTTATTACCAATGTAGATCGCACCTTCAAAAACACAAATCTACTCCTTTGGAAAAAAGAACTTTGGCTCATTGATCATGGTGCATCTTTTTATTTTCATCATTCTTGGACCCATTGGGAAACTACTGCTAAAACCCCTTTTGCTCTCATCAAAGATCATGTTTTGTTACCCAAAGCTACACAATTAGAGGTTGCTCATGAATTTTGTACTACTACTTTACATTCCGATATTTTAAAAGAAATTGTAAATCAAATTCCAGAAGATTGGTTACAATGGGAAGACCAATTGATTACACCTGATGAAATAAAAGACGTTTATTTTCAGTTTTTGACAATTCGTTTACAGCATGCAGAATTATTTTTAAAACAAGCTCAAGATGCACGAAAAACACTTATATGATTATACGATAATTCGTGTTGTACCAAGAGTAGAGCGCGAAGAATTTATCAATGTAGGTTTGATGCTATTTTGTAAACGTCAAAAATACCTGCGCATTCAATATCAAATTCCAAAGGAAAAAATAATTGCATTTTGTCCCAAATTTGACTTGGAACAATTACAAATAAATTTAGAAGCTTTGGTTACTATTTGTGAAGGCAAAAAAGAAGGGGGTCCTGTAGCTCAATTTGAAAAAGAGGAACGATTCAGATGGATTAGTGCTGTTAAAAGTTCCAGCATACAAACCTCTCGACCTCATGCAGGATTTAGTGCTAACTTAGACCTCACATTTGATAAATTGTATAATGAGTTAGTTATATAACTCTTCTTCTCTAATGAAACTCTTTTTAAAAGAATGTTAAAATCATTAATCAAAGATATTTTTCTTATAAATTCAACAACAATTTTGAATTAAAAACCAAATTCTAAATTAATAATTAATTACAAGCACAAACAAATTTTCAATTGATTTAAGTTTGAAGATATAAGTCTCTGTGTTTTCTACTTTTCTAATAAAATTAAATTATGAAAAAAACGTCTTATTTTCTACCATTAATTATACTATTCTTTTATAGTTGCAAAAGTTTAGTTGTAGAAAAAGTAGCTAATGAAATGATTACTGTAAATGATTTAAAGAAACAAAATTCCTATACCTTTTTGAATGAATCTTTAAAAAATAAAGAGATTGTTCTTTTAGGTGAAGCAACACACGGTGATGGAGATACATTTGAAATTAAATCGAATCTAGTTGAATTTTTAGTTAAAGAAAAAGGATATGATACTTTTGCTTTTGAAGCTAGAGATTTTTTTGAAATCGAATATCTTAATGGCAATCCTTCTTTACAAAACTTTATGCATGAATCCTTTAAATATAATTGGGTTAGAAAATGGAGTCCATGGGGACCATCTAAACAAATTCAACCATTAGTTGATCTCTTTGCAAATAATAAATTAAATTATGTTGGTTTAGAACCTTTTTATTTGGATTCTTACCAAAGTCAACAATCATTTCTTTATCTTCAAAACAGCTTTGAAAAATTAAATTTAAAATCTTACAGCACTAAAATTTGGGAAGTTTTATCAGCAACTCGAGAAAGATTAATCGCATCAAATGAAGGTGTTTCTGAAGAAGAATTTGATGCATATATAAAAGCTTTAGAGTATTTATATGAAGAAATTTCAAATATTGCTTATGAAGAAAATCTATTTTTATTACAAACAATAGAAAATACCATTACAGCTACAAAAATTCACAAATTTAAATCCCCTATTACAGATGATGATGAACTTAATATATTTACTAATTTACGAGATGCTCAAATGGCAAAAAATCTTATTTGGTTTAAAAAGAGATATCCTAAAGCAAAAATTGTAGGTTGGATGGCAAATTTTCATGCTGCCAATAAGTTAAAAGATGTAGAATATGCTGATGAAGATGTTTATAGATATAGTAAATTTACAGTTTTTGGTGAGCATATTAAAAAAGAATATGGTAATTTAGTATTTAGTTTAGCATTTACTTCCTCGAGAGGAGTTTCCAAAATGCCTTATAATATGGAAACCATTGAAGAAGTTATTATTAAAGCACCTAAAAATTGCCTTGAAGAAAGACTTGACAAAAAAAATATTTCTTATGGGTATATTAATTTTGACAAAATCAACAGACAAAATCCTAAATTAAAAGAAAATAAATTCAATAGTATAATGCTTGGATATACGAATCAATATGGAAAGTGGCTTAATGTTTTTGATGGTTTAATTTATATTAGAGAAAATAGTAAAGCAATATCTATTTATTAATAATAAAAATAAATTAAAAGCCATAAAAAATGAATCAATTAGAAACTATTCTCCAAAATCAAAAAAACATTAAAGTTGTTGATGCATCCATTGATTACACTCTGTATGCTCCTATTAATCTTTCAGCTTCAAACACACATTTAATTCCTGAAGTTCTAAAAGATGCTGAAGCTTTTGAACAATACATTGAAAATCATTTAGCCAAAAATAAAGCCAAAGTCGCTTATGGAGGTTATTTAGAAACACGCAATCTCTATAAAAGGAGTACCGTTTTCAATGATACTGTTACAGAGGAACGAAATATTCATATTGGTTTGGATTTATGGATTAAAGCAGGAACAGCTGTTTTAGCAGCTTTAGATGGAACGATACACAGTTTTCAAAACAATACTGCATTAGGAGATTATGGCCCCACTCTTATTTTGAAACATCAAATTGAAGGAGTTACATTTTATACCTTATACGGTCATCTTAGCTTAGAAAGCCTCAACGACAAAAGTATTGGTCAAACCGTAAAAAAAGGAGACTGCATTGCTACACTTGGGGCGCCACAAATTAATGGAGATTATGCACCGCATTTGCATTTTCAAATCATCCTTGATATGGAAGAAAAAAAAGGAGATTATCCTGGAGTTTGCAGTAGTAAAGACCTATCTTTTTATAAGTCCAATTGCCCTGATCCAAATTTCTTGCTAAAGATTTAAATTTTAGTTACATTTGAAAGGATAATATTTAAAATAAACAAAATGAAAAAATTATTTGTAACATGCGCATGTGTAGCAACTTTACTAGTAGTTTCCTGTAAAGAGTCTACACAAGACAAAGTAGAAGATGCAACTGAAGCTGTAGGCGAAGATATTAAAGAAACTACTCAAGATGCAGTAGAAACTATAGACACCGCCATGACAGAAGTGGGTAACGATATCGAAAATGGAGTAGATAATGTAAAAGAAGAAATTAATGAACACGTTGAAAAATAATTTTCAACTTTATAGTAGTAAAAAGCTCCATTTCTGGAGCTTTTTCTTTTTTATTTATCTTGCTAATAAAGCGGTATCTGTAAAATCGGTAAACAGACCATCCAAACCTAAATTATAAAAAGCTTGGTATTCTAAAATAGGATTATTATGATAATTACTTAACAACCTTCTACTTTCATTTCTAAAAGTATATGCATGCACTTGTAAACCTTTAGCATGTGCTCTTTCAATTAAATCGCTAGGATCTAAAGCTGTTTTATCAGCATCATTTATTTTTCCATCTGCATTCATATCATCAGCAAAGGTATCTTGGTTTGCATCTGTTCCTTTGTAAGAGATGATAAAAGGTTTCCAAGGTCCAATTCCGTCTGCATAAGTTTTCACAAAATTCAATCCAGCTTCTGTAGTAAAATAACTGTAATCTCTTGAATCTCCTTGCAAATGCCAATCATAAGGCTTTCCATAAGAAACGGTTTCTCCATTAGGAACTTCAAAAATTAAATCTCCATTTAAAGCAACATCATAACAACTGAGTAATTGAATAATTTTAACGGTAGATTTAGATCGAATATATTGCAGATTACTCACTTCAAAAGATTGCACAAATACTGGAGCTGATTTATCATTCCAACCCGCAGTTGTTAATACTTCCAACAATTTATCAGAGATTGGTAAATTAAGCGCTTCATGAAAAGCAGGGTGTTTGGTTTCGGGATAAATACCAATCGTTTTTCCTAACTGTGCTGATTTTTCCTTCACCAAAGCAATCACTTCATTAAAGGTAGGGATTTCATACAAATTATTGTATGCTTGGGAGCGTTCTGAAAAAGCTTGTTTGGCACGCAATTGTTTAATTTCTGCCAAAGTAAAATCGGAAACAAACCAATCTTCAACAAGTACACCGTCAATATCTTTGGTCGTTTTTTTTGAAGCAAATGCTGCAATTTCTGCAACATTGGTAGTTCCAGATAACATAGGTAAATGTCTAACTACTAATACCCCATCTTGGGTTATAACTAAATCGGGTTCGATAAAATCGGCACCTAATTCAATTGCTTTGGTGTAAGCGGCTAAAGTATGTTCTGGTAAATATCCTGAAGCGCCACGATGAGCCACAATTAAAGGATTTTTTCCCGTTAAAGTAGGATACTTAGAAGTAGGCGTTACTTCTGAAGCGCTGTCATCTTGGTTACATCCCATAACCAATACTGCAGTAATTGCAAAGAATGTGTTTTTAAAAATCATGTTATAATTTGTTTGTTTGAAATGCAAAACAGCATCTTTTTTTCAAATAACAGATTACCCGATTGTTAAAAATAGATTATTAAATCATTGGGAGTTATCTAAGATTTATAAAAAAATTTAACTTTATTTAAAAATTATATTCAACGTTTAAAAGAAAAAAACGCTGGGTTAAATTTATTTCTGAATTATAGGTCGAAAAATCAGTATTATCAAACTCTTTATAAGAATTAATATTCAATAAATTATTAGCTAAAAAAATAAAATTTAATTTTTTAGTTATGGCATAATAGCATTCAAAATCAAGAAAATTATAATTATTATTTTTATTATCTAGATTAGGGATATAAGAATCCCACTTTATGTTGCCATTTATTTTTTTGTTTATTTTATACCTAACTTTAAATGTGTTTTTGAAAGAATTTACTTGATTTTTAATTATATATTTTGAGACTACTGTACTATAATCAATAGTTTCTTCAAAATTTACTTTTGAATTAAAACCAGTTCTAAAATCCAAGGAATTTTTAAAAACATAATTAGTATTTTTTCTAATATCATTGCTATTTACAAAATTAGGATATTTATTTTCTACATAAGAACTTGAAACAATTATAGTTGAAGACAACTTCTCTATAAAACTTGAATATCTGATATTATTCGTAAAAACAGAATTTTCAGCATGATAAAAGCTTTTATTAATTCTAATAAATTCTTCATCGATACTATAGCTTGACAAGTACTGACCGTTACTTTTTTCATACCTTGATGAAACACTTAAAGTTTTATTTTTAAATAAATTATTGTAGAAGTAGAATACTCCAAAACCATTTGTCCTTTTAAAATCAAAAGAAGGTATATTCTGAATTGTAGTTCTATTATTTATAAAGACTCTGTCTGAAAATATATTTTCTTCACTAATAGGCTTTTGGGTATAGGAATAAAACGTTCGAAAGGTAGATTTCCTAAAGCTATAAATTAAATCAAGGCTTGGCTCAACAATAACAACATTTTTTTTTAAATCGCTATAATTATTTTTATCCGACAAACTAAAATCATAATCCGTCAAAGAAATACTTGGTGCAATTACAAATTGTTTTATATTAATTTTAATTCTAGAATGATTGTAGAAAAAATTATTACGAAATAAAATATCGTTGTTATCTATTGAATTTTCAGACGCATATGGTGTTTTTTCTAAGTTTCCACCTATCTGAGAAGTATAACTTATTTTATTTGTTTTACCAATTAAATTATAATTAAATAAAAAAATTGACTTTCTAAAACTACTTTTTTGTGTAAAAGACTCATCTATACTATTACTTGTAAAATATTGAGGTATTTTATTAAAAGTATAATATATATTGCCTTGTAAAGCATTATTGTTAGACACTTTCCAAGTATGTACAATTTTATTGATAGAAAAATAGCTGTTAGTAGTATTGTTATTATTAAATTCATTATTATTGTTTTTAACGTAAGTACTAAACAATTTTGTCTTTTCAATATATTGCTTACTATACACTTCAAATAGAGTAGATTTTGTTGTATTTAATCTAAACTCTAACTCTCCTGTAAAAACTTTTGGTTTCTTAATGAATGAATACGTATCATTAGTTTCAATTGTCGTATTATTAATGAAATTTTTTGTTGAAATATCTTGTTTAGAATTTATCTTATCATCAATAAAATTGAAATTCGTCTTAAAAGTAGTCTTTTGATTTACTTTAAATAAATTATTATGACTCACAAATAATTGATTATTTCTGTTGTATCTAATGGGATCTAATTGTGGGCTAACAATATCTGAAGTAATTATTTTTTGTGTTTGAAAATCTTCATCTGATTTTCGATCTAAACTTTTACTGCTTTGCTTCTCATAAAAATAAGCATCACTTCTACCAATATTATTCAAATTTAAAGTGGTGAATGATTTTACTTTAGAAGAAATCTGCATTACATAAGAATTACTATAAAAGGCTCCATTAAGATCATTTTTGAAACCCAATCCATTTTCTAAACTTCCAGAAAAATCTGACTTTCCTTTTTTTAATTTTAGATTTAGAGCAACTTTGCCCTCGCTTTCAATACCTTTTAATAATTTATTATTGGTATAATTATCTATGGCTTCTATTTGCTCCACCATATCGATATTGATATTCTTTGTACCTAACTTGTAATTACTATTAAATAAATTATCGCCATCTAGAGTAACAGTTTCTATAGATTTACCTTTATATTTAATAGAACCATTTGCATCAACTTCAACACCTGGTAATTTTTTGATTACATCTTCTACCTTTTTTTCTGAACCATCAGTGTATTTACTAATATCAAAGACAATAGTATCTTTTTTAATTTTATAAGGTAATTCCTTTCCTTCTACTATTACTTCTTTTAGTTCAACTTCTTTTGATTTTAATACTACATTAAAAAAATATTCTTCTTCTGGATTAGGATTTATTATATTAATTTCTTCACTAGCATAATTAGTAGATTGTATTTCCAATAGTATACTTACATATTTCTTCTTTATTACATAAGTTCCATCTCCTTGAAAAACTCTATAAAATTCCCCAATTTCGTTAGACGATTTTTCCTTTAAAAGCACATTCGCCACTGGAATATTATTACCTTGATCATCTTTAATAATCAATTTAAGCGTTTGACTATACGATAAACAGGTAAGCAAAAGGCAAAAAATAATTTTTTTAATCATTTCTAGTTTTATTCATATACTCTTTCTCCTACTTCATAGTCCTCTATAGACTCAGGTTTACTCATTGCTATTTTATCTGGAGGATTAGGTCTACTCTTCATTTTAGAAACATGTTTTTTATCTTGCTCTAATATTTTGTCTTTAATTTGAGAGAAAGTAATTACTTTTTTATTCAAAAATGGATTGCTAATTTTTTGAGTTTCTTTTTTGAATACAATTTTAGTAGGTTCAATTAACAAAAAACCGTCTGTAGATTCTACTTTTAAAATAAACCCGGGCAATCCATCAAATTTCCAAGGACCTCCCTGATTGGCAATTTCATTTGTATAATAAGCCCAATATTCTCTACCTCTAAAAAAGGTCTTTGCTTTTTTACAGTTATAATTAGCAATATTAACTACATCAGAATCTATAATTTCCCACTTCATCAAATTAAATAAGGAATCTTTTATATTTAATAATTCTAAATTCATCCCAAGTTGTAGATTATTTATTTGAGAGTCATTTAAAAAATCCTTGTAGCAAATTTCTTTAAATAAAGTTTCTACCGTATTATTCCCTACAAAATAAAAAATGATAGAATCTTTATCAACTTTGTTAGTAATTTCATTCTTATATTTAAATTGGTTTTCGTCTTTAATATCTATTATTTTAAAAACAGAAAATTCATCATTTTGATATAGCTTAAATTTTTTATTGGTACTTGCCAAATCATTCTCTCTATTAATATAAAAATTAAAATCCACCTCAATTTTTTGAGAAAAAGCAAAATTGATAAATAAAACTAAAAACAATATTCTATTCATAAAACTTTATTCATAAACTCTTTCACCCAATCCAGTATCTTCAATCATATCAGGTTTTCCAACAACTATTCTCTCTGGAGGATTAGGCAACGACTTGGTTCTAGCAAGATATTTTTTGTCTTTTTCCAACAAAAGCTTTGACAAATCAGTGAAAAGTGTTGTTTTTTTATTTATAAAAGGATTAGGAATTTCATTAGAAGTAGTCCTAATTATTTCAACAGGTTCGATTAACAAATAGCCATCTAACGATTCAACTTTTAAAATAAAGCCAGGTAATCCATCAAATTTCCATGGACCTCCATAGTTTGCTATTTCATTTGAAAAATAAGCAATGTAATCTCTACCTCTAAAATTTGTTTTCGCTATTTTGCAATTAAATCCTCCAATCAACGTGTCTTTATTATTAATTATTTCCCAATTAAAAATATCGATTTTATCTTCAATATATATTTTTGGAGATTTCATCTCTAATCTTAAATCAGCTATAAGGAAATTCTTTTCAAAATTTTTATAAATCTGTTCTTTTTCAAAAAACAAAAAAGATTCACCATTCATTAAAAATATAACAAGAGAATCATTTTCTTTATATACACTTGCATATTCTTTATTTTTTATTTGACTAATATTTCTTATATCATCAAAAACAAAAGTGGATGCTCTTTCATTTTGAATTAATTTAAAATTTTTAATTGTAGAGACTAAATCATACGACTTATTTTGATGAAATTTAAATTTAACCTCTAAATTTTGACAAAAAACTAAATTTGAAATAAAGACTAAAAAAAATATTTTTTTCATAATTGGAATATAAAAACTCCTCCTTTTAAATAATTTCAAAAAGAGGAGCTGTATTGTTTTTTATTATAATTCTATTTGAAGAGTTTTAACAGCATCTGCTAAACAAGCGTTATTAGATCCTCCCCAACAAAAGAAACATGAATATGTATGTGTATACCATGAATCTGTAAAACCATCATAAACTGTACACGTTACAGTTTTAAATTCTTCATTTTCTTTTACGGGCTCATTCTGAACAGTAACCATTTCTTTTTTCACTGTTTCTTTTACTGGTTCTCCAGTTTTAATTTCAGTTGCATTTGCAAAAGAAATCATAGCAACAGCCATAAGGCTAAATACAATTTTTTTCATTCTAAAAAAGTTTTAATTAATAAGTTACAAACCTGAAAAAAAAACTTTTCATAGACAAATACAAAACTAGCTGTTTAACGACAAAACTTGTTTTTCAAAGAATTCTTAACAAACAAATCATTTAACACTTTATTGAATTACAAATACAATACCAAATATTAACTTCTAATTTTTTGTTCCCATTTCCAGGCACTTGCTAAAGCTTCTTCAAGAGAGAATTCCGCTTTCCAACCTAAAACAGAATTGGCTCTATCTGTATTAGCATAAGCCGCTACAACATCACCTTCTCTTCTACCTACAATTTTATAATTTAATTTTTCTCCACTTACCTTTTCAAAAGCAGTTATTACCTCTAATACTGAACTTCCAGTTCCGGTCCCTAAATTAAAAATCTCTACTTTATCTTTATTTTTATGCTGCAATAAGCGTTGTAACGCTACCACATGTGCTTTTGCCAAATCAACCACATGAATATAATCTCGAATAGCTGTTCCGTCTGGAGTAGGATAATCAGCACCATATACAGAAAGTTGTTCTCTTAAACCAATGGCAGTTTGAGTTATATAAGGTACTAAGTTTTGGGGCACACCTATTGGCAACTCCCCAATAGCAGCACTTGGATGTGCTCCAATAGGATTGAAATAGCGTAAAAGAATAGCATCAATTTCTGAAACTTTTGTAACATCTTCAATTATTTCTTCTCCGATTTGCTTGGTATTTCCATAAGGAGACATTGCTTTTTGTACAGAAGCGTTTTCAGTTATTGGCATTTGTTCTGCTTGACCATATACTGTACATGATGAACTAAAAATAAAGTGCGCTTTAGGTAGCTTTTGTAATTCTTGCAACAAATACACTAAAGTGGTTACATTATTTTCATAATATAATAATGGATTCTCAACACTTTCACCTACAGCTTTTGATGCTGCAAAATGAATGACACCTAAAATATCATTATATTTTTGAAACAATTCCTGAACCGATTTCTTATCCCGTAAATCTATTTTCTCAAAAAGCGGTTTTTTAGCTGTAATAGAAAAAATACCGTCTACAACTTGTTCCGAAGAATTAGACAAATTATCTACAACAACAACTTCAAATCCTTCATTTTGTAATTCAACAACGGTATGAGAACCTATAAAACCTAAACCTCCTGTAACTAATATCTTCATTTTTAATTATTCGATTATTCGATTGCTGGATTGTTAGATTTTCTTACTAATCTATTAATCCAAAAAACATAATTACACAAATTCTAAAACGACATCCGTAATAAACTTAATTTGTTCATCATCTAATTCGGTATGCATGGGTAACGCAATCACTTCTTCACATAATTGATTCGTTACTGGAAAATCTTCTTCTTTATAACGGGAATCAGCATACGCTTTTTGTTTATGTAAAGGAATAGGATAATAAATAGCACAAGGAATTTGTTTGTTTTGTAAGTGAGCCAATAATCCATCTCTTTTTCCATTTGTAATGCGAATTACATATTGATGGAATACATGGCAATCACAAGTATCACAAATAACTGGTACTATAATATGTTCATTTACACCTAAAGCTGCAGAATATTTTCTTGCCGCATCCTGACGTGCTTTATTATAAGCATCTAAATGCGGTAGTTTTGCTTTTAAGACTCCAGCTTGAATACTATCTAAACGAGAATTCACACCAACCACATCATGATGATAACGCTCATACATTCCATGGTTTACAATACCTCTCAGTGTATGTGCTAATGCATCATCATTGGTAAAAATAGCTCCTCCATCTCCATAACAACCTAAGTTTTTTGATGGAAAAAAAGAAGTGGCACCCACATGACCAATCGTTCCTACTTTTATTTTTTCTCCTTTTGCATTGGTATAATCCGCTCCAATGGCTTGTGCATTGTCTTCAATTACATATAAATTATGCGCGTTTGCAATTTCCATAATAGCATCCATATTGGCTGCACGTCCAAATAAATGAACGGGTACAATCGCTTTGGTTTTAGGGGTAATTGCTTTTTTAATTCCTTCTAAAGAGATGTTCATATTTGTCATATCTACATCTACTAAAACAGGTGTTAATTGTAACAAAGCAATTACTTCAACAGTAGCAGCAAAAGTAAAATCAGCAGTAATTACCTCATCACCAGGCTTTAAATCTAAACCCATCATGGCAATTTGTAAAGCATCTGTACCATTTGCACACGGGATAACATGCTTTACTCCTAAGTATTTTTCTAAATCTGCTTGAAATTGGTGAACCAAAGGTCCATTTATATAAGTATTAGTGTCTAAAACTTCCTGAATAGAAGCATCAACTTCCACTTTTATTTTTTCGTATTGACTTTTCAAGTCAACCATTTGTAATTTTTTCATTCGCATAAATTTGGTAACACAAAAGTAAGAAATTATATGCTACTTTTTCGGTTAACCAAAAAGAAACGTATTTTAGCCGTAAAATTGATATTCATGTTTTTTTTATATAATCTTCTCGTCATTTTTGCAGGCTTTTTACTAAAAATAATTGCGTTTTTTAGCCCAAAAATAAAATTATTTGTAAACGGTAGAACCACTGTTTTTGCAACTCTAAAAGAAGGAATTCAGCCTTCTGATAACGTAATTTGGTTTCATGCGGCTTCTTTGGGTGAGTATGAACAAGGATTACCAGTAATGGAAGCTGTAAAAGTAAAGTATCCACATCATAAAATCTTGCTTACTTTTTTTTCTCCATCTGGGTATGAAGTTCGAAAAAACAACACCATCGCTGACCTTACGTTGTATTTACCTTTAGACTCTCAAAAAAACGCAGTTGAATTTATCACCTTGGCACATCCTGAAATGGTCTTTTTTATCAAGTATGAATTTTGGCCTAATTATTTAAAACAATTACAGGAAAGACAAATAAAAACCTATTTAATATCTGGTATTTTTAGAGAAAAACAAGCCTTTTTTAAATGGTATGGTGGTTTTTACAGAGCTGCTCTACATAGTTTTGAGCATTTTTTTGTTCAAAATGAAAAATCAAAACAATTAATACAATCCATAGGTTTTACCAATGTTACGCTTTCAGGTGATACTCGTTTTGATCGCGTGCAAATGATTTTAGAAAGAGACAATACCTTAGATTTTATTGAACAATTTACATGGGATACCACTAAAAATGAGAAAGCTACAATTATTGTTATTGGAAGTTCTTGGCCTAAAGACGAACAATTAATTGTGAATTATATCAATCAAGCTCCAGAGAATGTAAAATTTATTATTGCGCCACACAATATTAAATCGGAACAAATTGCGCAATTGAAATCCCAAATACAACAAAAAACAATTTTATTTTCTGAGAAAGAAAATAAAAAATCTCTTTCTGAATATACGGTTTTCATTATAGACACTATTGGAATACTGACAAAGATTTATTCTTATGCCAACATCGCCTACGTAGGTGGTGGTTTTGGAAATCCTGGTGTACATAATATTTTAGAACCTGCTACTTTTGGAGTACCTATCGTTATTGGTCCTAACTACACTCATTTTGCTGAAGCCTCTGCTTTAGTTAATATAGAAGGATGCATTTCCATTTCAAATTTTGATACTTTAAAAAATGCTTTCGACTTATTACTTCAAAATGAAGACGAACGCTATGAAAAGGGGCATATTTGCAGCACATTTGTACAAATGAATCAAGGTGCTACACAAGCCATTCTTCGTTATTTGAAATAGCGCAAATAATACATAATTTCCAATTAATAATATTCCAACCTATTCTATTATTCCCTTTTAGTAGTACAAATCTGCGTGTACATTTTTTTAAAGCCATTAAAAATTACGTAAATTGCGCGCTATAATAAACCTATCAATTATGAAGTTTTTAAAATTACTGATCTTATTATTCACTATTCCTATTTTTTCTCAACAAGGAGGTATGTGGATTCCCTCTTTATTAAAAGGAATGAATGAAACCGAAATGAAGAACCTGGGCATGAAAATGACTGCGGAAGACATTTATGATGTAAACAAATCTAGTTTAAAAGATGCCATTGTACATTTTAATGGTGGCTGTACTTCTGAAATTATTTCAAACCAAGGACTTATCTTAACCAATCACCACTGTGGATATGATGCGATTCAAAGTCATTCTTCCGTAGAACATGATTATTTACAAGATGGTTTTTGGGCAAAAACTAAACAAGCTGAATTACCAAATCCAGGTATGGTGGCTACCCTTATTGTAAGTATTAATGATGTAACTACACAAGTACTAGAAGGTGTAGCTAGCCTTTCTTCAGAAGCAGAAAAACAAAAGAAAATTCAAGAAAATATAACTAAAGTACAAAATACTTTTGCTAAAGAATCTTGGCAAGAAGCTAAAATCAGAACGTTTTACGAAGGCAATCAATATATTCTTTTTGTAACGGAAACTTTTAAAGACATTCGCCTTGTGGGTGCACCTCCAAGTTCCATTGGTAAATTTGGATCAGATACCGACAACTGGGTATGGCCAAGACACACAGGTGATTTCTCTATTTTTAGAATTTACGCCAACAAAGACAATAAACCTGCTGAATATGCAACTGATAATATTCCGTATACTCCTAAACACTTCCTACCAATTTCAATTGATGGAATAAGTGAAGACGATTTTACATTAGTATTTGGTTTTCCAGGAAGAACACAAGAATATTTACCTTCATTTGCTGTAGAACAACTTGTAAACACATTAAACCCAGCAAAAATTGAAATTCGTGATGCAGCTTTAAAAGTACAAGATGGTTTCATGAGAAAGGACAAAGCTATCAAAATACAATATGCTTCTAAATATGCTAGTGTAGCCAATTACTGGAAAAAATGGATTGGTGAGAAACAAGGTTTAGAAAAATCAAATGCCCTTAAAATTAAACAAGATTTTGAAGCTGAATTTTCTAAAAGAGTTGACAAAGCAGGAAAAAGCAAAGAGTATGGAACTTTATTAAGTGATTTCAAAGAGAGTTATACTAAAATAAATGATTATGCTTTAGCACGTGATTATTTTAATGAAGTCGTTTTAAGAAATACTGAATTATTAAGTTTTGGTTTCCAACTATATCAATTGGAGCAAATTTTTAATGCTAGAGGCGAACAAGCCTTTACAGATCGTAAACAAAACGCTTTACTACGTTTTGAAGATGCCTATAAAGATTTTAATCCTACTGTAGACGAACGTGTTTTTGAACAATTAATGCGTTTATACAGTACTAAATCTCCTTTTATACCAGCAAGTTTAAAATCTGAAGACATTACCACTTTAGCTAAAACCATTTATTCAAATTCAAAGCTAACTTCTTACAAAGGGGTTCAAGAATTATTAGAAGGTGATAGTAAGGTAGTAATGGAGCAATTAAATAATGATAAAGGATATCAATTAGTAAAATTACTAGCCGATTATTATGCTGCGAATGTAGCTGGAACTTATAATGAGCTTAATTTAAAAATTAATGCTCTACAAAGAGAATATATGAAAGCACAATTGGAACTCTTTCCAGATGCGCGTTTCTTTCCAGATGCAAATAGTACACTTCGTGTTACCTATGGTAAAGTAAAAGGATACAGTCCGAGTGATGCTGTTTATTACCAACCCGTAACACACTTAGAAGGAATTATTGAAAAATACGTTCCTGGAGATTATGAGTTTGATGTACCTGCAAAACTAATTGAATTATACAACACTAAAGATTATGGCATCTATGGTGAAAACGGAAAAATGCCTGTTTGTTTTATAGGAACCAATCATACAACTGGTGGAAACTCAGGTAGTCCTGCTATTGATGCATCAGGAAATTTGATAGGATTAAATTTTGACCGCGTTTGGGAAGGTACGATGAGCGACATTCATTACGACCCTTCTATTTGTAGAAATATCATGGTAGATATTCGTTATGTTTTATTCATTGTAGACAAGTATGCGAATGCAACAAATTTGATTGAAGAAATGAAATTGGTGCATCCAAAAAATTCAACTAAGAAATCTAAGAAAAAAAGATAAGATTTTTCATTTTTTTTGGCATGTAATTTGCTCATAATGAACACCAGAGTGAAGAATAAAAATTTTTAAAAAAAAATTCAAAAAATATTTTGTCAAGTCAAAAAATTTATATCTTTGCTCCGAATTAATAATTAACCTTTTATAATTTAGTAAGATGAAAAAAGTTGTTTTAAGTTTAGCATTAGTTGCTATGATGTTCGTTTCTTGTAAAGAAAATAACGCTGAAACTCCAGCTGAAGAAACTGCTGTTGAAGCTGTTGAAGCTGTTGAGGCTACTGCAGAAGAGGCTGTTGAAGCTGTTGAAGTTGCTGCTGACTCAGCTACTACTGCTGTTGAAGAAGCTACTGAAACTCCAGCTGAAACTCCAGCTAAGTAATTAGTTGCTAACTAGCAAAAAAAATTAAGCTCCACACGGTGGAGCTTTTTTTATGCCTTATTTTTTTAAAAAGAGCATTTTATTCTTTCACACCCTTTAAAAAAAACACCCTTACTTCTTTTAAAAACGGTTTTTCCTTATAAATATGTTTTTTTTTACTAAATTAAAAAAGTAACACTGTGTAAAATAAGTGTGTAAAATTTTTACACTTTAATTTTACAAAAAAAGGAAATTATTCAAAAGTTGCAAAAATATCTTCATCCGAAGAAAAATCTAAAATTTCCGCTAAAACCCCATATTTTACAAATTCATCTATTCCTTTTTGAAGTAATAATTGCGTGGAATATTTTCTACTTACTGCGATTTGTTTATCGTCTAAAATAATACGAAAGAAAAACTTCCCATTTCCAGATCTAAACCGCATAAAAATCAACTTTTCAATACTTGCTTGTAAATGCAAAATATGCTCTTCACATTCAAAGCGCAATTCAAAACTGTTACTCGTAAAAATCGTCTTTCCTTTGCGAGAGGTTAATTCGTACTTATACTCCCCATTCAATCTTTTTGTAATCACAAAAGTCGCCATGTTTCTTGTTTGTTAATTGCAGTGTCGCAAAATACTATTTTGAAACTAACTACAAAACAATATTAAAAATAAGTTATCAAGAAAATCATCGCATTTCTATATCCTAAAATCTGTTTTTAGCTAAAAAAGGGGAAATACCCTTAATAATTTCAGGCATAAACCCCTTTCAATCAATATATTATACAATTAATTTTATGCTTTTATTGACGGAAGCCGAAAAGTCAACAATAGAGTAGGCAATTAAAAAAATAAAAACATGAAACTAAAAACAATCAGCTTAATTGCATGTCTTGCTTTGGGTGTATTTATACTCTCACAATGCAAGCCAAGGAAATCATTATTGTATAATGAAGCAGGAAATTATTTGGTTGATGGAAATTTCCTCATCCAAAGTACAAAAGAAATCTCCTCTGGAGATATTGAAAAGTTACTAGCGTTAAACAAAGAGTATGCAGGTCAAATTAAAGGAAAAGCTTTTCTATCTTATTTAGTAAACACACAACAAATTCAGTTTATCCAAAGAATTCAAAACTTAGATCGAATATCTAGAATTCAAAGAATCAACTTTATTCACAAAGGATGTTTTGAAACCGCACAAATCGACTGGTCTCAATTTGGTGATTTAAAAAGTCAATTAGACGAAATTTTAAACAAATACAACCCCACTTTGATAAACGGCAATGTAGCAATTACTAATAATCAAATTGCAACAAAAGCGGTTAGAATGAGTGACAAAGACATTAATACGTTATCAAAACTAAGTGTTTATGGTCTTGATGACGCTAATATTTGTGGCGATTTTATGGGAGTAAATAAATATTCTAGAGTTTTATTCCGAGTGAACAATGTAGCTCCAGATAAAGAATTACAAACACGTTTAGAAGGCGTTATTCAACAATACCGTTAAACACAAGACAAGACTGATTTACTATTGGTCTTGTCTTTTTAAAATGTACTATAATGAAAAAGAAACTACAACTGCTTGGCGTTTTTACTGTTCTTTTCTTGGTTCTCACTGTTGGCTTAAAAGGAACACTTGATGGGTATTATGGCTTTTATTATGCTGAAAAAGAATACAACAAACCCGTTATATACACTCTTTCAGAAGAAATCATCAAACTAAAACCGGTCAGTATTTTTTTATCCTATACAGGTTTTGATACAGGATATAGTTTTTTTGCACCCAATGTAGCTAGTGATTTTGTTTTGTTATTCGAATTAAAAGATGCCAAAGGCAATGTCATTGAAAATAAAATTATGCCTGCTTTTAAAAACAAAGAAAGCATTACGCGCTACACTTCGGTATACAATATGTTTTTAGACAAAATATCCGCTGAAGGAGGAAACCTAAAAGACAATAAATACCAACAATATTTAGATATTATCGTGAAACAAATTGCAGTTTCTGTAAAAAATGAAAATCCAGCTACCAAGACCATAACCGCACGATTATATTTATACCATTACCCTGATTTAAAAAGCTATAAAAAAGGAGAAAAATCAGAACAACTAATTCTTATAGGCGAATATAAATAAATTTCAAAATGAAAAAACTATCCAAAATCTATTCTAAAATCGAACATTTTTTCTTTGCTCCCTCAATCAATCATGAGTTTCTATTGTTTTTCAGAGTGGCAGCAGGAATAATTATACTATTACACTTCATATCTATTTTTAGTGATTTCGACCAATTCTTTTCAAGTAAAAGTATAATTCCTATGGATATTATGGCTACTTTTAATCAAGATTGGCAACTTACCTTCCCAGTGGTTATACAACAATTAGAAACTATCGGAATTTCTGAAGCCACTACTATTGGGTTAACCAAAATAACTTATATTACCTTAGGAATCGCTATTATCCTTGGTTGCTACTCTAGAATTAGCGCATGCTTACTCCTATTCATCCAAATACTATTAATGAAAGGTAGTAGCTTTTTTATTTATGGTGCTGATTTTTTCACCAGTATGTCGCTCTTCTATTTGATTTTATTTCCTTCAGATACCGTTTTTTCAATACGAAATCTATTCCGTACCAAGCAAAAGAAACAGACTCACTATATGCCTGTGAAGCGTCTTTTTCAAATTCATGTTAGCATCGCTTATTTCTTTTCCGGTTTTGATAAATTATTAGGATTTAATTGGTGGAATGGTGAATCGATATGGAAAGCCATAAATTTACCTTATGCCAACCGCGATTTTAGTTTTGATTTTAGTTGGTTGGCAGACCATAGTTTTATTCTAGTACTTATCGGTTGGTCTACCATAGTAATAGAAATGTGCTATCCTATATTTGTATGGATTCCAAAAACCCGAAAATTATGGGTTATTTTAACCATTTCCATGCACATCGGAATCGCTTTAGTTTTAAATTTATATTACTTTTCTGCGATTATGATTGTTTGGAATTTAACCAATTTTTATTTTGAGGAAAATACGAGCTTAGTTACTGACAAGAAAATGATTGTACACGCTCTATTTCCCCATAAAAAGAACGTTTTTAAGCTACGATAACAAACTCCTATAAGAGAAAAACTAGTAGAAACAAAAAAAGCTCCTAACAAAGTTAGAAGCTTTTTGTACTCAAGGCGGGACTTGAACCCGCACGAACATTACTGTTCACTGGATTTTAAGTCCAGCGTGTCTACCAATTCCACCACTCGAGCAAAAATATTTTTATTTGGTAGTGTTGAGCGAAAAACGGGGTTCGAACCCGCGACCTCAACCTTGGCAAGGTTGCGCTCTACCAACTGAGCTATTTTCGCGTTTGCGTCTTTTTAAGAACTTTAGCAACACTCACTCTTGTTCCGTATTGCGAGTGCAAATATAGTACATATTTTATATTCTGCAAGTACTTTTGGTAAAAAAAATTAAAGTTTTTTATAACCATTTGGTAACGAATACCTTATTTTTAAATTATTTTTTCGTTAACATCCTTTTTATCTCGTTTAACTTCATTAAAGCTTCAACAGGAGTTAACGTATTGATGTCGATATTTAAAATTTCATCTTTAATTTCTTCCAATAAAGGATCGTCTAAATTAAAAATACTCAATTGCATTTCGGCTTCTTTTTCTAATTTGGTTCCGTTTAAGGCATCACCTGAATGTTCTTTTTCTAATTTCTTTAATAACTTTTGTGCTTTTTGAATTACCACTTGTGGCATTCCCGCCATTTTCGCCACATGAATACCAAAACTATGCGCGCTTCCTCCTTTAACCAATTTACGAATAAATAAAACCGTATCTTTTAATTCTTTAACCGAAACATTAAAATTCTGAATGCGTTCAAAAATCGCTTCCATTTCATTCAATTCGTGGTAATGAGTTGCAAAAAGCGTTTTCGGTTTGTTGGGATGTTCGTGTAAATATTCAGAAATCGCCCATGCAATCGAAATTCCGTCATAAGTAGAAGTTCCTCTACCAATTTCGTCCAATAAGACCAAACTTCTATCCGAAATGTTATTCAAGATTGAAGCGGTTTCGTTCATTTCCACCATAAAGGTCGATTCGCCCATAGAAATATTATCACTAGCTCCTACTCTAGTAAAAATCTTATCTACAATACCCATACGTACACTTTCTGCAGGCACAAAGCTTCCCATTTGGGCCAACAACACAATCAGAGCGGTTTGTCTTAATATGGCCGATTTACCCGACATATTCGGCCCTGTAATCATAATGATTTGTTGGCTTACATTATCTAAGAAAACATCATTGGAAATATAAGGCACTCCTACGGGCAATTGTTTTTCAATCACAGGGTGTCTTCCTTCCTTAATTTCTAAATCGTAACTGTCATCGATTATAGGTTGTACATATTTATGTTCTATGGCCAATTGGGTAAACGAATTCAAACAATCCAACTGTGCAATTAAATTGGCATTGTGTTGCACAGGTTTAATATAGGTTGCCATCCAGTTGACCAATTGTTCAAACAACTGACTTTCCAATTGCTGAATTTTATCTTCTGCACCTAAAATTTTACTTTCGTATTCTTTAAGCTCCTCCGTAATATAACGCTCCGCATTTACTAGCGTTTGCTTTCTAATCCAATCGGCTGGAACTTTATCTTTATGGGTATTTCGAACTTCTATATAATAACCAAACACATTATTAAACGACACTTTTAAAGAAGAAATTCCTGTTTTCTCACTTTCTCTCACTTCTAAATCTTCTAAATAGCCTTTCCCTTTGGAAGAAATGGCTCTTAATTCGTCTAATTCTGCATGTACTCCTGTCGCAATCGCATTTCCTTTATTCACATGTACTGGTGCCTCTGGATTTAAGGTCGTTTGAATTTTTTCACGCAACAATTCGCAGGCATGCAAACTATCGCCTATCGCTTTTAAGGCTTCATTCTTACTTTGCAAAGCTACTTCCTTTATTGGAATAATAGCGTTCAAAGAATCGTTCAAGTACACCACTTCTCTTGGAGAAACTTTCCCTGTTGCCACTTTAGAAATCAAACGCTCTAAATCGGTAATTTGCTTAATTTGGTACTGAATCTTTTGTAAGGTTTCCGTATTTTCTTTTAAATATGCCACCACTTCATGACGACTTTGAATGCGCGCAGCATCTTTAAGCGGTAAAGCCAACCAACGTTTCAGCAAACGCGACCCCATAGGCGACAAGGTTTTATCAATCACATCTAAAAGCGTTACTGCATTTACATTGGTTGAATGATACAATTCCAGATTGCGAATGGTAAAACGATCCATCCACACGTAGGCATCTTCTGCAATACGCTGAATGTTTGTAATATGTTGAATTTTATTATGTTGGGTTTCCGATAAATAATACAGAATCGCACCCGACGCCACAATACCTTCTTGTAATTCTTCTATACCATACCCTTTTAGGGAATTGGTTTGAAAATGCTTGGTTAAGGTATCCATCGCATAATCTTCCTTGTACACCCAATCTTCTAGAAAAAAGGAATGCAAATCATCACCGAAAACTTCTTTAAATTGAGTCTTGTGATGCTTTGGCACTAAAACTTCACTAGGATTAAAATTTTGCAAGAGTTTGTCGATGTATTCCTCATTCCCTTGTGCGGTTAAAAACTCACCCGTTGAAACATCTAGAAAGGCAATTCCTAGGTTCTTTTTACCAAAGTGTACCGATGCCAAAAAGTTATTGGATTTCGCTTGCAGTACCTCATCATTCATGGCTACTCCTGGTGTTACTAATTCGGTAACCCCTCGCTTCACAATGGTTTTGGTCATTTTTGGATCTTCTAATTGATCACAAATAGCTACTCGAAGTCCTGCCTTAACTAATTTAGGCAAATAGGTATTTAAAGAATGGTGAGGAAAACCCGCTAAAGCAGTTTCGCTATCAGAACCCGCTCCCCTTTTGGTTAGCGTAATTCCTAAAATTCCAGCCGAACGAACAGCATCTTCTCCAAAGGTTTCGTAAAAATCACCTACACGAAACAACAAACAAGCATCGGGATATTTGCGTTTGATTTCATTGTATTGCTTCATTAAAGGAGTTTCCTTTTTCTCTTTTCCCTTTGCCGCGGTATCCGATGATGTTTTAGCCACTGTCTGTATTTTTTTAATAAGTGCGAAGTTACAAAAATCGACAGCACTGACAATATGTATTTCAAAAACATACACCACATTAAATCTTTAAACTATTTTAAACTTTTAAACTAAAAGCTATCTTTGCCCTATGAGAAAATTAGCCAACGCAGAACTAGAGCGATTAGACAAAGAAGGCTTTAAAGAAGCAGAGAAAACACCGCTCATTTTAGTATTAGACGACATTCGAAGTTTACATAACATTGGTTCGGTATTTAGAACGGCCGATGCCTTTTTAGTAGAAAAAATTTATTTATGTGGTATTACTGCCGTGCCACCCAATAAAGAAATTCATAAAACCGCTTTGGGGGCAACTGAAACGGTAGCTTGGGAATATGCCAAAGACGTATTAGAAGTGGTAGATCGCTTACACCAAGAACAAGTTGTGGTGCATTCTATTGAGCAAACTGAAAACTCGATTATGCTGAACGATTTTAAAGTGGATGCTACTAAAAAATATGCGTTAATTTTTGGAAACGAAGTAAAAGGGGTGGCTCAAGAAGCAATTAATAAAAGTGATGGGGTTATTGAAATTCCTCAACTAGGCACCAAGCATTCTTTAAACATTTCGGTGAGTGCCGGAATTGTGGTTTGGGATTTGTTTCAAAAGATGCAGTAGAAAAAGAGAAAAGAAAAAAGAAACAAGAAACAAGAAACAAGAAACAAGAAAAAAAGGAAGCCTTTCTTTTTAATCTACTATAAAACAATAACAACCCATTTTTTAACGCTCTTTTACAATAGTTTAGGATAGTTTTAAGAGAATTTAAATTGGAATTGGTTATATTCTTCCTATAACATTAAAACACACATATTATGGGAATTATTAAAGATTCAAAAAAGTTTAAAACAACCAAAGAACAGACTAATCCGACGAATCCTACTGGGAATGTCGATCAGAAAACCAATCAATTTGATATTGATAAAAAAACCATTAAAAAGCAACAGCAAAAACATTAGTCCATGAAAATAAGGACTACGGTTTGTGCATGAAAAAAGCGTTCTTAAGGAGAACGCTTTTTTTTGTGGCATACAATCATAACTAACTACATGGCGTATACAATATTAATAAACCTTATTAGGAACAGGCAATAAGAAGTTTATTCAAAAATTGAAATGTTATATTTAAAATCTTTTATAAAGAAATTATTAAGCGATTCCAATTGATGTATCAAAACTACTTGGCTTTTTTGAGCCAGACAAATGATAGCACTCGACATTCGGGAATTTCGACTGGTTTTTCAGGAATTTAGATAAAATACATTATCACTTTAAGAAGCACTAAATGATTATAATTTATAGCTTATCGATAATAAAATAATTCTTGGCAAAGTAAAAGTTGTGGAATTGGAAATTAAAAAATCTGAAAAGGAATTATTAATTATTGTCCCGTTGTTCAAATAGTTACGCGCTGAAAGTTCAAAACGCAACGGATGATCTTTCTTTTGATAACTCAAATAGGCATTACCAATTCGATAAGTCGTTTTTTGATTTTGACTATTTTCATTAAACGTCACTTCATAATCGGTTTTAAAAGTAAAGGATCTTAAGAAGTCGATATCCCAACTGAAAGAGAAAACGTCATTTGTAAATTGGGACGAAGTTAAACCGCTAAACTGACTAAAACTTTTGTTATACCCTACACTGGCACTAGGCCATTTTTTAGTAGCTGTACTTATCTTTACACCTACAGCCTGATTGTTTCTATTATTAGTAGTCGTTTGATTATTTAAAGTTTGAATATAACTGAACCAACTTAGGCTGGAATTGAACTGCAATCGAAAACGGTGGATTTTTTTACTAAGCGTACCGTAAGCTCTCCAATTGGTTTCTGGATTGTCTGTAATAATAGGCGTGTTAAACTGATTGATTCCGTCCAATTCCACTTTATTTCTAATGGTTCTTATCTTTTTATTGAAATTAATGTTTGCAAAAAGCATTAAACCGCGATACATACTGGTTTTTTTATAACGCAAACTAGCCGTATGAAAACGCTCATTACTCAATAAAGCATTCCCTCTAAAAACGGTATTATAACTTTGCAACGTATAGCGTTCTAATAGTTGGGTTGCATCTGGAAAATCATTTGACAGTTGGTACTTAAACGTCAGTGCTTCCGATTGGTTGAACTCGTACTCACTATCCCATTGCGGTTCCAAATACGTTTTGTTTACAGTATAGGTAGCGGCAATTTGATGGGTTTGTAAATGATACTTATGGGTATAGATTCCGGGTTTATTAATCCATTTTCCTATTTTGAATTTGTATTCCAAGCCTACATAAAAATCATTCAACACATACTCCAAATCATTTCCAAAACCACCATTGGCAAAATCGTTCACCGTACCGTCTGACACCAACTGCTTTTCTGAAATTTGCAAATGAGTGGTACCAAAATTATTTCCTACATTGGTATACAAATGATTGTAATTGTTGACAATCCAATAATGCTTGAACAAGGCATCTATAGTATTGTTTTTTACTTTTTTAACTTGCTGAATTTCATAAAAACTATCATTTTCCAGAGGAATCAACCCTGCTAAAAATTCAGTATCGGTTAACCAAATATTCGTAGGAGTGTTGTTTTCATAACTTTGATTTACTACAAAAGTTGTCGTATGCTTGGTATTTTTATACTGTTTGTGCCATTCTACAAATTGCTTGATTTGATTGTTATCTGCTTCGTTTAGGGTTTCAAAAACACTTTGTTGTCCATCTCTAATAGAGTTCAACATAGACGCAGCATCGTTGGCACTCGATTGCAATTGCGCATTGTAAAACCATTTTGAATGGTCACTTGGGCTGTAATCTAACTTAACATTAGCAATTCCTAGCAAGGTTTTATTTTCTTTTTGGGTCGTTCTATTTTCAAAAGTAAAAGCACTATTTTGCAAATACTCGTTATTGCTTTCCGTTAAAGAAGCACTAAATAGTTTTGAAAAAATGGCAAAACCTTCAACTGCCAGTTTGAAATTGAGATCGTGTTGAAAATTTAAAGCTCCAAATTGCGATTTATTTTCGATAACATCGGTATTATCGGTAGTAAAAGCATACAAATTGGTCAATTGTTTTCTATCATTAAAAAAACTACTCACACCTCCTTGAAAACGCATCAAGTCCTGAAAAGAAAAGGTTCTTTTTCCTATGTTATTCGCATCTCCAATAAAACTGACATTGGTTTTCGGACTGTAATAAAACAAAGCCGTGTG
Organism: Flavobacterium profundi; assembly: GCF_006491645.1. Lineage (GTDB taxonomy): Bacteria > Bacteroidota > Bacteroidia > Flavobacteriales > Flavobacteriaceae > Flavobacterium > Flavobacterium profundi. The sequence continues at coordinate 251,167 of NZ_VDCZ01000003.1, forward strand.
CAACAAATGAAATCCATTATCGTTTGCCACCTCAGCACCCGCCTCCACATCTCCAAACACAAATTTCTTTTTCTCTTCTTTGAGTTTTACATTCATGGCCAGTTCATCGCTGTCTGACACTTCTTTTAGAAAACCCACTTTATTAAAATGGTCAATTACTTCTATTTTATCTAATGCATCGGCCGGAATATTTTCTACGGCTAATTTGGAACCGCCCCCAAAAAAAGATTTGCCTTCCACCATCATTTGAGTTACTTTTTTACCTTGTACCGTAACCGTTCCATCTTTGTCGACTTCAACACCTGGCATCTTTTCTAGCACTTCTTTCATTTTGCGCTCATTTCCATTGGCAAAAGAAGCCACATTATAAATTAAGGTATCTTTTTTTACCACTATCGGTTTGTACTCATAGTCGATTACAATTTCCTTTAATTGTTGCCCGCTTTCTTGTAATACAAAATGATGCTCTTTAAGATCGCTATTCGCATCTATCTTTAACAAAGCTTCCTTATAGCCTAAATAGGAAACTTTAATTTCATAAGGCACTTCTTTTTCTAGCTCTAGTTTATACCTCCCTAAATGATCGGCAATAGCAAATTTAAGTCCTTTGTTTTCTAGTAAGGGTTTGGCAATTACATTGGCATTGGCTAATGGATTTTGTAGACTATCTTTTACCGTTCCAGTGAGTGTTTGACAAAAAGAATGGGAACAAAAAAAGAGTATAAAATAGCACATCAGCTTTGTCGTAGCATTAAAAAGTAGGTGGTTTTTTAACAATTTCATTAAATTCTTCTTGAGTTACATTTTTTCCTTTAGTTGGTTTTTCAATTACTATTTCATTGGTGCTTAAGTCTATTTTTTCAACTCCATACACAGTAAATCTTTCATGAAGTTCAAGAATTAAGCCAGGCAGTCCATCATATCCATTAGGTCCATAACTGAAAGGAATACTGGGACAATACCAAGCAGTTACTGGAAATTTAAAAGTACCTTTAGAATTTGTTACAATTAATTCTGAAGTTGCTTTATAACATAAATAGGAATTAATCAATTTGGATTCATTTTCTAATTTCCAGTCTGTTCTGTGTGTATAATTTATAATAAATTTTCCAAAAGCCCCTTCGGTTTGCTTAATTTTTTTTTCTGTACCTACTTCAGTGTAGAAAGTACTATTTGCTCCTGAAAAAATTTTTGCTAAAGAGGTATCTTCGTCTTCAATCATTTCATTCACACTAAACAAGGATGCCTTTTTATTGAAAACTAGAGAAAAGGAAATTTTTTTACTTCCGTTTTGTGCTTTTTCAAACAACGCTCCCATTCTTTCATCTTGAGATATCTTTTCATCTTGACCAATAATCAAATTGTATTTTACTTTGGCTGAATTTATTTGACCATACAGATGAAATGTAAATAAAATCAAAAAAATAATTTTTTTCATTTTAAACGTATTTATTAATTCTTACCATATACATGTATATGGTAAGAATTTTTATTTTTTATATTACAAAGTACCCGTGCATTTCTGAAAATTATGAAACGCTATAGCACCAGCAGCTTCAAAAGTAAGTCCTAAATTCTCTAATCTTTCGAAATCTTCAAGATATTTTTGACCACATGTTTTTTCTTCTGGAATTATTTGAATATTTTTTTCATTTTGCATATCTTTATTTGATAGGTTTTCAAAAACTTCAACATCATTACTTGCTACACCATTTAATGAAAACGCGACAGCTACTAATACACTTAATATATATTTTTTCATAATCTTCTTGTTTATTTTTACACATATAACTTGTTCTTTATAGGCATCCAAGCTAATCCTTTTCTATTTATAAAAAGATTCAATTAGTATTTCTTATTTGATAAATCTTAGAAAAAAGTGACTTCTTTAGTGAAGTTTCACAATTAATAAGGGAATAATTTAGAATTAATTTATACCAATTTTTTTAAGAAATTCTTCCTCCGTTACCTCTTTATTTTTTGGGAAATCTATTTTAATCTCTTCTTTAAAAAATTCTATCCCTTTTGCTACAAGTTTGGTTTTATCATATTCTAATTCTAAAATTAAACCCGGCAATCCCATGTAGCCATTAGGTCCATAATTAAAATTTATTTGAGGCGTATACCAAGCGGTTACCAATCGATTTACCTCCTTACCTTTTCTGGTAACAAACTTATAATTATAAGTAGCTTTATAACAGGTATAGGCATCTATTTCTTTCGTTTCGCTAGACAACTCCCAATTATAATTTGTATTACTAATGACATTTAAATTATTTGTAACAGAAAACAATATGTTTCTTTTCTTTTCATAAAAATAATCAGAAATTGAATATGCAAGATTGGCTATTTTTGCCATTCTTTTATTACTATCATCTGCGTCCATTTTTAAATTTTCTTTAAAAATAAAACCCATATTATTGGCTTTTAAAACAAAAATTTTATTTGTAAAAGATTCATTAATATTTTCAAACAAATCATTATGTTCTACATTTTTAGGGTCAATTTTAATTGGTTCAACAATCGATTCGTAATTCACCACAATTGATGAATAATTTTGAGAAAAACACAAAATTGATACTAAGAAAAATAAAATAACTATTTTTTTCATTTTAATAATTTAAATATTTAATAGGTTATCATTTTTTTTGACAATCTATTAATTAATTATTGACGTTTTTCATCGCAAGCTTCATAAAGAACTAAAAGTAATTCTCCTTCATCAATTGGAGTAAGAGAAACCCCAAATGCATTTTGAATGGCATCAGCTACAATGAAACTCGCCTCAACACATTCATCTTCTACAATTTTACTTTTTATTTGTACATCTTGGTTTTCATTTGCTAAGCATACAAGTGTAAATGCAATTAGTGCCACAAGGCTGAAAATTATTTTTTTCATAAATATTATTTTTAAAATTTAATTGAATACTGCTATATTAAATAGCATTTTTATTTTTTGAATTTAAATATACCTAACTTTTAACTAGGCCATTAGTCTTTATCATTTTTTTACTATAATGATAGTCTACTCCTGATTTAACAGCTCTCTTTTTACCTTATTATCTTTTTTAATAATATCTTCATCTTTTAAATCTTCCCCTTCAGTTGGTTTTTCTATTGGAATTTCTTTATCCAAAAATTCAATTTTTTCAACTATATATCCAACTTCCTGTTCTTGCAATTCTAAAATTAGACCCGGTAACCCGGAATATCGAATAGGCCCTAGAGAAACTGGAATTTCTGGACAATACCATGCAATAACAGGCCAAGGAAACTCTCTCCCTTTCCATTTTTGAATATAGGTATAGGTTGCTTTATAACAGGTATATCCATTGATGTTTTTGGTTTCATTTGTTAAATTCCAATCGATAAAACTGGCTTTTTTAGTTCTTAGAAGAATGGCAAAAGAATAGTACAATTGTTCGACAAGTTCGTCGGTTGCTCTATTCAGATAAAATTTATCCATACCGTAAAACAAACCGGTAACATAGGCTCTAACACTTTTACTCTCGGCATCAGAAATTAAACTTTCAGACAAATAAAATAAGGATTCATTCTCGTTAAAATCTAACGAAAAGCGCAGCATTTTTGCCATCATTTCTTCGTCTAAAGCTTCTTGATATCGCATTCTGTTGCTTTCTTTCAGCTCTTCTGTAGCTTGTACATGAGCAAAATAAGATTTGTAGGTTATTTTACCGCTTTTTTGAGAAAATAAAAAAGAGGAAACAAATACTAAAAGAAGAGGTAAATATTTCATGTTACAAATGTTTATTTCTAGTGAATCAATTTTTATATACCCATTATCTTTGAGGCAAATTCGCTTTAATAGCATCATAATAGGCTTTTTCATCAATTTCTTTCAATTTATTCAATTGAAGAATTTCTGTATTGTCTTTATGAAAAGTAATTGATTTTAACACAAAATGAGTGGCAGGCATTTCAATTAATTCAACTATCAGACCAGGCAAACCATTATACTCGTTAGGACCATAACCAAAAGGAATTTCAGGACAAAACCATGCTGTAATTTCATGATTAAAAGTTCCTCTCTGATTGGTCACTTTTTTAATTTTTGTTGCTTTATAACAGGTTAAATTTTGTATTACCTTAGCTTCAGTGGTTATATTCCAATCTGAAGAATCTTTTTTCTTTTCATAATAAAGATTATCATTTATAACATAAAATGAAGAATTATTTTTTTTATGTAAATAATCTCCTTTACTTATTATTTTAGAAGCAGCTTTTTCAAAACTTCTATCATCTAAAATCATTTTTTTTGAAATTGAAAAAAACGAAACACTATCATTAAAAACTAGTTCAAATTCAAGATTTTTAGAAGCCTCCGTAATTTTATCAAAAAAAGCCGACTCTCTTTTTGGATTTTGAACTTTAAAAAGCACATTATATTTTGCTACATTATTTTGAGAAACAACAGTAGTTATAGCAAATAGTACAAATAGTAGTATAAATTTATTCTTCATTATATTTTATTTAACAGGGGACATTGCCCCTGTTTTCATTTTAATCAACTCCTTGACCAGAATCTCTTATTAAGTTTCTATTCATTAACCAACATTCTGCATATGCAGCATTTCCAGCATTTGCAATTTGTTGATCATCTAATCCAGCCTCTGCGGCCCAATCCATCGCATCAAACATCCTATCATCACAATAACCTACCGCTACTTGTTGTGATCTTAATCTTGTAGCAAAAGAAGACAACGAGACTAAAATAAGTGTACTTAAAACTATTTTTTTCATAATCATAACCTATTAAATTAAAATGAAGGGTTTAATTCCGAATTTTGCCTTAACCAACAATTGGCATACGCCCAGTTTCCAATATAACTTACTGTTTGATCATCAAAGTTTTCTTCCAAAGCCCATTCCATAGCATCAAACATAGCTTCTTCACAACTTGGATCCAAAACTTGTTCACTATTTGTATTTGCAAATGACCACAATGAAGTCGTCATTAAAAATACTAAACTAAAAATTACTTTTTTCATAAATTTGTTTTTTAATTAAATTAATTACAGTCATACTAGGTGTTCGTCAAAACATAATTAGAAAGGACTGTTTTTTTAGTTGGCACTTCGTAAAACAAGAAAAAGCCAACTTTCTTTATCCTTGTTTGATAGTTTTGTTTTAGAAAATCTATCCATTCCTTTTTTGCTCGTTTTTTTTTACGGGTTACTATCAGCTGAATCAATCCCAAATAGTGGCCGACTATTTTTTTGAAAAATGGATGTTAATTCTCTCATTTCTCATATTTCAAAACTACATGTGTTTTTCAATTAATACAAACATTGCTACTCGACATTCTTGAATACCGACCTTGTTTTCATGAATTTCAAGAAAAATAAATTGATTATTAAAACTTTATAAACTAAAGTATTTATAGTATGAAAGATTAAAATACACCTTATTTTAATTAAACTTTATGTTTTAAAAAATATATTCTATAAAAATCATTAGTAAAATTTGATCAAGGTAAAAAAACTCTTTATCCTTTAATGTTGCTTTTTTTAATATCTAAGTCCATTTTTTCAAAATCTGAGCGTGAAATTATTTTAGCTTTTTTTGAAAAGAGCGGCAATTTTTCTTTACTATTGAATTCTATTTTTTTTAAACCATATAGTATATTATCATATTGTAATTCTATAATTAAACCTGGTAGTCCGCCAAAACCTCTTGGCCCATATGAATAATTTAATTCTGGGCAATACCAAGCAATAACAGATTTTTCAAAATACTTTAAATTACCTTGTTTATCATATCTACCATTAGTATAGTGATGGGTTTGTATCGCTTTATAACATACATACTCACCAATTTTTTTTGTTTCATTAACTAAATTCCAATCCATTAATAATGAATCCATTATAATAAACTGCTTATCATCAGACACATTAAATTTGGTTTTATTAGCTAGATCTATATATAGAGGAGTAGTTGTTGTAAGAATCGTTATAGCAACTAATTTATTCTCTAAAATAGCATTATCATCCAGTTTAAAAACAGATAATTCATTATTAAACAAAAGAAAGGGTTCTTGTTGTTCCGCATTTTCATTTATTTTTTTTATAAAAGAGTTATCTATAACTGGTGAGCTTTTTAGAGCCTTATCTTCAGAAATTTTAACATTGTAAATTGCTTTAATATTATTTTGAGCAAAAGAGGAAAAAGCAATAAAAATTAGCACTATCTTTTTCATGAGTTTATTATTTAATTAAATTAATTACAGTCGTTCTTGTTCATTAAAACGTAAATCAGGAAAATCATATTAATTATAGTTGATTAATCACTACTTAAAAAAGTCAACTATATCTTTGTTGTTATATAATGATTTTGTTTTAGAAATATATTCATTCCTTTTCAACTCTTTTCTTTAAGGTTTACAATCAACTAAATCAATCCCTAATAATGGCTTCATATCTTTTTAGAAAATAAATATTTCTCTAATTCAAATCTAATAGGGTTTCATAAGGTTTACAAATAAAGTAACTCGATATTCTTGAATTTCGACAAGTATTTCAGGAATTTATTGAGAATATTATTTTCAAATAAATTAAAAAGTAGATATTTACAATTTAAAAATTCAAGCTGAAATGCTGTAAAATTTCTTATGAAACATTTTTTTCTATTCGGTTTATTCTTCTATTTTGGTTTTATATACTCTCAAAATACAATCTTATCAAAACTATCTTACCAACAATTAATAGACTCTTTTCATAAATATAAAGGGCAAATAGAAATTCAAAAAAAATTTGCTAAAGAATACTTAAATAGAGGCAAAAAAGAAAAAGATATTGAACGAATCGCAGGGGGATATTATTTCCATTCCTATTTTTACAATGACAATAACTGTTTCAAATACTGTGATAGTGCTATAGAAATAACTAAGAATTTTAAAAATCAAAAATTCCCAATGGTAGCATATAGCAGAAAAACAGACAAGTATGTAGAATTAAAAGACTATGTAAAAGCAATAGATAATTTATTACTTTCAGAAAAATATGCCTTAAAATTTGACAATCTTATGTATTATTATGATGCTAAAAATAACATTGGTATCGTAAAATCAGAATATTTAGGGGAATATAATGAAGCTATCGATTTATATAAAGAGAGTTTAGATTATTTTAAAACCAAAATAGGCAACGATAAAGATTACAATAATTACTATTTAGGAATTATTTTCGGTATTGCAGACTCTTACAAATCCTTAAAAAATACAGACTCTTCAACATTTTACAATCAATTGGGTTATAAAGAATCCATTCGATTAGGAGCTAAAGAAATGAAAAATCTCTTTATCCTTAATGAAGGAGCCAATCAAGTATTTAAACAAAATTATTATGCAACTATTGATAGTATTGATAAAGCTTTACCTCTTTTAATTGAAAGTAAAGACCTTGGAAATATTATAGCGGCAAACTTTTATTATGGCAAAGCCTATGAGGGTTTAAAAAACGATAAAAAAGCAATTTATCATTTTAAGAATGTTGACTCTTTATATCTTTTAAATGGAAGAATAAATCCTGATTTTGTAGATGGATATATGTATCTTGTAAATTATTATAAAAGAATAGATGACAAAGAAAATCAACTTTTATACATTAACAAGTTCATAAAAATCGATAGTGTTTTAAAATACAATTATCAACAACTCAACAACAAAATCAAATATGAATATGAAATACCACATTTAATTAAAGATAAAGAAAATATTATAAACGAATTAGAAAGTAGTAAAAAAATCAATATTTTCATAATAATTACAGTTATAGGTATTTTTCTTCTAGCGTTATTTTATGGCATTAGGCAAACCAAACTTAAAAAAATATATAAAAAACGCTTTGAAACTCTAATAGAAAATAAGAATGAAAATAAAACATTTAAAATAACTGATACAGTAAAGAATGCACAATTTTCAAATGGATTAAAAATAGGCTTAACAGATGAAACTATAATAAATATTCTAGAAGAATTGGAAAATTTTGAAAAAAATAGAGGCTATCTTGATTCTAGCGTTAGTTTACAAATTTTAGCCCAAAAATTGAATACCAATTCCAAATATCTTTCTCTTATAATTAATTCAAAAAAAGAAAAAAACTTTACACAATATATAAATGATTTAAGAATCGACAACATCATTAATGAATTAAAAAACACCTCCATTTTTAGAAATTACACCATTATGGCTTTAGCCAATGAAGCAGGTTTTAATAACGCTGAATCGTTTTCAAAAGCTTTTTTTAAACGAACAGGAATAAAACCATCCTATTTCATCAAAGAATTAAAAGAACGTTATTCATAATTTTCATTACACATATAACTTTTTTTATTGATTCCTTCTTAAGCTATGTATATTTGCATGACATTATTCTGAAACAGAAAAACATCATGAAAAAAACATTTTTATTAATGGGCTTGTTCATTCAATTGACATTGAGCGCACAAGACACAAAAGTAGTTTCCAGTACTTGGACTTCTTTTACACAATCAATTAACGTAGAATCTAAAACCGAAAAGAAATTTAAAATTGAAGCCTCTGTAAAAGCAGTTATTGCAGATGAACATGCTTGGGCAGGTGTGTGGGCAAGAGTAGACAAAAAAGATGGCGGTTATGGTTTCTTTGATAATATGGGAGATAGACCTATTAACACCGACACTTGGCAAACCTATGCTGTGGAAGGAACTTTTGATGCAACTTCTAAATCCATCAATTTTGGAGGTTTATGTGAATACAATGGTAAATTTTATTTTGACGATTTTAAATTATACATTGAAAATGACAAGGGCGTTTTAGAACCTGTAAAAATAACCAATGGCGATTTTGAAAAGAAAGTAGAAAACGGAACTGTTCCAAGATGGAGCTTTGGCGTTTCAAAAGGAAAAAGTATCAAGGTAAAAGAATTTGACGTTACCTCAACTACTGACAAAGCCGAAGGAAAACTGGCATTACTTGTAGAAGGCAAAGGCATAGTCTTTAAAGACTCTTATAAAATTAAGCCTATGGAAGATGTTTCTCCTCAAATTGGAACTTTAATTGCCATGTTAGAAAACTTAAAAGACCGTGTTGAAAATCAGGTAAAAAATATGAGTCAGTATGAATTAGACTATCTCCATGATGACAAAGCCAACCGTATTGGTTCTTTAATCATGCATTTAGCTGCTGCTGAAAAATACTACCAAGTATACACATTTGAAAACAGAGGTTTTACGGAAGAAGAAAGCAAAATGTGGGAAACCGCTTTAAATTTAGACCAAGGTGGTCGAGATGAATTACGCAATCATGATGCTCAATATTATTTGGATATTTTTAATGAAGTACGAGCTAAAACCATAGCGGAATTAAAGAAAAGAGACGATGCTTGGTTGATGGAAGTACATGAGAACAGTGGCATGAACAACTTTTTTGGTTGGTTTCACGTTATGGAACACCAATCGAGTCATTTAGGACAAATCTTATTTTTAAAGAAACGTATTCCACCAGAACCAGAAGTAAACTTGGAACAACCGATTAAAAATTAAATAAAAAATGCGTTCTTAATGGAACGCATTTTTTTTATCAGTTGGAATAATTATTAACTTATTAAAACAATAATGAAATATTTAATATTGCAAATATTTTTTTATTTCAAATTGAAACAACTCTGGTTGTTTCTTTAAATAAAATTCAAAGTTGACTCTATCCTTATCTTCTACAAATAAGTTCCCATTAATATCTAGTTTTAAATTATCTAATTGTTTATCTTTTTTTAATTTATTTATAGTATTCACACTTAAACCAAAACGAACAAATTTAATTACTTTTAAATCTGTTGTTCCATAAACATATTTGAAATAATATTCTTCTGTTATTAAATTGAATTCATAAAGAAATACAATCAGCGAGTTCAATTTAAAACTCACAAAATCTTCTTCTAATTTTAATTTTACAATTGCAATATTTACTAATATATTTTCAGGCTTATTTAAATTTATATAAACATTCCTATTATAATGGTCATTATCATATATTTTTGATGTCCTCGATGTTTCACCATATGAACTACCTATATATAACAATGGGTCTTCAGTCTTAGATTTTCCAATAAAATATTTTAAAGTTTCATTTATTCGTTCATTTAAATGCAACTTTTGTGTAACTTCTAAAAAATGATTATAATAATTTCTTGCTTTAATATTTTTCAATCTTTCTAATTCATAATCTTTAATATTATCTTCATTCTCTAATACAAATATATCTTTGACAATATCAACTATTTTTAAGTCATCATTAAAATTAAATTTTAAAATCTGCCCTATTATTTTATCAATTGCATAATCTAAATCTTTATAAAAAACATTTATTGAATTTTCAATTAAATATTTTTTTATTTCAAAATTAAAATTTATTGGTTCCTCTAAAATAAATTCAGAATACTTAATTAATTTATCATCCTCAATCATTTGCTTTTCTTTTCTTTCTTTTACCTTTTCTTTTGTACCTGAAAATTCCAAATTATTTATATCATAATTTTCTATTAAAGGATTTTTAATAACATCTTTAAAAGTATGCTCTCTTAAAGATTTCAAAGCAGTTTCTATACTGTTTTTACCTTGATATTTTTTATTATCTAAAAAGTGAATTTTTGTCAAGAGCCCTTTTAAGGTCGGTTTATCTTTGCTAAAAACTTCATTTAATCTATTTGCCCTACCTATTAAGTTAATTAAATCCTTTACTTTAAGTCTTTCATTTTTATTTCCAGTCCCATTGGTTGTAATAAATATTGTATCAATAGGTAAGTTAATACCTTCTAGTATTACAGAATTTGCCACTATATATTTAATATCATTTATATTTTTGAATTTTTCTTCTAGATATTCCTTAATAATATTTGGTATTTTTGCATGAATATATATAACACCTTTTCTAATATAGTTTACTACATAAAATGATTTGTGGACTTCTTTATTTAAAGTATCAATTATTTTCTTTATCTCTTTATTATTTGATAAATCATTATTTGTTTTTTTTGAAATTTTTTTGGCAAGTCTTTCTACAATTTTAGGTCGAGAGTGGAATACAAAGTTTTTATAACCACTATTTTCAATGATATATTCAAAATAATTTGTTTTATTAATTAAATCAAAATATGAATCTGTAAAACGGTCATAAAAATAACTCTTCTTGCTCTTATAAAGATATAACTCAAAAGACTTAAAGTCATGTTGAATTTTCTTAGTAAAAATTTCTCCATTATTAGTACTCTTAACCTTTAAATTATCTACATTATCTATGAGAGGAGAAAGGTATACTATTTTTTGAGAATAATTTCTCTTATGATTAAGCTGAATTAATCGAGTCAAAATATAACTCCTTGAATCTCTATCAAATAATTTATGTGCTTCATCAATAAACATTACTTCATAGTTAATTAATAAATTTTTATTAAGGAGTCTTGTTGCTCTTTCTTGTGTTAATATACCAATGAATTTCTCCTCATTATTATACATTTCATCATGCAATATCAATTTATAATCTAGATTTAATGCTTTAATATCTTTATAAGTCTGTACTAATAATGATTTAGAAGGAACGATAACAGCTATTCTTAAAAAATCTTTTATTTTTATAAATTCTTTAATCAAAGAACTTTTCCCGTAGGATGTTGGAGCTATATAAGCGACTTTATTAAATTGACTTTTAATTATTGAATTTCTTGAAATATTTTGCTCTAATGACTCTATGTATTTTTCGGGAGATTCGAAATCCCTTTTATAAGAAATGAAAGCTATTGCATCTAAAATTAAGTTTTTTGAATCTACCTTATAAATCTTTTTTTCAAGTTTAGTTATAAAGTCAATAATAGGATAAAAACCAATCTGAAGACAAATCTCATATAGTGGTTTATAATTATTAAAATTTAAAGTATACTTCAAAATGATAAAATAACCTATTTTAAAATAGCCTTTTAATCTTTTATCAAGATTATAATATTTAAAAAACATTAAAGAACATGTCAAAATAAATTCTTTTTCCGTATCATTTAATTCTTCATTTAAGCAAAGCTTTCTAAATTTCTCTTTAAAATATTCATCTTTACTTAATTTCTTTAATTCTAATAAATCTTCATTATTCTTTTTCAATGTCAATAAATTTTATAAATTCATCAATACTCTTTTTATTAATACAAATAATATTCAATTTATTTGCTCCATAATCTTTGCAAAGATTTTTTAGCTCATCTTTTAAGCTATCATTTATATTTTCAAAATTATCTCCCATAAAAATGGTAGAACTAGGAATAATATTAAATTCATCTATTTTATGAGACACATTATCCATAAAATCTTTACTGAGCTGAGTAATTAGTTTAGATAATTTTTCATTTTTTCTTACATTTCCATTCTCTAAATGATTCTTTGCATTTTCCCAAGGATCACTATCTTTGATATCATTTGATTCAATTTTCTTTTTAATATCTTTATAAGCTGCTTTTATTTTACTTGTATGTTTTGTTTTATACTTTGAAGTAGATTTACTTTCTACTAACCATAATGTTTCATCTTTTAAATACAATCCATCAAATCCTTTTTTTGGACCATTTTCTTCTAAATTCTTAAATAGAAAATATTGCTTATAATCTTTTGATCTTAAATAAAGATGACAAATAAATTCAGCCACATAACCTATTTTTGGCCTTTCATCTTTACCTTTTTTTATAAACCATTTTTTAATCGCTTTTTTCACATACACTATATCATCTTTACTTAAATCGCCATTTCTAATCAATGCAATTTCTTTTTCGATTAAATCAATAAAATCATTAGAATAACTTTCAATATTTATAAAGTTTAAACAAAGCTTATCTGAAATTTCAATTACGTTATTATTAAACATCTAAATTGTAATTTATATTAATTTGTTCTTATTTAAAATCTATAGTATATAAACAAAATAGATTTGTAATTTACCAAATATAAACTATTTAGGTATTTAATATTTAGGTATTTCTACCTATTTTAAATACTTAAACCTCTATTAATATATTAATACAATGCATTTTATTATTTTGTGACAATTAATTTCAACATTATTTTTTTGACACAAAACGGTGACAAATTATTTTTAAAATATTTTTTTGTTACAAATTATTTATGTAAAAAACCGTGACAACTATTTAATTCTTAAAAAAAATGTCACGGTTTTTGATATGTATTATAAATCTTTAATTAATAATACATAATGAAAAAAGATTCTATTTTTAAATCAAACTTATTTCTTTCACAACATGAAATTGCGATGCTCCTAAATATTAATAGAAGTCAATGGGCTATGTTTTTATCTGGCAAACGCGATATACCTCCTAAAGCTAAATTAAAATTAGCCAATTTAATCGCTATTTCAAATAACTTATCAAATGAAATTCCAAAAAACTCACCCTATTTAAAAAATATTGAAGAAAAAAAGAACAAAATTTTATTAGAAGAATTCAGAAAAAATCTAGTAGAAAAAGAATATCTCGAAAAGAAATTAGACCAATTAAAAAGAAATTATTTTAAAGCAAATACTACATTTAATTTAATATCTAAACTAAAGGAAGGCAAAAATTTAAAAGAAATTGATATTTTATTATTGAGTTCAATTGAAAATAAAATAATAAATCATTTAGAAAAGAATGGATTACACATACAAAAAAAGCTACAATTAAAAATAAACACATTAATAATTTATAAAAACCAACTAGAAAGAGAGATAAAAAATAATGAACTCAATCTTTAAATGTTAAAAAATAAACTCACTTTTGTTTAAAACTCTTAAATTTATCTTAATTTTTAACTTGTTTTTAAGTTTTTTCTTACAAATGGTTAATTTTTTTATAAATTAATTTTTACCATATTTATTGGCATTTCGTTTGATGATTATGTAATATAACATTTAATTTTTTAAAAACATGAATTACTCAATCAACAATGTAACTCAGGTTACAGACTGCGACGTGCTAATCTCTTGGGCGGAAAAAGAGAAAGCTGAATTAACTTTTAAAAAAATTTCAGAAGAACGTTTAACAAATAAGTATGCTAATACTTCATTAGAGGTAGAAGCTATTTTACAAGGTGTTTTAGCTGAAATTTCTGCTGTTGAAACAGTAATTAGTGTTTTACCTGATGGTCAAACAAAAGACGAGGAGATCAAAAAGAAAGTTAAGTTAGAGTACAAAAAATTCTTACTGGAAAATCGTAAAGAAAGTTATGGTGCTGTAGCTTTACTAGAAAAAGAACTTGATTTGGAACGTATTAATAAAGAGCTGCTAGAAGTAGATGCTTTTATTACTACTATTACAAATCACAAAGCAAACTTATAGATAACGTTTATAAGTAAGTAAAGGGTTGACTATAATAAGTCAACCCTTTTATTTTAGAAACTAACCACATGCTCCTCAACCGCCAATTCACTTCACGCCAACGCGAATACGAACTAATTATTTACGACCATTTGTATCGCTATTATAAAGCCAACTATTTTAAGGAAGTAGTGGTTAATTCCTATTAATAAATACACCCAAAACCAAGCCTTTAGACATTTGACTTTATCACTTTAGACTTTATGACTTTATGACTTTATGACTACCCCAACTTCTCTTTAATACGCGCCAATAAAAAAACATAATCCTCTTGGCGTTTTACAAAATCTAGATCGGAAACATCAATAACCAATACGTTTAAGTCGGTTTGCGTTTTGATATAATCCAAATACCCACGGTTGATTTTCTCTAAGTACTCTGCCGGAATTTCTTGTTCGTAACTTCTCCCACGTTTTTTAATATTGGCTAACAGGCGTTCGGTATTTTGGTACAAGTAAATATACAAATCGGGTTTAGCGGTTTCGCGATGGATAATGTCAAACATGGTTTTATACAAGCGAAACTCGTCTTCTTGTAAGGTAACCTTAGCAAAAATGAGCGATTTAAAAATATGATAATCGGCTACGATAAAATCTTTAAACAAATCAAATTGCGCCAAATCATCGGTGAGTTGTTGGTACCTGTCGGCTAAAAAAGACATTTCCAAAGGAAACGCATAGCGGTTTTGATCTTTGTAAAATTTAGGCAAAAACGGATTGTCGGCAAAACGTTCTAGCACCAATTTCGCATTGCAATCTTCTGCAATTTTAGTCGCCAAAGTGGTTTTTCCTGCCCCAATGTTCCCTTCAATCGCAATATAATTGTATTGCTGCAAACCCAAGCTTTCTACCGGAGAAACCAGCTGATATACTTTGGTACACACACTTGTATCGCTAGTCGTAGCCAGCAATTCAGCAACCGATTTTTTAAGAACAGGATGCACCCAATTAGGCACTATGTCTTTTAAAGGCAACAACACAAAATTGCGATGTTGCAGTTGTGGATGCGGAATTTGTAAGGTATCAGTAGCAAGTTGTTCTTCGTCGTAACTAATAATGTCCAAGTCAATTATTCGTGCTTGATAGCCTTTATCTTGCGTACGCACGCGACCCATTTGCTTTTCAATTTTAAGCAATTGCGCTAAAATCTTTTGCGGACTTTTATAGGAATGCAAGACTACCACTCCGTTATAAAAAGCAGCGCTCTCAAAGCCCCAAGCAGGAGTTTCATATAGCGGAGACACTTTTACCACACTGGCCACTTGCTCGTGTACCAAATGAATGGCTTGTGTAAGGTTCTCCAACCGATTGCCTACATTACTCCCTATGGAAACGACTATTTGATGTTGCTTTTTCATCGGGGACAAAATAACAAACAATTTTAGACTTATAATTTCTATTTTCTATTTTTTTATGAACATGTAACATTTTAACATTTTAGCAGACCTATAGGGCAGATAAAATTAAATGAATAGAAAATGAAATTTTTAGGAAATGTATTAGCCACCGTAATTGGAATTTTTGTGTTCTGTATGGTGTTCTTTTTTGGACTTCTATTTTTAGGAGCTATCATGGGTGGAGACAAAGACACCGTTAGGGTAAAAGATAATTCGGTTATTGAATTAGACTTGTCTAAAGTAACACTCGACTATGGTGGAAAAGTAAACTTTAAAGAATTCAATTATTTTGAAACCAAACATGACGGTTTAATCGATGTGATTAATGCCATAGACGCAGCCAAAGCAGACGACCAAATTAAAGGGATTTCTATTTTAAATAATGAATCACAATTAGGTATGGCGCAAAGTAAAGCGTTGCGCGACAAATTAGAAGATTTTAAAAAATCGGGAAAATTTGTTGTTGCGTATT
The DNA here is from genome assembly GCF_006491645.1 of Flavobacterium profundi. GTDB lineage: Bacteria > Bacteroidota > Bacteroidia > Flavobacteriales > Flavobacteriaceae > Flavobacterium > Flavobacterium profundi. The sequence goes on from NZ_VDCZ01000003.1 coordinate 267,436, forward strand.
CCAACTATATTTCACAACGGGATTATTATTTGAATTCGGTTGCCGATTCGTTGTATTTGAATCCTATTGGAGAATTAGAATTTAAAGGGTTGTCTTCTGAAATCTTATACTTAAAAGAATTACAGGAGAAAACGGGTATTAAAATGGAAGTTATTCGTCATGGAAAATACAAAAGTGCTGTTGAGCCTTTCTTAGCACAAGAAATGAGTCCAGAAAACAGAGAACAAATTTCGGTGTTATTGAATGGCGTTTGGAACACGGTAGTGACTGATATTTCAAAAAGCAGAAATATTTCGGTAGACAGTTTGAATAGTATTGCCAATTCTTTAGGAGCGCGTACTCCAGAATTAGCCTTATCAAAACACATGATTGATAAAATTGCATATGAGGATGAGTACCACAATGCGATTAAAAAACAGTTAAAGGTAAAAGAGGATGAAGATTACAAAACCGTTGACATCTTAGATTATGCTAAAAAAGTAGCGACTTCTGCTGTGGATTATTCGGTAAAAGATGTAATTGCAGTTGTGTATGCACAAGGTGAAATTCAAGGTGGTGAAGGCGATGTAAACATTATTGGTGAAGGTGCGGTAAAAAGAGCATTAAAAGCGGCTAGAGAAGATGAAGATGTAAAAGCCATTGTATTGCGTGTGGATAGCCCAGGAGGAAGTGCTTTAACTTCTGAATTGATTTGGAGAGAAATTGAAATTACGAAGAAGGACAAACCTGTGATTGTTTCTATGGGGAATGTAGCCGCTTCAGGTGGGTATTATATTTCTTGTAACGCAGATCGCATTTTTGCGGAACCTAGTACGATTACCGGTTCGATTGGTGTTTTTGGAATCTTACCTAATATGAACGAATTAGGAAAAAACATTGGTATTAATGCAGAACAAGTAGCCACGCATGACAACGCAGCGGGTTATAGTTTGTTTGAACCGGTTAGCGAAGACTTTAAAGCGTTTACACTAGAAAGTATTGAAAATATTTATACCACTTTCTTAACCAGAGTGGCTACAGGTAGAAAAATGACAACCGAACAAGTAGATGCTATTGCACAAGGTCGCGTTTGGACAGGTACAGATGCTTTAAAAAATGGTCTAGTAGATGAATTAGGTGGATTAGATGACGCTTTAAAATATGCTGCTAAAGTGGCTAAAGTAGAGGATTACCGCGTTGAAAATTATCCAGAATATGATAAAAAACTGGAAGATTTGATTGCTAATTTTACAGGGATTTCCATGTTCCAATCGAGAGAGGCTTTATTAAAAGAGCAAATTGGAGAAGAGAATTTCCAGTTATTAGAGCAAATTAAAAGAGCGAACCAATTGAAAGGGGTTCAAGCAATGATGCCTTTTGAATTGAAGATCAAATAAGTTTTTCTTATAAAACTAGTTTAAAAAGCTATTTCTTTCTAAAGAGAGAAATAGCTTTTTTTTGTAAACTTGTATTCTTAATTTTACTCCATGAGCATACAAGACAAACTTTTGGCACAACGCATTTATTTAATTCTTGCGAGTTTATTTATTTGTTCTTTAGTGGTTTCCAATTTAATTTTTCAAAAGTTTTTTTACTGGTATCCTTTTGGGGATGTGGAAATTTTTGGAGCCAAATTATTCCAGATTTCAGTAGGTATTATTCCTTATCCTATTACGTTTCTAATTACCGATATTATTTCGGAAATCTATGGCAAAAAGAAAGCGAACCAAGTGGTTACCACAGGAATTTTTGCTTCGGTTTTTTCCTTAGGAATTATTTACGTTGCTAACTTGGCCCCTGCTATTGATAATTCTCCGGTTACAGATGCTTTGTTTACCCAAGTATTTGGGCAAACAGCTTTAGCAGTTATCGCTTCGATGCTCGCTTATTTATTTGCCCAATATATCGACATTCAGGTGTATCACTTTTGGAAAAAACTTACAAAAGGTAAAAAATTGTGGGTGCGTAATAATTTTTCCACTATTACCTCACAAGCAGTCGATACGTTTTCGGTCTTATTGTTATTGTGCAGCTTTAAAATTCTTACTTGGGATTTATTTCTACCCTTGTTTGTAAGTGGTTTCCTTTTTAAAGTGGGAGTTGCCTTGTTAGACACTCCTTTTATGTATCTAGCGGTTTACTTTTTCAGAAAAAGATTTCAGTTGAAAATGAATGAAGAGTTAAGTATCGATTAATCAAAATTATATAAAAATTTATCAGAATCTTAATACATTATTTTTTAATTTGGTAGTACATTTGTATATCTAACCTATAAATCTTCAAAAACAATTACTATGGCTAAAAAGTTCACATTCAAGAAAGTACTTAAAATTGTAGGTATATTTCTTCTCGTAGTTATTATTGCTTTAGCAGCTGCTCCTTTTCTTTTTAAAGATAAGATTAAAGCTTTGGTCTTAAAATCAATTAATGAAAGTGTAGATGCTACTGTAGCATTTGAAGATGTAGATTTGAGTTTGTTCCGAAATTTCCCAAATGCCACGGTTAACATTGATAAATTAAGCATTATCAACAAAGCCCCTTTTGAAGGAGATACGCTTTTTTATGCGGGTGATGTCAATTTAAAAATGAGCATTAAGGAATTATTTAAAGGGGATGATGAACCGATGAACTTACAAGGTTTTAGTAGTTCTAATGCCGTAGTAAATGTAATTTTTAATAAAGACGGTTTAGGTAACTTTGATATTGCCTTGAAAGACCAAGAAGAAGATACTAGTACAAGTGAAAGCAAACCTTTTGCTTTAAACATTCAGGAATATGCCATTAACAATTTACGATTTACCTTCTTAGATGAAGGTGCAAATATGAAAATGGTATTGGATAGTTTGAACCATACTGGTAAAGGAAACTTTGCCCAACAAAAGTTAGATCTTGAAACGAAAACGACTACCAAAGTATCGTTTGAAATGGATAGTACGAACTACATGAAGAATGTTACGTTATCGTTAGATGCGGTTTTAGGGATCGACTTAGACAATAGCAAATATGAATTTAAAGATAACAAGGCTTTAATCAACCAATTGCCTTTAGAATTCAATGGGTTTATCCAAATGTTAGAAGACGGACAATTGTATAACCTAACGTTTAAAACGCCAACTTCCGATTTTAAAAATTTCTTAGGACTAGTTCCAGAAGCCTATGCAGGAAATATCAATCAGGTAAAAACAACAGGAGAATTTAAAGTAAGTGGTAAAGTAGATGGTAAATTAACGGAAACTACGATTCCTAAATTCAATATTGAATTGGCTTCTAACAATGCTTCTTTCCAATATCCAGATTTACCAAAAGCAGTTCGTAATATCATCATTGATACGCACATTGTGAACGAAACGGGTTTAATGAATGATACTTATGTAAATTTAGACCAACTATCCTTCTCGATTGACCAAGATGTATTCAATGCAAAAGCAACAATTAAAAATGTAGCAGAAAATCCTTTAGTAGATGCCGCTTTAAAAGGAACTATTAATTTAGCGAATGTTACCAAAGCCTATCCGGTACAATTAGACAAACCGCTAACTGGGATTTTAAAAGCAGATGTAACGACTAAATTTGATATGAAATCGGTAGAAACGAGTCAGTACCAAAACATTCAAAATGCGGGTACACTTTCTTTAACCGGATTCAAATACGAAGGTCCAGAAATGGCGAAACCTTTTGAAATTAAAAGTACGTCTTTGGCTTTTAATCCTAATCAAATTCGTTTGAATGAGTTTGACGCTAAAACAGGTTCGTCTGACCTTCAAATTACAGGTGGTTTAGACAATTTATACGGTTTCTTATTTAAAAAACAAGTTTTAAAAGGAAGCTTTGACATGAACTCTTCTCGTTTAGTAGTATCTGATTTTATGGCTCCTACAACAACGACATCTGATGATGGTAAAAAAACAACAACAGAAGCGGTAAAAATTCCAGATTTCTTAGATTGTAGTATTTCTGCTAAAGCAACAAATGTTGTATATGATAATTTAGATTTGAAAAATGTGAGTGGTAACTTAGCCATTAAAGATGAAGCCATTTCATTAAGCAATCTAAAAATGGATGTATTTGGTGGAAGCATTGGCTTAAACGGAATGGTTTCTACCAAAGGAGCCAAACCCATTTTCAATATGGATTTAGGTTTAAATGCGGTTAATATTGCCGAATCATTTACTCAACTGGAAATGCTGAAAAGTATTGCTCCTATTGCGAATGTAATTAACGGTAAGCTAAATTCAACCATTAAATTATCGGGAGATTTAACGGATGACATGACACCCAATTTAAAAACTCTTACTGGTGATTTAGTGGGGCAATTGTTATCGACTACTGTGAATGAGAAAAATTCGACTTTATTAACGGCTTTAAGTTCGAATGTAAAATTCTTAGATGTAAGCAAATTGAATTTAAATGATATTAAAGCTGCTTTATCTTTTAAAGATGGAAAAGTAGCTGTAAAACCAATTGATTTAACCTATCAAGATATTAATATAACTGTGGGTGGAACGCATGGCTTTGATCAAACCATGAATTATGACGTTCAATTTGATGTGCCTGCTAAATATTTAGGAACAGAAGTAACCAATCTATTGAGTAAATTAACGCCAGCAGACCAACAAAAACTGGAAAGAGTTCCGATAACCGCTAATTTAACAGGTAATTTTACCAATCCAAATATTAAAACGGATTTAAAACAAGCGACTACTAATTTGGCTACTCAAATTGTAAAACTACAAAAAGAAAAATTGGTTAATGAAGGAACCAGTGCTTTAAGCAATTTATTCAATGGTACTAAAGACAACACTACTACTACCGATACAACGAAAACGACCACACAAACACCAAAAGAAGATATCAAAGAAGGTGTGAAAAATGTAATTGGCGGTTTCTTAGGTGGTAAGAAAAAGAAAGAATAGTAATAAATTATTTTTTTGTAGATGAATGATAATTCTGAGAAAATTGAAGAAAGAATAAATGATTTAAAAAGTACTGGATTAAATCTAAAACTAGAAGCCCATAAGAACTTTTTTAAACATTTAGACAGAATAAACGATAGACTATTCACTTTAAACTTATCAGTTTTAGCTGGAGTTATAGCTATTTTTAGAGATAGATTATATACTTGGGAAATAATTCACATATTTTTAATTCTTATCAACTTGTGTTTGTATGGTTTTGTCGAATATCTGTTTATTGATCTTTATATAAAAGAATATCATAATGGAGTTAATGTTAAATCAGAAAAATATTTTTTAAAGATTAAACTCTTAACTGAAATTTTAACTTTTACAACAATTATAATTATTTTATACTTTATTTTCAAAATACTGTTTGACAAGTAAAACATATATTTTGAAAATATTTTTAACAAATAAACAACAACAAACCATGAAAAAAGTAACGTATTTATTTATGGCACTAACGCTATTTATAAGCTGTAAAGAAAAAACAGAGGAAGACACTACTACAGTGGTACAACCTAGTGAGGAGCAAATTATAGAAGATGACATCGCTTCTGAAGCAACTCCTGTTGCATTGTTAGAAAAAGGGTGTTATACCTATAATCAAAATGGGAATGCTATTGAAATGAAGATTACTACCGTTGGAGACAGCGTTAAAGGAAATTTAAAAATAGCACTTGCAGAAAAAGACGGAAATGAAGGTACATTTGCAGGAACTTTACAAGAAGACAAACTTATTGGAAGTTACACTTTTTCATCTGAAGGTGCTGTTAGCAAAAGAGATATGGCGTTTTTAGTAAAAGACAACCAACTCATTGAAGGATATGGTGACATGATTGAAGGTATTACGTTTAAAAACGTAGACCAACTTTCCTACTCATCGACCATGCCTTTAACTAAAGGTGATTGTTTAGAATAATATAGTAACCAATTAAAAATCCCTAATAGCATTTTACTATTAGGGATTTTTTTATACACTCATTTTTACAACATATCCTTCATAGGTTCGTATGTTAAAAACGGTTCCATCTTCAAATAAAAGATACTGTCCTTTAATTCCTATTATCTTTCCTGTATAATTAGGTGTTTTATCTAAGTTAAGACTACTCACTTTTTTAGGATACTGTAACACCGGAAATTCTAAATCATAGATTTTTTCTTGTGTAGCAAAATACGGTTTTACTTCTTCCGGAATCCAAGCTATTGTTTTTTGCCTTTCCGCTTGTAAATCCACAGGTAACACTTCATTTTTTAGCATTTTTTGCCAGCTGGTTTTATCGGCAAAATGATTTTTCAAAGCTACCTCAGTAATTCCTGCTAAATAACGATTCGGGACTTCAACTATTGGAACTGCTTGCACTGCTCCTTGATCAATCCATCGTGTGGGTACTTGCGTTTTTCGGGTTACCCCTACTTTTACTTCACTAGACAAAGCTAAATAAACGATATGAGGTTGTAATTGTACTTTCTTTTCATACTCTAAATCGCGATCTTCAATATCTAAATGTGCTGTACTTAGCTCTGGTTTCATTATCCAATCTCCCACAGCAGGACTACTCATAAAACAATCATAACAAAAACCTTGTCTAAAAATCTTCTTAGGCTGTCCACAATTTAAACATTGGTAACCTTGAAATTGCAATTCTATTTCTTTGTTTAATAACTGATTAACATTTAAAAAACTATCGTCAAAAACTAAATAATATTGAATAGGTTGCGCAAATTCGGTTTGCATTTTTTGAAGTACACCTTGGTATGTCATGTGCTTTTTACTTTTTAATGAGTTTAGATTTAAAAAAAATGTTATTTTTGGTAAAGTTATCATTCGTATTTTATAATTCATAATTTGTAATTCTAAAAATGGCATTTCCTATTATCAATTCAATTGCTTCGTGGATTTTAAAAAAGCGAATTCATCAAATGGAGTTGTTTTTAAAATACCCGCATGAGGTTCAGGAAGAGTTGCTTTTAAATTTGATAAAGTCAGCTGAAAATACGCATTTGGGTAAAAAGTATGATTTTGCCTCAATTAAAAATTATCGTGCTTTTTCAGAACGAATTCCTATTTCAACTTATGAAGAATTAGAACCTCTTATAGAACAAACACGCAAAGGAGAACAAAATGTTTTTTGGAACACCCCTATAAAATGGTTTGCAAAATCCAGCGGAACCACTAACGCCAAAAGTAAATTTATACCTGTAAGCAATGAAACTTTAGACCTTTGCCATTATAAAGCGAGTAAAGATTTATTGTGTTTGTACTTAAATAACAATGAAGATTCTCAATTATTTACTGGAAAAAGTTTACGTTTAGGAGGTAGCAAACAATTGTATGAAGACAACAATACTTTTTTTGGTGATTTATCTGCTATCTTAATTGATAATATGCCTATTTGGGCAGAGTTTAGTTCTACTCCAAGCAATAAAGTTTCTCTTATGGGAGATTGGGAAACCAAATTACCTGCGATTATTAATGAAACCATTCAGGAAAATGTAACAAGTTTAGCAGGAGTTCCTAGCTGGATGATGGTACTCTTAAACAAAACGCTAGAAACCACAGGAAAAAATAACTTATTAGACATTTGGCCGAATGCAGAAGTTTATTTTCATGGTGGTGTTAATTTTGAACCGTATCGCGAACCTTATAAAAAATTATTTCCAAAAGATAATTTTAGATATTATGAAATTTATAATGCTTCTGAAGGATTTTTTGCGATTCAGGATCAAAATGATTCCAATGAATTATTATTGATGCTAGATTATGGAATTTTTTATGAATTTATACCAATGGATACTTTTGGCACCAGCAAGCAAAAGGCCATTCCTTTGGACGAGGTGGAACTTCATAAAAATTATGCTATTGTTATTTCTACCAATTCAGGCCTTTGGAGGTATTTAATAGGTGATACGATTCGTTTTACTTCAATAAACCCTTATCGTATAATGGTTACTGGAAGAACCAAACATCATATTAATGTTTTTGGAGAAGAATTAATGGTTGAAAACACAGATAAAGCCATTGCTAAAACCTGTCAAGAATTGAATTGCGAAGTAGTTGATTATACTGTTGCTCCTATATTCATGCAAGAACGCACCAAAGGAGCGCATGAATGGATTATTGAATTTAAAGTGAATCCTGAGGATTTACAAACTTTTTCTGCCGTTTTGGACAAGAACCTTCAACTCTTAAACTCTGATTATGAAGCTAAAAGACATAATAATATGACTTTAAATCCGTTAAAAGTAAATGTGGCAAGACCAAATTTATTTTATGACTGGTTGAAAGAAAAAGACAAATTAGGAGGACAACATAAAATTCCTAGATTATCGAATGAAAGGAAATATTTAGAAGAATTATTACAACATCAGATATATCAAGTATAAAAACGAACCTCAAATGAAAAAAATATTAATCCTACTTCTTTTTGCAAGTATCTTTTTATCTTCTTGTGGACCGAAAAGATATAAATGTGGCCCTTACAGAAAATGTCAAATAGAGCAATTCAAAGAGCAAAAATCTCCAACAGACATTATTCTTTGTTAAACCTTTATTAAACACTTAAGAAATTGATTTTTAATTTATTAACTATTTTCTTAGTAAGTTAAATTTATAATCTAAGTTCATATGGCTATATAACGAGTTTTTTTAACAATTAACCGATTATTCTTTTTTTATGCGGTATTTAGACTTAATATTTGCACCTGCGAAGTCTAAATTAACCTATGATTATGAGAAAATTATTTTTTTGTGTTTTTTGCATTCCTTTTTTAGGCATGAGTCAAGATTCATTTATGGATGACTCGATTGCTAAAAACAACACTACATTAAATAATGATTCCTTATTAAAATACATCCTAACAGATACTGGTATTAACACCGAATTATCAGAAATTGGCGCAAGCTTTTTTAAAGATAAATTTCTTATTGTTTCAAACAAAAAAAGAAGACATACTAAAACTACTTTTAACGAAAAATTAAATCAATTCAACAACAATATCTATTGTACGAATGTAGATAAAAACGGGAATTTATCTTTTCCATTACAGTTTTCAACCGTATTAGATTCTGATTTTAACGAAGGTTCGATGACTTTTTCTAATGAAGACAAAACCATTTACTTTACACATACAACTGAAAACTCAGATAATTTTAAATTATACAAAGCTGATTTAGATGTTGAAATACAAGGGTATTGGAAAGACGTAGTAGAAATTGAAATTACAACTCCAGAATATTCTGTAGAAACTCCTTATTACGCGGCTGGAACGAATAAAATCTATTTTTCTTCTAATATGCCTGGTGGTTTTGGAGGTTATGATTTATATGTAGCGGACATAAACACTAATGGAACCTTAAAAAATATTCAAAATTTAGGCAAGGAGGTAAACTCTTCTAAAGATGAAAAATATCCATTTGTTACACCCGATTCAAATTATCTTTATTTTTCATCAACAGGTCATGATACTTATGGTGGATACGATGTATTCAGAAGCTCAATCGTTAACAACACGTACATCAACAGAAGAAATATTGGTTCAGGCTTGAATTCTAATAAAGATGAAGTAGGTTATATTTTAGTAAATAAAGACCAAGGCTATATTTCCATCAACAAAGAAGACGACAAAGAAAATTTCGATGTATATCGTTTCGACGTACAACAATTGGAACAACAATTAAATATTTTGGTTGTAGAAAGTGATTCGAAAATTAAATTACCAAATGCAAACGTGGTTATTACAGATGAATTTGGCAACACAATAAAAGAAACAAAAACAAACGACAAAGGTGAAATTAAATTAATCATTGAACCTTTAACTTCTTATACAATCTCAACTTCAAAAGACGGGTACGAACCCAATTTAGACGCAGTAACCGCATCAACTGAAAATAATTTTGTTTCTGAAACCATTAAAATGACTCAGAAAAAACCAGAAATTACTAACGATGCAATTGTTATGGAAAATATTTTCTTTGATTTTAATAAAGCAACTTTAAAAGAAGAGTCTCAATTATCATTAAACAAAGTAGTCAATGTAATGAATGAAATACCAGACATGACGTTGACTATTAACGCTCATACAGACAACAAAGGATCTGATAAGTATAATTTAGCTTTGTCTCAAAAAAGAGCAAAATCAACCTACGACTATTTAGTTGCTAAAGGAATTGATAAATCTCGCTTAGCACACAAAGGTTATGGAGAGTCTAAACCGTTACATGATTGCAAGCAAAATTGTACCGAAACACAAGATTCTGAAAATAGACGTGTTGAATTCTTAATTAACAAAGCAATTGAATTTACAGACGCTACAACCAATAATTAAAATAAACAGGTAAACAACAGATAAAAAAATCCCGAGAGTCATTTTCTCGGGATTTTTTGTTTTTTATTTTAGATTTTAAGATGCCGTTTTTAAACGCTGCAACAGGTTTTTATTCAAACTGTGTTCTGCAAACTCTTTGGTTACATGTAATTCTTTTTCAGAAGAACCAGGCAAATCAAACATCGCATCAGTTAGTATAGCTTCACACAAAGAGCGAAGCCCTCTTGCTCCTAACTTATATTCTAAAGCTTTTTCTACAATAAACTGCAAAGCCTCTTCCTCCATTTCAAAATGCACATCATCCATTTCAAACAATTTTTTATATTGTTTTACCAATGCATTTTTAGGCTCTGTAAGAATAGCTCTTAACGTTTCTGCATCTAAAGGATTCATATAAGACAATACGGGTAAACGACCAATAATTTCTGGAATTAATCCAAAATCTTTTAAATCTTTTGGAATCACATATTGCAACAAATTATCTTTATCAATTTCGTTATTATCTTTAGAAGTACTATAACCTACTGCTTGACGGTTTAATCTTTTGGAAATAATTTTTTCAATCCCATCGAATGCACCTCCTGCAATAAACAAGATATTTTGCGTATTGACTTCTACAAATTTTTGATCAGGATGCTTTCTTCCACCTTTAGGTGGTACATTTACAACAGTTCCTTCTAAAAGTTTTAATAAAGCTTGTTGCACTCCTTCACCTGACACATCACGTGTTATAGAAGGATTATCACTCTTACGAGCAATTTTATCAATTTCATCGATAAAAACAATACCTCTTTGGGCACGATCTACATCATAATCTGCAGCTTGTAATAAACGTGTTAAAATACTTTCTACATCTTCACCTACATAACCGGCTTCAGTTAACACAGTAGCATCTACAATAGCCAAAGGAACATTTAACATTTTTGCAATGGTTTTTGCTACTAAAGTCTTCCCTGTTCCTGTTTGACCTACCATAATGATGTTACTTTTTTCAATTTCAACCTCATCATCTGTTTGAGCTTGCATTAATCGTTTATAGTGATTATAAACTGCAACACTCATTACTTTTTTAGTTTGATCTTGACCAATAATATACTGATCTAGAAACGTTTTAATTTCTTTAGGTTTTAACAAAACTAAATCAGACAACAGTTCTGTTTTACCACTTTGTTTTAGTTCTTCTAAAACTATTCCATGTGCTTGCTCAATACAACGATCACAAATGTGTGAATCTATACCTGCAATTAACAAATTAGTTTCTGGCTTTTTTCTTCCACAAAAAGAACACTCTAATACTTCTTTTGCCATTTTTACTCTTTTAGATACAACACATTAAGAAAAGGCTTAATTTGATGCATCTCGTTTTTTATTTTCTTTCTAAAACTTCATCAATCATTCCATATTCTTTCGCCTCAGAAGCAATCATCCAGTAGTCTCTCTCACTGTCTTTATATACTTTATCATAAGGTTGTTTAGAATGCTGAGAAATGATACGATATAATTCTTCTTTTAATTTTAACATTTCTCTCAAGTTGATTTCCATATCTGTAGCAACGCCTTGTGCTCCTCCTGATGGTTGGTGAATCATTACTCTAGAGTGTGGTAAAGCCGATCTTTTACCATCTGCTCCAGCACATAATAAAACCGCTCCCATAGAAGCAGCCATTCCTGTACAAATGGTAGCTACATCTGGTTTTACCAATTGCATGGTATCATATATTCCTAAACCAGCATATACACTTCCTCCTGGTGAGTTGATATAAATACTAATATCTTTAGATGCATCTGTACTTTCTAGAAACAACAATTGCGCTTGAATAATATTGGCTACATAATCATCAACTCCTGTACCTAAAAAGATGATACGATCCATCATTAAACGTGAGAAAACATCCATTGAAGCCACGTTCATTTGACGTTCCTCGATAATATAAGGAGTCATACTATTTACAATTTTATCATAATACAAACTGTTTACTCCATGATGCTTAGTAGCGTATTTTTTAAATTCTTTCCCGTAATTCATAGTAACTTTATTAATGGTTTATAAACTAAGAACGTCAAACCATAGTTTGACGTTCAAAGATAATTATTTTTTACGAGAAATTTATTCTCCGTACATCTCTTTAATAAACTCTTGGTAGTTTACTTTTTTAGATTTTGCTTTAATCTTTTCTTTGAACAAGCTCAACATCTTTTCGCTCATTACTTGCTCAGACAAACGTTTTACTTCTTCTTGATTGGAAAGCACTCTAGCCACAATTCCATCTACCTCTTCATCTGTTGGATTCAATTGACCAAACTGAGCCATTTGTTTCTTGATTAATTCTGCAGTGTGTGCTTTTAAATCTTCAAATTGAATTTGCAAATTATTTGAAGCAATGATTTTGTTCTCAATTAATTGGTAACGCAATCCTTTTTCCGATTTAGCATATTCCTCTTCTGCTTGTTCAGTAGACAATGGGTTTTCTCCTACAGTTTGAATCCATTTTTTCAAGAACACAGCTGGTAAATCAAATTTTGTGTTATCAATTAAAGACTCAATAACATCATTTAAGAATTTTTGATCGGCTTGTTGAGCAAACTGCGCTTCAGCATCTTCCTTAATTTTAGCTTTTAATTCCTCAACAGAAGTTACATTTCCTTCTCCAAATAATTTATCAAACAATTCTTGATTTAATTCCGCTTTTTCAACTGCATTGATTTCTTCAATAGTGAAATCAACAGTAATATCTAAACCATGAACATCATCATGAGAAACTTTTAAATAGTCCATTAATTTATGGTCGTCATCAAAAAGTCCTTTTGTCTCTAAAGAAACAACATCACCTACTTTTTTACCTACAAATTTCTTTGCTGTTTTTTTATCATTGAAAATATCTAAAGTAATGGTAGTGGTATTGTGAATTCCTTTCTCTTCATTTGAAAAAGTCCCTCTTAAAGTATGATCTTCTTCCACTTTATCTTGAGAAATCATTTTACCATATTGCTTTTGAATACGCTCTACTTGTTCGTCAAGCATTTTGTCATCAGCGACGATATCAAATTTAGTCACATTTGACTTTGCATCTAAATCAACTGCAAATTCTGGAGCTAAACCTAATTCAAATTCAAAAGTAAAATCGTCTTTATTCCAATCGAAGTCTTCCGTTACTTTTGGAAGTGGATTTCCTAAAATATCTAATTTTTCTTCAACTAAATAATCATTTAAAGAAGCTTGTAATATTTTATTTACTTCGTCTAAAAGTACTGCTTTACCATATTGTTTTTGAATCAAACTCATTGGCACAGCTCCTTTTCTAAAACCCGGTATGTTAGCATTTTTTCTGTAGTCTGCTAATACTTTTTGCACTTTATCTGCATAATCCTCTTTAGTAACCGCAACCGTAACAATTGCGTTTAAAGCATCAACTTGCTCTCTTGTAATATTCATTATATTATTTTTTATTGACATGAAAATTGGGTTGCAAAATTAAATATTTTTTACAACTCAAGCAACTTTTTAATTGATTGAATTTCAATTCTGTAAAATTTATTCCCTAGAATTTTATTCTATCAATTTCTTTACATGCAAAAATTAGTCTTTTTCAATAAAAATTCCATTTAATATTGATTGACAAACGGAAAGAATGATACTAAATAATAAGGCCGTCCAAAATCCTGAAACTGAGAAGCCACCCACAAAATAATCACCAATCATGATAATTACTGCATTAATGACAAACAAAAACAATCCTAATGTAAGAATGGTTGCTGGAATGGTTAAAAATACTAATATGGGTTTTAAAAAAGCATTTAACAATGCCAAAACAATAGCCACAATAAAAGCACTTTGATAACTAGCTATACTTACGCCTGGTAAAAATTTAGAAATCACAACTACCAAAACAGTCGTAATTAAAAGTTTAATAAGTAAATTCATTTTTTATTTTAAAGATAAAAAAAAGACACCTAAAAAGGTGTCTTTTACTATAAGATTTTTGTCCAATATCTTAATTTATTGGAACAATATGAATTCCTGGATAATCATTTGGATTCAATAATGGCAAGTTTGCTTTATAATGTGAATTAATCACTTTAATAATTTCATTTGATATTACAGCGTAACCTCTTGCATTTGGATGTACTCCATCTAAAGAGAATAATACTTTAAATTCTGTAGTTGCACTATTAAAATAATTTGCAGTATACCATGTTCCATTATCTGCTTTTAAACCACTTACTAACTGATTTAAAATAGCATTCATATCTGCCACAGCTAAATTTTTATCTTGAGCAATTGCTTTGATACTTGCATTATAAGCATCTGTAGCTGCTTTTACCTTAGCTTGTTCTTGAGGTGTTAAAACCCATTTATTACCTAATGGATAAGAAATACCATTTGCGTTAATATTCGCTGGTGCATTCACGTTAGTAGATCCAATAAAAGAAGAAGCAGGAAGCACTACTAAATCTGTAGCAGTAGTTTGTCTTGCTTTACCAAAAATAGCTCCAAAAGCGTTTGCAGTTCCAGCATCATAGTTTAATACTGCTTGTAAATAACCTGAAATTTGAGCTGACCTATCTGCAGCATCAACATCATAAATTAAAACTGGATTTGCAGTATTAGGATCTAAAACATTTACTCTATCAGGCTCGTTACCAGCAGTAAATATACCATCCAACAAAGCGTATAGTTGCGCATTTAATTGTCCCATTGCTGCAGTACCAGCTGCAATTTGTGTAGCCGCGTCTGATCCAGGAGGTGTTAAAGCTTTACCTAATCCTTGCGCTGTTAAAGGTGCATAAGGAACTGTTGTAAAATAAGGAATTGACGTTACATTAGGAACCGTAGCAACTACTCCTTTTGCTCCACCAGAAGTAAGTGTATTAATTAAAGTACTGTATACACTACCAAAAACATTTGAATTAGTAATATCATTTCCTCCATACGTACTTGGGTCTAAATTACCAGTAGCATTATGATCCGCTGCAGCCGTATTATCATAAACATTTGTTGAAGAAGCAGCTCCTCCATTAGTTGAATAAGAAAGTACATCATTATTACCAATCCAATTGGTAAAGAATGTTGGGTTTTTCATCATTGCATCTCCTAAAACTGTTGCTGAAGCCGAAGTGGCATGTCTTGCAAAATATGGATTTGCTTGGCCTGTCGCTACACCTGCAACATTACCATAACCTGGCGCTACTAAATGGAAAGATTTTGCTCCTGGCACTCCCATATTATTATAAGCAGTAGCTTGTAAATTTGTAACTTCAATTGTTGAAGAACCTGTAATGTTCTCTGGTCTTCCTTCAGCAGCATCAATAACTAATCTTGTAGAAGCAATTGGAATTCCTCCTAACGTTAATCCTCCATAATTATTCACATCATCTTCATAAGAAGGCTGTGTAAAAGCACCACCACCTACTAAAGCAAATTGCTTCGCTAACAAACTTGGAAATGAATTTGCTTGGCCCGATTTATAAACCGTACCATCCATATAACCTGCAGTTAAAGAGTTTCCTACTGCAACATAAGAAGAAAAATCAGCTTCTCCAGCTGAATAGTCGTCAGTTGATACTGGATTATCAAATTCTGGCTCACATGAAGCAAAACCAGCAGCTAAAATAGCTAAGTATATAAATTTATTTTTCATTTTCTATATTTTTTTATTAAAAACCATAAGTTATACCAACACCTGGTGAAAACACAACTGACTTGTAAGTTCCTGCAAATTCACCATTAGGATTGTAATCATAAGAATTGTCAATTTCATCAAAATGAATATATAAGAACGAAACATCAATTCCAAATTTTTCATTTAATTGATACGTTAAACCACCAGTGAATGCATTAGAATCGTTACGTGGCGTTTCTGGAGCAAAATAACCATCTTGAACTGGACTTTCGTCAAAATAATAACCTGCTCTAAAAGTAAATTTATCGTTAGCTTTATATTGTGTTCCAAATCTATATGTAGACGCATCTTTATAGTTTCTTGGATTTACAGAAGTTGGCAATCCATTATTAAAACTTACGTTTAAGCTTTTGTAAGCACTCCACATTGTATGGTTAAAATCAAATGCAAACAACCATTTATCTGTTACTTGAACCGAAATACCAGCAGTTACTTCAGCAGGTAATGGTAGGTCTGCGTTAAAAGTTGTATTCGTTAAAGTAGTTTGAGCAAAATCAGGAACATCATTAAATATAGCATCTCCATCTCTAGCTTCCATCATTATTTCTGAACGATAGTTTAAACCTAATCTAATTTTATCAGTTGGGTTAAACATCATACCAATATTATATCCCCAAGCAGAAATTCCTTTACCTTCAATTGTTAAATCCGTTGGATCACCATCAACTTGAAAAGTAGTGTTTGAAGCATATAAATTTCTATTAAAAGTAACAGCACCAGTAGCATATATAGGTCCTCCACCAATACTAAAATGTTCACCTACTCTAACTGAAACTGTTGGTTGAATGAAAATTGCTTTTAAATCAATATTATTAACCAAGTAAGCTCCTTGCCAGTTTTGATCCCAATCTACAGCACTTCCGTATGGGGTATAAACCGCCAAACCTGCTGTTAACCAATCATTCAACTTATAAGTAGCATAAGCATTAAATGGTGTGCCAAAATTATCCGAAGAAGCAGTCGTATTATAGGTGTTTTCTTGAAATCTTACTTTTGCAAACAACCCACTAGCTCCAACAGATAAATTGAATTTTTTATCTAAATAAGCCATCCCTGCAGGATTAAAAAAAGCAGTCTCCGCACTATTTACTACAGCAACACCCGTATGCCCCATAGCCAATTGTTTCTGACCTTGAATACTCACCCTATAACCACCCGCAAAAGCAGTAGAGCTTGCTAAAGCCATTAATGTTAAAGAAAGTAATTTTCTCATAATGTTAAAATGTGTTAGTTTTTCTTGAATTTATTAATATCTATATACCAAAATTATAATAAAATATGGAATTTACAATTTTTTACCTTAAAATATTATGCATTCATAATAAATTTATTTTTTATTTCAAAAAATTCATTACTTCCATAAAAAAATCTTTAGGATTTTCAGCATGCAACCAATGTCCTGCATTTGAAATAGTAACTATCTCACTCCTAGGAAATAATACTTTTATAGTTTCAAAATCACTATCTTCAATATAATTAGATTGTGATCCTCTTAAAAAAAGAGTTTCTTTTGGAAAAGTTAAACCAGCTGGTAATTCTTTTCCAATTACATCACTATTTTTTATCAAACTTTTTAAATTAAATCGGAAAGCCAATTGACCAGGCTCAATCCAATACAAATTTTTCAATAGGAATTGACGCGTACCGAAATCAGTAATATATTTTGATACTATTGCATCAACCTCGCTTCGGCTGGGTTTTAGATCAAAATCAACTGCATTCAATCCTTCTAAAATTGTTTGATGATGGGGAGCATAAAATTTAGGCCCTATATCTGCAACTATGAGCTTTGAAACCAAATCTGGATACTGACAAGCAAACTGCATCGCAACCTTTCCTCCCATTGAATGCCCTAACAAAACAACATCATTCAATTTATTTTCATTACAATAAGCCAAAACATCTTCAACCATTACATCATAATTAAAGATATCAGAATGAAAACTTCTTCCATGATTTCTCATATCAAGCAAATGCACTTCAAATCCTTCATCTACAAATTGCCCTCCTAATGTTTTCCAGTTATCCGACATCCCTAAAAAACCATGAATAATCAAAAAAGGAGTTCCTTTACCTTCTACTTTTGAAAAAATCATTATTTTAATTTTTGAAGATACATATTTACTACATTTTCTATTCCAAGATAAATGGACTCCGAAATTAAAGCATGACCAATTGAAACCTCTAACAAGTTAGGAATATTTTCTTTAAAAAACTGTATATTGTCTAAACTTAAATCATGTCCAGCATTAATACCTAACCCTAATTCATTTGCTCTAACTGCAGCTACTACATAAGAATCAATTCCCTTTGTATTACCTAACTCATATTGTTTCGCAAATTCTTCAGTATACAATTCAATTCTATCTGTTCCTGTTTCTTTGGCTCCTTCAATCATTTCAAGTACTGGATCTACAAAAATAGAAGTTCGAATTCCGTTTCTTTTACATTCGTTTATAACATCAATCAAGAAATCTTTATGTTTCACGGTATTCCAGCCAGCATTAGAAGTAATAGCATCATCAGCATCGGGCACTAAGGTAACTTGGGTAGGTTTAATTTGTAAAACTAAATCCATAAATTTTGGAATTGGGTTACCTTCTATATTATATTCGGTATGCACAATAGATTTTAAGTCGAATGCATCTTGATATTTAATATGTCTTTCATCGGGTCTAGGGTGAATTGTAATACCTTGTGCACCGAAATTTTCTAAATCTTGTGCTACTTTTAATAAATTAGGAACATTTCCACCTCTAGAATTTCTTAAAGTTGCTATTTTATTAATATTTACTGATAACTTTGTCATATTCTTTTTTATTAACTTTACAAAAATACAAAGTATTAATAGCTTTGATAAGCAATTTTTGATTAATTTGCAGTAAAATAATTATAAAATCTACAATGAATACATTAATTGATTTTTTAAATATAGATATTAAACCACTTAAAAGCAAAGAAACCATTGCTGAAGCACAAGATTTATTTGCTGATTATAATTATTCTCATTTTCCAGTTACTGAGGAAAATGTTTTCATAGGTTGTATTTCCAAAGAAGAAGCCGAAATTCATCCAAGTCATAAAACCATTGGAGAATGCCGATATGAATTTGACCGTTTTTATGTTCGTTCCCAAATGATCTGGTTAGATGTCTTGGAAGAATTTGCTAAAAACGAAGCGAATATTGTTCCTGTATTAAACGAACAAAATAAATATATCGGTTATTATGAGCTTGATGATGTTATCAAATTTTTTCATGAGACCCCTTTTCTAAGAGAAGAAGGAGGTATTCTTGTTATTAAAAAAGAAATATCTGGATTCTCGATGAGCCAAGTTACCCAAATAGTAGAAAGCAACAACGCTAAACTATTAGGCCTTTTCATTTCAAAAACAGAAGCTAATTTTATTGAAGTTACTTTAAAAATTAGCGAAAGTTCCTTAAATGAAATTATTCAAACCTTCCGAAGATACGAGTATGAAATTGTTTCGGAACACCAAGAAGATTCCTATCTTAAAAATCTAAAAGAGCGTTCAGATTATCTAGACAAATACTTAAACATCTAATTGGCTTATCCAATTGAAAAAACATCATCTCGACATGAAAATTGCAATTTTTGGCCAATATTATCAATCTGACACAGAAGAAATTGTAGAAAAGGTACTTCAAATACTCCTCGAAAATAAAGTGTTCGTCATTATTGAAAAAAAATTCAAACAAAATATTAAGACGGAACTAAAAGAAAAATGCAATTCCTATTCTTCACATGAAGAATTAGAACATGATATTGATGTTTTAATTAGTATTGGTGGAGATGGGACTATTTTAAGAGCAGTTACCTATGTTCGAGATAAAAACATTCCTATAGTTGGTATTAACGCAGGGAGATTAGGTTTTTTAGCAACGGTACAAATTAAAAGCATTGAACCATTTTTACATCGAATTTTAGCCAGAGACTACTCTATTTCCAAAAGAAGTTTGCTAAGCTTATCCTGCACTCCTAAAAATCCAGATTTAGTAGATTTAAATTTTGCCTTGAATGAAATAACCGTTTCAAGAAAAGACACTACATCTATGATAACTATTGAGACGTATTTAAATGGTGAATATTTAACCTCATATTGGGCAGATGGATTGATTATATCCACGCCAACAGGCTCAACAGGCTATTCATTAAGTTGCGGTGGCCCTGTACTAACACCCAATGTAAATAGCTTAGTGATTACACCTATTGCACCACATAACTTAAACGCAAGACCTTTAGTTATACCAGATGACACCGAAATAACATTAAAAGTTTCAGGAAGAGAAGAACAATACTTGGTTTCATTAGATTCAAGAATTACCTCAGTAACAAACGAAACATTACTAAAAATAGAAAAGACCTCATTTGAAATAAATATGGTTGCCTTTAATGAAGAAGGATTTTTAAAAACCATTAGAAAAAAACTCCTCTGGGGTGAAGATCGAAGAAATTAATGTCCCCTATATAACTTTTACTTTTTTTTTGCGTTTATACTTAACCGTTTAAATAGGAATAAAATTTTCATTTAAGTGCGGTAAAGAAATCTATATTATTATATTTGCAAACTATTTTTAAAAATGAGAAAGTTTTTTATTTACATATTCTTATTATTGAGTACAACTGCTATAACAGCTCAAATTAACGAATTAGGTGTTTTTTTAGGAGGTTCTAACTATATTGGAGACATAGGACCAACTAATTATATCTCCCCTAATAAAGTTGCTTTTGGGTTTTTATACAAATGGAACAAAAGTACAAGACACTCTTACCGGTTATCTTATACCTACTCTAAAATTGAATCAGCTGATAGCGATAGTAATGTTCCAAGTAGATATTTAAGAGATAAAAACTTTCAAAATAGCATTCATGATTTTACTTTAGGATTAGAGTTTAATTTTTTTGAATTCAATTTACATGATTCTGAAAAAGCATTCACTCCCTATGTTTCAACTGGTGTAAGCTATTTTGTATATAATGAAATTTTTTATCTTACAAATACAGAAGAGATAGATTACAGATCTAGTCAAATTGCAATCCCAATGATTGTAGGTTTAAAAACTAGACTTTATAGAAACTTTGTTTTGGGAGCAGAAGTAGGAATACGATATACCTTTACAGATAATCTAGATGGAAGCAATCCTAAAAACAATAATTTAGCACCGCTTAGATTTGGAAATCTTAACAGTAAAGACTGGTACGTGTTCTCAGGAATTACGTTAACCTATACTTTTGGACAAAACCCTTGTTTCTGCGCAAATTAATTATGAGTATAAAAGAACAAATAGACAACACAAAACTACCCAGTCATTTAGCCATTATTATGGACGGAAATGGCCGTTGGGCAAAACAAAAAGGTCTATTAAGAACTCTTGGCCACGAAAGCGGTACAAAATCAGTAAAAACAACTGTGGAAATTTGTGCCAAACTTGGAATAAAGAATCTAACACTTTATGCTTTCTCTACAGAAAATTGGAATCGTCCAAAATTAGAAGTAGACACCTTAATGAAACTCTTAATTTCTTCATTAAAAAAAGAATTAAAGACATTATCTCAAAACAACATCCGTTTGAATGCAATTGGGAATTTAACAAATTTACCTCTTAAAGTTCAAAAAGAATTAAATGAAGTAATTCAAAAAACTTCCGAAAACACTAGAATGACATTAACTTTAGCCCTAAGTTATGGTGCTAGAGAAGAACTTATTCAAGCTGTTAAAAAAATTTCTGATAAAGTTAAAAATAATATAATTTCTACTAACACTATTGACGAATCAATTATTAATGAGCATCTTTACACGCACAATTTGCCAGATGTTGATTTAGTGATTCGCACCAGTGGTGAACACCGAATAAGTAATTTCTTACTTTGGCAAATTGCATATGCTGAATTTTATTTTATAGATGTCTTATGGCCTGATTTTAGCGAAGAAGACTTATATAAAGCAATAATAAGTTATCAAAGTAGAGAAAGAAGATTTGGAAAAACAAGTGAACAAATTTCATAAGAAAAAAATGTTAAAAAAAGGTTTACAATTACTTTTTACCATTGTGATTATAGGTAATAGTACTAAATTAGTTGCACAAGAAACAAAACTAGAAAACGGAAAAGAATACATATTAGGAGGTGTAGAAGTAACAGGCAAAATTAAATACAGCGAACAAACTGTTGTTACGTTTTCTGGGCTTGAAAAAGGTCAAAGAATCCTAGTTCCTGGTGAAGACATCAGTACAGCTATTAAAAAATTATGGAAGCTAGGTCTTTTTAGCGATGTTAATTTCTATGTAAACACTATTAAAGGAGACAGTATTTTCTTAGAGTTAAACTTAATCGAATCTCCAAAATTATCTGATGTTAAAATCCAAGGAATTAAAAAAGGTAAAGCCGAAGATTTAATCAAAGAAGTTGATTTAAAGAAAGGGAAAGTAGTCAACGAAAATTTAGTGACTACAACTAAAAATTACATCGAAAACAAATACAAAAAAGATGGCTTTTACAATACCAAAGTATTTATTAGCACCACTCCTGATTCTACAGAAACAGAAGTTAAAATGCTTGTTAATATTGACAAAGGTGATAAAGTAAAAGTTAGAAGTATTGCATTTGAAGGTAATTCTGAAATTTCAGATACAAAACTTAGAAAAGCTTTCAAAAATACGAAACAAAGGAATCCAATTCGAATCTTTAAAGCTTCAAAATACATCAAAGAAAAATACAAAGAAGACTTAGTTAATGTTATTGATAAATACAAAGAAAAAGGATATCGAGATGCTCGAATTATTTCTGATTCGGTGACTTATGACAAAGAAAAAAACCTTATCGATATAAAAGTCAATCTTGAAGAAGGTCGCAAATATTATTTTGGAAACATTAGATATTTAGGTAACACGGTTTATACAGACCAACAATTAGCAAGATTACTGGGTATTAAGAAAGGTGACGTATACAATGGCGTACTTTTACAAAAAAGAATTGCCGACAACACAAAACCAGACGCAGAAGATTTAACCAACCTTTATCAAAACAGTGGTTATTTATTTTCAAGTATCAACCCGGTTGAAGTAAAAACTGTTAATGATACTATTGATTTCGAAATTAGAATTACCGAAGGTCCTATAGCTTATTTTAATAAAATTACAGTAGTAGGGAACGATAAAACAAATGACAAAGTTATTTACCGTGAATTACGTACAAAACCTGGAAACAAATACAGTAAAGATGATTTAGTGCGTTCTATTAGAGAAATCGGTCAATTAGGGTTTTTCGACCCAGAATCTATTAAACCCGACTTTAAAAATGTAGATGCTCAAGCAGGAACTGTTGATATTGAATATAATGTTGTAGAAAAAGGAGCTAGTCAAATTGAACTTCAAGGAGGTTATGGTGGTGGTGGCTTCATAGGTACTTTAGGACTTTCTTTTAGCAATTTCTCAGCTAGAAACATTTTTAACAAAGATGCTTACAAACCCTTACCTATGGGAGACGGACAAAAAATGTCTCTGCGTTTACAAGGTAGTTCTTATTTCCAAACGTATAGCTTATCTTTTTCTGAACCTTGGTTTGGTGGAAGAAAACCAGTAAGTTTCTCAACTTCTATTTCACACAGTAAACAATTTTTATACAACTATAGTACAAGAGATGTAACAAGAAATCAAAGTTTCAACATTACTTCTTTAAGTGTTGGAATTGCGAAACAATTAAATGTACCAGATGATTTCTTTGTATTGTCTCAAAGTATATCATTCCAATATTATGATTTAAACAATTATAATACAGGCTTATTTACTTTTGGTAATGGAGCCTCTAGAAACATTGCTTATACAATTGGCTTAAGTAGAAATAGTAAAGGGGTAAACCCAATTTACCCAACGTATGGTTCTGAATTTAGTGTAACCGGTAGATTTACACCACCTTATTCATTATTCAATGGAGTAGATTATGCTAACTTAAAAAACCAAGAGGAATACAAATTAAAATATACAGAATCTAGTGGTATAGTACCTGTTACAAACCTTAGCACCGGAGAGGTAGTATATGAGGGGGATTATATTCGTTATTCTACTATTGATGGTGGCTATATTAAAGCAACTGCAGAAAATGCAGATTTAGACCAAGGAAAATATGACCAAAAAAGATTCAATTGGTTAGAATATTACAAAATAAAATTCAAAGCCGATTGGTATACAAGAATTTATGACAAATTAGTATTACGTTCTTTAGGTGAGTTTGGATTTATGGGAGCGTACAATCAAGACAGAGGTCTAGTTCCATTTGAACGTTTCTACTTAGGTGGAGATGGATTAGCCAATTTTTCACTAGACGGTAGAGAAGTAATTCAATTAAGAGGTTATCCTAACAACTCTCTATCTTCAACAGATGGAGGTACTATTTATAATAAATTCTCTTTAGAATTAAGGTATCCAATAACACTAAAACAAGCAGCATCCATTTATGGATTAACTTTCTTAGAAGCAGGTGCAGCTTACAATGAATTTAAAGACTACAACCCATTTAAAATGCAACGCTCTGCAGGTTTCGGTTTGCGCGTTTTCATGCCTGCATTTGGATTATTAGGTATTGATTTTGCACATGGATTTGACCCTATTCCAGGACAAGGAGTTAAAAGTGGTTGGCAAACCCATTTTATTATTGGACAACAATTTTAGTATTTTTTACGTTTAGTTTAAAATCAAAAGATGAAAACAAAACTTATAAAAACATTTCTTATCTTTCGGACAGTTTTTTGAGTTACATCTGAAAATTAAAAACTAAAAATAAACAACAGATGAAAAAAATATTTTTTATAACGTCATTGGTAATTTCTCTTACGAGCTTTTCGCAATCTGCTAGCGTTCGCATTGGATATATCGACATGGAATATATCTTAGAAAAAGCTCCTGATTATGCAGAAGCAAAAATGCAATTAGAACAAAAAGCTTCGAAATGGAAAGAAGATATTGAAATTAAAAAAAACGAAATAAAAAAATTAAAAGAAAGTCTAGATACCGAACGCGTATTACTTACTAAAGAACTTATTGAAGAAAGAGAAGAGGGAATTGCTTTTCAAGAGAAAGAGCTATTTGACTACCAAGAAAAAAGATTTGGTGCTCGTGGTGATTTAATTATACAAAAATCCATCCTAGTAAAACCAATTCAAGATCAGGTTTTTACTGCAATTCAAGATATTGCAGAACAAAAAAGATACGATTTTATTCTAGATAAATCTTCCGATTTAACTATTTTATTTGCTGATAAAAGACATGATATTAGCGACTTAGTTGTAAGAGCTATTATGCGATCCGAAAGGAGAGAGCAATTGTCTAAAAAAGAATTAAAAGCACAAGAAGCAAAAGAAGCAAAAGAAGATATTCAAGATGAAAATCCAGCCTTAGCAGAAAGACAAAAAGCTTTAGATGAAAAGAAAGCCGCTAGAGAAAAATTAATGGAAGAACGAAAAGCAGCAAGAGAAAAAATTATTGAAGAGCGAAAAAAAGCAGCCCTAGAAAAAAGAAAACAACTCGAAGCTGAAAAAAATGGCACAGTAATTGAAAAAGATAAAACAGACGAAAAAGAAGATAAATAATAACCTAAATAAATTTAAAATAGAAAAATGAAACAATTAAAAACTTTAGCTATTGCATTCGTACTTTTTATTACAGCTCAAGTATCAGCGCAATCAAAAATGGCTCATATTGATGTTAAGGAATTGATGACGAATATGCCAGAAATGAAAGCGGCTCAATCGCAATTAAAAACTATCCAAGATACTTATGATAAAGAATACAAAGGTATGGTTCAAGAGTATCAAACAAAATTACAAAAGTATGAGCAAGAAGCTCCTACAGCTGGAGAAGCTTTAAACGAAACACGTTCTAAAGAAATGCAAGGAATGGGACAACGTATCCAAGAATTCCAACAAAGTGCTAGCAAACAATTACAACAAAAAGAATTAGATTTATTAAAACCTATTATGGAAAAAGCACAAGCTGCAATTAAAAAAGTAGCTACTGCTAAAGGTTATGATTATGTAATTGACGCAACAGAAGGAAGTGGTTTATTAGTAGCTAATGGACCAAACATTCTTGCGGATGTGAAAAAAGAATTAGGTTTCTAATAAAAAACAAAATAAAAGCGCATTTAACTGTTCAAATTATAATTAATTTGAACAGTTTTTTTTTACATTTGTTTTATGAGTAAGGATTACCCTATAGGCCTTTTTGATTCTGGCATTGGAGGCACTTCAATCTGGAAAGAAATTCACGCGTTATTACCTAATGAAAACACCATCTATCTTGCCGATAGTAAAAATGCCCCATACGGTTTAAAAACCAAAGATGAAATTATAGCATTATCCATGAAAAACACAGAATTCTTATTGAATAAGAATGCTAAAATTATTGTGGTAGCTTGCAACACTGCAACTACAAATGCTATAAACGAATTACGTTCAAAATATAAGGTCCCTTTTATAGGTATTGAACCAGCTATCAAACCAGCTGCTAATCAATCTAAGACACAAACCATTGGCATTCTAGCCACTAAAGGAACTTTAAACAGTGATTTATTTCACGAAAAACTTTCTCACTTTACAAACGTTAAAGTAATAGAACAAATTGGCCATGGTTTGGTACAATTAATTGAGAATGGAGACATCAATTCTCCAGAAATGAATGAACTGCTGGAAAGTTATTTAAAACCTATGATTGATCAGAATATTGATTATTTAGTATTAGGTTGCAGCCATTATCCGTATCTTATTCCTCAAATTAAAAAAATAATTCCCGAACATATCCAAATAATTGATTCTGGTGAAGCCGTAGCACGACAAACTAAAAAAGTATTAGAGAAACATGATTTACTTTCTAAGACAACAGAAGCTAGTTGGCAAAAATTTTATACCAATGCTAATCCTCGCGTTTTAGAAAGCATTTTAAATCACGAATATTCTGTATTTGAGAAGGATTTTTAAGTCCAAAAAAACACGAAACTCCCCCTTCTAACCCTGATGGAAGTGATAGCTTTCTAAAATTTATTTTAGAAACTAAAACGCACAGCAGGTACAAGGTCATAAAGTAAGCCCAAAGACTCGTTTCTATTCTTCTTCTTTAAACCACCCGGAATACATTACATAATTATTAGAAATGCGTTCAATTTCACCTGCAAAATCGCTTTCATCGATTGCTTTTACTTTTTTAGCAGGCACACCCGCATAAATGGTTCCCGATTCCACAATGGTATTTTGAGTAACTACAGAACCCGCTGCAATAATTGAATTACTATTTACGACACAATTATCCATCACAATTGCTCCCATTCCAATTAAAACATTGTCTTTAATTTCACAGCCGTGAACGATTGCATTATGACCAATAGAAACATTGTTTCCAATTTTAGTAGGATGCTTTAAATAGGTACAATGAATTACGGCACCATCTTGAATGTTCACCTTATTTCCTATTTCAATTCGGTTAACGTCGCCTCTAATCACAGCATTAAACCATACACTGCATTTTTCACCTAATTGTACATCTCCAACTATAGTTGCATTTTCTGCTACATAACAATCTTCAGGTATCTGAGGAAATTTGCCTCTTACTTCTTTAATAATCATAATAAGTTATATAAAAATGTCCCGAAAAATCGGGACATTAGTTATTTTATATTTTAAGGAATTAATTAACCGCAGGACAGTTACAACTCCATTCTTTCGCTTTACAGAATATATCTATACCTAAAGTAATTTGATGGAAACCACCATTATCAAATTTAATATCTCCAATAATATGAGAATACGTATAAGCAAACATAAACTGTTTGTAATTCACTCCTAAAATTGGAGTAATATATTGTAATTTTTGCTCTCCAATTGCATTTCCATCTAAATATTCCGCTCCATCAAAACTTCTTCTGTATGAAAGACCACCCCATACTCTACCGAATTCAACACCTTTGTAAACTTTTAAGTTTAAATCAATTGCTTTTTCAGTAGTTTCTTGCGTATATTGAAACATAAAAGAAGGTTCCCATAACAATCTATCTTCGTCCCCAAATACCGCACCTGCACTCCACAAGAATTTTCTTAAATTATCAGATTCTATTCCTTCTGTGTAAATTTCTCTTCTGTTGGCTAAAAAGTTTTTAACTGTAACGTGAGTAAAGAAATCTAGAAAATGATATGACATCCCTAAATCAACATTAAAATAAGCATCTTTTTGGTAAATTCCTCCAAAAATAAAAGGGTCAAAAGCTTGATTTGTAAAACTAGTCTCATCTAATTGACTTTGAATAAACGCTGCACTTAATCCAAAAGACAATTGATTTAAGTCAGTCGTTCCTCTTGAAAAACGTAAATGGTGTGCATAAGTTAATTTAGCTCCTCTTTGAGAGTGATAACCATTTTTATCATTAAATACAATAGCTCCTATACCTGATTTACCATCTTGATCAATAGATGTATTAAAACTCAAGGTTTGCAACGAGGGTGCGTCTTCTTGTCCAAACCATTGTTGGCGACCTGTTAAACGTATTTTTCCACAATTTGCAGCACCAGCCATTGAAGGGTGAATTAAATAATAATTATCGGATAGATAATCGGAGTAAACAGCAATTCCTTCTTGGGAAAACGAGAGTTGTGTTAAAAACAACACAATAAATAAGTAACTTTTTTTAAAATCCATTTCTTTTATCAAGATTTTATTTGATTAAATGCCTTTTGTCTAATTTTTCAAAGATATAAATTTTATGTTATTATCAATGGTTTTTACTTACAGATTTAAAAGTTAAATTCTTTTTTACGTTATAAGTTCGTTATCTTTGCAAAAAGATTACTAAATAATGTCAAAAATAACCATAAAAAACACCACTAATCCTTCCATTTTAAAATTTGAATTGGAAGAGACCATCATTAAAGGGCAAAATTTTGAATTTAAAAACATTGACGAGACTAAAAATTCACCATTAGCCATGCAACTGTTTTATTTACCCTTTGTTAAAACAGTATATATTTCAGGTAATTTTATTGCCATAGAAAAATTTTCTATAGTAGAATGGGGAGATGTTCAAGATGCGGTAGCCAATCAAATTGAAGAATTTATCAAAAATGGAGGAGAAATTCTGAAACAAGAAGTTACTTCTGTAAAAAAACAACCTATTACGATTTATGCAGAAACCACTCCTAATCCAGCGGTTCAAAAGTTTGTAAGCAATAAATTATTAACCAAAACCTTAATTGAATGTAAAAATATTGATCAAACCAAGGCTTCTCCTTTAGCTAAGGAATTGTTCCAATTTCCCTTTGTCAAGGAAGTTTTTATTGATGAAAATTACATTTCAATTACTAAATATGAAATTGCTGACTGGAGTGAAATTACAATGGAATTACGCTCTTTTATAAAAGAATATATCGAAAACGGAAATCAAGTAGTCGATGAATCGCAAATTGTAAAGACTGAAACGCATCAAAAACAACAGGAAACCTATTTTGAAAATTTAGATGTAACCTCTCAACAAATTGTAAATATTCTAGAAGAGTATGTAAAACCTGCTGTACAAAGTGACGGTGGAAACATTATGTTTGAATCCTTTGATGCAGATTCCAAAAAAGTAAAAGTAATTTTACAAGGAGCTTGCAGCGGATGCCCTTCTTCTACTTTTACTTTAAAAAATGGAATAGAAAATATGTTAAAGCAAATGCTCAACGACAGCGGAATTGTGGTTGAAGCTACAAATGCATAATACAATAAAAAAGAGCCTTTAAGGCTCTTTTTTATTTTTTATTTTCAACTTGCTTGTTAAACTCTTTAAACAGCTCTAGTAAATTCATAGTCGCTTTTACTAAGTCGTTGGTTTCTAAAAGCAATCCAAAATACAATTTACTGTTTTTCGGACTATTTTCTGTCGTTCTAATTCTTATGATTTGTTTCTGAATTAATTCGGAAATAGATTCCAAAAGATTAGCTTTCTCTTTTAATATTTCATCAATTTGAGAAAAATCTTCTTTTTGGAATGTTACAGTAAGTCTATCAAACAAATGTTTCAATTTATTATCAACTGATTTTAAATCTCTAATTTGATTGAACTTTAATTGTTTGTGATTGTTATTAATATGAGAATGACTATTAACTGTAATATACCCAATAGACTGAACCATATCTTGCAAGTAACCTAAAATAAGAACATAAAACTTACTTGCTTCTAATGAGGTTTCATCTAAATTTTTAATGACATAATACACATTACTTTTTAAGTCATCAATATCTTTTTCTAATTTCTTAAGTTTCTTTTTATTTTCTTTTAGTTTCGCTAAGTCTTGCAATCCTAAGTTATTGATAACATCGGTATACAGTGCATTCGTTTTACGAATCACTTTACCTACTTGAGAAGAACTTTCAGAAATAACTTCTTTAATAGAAAAAATATCTTCTTTCTTTAACTTTATTTCTTCTTCTTTTTCTTTTGTTTTCTTCATGTGTTTTCTAGCACTTCTATACAAAAGAATTCCCACAGTTACCATTAAAGCAAAGAAGGCAAACACTTTCCCAAAGGTTAATAGTACGGCTATGGTTCCTGCCATTAAAAAAGCCACAAATGCCGTTACAAACCAACCTCCAATAACATTGATAACTCCTGCCACTCGATAAACTGCACTCTCTCTGTCCCAAGCTCTATCTGCAAAAGAAGTTCCCATAGCCACCATAAAAGTTACATAAGTTGTAGATAATGGTAATTTTAAAGAAGTACCTATGGCAATTAAGATACTCGCAACCATTAAATTTACTGATGCTCTCACCATATCAAAAGCAGGTTGCTCACTCTTTTTAGAAGTAGGTACAACTTTGGTAAACTGCTTGTCTATTTTAACTTCTAATGATTTTGGTAAAAAACAATTTAATACTTGACCAATATACATAACACCTCTCACAATAACTCTTGATAAATTATTGGCATCAAAACGTTCCGTTCCTTCACTCTGTCTTGATAAATCTACACCAGTAGCAATTACTTCTTTTGCTTTTTTAGAAGTCCAAAGCGTATATACCATAATTCCACCACCTATCAATAACAGCCAAAAATTAGCTTTTAATTCGGAAGATGCTAAAGCCCCCATCAACATTGTAGAATCACTACCACCTGCGATATAAATATCATAGGATTGTAAAGCGGCAATTGGCACTCCAATAAAGTTTACTAAATCATTTCCTGCAAAAGCAAGTGCTAAAGCAAAAGTTCCTATAATAATAATAATTCTAAAAATGTTTACTTTTAAACTGATTAAAACTTGAGATAATAGCGTCCAAAACACAAAACAAACTGCGATAATTAGCATTTGATTAGATTTCATTAACTCTTTCAAATCCGCAGTCATGAAAGAAGAACTTTTTAGACCTTTGAATAAAATAAAGTAAGTGATAGCTGTAATACCTATACCGCCGAAAATAGCACCAAAGTACTTTACTCTTCTTTCATAGTGAAAAGAAAAAATAATCCTAGATAAGTATTGGATTAAAGCCCCAATCGTAAATGAAAGCGCTACAGAAATTAAAATACTCGACACAATTTCTGTAGCTTTCTCTTGATTGATAAAGTCTAAAATCGTGTTCGTATTATTATCATTAGAAATCATTTTATAAACTCCTAAACATACAGCTCCTCCTAATAAAGAAAAAACAACAGAAACTGTAGTAGAAGTTGGCAATCCTAATGAATTAAAGATATCCAATAATAAGACATCTGTAATCATTACAGCCAAGAAAATAATCATTACATCATTGAAGGTAAACATGCCAGGCACAAAAATACCACTACGGGCAATTTCCATCATACCACTAGAAAACAAGGCTCCCAAAGCAATACCGATACTCGCAACTATCATTAAAGTTTTAAAAGATACTGCTTTAGATCCTATTCCAGAATTTAAAAAATTAACGGCATCATTAGCTACTCCTACCATTAAATCTATTGAAGCCAATAATGCTAATGCTACAAGCATTACAAGATATATTTGTTCCATCTACTCTTAAAGTTTTTTCTTTTGCAAAAGTCCTGCAACTATTTCTTTTCAATGTTAAGTTAATGTTATTAATTTCAATTTATAAAAATATATAATTTGCAATTTCTTGATAATTTAACTACCTTTAAATACATTATTAACAACAAAATAAACAAATTATGGCAGTATTAAAAGTTATAGAAATTTTATCCAGCTCAGAAAAAAGTTGGGAAGATGCTACAAAACAAGCAGTTGAGAAAGCATCAAAAACATTGAACAACATTAGATCTGTATATGTTAAAGAACAAAGTGCAGCAGTAAAAAACAATCAAGTAACTGAATTTCGGGTGAATTTAAAAGTCACTTTTGAATTAGATTAGTTTTAATTCTTTACTTACCTTTTAAGCGTTCCTAAAGAACGCTTTTTTTATCCCTATGAACGAACTCCATTTAGAAACAAGCCCCTATCTCCTTCAACATGCTACAAACCCTATTCATTGGAAAGCATGGCATACAGAAACCCTTCAATATGCTCAAAAAAACAAGCAATTAATCATCATTAGTATTGGTTATGCTGCTTGCCATTGGTGTCATGTTATGGAACACGAATCTTTTGAAGATGAACAGGTAGCAGAAGTGATGAATCGTTCTTATGTATCTATAAAAGTAGATCGCGAAGAAAGACCCGATGTGGACGCCATATATATGAAAGCGATTCAAATTATGAGTGGACAAGGTGGATGGCCTTTAAACGTAGTATGTTTACCGGATGGAAGACCTATTTGGGGTGGCACCTATTTTCGTAAAGAAGAATGGACGAATGCATTGGAACAACTCCAAGAACTTTTTGTAAATAATCCGCAAAAAATGGAAGAATATGCTACAAAATTACATCAAGGCATTCAATTGCTAGGTTTAGTTCAAAAACCTAAAGAAAATATTCTTTTCTCCAAAGAAAACATGAGCCTATTAATCGAAAAATGGCAAAGAAGTTTTGACTTAGAATATGGAGGTTATTCTCGAGCACCAAAGTTTATGATGCCTACAAATTTAGAGTTCTTACAACGCTATGGTTTTCAAAATAAAAACCAACAATTGTTAGACTATGTCGACCTTACACTTACAAAAATGGCTTGGGGCGGTTTATTTGATACCGTTGAAGGCGGTTTTTCAAGATATTCCGTAGATAGTAAGTGGCACATTCCTCATTTTGAAAAAATGCTCTATGATAATGCCCAATTGCTTTCTGTATATGCAGATGCCTACAAACGCACAAAAAACGAGTTGTACACAGAAGTTATTGAAAAAACCATTCGCTTTTGTGATAATGAACTTCTAAATATAAAAAAAGGTTATTTTGCTTCACTTGATGCAGATAGCTTAAATGCAAGTCACCATTTAGAAGAAGGAGCCTATTATAGTTGGACCAAAGAAGAATTACAGAGAATTTTAGGAGATGATTTTGAACTATTTTCAATAGTATTTAATATTAATCCTTTTGGATATTGGGAAGAAGAAAAAAAATACGTCTTGATTCAAAATGAAAGCCTAGAAGCTATTGCAAAAAAAGCTTCTGTTTCTGTTGCTTTCGTCAAAGAAAAAAAGAAAATTTGGGAAGAAAAATTGTTTCACATTCGTAAAGAAAGAAACAAACCTCGTTTAGATGATAAAAGTATTACTTCTTGGAATGCTTTGTTGATTAAAGGACTTATAGATAGCTATATCGCCTTAGGAAACAGAGATTATTTGGATAAAGCGGAAGGAATAGCTGCGTTTATACACAACCAACTCACAACCATAAACGGAAGTCTTTGGCATACCTATAAAAATGAAGAAAGCAAAATCGATGGTTTTTTAGACGATTATGCTTTTACTATTCAGGCGTTTATTCGTTTGTATCAAGTTACTTTTAATTTTCATTATTTATCTCAAGCCAAGCAATTGATGGATTATTGCTTCGAGGACTTTTATAATGAAAACGAACTATTTTTCACATTTACTTCCAGAAACTCTCCTGCTTTAATTGCTACTCATTACGAAATAGAGGACAACGTTATTCCTGCATCTAACTCAGTTATGGGTCATAATCTTTATGCATTGAGTATTTACTATGACAATAGTTATTATGAAAAAGTGTACCAAAATATGTTGGCTCAAATTTTACCAACCATTGATTATGCTTCCGCATTTTCCAATTGGCTCTCCTTATGGATGAATACTTTAGAAGAACAAAAAGAACTTGCTATTTGCGGAAATAATGCTGTTGCAAACACTATTGAAGTTCAAAAAAACTACATACCTCAACTTTTAATTGCAGGAACAACGAGTGTAGTTAACCTACCCTTTTTACAGGATAGATT
Organism: Flavobacterium profundi; assembly: GCF_006491645.1. Lineage (GTDB taxonomy): Bacteria > Bacteroidota > Bacteroidia > Flavobacteriales > Flavobacteriaceae > Flavobacterium > Flavobacterium profundi. The sequence continues at coordinate 301,747 of NZ_VDCZ01000003.1, forward strand.
TGACAAAAACCTAGACTTACTGTATCTTTGTAGTAATAAGACGTGTCAAATTCCCGAGACCGAAGTAGAAAACATTATAAACCAAATAAAAAATGAGTAGCGAACAAATCGAAAAGTACACTGAAATTATTATTAAAACCATTGTTGAATATTCTCCAAAAGTTGTAACGGCAATTATCATCTTATTTTTAGGATTGTGGTTAACCAGCATTATTACGAAAACCATAAAAAAAATACTTCTAAGAAGGGAAGTCGATATTACCCTTTCTAATTTTATTGGCAATTTTATCTTTTGGACGCTACGTGTTCTTGTATTTATAACCGTTGTTTCAAATTTAGGTGTACCTACTTCCTCATTTGTTGCCATTTTAGGAGCCGCTGGTTTAGCTGTAGGTTTAGCCTTACAAGGTTCTTTATCTAATTTTGCAGGTGGTATTTTGATTATCTTATTCAAGCCATTTAAATTAGAGGATGTTATTGAAGCGCAAGGCGAAATTGGTACTGTAAAAGAAATCCAAATTTTTAATACCCGACTTTTAACCGCCAACAACCAAACTGTTTATATTCCAAATGGTGCTTTATCGAATGGTGTTATTAAAAATTATACGCAAGAAGGTATTCGTAGAATTGATTTAACCATTGGTGTAGATTACAATTCCGATTTAAAGCAAGTTAAAGAAGTTATTTTAGACGTCTTAAGTAAAAACGAATTGGTTTTAAAAGAACCTGCACCAGCAGTAGTCGTAATGGCTTTAGCAGACAGTTCAATTAATTTAGCGGTGCGACCATGGGCAAAAGCAGAAAACTTTTTAACCGTTCATAGTCAAACTTTAGAACAATGCAAAGTAGCATTCGACAAAGCAGGAATCGAAATTCCTTATCCACATCAAGTAGAAATTCAAAAGAAATAATATTATCTATTTATTTAAAACAAAGTCTTTTAAATAAAACGGTTCAAAATAAGCGACATCAACAAAGTCGCTTTTTTTGTACTTTTCATAGGACAAACTACTCATTTCATTTGCTGAAGGATAGACAATATCGTCATGAAAAACAAAATTACTTTTGGTTAAAATGGCTTTAAATTTAAGCGCACCATCTCCTACTAAGTGCAGGGTTTCCGCTACAGTATTATAAGAATTCGTATCGATAATTTCAGCTTCAGTAGCCCTAATTCTATTGTAATTTTTATCATAAAAAGCCGTATAAACTTCCATTCTTCTCGCGTCAATCATTGGAATTATTATACCTTCTTCGATGGTAATTTGTTTGGCTAACAAAGCCAACGTATCGATAGCAATCAAAGGAACACCCAAGGCATAACACAAGCCTTTCGCAGACGAAACTCCTATTCGCAAACCCGTGTAAGAACCAGGGCCTTGACTTACCGCTATGGCATGAATATCGTTGAAATTATATTGCGTTTCTTCTAAAATTGTTCCAATAAAAACATGCAATTTTTCAGCATGTGAAAAATTTTCAGTTGCAATTTCTTTACAAAGTAATGTTTTGCCTTCTTTGGCTATTGAAACCGAACAATTTTTAGTTGCTGTTTCTATGTTTAAAATGATGGCCATTGTGCTTTTTATATGATTGCAAAAATACAAACTAGTACTTTACTAAAACAAAAAAAAGACGCAAATAAAATTTGCGTCTCAAAAAAATAACCTTAACTATTAACTACTTTTTTGCTTTATCGTCTTTCTTACTTTGAACTTTCACCTTGTCATTGGTGTTCAAGTCTTTCGAAACCATTAAATAAGGTCCGGTAATAATTTCTTCTCCTTTTTTCAAGCCTTCCATAATTTCGATATTGGTATCGTCTTGAATTCCTGTTTTCACAACTCTTAATTTAGCTTTATCACCTACTTTTACAAAAACACATTCAAACTTTTGATCTGGATTATAAGTGCCTTTGTTTTGTTTTTCTTCCTTTTCTAATTCGGCTACTATGTCTTTTTTAGTAGAAGTGGTATCGTCTTTAACTACTACAGCACTAATAGGCACTCCAATTATATTTTGCTTTTTTGTGGTAATAATATCAACCGTAGCAGTCATACCTGGACGAAAAGGAGAATAGTTAGGTGCTTTTCCTTTTAACAAGTCTTCGTAAGATTCTTTTAAAATTCTAACTTTAACTTTAAAATTAGTTACCTGATCTGCTGTTAATGCAGAACTAGCCGAATTGGAAATACTGGTTACAACTCCTTTAAACTCTTTCTTTAAATAAGCATCCACTTCAATTTTTGCAGAATCACCCACAGTAACTTTTACAATGTCGTTTTCATTTACATCCACTTCAACTTCCATGTTATTTAAATTCGCTACACGAAGAATTTCAGTTCCCGCCATTTGTTGGGTTCCTAAAACACGCTCTCCTAATTCTACTGATAATAAGGAAATCGTTCCGTCAGCTGGAGCATAAATGGTAGTTCTACCTAAATTATCGCGCGCTTCTGTTAAAGTAGCTGTTGCACTTTGTACGTTAAAATAAGCCGATTGTTTATTCGCTTCTGCAACTTCATAAGCCGATACAATTCGATCCCATTCCGATTTTGAAATCACTCCTTTTTCAAATAAAGGTTTGTTTCTATCGTAATTTGCTTTTGCTTCTTTTACTTGTGCTTCTGCTTGGCTATAACCCGCTTTGGTAGTTGATAAACTTGCAGCAGTTCTATTTACTCCAGAAACATAAATATCTGGGTTTATTTTTACCAGTAAATCTCCTTTTTTAACTTGTTGTCCTTCTTTAATAGGCAATTGAATAATTTCACCCGATACTTCAGAAGAAATTTTCACTTCTATTTCGGGTTGAATTTTTCCTGTAGCAGAAACAGTTTCTACGATGTTCATTTGGTCTACTTTAGCAACTTCAACCTCTTTGCTATCATCATTATTACCTATAACGCCTCCTTTTTTTAAGGCAACTAAAAGCACGATTAAACCTACAATGCTTCCTAATAAGATGTATATCGATTTCTTTGACATGGTTTATTGTTTTTGAATTAATGGTATTCCGAAATAAAATTCTAGTATCTTGGTTCTAAAAATATAATCATACTTGGTTCTTAAGACTTCAGATTGTGCGTTAATTAACAGCGTTTGTGCTTGATTGAAGTCAAAAACATTCATTAGACCTACTTCATATCTATCTTTAGCATAAGCAAAAGAAAGCTTTCTCGCTTCAAGTGTTACTAAAGCAGCTTCATAACTTTCTTTAGTTGATTTAGTATCTGTATAAGCAGTATACACATTTCGTTCTAAATCTAATTCTTGTTGATTATATGAAAGCTCCGCTCTTTCCAAAGCAACTTTAGTGCGTTCAACATTATTTCGAGTTGCCAGTCCATTGAAAATAGGAACGTTTAGTTGTATTCCAAAGTTTTGACCTTTATTATTGTCAAATTGATCAAAAATTGGTAAAGGTTTTCCTAAAATTGGAGCATAATTAGGTTGCAATACATTTTGATTTGTACCCTCTACAAAACCTATCGTTGAAAATGGATTGGTCGTATTTGCTTCAACACCTACTATTCTATCCGAATTAGAAGCTCTTGTACTAAAACTATAAAAACCCGTTAAACTTGGTAAATAAGCACCTCTAGCAATTGAAATATCTTTTTTAGCTAGTTCAACATTAGATTCTGCAATTTTTAATTCCGTTCTACTCTCTTTGGCTTTTTTGATAATGACATCTGCACTTTCTGAAAGCACTTCACTTTCGAAAATGTCTATATTTTCATCAGAAATATCAAAATTTTGAAAATCATCTAATCGAAGTAATTGAGCTAAACTTAATTTAGAAATTAACAATGCATTCTGAGCAGCAATTAAATTTTGATTATCCGTTGCCACAGTAGCATTCATATCTAATAAATCACCATTTGGAACCACTCCTGCATCAACTAATTCTTTTGTACGCTCCAGTTGTGCTTTGTTGTAGATAACTTGTTGTTCTTGTACTTTTAAATTTTCTTTATTAAACAAAATCTGCAAATAAGCATTGGCTACATTCAAAGCGATATCTTCTTGCATTTTCTTCAATTGATATTGCGTTGAAATTATACTTAAATTAGACTTTCTTAATTGGTTCTGATTTTGCAAACCTCTGAAAATATCAACACTCACATTTAATCCAGCTGAAGTAAATTGTGTCGTCTGATTTTCCAAAAGACCTGTAGTAATATTTTGGTTCAAACCAATATTCCATGAATGAGAAGCTGAAGCACTAACATTTGGCATAAAATTACCAATAGCATCTTTTTTATTAATTTCTGTTGTTTTTAAATCGAGTTCCGATTGTTTTACTGAAATATTATTCTCAATCGCATAGTTGACACATTCTTGCAAGGTCCATTTCTTTTCTTGTGCAAAAATGGGTATCCCTAGGAGTAAGAAAAAAATAAGTATTCTTTTAGTGATCATTTTGGATGAATTATAAATGAATTTCTTATAAGACCAAAAAAAGAAGTTTTTGTTACACTAATCATATAATATTTTATTTTTGTAATCAAATTCTCTGAAAATGAAATATATCCTTAGTCTTATTCTTTTAGTTTCCATCTTATTTTTGATTGTTTCGTGTAGTTCTGCACAAAAAATTGAAGCTTTAAAACCACCTTTATCAGATGATAGTCCGATGGTTTTTAAAAATAAAACTTCTTTTATTTCTTTACCAACCGAAATTACCTTAAAAGATATTGAAACGCTTTTAAATAAGAATATGGAAGGTTTAATTTATGAGGACAATGAGCTTTCGGATGATAATACTGAGATGAAAATTTGGAAAACCGCTCCTATTCGTTTGACAGAAAAAAACGGTGAGATTCTTTCAGTAATTCCTTTAAAAATATGGACCAAAGTAAAATATGGAACCAGTTTCATGGCTTTAAATGATACTAAAGAAATTAATTTAAATGGAACCATTACTTTAAATAGTAAAGCGCATTTATACAATTGGAAACTTACCACTCAATCCTCTATTACAAATTTTGAATGGAGTGAAAGTCCGAATATTGTTATTGCAGGTAAAAAAGTACCTATTACCTATCTCATCAATCCGACAATTTCTATTTTTAAAAATAAGATTGCCAAAACGATTGATGAAGCTATTGATACCTCTTGCGACTTTAAACCTATGGTTTTGGATGCGATGGAAAAAATCAGCACACCTGTCTTAACGAATGATGCATATGAAGCTTGGTTCAAACTAGTACCTGTAGAACTATATGTTACTGAAGCAGCATTAAAAAACAGTAAAATCACTTTAGACATGGGCTTAAAATGTACCATGCAGACGATGATTGGTCAAGAACCTAAAAATACCTTTGATAAAAACAAATTAGTCTTAAAACCTGTTAAAACCATACCCAACGAATTTGAAGTAGCTGTGGCAGCAGTTTCTACTTATGAAAGTGCTTCTAAAGTTATTACAAAGAATTTTCAAGGACAAGAATTTGGTTCAGGAAGCAAGAAAGTAACTGTTGAAAAAGTGAATTTATGGCAAAACGAAGGTAAATTGATTATTGCTTTAGATTTGTTAGGTTCGGTAAATGGTACGATTTATTTATCCGGTTATCCACAGTACAATTCGGTTACCAAAGAAATCTTTTTTGACAAACTAGATTATGTTTTAAATACCAAGAGCGTCCTTTTAAAATCGGCCAATTGGTTAGCTCAAGGGACTATTTTAAGAAAAATACAAGAAAACTGTAGGTATTCCATTCAAGAAAATATGGATGAAGGGAAAAAAAGTATGGCTAGTTATTTAAACAATTACTCGCCTATGAAAGGCGTTTTCATTAATGGAAACATGAGCGATTTTACTTTTGAAAAAGTAGAATTAACCAATAAAGCTATTATTGCGTTTATTTCCACCAATGGGAAAATGAAAATTACTATTGACGGGATGGAATAACCTAAGGAGTAACTTCTTTTTTCTTGGCAAATTTCATTCTGTAAATCGCATAACCAGCTACTGCAACCAAAATGTAAGGAATAACCATTAGATACACAATTCCATCGTTTATGGCTTCTGCTTGCACGCCACTTTCTTCACTTTCTAAAGCAGCTCTACACATGGCACATTGACCTTGAGAAGAAAGAACATAGAAGAAAGAAAAAAGAATGTAAAATGTGCTTTTACTTCTAAAATTTCTTTGCTCTTTGCTCTTTGCTCTTTGCTCTTTACTAAACATAATAAGGTGAAATCATAAGATATACTATAACGCCAGTGATAGCAACATATAACCATATTGGAAACGTAATTTTTGCTATTCTTTTATGCTTATCAAAACGTTGTGCCAAAGCTTTAACATATGTAATTAAAACTAATGGAATAATAGCTATTGATAAAATGATATGCGTAATTAGAATAAACATATACACATAATAAATGAATCCGGTTTCTCCAAATGAAGCAGTCTCAGCAGACATATGATAGGCCACATACATCAACAAAAAAGCAACTGAACAACCAATAGCTGTTTTCATAAGGTTTTCATGCAACTTTCTCTTTCCGTTTTTAATCGCTATTACAGCAATTACTAACAATATTGCAGTAACTCCATTAATCGTCGCATAAATAGGCGGCAAAAAAGTAAATGGTTTTACATCTAATCCTAAACGTTTAAAACTAACTCCAAAAAGAGCTGCAACTGCCAAGGGTATAGCTATTGACAATACCTTTATTAACTTATTATATTTTGTTTCTATTGTAGTATTATTTTCCATTTATGGAATCTTTAAATTGTAAATTTTATTCTTCTAATAATTTCTTGATATCTTCTTGAATGGCAACTACACCTTCATCGGTAGTACCATCATAATATAAAATTGGGTTCCCAAATTCGTCTTTACGACATCGTATATTACCTTCTTTATCTATTAAAGCAAACAAGCCTGAATGTTCAAAACCACCAGCCACATTTTTATTTTCACCAGTATAAATATTAAAGCCTTTATTCGCTAAATTGTAAATATAGTCTTTATCTCCCGTTAATAAATGCCAATTATAATGCTTTACTCCAAGCAAATCCGCATGATCTTTTAAAACTTTAGGTGTATCAAAAGCTGGGTTGATGGTAATAGAAGCAATACCAAATTTAGGATTTCCGTAGAATTCCTCTTGCAACTTCAACATATTTTGATTCATGATGGGGCAAATCGTAGGACAAGTAGAAAAGAAAAACTCTACTACATACACTTTCCCCAAATAATCTTTATTGGTAATTGTTTTATTGTTTTGATCGGTCAATTCAAATGCGGGAACTTCACCCATAGTATGCAAATCTGACTTTTGAAATTTTGCAATAATTTTGGGTACTGCCCAAATTCCAAAAATTAAAACTATAAAGGTTATTCCTATATACGATTTATTCTTCATTTTTATTACTTTTTATCTTGTGAACTTTTTTCAACACCATCTACAATATGGTCTCTAAATTCATCTTTTCGTTTGTTCTTTTTTAAAGCCAAACGGTATTCTCTTAAAATAATCTTGACATCATCTGTCATTTCATTATGCAAATCGGCTGCTGAAGAAGCGTTATAGCTTTCTCTGTATTCTTCTTCTCCTTTTTTATTCTTGCCTTTTCTACCTCTAAGGTTTTTATTCTTATCCAAAATAAATACCTGAGAAGTTCCTTTCGTAGCATCTAAGTCTGTTTTAAAATGAAAGCTATCATAATACCTTTCAATTTCATCTGAAGTCGTAAAAACAAACTTCCAGCCTTTCATATTCTCTGTAATACGATTTAACTCCACTATCATTTTTTCAATTTCGTTTTCCGTTCCACTAGGCGCTATCATTACCATTTGAAAATCCTCAAATCCAAAGTATTTTTGGTATATCTTTTGATTTAAATTAAACATATTAGCTTTAAACTCCTTCATATCGCTTCCTGTAAAGCCTAATATGGTAATTTTGTCTTTCAGTTGTATCTTTTCTTTACTTAAAGTAGTCCACTCAGATGGAATTTCTGCGTTATTTTCAGACAAAACAGGCAAAAACAATGAATTATGCTTAGCGGACGCAAAAATTAAATAGGTTACTATAGGAAAGATGAATAGAATAATAAGGATTATTTTATTTTTCATTAATTACACTTTTAGATCGTATTGACTAGTACAAAAGTAAAAAAAATCCCGATGAAAATCGGGATTTACTATATCTAAACAAAGGTTAAAATATCCATTTTAAGTGACCGTTTTTAAATACTTCATAAATGTAATCACCTTCTACAAGAACAATAAAACATAGATAAAGAATTAAAAACACTAAAGGAGCTACAACTGACCAACGTAAACTAGCTTTTTCACCTTCTAAGTGCATAAAAGCCCACATAATGTAGTATGCTTTTACTAAAGTTAAAATAATGAAAATCCAGTTCAATAAACTAGTTGATAATAAATGTCCTCTGAATAAAAAATCGGGTTTAATAATACCTAAAGCAACTTCAACAGTAGTGATAACTGAAAGTAAACCAAAAACGATCCAGATTCTTTTTGTATTTGATTCGTGTGCGTGTGCCATAACTTTTCTTTTTATATAATTATACTAAGTAGAAGAATGTGAATACAAATACCCAAACTAAATCTACAAAGTGCCAATATAATCCAACTTTTTCAACCATTTCATAACTTCTTCTCTTTTCATATGTTCCTAAAATCACATTGAAGAAAATGATTACGTTAATGATTACTCCTGTAAATACATGGAAACCGTGGAAACCAGTAATAAAGAAGAAGAAGTTAGCGAATAATTTATGACCGTATTCATTTCTAATTAAATTAGCTCCTTCAACTACATATTTAGCATCATTTATTCTTTTTAATGATTCTTCTCTTGACAAAGCTACTTTTTCTTTGTCATGTATTTTTTCAGACAAAATAACTAAGTCTTTTTGAGTTTTGAATCCTTCGATAACTTCGTTAACCGAGTAAGATGGCAAAGAAGATTCTTCCATAAACCAAAAACCTCTGTTACGTGTTAACTGTTCTCTTTCTTCTGGCAATACCAAAGCAAAATCAGCTAAAGCTACTCTTTCAAAATGACCTTCCTTATCCATTTTACCAAATTGCAAAATAGAACCTCCTTTGGTTTCAACAGCACCATATTCACCTTTAATAAAGTTTTTCCACTCCCAAGCTTGAGAACCTAAGAATATTAAACCTCCAATAATGGTTAAAAACATATAGAAAGCCACTTTGCTTTTCTTTAATTGATGTCCAGCATCTACTGCCAACACCATCGTTACAGAAGAAAAGATAAGTATAAAAGTCATTAATGCCACATAGTACATCGGTGCGTCTACACCATGCAAAAATGGAAAGTGTGTAAACACTTCATCGGCAATAGGCCAAGTTTCGATAAATTTAAATCTTGAAAAACCGTAAGCTGCAAGGAATCCTGAAAAAGTTAATGCATCTGATAAGATAAAAAACCACATCATTAATTTACCATAGGTTGCTCCCATTGGTCCTGGTCCTCCGTCTAGCAAAGCGTGATCGTCATGTATAGTAACTGTCGCTCCCATAAAAATTTAATTGTTAAAAAGTTCCCAAATTTATTACTTTTTTTCTATTTGAAAAAATAGAAAAATAAAAACAAATATACCCAAATAAAATCCATAAAATGCCAATACATTGCACTTAGCTCTATACCAAGGGTTTGAGCAGGATTATACTTTTGTTTATAATGATTATAAATTACTGTAAAAAGTGAAATTAACCCTCCAAAAAGATGTGCTACATGCACAATAACAAAAGCATACAAAAAAGAAACACTAACTGTACTTGATGGTCCTGTAGGTACTAATTGCATACTATATAATTCTGAAAATCCATTAAATTGAAAAAACACAAATAAGATTCCCAAAACTAATGTAGTAATTAAGAAAATCATACCTGTAGAATTTAAACCTTTTTTAATTGACTTTTTAGCAAAATAATACGTAAGACTACTAAGAATAATAATGATTGTACTGATAATTAATGAATTTGGCATATTAAAATCAGCTACCCAATCAGGTCTTTTTTTACTCACTATAAAACCACTTGTCAAACCAGCAAAAATCATACAAATGCTTATCATTCCAAACCATAGCAACATTTTGTATGTTTTACCTTTACGAGCTTGTTCTTCTTCCAATGTCATTCTATTTTCCATAACTATCGTAAAAATTTATCTATAACATATATTATTTGTAACAACGAAATATAAGAAACACTAATAATCATTAGTTTTCTAGCTGCTTTTGCATCCATTTCTTTATACAACTTTACTGCATAAAACAACATCCATAATCCCAAAGTGAATACAATTCCTGCTGAAATTTTAGTTAAGAATAATTTTCCTGTAAACCCAAATGCAGGAAGTATAGAAGCTATAATCATCCAAATGGTATACAAAATGGTTTGCAAAGCTGTTTTCTTGTCTCTTTTACCTGTTGGCAACATAAAAAAACCTGCTTTTTTGTAATCGTCATATAAAAACCATCCAATAGCCCAAAAATGAGGAAATTGCCAAAAAAACTGAATGATAAATAACGTTCCTGCTTCGATTCCAAAATGTCCTGTAGCAGCAACCCATCCTAACATGTAAGGTATAGCTCCTGGAAAAGCACCTACAAAAACAGATAAAGGAGTCATTGTTTTTAATGGCGTATATAAACTTACATACATAAAAATAGAAATCGCACCAAACATAGCGGTTTTAGCATTGACATAATATAAAATTGCCAAACCTAAAACAGTAAGCACCACTCCTAAAATAAAGGCATTTTGTTTGCTAATCGTACCTGCTGGTAGCGGACGATTTTTAGTCCTATCCATTAAAGCATCTAAATCCTTTTCAATAATTTGATTAAAGACATTAGAAGCTCCTACCATACAATAACCACCTACCATTAAGAATAGTAAAGTAATCCAGTTTTGACTAGACCAATTAGAAACACCTAATAAATATCCAGCCAAGGTGGAAAAAACTACACTTAAAGCTAATCTAGCTTTGGTAATAGCAACAAAACTTGAAAAAAGTGATGGTTTTGTGATAGTATGATTTAAAGTATCCAAAATGAACAGATATCCTTGTTTAATTGGGCGCAAAGATACAAATAAGATTTTTGATTTATGTGTAATTTTTAAGAGAAAAAAAACCCAAAACTGTTAATAATCAAAATACCAATTAAATAAATCACTTCTTAAACCAATTGAAAACCAACTTGTGTTCATTTTCTGCAGGGTTTCTGTTTGAAGTTTAGGATTAAAATCGCGAAACATGGCATTCGCAAAAACCTTTAAATTAGAAGCAGGATTAACAACATAACCAATTTGTAATTCCCCAATAATTACTGTTGTTTTATTTCCTTGTGCTATAGCTACACCTGAATCAAAAGGTCTATTCTCTTCATAGCTCAAGTAGATATTTCCACCATAATTATAGGTATCTGTTGCCGAATTAAAATCAAAACCTCTTTGTCCATAAGTAAATTTAGCCTCTCCAAAATACCTTGCTTTAGCATAACGAGCAATTCCAACTAATTCTCTAAAATTAGCACCCCATGCATGCCCCATACTTTGGTTATTGTGTCCATAATTAGTCAGCGGATTACTGTGCGAATACACATAAGGTCTCACTTGATTATATTCCAGTTGCAACATGAAGTTTTTTACTCCAAAGGCATCATAATATTTAGCACCAATTTGATAACCAAACTTATTTCTCCAACTCTTATTCCCTTCTTTTACATCGCCAATTGCAAATTCATCTAATAAAAATTGTCCGTAAAAATTAACACTATTGCTCCATTTGTATTTAGCTGTCGCTCCCAATAATGCATTTCCGCTTTTTGAAGAAGAAGAAAACTCTACTGCTCTGTAAAAAATAATAGGATTTACAAAGTTAACATCGAATCCTCTATCGTTAGTATTCGTCCATACGACATTTTCAAACAACCCTATATTCAATCTTTTAGACACATTATAACTTAAATAATGACTTGCCATATATTTGGTTGCGTAAGTCCCTTCTAAACTTGCTTCGGGTCTAACATCTTTCAACCACATATAGGTATTGGTATATTTAATTTTCCAAAAGGTGGTATTAATTTTAAAATAAGGATACGGACTTGTAGCATCACTCTGTAAAAGCGAACGATATCCATCTCCAATAAAATTTCTTCCATAACCCAATTGCAAATCAATAAAGGAATTGGGCTTATATTTCAAATTGGCTTCTGCCATTGGAAAATCAAAAGCATCTTCTTTAAATAACTTTGCAATTCCTACTCCAGGAATGATTGCAGGATTTCCTCCAGATGGTTTTAAACTCACAGCATACGCATTATAATAATCCGCAAATCGCCCTTGACTTTCGTAAATAGACGAAGAAAAAGTTAACGTTTCCCCTAGAGCTCCTTGTACCTGCACTCCTCTTGTATTTACAAATGTATTAGACAAATCACTTCCTGTATCTTTACCAATTCTAAGATCAAAAATTGGATTTACTGTAAACCAATATACATCGCCTTGTATCGCTATTAAATTTTCATTCCATAGCTTTCTTCCCCACCAAGATTCTTTTTGTTTTAGCAACTGTTTTTGAACTGCCTCGAAGTCATAATATTTAGCCACCTCATTATAAGAATAAGGTTTTGTAGCCGTGTGATTATTACTCCCTACTTGATTTAGTGCTGCCTCAAAATTATAATAACTTAAATGGGTAAAAGCGATATTTAAATTACTTCGAAAATTAGGATTATCGAATGGCTTATACGATTTTTCAACGTCCTCAAATTCTGTCAATTCTTTCTCATTATTTGCAACAAGTTTAACTGAATGGTTATTTTCTGCAACAACCAAATCCTCTTGTTTTAGATTGGGATCTACCAAAGGAATTGCAATTTTTAAAGTAAATTTACTGTAGGTTGGTCTTCCAGAATAAGTAGCCGGTTGAATTAATGGTAATTGCTCGAATACATTTTGCGTTTCTTGTCTCAAATCATTGGAAATTGCATCAATATAAAGTGTTTTAAATTGACCAATTGTATCCACTTCAAACACCACAATAACATCTCCTTTATAATTTTCTTCTACAACCTCTTTAGGAACCTTAAACTTAGAATAGATGAAATTTTGCAAGGTTACATAAAAACAATTTTCCTGATTTTCAGAAAGTTCATTTTTACATTCAGAAAAAACTGGAAAGGTTTGTTTTTCAACTTGAGCCAATGCTTGAAACCCCATTAACAAAATAAAAAGACCTATATATATTTTCATTTTTAATACTCGGAATTAGATTCTTTACCTTCAACTATTGCCTTTGCAGCAGAAGTTCCTATTCTTTTTACACCTAACTTAATCATTTCAACAGCTTCTTCATAATTGCGAACTCCACCAGCTGCTTTAACTGGCAATGGAAAAGCATTCTCCAACATGATTTTAACAGTTTCAACAGTAGCTCCATTTGGCAAACCCTCCTGAGTTTGATAAAAACCTGTAGAAGATTTTACAAAAACATAATCATAAAAAGATTCTTTAAAATTGGCAATAATCACATTCTTTATCAAAACACATAATTGAATAATTTGATGGTGAGACAAAGCTGCCACTTCAATAATCCACTTTACAACTTTATTGCTCTCTAAAGCTAACTTTGTACATATTAAGACTTGCTCTTTAATCATTGTTATTTCACCTCTTTTAAAAGCTTCATAATCCAACACAAAATCCAACTCATCAGCACCATCTAGAATCGCTTTTTTAGCTTCTATCACTTTAAATTCTGTAGCATTATCTCCTTTTGGAAAGTCAATAACAGTACCAACACTTAATTTGGACTTCGCCTCTACTATCATCGTTTTAGCTAATGAAACAAATTCAGGTCGAATCATAATTAACTTAAAATCATATTGAATCGCTTCTTGAATATTTTGCTCCACGATGCGTATGTTTTCTTTTTTAGAAATACCCGCTTGTGCAGCAGTTTTTAAGTAAGTAGCATCTAAATATTGTTCGAGAGACATAGTACTTCATTTTGAATATACGGTAAAAATAAAAAAATCCCATTGATATGGGATTCTTTTTTTAGTATTTATTCCAATTAATTTAATCGAAAGGTAATTGGAATTGCGTATTTAATTTTAACATTTTTAGTTCCTTGTTTTGCAGGAATTAACTGAGGAATTTTTTTCACAGCTTTTTCAGCTGCTTTTTTCATATCTTCAGTAGCACGATTGTTCTCTAAAGGTTTAACATTTGTAATGTTCCCGTTTTCATCAATTATAAATTCAATCAGAGCTGTACCTTGTTTTCTATTATCAAAATCTCTCTCTGGGTATACTAAATTTTTAGAAATTGCTTTAGCCAATTGCTCATCAAAACAAGCTTTTTGTTCTGACCTTGCCAGACCCTTACAGGCTTTAAACATAGGCAATTGCTCAACAGTAACTAGCATCATAGGCTCCGTAGTTCCTCCAGTAGCTGTAGCAGTATTTGAAGCAACAGGATTGGTATCAACTGAAGTTTTATCTACTTCAGGTTCGTCTTGAGTACCTAAATCTTGTTTGACAACTTTCTCTTCATCATCTTTGACATCAAATTTGTCAACCAATTCTACTTTTGGTCTTGGTTCGACACTAGCTATTTTCTTAGGAGCAATAGGCTTCACTTTAGTAGGAGCTTCAGGTTCTGCAGGATTATAAACAAAAGTACTATCATAAACAGGTTCCCAAATTGTACCTGTATCTGATTTTTTAATTACCTCTTTGAAATTAGACTCTAAAATAAAAAGGGTAACGACCATGGCTGCGATTAGACCTAATTGAAAATAGATAAAACTATTTTTTGTCTTTCTTTTAAAATCATCTTTTGCTCTCATAATTATATAGTATTTAATGTTAACAGCTTGTTAACAAATACTACACAAATTATATGCCAAAAAAAAATTCCAATCGAAAAGATTGGAATTTTATATATAAGAATTACGTAATTACTGTAATTTAAATGTAATTGGTAAACCGTATTTTACTCTTACTGCTTTACCTCTTTGTTTACCTGGAGTAAATTTAGGTAATTTAGAAATAATACGTTGTGCTTCTTGCTCTAACAATTCAGCATCTTGTTTAATACCTCTTCCTCTTACTTGAATGTCTTTAACAACACCATCTTTATCAATCATGAATTGAACCGCTACAGATCCTTGAGATCCATTTTCAGCTGCTCTTTCTGGATAACTGAAATATTTCTTAATGTGTGCATTCATTTTTTCGTTAAAGCAATCCATTTGTTTGCTCTTTGCTACACCTTCACATCCAGGGAACATAGGAATTTGCTCAATAATAGCAAACGGCATCTCATCTGGAATATCATCTAAACTAGGTCCTGTTTCACCCACTTCAGAAGCTTCAACCACAGTTACAGGTTTATTTTCTTCAATCTCAGTAGTTTCAATTTTCTTTTCTTCTAATTTGATTTCATTCTTAACCACTTCGATTACTTCTGGAGCTGGTGGAGGTGGTGGAGGTAGTCTTTGTACTGGAGGCATTGTTAATACAACATCTTCTTCTTCCAATACTAAATTATCTGTTAATGCAAATTTTTCGTTTTCAACTCTTGGATCTTCAGATTTCATTTCAATACCCAAGTAGGTAAGTACTAAAACAGCTACAAGTCCTATTTGAAAAAACAGTCCGCTGTTTCTTTTAGGGTCAACATTAGGATTTTTCTTTACTTCCATAATTTTGTTTTTGAGGTCGCTAATATAATTAATAAAAAAATAGTTTTAAAATTTTTTTAAGTTTTATTTATTAACAAATCTTAAAAAAACCAAAGCGGTAACAGCTCCAAGAGCGTTTGCCAAAACATCATAGATGTCAGCATGACGGTCCTTGGTAAACATCCATTGAAATACTTCAATAATTATGCCATACACCACTAAAACAAGAACTAATTTTAATTGTCTTTTAAATTCATACACATTTAAAGCCTTTTTCCAAAAGTAAAACAATACAAAATAAAATATAAAATGTACTATTTTATCTTTATGAGGTATACTGACTAAGCCTGGAGTCCCTTTTATTGTTACTAGACATAAGTACATAATAATAGCACTCCACAAAACAGCCAAATATAGAAACTTACGCTCCAATAAGTGCTGCGTAATCTTCACTAGATAATAGTTTTTCTAATTCACTAGCATCTGTAAATTTCACTTTTACCATCCAACCTTCTCCATATGGATCTGAATTTACTTTTTCAGGCTCAGATTCTAAGCTATCATTAAATTCAATTATTTCACCAGTTAAAGGTAGAAATAAATCCGATACTGTTTTAACAGCTTCAACTGTTCCAAAAACTTCATCTTTATCTAAAGTTTGATCTAAAGTTTCTACTTCAACATAAACGATATCTCCTAATTCTTTTTGTGCAAAATCTGTAATTCCAATAGTTGCTATTTCTCCTTCCACAGCAACCCATTCATGATCTTTAGTGTACTTTAAGTTTGATGGTATGTTCATTTTGTGTTATTTTTTAATCTTTATACAAATGTAGTTTTATTAATTTAATTCTAAAATAACTTCACAAATATTTTTAAAAAGATTCTTTATATAAAAAAATCCGCTTGGATGAAGCGGATTTTATTTATAAATGCATTATAATGAATTAGTTACCAAAGTTATAACGAATAGTAAAACCTGTTCGTACATTTGTAATTGGGAAAGACGTTGAAATTACAGCCTTTGAAAACTGATGATCATAGAAGAATATTGCCGTTAAGTTTTTGCTAAAAGAATAATCTGCAGATAACTTGATAGACCATAAATTTTGCCCACCAGCCAACTCATTATTATCATAATCCAAATAACGAACTATAGTATTATTCCTACGTAAAGAAAAATCAGTTTTAATATTGATATCACTTTTAATCACTCCAGTAGGATTATCAGCTAATTTAGAATTGATAATAACGTCTTTGATACGATACCCTAATCCTATTGTATATTCATTACCACTCACTTCAGTTAAGAGATTATTATCAAAACTCATATTTAAAGTTCGGTCTTTTTTCATTTCAGCTAAAATCTTTATGGAATTTTTCATTTCAAAATCTACACGAAGAAGTGGATTAAATTGTTCGCTTAAATTCACGTTTGAAATAATCGTACTTGCATAAAAATTTCCATTAGCATCCACAGGAGTTTCATTCAAATTAGATCGGAAAGAATTGACGTTATAACTTGCTCGATATCCATGTTGCAATGAAAAACGCTTAAATTTATCTTTAAACCATTTGTATCGCATTAAACCTGTATATTTTAAATTCCAATTTGGCAAAGGAATATTTTTAAAAACACCTACCGATTCTTTACCCACATCTTTACCCGAATAAGCAGCTCTAAAAGATGGTAATAGTACTTGCTGGCTATTTTTACCAAAACCTACTGGATATCCGTCCACATCTCTAGGATAATTGTTTGTTCCGTAATGAGCCGTTGCCAATTTATCCGCTACCAAAATACGGTTCGCTCTGAAAGTATTGAAAGATTCTGAGAAATTTTCATCACTTTGACTAAAAGCCGTTTGTATCAATATAGTTGAAATGCTGAAATTACCAAAATTATAAGGAGAACGCGAATTATACTGTCCGTTCGTAACATCATATTGTTCCGAATAATTTTCAGCATACATTCGATCCGCTGTTAAATCTATTTTTACATCCGCAAATGGTTCTACTTGAGCCGTAAAATTCATTTGTTTATTCACTACTTGTGTAAAGTTTTGATTGAAATCTGGAAAAGATGTTAACCAACCTTGTCTCGCTGCTTCATAACGAACATCGGATTGACTTCCAAATACAAATCCTAAAGAAGGTTTTGAAGTTCCAAAGAACCCTAATCCTGGCAAATAACCGGGTAAAACAGTACCACTAGTTTGTGTGTAATTTGCTTGAATATTTTTAACACTAGTAACGATTCCAATTAATCCATTCACAAAAATATTACCTTCATTTTTAGTTGTTTTCCCTTTTGCAGTAATCTTCTGACCTGGCTTTGGTAAGGTTTCTTTTGCTCCTTTATTCGCATCCTTTTTGTTTTTATTCTTACTTTTTTTATTTCCTGTTAAACCTACATAACGGTAGAACAAATCCATGTTAAGAGTAGTATTTAACTTATGCGAATTTGCATTTTGAATGGTATTTCCTAAGTCATACACTTCATCACCCACTTGAAAATCTCTTAAGAAATCTGACGAGCGTTGCCAGTTAAAATCTCCCGTATAACTATAGGTAGACTTTACAAAACTTAAGGCAGGAATTTTATTGATGGGTAAATCATAATTGACAACAATTTGCTGATTATGTTGATTGGACTCCCCAACATTCCAATAGTCATCCCATATATCTAAGCCATCTACAGGCACATCGTTCTCATCTAAATAGTTTCTAACAATGTTATTGGTAGCAGCGGTATAATTGACACGTAGTGATTTCGTAATATTATAATTAAAACCATATTGATAATTAAAAAAATAATTTCTTCTATATAAGGGGTCCAATCCAATACCTTGCACATCAACTAATCTAAATTGCTGTCTATTGAATTGTCTCACAATATTCGAACTAAAAGAAACACTCGCAGGTAAGAAATTAAAATTAAAATCCTTCAACATCTTATAATAGCCACTTTTGGCTAATTTATTAGATTTTTTAAAAGGTTCAATAGTTAAAGGTTTAAAAGCATAAGCATAATCTAGCGAGGTTCTATTTTGCTGATCTACTAAATTTTCAATTTCGTAGTCATGATGTTCCGTTTCGTTAAAAGAATAGGATAACGTTAGATTTTCAACATCATAAAAATGCTGTTTTTGTTCTTCGCCTCGTTCTTTTCTTACTCCTATAAAATTAATACTTGTTCTTTTTGTATAATCGATAGCTCTGTTTTTGATATTATCTTTTTCTGCTTGATCCTCTGTATTATCAATTAGCTGTTGTAGTTCAATATCTTGATAAAAAGGGTCGTATTTTGGTGTAATCGTTTCTTCACCCACTGCATAATTAAATGGTAAAGTTATTCCCCATTTTTTTGGCAATAATTTACCTAAATTCAAATTAGTCACCACATCATATTGAAATACATCTTCTCTACTTCTTTCATTTGGACCTTGTTCAATTCCTCCAAAACCGATGGTACTTACTCTACTTGTAGCCGACAAAGTCGCAAAATCAGCCACATTGGTATCCATATTAGCTACCGCAGCATACCCTCCCTTGTTATCTAAATCAGATAATCGCAATTCATTAAACCAAACTTCTCCTCTAATAATTTGATTGGTATTGTTTTTAACACCAACCATTAATGTTCTTACCAAACCAAAATTAGGATTTCCTTTAATACCTATCGTAAGTTTATTATTGGATGAACCTAAATCTTGCTCATTAATAAAACGAATACCGTTCACGTCAGGCGTAATAGAGTTCGGATCACTAATTATTTTAGACTTTAAAGCCGTTAAAATACTTAACGCTACTTCAATTTCATTTTCAGAAGGCCAAATTGCCTCAGGTGTAGCGGAATTTTGAGCGGAAACCTTTAATGGAATTTCAATTTGATAAAAGTTTTCTGTAAAGTCGTTACCAAAACGAAGAAAAGCTTTCATTTCATTATCCTGTAACGGCTGTGTTTCAGGTGGTGTAGGTAATGACTCAGCATGTAAAAACATACGCAGTTTTTTAAACTGTCTCATATCTACACTTACGTTTTTAAATACCGCACGAGCATCATTTGGTTCTAAACCATCATCATAACCAGAGTCTTTATCATATACACGTAATGATAATGACTGTTCGTTCTGATTAATAACTGTATTATTGTTATACAATTGTTCGCGCGTTACTCCTGGAGGCGAAACATAAGGA
Source organism: Flavobacterium profundi (assembly GCF_006491645.1). GTDB lineage: Bacteria > Bacteroidota > Bacteroidia > Flavobacteriales > Flavobacteriaceae > Flavobacterium > Flavobacterium profundi. The sequence goes on from NZ_VDCZ01000003.1 coordinate 321,662, forward strand.
ATAGGAGTTCTACTTCCGTTTTCTTGAATATTTACCGCTACCACATCAAAACCAGTATTATCATCTGTAGTAACTTGGTCGTTAAAATCTAATGAACTTGCATATCTTCTCCATTCCCCTCTTACTAAATCTAAGGACCCAAAACGCAAGGTAATTTCATCATTAAATCCAGTCATATACATTCTCATAAAACGAATGGATCTAAAATCAGCAATAGAACCCACCACATTATCATTGGTAAACTCTAAAATAGGAATTTTATACTGAATCCATCTTGCAGAAACATTACTACCATTCGGCACGGATTCACTTACCGTTCTAATATCTACTACATAGTCTTGACCCACTTGAGGAGAGGCATTGATTGGTACTTCAAACTTAAAATAAGCGTTAATCGTATTCATAGTTTGATCACGATTCACATCTTCTACATCAGGTTTTGTATCATTCCCACGATTGGTATCGGTAACATTTACTGGTGAATTACCTTCAAAATTATTATAATTCTTATAACGATTAATGATATCTCCAGTAGCACTCAAATAAAATTGATAATTATCTGCAGAAGGATCACTATAACCTGCGTAATCAGTAAATTTTGCAGCCTCACCTGCATCATTTAAACCATCATACCCAACATCTTGAATGGCTCTATTGCCTTCATTAGTATCAAAAGCATACACCAAAGACTGAGCACTTGGAACTTGACCCCAGTTAGTTTGTAAAGCCGGAATAGTAGCACCTACTTCTGGCAATCCATTTTCAAATTGTTTCCTTCCGTCTTTTAAAATATCTTCAGAAATCTCACCAAGATTAATCACTAGTTTTCCAGCATTAGCAGGATTAATAACATCTGGAGCATTTCCGTAGTAGGGATCTAAGACCCAAAACTGCACATACTCTACATTTGATTGCTCAAAATTTGTAGAATTAATCGCCCGCATAATTCCAGCCCAATTATCAGGCGCATCTGTTGCGGAAAATTGATTTGTAGCAGCTATACTTTGATTGTAATTGTACGGACCTCTATCTCTAGGAAAGTACGTTAAATCTAAAGTTGTAATCACATTTGAATTTCCTTGAGCGATATCTACATTTGGATACAATTCTCTACTGTAAATTCTTCTCGTTCTATTTAATGATAAATCATCATTATTAATTCCACTTGGTGCTTGCGTATAGAAAATTGGATCAATAGAATACCAAGAAAGTTTCGCCCTTTTATCCCCTACACTTAAATCATTAGAAGAAGGCTCAGTCGTATCTGGATTACCGTCAAAATTATATTCTAAAGGAACTGATGCCAAATCCCAGGATTGTGGCGAACGCAAATCGATAGAAGATTGAGAGCCTTCAAAATCGTCTACATAAGTAGTTGCTTCTCCATTAAATTGATCTGCTTTAGAAGCTCCAGGTAATAAGTATGCAATTTCTCCTCTAAAAGATAAATTAGAAGGTACATCTGTATCAATATTTGGTAATTTGTTAACCAAACGCGTTAACAAAGGCACTTCTGTTGAGAAATTCGTATTTAAACCAACGATAGTGTTGTTAACAGATTCCTGACCATAATTTGACTTATTAGTAAAAGGGCGTTCTGATAAATTTAAGATGGTTCCACCAACAAGAAAGTTTTTATTGAATTGATGTTCTACATTAACACCCCAAAAACGTCTGGTTTGTTGACCAAAAACAGAGTTGTTTTCAACTGAAATTTCTATAGGTGTATTAGAAGCTTGTAGAGAAGGATCTAATAACTGCACTTTTCCTAACTGATAATTAACGGTATAATCTACTCCTTCAACTAAAATTCTCCCTCCTGATTTAACCACAACTGATCCTTGAGGCACGTTAAAAGCACCAATTGAAATACCATCACCTCCTGAAGATTTAAAACGACCTCTTAATAAGAATTTATTTTTTTCACTTTCTTGTAAAGCAGCAGCTTGCGTAGATTTGTATAATGTTCTAAAAACATACTTATCTTGATTGGCATTATAGGTATTGGGATCATTATAATTTTCTGTAGCTGATGCATTCAATTTATCAAACAACAATTCTCCAAAAGGCTCTTTAGTTGTAAAAATTATCCTACCATATTGTGGATCGATCGTAATTCCTGAAACATAATCGAAAAAACCATCTCCACCTGCTTGTGGATCATTGGTGTAATTCAATTTATCAACATTTAATACTTTCAACAAAGGAGTATCTTTCACATTAGCAGGCAAATCTGGACCTCCTTCAGCTTTTGTTATATAATTTAGAGGTGAAGGATCAGTATATAAAATATTGAATTTAAAATCTTCTTGTTGCAATTGATACCCTCCAGGAATTTGATAAATATTTTTCATCATCAAGTTCCATGTTGGCATGGTTAATTCCTGATTCGGTGTTTTTTGTTTGACCGCGGTTAAATTACTTTTTAACAACTTAACCAATAAGGCTTGAGAAGAAGGAATACCTGAATTATCTACTTGGGTTGCTTCAACCCCATCTGTTCCAAATTCTCCTACTTGATACACCTGATCTCCAATTGTATATTGATAGGCAACCCCTAAAACTTCGTCATTAGCTAAACGCTGGTTTAAGGAAATATAACCCAATTGTGGATGATACGTAAATTCAGAAGCCGTTAATTTTCTAGCATTTTCTAATTTGGCATAATCTAAACCTTCATCTACTCCAATGGTAAAACCATTATTAGCAGTAGCCACTTCACGAATGGCTTGATTTAAAAAACTTGAAGCCGTACCAATTTTATTTGGATCGAATTTATTGTTCTTATTATCTGAAGGACTATCAGGACTAACCGCATTAAAAAAGTTAGGATTACTTGCTAAATTTACTCCAACTACTTCTTGAGGCGCAACATTTGTTAAAGGTCCTTCCCCTATATCTTGTAGCGCAATTAAATTTCTTAAATTATTCTCGATTGAATTGATTCGGTTTTGTTTATTGGTTACCCAAACTTCAATTCTTGTAATTTGAACCCTACTATTGATATAAGGATAGGTTTCTAAGGCTGCATCGTATTTATCTCTAAAAAATTGAGATAAGAAATAGTGCTTATCAGAATCATATTCTTGAGCAAATAATTGAAAGTCTTGCAAGGTACCACCTCCTTGAGAAGTAACGGTCTTAGTCTGTGATTTTTGTTCGGAAAAAACACCTGTTACTGTTGTTTTTCCAAATTGCAATTGTGCTTTTACTCCAAATAAACTCTGAGAACCTCTAATTAAAGAATTTGAAAGCGGAAAACTTACATTACCAACTTCTAATTTTTGAACAATATCATCTTCTGTCGAACTATATTCTAGTTTTATTAAATTTTGAAATGCAAAAGTAGATTGCGTATCGTAATTAATATTAACATTTAATCTTGTTCCTACTTTACCTTGTAATCCAACGCTGATACGTTGATCAAAATCGAAAGTAGTAGTAACTCTATTTCTTGGAGAAAAAGCAGGATTATCTTGTTTTGTATAACGAAGTCCTAAGTCAACTTCAACGGAACCTGTTGGCTTTATATCGATAGTATTACTACCGAAAATACTTTCAAAAAATTTAGAATTTACATAATATCTCGGCAACAAATCTTTTTTCTTTTCCTCACTCCCTTCTTTCTTTCCGTCTACTGCAGCCGATTTTTCGCGATAATATTTACGCATTTCTTCACGTAAAACTAATTCTTGATATTGCTGTGGAGTTAATACTAAAGGATAGTTCACATTAAAACCATCAAAAGTATTCGTATAGATATAACGATCTGTGGTAACATCATAAGTATAAGCTTCTACTATGCTTTTAGGATTAGGTACTTTAATTTTACCTAAATCTGCTCCTGTTTGTATAGAATCATTTTCTTGAGCTTGTCCTTCTATATTAAGGAAAAAAAGAATTCCTAACAATATTCTTTTAACCCCTTTAAATCGCCTACTTAAAATATTCAATTTTAATTTCTTTTCCAAGTCTTATAAGTTTTTTAGTGCTTGTTTAATTAAATTTTCTACACTTGCATTAGGATCTTCTTTGACTATCTTTTCAATAACTTTTTCAGCTGATTTTCTAGCAAAGCCTAACACCTCCAAAGCAGATAACGCTTCTTCTTTATTAGTATTGTTTGAAACCAGAGAAACTTCGTCTAAAGCATACACTTTTAACACTTTATCCTTTAAATCTAAGATAACTCTTTGAGCTGTTTTGGCTCCGATTCCTTTAATACTTTGTACAGTAGCTACGTCATTTGATGCGATGGCTTGAATAATTTGTTGGGGCGCTAATGAGGATAACATTGTCCTTGCAATACTTGCTCCAATTCCTGAAACTGAAAGCAATAATTTAAACAATTCTCTTTCTTGCTTTTCTACGAATCCATAGAGTGTATGGGCATCTTCTTTAATTTGCAAAAAAGTAAACAGTTTAATTTTTTCATCATCTGGTATGAGTGAAAAAGTATGCAAAGATATGTTGACATGATAACCAATTCCGTTACAATCAACTACAACTTCTGTTGGTGTTTTTTCAACTAATCTTCCTTGAATATGAGTTATCATGTTTGTTAATAGTAGTTTTTATAAAAATTATTTTAATATAGCTTGTTTAAATCTTCTTTCTTTTTCTTGAGCATCAACTACAGATACCGCTGCCATGTTCACCATTTCTTCTACACTTGCTCCTAATTGAAAAATATGAACTGGTTTATCCAATCCTAACATAATAGGACCAATAGAATCTGATTTGTTCAATTCTTTCATTAATTTATAGGTAATATTTGCTGCGTCTAAATTTGGAAAAATCAGGGTGTTTACTTTTTTATTGGCTAATTTAGAAAAAGGAAATTTACTTTTTAACATTTCGGGATTTAAAGCAAAATCGGTTTGAATCTCACCATCAATGATTAAATCTGGATAATATTTGTGTAAATATGAAACGGCCTCTCTTACTTTCTTTGGGTTTTCATTTTCTGAGGAACCAAAATTTGAAAAGGAAACCATAGCAATAACAGGTTCCATACCAAACATACGAACGGTCTTAGCTGTCATCAATGCAATCTTAGCTAAATCTTCTGCCGATGGATTTGGGTTAATTGCTGTATCCGAAAGAAAAATAGGTCCTCTCGAAGTCATCATCATATTGGTGGTTGCAATTCGGGTTACACCGGGAGCTTTTTCAATCAATTCCATCACTGGCTTTACAACTGTAGGATAACTTCTCGAATATCCAGTCACCATAGTATCTGCTTCTCCGGAGTTGACCATCATTAAACCAAAATAATTGCGTTCTCTCATCCACTTTTCAGCATCAAGTAAGGTAACTCCTCTTCTTTGTCTTGATTTCCAAAATGCTTTTGCATATTTCTTCCTGCGCTTATCTTCTTCCGCAGTCTTTGGATCGATAATTTCTACATCTGCATCAAAACCAATTTCTACTTTTAATTCTCGTATAATCTCTTGGTTACCCAAAAGAATTGGTTCACCAATACCTTCTTCATGTACAATTTGAGCAGCTTTTAATACATCTAAGTGATCCGCTTCTGCAAAAACAACTCGTTTTGGATTTGTCTTAGCACGATTTACAAGCATACGAATCATTTTGTTATCTGAACCTAAACGCTCTAACAAGTCTAATTCATATTTCTCCCAATCATTAATTTCTATTTGGGCTACCCCAGAATCTATTGCAGCTTTTGCTACAGCAGGTGCTACAACACCAATTAATCTAGGGTCAAAAGGTTTTGGAATAATGTAATCGCGACCAAAATTTAATTTGGTTTCCCCATAAGCGATATTTACTTGTTCTGGAACAGGGCTTTTAGCTAATTCGGCAAGTGCTCTCACCGCAGCCATTTTCATTTCTTCATTAATTTTTTTAGCGCGAACGTCTAATGCACCTCTAAAAATATAGGGAAAACCAAGAACATTATTAACTTGATTAGGATGATCCGATCGACCTGTTGCCATAATTACATCTTCTCGAGTTGCAATTGCTAAATTATAATCAATTTCTGGAACGGGATTAGCCATAGCAAAAACAATGGGATCATGATTCATAGAAAGCAACATTTCAGGAGTAAAAATATTCCCTACAGACAATCCTAAGAACACATCTGCTCCAACAATCATTTCTTTTAATGATTGAGGCTCACAAGATTTAGCATACACTCTTTGCAAACCCAAAAGATCTTCTCTACAAGTGGTTAACATTCCATCTTTATCGAACATAAAAATATGCTCCACTTTTACGCCTAATAAAACATATAAATTGGCGCAAGCTAATGCCGCTGATCCAGCTCCTGAAACAACAACTTTAACTTTATCGATATCTTTTCCTGCTAATTCTAATGCATTTAGTAATGCTGCTGAAGAAATAATAGCTGTTCCATGCTGATCATCATGCATGACAGGTATATTTAATTCTTCCACCAATCTTCTTTCAATCTCAAAAGATTCTGGAGCCTTAATATCCTCTAAATTTATTCCACCAAATGTTGGTGCAATATTTTTAACCGTTTGAATAAATTCTTCAATATTTTTAGTCCCTACTTCTATGTCAAAAACATCAATATCGGCAAAAATTTTAAATAATAATCCTTTACCCTCCATTACTGGTTTTGATGCTTCCGGACCAATATCGCCTAATCCTAAAACTGCAGTTCCATTAGAAATAACGGCAACTAAATTTCCTTTAGCAGTATATTTATAGACATTATTGATGTCTTTTGCAATTTCTAAACAGGGTTCAGCTACACCAGGAGAGTAAGCCAATGACAAATCTCTCTGGGTTGCATATTTTTTTGTAGGTACCACCTGAATCTTTCCAGGGGTAGGTTTCGCGTGGTATAATAAAGCTTCTCTTCGTTTTGTATCCTTGTGCATATAATCACTTTTATATGAACTTACAAAGTTAAAATAAGCAATGAAAGAAAAAAATTTTAAGGCTATTCTTTTATGAAAATCTTATTAAAGATATTTGTATTAAGATTTTTATTATTTTAAAACATTAGTCACAAAAATACTCATCTTTTGTTCTTATCACATTATCAATAGTTTCTTTCTCTTTCCAAAACGCAGCATCTTCTTTAAAAGGAGTATTAATACCAAAATTCAATTTTATGGGTTCTTTAATTATTTCTAAATTTTCAACATCTATATGAGCCGATTTTAATGAATACACATAAAAGTAAACATTTACATAATTTGGATCTTTTTTATTTGTGACTGTATTTTTAACAACTTCTGTAAGTTGGTCTAGAAAACAGCTTCCATTTATATATTGATATGTTACTATAACCTTATATATGAATGCAAAATTATTTCCGGACTTATCTATTAAATCAAATGGTTCTCTTTCTACACAATGTTCAAATTGCAAAACAGCAAAAGTCTCACAATCGATATAAATATAACCCTTAGAGCTCTTTGGCGCTGGATAACCATATCCTGTAGAATAAGATCCTGGAGAAGTATTTACAAAAGAAATTTTATAGGCCTTTTTACCTTTAATCGTTTCAAACCCTTCTTTTGTATAATTATAGGAACTACTTCTATATAAGGCATTTGCTTTTTCAGTGATCAAATCTCTATTCAAGAGCGAAAACAACCCAAAAGAACTAGAAAACCTAAATCTATCTGCTTTATTTGGTGTTTTTTTTAATTTTTCAATCTTACCATAAAATTTAGTATCAGAATTATTGGAGCTATTCAACCCTTTAGGACAATAGAATTTAAGAATGGCTACATCTCCAATATTTTCAATTTCATTTTTAACCCCACTATGTTTATATAAAAAAGTCTGATTAAATGCTTTTTGATAATAATTTTCTTTGACATTTTTTTCCGCTTTTTTTATAATCTCTTTTGCCGATAATTCTTTTTTATTTTTATTCAGCACCACTTCGTCTAAAACAATCCCTCCCATTTTACTTTTAGATAATCGAAAAACGTAGTCTTTTAGGTTACTATTCAATTGAAGCGAATCTGAAGCGTATTCGAAAGCATTTACTTTTAAAAATGTGACTTCATTTGTATTGGGAACTATCATTTCAAAAGTACCATCTTTTTTTGTAATTATTATTCTATCATGTAATACTATTTCTGCATTAGAAATAACATTGTTACTATTTTTATCTACTACCTTACCTATTATCATATAATTTGGCAACTTGACTCTCTTGAAATCACTTTCACCATATTTTCTTACTACTGGTGGATACGATTTCTTAATAAAAACCAGCGCATCAAAACTGGTTTGCCAATTGCCTTTAATGGGCATATTTCCTAATATTGAGCTATAAAAAGGTACTTTATTTTGAACCTCAAACTCAAAAAAAGCTATATCATATTCTGAAAGTTGTTTTTCAATACTGTTCTCAGGTGGCGTTAAAATAGGATAAAGAGTTGAATTAACTATACCATAACTACCTTCGTAAGATGAAAAAGCAATAGTATATATTTTTTCTTTAAAATGCTTCTTCAAAATTTTACCCATTGGAATTCCTCCTTCAAGAAGTTGCTTTCCTTCTCCATCATTATAATCTGAATAACCCGTTGCTTTCTTTTCTAAATCGGATTGTTCACTTAAATAATCTTCTGTTAGATTATCTATTTCTAAATTACTTATTTCTTTTGCGAAATGATACGAAGCACCCCAACCAATAATTTTTTCATTTGGATAATTTTCGGCTAAAAAAATTAAATTCTGAGCCATTTGCTTATCTCTAGGGTTTTGAACGAATATTTTTTGATTTTGTATTTGTGCAATTTCAAAATTAACATTGGCTAAACTACTAGTAAAAACTTGTTTGATGACTTTTTCATCTAAAGTTAGATTATTTATTTTTTCAAATGAGGCAAATATCTCGTCTACATTTTTATAAAAAGCAATTGAATCTGTTTTATTAGTTGCAATTTTTTCTAAATCTTTATAGACAAATGCTTTTTCGATTTCTTCGAATAAAGATGTCTTCATTTTGATGTTCCTATTCTTAAAAACAGTTTTTAAATCATTTATAAAATAGTTTTTAAATAAGACTCCTTCTTGACAATCAAAACCAACGATTCTAATAGTATCATTGTTTTTTGCTCTTTCTTCAATATAAACTAATAATTCCTGAAAAGATTGCGTGTCTGACCAAATTGAAAAAATAGATTGATTATATATGACACTATTTTCTTCTTTATTTAAAAAAAGCTGATAGGCTTTATAATTATCGTACAATCCACTTTCAAAAGCTAGTGCATTATAACCTAATTTTTCATGCAAATATTTAAGCATTGCAACTTTTGTGTCAAATGATGCCCCATCACCATGCGATTGTTCACCTAATAAAACTATATTTTTATTCTTCAAAACGCTGTCTAAAAAAGAATAATTATGGGTATCTGTAATAGGATATAACTCTCCTCTTATTTGAGCTTGAGCAAAAGATAAAACACAATAAAATAGTAGTACAAAATATCTCATAAAAAAATATTTCTTTGAAAAAATTCAAATTTTACTCAAATTTTATCTCTTTAATGAAAAATGGCCTTTTTGCACTCTTCCGTCTATCATATCAATAGTATACCAATAATCAGTAGCAGGTAAATCGACATTGTTAAAAGTACCGTCCCAACCTGGAGAAGAAGAGGAGATTTGCTTAATTAATTTTCCATAGCGATCAAAGATGGAAATCGTAGTTTGACTTCCAAAACGACTGTCAAATCCTTTTACATTCCAAAAATCATTGATTCCATCTCCATTTGGAGTAAAAAATTGAGGTATTCCTAATACACTTATGGATTCATTTGAAATTCCACAACCATTTAAATCATATACATAAACTGTTAGAGTGCCTGGTAGCACATCATAAAAAACAGGACTGTCTTGATAGTTTTCACCATCAATACTATATTGATAGTCTCCATCTCCCGTTACTAGAACTGTAACGGTATTGTTTTCTTCTAAATCTACTATATCAATATCTTCAATAGTTGCAATATTAGATGGATTTACTTGTATTGTTCTTGTGCTAGAGCATCCTAAACTATTTACAACTTCTACACTATAATCACCAATAGTAGTAGCTTGAAAAGTATATTGATTCGCATTAGTAATCGCTTGATTGTCTAAATACCATTGGTAGGTAAAATCATTTATAGTGTTTTCATCAACTAATCCTGCATTTAAGATTACCGAAGAATTTGGATCATCAGTACAAATGACTTCATCCATGCTTTGTGTGTTAATTATTGGTCTTGAATTCACTACAAATGAAAGAACCTCTGTTGTCTCACATGCAGTATTATTACTATTTCTTAACACAACAAGTACATCTTGTGTTCCTGTTTCGTAAGTACCAATAAAATTAGGAATTGGATTATTATTGGTATCAAAATAAGCGATATCCACATTCGTTTGAATACCAATTATTGTATTTTCAAAAGAGGATGTATCAAAAATTTCAATACCATCTTGATTTAAAGGATTTTCCGTTTCACAAGCAACTAATAAGTTAGGATCAACTGGATTAATTATGGGAGTTTCATAAACTATAAATTCTAAAGTTGTCGAAAAAGTACAAGCATTTGGAGTCGAATTTGTCAATGCAACCGTTAGGGTTTGCGAACCCGAAGGAAAGGGATTTGGCAAGGCAGTATATACCACATTATTAGCATCAGTATAAGTTACTGCAACATTTGTATTCGATAATTCGCTTAAAAATTGGCTTTCGACAGTTGTAGTATCAAATTCCACAATACCATCATGATTGTCGTCACAACCTCTTAATATTTTCTCAGTAACTATTGGCAAACCTTCTACCTGTAAAGCTACATATTTACCTAGCCCTACACAATCGTTATTAATATTACTGTCTACTCGTACAAATAGCTCTTGAAAATTAGGACTTGAAGTGTTTGTATAACTTGAAAGATTTGTAATAGCATTTATCTCAGCCAATGCATCGTCAATATTTTCATAAAAAGTTACTTGAACGATTTGACCAGTAAATAAATTTGAAATTTGGTTGCTAGCATTTACTAAGCTAAATTGAGCTATTCCATCATTGTTATCACCAAACGTATCGTCACATTCTGTAATAAGAATAGGATTAAAAGAAGCAGGTACTTGAGTAGCCGCAACTGTTAAATCTAATTGACCCGTTCTATAACACCCATTGCTATTACTTACTCTATAATAAATAGTTTGAACATTTACGGTTTGATTAATAAAATTAATGTCATTTACAATTGGATTTGTATTGTTTTCCGCGTCTGTTAAATTTAAAAAATAGGTAAAAGTCAAACCAGTAATGGAACTACTAATTAACTCATTTGCTTCCGTTAAATTAAAAGCACTAAATCCATCCGTATCATCATCACATTGTTTTAAATTCACTACGTTGTTTATAATTGGTCTTTCCACAACTTCAATACTTAGTTCTGCAATATCAAAACAAGTTCCTTTTTCTACTCTTACATAAAAAGTATGTGTACCAACATTTAAATTAATATTTTGCCAATTTGTAATTGCATTCGAAGAACTTGTTGCTTCTACTAAGCTATTATAATAACTAAAACTGACTGCTTGTCCTCCAGAATATAATTGTGTATTATGAGTACTTAAATTATAATCTATTGAAGCCGTTGCATTATTCTCACAAACAATAGTAGCAAAATCATTAGCTATTATCGCATCAAAAATAACGGTTATGGGTTTAATCTCTGTACATTGTGCAGAAACAGAATTAATTCTAGCATAATAAGTACCCTGACTTATATTAGTTGATCCAATTAACGGATTATTATTTAATGAAGCATCTTGTAAAGAAGCAAAATAAGTAATAAAAAAACCTGGGAAACCACTTAAATAAGAGGCGTCTAAAATAGAAAAATCATATAATTCTATATTGTCATTTCCTTCGTCACATAAAACTACATCCGGAAAAGCTGGAAAATTTAAATTGGCAAAAGGATTTAAAATAGTTGCCGTTCCATTCCAATTTAAAGAAAAAGGAGAACTTCCTACAGGACGATCAATTACAACAAAATAACTTTCTCCTGACAAAACATTTAACTCTCTCACAAAACTATCTCCGCTTGGACCTGGTCCTTCACTTGTATCAAAAGACGAAGCATTCAGTCCTGTATGATTATTTGTTAATCCAGCAGCTGCAGGGTTAGTAGTAGAACAACGAATAGGAGCACCTAAATTTCCACAAGTAGAAGCAGGACCAAACACCCAAAAATCATAATCTTCATTAATACTTCCACTCTGAGGGATAATCGTAAAACCTAGTGTTCCAGGTTGATCGATAGTTACTCTTAACCATAAGGAATTATTTTCTTGACTACTACAAGATGGTGGGTTAATCTCCTGAACACCTGCTCCAGAAACATCAAAAGAAACACTTTGATTGTCACATGCTTGAATATAATTCTGACAATCATTTGGTAAGTTTTGGGCAAAACTTAGTGTTATAAATAGTAGGAAAGTAGTTAAGAAGTAATTATTTTTCACGAGTTTATTTAAATTTTGTCAAATATAAATAATTTACTCCACTATTTCTTCACTTTTTAGTCCTTTAGAAAAGTTACATTTCGTTGAAATCCTTCAAACTTGGTTCTTTTTATCGCTGATTTTTGAAATACTTTATTAAAAGTTTCTTTTGTAATTTCTTCCCAGTCTTTTTTAGTAAAATTCAAAAGCGATTCATTTGGTTGAAAAAGAGGTTCATTGTGAGGTTTTGCAAATCGATTCCATGGACAAACATCTTGACACACATCACAACCAAATGCCCAATCTTGAAACTTACCTTTCATTTCAACTGGCAAGTTATCTTTAAGTTCAATTGTAAAATAAGAAATACATTTACTACCATCTACTACGTAAGGAGCTACAATAGCTTCCGTAGGACAAGCATCGATACAAGCGGTACAAGTTCCACAATAATCTGTTGTAGCGACATCATATTCTAATTCTAAATCAACAATTAACTCTGCAATAAAATAGTACGACCCTACTTTTTGAGTAATTAAATTGGCATTTTTTCCAATCCATCCTAAACCACTTTTTGCTGCCCAAGCTTTATCTAAAACGGGTGCGGAATCTACAAAAGCCCTTCCGCTCACTTCTCCAATTTCACTCTGAATTCCACTTAATAATGCATTTAATTTTTCCTTAATAACAAAATGATAATCTTGGCCGTAAGCATATTTAGAAATTTTATACGAATCTTTTTGTTGTTCTTTTGACACTTCTTCGGCAGGATAATAATTAAGCAACAGTGAAATTACACTTTTAGCATCATCCACTAATAACGTTGGATCCAAACGTTTGTCAAAGTGGTTTTCCATGTAAGCCATTTTTCCATGTCTATTTTGGCTTAACCAATTTTCCAAACGCGGTGCTTCTTGTTCTAAAAAGCCTGCTTTTGAAATTCCGCAAGAGAGAAAACCAATGCGCTTGGCTTCCTGTTTAATAAAAGCTGTATATTTCTCTTTGAGACTCATGTTCTTTTTTTAAATTCTAAAATGGACTCAAAAGGTTTTAAAGTAATTAAAGGCTTTATTTGAATTGGGGATTTCTTCTCCACAATTTCATAATTTTCAACAACACTCAATATTGCTAAAATCATTTCATACATAGCAAAATTATTCCCAATACACATGCGTTGCCCTGCTCCAAATGGATAATAGTTTTTAGAAAACTTTACAGTTTCATCTGAAAAACGTTCTGGAATGAAAGCCTCCGGATTACTCCAAAATTCAGGATGACGATGAATTTCATATACAGAAAACAACAAATTAGAACCTTTAGGCAATTCTAATTCTTGAAAAGAATCTAGTTCTTTATTTACTCTATCAATAAAATAAGCTGGCGGATACAAGCGCATGGCTTCTTGAATCACCCATTTGGTATAAGTTGCATGGTTTATCTTGTCCATTAAATCGAAAGACTCATTTTTATTTTTATGTATTTCCTCCAAAATCTTCGATTGTGCTTGAGGATGTCTTGCTAATAATTCACAAGTAAAAGTCAAAGCATTAGAGGTAGTTTCATGTCCTGCTGCGAATAAAATTAGAATCTCATCTAATAATTGCGTTTCTTCCATAGACGAACCGTCCTCATATTTAGCATCCAAAAGCATATCTAATAAATCGTTGTATCGTATTGCACTTTGTTTTCTTTGGGTTACCAGTTTATGCAAAATCGCTCTAGATTGATCAATTAAATCAATATGAAATTTTATTTTTCCTGATAGTTTAAACCACCAACCCAAATAAGGTTGTCTTAATTCTTTTACAAGCATTTTTTGAGTAATTTCAGTGGTATGCTGTAATTGTTTAATATCAGTATCTTCAATTTCAGAACTAAATAAGGATTTTACAACCGTTTGAAAAGCCAAATCATTAAAGACTGGAAAAATATCAAAAGGGCGATTCGTTGGAATTAGATCTAATTCATTATTTATAGTACTTTGAATTGTTTCAAGTAATTGTACCAATTGGCTTTTATGAAAAGCTGGCTGAACAAGTCTTCTTTGCTTTTGCCATTTTTCACCTTCAGCAGTTAACAGTCCTTTTCCAATATACTTTGCTAAATCTCTAGTTTGTATAGGTGATTTAAGGTAATTCTTTTGATTCTTTTGTAAAACATAACTTAGCAATTCAGCATCTCGTGTAAAAATTACCGATTTTCCAAAACCCACATTTAAACGAAAGGAGTTTCCATATTTATTGAAGTTTGCTTTATGAAATGGAAGTGGATTTCTTAATATAGAAAGCGAATGCCTAATAAATTTTGGCAAGGATACTTCGGGAATTTTTTTTTCAGAACTCATCTCAATTTTTTATTCGAAAAGACCACCTTGAATATTGTTTTTTATTTTTCCTAAATGGCGATACGCTTTTTCAGTTACCTCTCGTCCCCTAGGTGTTCTCATTATAAAACCTTCTTGTATTAGAAAAGGCTCGTAAACTTCTTCTATTGTTTCACCGTTTTCAGAGACAGCAGTAGCTAAAGTAGTTAAACCCACAGGACCTCCTTTAAATTTATCAATAATGGTGGATAAAATTTTATTATCCATTTCGTCCAAACCATTTGCATCCACATTCAGCGCTTTTAATGCATATTTAGTAATTTCGACATCAATTCTACCATTACCTTTAATCTGAGCAAAATCACGTACTCTTCTTAATAATGCATTTGCAATTCGAGGAGTACCTCTACTTCTACCGGCTATTTCAATTGCAGCGTCCAAATCTATTTCAACACGTAAAATGGAAGCACTGCGTTCAATAATTGTAGCTAATAATTCTGTATTATAATATTGTAATCTACTTTGAATACCAAAACGGGCACGCATAGGTGCTGTTAGTAAACCAGAACGTGTAGTAGCTCCAACTAAAGTAAAAGGGTTCAGATTAATTTGAACCGTTCGTGCATTAGGCCCACTCTCGATCATAATATCTATTTTGTAATCTTCCATTGCAGAATACAAATATTCTTCAACAATAGGACTTAAACGATGAATTTCATCTATGAATAAAACATCTCTTTCTTCAAGATTGGTTAACAATCCCGCCAAGTCTCCAGGTTTATCTAAAACAGGTCCAGATGTAATTTTAATTCCTACACCCAATTCGTTTGCCAATATGTTTGCCAAAGTGGTCTTTCCTAGACCAGGAGGACCATGAAACAATGCGTGATCTAGTGCTTCATTTCTTTGATTAGCCGCTTGAACAAAAACTTTTAAATTTTCCAAAACATGATCTTGGCCCGCAAAATCATCAAAAGACAATGGGCGTAATGCTTTTTCAATATCAATTTCCTGTGGGGAAAATCGTTCTTTATTAGGATTTAAATTTTCATTCATGTAGCAAAGATAAGCAAAGTTAAAAACAAAAAACCTTTCCAAATTGGAAAGGTTTTTAATTATATCTATAAAATCTTAATGATGTAATTCTTCTTCTCCATCTTTCATTGGAGTAATCTGAGATACAAAATCTTCATCATGACCTGGTTTACTATAGTCATAAGCCCAACGGTGTACTTCAGGAATTTCACCTGGCCAGTTACCGTGAATATGCTCAACAGGAGTAGTCCATTCTAAAGTATTAGATCTCCATGGGTTTTGAGTTGCTTTTTTACCGTAGAAAATACTATAGAAGAAATTCCAGAAGAAAACTATTTGGAATACAGCTCCTACAATAGCAAAAACAGTAATTAATACATTCACATCAGCTAACTCATCAAATAATGGAAAAGCTGAATTCGTATAATATCGTCTTGGTAAACCAGCCATACCTATGAAGTGCATTGGAAAAAATACTCCATAAGCACAAACAGCGGTTACCCAAAAGTGAACATATCCTAAAGTTTTGTTCATCATTTTACCAAACATTTTAGGGAACCAATGATATACACCCGCAAAGAATCCATATAATGCGGAAATACCCATTACTAAGTGGAAGTGAGCAACTACGAAATAAGTATCATGAACGTTAATATCTAGTGTAGAATCTCCAAGAATAATACCTGTTAAACCACCTGTAATAAAAGTTGAAACTAAACCAATAGAAAACAACATCGCTGGGTTAAGCTGTAAATTACCTTTCCAAAGTGTGGTAATATAGTTAAATGCTTTAACAGCTGATGGTATAGCAATTAAAAGGGTTGTAAATGTAAATACCGACCCTAAGAATGGATTCATTCCAGAGATAAACATGTGGTGACCCCAAACAATTGTTGATAAGAAAGCAATTGCTAATATAGATGCAATCATCGCTCTATATCCAAAAATTGGTTTTCTAGAGTTCGTAGCTATAATTTCTGAAGTAATCCCTAATGCAGGTAACAATACAATATATACTTCAGGGTGACCTAAAAACCAAAATAAATGTTCAAACAATACTGGTGAACCACCTTGATAATGCAATACTTCACCTTGGATGAAAATATCAGACAAAAAGAAAGAAGTACCAAAGCTTCTATCAAAAATCAATAATAATGCTGCAGAAAAAAGAACAGGGAAAGAGATAATACCAATAATAGCAGTAACGAAAAATGCCCAAACTGTTAAAGGTAATCTTGTCATCGTCATTCCTTTTGTTCTTAAATTAATTACTGTAACTACATAATTTAATGACCCCATTAAAGAAGAAGCAATAAATATAGCCATAGAAACTAACCATAAAGTCATACCTAAACCTGAACCAGGAATAGCTTGAGGAAGCGCACTTAATGGCGGATAAATTGTCCAACCTGCAGAAGCTGGACCAGACTCAATAAATAATGAACCTAACATAATTACTGAAGAAATGAAAAACATCCAGTAAGAAAGCATGTTCATAAATCCTGACGCCATATCTCTAGCTCCAATTTGTAAAGGAATAAGTAAATTACTAAATGTACCACTCAATCCAGCAGTTAATACGAAGAAAACCATAATAGTTCCATGTATGGTAACCAAAGCAAGGTAAATATCATTACGCATTACACCTCCAGGTGCAAAATTTTCACCTAAAAGAAATTTAAATATACCAAAAGATTGTTCTGGCCAAGCAATTTGCATACGGAACAAAATAGAAAGTAAAACTCCCACAATTCCCATTATTAAACCTGTAATCAGGTATTGCTTAGCAATCATCTTATGATCTAAACTAAAAATATATTTAGTAATAAATGTTTCTTTATGATGACCGTGTTCGTGTGCTGACATAATCTTATATTATTTTAATATCTTAATCTATTTAATAATTTGTGCTACAACTTTTGTAGTATCTATTACAACTTCCATAGGCTCTGTTAATTCTACTTCTGGGGTTGGAGCGGGTGCTGGCGCATTTGCTTCAGCCCATTGAGAAGAAAGAGTTGGTTTTTCACTTAACCATGTTTTAAAATCTTCAGGTGTATCTACTACAATTTTCATTTGCATATTGTAATGAGAAGCTCCACAAATTTTATTACATAACAGTAAATAGTCAAAAGTGTATGGCTCTAAAGCTTCTTCACCCTTCGCAACTAAATCAATACTCTTTTTAGCTCTAATCTTGTTTATTTTATCAACTTTTGCAATGATTGCTTCGTCTTCACGCATTTCAGCTGTAGTCATGTTAGGTACAAATGCAAACTGAGTTATCATTCCTGGAACACAGTTCATTTGAGCTCTAAAATGTGGCATGTAAGCAGAGTGAAGCACATCTTGTGAACGCATTTTAAAAACTATTTTCTTACCTTTTGGTAAATGCAATTCGTTTACAACTTTATCATCTTGAGCAGCAGGATCTGATAAATCTACTCCTAAAGTGTTTACTCCTTCAATAAACCTAACATTCGCTTTACCTAGCGTATTATCTTCACCTGAATATCTTACTTCCCAACCAAATTGTTTCGCGTAAAGCTCTACATAAATTACTTCTTCTTCATCATCGTAATACATGATGTTATTCCAAGTATATAAACCGTATAAAATTAATCCTGCTAAAACAATTACAGGAATAATTGTCCAAATTGCTTCTAATTTGTTATTATCAGCAAAATACAAAGCTTTTTGTCCTTGCTTACCTCTATATTTAAAAGTAAAATAGTGTAATAAGAATTGAGTTATCGTTTGTACAAAGAAAATTAAGTACATAGAAATAGCCATTAGATTATCTACGTCTGCTCCATGTTCTGAAGCTGGTGTACCTAATACTAAATCACCCCATTTTAATAAGGAATAAATAGTAAAGATGTAGATAAAACCAACAAAAGCAAACATTAAGTATCCATTAATACTATTATCTTTATCATTTGCAACTTCAGAATCACCTGAATTTGAACCTACTTGAGTTAAATCGAATATTTTAGTCAATTGCCAAATTGCAATTCCAATTAAAACTAAAACAAAGAATATCAATAAACTTGTCATTTGTTTATTTCTTTAAATATTAATAATGAAAATGTTTGCTCTCTTCCATCAAAGGATTACCCTTCGCTACTAATGATTCTTTAGATAAAGTAGTAAATACTACAAAAATAAATAATCCTAAAAAGAAAGCTATTGAACCTAATTCAGAAACTCCGATAAACCATTGATCACCTACAGTAGCTGGCATAATCATATTGTAAAAATCAATATAATGACCACATAAAATTACAATACCTGCCATAACTACAATCCATGATAAACGTTTGAAATCTGTATTAATTAAAATTAATAATGGGAATACAAAATTCATAACAAGCATACCGAAAAATGGTAATTTATAGTTTTCAATTCTAAATACAAAATAAGTAACCTCTTCTGGAATATCAGAATACCAAATTAACATAAATTGAGAAAACCATAAATACGTCCAGAATATACTTATACCAAACATGAATTTAGCTAAGTCATGAATATGACTTGTATTTACATATTCTAAATATCCTTTAGATTTTAAATATAAAGTAATTAAAGCAATGGTTGTAATTCCACTTACAAAGAAACTTGCGAATACATACCATCCAAATAATGTACTATACCAGTGTGGATCAACTGACATTATCCAATCCCAAGACATAATAGATTCAGAAACTATAAAGAAAACTAGGAATCCAGCTGCCCATTTAAAATTCTTTTTATAATTGGTAATATCATTAGATTTGTCTTGTGCAAGAGAATTTTTTCTTGAAACATATCTGTAAAGATTCCACCCCCCTAAAAAGATAACAGCTCTAATCAAAAAGAAAGGAACATTTAAATATCCTGATTTAGCTTGCAATAAATGATCTTTAGCAACTACAGTTTCATCCATCCACACAAATAAATGATTCATATGGAAACCCGAAAGAAGTAATACAACAAAAAATATGATAGATCCAGGTAATAAATAACCTGTAATACCTTCCATTACTCTAAACAAGATAGGAGACCAACCTGCTTGAGCTGCTTGTTGAATCGCATAAAAAGCTAAAACCCCAACAGTTAACAACATGAAAAAGATACAAGCAACATAAAACGCAGACCACGGCTTATTTTGTTGTTGATGTAAAACATGATCAATATGAGCATCATGCTCATTTGTTTCATGATTCACCTCAGATTTATGAGTATCATGAGAAGCAGGAGCTGCTTCATGATGTGTTGCATGTGAATCATGAGCTGTTGCTTTTCCATGATGACCATCATGAGCATTTTCTATCATTTCTTTAACTTCTTCTTTATTTGGTACAGTCATAAAACCAATACCAATGCCTATGATTCCTAAAACCATTAGGACAATTGAAAAAGTTTTTAATTTACTTGAAAACGTATACATATTAATAATTTTCAAAAAAGTGTTTTACAATTATAATTCGGACTTCAGTTTTAAAACGTAATCAGCTACCTGCCATCTCTCTTCTTGCGTTAATTGATTAGCATGTGAACCCATAGAATTCAATCCATAAGTTTCTACGAAATAAATACTTCCTTCTGTTATTACTCTATCTTTATAGCTAGGAACCCCTAAGAATTTCTCTCTTTTTACTAAATTTCCTTTTCCATCTCCTTTTTCACCATGGCAAATAGCACAATAAATATTAAATAATGCTTTACCATTTTCTGGATTACGAGATAAAGAATCTAAAGGGGATTTTAAAGTTTCCTTAGCCAAAGCATAACCTTCAGTTGTATTAGGAATTTCAAAAGGAACAAACCCTCGTTTTATGGTACCTGGTGCAGGCAATTGTCCTTCTTTACCATTTTTAAACACTTCATGCTCAGAATACGTTTCATATGGAACGGCTTCATACATGTTTGGAAAAAACTGATAGTTAGGCTTTGCGTCATCATGGCAAGAAGTTACCATGAAAGTAAAACCTGCTATTGCTACTATTTTATATAAGCTTTTCATATCTTGTATTAATGCTTTTCTATTACTTTAACTTCTACAGCTCCAGTTGACTTAAAAAATGAAACCATATCGTCTTCATTTCCGTGAACACCAACTTCCATTAAAAAATGATCATCTGTAGTTCTTACATCAGGATTTTCAGCTTTTTTAAAAGGCCATAATTTACTTCTCATATAAAAAGTAATAACCATTAAGTGAGCTGCAAAAAACACTGTCATCTCAAACATAATTGGAACAAATGCAGGCATGTTATCGATGTAACTAAAACTTGGTTTACCTCCAATATCTTGAGGCCAATCCACAATCATAATGAAGCGCATCATAGTAGTTGCAACCGATAGACCAACTAATCCATACAAAAATGAAGCGATTGCAATTCTTGTTGGAGCTAATCCCATAGCTTTATCTAATCCATGTACTGGAAAAGGTGTGTAAACTTCTTCAATATGATGATGTGCTGCTCTTGTTTGTTTAACAGCATCCATTAAAACATCATCATCATTATATATAGCGTGTATAACTTTATTACTCATGATATTAATGATTATCTGAATGATTATGTCCGTGTTCTTCTCTTTCTCTTTTATAGTTATCACCAGATGATTTTAAGATAGTCTTAACTTCGGCTTGAGCAATAACTGGGAAACTTCTAGAATATAATAAAAACAATACAAAGAAGAAACCAATAGTTCCGATAAAAATTCCTGCATCTACAAATGTAGGTTGGAACATTGTCCAAGATGATGGTAAATAATCTCTGTGTAAGGAAGTAACGATAATTACGAAACGCTCAAACCACATTCCCACATTTACAACAATAGAAATGATAAATGAAAAAGCAATACTAGTTCTCAATTTCTTAGACCACATAAACTGTGGTGAGAATACGTTACAAGTCATCATTAAGAAATATGACCACCAGTAAGGTCCAGTAGCTCTATTCAAGAAAGCATATTGTTCATACTCTACACCTGAATACCAAGCAATAAATAACTCTGTTATATATGCACAACCCACAATTGAACCTGTAATCATAATAATGATATTCATTAATTCAATATGTTGAATGGTAATATATTCTTCAAGATTCGATACTTTTCTCATGATAATCAATAAGGTATTTACCATTGCAAATCCTGAGAAAATTGCCCCAGCAACGAAGTAAGGCGGAAGGATTGTTGTATGCCATCCAGGAATTACTGAAGTTGCGAAGTCAAAAGATACAATTGTATGTACTGAAAGTACAAGAGGCGTAGCCAAACCAGCTAAAACTAATGATACTTCTTCAAAACGTTGCCAATCTTTTGCTCTACCACTCCATCCAAAAGATAAAGTTGAGTAGATTCTTTTTGTAAATGGTGTTATAGCTCTATCACGTAACATCGCGAAGTCAGGTAATAAACCAGTCCACCAGAACACTAATGAAACTGATAAATACGTTGAAATAGCAAATACGTCCCAAAGTAAGGGAGAATTAAAGTTAACCCATAATGATCCAAATTGATTTGGAATAGGTAATACCCAATAACCTAACCATGGACGCCCCATGTGAATAATTGGGAATAAACCAGCTTGCATTACCGAGAAAATAGTCATGGCTTCCGCAGAACGGTTAATTGCCATTCTCCATTTTTGACGGAATAATAATAATACAGCTGAGATTAAGGTTCCAGCGTGACCGATACCAACCCACCAAACAAAGTTAGTGATATCCCATGCCCAACCTACAGTTTTATTTAATCCCCAAGTACCAATCCCTGTAGAGATGGTATAAATCATACAACCTAATCCATAAAGGAAAGCGGTTAAGGCAATTGAAAATACAATCCACCATTGTTTATTCGCTCTACCTTCAACAGGTCTAGCTACATCTACAGTAACGTCGTGGTAAGATTTATTTCCTACTACTAAAGGTTTTCTAATGGGTGCTTCGTAATGAGACGACATAATCCTTTATATTGTTTCTTTAATTAATACTTATTTAACGTTTCTTACTTTAACGTGATAGAATACATTTGGTTTTGTACCAATATGCTCTAGTAAATGATACATTCTTTCGTCTTCAGCTAATTTAGCTACTTGACTCTCTTTATCATTTACATCACCAAATACCATTGCTCCACTAGTACATGCAGCAGAACAAGCCGTTTGGAATTCACCATCTTTTACTAATCTACCTTCACGTTTTGCTTGAAGTTTTGTTGCCTGTGTTTTTTGAATACACATTGAACATTTTTCCATAACACCTCGAGAACGTACGTTTACATCTGGGTTCAATACCATACGACCTAAATCATTGTTCATGTGGTAATCAAACTCACTGTTTTTATTATATAAGAACCAGTTAAAACGTCTTACTTTATACGGACAGTTATTCGCGCAATAACGCGTTCCAACACATCTATTGTAAGCCATATGGTTTTGACCTTCTTTACCATGAGAAGTAGCTGCAACTGGACAAACTGTTTCACAAGGAGCGTGATTACAGTGTTGACACATTACAGGTTGGAAAGCCACTTGTGGATTTTCTGAAGGATCTTCCATATCTGAAAGTGTACTTACAGAATTTAATAAACCAGAAGTACCTTCTTTCAATTCAACATCACCACTGAAGGTCTCTTCATGTGAATAATATCTATCGATACGTAACCAATGCATATCTCTACTTCTTCTCACTTCAGATTTACCTACAACAGGAACGTTATTTTCAGCATGACATGCAATCACACATGCTCCACATCCTGTACAAGCATTTAAATCAATAGACAAGTTAAAATGATGTCCTGTAGTTCTATCAAAAGAAGTCCATAAATCTACTTCAGTAGTAGGAGTTTCCTGATGATCTAAAGATACCATTGGAACTGGGTTCCAAACTTCAGCGTCTTTTGTATTGAATATTTCAAGAGTCGTTTCTTTGATGATATCACCACGACCCATTAATGTTTTTTGTAATTGAACACAAGCAAATTCATGTTCTCCAGCTTCTTTCGTAATCGTAACGATTTGGTTAGCGGTTAAGTTTTTATACAATGTATAAGCATTTACACCTACTTGCATTTCTTGCTTTAAAGCCGCTTTTTTACCATAACCAAAAGCTAATCCTAAAGTACCAACTGCTTGACCTGGTTGCACTACTACAGGAACATTATTTAAAGTTACATTACCTACTTTTAAAGTAACATAATTTCCATTCATTCCTCCATTAGCTACATTCCAATTTTTCAAATCATAACGTTCCGCATCTTTTTTAGAAATCGTAACATAGTTATCCCAAGACACTCTTGTGATTGGATCTGGAAACTCTTGTAACCAAGGATTATTTGCTTGTTGACCATCTCCCATTCCAGTTTTAGTATACAATACTAAATCTAAACCTGAATTTTTAACACTTGTTAATTGAGATACAGCCGCAGAAAAATCAACCGTGTTAGCCACTAATGGTAATGCTTCATTCATTGCGAAACCATCATGAACTATTTGATTCCATGATTTACCACTTACATTTGAAGCAGCAAACCCTTTCAAATAATCATAATAACTAACACTATTTTCTGTCCAAGTTAACAAAGCTTCTTGGAATTGTTTTGTATCAAATAATGGACGAATAGTTGGTTGAGCTACACTATAATGCCCTATTTCAATAGTTACATCTGACCATGACTCCAAATAATGAGGAGCAGCTGCTGCAATAGTCGTTATAGACGCAGTCTCATCTTCTTTCATTGAAAATGAAACTGATAATTTTACTTTTTTAAGTGCTTCAGAAAAGTCTTTTGCATTTGGCAAAGTATAAACAGGATTCACTCCACTCATTATTAAAGTGTGCACTTTTCCTGCTTTCATATAATCTACTAACTGACTTACCTCTTTAGCATTACCTTTTCTTACTAATTTAGCTTTTGTTGGATTAAAGGCTTCTGAAGCAATAGCACTGTTAATAGCTAAAACTACTAATTGCGCATTCACATCATCTAAACCAGTAACTACAACACCTTTAGATTTAGCAGACTTTAATTGATTTACTACTTTTGCAATTTCAGCATTTTTAGGAGATGCGCCATTAACCACTGCATTATAAATATCTGCTAAAGCCGCTTTTTGTTGCGAAATGTTCATTGGCATTCTCTTATCAGCATTTGCTCCTGCAAGAGACATATTTGCTTCAATTTGAATATGCTTCGACATTTTTCCATTTTTAGGAACTCTACCTTTAGCATAACCTGCATCATATCCACCACCTTGCCAATCACCTAAGATATCTGCACCAACAGAAACAATAACATCAGCTTTAGAAAAATCATAATTTGCTAAAGCACGAACACCGTATACTTGCTCAAAAGCATCCAATGCATTTGAATCCGATACCGCATCGTAAATAACATGCTTAACTGTAGGATATTTTGCTTTTAATTCGTCAATTAAAGCATCAGTAGAAGGACTTGCCATTGTATTTGTTAAAAGCACTACAGCGCCACCTTGTGCGTTAGCCTCTTCTAAACCAGCCTTAACTTTTGCATTTACTTCACCCCAAGTTGCGTTATTACCAGCAATTTTAGGTTGTTTTAAACGAAGACTGTCATACAAAGAAAGCACAGAAGCATGCACTCTTGCATTCGCACCTGTTCTTGCTCCTTCTAAATTATTATTTTCAACTTTAATTGGACGACCTTCACGTGTTTTTATAAGAATATTTGCAAAATCAAAACCATCTGCAATAGTAGTAGCATAAAAGTCAGCCACACCAGGAATAATTTCTTCAGGTTGTACTACATAAGGGATTGATTTCACAACTGGACCTTCACAAGCTGCTAAAGATGCAGCAGCTGTACTAAATCCAACGTATTTTAAAAAGTCACGACGAGATGTTGCACTACTTGATAAAGCTTCTTTGTCTCCTAAAAACTCATCAACAGGAATTTGCTCAACAAACTCATTGTTTCTTAGCGTCTCAACAATAGAACTATTTTCGTTTAGTTCCTCAACACTTTTCCAGTATTTTTTGTTTGATGCCATATTGTATATTG
The DNA here is from genome assembly GCF_006491645.1 of Flavobacterium profundi. Taxonomy (GTDB): domain Bacteria; phylum Bacteroidota; class Bacteroidia; order Flavobacteriales; family Flavobacteriaceae; genus Flavobacterium; species Flavobacterium profundi. Next base: position 347,529 of record NZ_VDCZ01000003.1, read on the forward strand.
ATATTAGCTTCTTAAATTATATTAATTAATAGTGGCATTTACCACACTCTAAACCTCCCATTTGTGCTGCAGTCAACTTCTCAACTCCATACTTTTTAGAAAGTTCTTCATGAATTTTTGCATAATATGCATTGTCCTCAACCTTAACATTTGTCTCTCTGTGACAGTTAATACACCATCCCATAGTTAAAGAAGAATGTTGTCTCATGATTTCCATTTCTTCAACAGGACCATGACACGTTTGACATTCTACTCCAGCAACTGTTACGTGTTGCGAGTGGTTGAAATACACAAAATCAGGTAAATTATGAATTCTAATCCATTTTACTGGCTCTGTTTTACCTGTATAGGTTTGAGTAGTTTTATCCCAACCTACAGCATTGTATAACTTTTGAATTTCGTTATTATAATTTACACCATATTCGTTTCCTTCTGCTAAAGTCTCTTCAGCCACTTCAGAAATATTTTTATGACAGTTCATACAAACATTTAAAGAAGGAATATTAGAGTGTTTACCAACACGAGCTGCAGAGTGACAGTATTTACAATCTATACCATTATCTCCAGCGTGAATTCTGTGCGAATAATGAATCGGTTGAATCGGTTCATATCCTTGATCCACACCTACTTGCATTAAATAGCCATAAGCAAAATAAGCTGCAAACAATAAGAATAAAATAGCCGTAACAACTAATAAGAATTGGTTTTTAATAAACGCTTTCCAAATTGGTAAAGACTTACTATCTTTCTGAACCTCAATACCATTTGCTTTAGCAATCTTTGTTAACACATTATTCACTAAGAACAACATTACTATTAACATGGTCAACACTAACGCTAACGCTCCAAGAATTACATTGTTAGAAATTCCAGAATCATTTGATGAACCTCCATTTCCATCAACTACAGTTGCCGCAACTACAGGCTCTGGTTTAGGTTGTGAAGTATACGCTAAAATATTATCAATATCTGTATTAGATAATTGAGGAAAAATAGTCATTGCTTTTTGACCATTTTCATTGTAAATTTTTAACGCAGTTGGATCTCCAGCTTTAATAAGTTCTGTGTTGTTTTTGATCCACTTGTAAAGAAATTCTTTGTCATACTTGTCAGCGACACCTCTTAAAGCTGGCCCTGTCATTACTTTATCTAAAGCATGACATGCAGCACAATTAGCATTAAATAGCGCTTTACCTGCGTCCGCATTACCACCTGTAGCAGGTGCAGCAGCAACATCTACTGATGTTGAATCTTGAGAAAAAACAGATAAAGAAAAAGATAGCGTTAAAGCTAAACTGAAGAAAATCCTTGAAAACGATTTATGGTTACCCACCTTTTTCATATTTAATTAATGATTATCGACTAGATTTGGTACGATTTTAGATATATAACTTACACCTTAAAAGCATACATTATTTTAAACTCCGACAAAAATACGATATTAGAACTATTCTAAAAACCTTAATTTTATCTTAAAATGTAATTTATATTTATTCTAAATAATTTATCCTATTTTGTTTCGTTTAGAATATTGTACTTTTGCTTTAAATTTTATTCATTATGAGAAAATTAACTTCAATAAATTATTTTTACATCGCTATTATTAGCTTATTTATTACTTCTAAAAGTTTTTCACAAGACGACAAAACAACTGTAATTCAAGATCCAAGATTTAGTAAATTGTTAAAAGAAAAGCAACTTTTGAACGCTTCTAATGATTCGGAAGACAATTATACTATCCAGATTTTCTATGGTGATAAAGAGGCTGCCAAAAAGACTTTGGTCAACTTCAAAAAAGACTTTAAAGATATAGACGCTACTTATTTATATACCAATCCAACATATAAAGTATGGGTAGGAAAATACAAATTAAGAATTAACGCAGAAAAAGACTTGGTAGAAATTAAAAAGAAATACCCAATGGCCTTCTTAATTAAACCCAATCGTTAAACTGCTAATGAAAAAAATTTTATTTACTGGTGCGCTCTTTACTAGTATTTTAGGCTATTCTCAAACTACAAGAGACTCTATAAACACAAAAAGTCTTGAAGAAGTTATTGTGACTTCAAATAAGGTTTCAAAAAACAAAAAAATTCTACCCATACAAGTAGAATCCATTTCTAAAAAAGAAATTGAATTTCAAAACTATCAGTCTACTGCTGAAATGCTATCCAATTCAGGTTCATTGTTTGTACAAAAATCACAACAAGGAGGTGGAAGCCCAGCAATTAGAGGATTTGAAGCGAGTCGTGTGTTACTTTTAGTAGATGGCTTTAGAATGAATAATTTGATTTTCAGAACAGGTCATTTACAAAATGTAATTACCATTGATGAAAACATGTTAGAAAATGCAGACATTTTTTACGGTCCAACTTCAACTCTTTTTGGAAGTGATGCTTTAGGAGGAACTGTAAACATGACTACAAAAAAAACATCATTTTCCGATGCATCTAACAAAACGATTTGGGGGCAAATCAACTCCCGTTACGGAACTGTCAACAAAGAAAAGTCGGTTTCCTTTGATTTCAATTACGCTACTAAAAACTTTGCCTCTTTAACTATTTTCTCTTATAATGATTTTGGAGATTTAAAAATGGGTAAAAATAAAAATCCACATGGAGATTATTTTGGAGAAAGACCTTTTTATGTAGCAACTAGCAATGGTGTTGATAAATTAGTAGCTAATGATGACAAATATGTACAAAAGTTTTCGGGCTACACCCAATATAACGCCTTGCAAAAATTAAGTTATAAAACTAATTCTGGCTATCTGCATGGATTAAATTTACAATTTTCAACTACAAGTAACATTCCAAGATACGATCGTTTAACTGACCCTTCCTCTTCAACAGGTCTACGAAACGCCGTTTGGTATTATGGTCCGCAACAACGCATACTAACGGCTTATACATTAGAAAAACAAAAGGCCTTTTTAAGTAGCGATTTAACGCTTGCATTAGCTTACCAAAACATGAAAGAAAGTCGTCATAACCGACGTTTTTCGAATTATAATTTACAACATAGAGAAGAAAACGTAAACCTATACTCCTTTTCTACTGATCTTAGTAAAAAATTCACCAAAGGAGAGTTATTTTATGGTTTTGAATCTTATTTTGAAACTTTACAATCGACTGCTTATGCTCAAAACAGCAATACAGGAGAACAAAATGGCCTAGATACACGTTATCCAAATGGAGACAATCATATGTTTCGAAACGATATTTATATTTCGTACACTGAAAAAACAACACCTAAAACCGCTTGGTCTACTGGTGGCCGTTTAGGCTATACTACTTTAAATAGCAACATTGCAGATGACACCTATTTTCCTCTACCTTTTTCTAAAATCAAACAAGGTAATTTTACCTATAGCGGTTCTTTAGGAATCGTACACAACACTTCTCAAAATGTGGCATTAAAAGCAAATATTTCCTCAGGGTTTAGAGTACCCAATATTGATGATTTTGGAAAAATATTTGAATCTGGAGGTGGATTTTTAATTGTTCCAAATGAAGATTTGAGTCCAGAAAAAACCGTTACGGGTGATTTAGGCTTCGTAATTCAATCGAATAACAAGCGCTTTAAATTAGAACACACTTATTTCTATACACGCATGTACGACGCTATAGTGACAGACACTTTTACCTATCAAGGTCAGAATACCGTCGATTACAACGGTGAAACCAGTATTGTTTTAGCAAATCAAAACAAAGGAAAAGCATACATTACTGGGATCTCAACTTTAGTGAAAGGCTATCTTATTGAAAATTTACAATTCAATGCAACTTTCAATTATACTTATGGAAGAATCGTAGAAGAACAAGAACGTCCTTTAGATCATATTTCACCTTATTTTGGCAAATTAGGACTGCATTATGCAAAAAGAAAATGGCAAGCTGAAGCGAATGTGTTGTATAATGGTAAAAAACACAGTAAAGATTATTTTCCAAATGGTGAAGACAATGAGCAGTATGCTCCTGAAGGAGGAATGCCTGCTTGGGAAACATATAATTTAAAAGCCAGTTGTACCATTTTAAAACATGCTACTTTGTATGCAGGTGTAGAAAACATTTTAGACACGCAATACCGTGTTTTTGCATCTGGTATAAATGCTCCAGGTCGTAATATATATGGCGGATTAAAATATACTTTTTAATATTTTGGGAGCACCAAAAAAGTAGTCTGTTTTAAATTCCTCCTGCTATCCGCTAAATCTGTCATTGCAAAAACATTTGCATCCTTTACAAAAAATAGTTTACAATGACAGGATATCGCTGCTATCAGGGCTCTTTAGAAAAGCCTATTCTATTACCAACTCTTCATACCATCTGAGTTGTCCTAAAAAAGGTTGACTCGTTACTATATCAAAAATAGTTAAATCGGAACAGAATTAATTCTGTTCCGATTTATTTTTTTCCATTGTTTTAATTCTATTGATTT